>NZ_CP042968.1:7162500-8377719 GCF_001693515.2 Bradyrhizobium paxllaeri
CCTATCGGCTTAAGCTTGCTCGTTAAATTAAGTCGCTGGCCCATAATACAAAAGGTACGACGTCACCCAGAACGTATCTTGGGCTCCGTCTGTTTGTAGGTGTCCGGTTTCAGGTCTATTTCACTCCCCTCGTCGGGGTGCTTTTCACCTTTCCCTCACGGTACTGGTTCACTATCGGTCGCTGAGGAGTACTTAGGCTTGGAGGGTGGTCCCCCCATGTTCAGACAGGATTACACGTGTCCCGCCTTACTCGTGGATACATCATCGCATTACCCGTACGGGGCTATCACCCTCTGAGGCCCTGCTTTCCTGACAGGTTCCGGTTGTCTTTGATGTATCACTGGCCTGGTCCGCGTTCGCTCGCCACTACTAACGGAGTCTCGATTGATGTCCTTTCCTCCAGGTACTTAGATGTTTCAGTTCCCTGGGTTCGCTTAAAACCTCCTATGAATTCAGAGATTTCATACCTTCACTTGATAACTGGAAATCCAAAACCTCGCGGCTTGGTTCTCAAACATTGCTGTCCGAACCCCAAGATCAAGAGATCTTGGAGTTCCAGCTATCGAAGGTGGGTTTCCCCATTCGGAAATCCGTGGATCAAAGCTTCTTCGCAGCTCCCCACGGCTTATCGCAGCGTAGCACGTCCTTCATCGCCTCTCAGCGCCAAGGCATCCACCGAACACCCTTAAGGCACTTGATTGCTCTCATTATCAATGTCCACACACTCGGCAGAATGTTGTCCGCACAATTGTCTTGAGATCGAAACCTCAAAACGCGCACCCTCGATGAATGCTATGTTGCGGCCGGACACTGATTAGAAAGACCAGCTTGCTTCGTAAGATCAACCCGATAGCGAGGCGGTCAAGCTTCGCTACAAAGATCATTTACAACCCGATCATCTTGCGATGAGCGAGCGCCGAAATGATCTGGAGATTAGGAATGAGATTCCGCAAATTGCTCTGCAGATCCCAAACTCGGATCGATCTCCTCTTTACGATGTCAGATATCACGCACGTCGCCGTCCATCCGGACTAGCGCGCGCGAAGTGATGTTTCGCGGACGAATATTCGAGGCACCCTCGATCTTCGATTTCATCTGGTGGAGCCAGACGGGATCGAACCGACGACCTCATGCTTGCAAAGCACGCGCTCTCCCAGCTGAGCTATGGCCCCGTACCAGAAGACGAATGCCTCGCACTCGATCAAGGTGGTGGGCCTGGGAAGACTTGAACTTCCGACCTCACGCTTATCAAGCGCGCGCTCTAACCAACTGAGCTACAAGCCCCTAACACAAGGGACTTTAAGCTCGCACGCAATCGGCTCGCGCCGATGCATCGCACAGCGCTTTAGCCCCTGGTGCGTGTTCGTCCGCGAAGAAAGAGAAACGTAGACGGCGAAATCCCGCCAATGCAGCTCAACAATCCTGACGATTGTTGGCCACTGATGTTTCTAAAACGATCCGATAGTCAGCGTGAGCTGAACTGAAGGATCATCCTTAGAAAGGAGGTGATCCAGCCGCAGGTTCCCCTACGGCTACCTTGTTACGACTTCACCCCAGTCGCTGACCCTACCGTGGCCGGCTGCCCCCTTTCGGTTAGCGCACCGTCTTCAGGTAAAACCAACTCCCATGGTGTGACGGGCGGTGTGTACAAGGCCCGGGAACGTATTCACCGTGGCGTGCTGATCCACGATTACTAGCGATTCCAACTTCATGGGCTCGAGTTGCAGAGCCCAATCCGAACTGAGACGGCTTTTTGAGATTTGCGAAGGGTCGCCCCTTAGCATCCCATTGTCACCGCCATTGTAGCACGTGTGTAGCCCAGCCCGTAAGGGCCATGAGGACTTGACGTCATCCCCACCTTCCTCGCGGCTTATCACCGGCAGTCTCCTTAGAGTGCTCAACTAAATGGTAGCAACTAAGGACGGGGGTTGCGCTCGTTGCGGGACTTAACCCAACATCTCACGACACGAGCTGACGACAGCCATGCAGCACCTGTCTCCGGTCCAGCCGAACTGAAGAACTCCGTCTCTGGAGTCCGCGACCGGGATGTCAAGGGCTGGTAAGGTTCTGCGCGTTGCGTCGAATTAAACCACATGCTCCACCGCTTGTGCGGGCCCCCGTCAATTCCTTTGAGTTTTAATCTTGCGACCGTACTCCCCAGGCGGAATGCTTAAAGCGTTAGCTGCGCCACTAGTGAGTAAACCCACTAACGGCTGGCATTCATCGTTTACGGCGTGGACTACCAGGGTATCTAATCCTGTTTGCTCCCCACGCTTTCGTGCCTCAGCGTCAGTATCGGGCCAGTGAGCCGCCTTCGCCACTGGTGTTCTTGCGAATATCTACGAATTTCACCTCTACACTCGCAGTTCCACTCACCTCTCCCGAACTCAAGATCTTCAGTATCAAAGGCAGTTCTGGAGTTGAGCTCCAGGATTTCACCCCTGACTTAAAGACCCGCCTACGCACCCTTTACGCCCAGTGATTCCGAGCAACGCTAGCCCCCTTCGTATTACCGCGGCTGCTGGCACGAAGTTAGCCGGGGCTTATTCTTGCGGTACCGTCATTATCTTCCCGCACAAAAGAGCTTTACAACCCTAGGGCCTTCATCACTCACGCGGCATGGCTGGATCAGGCTTGCGCCCATTGTCCAATATTCCCCACTGCTGCCTCCCGTAGGAGTTTGGGCCGTGTCTCAGTCCCAATGTGGCTGATCATCCTCTCAGACCAGCTACTGATCGTCGCCTTGGTGAGCCATTACCTCACCAACTAGCTAATCAGACGCGGGCCGATCTTTCGGCGATAAATCTTTCCCCGTAAGGGCTTATCCGGTATTAGCCCAAGTTTCCCTGGGTTGTTCCGAACCAAAAGGTACGTTCCCACGCGTTACTCACCCGTCTGCCGCTGACGTATTGCTACGCCCGCTCGACTTGCATGTGTTAAGCCTGCCGCCAGCGTTCGCTCTGAGCCAGGATCAAACTCTCAAGTTGGACTTGAAACCTTGAACCGGCTGATCACAACGTTTGACGAGGTCCCACCATTCTTCGCCGACCGAAGCCGACGAGCTGCCCACGATTCACATCGCTGGCAACGATGGTGTAACCTTTAAAACGTGTACCGCCGAAGTCTTTCGTCCACTCCCAGAACTCAAAAACCGAAGCTCCCAAGTATTCCGAGAGACGCAAGGACTCCGCCGTCCACGTTTCTCTTTCTTCATCTTCACTTGTCAAACAGCCCGGGATCCTTGGGACCCCACCCTTCCACTTCTGGAAGGTTCCCGCACACCCCATCCGACGACAAATAACAACCGACTGTTATCGGCTGTTGAGTCACTCATCGCAATGAGGAGCTTACGGGGCGCGAAAAGATGCGTTGGCCTCGGGGGCCAATGCATCGCCGCGCTCAGTGGCCGGGTTATAGGCCCGCCCGATCGGGGTTGTCAACGCCCCTCGTCAAGAAATTGTCGTATCGCTCGCAAGTTTTTTGGGACGCCAAGAAGTCCCTATGTTTCGGGCCTTTGGCCGCACTTGAGCCACAATCCTGCGACGTTCTGACTATAAGGTATGCAGTGAATCACCGGGTGCCAGTGGGGGCTGCCGGTCTTCATCTACCCGGGACAGGCGATCTCGAGGAACCCGTCGCCTTTCCCATGCGGCCAGGAAACTTCGAGAGATCTGCTGACCATTGACGTTCGAGACTGCGGCCGGTCTTCTTCTGGCTTCTGATTCCCGAATTTCCATGCGTGCGGCAACGCCATGCTCCGGAATCCCTCCCTTAAAAGGGCGGAAACGTAGGTCTGGATCGGGCGAGGTCTTGTCGGATGTCGATGGAATTTGGGGGGAGACAGGGTTGAGCCAGAAGGCGCCACGCGGGAGCGGCTATGGACGTGAGACCGGGATCATCGATCTCGGTCACGAGCCGCCACTTTCCGTCGATGGCTCCGAGGCTGCGGTGATCGATCGCCGCCGTGTCTCCGTACAATGGTTTAGCGGCACCATCCTGACCGGTCTGTGCGGCGCGGCCCTTATCGGCGGCGCCGTTTTTGCCTCGCTCGACGGCGAAATGACTTTTGCCAAGGTGCCGGAGCGCGTCGAGGGCGCGTTGCGCGGGGCGTTCGGCGCCAATGATCGCACCGCCACCCTGCACAAAAGCGACCGTCTGCCGCCGCCCGGCGAATCCACCGCCTCGCGTAACGTAATGCGGGTGTCGACCGTTACCCGTGTTGGAAACCGTGACGTGATGCGGGTGCGGCCCTTCGTCCGCATCTCCGGCAACCTGTCGATGACGACGAGCGATCTCAGCTCGAAGATCCCGCCCTACAATGCCCAGCGCCTGCTGACCGATGTCGGCACCCCGACGCAGGCGGCTGCCGAGGATCCGAACAATCCCGAAGCCGTCGAACCCGACGCCGAAGTTTCCTTCGTTACCAAGGACCTCGCCACCGTGCTGCCCAAGGCGAAACTCGCCGCCGTGGTCGCGCTCGATGAGGTCCTGATGCGGGTACGGGATGCCGCGAACTGGCGCGGCTCGGGCGGTGTCCGCTACACGGCCCTTACCGCCGACGCCAGTGGCGTGCAGTCCGATATCAAGCTCGCCTATGCCACCGAAGGCAACGTCTCCGATCCCTATGCTGGCTTTGAAACCCGCATCGTGCCGGAAAACGTCACCCTGCTGCCGAAGACCAAGGACCAGATCACCGGCGGCAATCCGTCCGGCGAACGCGTTCACGTCGTGAAAAAGGGCGACACCATCGCTTCGATCCTGCGCGACCTGGGCGCGACACCCGATGAAGCCAGGGCGGTTGCGCTGACCCTTGGCCCCCGCGGCCGCGACGGCGGCCTGAAGGAAGGTCAGAAGATCCGCATCCTGATGGCCCCCTCCGGCCTCGGACCCGCCGCCCGGCTGCAGCCCTATCGCGTGATCGTCGCCAACGAGACCACCGTCGAAGCCGTCGCCGCGCTGTCGGACGTCGGCAAATATGTCGCCGTCGACGTGCAGAGCATGAATACCGTCGCCGAAGCCGCTACCGGCAAGGACGACGATGACGATGATGAAGATGATGGCAGCGGCGTCCGGCTCTACCAGAGCATCTACGAGACCGCGCTGCGCAACAAGGTGCCGGCTGCCGTGATCGAGGACATGGTCCGCATCTATTCTTACGACGTCGACTTCCAGCGCAAGGTGCAGCCGGGCGATTCATTCGATGTGTTCTTCGCCGGCGACGACGAAGCCACACCCAGCACCGAAAAGACCGAGGTGCTGTTCGCCTCGCTGACCGTCGGCGGCGAGACCAAGAAATATTACCGCTTCCAGACCCCCGACGACTCCGTGGTCGACTTTTACGATGAGACCGGCAAGAGCGCGAAAAAGTTCCTGGTCCGCAAACCCGTCAACAACGCGATCATGCGTTCGGGCTTCGGCGGCCGCCGCCACCCGATCCTCGGCTTCACCAAGATGCACACCGGCGTGGACTGGGCGACGCCCTACGGCACGCCGATTTTCGCCTCCGGCAATGGCGTGGTCGAAAAGGTCGGCTGGGAAGGCGGTTACGGCAAATACGTTCGCCTGAAGCACAATAACGGCTACGAGACCGCCTACGGCCACATGTCGGCGTTCGCCAAGGGCATGGAGCCCGGCAAGCGCGTGCGCCAGGGTCAGGTGATTGGCTTCGTCGGATCGACGGGCATGTCGACCGGCGCCCATGTCCACTACGAAATCCTGGTCAACGGCCGCTTCGTCGACCCGATGCGCGTCAAGCTGCCGCGCGGCCGTTCGCTTGAAGGCTCAATGCTGGCGAATTTCGAAAAAGAGCGCGACCGGCTCGACATCCAGATGAACAATCGCGGCAGCTCGGCGCGGGTTTCGGAGGCCACCGGCACCACGCCGCAGACGCGCCAGGTCAGCCGCTGAGCTTTCGATAACATCCTGAAGATCCGATAAGGATTCTCACGACACGCTGCGTGTCGGATCTGTGGCAGCGGCCGCGCACGCAACCGACAGTTTTGTTTGCCAAACTGCGCGTCACGACAAATACTGCCTCCAACAAAAACAGTTGGGAGGTAGCGTCATGATGAGCAGGCTTGCACTCGCAGCAACCGCTGCGGCAATCGTTCTTGGAAACGCGGCGGGCGCATCGGCGCAGACCTATGAGGTCACCAAGCTGGTTCCGGGCTCGGCGTTTCATGGCGTGCACGGGCTCGGAGTCGACAAGTCCGGCCGACTGTTCGCCGGCAGCGTCGCCGGTGCCGCGCTCTACGAGGTCGATCGCAATAACGGCACAGCGAAGATTGCGGTCCCCTCCCCCGAAGGCATGTCCGACGATATTGCGTTCGCGCCCGACGGCACCATGGCCTGGACCGCCTTCCTCACCGGCGATCTCTATTCGCGCAAGGGCGACGGCCCGGTGAAGAAGCTCGCTTCGGGCCTGCCCGGCATCAACTCGCTGGCGTTCCGCAAGGACGGACGGCTGTACGCGACGCAGGTGTTTTTGGGCGATGCGCTCTATGAAATCGACGTCGAGGGCGTGAAACCGCCGCGCAAGATCATGGAGAAAATGGGCGGCCTCAACGGCTTCGAATTCGGTCCCGACGACAGACTGTACGGCCCGCTCTGGTTCAAGGGCCAGGTCGCGAGGGTCGACGTCGACAAGGGCGAACTTTCCGTGGTCGCCGACGGCTTCAAGATTCCGGCTGCCGTCAATTTCGATTCCAAGGGCAATCTCTGGGTGGTCGATACCGCGCTCGGCCAATTGATCCGGGTCGATCCGAAGTCCGGCGCGAAAAAGCTGGCCGCCCAGCTCAAGCCCTCGCTCGACAACCTCGTGATCGACGACAAGGATCGCATCTTCGTCTCCAACATGGCCGACAACGGCATCCAGGAAGTCGATCCGGAGACCGGCACTGCCAAGCAGGTCATTATCGGCAAGCTGGCGCTGCCCGGCGGCATCGGCGTCGTCTCCGATGGGGCCAAGGACACCATCTACGTCGCCGACGTGTTCGCCTATCGTACCGTTGATGGCGCGACCGGCGAAGTCTCAGAACCTGCGCGCATGCATGCCGACGGCGTGACGCTGGAATACCCGATGAGCGCCACCGCGAGGGGCGATGACGTGCTGCTGTCGAGCTGGTTCACCGGCACGGTGCAATTGATCGACCGCAAGACCGGCAAGACTAGGGAGATGCTGCACGGCTTCAAGGCGCCGCATGACGCGGTCAAGCTCGGCGACGGCTCTATTCTCGTCAACGAGCTCGGCAGCAAATCGCTGGTGCGGGCGAGCGGCGAGCACGGCAAGGACCGCAACGTGGTGATCGGCAACCTCGAAGGGCCGGTGGGGCTCGCCGCCGGATCGGGCGGCGCGGTCTATCTAACCGAAGCTTTTGCCGGACAGGTCTCGAAGGTGGAAGCCAATGGCGAGAAGTCGGTGATCGCCAAGGATCTGAAGATGCCGGAGGGCATTGCAGTCGCCCCCGACGGCAAACTGATCGTCGCAGAGGTCGGTGCGAAGCGCATCGTTCAGATCGATCCAGCCAGCGGGGCCGCCACCGAAATCGCCGCCAATCTCCCAATCGGATTGCCGGCCGCGCCGGGCGGCTTGCCGAGCAACATCCCGACCGGCGTCGGCGTTGGGGCAACGGGGGTGATCTACTTCTCGTCGGATCTGGAAAACGCGATCTACAAGGTCACAAGGAAGTAGCGCGAAGACCGGGCAGCCTGTAATCGGCTCCCCTTCGCCGGCCAGGGTTGCCGCCTATGGAGCCGCGCTTGAGGCGCGGAACACCGATCGCCGTGAGCCCGAACGGTAACGGAGACCGGGCGGCAACCGGCGTTCATTGCGGTGCATGCCACGCCGTTTGGCGCCCCAAACGGCGAAGTTCCCAAGCCAAGGGGCAACTGCCTTCCGATCGCAGGTTTCATTAATTGTCAGGGGGTTGCGCCCCTGTGGAACCCGGGCTGGCTTTCTCCAGTTAACTTGCAACAGCAGCCTCTCAATGGAGGATGTCATGGACAACTGGACGAACGCCAAAGAGAATTGGACGAACGCCAAATTGTGCGACGTCGCGAACCTCATCCTCGGCGCGGTTTTATTCGTATCGCCCTGGATGTTCGGCTTCGACGCCGGAAAGGTCTCTCAGAACGCCATGGTCGCCGGTCTCGTGATCGCGATCCTCGCGATCGCAGCGCTGGCGGCATTCGCAGTCTGGGAGGAATGGCTTAACCTAATCGTCGGCCTGTGGGCGCTGGTTTCGCCCTGGGTCCTGGGCTTCCAGGGAACCGCGTTGACGGTGCACGTGCTGATCGGCGCTGCCGTGGCCGTGCTTGCCGCCGTCGAACTCTGGCTCATGTCCCAGAACCCGCCTCGTCTGACGACGGGCCTTTGACCGGCCTTGCACATCTTGCCGCTCGCCGCTTCTAGCGGCGGGCGGCTATCAGCGTGACTTGAAGGGGATCAACAGCCATGAGCCGCATTACCCGGGATGACGTCACCAAGGCAGTCAGTGGGGCCGACGAGGTCACGATCGCCCAGATCATCGGAACTGGCGCCACGGTGGATGAGCTGGCGGAGGCTCAAGCCTGGATAGCCAATGACGAGCCGATGATGAATTCGGGCAGGCCGCTGGCGACCGGTCGGGTCCGCGAGCTCGTGGACATCCTAACGGAGCTCGAGCCCGAGGACGATGATCCCGGTGAGCCGGGGCCCGCGGTTAGTCCATCGGACTGAAGCGGTCACTGCCACTCAGCTAAAGCCCCGAACATGGCGCATGCTCGGGGCTTTCGCGTTCGTCCAGCACCCTAGTTCAGCTTGCGCTTCGGCACCGGTGTCTCGAACTGCGCGATCTCGGCGGTCTGGGCTGCCTTGCCGTTGAAGGTCAGCACATTGCCTTCGCTCGAGATCACGACGCGGTCGCCGTCGGCGACATCGCCTGAGAGGATCATCTCGGCCAGCGGGTCTTGCAGGCTGCGCTGAATCACCCGTTTCAGCGGGCGAGCGCCGTAGGCAGGATCCCAACCCTTGGCCGCGAGCCAATCGCGCGCCGCCGCATCGAGCGTCAGCGTGATCTTGCGATCTTCCAGCAGCCTCTCCAGGCGAGCGAACTGGATCTCGACGATCCGGCCCATCTCGCTCTTCTGCAAACGATGGAACAGGATGATCTCGTCGACGCGGTTGAGGAATTCGGGCCGGAAGTGCATCCGCACCATCCCCATCACCTGCTCGCGCACCGCCGCGGTGTCCTCGCCCTCCGGCTGGTTCACCAAAAATTCCGAACCGAGGTTCGAGGTCATGATGATCAGCGTGTTGCGGAAGTCGACGGTGCGGCCCTGGCCGTCGGTCAGACGGCCGTCGTCGAGCACCTGCAGCAGCACGTTGAAGACGTCCGGATGCGCCTTCTCGATCTCGTCGAACAGCACCACCTGATAGGGCCGCCGACGCACCGCTTCGGTGAGCGCCCCGCCCTCGTCATAGCCGACATAGCCGGGAGGTGCGCCGATCAGCCGCGACACCGAGTGCTTTTCCATGAACTCGGACATGTCGAGGCGGACCATCGCGGTCTCGTCGTTGAACAGGTACTCCGCCAGCGCTTTCGTCAGCTCGGTCTTGCCGACGCCGGTGGGCCCCAAGAACATGAACGAGCCCATCGGACGGTTCGGGTCCTGTAGCCCTGCACGCGAACGGCGCACGGCGGTTGCGACCGCACGCACGGCTTCGGCCTGGCCGACGACGCGCTTGCCGAGCGCATTCTCCATCTTCAGCAGCTTGTCCTTTTCGCCTTCCAGCATCTTGTCGACGGGAACGCCGGTCCAGCGCGACACCACCTGCGCGATGTGGTTGGCGGTCACCGCCTCCTCCATCATCTCGCCGGCGTCTTCGTTGGCCTCGATGGTTTCGAGCCGCTTCTCCAGCTCCGGAATCTTGCCATAGGCAAGCTCGCCCGCGCGCTGGAATTCGCCGCGGCGCTGCGCGTTGGCGAGTTCAATGCGCAAGGCATCGAGCTCACTCTTGATCTTCTGCGCGTCGGATAGCTTGTTCTTCTCCGCGCTCCAGCGCGACGTCAGCGCCGCCGATTTTTCCTCCAGGTCCGCCAGTTCCTTTTCCAGCGACTGCAGGCGGCTCTTGGAGCCGATATCGGTTTCCTTCTTCAGCGCCTCCTGTTCGATCTTCAGCCGGATGATTTCCCGGTCCATCAAATCGAGCTCTTCCGGCTTGGAATCGACCTGCATCTTCAGCCGCGCCGCCGCCTCATCCATCAGGTCGATGGCCTTGTCAGGCAGGAAACGGTCGGTGATGTAACGGTTCGACAGCGTGGTCGCCGCGACCAGCGCGGAATCCGTGATGCGGACGCCGTGGTGCTGTTCGTACTTGTCCTTCAGGCCGCGCAGGATCGAGATGGTATCCTCGACCGTCGGCTCGGAGACGAACACCGGCTGGAAGCGCCGCGCCAGCGCCGCGTCCTTTTCGACATGCTTGCGGTATTCGTCGAGCGTGGTGGCGCCGATGCAGTGCAACTCGCCGCGCGCCAGCGCAGGCTTCAAGAGATTGGACGCGTCCATCGCGCCATCCGCCTTGCCGGCGCCGACCAGCGTGTGCATCTCGTCGATGAACAGGATGATCGAGCCTTCGGCCGCGGTCACTTCCTGCAGCACGGCCTTCAGCCGCTCCTCGAACTCGCCGCGATACTTGGCGCCCGCGATCAGCGCACCCATGTCGAGCGACAGCAGCTTCTTGTCCTGCAGGCTCTCGGGCACGTCGCCATTGAGGATGCGCAGCGCCAGGCCTTCGACGATCGCGGTCTTGCCGACGCCGGGCTCGCCGATCAGCACGGGATTGTTCTTGGTACGGCGGGACAGCACCTGGATGGTGCGGCGGATTTCCTCGTCACGCCCGATTACCGGATCGAGCTTGCCGTCGCGCGCGGCCTGCGTGAGGTCGCGGGCATATTTCTTCAGCGCGTCATAGGCATTCTCCGCCGTGGCGCTATCTGCGCTGCGGCCCTTGCGCAGCGCTTCGATCGCCGCATTGAGGCTTTGCGGCGTGACGCCGCCCTTGTTCAGGATGTTACCGGCCTCACCGTTCTTCTCGAGCGTCAGGCCCAACAGCAACCGCTCGACGGTGACAAAGCTGTCGCCGGCCTTCTCGGCGGCCTTTTCCGCCGCATCGAAGGCGCGCGCCATATCGGGGGCAAGATAGATCTGCCCGGCGCCGCTGCCCGAAACCTTCGGCAGCTTCTTCAGCGCGTCCTCGGTCGCCTTGAGGATGGCGCGCGAATTGCCGCCGGCGCGGTCGATCAGACCTGCGGCCAGCCCCTCGCTATCGTCCAGCAGAACTTTGAGGACGTGCAGCGACGAGAACTGCTGGTGTCCGTCGCGCATGGCGAGCGACTGCGCAGACTGAACAAAGCCGCGCGCCCGCTCGGTGTATTTTTCAATATTCATATCGTTTTGCTTCCCTCGGCATGCCGCTCCCACCCCTGAGGCATGATTGCGGCATCTTCATTGGGTATCCGCCAACCGCGTTGACATTCCTCAACCGGCCGCGGGTCGTCGCCCGCTTTTCAGGCTTGACGCAAATGTGGGCATGGCCGGGCGAAACGGAAGGGCCGCGGCTATAAATTCGGAGTTGTGGCGCGAGCCGGAGGAATCTCTTAATAAGCCGCATGGACGCCACCTCCCCTGCCCGGATCACCGGGATTTACCGTTACCCCATCAAGGGCCTGACCCCGGAGCAGCTTGGCCGCGCCGAACTGAAGCCCGGACAGACGCTTTTGGCCGATCGCCGCTACGCCATCGAGAACGGCCCGTCCGGGTTCGATCCGGCGGAACCCAAATGGATGCCGAAGCTGCACTTCCTGATGCTGATGCGGGATGAATGGCTCGCCGGCCTGCGCACCCATTTCGACGATGAGAGTCAGGTCCTCTCGCTTCGCCAAAATGGCGAGATCGCAGCCCAGGGCAACCTGGCGACGGCCGAGGGCCGGCAGGCAATCGAGAATTTTTTCGCCACCGCCTTTGCCGGCCAGATCAAAGGGCCGCCGAAGGTGCTGGAGAGCCCCGGCCACAGTTTTTCGGACGTCGCCCGCAAGGTGGTCTCCATCATCAACCTCGCCAGCGTCCGCGCCATCGAGGATATCGTCGGCGCGCCAGTCCATCCGCTTCGTTTCCGCGGCAATCTCTATGTCGAGGGCTGGCCGGCCTGGCACGAATTCGATCTGCTTGACCGCACGCTTGCGGTCGGCGACGTCAGGCTCAAGGTGGTGAAGCGCATCGTCCGCTGCGCCGCCATCAATGTCGATCCCGATACCGGCCAGCGCGACCTCGCCATTCCGCCGGCGTTGCAGCGCCGGCTCGGCCATGCCGATTGCGGGATCTATGCCGAGGTCATCACCGGCGGCACGATCAGCGCAGGCGATGCGATCGCGGCGGAACAGGCGGCGTTGTTGTGAGGTTTCTGCCATCAATGCCGTTGTTGCGAGCGCTGAAACAGCACAACGACCGTCATACCCCGCGCATACGGGGTATCCAGTACGCCGCGGCCTAACGGTCCTATCCTCGCTGTCTCTGGTATACTGGGTCACCCGCCTGCGCGGGTGACGACAATTGAGTATGTGTCAGCGTTCTCGCGACGCACCGCGCCCGAGGCTTGCTTGAACCTTGTCCCCCGAAAGAGGGAGCAGGGAATGCCGGGTGCTCGCCGCACCCGCGGTCTCGTGTGCAATGGGTGTAGGAAATGCGCACACGAGCATACAGGTACAGCCGAAGCAGTCCGGCATTCCCTGCGCAATGGGTTGACGGCTTATGCCGTGGTCTCCCCGGAGCCGAATTCCTCTGGCCTCCGTCACTGCCGGCTTGATGGCGCATCGATCCGGTTGGATCGGAGACGCCACCGGCAGCTTGGCACCAGCCACGGGTGTCAGGACCACACGGTTTTGCCGTACGCAAATGGCGTCGTCATCTTGCGCGCCATCAGCCGCTCACGAGTTTTGACCTCGCCCTGCAGCCACCTTGCGCGCCGACGCCCTCGCGTCCACCGCATCCCGCCTCGCGTTCGTGACGACCGCGATACGCCCCTCGTGTCGAGGCGGGACGCGCGGAAATTGCCGCTGATTTGGGGTGAAAGAGAAGCGGATTATTTTTGCGCGGATGACTGGACGACCCAAATCAGTTTGAATCTGCTCCAAAATTTAGATTTTACCCGCAACGGGTTCTTGGTCTGCAGGGATCCGAAAAGTTCGATGGAACTATTCCGCAGGCGCGAGGCGTCCGCTCGCGCCGGTTGCGGTGGTTTCGCGCACGTGGATGCGGGCGCGGCGCTTGCGCCACCAGATCACGACGCCGGTCACCGATAGCACCGCAACCACCAGTCCCATGATCGAGATCAGGATGCGGCCGGGTAGCCCGACGATCCGGCCGGAATGCAGCGGGAACTGTGCCTGCACGAAGATATCGGCGGCGGTGCCGACCCACGGCAGTCGCTGGCCGATCGGGCGTCCGTCCTCGCTGTCGTAATAGAGCTGCGCCGGACCGACGCCACCGGCGCCGTGATCGTCGCCGGGATGGAAGAACGCCGCGGCATAGACGCCATGGGCCGGGCCGTAATTGATCGAACCGACAGGCGTGGTCCAGCCGCGGCTCTTGCCGTCGGCCGCCGCACGCGCGGCGATATCGGCAAACGTGACCTTGGGCTCGATCGGATCGTCGAGATGCCGGTACGGACGCTGCTCATAGGGCGTCGGGGTGTAGTTCGACACCGTCTTCATCAAGGGCGAGAACACTTCGAAATACAGATTGAGCGAAAACGCCGTGAAGGCGATCACGAATAGCAGCGCCCAGGTCCACAGGCTGAAAGCGCGGTGGATGTCGAAATTGATTCGGTAGGCGCTGCCCGAGGTCTTGATCTTCCACGCCGGCGCCCAGCGCGCCCAGAAACCGCGGCCGAGCTGGCGCTCGACGGCCGGCGCCCGCTCCGCTTTGGCGCGGCGGCGGGACGGCAGGGTCAGATAGAAGCCGACGAAGCAGTCGATGGTCCAGATAATCGCGATGACGCCGAGCACGCGCATGCCCCAGCGATCGTTGCCCCAGAACTCCGGAATATGCATGGTGTAATGCAGCTTGTAGAGAAACGAGACGAAGTTGGCGCGCGTCACCGGCCACACCGCGCCCCAGTAGCGTCGCCCGAGTTCTGCGCCGGTGTTGGGATCGAGGAAGATCTGATTGTAGTCCAGCGTGAACCGCTTGCCGGTCGCCGGATCGATCCGCGGCAGCACGAAGAACCACAGCGAATGGTCCTTCTCCGGCGTCATGAACATGTGGACGACGCGCGCACGCGGATCGCGCTGCTCGATCAGCTTGACGAGATCGACGGAGGGAATCGACGGACCGCTGCTCGTCACGTCGAACAGATCCTGATTCAGCGCATCGTCGATCGCATGATCCCACGAGATGATCGCGCCGGTGATGCCCGAAAAGAACAGAAAGCCGGCGGTGAGAAGTCCGGCCCAGCGATGCAGTCGCCCGAAGATCGATCTCATGGCCTTCGCCCGTGCGGTTGGGGTTGCCTCAGTCATCAAACGTCGTCACCGCCGGTCGGCAGACCGGCGGTGACGTATCCGTCGCAATGTTTCGTCTCCGCCCTACCATCGATAGGCCACTTTGGCGATCGCCTTGCGCCCTTCTGCGTAGAAGCATCCCGACAGGCTGTAGCAGGCGGCGACATAGCGCGTGTCGGCAAGATTGGTGACGTTCAGCGACAGGCGCCAATTGTCCTTGTTGTAGGCCAGCAGTGCATCCAGCACGGTGGATGCTCCGACCTTGAAGGTGTTGGCGTCGTCGCCCCACGTCGCGCCGACGTGGCGGATGCCGCCGCCGAACTGGACCCCGGCGAGCGGCCCGCTCTGCAGCGTGTAGTCGCTCCACAGAGAGGTGCGGTTGAGCGGCACCGTGGGGGGCGTCTTGCCGATATTTACCGGATCCTGCGTGATCACGGCGTCGACATAGGCATAGGCGGCGCGCAGGTTCCAGCCGTCGGCGAGCGACATCGTGCCTTCGAGCTCGATGCCGCGCGACTTCACCTGGCCGGTCTGTTCAGCGATATAGAGCGGTGGCGGGTATGTCACGACGTTGGAGCGTGTGAGGTCGAACGCCGCGATCGTGAACAGGGCGTTCAGCCCGACCGGTTGGTACTTTACGCCGACCTCATACTGCGTTCCGGTCTCGGGGTTGAGCAACTGGCCCGCCACGTTGGTCGCCAGCACCGGCAGGAAGGATTCGGAATAGCTGACATATGGCGCGATTCCATTGTCGAAATTGTACATGACGGCTGCGCGGCCGGTGAATGCCGAGGCGTCAGTCGTGGCCGAGGTGTTGAAGAGACCGCTGTCGACCTTCGTGGTGACGAAATCCTGGCGGCCGCCGAGTTGGAACGAGAGCCGGCCGAGCTTGATCTGGTCCTGCGCGTAGAGCCCGACCTGCGATTGCTTGATGCCGGTGTTGTCGCTCATGGCCCCAATGGTCCAGTCGTAGCTGTAGACCGGGGCGAACACGTTGATCTCGGGGGCCGAGGTCGTCACGCCATAGGCGGTGTCGCGAAATGAGGTGTTGCGGTAGTCTATACCGACCAGCGTGGTGTGGCTGAGGACGCCGGTGGTGAACTTGCCCTGCAGTTGATTGTCCACCGCCAAGGAATTGATGTACGAATTGCTCGTGCTGCCGTAGCGCGCAAGCAGACCCGCAGCCTCGTTGGTGTAGCCGCCGCCATAGAACACTTTTTCTTCGTTGTGCTGATAGGCGTAGCGCAGATTCTGCCGGAAAGTGATGGCGTCGTTGAAGTTGTGCGAGAGCTGGTAGCCGGCGGTCGCAATCTCGGTGTTGAACGCGTCGAAACCGGGCACGCCCGCGAAGAACGAGACCGGGATGGTGCGACCATTATTGGGCCACACCGTGCCCGAAGCCGGCAGGAACTGCAGTCCCCACCCTGCCCTGTCCCTCTGATAGTTGGCCAGGAAGGTGATGGTCGTGTCCTCGTTCGGCTTGAAGGTGACGGCGGGCGCGATGAAGACGCGGTTATCCTTGGTGAAGTCGACCTGAGTTTCGCCATCGCGAACGACACCGGTCAACCGCCACAGCACGGTGCCTTCCTTGTTGGCGGGACCGCCCATGTCGAACTGGCCCTGATAGCGGTTGAAGCTGCCGCCCGAGACCGAGACTTCGCCGAACTGTTGCGCGGTCGGCAGCTTGGTAACGTAATTGAGGATGCCGCCGGTGCCGCTGCCGCCGTACATCGCCGACGACGGCCCCTTGAGGACCTCCAGGCGCTCGGCACCATATGGATCGAGACCATTGAAATGCACGTAGTTGCTGGACGGCACCCGCAGACCATCGATGTAGAGTCCCGGCATGGTCATGTCGAAGCCGCGGATCTGCAGGCCACCGAAGCGCGTATCTGAACCGCCGTTGACATCGCCGCTGACGCCGGCGGTGTAGCGCAACGCCTCACCGATCGACGCCGCGCCCTGATTTCTGACCTGATCGGTGGTGACGACGGAAATCGACTGCGGCGTCTCGATGATCGGCGTGTCGGTCTTGGTCGCGGTGCCGCTGCGGGTCGCGACGAAGCCCCGCACCGGACCATTGGCGCGTTCGCCGGCACCAGGGCCTGATGCGGCCGCAGCGGGCGCCGCTTGCGGCGCGCGGGCTGCGCGAGCGGTACGCGCGCCGCGCGTGGTCGAAGCGCGGCGGGATGGCTGGGTCGCGGCCTGACGAGCGCGCTGCTGCGGCGCGTCCACGGTGACCGGTGGCAGTGAAGACTGCGCCAGTGCGGTTCCAGTCGGTAAGTAAAGAGCGAGACCGCTGACTGCCCCGAGGCAGATCGTTCGCAAGAGTTGAAGTCGAGTGGTGGAAAGCGAATCGAATCCTGTTGGTGTCACCCTGTAATTACCCCGAAGTCTGCCGGCTTGGCCGGTACGATTTTTTGGTGCCTCGCTCTAACGCAGGCATCTTCGGAGTTCGATGGGTGGCTGCTAGAATTGCTCCAGATTGCGCAGCCGTCAGAAATATTTGGAAACAATTCCATCGCAGCGGATGGTGTTGCGGACAGCAACGCGCGTGCGGCGATCAAGTGATGGCATCTTCATGCCAGGCACGGCGCAAGGCCGGACATTTCATCGCAGGATCAGCTTGCAAGCGCGACAAGGCCCGTACAAACCACAATCAAGCTCACGATGATAACGGCAAGAAAACTGGACGAAGCAAAATCTTCGCGCATGACGGCACCTATGACTCAATCAAAAAATCTCCGGTGGGCCAGAACTTCGACGCCCAAAGTTTCGAACACACGGCGTTGCCTCAAATAGCCACCCATGGTTTTGGGCTTAAGGCCATTAAACCATCGGTTCGTTTCAGCATGTCTTCGTCGACCTCCGAAAACGACTTCATCGGCGCGGTTCCATCGTTGCGCGCCACGTTGCGCATGAAGCATCCTCACGAAACCGAGAGGCCAGCGCGCAAGGACCCGCCTCGACCATCCTCGCTGAAATGAGACAAAAGCTTCCGTGATGTGGCGCACTTCACACGCAGCGACCACGGCTCGGATTACAAATTTGCGATCGGAAGGCGGAGAAGACGCCATACGGCTCCACCGGATGGCGCCCGGCAATCGTGCGCTATCCGAGGGCACCGTCTTCCGCGCGCATGAGCCACAGGCATGAGCCAACGGGTCGCGCGAATGCGCGCCCCTCTCGACATGGTCCCCCACGTTTGCTGCGTCGTGTCACATTTGCGCGAAAGCTGTCGTTTCCGAATTCTTGGAGTAAGGTCCGCTTCTTCAGCCCTCAGACGAGCGGAATGTCTGTTCGAAGGATTGAGCTCATGCGCAAAACACCTGGATCGTTACTCCTGGCTATCGCTGCTGTCCTTTTCAGCCCGCAGGTGCGGGCGCAGCAGGCTGCGGCCGAAACGCCGCAGTCAATGCTGTCGGCCCAGATTCGTACGCAGGGGTTCACCTGCGACAAAGCGCTCGGCGCCACGAGGGACAGAAAGCGCTCACAGCCGGACCGTGCCGTCTGGGTCCTCAAATGCAGCAACGCGACATACCGCGTCACACGCGCCCCCGACATGGCGGCGAAGGTCGAACCGCTCCCATGAGCGAATGACCTTCGCTTAAAGCCGTAGGGTGGGCAGAGCGAAGCGTGCCCACCACCACGATCCCGGGCGTAAATGGTGGGCACGCTTCCGCTTTGCCCACCCTACGAGTCCTTGATGCTGTCGATCAGCTCGTCGGCATGACGTAGGCGTAGATCCGGCCGCGCGAGACCGGGGCTTCGCGGACGCGGTTGCCGTTGTTGCCGGAGATCATGATCGGATTGCCCTTGGCGTCGACGCCGGTGATGATGCCGACATGACCGCCGCGGCGGCCGCGCGTCATCACGGCAATGGCGCCGACCTGCGGGCCGGAAACGCGCTGGCCGTATTTCGCGAACGAGCTCGCCATGTCGGAGCCGGTGCCGCGATAGCCGGAGTGCTGCAGCACCATGTTCATGAAGCGCGCGCACCACAGGCTGCCGCGCCCGGTCGGGTTGCCGCCGAGATATTTTCGCGCCTCAGTGACGACGTTCGACGAGGTGTAGCCCGAGGCCATCGCGCCGCCGGTCGGCGTCACCGTTGCATTCGAGGCAACGCCTGCATCGGCTGCGACGTTTGCGTTCGCGGCGACGCTCGCGTTGGCATCGGCAAGACCGCGCGCATTCATGTGCGCGACGGCGCGATCCCAGCGCGAGGTGCGCTCGACATGCCGCAGCCGGGCGCCACGGCGGCCGGTGCGGAGGTTGCGCGCTTCCGCGTCAGCGTTGGCGTAGCCGAAGCCGCCGGGCGCGACCATCTGCGGGGTGCTTGCCGTGTAGCTCGGGTTGAAATCCGAAAAGCCGCCGGCCTGCGTCTGCGCGACTTCGCGCTCAAAGCGCGACATCCTGAGAGCATGGCGATGGTGGCGATAGGCGTGATGATGCTTGGCGTGGTGGCCGGCGTGATAGGCCCGGGCGTGCCGCCCTGCGCCAGGTTTTGCCGAAGCCGGAGTGACAAATACGACGATAGAAGCCGAACACAATGCCAGCGCGATGAAACGAAGCGACCGGCGAAACGCAAACAACTGACGCATACTTAGTCCTCTGTACCAACCCCCACTTCCCCTTTGCGTTCGTCTACGAACGAACGCGGGCGGCGTTTTGCGTTGCGGGATGTGGCGAGAGGAAGACTTCATGTGACCGTGGGATAACGATTCCGGGGTAATTCCGCGCCGATTCGATGGCGAAAATGGAACGACTCCGCCGCATTGCAGCCCCGAAAATTAATTGCAATTTTGTGCGCACATCGCGCAAGGAAGTGTCGCAAAATCAAGAAAATCGAGAGGAATCCGAAATGCCCTATGCCGTCACCAAGGATAGCGTTCGTCTGCACTATGAAGAGGCGGGAAGCGGGACGCCGATCATCTTCCTGCACGAGTTCGCGGCCGACCACACCAACTGGGAGCCGCAGATGCGCTACTTCTCGCGCGGCCACCGCTGCATCGCCTATTCGGCGCGCGGCTATACGCCCTCCGACGTGCCGCCATCGGCCGATGTCTACACCTACGAGCATTTCTACACCGATGCGCTGGCCGTGCTCGACCATCTCGACATCGCAAGAGCGCATTTCGTCGGCCTGTCCATGGGCTCCTATTCCTCGCTGCAGGTCGGCCTTCATGCGCCCGAGCGGGCGCTATCAATGACGCTAGCCGCCGTGGGCGCCGGCTCGGGTTTGGAAAACCTCGACGCCTTCCGCGCACAATGCATCGCCAATGCCGAGCAGTATGAGATGATCGGTTCGGCTGAAGTCGCCAAGGAGACGCGGGAGGCGCCGAGCCGGATTCCGTTCTTGCTGAAGGATCCGCGCGGCCACGCCGATCTCTACGCTGCGCTGGCGCGGCACGACGCCAGGGGCTCGGCCAACACCATGCGCAGCTTTCAAGGCAAGCGGCCGTCGATCTACACCATGACGGATGCGATCCGGCGCGTGCCGACGCCGGCGCTCATTCTCTGCGGCGACGAGGACGACAATTGCATCGGGCCGAGCCTGTTTTTGAAACAGCATCTGCCGGCGGCGGGGCTTTCGTTCTTCCCGAAGTCAGGCCACGTGCTCAATCTCGAGGAGCCGGCGCTGTTCAACGAGATGGTGGAGCGGTTCATCGCGCTGGTGGAGGGCGGCCGATGGCCGGTGCGGGATGCGAGGTCACTGGTAGCGGTTCACGTTTGACGGCGTCATTCCGGGATGGTCCGAAGGACCAGACCCGGAATCTCGAGATTCCGGGCTCGCGTCTTCGACGCGCCCCGGAATGACGCTGAAAGCGTCACTTCCCCGTCCCCCTGCTCAGCAGAAACACACCCTGCTCGCCGAACATGTTCCAGACCCACCAAGGCAGGTTCAGCGGCACCGGGCGGCCGTAGAGATCGAGGGCGACGGCGCGCTCCATCTTGACGTTGATCTCGTCGCAGAGCTGGACGAAATCCTTGATGGTGCAGAAATGGATGTTCGGCGTGTCGTACCAGGTGGCGGGCAGATGTTCGGTGCGCGGCATGTGGCCGCCGACGAGCAGTTGCAGCCGCATCTTCCAGAAGCCGAAATTCGGGAACGACACGATCGCTCGCCGGCCGATTCGCAGCAGATTCTCCAGCACGACCTTCGGCTGCCGCGTCGCCTGCAGTGTCTGCGACAGGATCACGTAGTCGAAAGCATCATCGGGATAGTTGACGAGATCGGTATCGGCGTCGCCCTGCACCACGGCCAGCCCCCTGGCGACGCAGCGGTTGACGCCCTCGCGCGACAGCTCGATGCCGCGGCCGTCGATGCCGCGGCTCTCCAGCAGTTGCAAGAGTTCGCCGTCGCCGCAGCCGACGTCGAGCACTTTTGAGCCGGCCGCAATCATTTCGGCAACGAGCAGATGATCGGTGCGATATTTTCCGGTGCGATCGGGCGCGACGCCGCCGAGCGGCAGGCTCTGTTCCTGAAGGGCCATATCAGCCACCTGTACCATCGAGGCCGCGCGCCTTGCCTGCGGATTCCAGGAAGGCACGGGAAATATCGAAGAACTCGGGCACGTCGAGCAGGAAAGCGTCGTGGCCGCGGTCGGTCTCGATCTCGGCAAACGACACCCGCGCGCTCGATGCATTCAGCGCATGCACCAGCGCCCGCGATTCCGAGGTCGGAAACAGCCAGTCCGACGTGAACGACACCACGCAGAAGCGCGTCTTGATGCCGCGAAACGCCTGCGCCAGCACGCCGTTGTGGTCGGCGGCGATATCGAAATAGTCCATCGCGCGCGTCAGATAGAGGTAGCTGTTGGCATCGAAGCGCTCGACAAAGGACGAGCCCTGATAGCGCAGATAGCTCTCGACCTGGAAATCCGCGTCGAACGAAAACGTCGGCAGCTCGCGATCCTGCATCCGCCGTCCGAACTTGCGATGCAGCGCGGCGTCGGAGAGATAGGTGATGTGGCCCGCCATCCGCGCCACCGCCAGCCCGCGATGCGGATGGGTGTTGCGTTCGAAATAGCGCCCATGGTGCCAATCCGGATCGGCCATCACGGCCTGCCGGCCGAGTTCGTGAAACGCGATGTTCTGCGCCGAATGGCGCGTCGAGCACGCCACCGGCAGTGCCGAAAACACCCGCTCCGGATAGGCGGCGGTCCATTGCAGCACCTGCATGCCGCCCATGGAGCCGCCGATCACGCAGAGCAGTGTCTCGATGCCCAGCCGATCCAGCAGCATGGCCTGCGCGCGGACCATGTCGGGGATGGTGATGATCGGGAAATCCAGCCCCCAGGCCTTGCCGGTCGCCGGATTGGTCGAGGCCGGACCGGTCGATCCCATGCAGCCGCCGATCACGTTCGAACAGATGATGAAGTATTTGTCGGTATCGAGCGGTCGGCCGGGGCCGACCATGATTTCCCACCAGCCGGCCTTGCCGGTCAGGGGATGCACGTTGGCGACATGCTGATCCAGCGTCAGCGCGTGGCAGATCAGGATGGCGTTGGAGCGGTCGGCGTTCAGTTCGCCATAGGTCTGATACGCGATCTGGAACGGCGCGAGATCAATGCCGCAATCGAGCTTCAACGGCTGCTCGACGTCGAACTTCGCCACCGTCGAGGTCGGATGATCGGCCTCGTGGGCGCGGTCCTCGCTGTGAATCGACGGACTGGATACCGACTGCAAATTTGTCATCGACGACCAACCTCCTTGTGGAGGCTCCAGACAGAAGTCAGGCCATAAAAAACCCGGCCTGAACGAAAGGTTCGGCCGGGATCACTTCTGTCCCCGGCCTGTTTAGCGAGTTGTTTAACGTGGCTGCAAGCCGGCCGGCTCAAATGACCACGGAATGGAACAAAGCTAGTCCGAAGCAGGTCCCCCGTCAAGGCAGGCCCCATGGCTAACCGGGTAGCTGCCATGCCAGCGCCGCCGTTTCTCTTTGCTTTCAGCGGCCGTCTTTTCTAATCAATAGCCATGATTGCCGGTGATTTCGGATCGATCCGGCGCTGAAGGTTCTCAAGATGTCCAAAGCCCCCCCGGCCCCGCCCTCGCTGCAGGAATTGCGCAAGGAGATCGACGCGATCGACGAGCAGGTCCATCGCCTCCTGATGGCGCGCGGCGACATCATCGACCGGCTGATCCAGGTGAAACAGACCCAGGAAGTCGGCTCGGCGTTCCGCCCGGCGCGCGAGGCCAGCATGATGCGCGAGCTCGTCCGGCGCCATCGCGGCATCCTGCCGCTCGACACCATCGAGAGCATCTGGCGCGTCATCATCTCGACCTTCACCTACGTCCAGGCGCCGTTTTCGGTGCATGCGGACGTCTCGGTCGGCGAACCCGCGATGCGGGATTCGGCGCGGTTTCATTTCGGCTTTGTCGTGCCCTATGTCGGCCATTTCAGCGCGCAGGCGGCGGTCGAAGCGGTGGCGAAATCGAAGGGCGATCTGGCGCTGGTCTCGGCGGTGTCGAGCCGTACACCGTGGTGGAATGCGCTGGAAGCCGACGGCGCACCGAAGATCATCGCCCGGCTGCCATTCCTTGAGCGCGCCGATCATCCGGCGGCGCTGCCGGTATTCGTGATCTCGCGCGTCGCCGACGATGCGATGGTGACGGAGGTGCAGATGTGGAGCGTCCGCGTCTCGGGGTGGAACGCCGATATCGCCCGCGCGCTGGCGCCGCTCGCCGAAATCGTCGCCGTGCCCGACACCGCCTTCGACGGCGCGGCGCTCTTGGTGTCAGATGCCGGCACCGGCTTCGAGAAGATCAAGGCTGCCCTGATCCAGGCCGGCGCCTCGGTGCGCTCTTCGGCCCTCGTCGGCAGCCACGCAACGCGCTATACGGTGCCCCCGAACGGATCGGCGAAGCCTTGACCGCCGCCTGAAATTCCGGAGTTGAAGATGAACCGCCCCGTGCCGAATCCCGGCATTCTCGATATTGCGCCCTACACGCCCGGCAAGACGCCGGTGCCGGAGCCGGGCCGCAAGGTGTTCAAGCTGTCGGCCAACGAGACCCCGTTCGGGCCATCGCCGAAGGCCATGGCCGTCTACAAGGATGCCGCCGGACATCTGGAAGACTATCCGGAAGGAACCTCAAGGGTGTTGCGGGAAGCGATCGGCCGCGCCTACGGCCTCGATCCCAACCGCATCATCTGCGGCGCCGGCTCGGACGAAATCCTCAATCTGCTCGCGCACACCTATCTCAGCCAAGGCGACGAGGCGATCTCCACCGCCCATGGCTTCCTGGTGTACCCGATCGCCACGATGGCGAACGGCGCGAAAAACGTCGTCGCGCCCGAGACCAACTTTACTGCCGACGTCGACGCCATTCTCGCGCGCGTCACGCCGCGCACAAAATTGGTGTGGCTCGCCAACCCGAACAACCCGACCGGGACCTACGTGCCGTTCGACGAGGTCAAGCGGCTGCGCGCCGGTCTGTCGCCGCATGTGCTGCTGGTGCTCGATGCTGCGTACGCCGATTACGTGTCGCGCAACGATTACGAGCTCGGCCTGGAGCTGGTGGCGACCACCGAAAACACTGTGATGACGCACACCTTCTCCAAGATCCACGGGCTGGCGGCGTTGCGTATCGGCTGGATGTTCGGCCCGGCCAACATCGTCGATGCCGTCAACCGGATCCGCGGGCCCTTCAACGTCTCGACGCCGGCGATGCTGGCGGCGGTGGCCGCGATCGAGGACACCGCGCACGTCCAGATGTCGAAGGCCTTCACTGAGCAATGGCGCAACTGGCTGACGGAAGAGATCGGCAAGCTCGGGCTCAAGGTAACGCCGAGCGTGGCGAACTTTGTGCTGATCCACTTCCCGCTCGACAAGGGCAAGACGTCGGCTGAGGCGGATGCGTTCCTCACCAAGCGCGGCCTGGTGCTGCGGGCACTGAACAATTACGGCCTGCCGCATTCGCTGCGCATGACCATCGGCACCGAGGAGGCCAACCGCCTCGTCGTCGAGGCCTTGCGCGACTTCATGGCGGCGAAATGAGCGCGGCACCGATCTTCCGACGCGTCGCGCTGATCGGCTTCGGCCTGATCGGCGGCTCGATCGCGCGCGCCGTGCGGGCCCAGGGGCTCGCCAGCGAAATCGTCACCACCGCGCGCTCGGAGAAGACCCGCGCGCGGGTTATCGAACTCGGCATCGTCGATCGCGTGCTGGAGACCAACGCGGAGGCTGTCAGGGACGCCGACCTCGTGATCCTCTGCATTCCCGTTGGCGCCTGCGGCCCGGTCGCGCAGGAGATCGCGCCACACCTGAAAGCTGGCGCGATCGTTTCCGACGTCGGCTCGGTCAAGGGCGCCATCATCAGAGAAATGGCGCCGCATTTGCCGGGCAACGTGCATTTCGTGCCGGCGCATCCGGTCGCCGGCACCGAACATTCGGGGCCCGACTCCGGCTTCGCCGAGCTCTTCATCAACCGCTGGTGCATTCTGACCCCGCCCGACGGCGCCGATCCGATGGCGGTCGAAACGCTGCGCGCGTTCTGGGCCGGCATGGGCGCCAGGGTCGAGATCATGACGCCTGATCATCACGACCTGGTGCTCGCGATCACCAGCCATCTGCCGCATCTGATCGCCTACACCATCGTCGGTACCGCGGACGAATTGGCGCAAGTGACGTCGTCGGAAGTGATCAAGTTTTCCGCCGGCGGTTTTCGCGATTTCACCCGCATCGCGGCGTCCGACCCGACGATGTGGCGCGACGTGTTCCTCAACAACAAGGAAGCCGTGCTGGAAATGCTCGGTACCTTCAACGAAGACCTGTCGAAGCTCACCCGCGCGATCCGCCGCAATGACGGCGAAGCGCTGTTCGAGCACTTCACCCGCACCCGCGCCATCCGCCGCGGCATCGTCGAGATCGGCCAGGACTCGGCGGCGCCGGACTTCGGCCGCCCGCATCCGCCGCTGGAGAAGAAGGGCGAGTGAAATTGCGTCGTCGTCCCTGCGAACGCAGGGACCCATAACCACAGGGCTTTGCGATTACGGCAAGCTGGAGCCCCAGCTTCGCTCAACGATCAGCATCGGTGGATATGGGTCCCGGCTCGCGCTTGGCTTGGCCGGGACGACAGAGAGCTAAAACAGCGGCGGCACCTGCCCTACCTTGAACGGGCCGAGAAACACCGCGCCGTCGGCGAAGCGCAGCGGGAAGGCGCGCGCCTTCTTACCCTCCAGCTCCGTCTCCTTGCCGAGCGCGTTGATGCCGGCGGCGACGCCTGCGTTGGCGTTCTGCTTGACGACCTTGCCAAGGCCAGGGATCGCCCTGTCGAGCGCACCGAATAGATTATTGAGGTCCTGCGTCTTGACGCCAGGTGCGACGCGATCGAGGGTTGCCTGCGGCACGCCCTCTTCCAGCATCTTCTCGATGCCGAGCGCCGGGATCACGCGCTCCATCCCCGTCACCGTCATCTGCAGTTCGCCGTCGATCCGCCCCTGGGCATTGAGGCTCAACGTCCCCGCGGCGACCGAAATCAGATCGCCCTGCTGAATCCGCGAGCGCACAATTTCGACATGGCCGCCCGCCGCCTGCAATTCCCTGAACCGTTCGGGCCACGGCTTTGGCGTAAAATCATTCAAGCCAGCGAGCTTGGTCTGGATGTCGGCGTCGAACGGCGCCGCGAGTATCGGGTGCACTTCCTGCACGTTGCCGCCGGATATCTGCAGCACCGCTTCGATTACGGGCTTGTCCCTGGTCGAGCCATCGGCAAGGCGGCCATGCAGCTCGACATGACCGGCGCGCGCAAGCGGCGTTCGCACCGGTCCATTGACGCGTTCGATCGACGCATTGTCGAACGCGATGGATGCGCGCTGCGGGATATCAGGCAGTCCCGACACGCTGCTGCGACCGGTGGTCCAGTTCACCTGCATCGACGGCGGCTGGCCGCGATCGGCCAGCGTCGCCGGCGACTTGAACTCGGCAATCAGGAGTTTCGGCTGATAGATCTGCGCGATCACCAGGATTTCACCGAGCCGCGCGGTGAACGGCACCTGCGCGCCGGCGGTCTGCGAGACCAGCGAAACGCTGGCGTCCTCACAGCGGACTTCGAAACGGAACGGGAAGCCGGCCACCGAACGCTTGCCGCAGGCATAGACCCGTCCGGCCTTTGCCTCCTGCGCGGCCCACGCATCGGCGCGCACGCCGACCTCGGAAGCAGCATAGAACCAGAACGCGCTCCACGCCGCGGCAACGACAAGGAGCAGTGCAGGAGCGATGAACAGGCGCCACAGCGGGCGCCGGCGCGGCGCGGGGGTCATGTCAGGCATGCGGCGTCCTTTGGCTAGCGATTGGGGCGAATGTAAGCATCCGCTTCCCACAACAAAAGGCATTGAAATCACTTCGCTTTGCCGGTCCGTTCTGGTAGCGGTGCGAGGGCATGTCCGCGATTACACTCAACGATACGGAATTTTCGACAGGCGACCTCTGGGTGTTCGGTTACGGCTCCCTGATGTGGCGCCCGGGCTTCGACTTCATCGAACGGGTGCCGGCGCGGCTGATCGGGGAACACCGCGCGCTCTGCGTCTATTCCTTCGTCCATCGCGGCACGCCGGAGAAGCCGGGCCTCGTGCTCGGGCTCGACCGCGGCGGCGCCTGCCGCGGCATCGCGTTCCGCATTGCGGAAAAGCACAGCGCCGCGACCATCGCCTATTTGCGCGAACGCGAGCAGGTCACCTCGGTGTATCGCGAGGTGAAACGATCGGTCTGGCTGGAGAACGAGGCGCGCGAACGCGTCAGCGCGCTGGTCTACGTGGTCGATCGCGGCCACACGCAATATGCCGGGCGACTGTCGCTCACCGAGCAGTTGCGCCACGTGCTGCAGGGGCACGGCCAGTCCGGCGTCAATCGCGACTATGTTCTGGCCACCGTGAAGGCGATCGAGGCGGAAGGCTTTCGCGATTCCCAGCTGCACCGGCTCGCGGCGATGCTGCACAACCAGCATCCAATCCATCCTTCAAGCGCAGAAGACGCGGCCTCGCCCGGCGCGCACGGTTCCGCGATTGGTCATCCCCCGCGCCGTCTCTGAAATTGCTAACTGTTTCGCTTCTTGGTAGAATTTCACACTTCCGTTACAATCAGTAAGATCCCTGATTCCTTGTCGAACCCGTCTGCCAAAGGCCCGCCGGAATGACCGCAAGCCCGAAGAACGTCGCCTGGACAGCCCTGCTTGGCAGCACGTTCTATTTGATTTCGATCGGCCCGAGCTTCGCCTATCTGGATCCGGGTTCCGGCAGCATGCTCCTGACCGCCATCCTCGGCGTGCTGGCTGCGACGACCTACACGCTGAAGGGCTACTTCCACAAGGCGACCACCCTGTTCCGCAGGAACCGACCCGAAGTCGGCGATGCTGCCGCGCGGACCAAGGACTGATCGCGTCATCCGCGAGACTTTCTGAAACGAGACCTGAAGAGGTCGCCCTCGAACCGATGCAATGACCCGCCGCCGCGACCAATAGAATCCGAAGGACATGACCCCCGAGCACGGCTCATTTCGCGACGCGAGCAATCGAATTTTCTATCACGACGGCCAAGTGTTGCGGAGCTTGAGTGCGGAAGCAACCGCCAACTGGCATCAGCTCCGGCAAACGGCGTTCTTTCAGCGGCTCGTGGAAAGCGGCGCGGTCGTCACCACCGAGACGGAAGACCGCCCGGAGATCATGGCGCAGCTCTCCGGCCGCTGGGCCGGCGTCGTGCGGCACGAGCGGCTGGCGTTCATCTCGTATCCCTATGAGTGGCCGTTCTGGATGTTGAAGGATGCGGCGCTGCTGCATCTCGACGTACTCTCGCAAGCGCTGGAGAACGGCTGGACGCTGAAGGATGGCTCCGCCTACAACATGCAATGGCGCGGGCAGCGGCCTGTCTTCATCGACGTCTCGTCATTCGAGCCCTACCGCGACGGCGACTCCTGGGCAGGGTATCGCCAGTTCTGCATGATGTTCATCATTCCCCTGCTGCTCAAGGCGCATCGCGACATCCAGATTGCGCAGCTCTTGCGGAGCAATCTCGAAGGCGTCGATCCCGAGGAGGCGCTGAAATTCATTTCACCGCGCGACATTTTCCGGCGCGGCGTCTTCACCCATCTCTACCTGCATGCCCGCCTGCAGGCTCGCGCCAAGCGGGCCGAAGCGCGGACGCCGGCACCGAACACCGCGCCGGCAAAATGGTCGGTCCGGCAGACGCGCGAGATGACGCTGCGCATGGTCCAATCCATCAGGCGGATGGTGGCGAAGCTCAACCGCGGCAGCGGCGAGACCACGTGGTCGGCCTACGAGACGACCCATTCCTACGATGACGCATCGTTGGCCGAAAAGCAGGGCTTCGTCGAACGGCATGTCCGCGGCAAGCGATGGCGTATGGTCTACGACCTCGGCAGCAACACGGGAACGTTCGCACGGCTGTGCAGCAGCCACGCCGACCACGTCGTCGCCGTCGATGAGGACGAGCTTGCCATCGACACGCTCTACCGCCGCCTGAAGGCGGAACAGCCGGGCAATATCACGCCGCTGGTGATGCCGCTGAGCAACGTATCACCGGACCAGGGCTGGCGCGGCCGGGAAAGGAAATCGTTCGACAGCCGCGGCAAGCCCGACCTGATCCTGTGCCTGGCGCTGATCCATCACATGGTGATCTCGGCGAATATTCCAATGCAGGATTTTCTGCAGTGGCTCCGCAGTTTCGACGCCACGGTCGTGCTGGAGTTCGTGGGACCTGAGGACGAGATGACGTTGCGCCTGACGAAGAACAAGAAAGACGCGCATCCCGACTATACGCAGGCCCAGTTCGAATCCATCGCCGCGTCGATGTTCGATATCGCCGATGCGGCACTGCTCAAGGAAGGCCGCAGGCAGATTTATCTGCTGCAACCAAAACCGGCACCGGTTCCATCCCCGAGCGCGGCATGAACGTGATGGCAACCGAAAGCGCGGTCCCTGCGCGCGCACAAAACGCGTTCCTGCTGCATCTTGCGCTGTCAGCCATTGCCATCGCGCAGCCGTTCTATTCCGTGACCGGGAAGACGCTGAATTTTTTCGTCGCCTGGAGGATGAGCAGCGTCGAGTTTACGTTCTGCATATTGCTCATCTACATCGTACCGCCGGTCGTCACCTGGCTGCTGGTCGAGCTCGGCAACCGTTTGCACCGGAACCTCGGCAGCGCACTGTTGTTCGTGGTCCTCTGCTTCTACATCTCGCTGACTTTGCTGATGGCGGCGCGCCAGTTGGTGCATAGCCTGCCGTTCGCGACGCGCCCCGAGGTGCCGCTCTGGATGTTCGCCCTGCTGCTGATCCTATCGGCCGGTCTCGCGGCACTGTTGTTCGCGAAGCCGAAAGTTCAAGGATTTGTCAGGTTCTTTGCCGTGGCGACGGTGATCTTCCCTGTCACCGTGCTGCTCCATGCCCGCGACTTGGGCGTGATCCAGTTTTCCGAAGTGCCGCCGGCCGAAAAAATCGAAACCGCCGACCGGCCCAACGTCATCCTGATCATCTACGACGAACTGCCGCTAACCACGATCCTCGACGCAAACGGCCTGATCGATCGAAACAAATTTCCGAACTTTTACCAATTCGCGCAAGGCGCAACCTGGTTGCCAAACGCGCGTTCCACGTCCGGACATACCGAGGCCGCCGTGCCATCCATTCTCGCGGGACAAGTACGGGAGAACGGGGTGCCCGCGACCTACAAGAGCTATCCGGAGAATATCTTCCATCGACTTGGTCCGAGCTATAACGTTCTCGACCTGCAATCCGCGACCGACTTGAACCCGGTCAAGCAGCTAGGGGAAACGACGGATTCGCGCGATGACAACAACCGGCACCGCAAGATCGCCCGCGACGTAGCGATCATCCTTGCGCATGTGTTGGCGCCCCGACAGCTCACCGCAAGGCTACCGTCGGTCGGCACGCGGCATAATCGCTTTGGCGAAGATGCTTTCAAGTCATGGCGCGGCGCTCGGCATCATGACGCATTCGTCGCGGCTTTGGCACATGTCGAAAAGCCGTTTCTCGCCATCTACCACAACATCTATCCGCACAATGGCTGGAACAACTATCCGTCGGGACGTCCTTATCCCTCGTCCCGATGGGGTGAATACCTTTCGTTAGCCGACCACGAAGACACGAGACTTGGCCAAGACAATGCCAGGCTCCTGCACGACTATAAAGCCCATTTGCTTCAATCGATGCATGCGGACAAGCTGTTCGGCGAGCTGTTGGCACAGTTGAAGAAGAACGGGCAGTACGATCATTCGATCATCGCTTTTGTCGCCGATCATGGCCTCTCGCTATGGCCGGGGGAACGACCGCGCAATCCCAGCGAAGCTCACCAATCGGACGTCTTCGCGATCCCGATGATCGTCAAACTTCCGGGACAGACGGACGGAAGAGTAACGCTCGAGCCGGTATACACGACAGACATTTATCCAACCATCCTCGACTATCTCGGCGTTTCGATTCCGGAACGCCTGCAAGGCAAATCATTCGTCAAATCCATTCGTGATGCAGCGACGGCCGACACGGTAAAGTCAACGCAGCACCGCGACGATCCTACCCTGAAACGCCGGCTGGAGTGGTTTGGAGCGGGAACGTCGATGGCCGACCTATATGGGCTCGGCAAATTCCGCGGCTATATGGGGCGCAACATTAACGAATTCGAACTTATTGCCATGCCCGAAGCTCGTGTTCACCTCATCGGGACCAGCATTGACATCGCAGGCCCCCGACTTTCGGCCCGCATTGATGCGCGGATCCAGGGCGGGGCGCAGGACGGCAAACCCTGGGACATCCTGATCGCGTTGGGCGGTCGTATTTGCGGCGCGACCCAGACGACCGACCTGGCGGTAAGCGGCAAGGCGAATTCGTTTACGCTGGTCGTTGCCGAGGAATGCCTTGGCCTACTGAGGAAGGGTGTAAGGGTCTTCGCGATCGGCTCCGATGAGCGTCTCGCAGAAATATCCGTCCACAGCGAGCAGCCGACCACCCCTCCTCCGACGATTGATCAGATTCTCGAAAAGCTGGCCGAGTTGATCGACACCTTGCAGAGGACTGCAGAGGATGTTCAAGGGCAGGCGGATCTGCAGGCGCTGAGCCAAGGCAAGATCGCCGTGCCGGGCCTGTTTGTGCGGGAACAGCAGCTCGCGACGCCCTGGGGCGAAGTCGTGCTCACGCGCGATGGACGCAGATGGCTGATCGACCTGTATTCCGTTCCAAGGGAAATGTGCAAGGCCATTCATCTCCATGCCGACAAGGTCCCAGGCGTCATCCGCATTGCGGCGTCGGGTGCAGCGCGGGACGAGACCGATATTCCCGTGACAGCTGAAGGCGCCGAGTTCGCATGTTCGAATCCAGATTCGGAAATGATCCGGATCATCGCGTCCGATGCACCGGCCCGTGGCGCTGCATCCGCCCCCCCTCCCGCAACCGGCCGGTTACTCGCTCAGCTAGCCGAATTGATCGACGGTCTGGACAAGGTTACCGAGAACTCACAGGGGCAGGTGACCCTGGAGGCGCTGCGCAAGCTTGGCGTCGCCGTGCCAGCTATTTTCATCAGGGATCGACAACTGGCATGGCCGTGGGGGGAGGCCGCGGTCACGCGGGGCAAACGCGAATGGATCCTCGACCTGCATTCTGCGCCTGCGGACGTGTGCAGGGCTATACACTTGGGCGCCGATGAAATTCCGGGTGCTGCCCGCATCGCGACATCGGGCTTCGCAAACGATGAGGCAACGATCCCGGTCACCGCCGCACAGGCTGACGCGGCGTGCTCAAGCATAAAATCGAACGTCCGCCTCATCGTGAACGACAAGTCGATTGCCAATCTTGCGCGGGAGACAGTCGCAGCGCCCTGGCGAAGACTGAAGAGAGCCGTCAGCGGGCAATAACCCGCCGGCGCCGGCGGACCCAAATCGAACGGCCGCTCAGTTGGCTTGCGCCGTCGCCGGCCGGCGCGGCGCCGGCGCAGGCTGATCGGAGGGGTCGGACGTCAGTTCGACACCCACATCGGCCAGCCGCACGCGCACCTCGGCGGCGACGTATTTCGCATATTCCGACAGCAACAGACGCAGCGTCGCGCCGCTGGTCCACCACGGCTCGTCGCGCCATCTGTCGCCGATCACTGCAAATGGAATCAGCGTCACGTCCGGCATCGCGTGCGACAGTTCCAGGATGGCTCGCGGCATGTGGTAGTTCGACGTCACCACGATCAGCGACTTGAAGCCGCGCTCGCGGGCCCAGCGCCGCGTCTCCGCGGCATTGCTGCGCGTGTTGACGGCGGAGCGGTCGAGATCGACGCAGCAGCCGAGCAGCGACTGATTGTCGGGTAGCGAGCGTGAAATGTCCCTGACGGCGTTGGTCGGATGCACGCCCGAAATCAACAGCCGCTTGCCGTAGCCCGCGGCCAGCAATTCCATCGCATCCGACACCCGCGACGAACCGCCGGTGAACACCACGATGCCGTCGGCGGTGCGCGCCGGCTTGATCTCGACGCCGCGCAATTGCGAGAGAAAGGCGATGAAGCCCACCGCCGCGCCGACGAACAGGATCGCCATGGAGCCAACGATGATCGCGCGCAGCAACCCGCGCGGTCGCGCGGCTCTCGGCGTGCTATCGGCGTGCTGCAAATCCATGTAGTCCGACGGTCCTCTTCCCCTGTAATTCTAGAACGTTTTCACGCGAAGTGGAGTCCCGCCGCCAGCGACAAGTCCGTGACCTGCTTCACTCCAAACCGCCATTGGCCACATCAATCGATATCATCCAGCGTGGCAAACAGCGTTCGCCGCGAGGCCCAGGCGGTGATGGCCGCAATCGCCACGGCCTGCACCGCGAGCGCCAGATAACCCGAGGGCGGCAGCGAAAACGTCCCCAGCAGCGCTGCGAACTGATCGCCTACGGGGGTACCCGAAAACCAGCTCGCGATCGATTCGGAGAAGCCGAAACCCAGCATCGCGGCGCCGCCGCCGATCACCCCGCCCTCCAGCCCGAGCCTGAGGAAATGCCGCAGGAAGTGGTTGGCAATGTAGCGGTCGCCGGCGCCGACGAAGTGCAGCACTTCGACGATCGGGCGGTTAGCCGCCATCGCGCCGCGGGTCGCGAACGAAACCGAGATGATCGTCGCCACAATCACCAGCGCAAGGATTCCGATGCCGGCAAACACCGTCGCCCCGGTCATCGAGCGCATGCGCTCGATCCAGGCGCGGTGGTCGTCGACACTCGCCGATGGCGCCACCTGCATCACCGCCTTGCGCAGGCCTGCGAGGTCGAGCGTGGTGCCGGGCTGCACGCGCGCGACGACGACGCGCGGCACCGGCAACTGCTCGATCGACAGCCCGCTGCCGAGCCAGGGCTCGAGCAATTTCGCCGATTCGTCCTTGCTGAATGGCTTGACCTGGACGATGCCGGGTTGCGTCCGCATCGCCTCCGCCGCCGCGGTTACGTCGCGATCGAGATCGCGGCCGGCCGACGGGCGCACCTGAACGGTGATTTCGCTGGCGACTTCCGACTGCCATTCCGCCGCCGATGCGCTGATCAGAAACACCGTGCCTGTGGTGATGGACGCGAGGAACGTCATGATGGCGACGACGGCGACCAGCGCGCGGCCGGAGATCGAGGCTCGCGGCACGATCGGCGACATGTTGCGCGCCTGCGCTGGCACCTGCGGGCGCTCGTTGCCGAGGTCCACCAGCGGTCCATGCTCGTCGCCAACCCTACTCATAGATGTGCAGCCGTCCCTGATGCAGCACCAGCCGCCGCGCCTCGTACTGGTCCATCAGCGTGATGTCGTGGGTCGCGATGATGACAGCGGTGCCCAGCCGGTTCAATTCGATGAACAGCCGCAACAGGCGCCGGCCGAGCGTCGGGTCGACGCTGCCGGTCGGCTCGTCCGCCAGCAGCAATTGCGGCCGCGAGATCACCGCGCGCGCGATCGCGGCGCGCTGCTTCTCGCCGCCCGACAGGATCGGCGGCAGCGCATCCATACGCTCGCCGAGGCCGACCCATCGCAACAGGTCGATCACCTCGCGGCGATAGCTGGATTCGTCGCGGCCCATCACGCGGAACGGCAGCGCCACGTTTTCATAGGTCGTCATGTGGTCGAGCAGGCGAAAATCCTGCAACACGATGCCGATCTTCTGGCGCATGTTCGCAACCTGATCCTTGCCGAGCAGCGAGACGTCCTCGCCGAACAGGTTGACGAGGCCGCGCGTCGGCCGCAGCGACAGGAACAACAGCCGCAGCAGCGACGTCTTGCCGGCGCCGGAGGGGCCGGTGAGAAACTGGAAGGAATGGGCCGGAATCATGAAGGAGAGGTCGCGCAAAATCTCCGGGCCGAGCCCGTAGCGCAAACCGACATTTTCGAACCGAACCAAGCTCAGCTCCGCTCGATATGGACCGTGCCCGGAAACCCCGGACGTGAACCTGAACCTGGGCCCGAACCTGAATTTCGGGCTCGTAGCCCGCTGGTTTGGGTACTAACCGGACAAAACGGTTGTGCGACCGTTATGGTTTCCGATTCGTTAACAGTCGCTATGTAGCATCCGGGCAAAGACACTGGTGAGATGGGCTCCATGCATATCGTTTGCCCCCATTGTACAACATCTTACGCGATCAATCCGGCTACCCTGGGGGCCGGGGGACGCACCGTCCGCTGCTCCCGCTGCAAGGAAACCTGGCTGGCGCGGCCCGAGGACGCGATCGAACTGGCGGAAGCCGCGCCGGCGGCCATGCCAAGTCCTCCGCCCGGCCCGGCGCAATCGAGCCATTCGGCCGCGGACGAATGGGAGGCTATGGCTCGCGAGGACGAGGCGCAGGACACCCCGGTAGTGGACAGCCCCTCGATTTCGGCCGGCTGGCCGGCCGAGGGCGAGGGCGCGTCGCAGGGCGGCAGCGACTGGACATCGGCCGTCCGGCAGGATGCCGAGGACCATGAGGAAATTCCGGTCACCACGCACCGCGCGCGGCTGGCCCGTCTGTTCCGGCTGCCCTCCCTGCCCCGGATTCCGTTCCTGCCGGTCGTCGGCCTGCCGACCGCCTGCGCCGCGATGGGCGCACTGGTGCTGGCGCTGATGATCTGGCGCAGCGATGTCGTGCGGCTGCTGCCGCAGACCGCGACGTTCTACAAGATGGTCGGGCTGGAGGTGAACCTGCGCGGGCTGGCCTTCAAGGACATCAAGGTCAGCAACGAGACCGTGGACGGCAAGCCGGTGCTGGTCATCGAGGGCGTGATCGTCGGCGAGACCAAAAAGCCGGTCGAATTGCCGCGGCTGCGCTTCTCCGTCCGTGACGCGCAGGGCACCGAGATCTACGCCTGGAACGCGGTGCTGGAGCAGCCGGTGCTCAAGCCCGGCGAGCGCGCCTATTTCAAGTCGCGGCTGGCCTCGCCGCCGCCCGAAGGCCGCAATATTGACGTACGCTTTTTCAACAAGCGGGATCTGGCCGGCCACGCCTGAACGCGGCCGGCTGTTCCGCTGAGGCGAGAGATACGACATGTCCCGCGTGCTGATTGCCGACGACGAAGATTCCATGCGCTCGCTGGTGGCGCGCGCCATCGCCATGGACGGCCACGACACCGTCACTGCCGAGGACGGCGCCGAAGCGCTCGATATCCTGACCCGCGAAGGGGGCCTGTTCGATCTGCTCCTGACCGACATCCAGATGCCGGTCATGGACGGCATCGCGCTGGCGCTGACCGCGGCGCGCGATTTCCCCGACCTGAAGATCCTGTTGATGACCGGCTTTGCCGACCAGCGCGAGCGCGCCTCCGGCCTCAACGCCATCGTGCAGGACGTGGTGACGAAGCCGTTTTCGGTGCACGACATCCGCACGGCTGTGGCCGATGCGCTGGCGGCGAAGAAGAACGTATAGTCGAGGAAGTGGTCGGCGGTTTCGCCATACCCCCGCTCGTCATCCCCGCGAATGCGGGGATCTAGTACGCCGCGGCTTCTCGATTCAATCGTTAACGTCTCTGGAATACTGGATCACCCGCTTTCGCGGGTGACGACAGCGGCGTGCTCCGCAAAAGCGCTCAATAATCCTTCAAGAGCCGCTCGATGTAGTCGAGCTCAATCTGCGGACGGGACGGATCGCCGAGGCGGCGGCGCAATTCTTCCAGAATCCGGCGCACCCGCTGCACGTCGATCTCGCCGGGGATCTTCACCGTATAGTCGTCGGTGAATTCGTTGTTGCGCATCGGCCGGCCGAGCGGATCGGTGGAGTTTTGCGCGCCCTGCTGGCGGCCCCGGGGGTTGCCCGGACCATCGCCCGGCTGGTCGCCGTCGCCCTGCTGCATCGCCTCGGCAAGGCTCTGGGCGCCCTTGCGCAGCGCATCCAGCGCGCGTCCCTGCGAGTCCACCGCGCCATCCGCATTGCCCTCGCCGAGCCGGCCCGTGGCATCGCCCATGGCCGAATCGGCTTGATCCAGCCCGTCCTCACCGTCGCCCTGCTCGCCGCCTTGACCCTGCTGGCCTTGACCCTGCTGGTCGCCGCGCTGGCCCTGTTGGCCGCGCTGGCCCGGGCCCATGCCGCGCTTGGCGAGCTCTTCCTGCAGTTTCTTCAGCCGGTCGCGCAGGCCCTGCTGGTCCTGCTGCAGGTCGCCCATGCTCTGGTCGCCCTGCTTGCCGCGCATGCGGTCACGCCTGGAATCCTGACCCTGCTTGTAGGTCTTGTCGCGCAGTTGCTGCTGCTTGCGGATCATGTCGCCGAGTTCGTTCAGCGCCTGCTCCATCTCGTTGTCGCCGCCCTGGCCGGGCTGCGCCATCTGCAGGTTTTCCAGCATCTGCTGCAGCTGTTCGAGCAATTGCTTGGCGGCCTCCTTGTCGCCGGAACGCGACATCCGCTCCAGCCGGTCGAGCATGCTCTTGAGATCCTGCTGGCTCAGCATCTTGGTGTTGGGATCGAGCGGGCGCGCCAGTTGCTGCGGATTGTTGCGGAACTGCTCGGCCAGCTGGCGCAGGAAATTATCCAGCGCGGCGCGCAGATTGTCCGTGAGCTTCTTGATCTCCTCGTCGGTGGCGCCGCGCTCCAGCGCCTGCTTGAGCGCCTCCTGGGCGGCGCGCAACGCCTTGTCGACATCGGTGATGTTGCCGTCTTCGATGGTCACCGCCAGCGCCCACAGGCTGGCAACGACCTCGCGCAGCGCGTCGTCGGTGCGCGCCGCCTCGAGCTGGTGCTTGACGCTGAAGAGACCGAGATAATGACCGGATTCGGGCGTGAACAGTTCCGGCGCGATCATCAGCGCGTCGAGCGCGGTATAGACCTGCGCGTTCTGGTTGGCGTCGAGCGCCAGGATGCGGCGCTGCTCGATCAGGGCGCGCGCCAAGGGCTTTGTGAACAGCCGCTCCGGCAGCCGCATGTTGTGCGGCTCGCTCTTGCCCTCATTGCCGGCCTCGTCCTTGGCCGTGAGCGTCAGCGTCACATCGGCGCCGGCGTAAGGGTCCTCGCTGAGATCCTTCACCGTCTGGCCGACACCGTTGCGGGTGCGCGCATTCGGCAGCACCAGCGCAAACTGCGGCGCATCGAACAGCGGCCGCGGCGCGGCCTTGCCGTCCTTATCCTTGGCCGCATCATCCTTGGCTGAATCGGACTTGGCTGAATCGGACTTGGCTGAATCGGGCTTGGCCGCATCGGGCTTGCGGGCGGTAAATTGCGCGCGGGCTTCGGTGACGCCGTAATCGTCCTCGAGCTTGTAGGACATCTGCAGCGAGCCGCGGGCCTGGCGTTCGGGATCTTTGGCCAGCGAAATGCTCGGCGCCCGGTCGGGCGTGGCCGCAAACCGCCACAGCGGCTGGCCGGACGGCGCACGAACATGCGCGCTGCCATCGGCCGTGATCTTGAAATGCCGTTCGTTGGTGCCCTTCGGCGCCTGCTCGCTCGGCGCGACCTCGGTCACGCCCCCGCCAACCACGACGTCGATCGTGCCGCCGCTGGAGCGCACCAGGAGCGTGCTGCCGGCAGGCACCGGCAACGGCGCTCCGCTATCGGGCGAGGCCGCATCCCGGTTGGCGGCGGACAGAATGACCGGCGGCTTGCCGGTATAGAGCGGCGGGGTCACCCAGGCATCGACCCGGACGTTGGCCGGCGCCAGCACGCCGTTCCAGTCGAACGCGGCGGCAATGCGCATCCTGCGCTCGTCGCCGGCGGCGAAATAGGCGGCCACCAGCATCACCATGACCAGCGCGCGCAGCGCCCAGGGGTCGTGGATCGGCAATCGCGGCGAAGGCAGCCCGGCGCGGATCCGCTTGATCGAGGCCAGCGTGCGCTCGCGCTGTTCGCGCCACAGCGCCTGCGCGATCGGATCCCTGGACTGAAGCGTATCGGTCAGCGCGGTCGCCGGGCGGTGGCGGATGCCGGTACCGCGGTCGAGCCGGCTCAAGCCCTCTTCGCGGCTCGGCCAGCGAAACCGCACCAGCGGGAACAGCGCGGCCAAGCCTGCGAGGGCGAACAGGCCGATGCCGATCGCGCGTGCCAGGAACGGCAGCGCCAGCCACAGCCCGGCCCAGGACGCCACCAGAAACAGTCCGACGACGCACAAGAGCCGGGCAATACCCGGCCATGCACGCTCCCACGCAATCGCATACTGAGCCCGTTGCAGGGCCTGCGTCAGTTGCAGCCGCGCGAACGCATCCGGCTCGCGCGCGGATTTGGTGGGGTCGGGGGAAGCGCCGCTCAACAATCTCTCCGGGTTACCGACACGTCAGCCTAGCACAACGGCGGCAATGAGGCACCCGTTCCGGGGGGTAACCCACACCCGGAAATACGCATAACACGAAGGCGTGACTGCGGGCGCCTCGCCCCCTAACGTGCGTGCCGAACCGTAAAAATACGAGGAAACGACATGGACCAGAAGACACACGACAAGGGGCTGGAAATTCGTAAAGCCGTGCTCGGCGAGGCCTATGTCAACAACGCCCTGAAGAATGCCGACAGCTTCAACAAGCCGTTTCAGGAACTCGTCACCGAATATTGCTGGGGCGCGGTGTGGGGACGCGACGAACTGCCGCGCAAGACCCGCAGCATGCTCAACCTCGCCATGATCTCGATCCTGAACCGGCCGCACGAATTGAAGGCGCATATCAAGGGCGCGCTGACCAACGGCGTCAGCCGCGAGGAGATCCGCGAGATATTCATGCAGGTTTCGATCTATGCCGGCATTCCGGCCGGCGTCGACAGCTTTCGCATCGCGCGTGAAGTGTTCGCGGAACTGGACAAGGCGTAAGAGCGATCGAATAACAACAAACAGTTTCAACCGTCATTGCGAGCGAAGCAATCCATGGTCCCGCAAGCCGAAGGGTGGATTGCTCCCGCCTTCGCGCAAGCGCTTCGGCGGACTTGAGCCCTGCGAAGCTTGCGCAGCAAGCGTAGAAGGGTCGCTGCGCTCGCAATGACGAATTCGGGGAGAGACCATGGAAATCGGATTCATCGGCCTCGGGAAAATGGGCTTCCCGATGGCGCGGCGCCTGATCGAGGCCAAGCACCAGCTCACCGTGTTCGATACGCGCAAGGAGGCCGTCGACAAGCTGGTCGCGCTCGGCGCGCAGGCGGCTTCGTCACCCAAGGATCTCGCCGACCGCTGCGAGACGGTGCTGGCGAGCCTGCCCTCGCTGCAGGCCTCGCTCGAGGTCGCGACCAGCGCGGGCGGCGTGATCGAGGGCCAGCGCGTCAAGCGATTCGTCGATCTCTCCACCGTCGGCTCGCAGATGGCGGCGAAAATTCAGGGATTGTTGGCCAAGCGAAATATCGTGCAGATCGACAGCCCCGTCAGCGGCGGCGTCGGCGGCGCCGAAAAGGGCACGCTTGCCGTGATGGTCTCCGGCCCGCGTGCCGATTGCGAGACGGTAAAGCCGGCGCTCGAGGTGATCGGAAAAGTGTTCTTCATCGGCGAAAAGCCCGGCTCGGCACAGACCATGAAGCTCGCCAACAATTTTCTGTCGGCGACCGCGATGGTGGCGACGTCGGAAGCGGTAGTGATGGGCGTCAAGGCGGGGCTCGATCCGGCCGTGATGATCGACGTCATAAACGCCGGTTCCGGCCTCAACACCGCGAGCCGCGACAAGTTTCCGCGCTCGGTCTTGCCACGCAGCTTCGATTTCGGCTTCGCCACCGGCTTGATGGTCAAGGACGTGCGGCTTGCGCTGGAAGAGATGAAAGCGCTGGGGCTGTCAATGGAAGTCGCCGACGCGGTCGGCCGGCTCTGGGAGGTCATCATCCGCGACGAGGGCGCGGAGTCGGACTTTACCGCCGCGATCAAGCCGATCGAAAAAGCGGCAGGCGTCGTGGTCGGCAGCGGAAAGAGCGGCCACGGGGCGAAGTAACGAGGACGGCCGGTCCATGTGCCGGCGCGTGCCGGACAGCGGTGCGGTTCCATGTTGGCAAGTCCTGCCGATTGGCGTTACGTTCCGTCTGTACTTCAGTACAGACTGGCGTTGACCCGATTGATCAGTTGGGGCGGCATGACGTCTCGTTGCGTAAGCCCGGAGTGCAAGCGGAGGCGGCTGCGGCCTGCATGTCTTGCCGTTGCGGCTCTGGCCGTGCTGATCGCCGCGGGAGACGATGCGTCCGCCAAAAGTGGACGGCGCGAACGACCGATCGAGTCCGTTCAGTCACGCAACGCCGGCGAGCCGGTCATGGCGATCGTTTCACTCCGCACCCAGCGGATCACCGTCTACGATTCCAAGGGCTGGATCCTGCGGGCGCCGGTATCGAGCGGCACCAAGGGACGCGAAACACCTGCAGGCATCTTCAGCGTCATCCAGAAAGTCGAGGAGCATTACTCGAACCTGTATGACGACGCCTTCATGCCGCACATGCAGCGCATCACCTGGTCAGGCATCGCACTCCATGGCGGCGTCCTGCCGGGGCGTCCGGCGTCCCATGGCTGTATCCGGCTGCCTTTCGACTTCGCCGAACGCCTGTTCGGCGAGACTATGATGGGCATGCGGGTGATCGTGGCCCCAACCGATGTGGCGCCGATTGAACTCGCCCACCCGCTTCTGTTCCAACCCAAGCCGGATGCCGCCGCCCTGGTCGCCGCCCGCACCACAGAGGCGCAGGAGGCCACGCGGAAAGCGGCCGAGGCGCGCACAACCGCCGCGACGGCCTTGCGGGAGGCTACGCAGGCCAGGGCACCGGTTCGCACGGCGGAACATCTGAAGCGCATCGCCGAGGCGCAATTGACAGCAGCCGAAACCAAACTTGGCTCCGGCATCTCAGCGGAGGCAAAGGAGCTGGCTGAGGAAGCCAAGGCGCAGGCGGTTGCCAAGATCGCGGAGCTGCAACTGCAATGGGACGTCGCCAACGTGAATCTGCAACTGCGGCTCGATGCCGTCACGTCCGCGCGGGAGGCCGTCGCCGCAGCGGAGACTGTGCGCGTCGCTGCCGCCGAGGCGGCGCGTGAGGTCGCACGCGAACTCCAGCCGGTATCGGTGCTGATCAGCCGCAAGACCCAGCGGCTTTATGTCCGTCAGGCATTCAAGCCCATCCTGGAAAGTCCGGTCACGATCGCAGATCCGGATCGCCCGATCGGCACGCATGTCTTCACCGCTACCGAGCGCACGACCAGCGACACCGGCTTGCGATGGAACGTCGTCTCGCTGGGCGGCGGACGTTCGCTCGGTGCCACGGCTGAGCTACACAACCGGGCGCCCGGGAGTATTGGTCGCGACGTTGAACCGGAGCCTGCGAATCCGGACAACGCAAAGACTGCGCTCGATCGCATCGCCATTCCGCAGGACGTATTGGATCGCATCGGCAACATCACGCCGCGATCTTCGCTGATCGTTACGGACGAGGCGTTAAGCCCGGAAACCGGCAAGGGAACGGAATTCGTGGTCGTGCTGAGCGGCGAACCGCAAGGAGGCATCAAGAAGCGGCGACGCAGTCCGGGGAACAACTTCCGCTATTCGCACCCACGGAGCTTTCAATTCTGGCACACACCTTTCGGAGGTCCATTTTCTAGCTGGTGAGCCGGTTCCTCGCGCGGCAGCTCCGCCCGACTGGTCTTAATATCCCTCCGGCAGTCCGATGTCCCGGAAGAGCCCGCGCGGGCCTCGAACGCTGCGCGCTGCGGGTTGTACGCGCCAGCTTGTCCAACGCTTCTCGTCCGATGTGCAATACAAGAGATATTCGCCGGGATTGCGCGACGATTCCCGCCCCGCAGCCTGACTGCAGGCCGAGACTTTGTTCAGCGTGAGGATGTCCCTGACCTCTTGCGTGACTTCCAGCCAGGGACCGGGAAATTGCTCCGACGGCGACAGCATCGGACGAGCGTCTGCCGTGCCGACCAAACACGTCAGAAGGACCGCCAAACTGCAATGACAGGCCGCTCGGAGTGGCGCACGCGGAACTGATTCCATGATCGCTGCTCCTCGTTCTGCTTCAGAAACTCAGCGACGGCCGAGACTTGCGGCCTCGTCACCCCCGCGGACCGCCTTCGCCAATGCGGCTTCGTTCGACCGCACGAACAGGAAGCGGGACGCTACGGGTATTTCTGCATCGGCGCTGCCATCCTGGCCGATCAGGACCAATCCCGCTCCACCATTGGCCACGGCCAAAATGACGGGGTCTCCCTTCCACGTTTTGATCGGCTCCATTGCGATGAGAAATTCACCCATCGGCTGGTCGAAGTATTGCAGCCTCAGCTGCGGACCAACCTCTGCTGCCGCAAGTCCGAAACCCAGTTGTCGAGCCCGCGCATAAACCTCCGCCAGCCGCACCGTACCGGTCTGAAAGCCAAGCTCGGCGGCCGACACCGCAAACAGCTCCACGCTTGTTTTCGTCGTGCCGACGTTAAAGGCCGGTCGCGCGAGAATTTCCTCAGCCAGGCTTCCGATGCCACAGCCTGCTGCATCCAGCGCGCTAAGCAGGGCAAAGGAATTTGCAAACGTTCCGACTGTAATTGTCCGCCACACCGGAACCGCGAAGGCGGATGTGACTGGAGCCGGCGGCGCATTGGAGGGAGCTGCCTTGAGCGTCAGGTGGTTTTGCAGGGCGGCTCGCGCCGAACATCGAGCACTGGCTTCGCTCGTGAGGAGGACGATACATGCGATGGAGAGCATCGCAATGAGAGCGCCGCCCCTTCGTCTTCGCATCGAACGACGCGGTATGACGTGGTAACCGCTTTCCTTGACGGCAGTCCGGTCCATAGCGACCCGCTTTGCGCATGTTGTTGCGCGCGCCAATGCAATCCAACAATTGCTTCAGTATGATCCGCCCGCCGGTTCACAGCAGGGCAAGTCTGCCATTCAAAATGGGCGTCTGGCCTCTCACTGCAGCCCAGGTTCTCGAACGACCAGGTTGAGAACAGCGCAGCTTTCAAAGCCGCTGCGGGACCGACGCTAAATCGGATCGAAGGATACTGCGGTGGCGATGCGCAATATGTGAATTGGCTTACATCCGCTGAAAGCGTTTCCGTGCCGGTATTCGCTTGCTGGCAGTTTTCGTACCTCAAGCGATAGCGGCAAATTTCCGTTGTTGAGGAGAACGAACCCGTCATCTCCGAGTCTGACCCGAAGCGGAAGTCACCGACTGTAGCCGGCGGCCCTGCGGTTGTGCCACCGATCTGATATCCTGCGCCGAGAGCTCGTCCATACTCTCATTCAGATGCGGGTTGGCGCATTAATGTGTTGCGCGCGCAGCATTTGAATCGCACGATTATCGTTCGTTATCGCGGGAGCGATCATGAATAGATGTCTTCTGATGACGATTCTTGCGGCTCTCACCGGCACGGCGGTGGCTCCGCAGGCTCTGGCCAACGACGCGCTCATCGCGCGGGCGAAATCATTCGAACTCGATACGCCCTATGTGCCGCCGCCAGGCGATCCCCTGGCACATCATGCCGCCGGATATGCGAAGGTCATGTGTTCCGCTGTATTCATGACCGGCCTGGCGCCCGACTTCGCGGCCGCAAATGTTGGGTTCTTCACGGCGCCCTACGGACTGCGCGCGAGGCTCGGCAAGCCCGTCATCGATCGCGCCAACAAGGCGGTCCATGTCACGCTTCCTAACGGCGTGACCCGTACCGCCAAATATCTCGGGAGCCAGGGGTGCGTCACGTTCCCGATCGGCGAGAACGCCGTGAATTTCAAGCCGGTCGCCGTCAAGAGCCGATTGCCCGATCCCGCAACCGAGCTGTGGCCCATCGGCGACATGCTGCCGCGGGAGCCGTTGCCGACAGAGATCGACGCCGAGAAACTCAATGCTGCCGTGGATGCCGCATTCCAGCCGGCCGAAGGATTGACCGCGGCATTCGTCGTGACGTGGAAAGGCCGCCTCATTGCCGAGCGCTACGCGGAAGGTATTACGGCGCAGACGCCGCTCGAAAGCTGGTCCATGGGCAAGAGCGTCACGGCAGCGCTCTTTGGCATTCTGGTCAAAGACGGCGTCTATGATTTGGACCAGCCGGCACCGATTCCTGAATGGCAAACGCCCGGCGACCCGCGCGCCCGAATACGCATCGCGGATCTCCTTCACATGTCGAGCGGGCTTCGGATCAGGGCGCCCCAAGACCCGGATTACGACCCAACGGGGCCTTACCCGGATCACGTTTATCTTTATACCGGCGGCATCAATTCCTTTCACTACGCGGCGACACGGCCATTGCAATGGCCTCCCAACACGGTCGGACGCTATCGCAACACCGATCCGGTCCTTATCAACTATCTGATCCGGCTCGGTGTCGAAAAACGCGGCGACGAATATCTCTCATTTCCTCAGCGGGTGCTGTTCGACAAGCTCGGCATTCGTACCATGGTGATCGAAACTGATCCGTTCGGAAATTTTCTGGGGCAAGGTTATGAGGTCGCTTCCGGGCGCGACTGGGCGCGGCTTGGCAATCTCTTTCTTCAGGGGGGCGTTTGGAACGGCGAGCGCATTCTCCCGGAGGGCTACACGACATTCGTCAGCACGCTTGCGCCCGCCTGGGCCGCGGACAATCGGCCGATCTATGGCGCTTTTTTCTGGCTCAACGGCGACGGGCAATATCCAGTCCCACGCGATGCCTATTACATGGCGGGCGCTGGCGGGCAGACCACGCTGATCATTCCCTCGCACGACCTCGTCGTCGCGCGTCTCGGGCACTATCGGGGCGCATCTTATGCCACTTCAGGCTTCAGCAAGGCGCTCGCGCTCCTGCTCGAGGCGGTGCCAAAAGCACAAAAGGCAGGGGCCCAATAATTGACGACGGAGCAGGACCTGGAAAAGTGACACAATCAAGAGCCAAGGGTTAACCTATGTCATCCGTGGCTGCAGTCTGCCGCGCGACTTTCGCCTCTGCGATAATTCCTTCCAGCCGTGAGATGTTTTCGAGCAGACGCTGGCTGGTCAGAACGAGGAAGTAATAGCCGAATTGCGGATTTTGAAAGTAGATCTCGAGCAGCTTTTCATAAGTTATGGTCAGCACTTGCCCGTCCTCTATGCATTCGACCGTCGCGGTCCTCCGTTTATTTGGGGTAAGGAAGCCAAGTTCGCCCATGAGACGTCCCGGCGGAAGTTCGACGCCGATTTCCGTGACCAGAAACTTTCCCGTGATCGTCAGGAACATTTCGTTAGCAGCATCATCCTTCTTGAACAATTGGTCGCCCCGGCGGTATCTGCGCTCGGTCATGAACGGTTTGAGCCATTCCATCGAGGTATCGCCCTCCGTCGCGATACGTGCCTTCTTGATCATATTGAGCATTTGACGGAGGCGAACGGCATTGATCGGCAGCAACAGCAGGTACAGGAGAAAAGTCGCCACGTTTCCGGAGAGCGCGCCAAAGGCGACGAAGAATGTACAGCCGGTCATATTCGCGACGCGCAGCGGCACCATCGTCTGCATCAGCAAGGTAGCCACGAAGAAGACGGCGCCAACCAGGGCGAACATGTTGGCTAGCGTGATGTTGGCCAACACGATTTCCAGCAGCCGGTTGAATAGTGCGTCGTAGGTGATGTTGTTGGGATCGAGACCCATTTGAACCAGGATCTTTGCGACCCTGAGATTGTCCGCCGCCGTATCGAGAATGCGGTCTAGTATCGCCGAAAAATCTGCACTGCTGGACTTCATCGGATCATCCCCCGCGCAAAGCCGTCGGTACTCGTCGGATATCTCGGATACTGATAATCGAAGTCGGACAACAACCGTTTGAGCATTGCTGGCGCTCTCGATGCAATCGATCAATTTTATCCGGAGCGGTGGTTTCGGCAATTGCCCCTGTGGCAGAGCGGCGGACTAAGGCATTTGCGATCTGGCACCTCCGAGTCCGCCCCCCTTGCGAACAGCGGGCTGTCGCTCAACCGCTGGTAAATGAGGTCACCCCAGATCCTTCCAGTGTGCTAATTTGAACCGGCACGACCATTGTCTTCCGCCCGGAAACATGCCCCGTGACCCATTATCATCACCCGATATGGATCGAGGAAAGCCGCTTCCGCGGTGCCCTCGACGATGTGGTTATCATCCCACTTGTTTTCATCACGCTTGCCGCCAACAAAATCCTTCATTTCATCCTTTCGATCTTGATGCGGCTGCTCGACTACGCCTTCCCTTTAGCAATGCAGATTGTCTGGCTTCCGCTCTTCGCGGCCAAGGTTCTTGGCAATGTCACCGTTACTGTCATAAACGGCGTGCTGCGCTTTCTTCCCGTTTCCGAAGCGAAACGTCGACAGTGGAGTAGATCGATCCGCCGGAACTGGTCGTGGCTCCGGCGGAAGATCAGCTACCGGGCGTTCGAACAAGCCGTGCATAGTGGCTTTGAAAGCGGCATGGCTTGGGTGTTCCGAAAATGCCGGCATCTCACGCCGAACACCGCATTGCTCGTGCTCCTGGGCGCGGTCCTTTGGCTCCCGATCTCTTTCGGGGCTGCAATGGCGATGCACGCAGTATTGTTCGCCAAGGTCACATCCTGGCCAGCTTGGACGCAACTGTTGCATCCGCTCGCAACGGTCATCGCCAAGAGCAAGCTTTTGGTGCTCCCTGTTTACCCGGCGGCCTGGCCGCAGGCAAAAAAACATCCATTCGTTCAGCTCGTATTCAAGGGCTTTGAAGCCATCAAACGCGTGTATGTCATCAGGAAAGTCGGTTTTCGCTATCGGCAGGCAGAGATCGTCGGCATCGCGGCGGTTGAGAGGCTCGAACGCACCACTGGCCTCGCAACGGCGGTGAGATGGCTGCGCAAGGCGCATGTCGCCGAACGTTTCGGCGTCGAAAAGTCCACCACGCAATTGCGCTCGTTCTTCGCACGATGGTCAATCAAGTTTTCAGCCGAATACTACGAAGCGAAGGAACGGCAAGCCTCAGGTGCCCCATCACTACATAGCGGCAAGCTACGACCGCAGAGATGATCGTCAATTTTTCAAATCCGCCACATGCTCGGCTTCATCATGCCGCGCCCGCTGCTCGGCCGCGCCGACGGGGGTCGCATCGCCCCTGAGCTGCCATGCGGCCTGCGCTCGGCGTACCGCGTCTCACCATCGGCCCGGTTGCATCGGATAGCCCGGTTGCATCGGATAGTCTTGTTGCGCCGGATAGCCCCGTTGCGCCGGATAATAGGGTTGCCCCCCGCGCTGACGCGCATAGCCGGTTTGGGGTTGGGGATTCCAGGGCTGAAAAAAGAAGCCGGAGCTTTCGCCGCCCCAGGTGCTGCTGTCCGCCATGTCGACGGCGGGCGTAGGCCGGCGCGTAATGAAGCCGCCCTGGGGCTGGTCGCTCAGCACCACGACGAACTCGGTGCGATAGTTGGTCTCGCGGCTCAGCGGCTCGTCCGAGACGACGATCGAGGACCGAGGCAATGCGGTCGGCCCGATGCGATCGAGCACATCCTGCGGGATGGTGATGCGGTCGAGCGCGCTCCTGGCGTCGTCCCCGTTGTCGATCGTGACCGCGCTCCAGCGCAGGCCCGAATCGTTGCGCGCCATCGCCGTGAACACATGCGTGCCGATCTTCCTGCCGGGATCGCGGATCGCGACCGGAACCTCGATGGACGTATCGAACACCTCGCCGCCCCCGTCCGGCGCCGGCTTGTGCGTGTTGCGCCGCACGTACAGCTTCTGCGTCGCGCGGCTGATGTAGATCGAGACGGGCTCGAGCGCGAGCTTCGCCTCGCTCGCCGCCTTGGCCAGCTCGGCCTTCCGCTTTTCGGCCGCCTTGGCGGCGTCCTTCGCAGCCGCCGCGGCGTCGAGCTTCGACTTCGCGTCAGGCCTGGCCGTGTCGAGATCAGTCGCAGCCTGGGCGGCCTTTGGGGCGGCCTTCTGCTTCCGATCTTCGGCCTGCGCCCTGGCCTGGTCGGTTTTTGCGGCGGCGACCGCCTTGTCGGCGAGCGCAAGCTCGGCGTCGGCGTTCCTTTTGAGCCCTTCCAGCCTGCGCAGCGACGCCGCGAGCGAAGCTGTCTCGCGCGCCGCTGTAGCGGCGGCCTTCTTCGCCTCGTCGGCCGTCTTGACGGCCTCTGCGGCCTCGCGGGCCAGCGTTTCGGCCCGCGACGGAGCGACTGCTACGGCCTCCGCTTTCGGCATCAACAGCGCCGGGTGGGAAATCTCGACCGGAGCCGCGTCGTTCGGCGAGATGATCACACGCATGCCGATCCGCGTCTTGTCGAACTGCTTCTCCGCAAAGCCAAAAGGCATCCGAATGCAGCCGTGTGAGGCCGCATACCCGGGCAGCGGCCCGCCGTGCAGCGCGATACCGTTCCAGGTGATGCGCTGCATGTTCGGCATCTCGGCATCGTCGTAAAGGGACGAGCGGTGGTCCTTGTTCTTCTCGACGATGGCGAAGATGCCGGCTGGCGTCTCGCGTCCCGTGGTGCCGGTCGACACCGGTGCGCGCGCGATCCAGCCGTCGGCGTCGTAGAAAGTGACATGCTGGGTCTTGATCGACACGATCGCCATGATCGGCTCGCCTGCCTCGCGCGGCGCCGTCGCCTCGACAGGTGACGCGGGACGCGCCCGTTGCGCCACGGCGGGGCCGGGCAGCGTCGCAAGCAGGGCCATCGCCGCGAGCGTCGCTATGGTAGGAGTGCCCCGACGCCACATCGCCACGGTGGATTGCGCCGTCGCCAATCGACTTGCCATGCCATACCCCGGTTGAAATGCCTGTCCGCGCTCGAGTCGAATAAAGTATCAGACCATGATTCCTGAACCTACCAATCGCCGCCGGCACCACTCACTCCGCCAATCGTCGCAGGGAACTAGCGGTGCGCCCCGGGTGGGAAATCTTTGCCGAGCAGGAAGAAAGGGCGGCTCACGGCTGGAATTGCCACAAACCTGACATGACGATGGGGAGCATTTGCGTCGGTTATTGGGAATGAAGCGGACGCGCGCCAAAGACAAAAACAGACAAGTGTTCCGTACTGACCCGGAATGGACATCACCGCCCCTCTTCCGGCATTGCGACTTCTGATGCTATGATGCCTGCAGGGGAGCGAGCATGACACGCCGCGAGTTCATTTGTGATCTCGGCAGTATCGCTTGGGGATTTTGGCCCGGCCGCCGCACGGTCATCGCGGCAATGGCGGCAGTGGTGCTGCTGCCGATCGACGCCGGCAACGCCGGCTGGCTGTCGGATCTCTTCAAAGGCTCTCCAAAGCAAGGCAAATCGTCAAGACAAGCCAAGCCGCCAAAGCACGTCGCTTCGCCCAAGTCAGCCGCCAAGTCGGCCGCCAAGTCAGCCGCTTTGGCGAAGCGTACAACCTCGCCTAAGCGCCATACCGTAAAGCTTGCCGCGCTGGGTCCGGTCCAATTGCCCGCGGCCGCTTTGAAACCGGTCGCGACGCGTTGCGAGCCCTCGAAGTTCCGGATCGTTCTGGATGTGGGACATACCGCCGAATCGGAAGGCGCGATCAGCGCCCGCAATGTCTCCGAGTTTGTCTTCAATCTGCGCCTTGCGAAGCAGATCGAGCAGAAACTGAAGGCCGAAGGCTTTGCCGAGACCAGATTGCTTCTGACCGAGGGCAAGGCCAGGCGCAGCCTCTTCAAACGCGTCGCCACCGCCAACGATCTGCGTGCGGACCTCCTCCTGTCGATCCACCATGACTCCGTGCCCAACAAATTCCTCGAGGATTGGGAATTCGAGGGGAAGAAAAGCCGTTTCAGCGACCGCTTCAGCGGATACTCCGTCTTTGTCTCGCGCGAGAACCCGGACTTCAAGACAAGCCTCATGTTCGCCGAACTGATCGGCAAGGAAATGAAGGCCCAGGGCCTCGAGTATGCCAGGCAATATTCGCAAGCGATCATGGGCCGGCACCAGCGTCCGCTGCTGAACCGGGAAACCGGCGTGTATCGCTACGATGAGCTGATCGTGCTGAGAAAGACCCGGATGGCTGCCGCGCTGCTGGAGGCGGGATCGATCATCAACCGGGACGAGGAACTCATGATGAGTTCACCTGAACGCCGGGACATCATCAGCAGCGGCGTCGCGGCGGCGGTCAAGGAATTCTGTGAGCCGCGATGGGGTATCCTCGGTCCGCTCTGATGGCGCGGCGGCGGCCTTCCATTCCCTTCCAGGGCGATCGCATATGACGGCGCCCAACTCGCGAACGCATAAGTTTCCGCATCGTCATGGCCGGGCTTGTCCCGGCCATCTACGTCTTTTTGAGCGGAGGCCAAGACGTGGATGCCCGGGACAAGCCCGGGCATGACGAGTTTGTGGACACACAGAACCACTACAATGACCGCATAAGCGATAGCCCTACATCCCCTTCCTGCCTGTCGCCTTCAACTCTTTGACTGCTTCTTGATCTCGTCGAATTTGGAAAGCGCTCGTTCAAATTTTTCGTTGAAGAGCCACATCGCATCCAGAATCTCGCGGAAGGTTGCAGATGTTTTCGCCCTGTCGGCCTGTCCAAAGGTGAACATGCTGTTGTTCCGCAGATATCCCATGATCCTCGGGTCGGAGATTCGGTAGTCGAGCAGGTTGCGGGAAGCGAGTGCTGATTTGGTCGGGCTCGGAATGATCTGGATCAGTTCAAACAGCTTCATCTGATCGATCGGGTCCGGCAGCGTTTTCACGATCGCCGGCACTTGCGGAAAAATATCCGCGTGTGCGTTCATGAGGGCATCGCGCACGGCGGTCCAGTGGTTGTACCGACGATCCAGATTCCCGGCGCGGACCTCTTCCTTGTCGTCGCGCACATTCAATGCGGGATCAAAGGCGGCTATCGACTTCTTCATCGCCGCCCATTTCCTTTGCCCGTTTTGATCTTCTGATACGCCTGATTGCAGACTGCCCTTGTATTTGTTCGAGCGCGCATTCCCGATGTTCTGGTTACCGTTTGTCTCGGCATAAAACAGCCCCAGGCTGATGCGGCCCGCGGCTTCGGCATTGGCCGCATCAAGACCCCTGGCGCGCGCAATGGCTGTTCCCAGATCGACAACGTCCTTGAATGGCGTATCCGAGTTTTGTGCGCTGGCGGGCGGCGCCTGCATGATGTCGAAGAGTTTTCTGTACTCATCGAGGAGCGGTTCATTGTCGGCGCTGAAATACGCCGGAGGGATTCCGTATTTGTTGGGCTTTCCTATTCTGGATGGAAGCGCGTCGGTGAGGTCCTTGTACGCGCTCATCATGCTGTTGCGCGCAAGATAGAGGGCCTGTCCCGGCAAGTTCGGTAGTTGCTTCGAACTGATCTGCGCGCGCCGCTGGGCCAGGATCGCTTCAAATTGGCTGCGTGCACTATTGTATGCACTGAGCGCATCTGATTGTTTCTTCGTGAGTGCAGCCAGGTCACCCATGGCTGGCGATATGAAGCCGAGGTTGCCGACGGCGGCCGCGGCGAGCGACGCGACGGTGAGAGTGAGAGCAAGAGCCGCCGCGGGCGCGGTTTTACGGTTTCTTATCCCCATGCGAATTCCCATGCCCAGGTTTCACCGGATCCGATTCACTGCAACGAATTCGGCCGTACGACGTAATCGAAAATAGATTTTCGCGCACAGGACCGATGCAAGGCTTTCACTTGGCCTGAACTACCGGGGGCAACTCCTTGACGAGCACGCGCATGTTCTCACTGTAGTCGACGGGCACTACGACGAGATGCACGCCGCCTTCCTCGAAAGCAGCCTCCAGCATGGTCGATAGTTCCGAGGCCTTGCCGACGCGGGAGCCGTTGGCTCCGTATGACCTCGCATAGGCGACGAAATCAGGATTGCCGAACTCGAGGCCGAAGTCCGGAAACGCATCGACTTCCTGTTTCCAGCGGATCATGCCGTAGGCGCGATCCTCGAGCACGAGCACGACGAGATTCAGTTTGAGCCGCACGGCCGTTTCCAGCTCCTGCGAATTCATCATGAAGCCGCCGTCGCCACAGACGGCGAGCACGCGCCTGTCCGGATGAATCAGCGCGGCTGCGATCGCCGAAGGAAGGCCCGCACCCATGGTCGCCAGCGCATTGTCGAGCAGCAGCGTGTTGGCGACGCTGGTGCGATAGTTGCGGGCGAACCAGATCTTGTACATGCCGTTGTCGAGGGCAACGATGCCGTCCGGCGGGATGACCTGGCGGACGTCGTGCACGATGCGCTGCGGCGTCAGAGGAAACCGATCCTCCGTCGCCCGTTCGGCGAGGTGGCCAAGAATCCCTTCCCGCAAGCCCAGCAATGCCTGACCATTGGGGAGATTGCCTTCGAGGCGATCGGCGAGCGCGGCAAGGCCCGCACCAACATCTCCGACAATCTCCGCCTGCGGAAAATATACCTGCTCCACCGTCGCGGGCGTGGCGCCGACATGGATGACCTGCGGTCCATCATGGCCCATCAGGAAAGGCGGCTTCTCGACGGTGTCGTGGCCGATCGAAATAATCAGATCGGCCTGGTCGATGGCCTCGTGAACCCAATCCCGCTCCGACAGCGCGGCCGTGCCCATATAGAGATTGGAGCCGGCATTGACCGCGCCCTTCCCCATCTGGGTGTTGAAGAAGGGAATCCCGCATCGTCGCACGAACGCCGACAGCGGCTCGGCCAGACGCGGGCGGCTCGCCGCGGCGCCCAGCATGACGAGCGGCCTGCGGGCAGCCACGATCATGGCTGCGGCGCGCTCGATGGCCGCTGCAGGCGCGACCGCAAGCTCGACGAGATGCGGGGGAATGATCTCGGCCGCGGCTTCGTCGGCCGCGATATCCTCGGGCAGTTCGAGATGCACGGGGCCCGGCCGCTCCTGCTGCGCGACCCGGAAGGCGTCGCGAACCAGCGTCGGAATACTCTGCGCGGAGACGATCTGCGTCGCCATCTTGGTGAGTGGCCGCATGGTCGCGACGATGTCGACGATCTGGAAGCGCGCCTGGCGGCTGCTGCGGATCGCCTTCTGCCCTGTGATCATGACCATCGGCATCGCACCCAGATGCGCGTAGGCCGCAGCCGTCGTCAGATTGAGCGCACCGGGACCCAGTGTCGTCAGGCAGACGCCCGCGCGCCCGGTGAGCCGCCCGTAGGTAGCCGCCATGAAGCCGGCCGCCTGTTCGTGCCGCGTCAGCACCAGCTTGATCTTCGAGCGCCGCAGCGACTCCAGCACGTCGAGATTCTCCTCGCCGGGAATGGCGAAGATGTATTCGACGCCCTCGTTCTCGAGGGCGGCCACCAGCAGATCGGAGGCTTTTGTCATGCGACTGAGGCTCCGCTCGCATCTGTTGCAGCTTTCTCCGCCCGGTGCGGCAGCGTCCATTCCGGCCGAATGAAGTGACAAGTGTAGCCGTCAGGATATTTTTCCAGATAATCCTGATGTTCGGGCTCGGCTTCCCAGAACGGTCCGGCAGGCGCCACTTCGGTGACAACCTTGCCCGGCCATAGGCCGGAAGCATCGACATCGGCGATGGTGTCTTCCGCCACCCGCTTCTGCGCGTCGCTGGTGTAGAAGATGGCCGACCGGTAGCTCGCGCCGCGGTCGTTGCCCTGGCGGTTCAGCGTCGAGGGATCATGGATCTGGAAAAAGAACTCCAGCAGCTTGCGATAGCTGATGGTCTGCGGATCGAAGCTGATCTCAATGGCTTCCGCGTGATTGCCGTGGTTGCGATAGGTCGCGTTTGGCACTTCGCCGCCGGTGTAGCCTACCTTAGTTGAAATCACGCCGGGATAGCGGCGCAGCAGATCCTGCACACCCCAGAAGCAGCCGCCGGCAAGGACTGCCCGTTCCGCTGAAACTGTCATGTCTGTTCTCCCTGGTTCGCTGCGATCGTCGATCCGGAGTTCTATCAAGGACGCATAATGAGGCCGAACGATGCAAAAGCTGACACCGTCGCCATCGTCAAAATCGCCAAGGCCAGAATGCGCTTCGGAACCTCCTTCGAAATCGGCGCAATGTCAGCACACGACGACAGACCGCTTATCGATCACAGCCAGGGCGCCGGCTTGTCCATCGCGATCAGATCCTCGACCTCGATGCGCGGGCGGACGATCGCGTACTGATCGTCCTTGACCAGGACTTCCGGCACCAGCGCGCGCGTATTGTAGAAGCCGGACTGCACCGCGCCGTAGGCACCGGCGGTCATGATCGCCAGCAGGTCGCCGGCTTTGGGCTCGGGCAGATTGCGGTCGAGCGCGAGATAGTCGCCGGTCTCGCAGACCGGCCCGACCACGTCGGCCGTAATCGTTCGCGCTTCCCTGGCCGGCTCGCGAACCGGCAGGATATCGTGATGGGCTTCATAGAGCGTGGGGCGGATCAAATCGTTCATCGCGGCGTCGATGATGACGAAATTCTTGGCCTCGCCCGGCTTCACATAGATCACGCGCGAGACCAGGATGCCGGCGTTGCCGACGATCATGCGTCCCGGCTCGAACATCAGCGTGCAGCCAAGATTATGCGTCACCCGCTTGACCATCGCGGCATAGGCGGACGGCAGCGGCGGCGCTTCGCGGTCGGCGTGGTAGGGAATACCGAGCCCACCGCCGAAATCGATATGCTCGATCTTGTGACCGTCGGAGCGCAGCGCGTGAACGAAATCGGACAGAATCCGGAACGCGGTTTCCATCTTGGAGAGATCGGTGATCTGGCTGCCGATATGCATGTCGGTGCCGGTCACCACGATCCCCGGCAGCTTCGCCGCGCGGGCATAGACCTCGCGGGCGCGTTCGATCGGAATGCCGAACTTGTTCTCGGACTTGCCGGTGGCGATCTTGGCGTGGGTGCCGGCATCGACGTCAGGATTGACGCGCAGCGAAATCCGCGCGGTCTTTCCGGCCTCGACCGCGAGCCTCGACAGCAATTCCAGTTCGGGCTCGGACTCGACGTTGATGCAGAGAATGTCGGCCGCAAGCGCCGCGCGCAGCTCGGCCTCTGTCTTGCCAACACCGGAGAACAGAATCTTGTTGGGCGGAATCCCCGCCGCCAGCGCACGCTTCAACTCACCGCCGGAGACGACGTCGGCGCCGGCGCCAAGCTTCGCCAGCGTGCGCAGCACCGACTGGTTGGAGTTCGCCTTCATGGCGTAGCAGACCAGCGTCTTCTCGCCGGCAAAGGCCTCGGTGAAGACCCGGTAATGGCGCTCCAGCGTCGCGGTCGAATAGCAATAGAACGGCGTGCCGACGGCATCAGCCAGTTCGGACAGGTTGACGGCCTCGGCGTGCAGCACGCCGTTGCGATAGTCAAAATGGTTCATGGCGCGCTCATAGCGTTTTCGAGCGAAGTGGATACCGGTTCGCGTCAAGAAAACGCGTCAAAAGCAAGACTCTAGTCCAGCAGCGGATCGAGAACGAATTTCTTCTTGCCGCCTTTGGGGGCGCTGGGGCCGGCGTCGGCTCCGTAGGTCGAATTGAACACGCCGGGCTGCGCCGCGCGCTCGGCTTCGGTATCGGACGTCGCCTGCGCCTGCGGCGCGGCCGCGGTCGGCGGCAGGTCGAGCCCGCCCTTGCGGCCGCAGCCTCCGAGCGCGAGCGCGGTCACGCTCAACAGGATGATGGCCCATCCCGACGATGACGGGCGGTAGTTACTGATCACGACGAAATCCCCAATGCGCGCCGCACCATACAAAGATTGCCGTGGTCTGGCGAGTGCCGATCGGCCACTGACAACCATGAAATTGCAGCGAAATTTTTCTCTTCAGGCCTATTTTCGCTCTTTTTCCAGCCGTTTCAGCCAGGCCTTGGCCTGCGAAGCCACGTTCTTCGGCGCGGTGCCGCCATAGCTGGTCCGGCTCTTCACGGACGCCTCCACCGACAGCACGCGCAAGGCGTCGGCGGTAATTTTCGGCTCGATCTCCTGCATCGCCTTCAGCGGCAGTTCGTGCAGCGCCACGCCCTGTTTCGACGCCAGGCCGACGATTCGTCCGGTGACATGGTGGGCGTCGCGGAACGGCATTTTCAGCGTCCGCACCAGCCAATCGGCCAGGTCGGTGGCGGTGGCGTAGCCCTCGCCGGCGGCGGCCTTCATCCGCGCCTCATCGGGCACGAGGTCGAGGACCATGCCGGTCATGGCGCGAATCGCGAGCGAGAGCGCGGAAAACGCCTCCATCGCGCCCTGCTTGTCCTCCTGCATGTCCTTTTGATAGGCGAGCGGCAGGCCCTTCATCACGATCAGGAGAGCGTTAAGCGCGCCGATTACCCGGCCGGTCTTGGCGCGCACCAGTTCGGCCGCATCCGGATTGCGCTTCTGCGGCATGATCGAGGAGCCGGTGGTGAACTTGTCCGAGAGCCGCACCAGGCCGACCAGCGGCGAGGTCCAGATCACGATTTCCTCGGCAAAGCGTGACATGTGCACGGCCGTGATCGACGCTGCAGAGAGCGTTTCGAGCACGAAATCGCGGTCCGAGACGGCATCAAGCGAATTGGCCATCGGGCGGTCGAAGCCGAGCGCCTCGGCGGTGGCGGCCCGATCGATCGGGAACGAGGTTCCGGCGAGCGCGGCGGCACCGAGCGGCGATTCGTTCAGCCGCTTGCGCGCATCGGCAAAGCGCCCGCGGTCGCGCGCGGCCATCTCGACATAGGCCAGCAGATGATGCCCGAAGGTGACGGGCTGGGCGGTCTGCAGATGGGTAAAGCCCGGCATCACGGTCGCGGCATGTTCCACGGCCCGCTCGGCCAGCGCCTGCTGGAAGGCGGCCAGCGCCGCGTCGGTCTCGTCGATCGTGTCGCGGACGTAGAGACGGAAATCGGTCGCGACCTGGTCGTTGCGCGAACGCGCAGTGTGGAGCCGGCCCGCGGCGGGCCCGATCAGTTCGGAGAGCCGGCTCTCGACGTTCATATGGATGTCTTCGAGCGCGCGCTTGAAGTCGAAGGCGCCTTTGCCGATTTCTGACAAAATCGTGTCTAGACCCTTGCCGATATTTTTCGCATCACCCGCGGTGATAATGCCTTGCGCCGCCAGCATCGCGGCGTGGGCCTTGGACGCGGCGATGTCCTGGGCATAGAGGTGACGGTCGACGTCGATCGAGACGTTGATTTCCTCCATGATCGCGTCGGGACGCTCGGTGAACCGGCCGCCCCACATCTTGTTGCTCATGACTTCCCGTGCCTTGCCATCTATATCGTCGAGAATTCGGCGAAACGCCGGGCCGGTTTCAGCCGTAACTCGACCGTAATCTTGCGCCCTGCATAGCCGTAACTGATACAGGATGACAAACGATATGCCCGAAATGCCCCCGCCCCGCCCGGCCAAGACACGCCGGATTCCGATCGCCATCGGCGCGGTGGTGGCTGCGGGTGTGATTGGAATAGGCCTGTTTTACGGGTTGGGGGGCTTCAAGCGCGCCAGCGGCGATCCTACCTGCGCGGGAGCGGTCGAACTGGCTCGCAAGATCGGGCCGCTGGCGCATGGCGAGGTGGCGGCGCTGACCATGGCAACGACCCCGCTGCGGCTCCCCGACCTCGCTTTCGATGACGCCGAGGGCAAGCCGAGGAAGCTGTCGGAATGGCGTGGCAAGACAGTGCTGGTAAATCTGTGGGCTACCTGGTGCGTGCCTTGCCGGAAAGAAATGCCGGCGCTGGAGAGCCTGCAGACCAAGCTCGGGGGCAAGGATTTCGAGGTGGTCGCCATCAACATCGACACCCGCGACGCCGAGAAACCGAAAAACTTCCTGAAAGAGGCCAATCTGACCCGGCTCGGCTATTTCGCCGACCAAAAAGCCAAGGTTTTTCAGGATCTTAAGAATGTAGGCAAGGCGCTGGGCATGCCGACTTCGGTGCTCATAGACGCCCAAGGCTGCGAGATCGCAACCCTTGCCGGCCCCGCCGAATGGGCCAGCGAGGACGCCATCAAGCTGATCAAGGCCGCCATGCAGCCGGTCAAGGCGGGGTCTTGAGAGATCGGTAGGGTGGGCAAAGCGCAGCGTGCCCACCGGTCGGCCTGACCACATGCGATGGTGGGCACGGCGCGAGGGCGCCTTTGCCCACCCTACAGATTAATTCTCAGGCCGTAATATTGAGGTTGCCGCCGACGCCGGGGGCGAGATTGGCCGTCGAGGGCGTGCCCAGCAGCGTCTGCACCGCCATTTTCTCGGCATCCGCGTTCTGCTTGATGATCGAGGTCTGGATCTGCTGCTGCGTGCCCGCCGCCTGCATGCTCAGCATGCTCGAAACCATAGCCATCATATCCATAACGCAGCACTCCTCAAACCTGAGGGCACCCTACCCCGGCACCGGTTAACGAAGTCTGGAGATGGGAGAAAAGTTAGCATGCGCGCGAATGCACGTCTGACGACACGCTGCGCGTGTTCCAAAAGTCGGGTGGGCAAAGCGAAGCGTGCCCACCATTTCAAGCGATATGTGTGGAGGCATGGTGGGCACGCTGCGCTTTGCCCACCCTACGGCACCGAAATCGCGGCTATCAGCGCGTCGGAACCGGCTTGTCGCCGCGGTAATCGTAGAATCCGCGCTGCGTCTTGCGGCCGAGCCATCCGGCCTCGACATATTTCACCAGCAGCGGGCACGGCCGGTATTTCGAATCCGCCAGCCCCTCGTGCAGCACCTGCATGATCGACAGGCAGGTATCGAGGCCGATGAAATCGGCCAGTTCCAGCGGACCCATCGGGTGATGCGCGCCGAGTTTCATGGCCGCATCGATCGCCTCGACGTTTCCGACGCCCTCATAGAGCGTGTAGATCGCCTCGTTGATCATCGGCAGCAGGATGCGATTGACGATGAAGGCCGGAAAATCCTCCGACACCGCGACCTGTTTGCCGACCTTGGCGACAAATTCCTTCGCGGTGTCGAAGGTGTTGTCGTCGGTGGCAATGCCGCGAATCAGCTCGACCAGCTCCATCTGCGGCACCGGATTCATGAAGTGAATGCCGATGAAGCGCTCAGGGCGATCGGTCGAGGCGGCGAGCCGGGTGATCGAGATCGACGAGGAGTTGGTGGCGACGATCGCCTCCGGCTTCAACACCGCGCAGAGCTCGTGAAATATCTTGCGCTTGACCTCTTCCTTCTCGACCGCGGTCTCGATCACGAGGTCGCAATCCGACAATCCGTCAAGCGTCTCGCTGGAGCTGATCCGCTCCAGCGCCTTTTTGCGCGCATCTTCGGTGATGGCCTGCTTGGCGATCTGGCGCGACAAATGGCCGTTGATGGTCGCCATCGCCGATTTCAGCCGTTCGTCGGAGACGTCGTTGAGCACCACGTCAAAACCAGCGAGTGCCGCCACCTGCGCGATCCCGTTGCCCATCTGGCCCGAACCGATCACGCCGACCTTCTTGATTGTCACCGCCATCTTGTCATCCACCGGAACGGCGCGCATACCGCGCCTGTTCATCTCTAAACCTCAGTTACGATATCATCAGGCGCGAGGTTTCAGTCCCACCATTGGCACGTATTCGTCACGCGAAGCTTAATCCACTTCGCCCGCAACCGCTTAAGGTAAATATCGGCCGGACGTTGCGCGTCCGGCCGATTGGGATGACGTTTCCTTGAACCGTCATCCCAATCTATCTTTCTGTTTGAGCATGATCTTTTCGGAAAACCGGTTTCCACTTTTCCGGATCATGCTCTGGCCGTTTTTCTTACTTTCCGAGCTTGCCGAGCGCCTCGGTCAGCTCAGGAACCGCCTGATAGAGGTCCGCGACCAGGCCATAATCGGCAACCTGGAAGATCGGCGCATCTTCATCCTTGTTGATCGCAACGATCACCTTGGAATCCTTCATACCGGCGAGATGCTGAATCGCGCCGGAAATGCCGATCGCGACATAGAGTTCCGGGGCGACCACCTTGCCGGTCTGGCCGACCTGCCAGTCGTTCGGGGCATAACCGGCATCGACCGCGGCGCGCGAGGCGCCGACGCCGGCGCCGAGCTTGTCGGCGAGCGGCTCGATATATTTGGCAAAGTTCTCGCGGCTCTGCATCGCGCGGCCGCCCGAGACGATGATCTTGGCCGAGGTCAGTTCGGGACGATCGCTCTTGGCGACCTCCTCGCCGACGAAGCTGGAAAGGCCCGGATCGGCCGCGGCGGCGGCGTTCTCGACCGGTGCGCTGCCGCCGTCACCGGCCGCGGCAAAGGTCGAGGTCCGCACCGTGATGACCTTCTTGGCGTCCTTGGACTTCACCGTCTGGATCGCGTTGCCGGCATAGATCGGCCGCTCGAAAGTATCAGGCGAAACCACCTTGATGATCTCCGATACCTGCATCACGTCGAGCAGGGCCGCGACGCGCGGCATCACGTTCTTGAAGCGCGAGGTCGCGGGCGCGACGAAGGCGTCGTAGGACGGCGCCAGCGATACGATCAGCGCGGCCAGCGGTTCGGCGAGGTCATGGGCGTAGGCAGCGTTATCCGCCAGCAGCACCTTCTTGACGCCGGCGAGCTTGGAGGCGGCATCGGCCGCGGCCTTGGCGTTTTCGCCAGCGACCAGCACATGCACGTCGGCGCCGAGGGCTGCGGCAGCCGTCAGCGTCTTGTTGGTCGCGTCCTTGATCGACGCATTGTCGTGTTCGGCAATCAGCAGCGTCGTCATCAGAGAACCCCGGCTTCGGTCTTGAGTTTGGATACGAGCTCAGCGACGTCCTTGACCTTGACGCCTCCCTTGCGGCCGGGCGGCTCCGCCGTCTTCAGCACTTCGAGATGCGGCGTGAGATCGACGCCGTAATCGGACGCGTTCTTGTCGTCGATCGGCTTCTTCTTCGCCTTCATGATGTTGGGCAGGGACGCATAGCGCGGCTCGTTCAGGCGAAGGTCGGTGGTGACGATCGCCGGTCCCTTCAGCTGCACGGTCTGCAGGCCGCCGTCGACTTCGCGCGTCACCTTGAAGTCAGAACCTTCGACTTCGAGCTTGGAGGCGAACGTTGCCTGCGACCAGCCGAGCAGCGCGGCCAGCATCTGGCCGGTCTGGTTGCTGTCGTCGTCGATCGCCTGCTTGCCGAGAATGATGAGGCCGGGCTTCTCCGCGTCGGCCACGGCTTTCAGAATCTTCGCGACCGCGAGCGGCTCGACGTTGCCTTCGGCCTTGACCAGAATGCCGCGGTCGGCGCCCATCGCAAGCCCGGTCCGGATCGTCTCCGAGGCCTGCGCCGGGCCGATCGACACCACCACCACTTCGGTCGCCTTGCCGGCTTCCTTCAGGCGCAACGCTTCCTCGACGGCGATTTCGTCGAACGGATTCATCGACATCTTGACGTTGGCCAGTTCCACGCCCGTTCCGTCGCTCTTGACGCGGACCTTGACGTTGTAATCGACCACCCGCTTTACCGGCACAAGAACCTTCATCGATCCTCTTTCGCTTCAATTCTGGGGTTTATTGGCTCGCTATTAGCTAGCTATCGGCTTGGGCGCGGAACCTAAAGGTCCCGCTATCGGCGGTCAACGCGCGAAAGGCAAAAATCGGCCCCGGATCAGGCCTACCTTAACGGTTCTGACCCGGCACCCACAACACGTCTCCAGCACCATTATCGTTCATGGCACGGCTGGCGACGAACAAAAAATCCGACAGTCGGTTCATATACTGAATGGCGGCCGCGCTGACCGGCTCCTCGGGGTTGGCGGCGAGTTCCACCATGATCCGTTCCGCCCTGCGGCATATGGTGCGGGCGAGATGCAGGTATGCGGCCGCGGGGGTGCCGCCGGGCAGCACGAACGAGGTCAGGGGCGCGAGATGCTCGTTGAGCGCATCGATGTCGCGCTCGAGCCGTTCAACCTGGCTTGCCAGCATCCTCAGGCGCTCGGCCTTACCCTCGCGCGCGGGCACCGCGAGGTCGGCCCCGAGATCGAACAGGTCGTTCTGGATCCGGCCCAGCATCGCATCGAGTTCGCTGAAATTGCCGAGATGCAGCCGCACCACGCCGATGGCGGCATTGGTTTCGTCCACGGTGCCGTAAGCACTGATGCGCAGATCGTATTTCGGGCGGCGTTCACCGGTGCCGAGCGCGGTGGTGCCGTCGTCGCCGGTCTTGGTATAGATGCGGTTGAGCACGACCATCGGCCTGTCTCCCTTATCTCGCCTTTATCTGCCTATCGCCCAGACCACGACCATGGTGATGACGATGGCGACGAACTGCAGCAACACACGAAGCCGCATCAGATGCTGCGAACGGCTCGGCGGGCCGCCCCGCATCATGTTGATGAGGCCGAGCAGCAGCACGATAGCCACGGCCGCAACCGCGATGGGAAGGACGATCGAACTCAGAAAGGATGTCATCGGCGCTACATAACACCGCGAACCGCCGACTTCCACACGTTGACAGCCCTCGCACAGCCCTCCTACAGCCGCTCGACGGTCTGGCCTTTAGTCCAGTAATATCAGATGCTAGCCCAAGTTTTGGGACCGCGTCGCCGCATCCTGATCGAGGTGAGATGTGAGGTTCATTCGCTACGTCTACCTCGTCGTGATGGAGGCGTTTTATACGTTCCTCGCCGATGACGGCTGGGCGATCGCGAGCCATATCGCGTTGTCGATGTTGATGGCGCTGTTTCCGTTCCTGATCGTGCTGACGGCGCTGGCCGGCTTTTTCGGCTCCAAGGAACTCGCGGACGGCGCTATCGGACTGTTGCTGCAGACCTGGCCGCAGCAGGTCGCGGACGCGCTGTCGGGCGAAATCCACGACGTGCTGACCACCGCACGCGGCGACATCCTGACCGTCGGCGCGGTGCTGGCGGTCTATTTCGCCTCCAACGGCGTCGAGGCCCTGCGGGTTGCGCTGAACCGCGCCTATTCGGTGGTCGAGCCGCGGGCGTGGTACTGGCTGCGGCTGGAATCGATCGGCTATACGCTGCTCGCCGCCATCACGTCGCTGTTGATGGCGTTCCTGATCGTGCTCGGTCCGCTGATCCTGGAGACGGCACGCCGCCACATTCCGTTCTTCATCGAGAGCAACGAAAGGATCCTGTTTTTCGCCCGCTACGGCATCACGATCGCGGCGATGATAGTGGCGCTGTTCGTGCTGCATGCCTGGTTGCCCTGCGGTCGGCGGCGCTTTCTGCAGATCCTTCCCGGCATCGTGTTTACGATGGTGGCCTCGCTGATCTCAGGCATCGTGTTCGGCCAGTATCTGGCGCGCTTCGCCAGCAACTACGTGACGATGTATGCGGGGCTCGCGTCGGTCATCATCGCGCTGGTGTTTCTGTATTTCATTTCAGCGATTTTCGTCTTTGGCGGCGAACTGAATGCGGCGATCATGAAGTCGCAATTGCCGAAGGGGCTGTCGCTTCATGCAGCGCAGTCGCCAAAGCGCGCGGGGACACAGGCTTGACCAGGAAGATGTCGGCGCCGGCGGCGCGCGACGCCGCCTCGTCCTCGCCGCGGCCGGATATGCCGATGATCGGAATGCGCCCGAGCGGCGCCGAGAGCGCGCGAATGCGCCTGATCGCCTCGACGCCGTCGATCCCCGGCAGCACCATGTCCATCAGCACCGCATCGAATGCGCCTTGCGCGAGCCGCTCGGGCGCCGCCTCGCCCTGGCCGATGAACTCGGCCTGGTGACCGAGTTCGGTCAGGATCGAATTGAGAACGACGCGGCCGAACGGATTGTCTTCGACGCTGAGCAGGCGCAGCGGCCGCGGCGAATCGATCGATCCCTCACCGTTGCTGCCGGGCGCCGCCGTCATGGCGTCGTCTGAGGATGACATCACCACATTGAGGGTGAAGGTGGTGCCGCCGCCGCGCCGTGGCGTCACCGTGACGTCCCCGCCCATGGCGCGCGCCAATTGCTTGACCGACGACAGGCCGAGCCCGGCGCCGCCGAAACGCGACGCGATGGAAACATTGGCCTGCGAAAACGGCCGGAACAGGCGTTTGATTTCGCCCAGCGTAAGACCGATCCCGCTGTCAGAGACTGCGAACGAGACCGCGACCCGACCTTTTGGGGCGCGCCCGGGCGTGACCTGGAGCGCGACGCTGCCCTGTTCGGTGAATTTCACGGCGTTGTCGATCAGGTTTTCCACTGCGGCGCGCAGGCGGACGGCGTCGCCGATCGCAAATGCTGGAAGTTTTTCGGAAAGGACAACCGACGACTGCAGGCCCTTCGCCGCCGCGCGCCCGGTCAGCGAATCGCCGGCGTTGCGGGCGAGCGTGCGCAGGTCGAAGAAGTCCTGCCGGACCTTGAGCCCGGGACCGCCGCTGCGCGCGGCGTCGACGAACAGGGTTGCCAGGCTCGCCAGATGTTCCGCGCCCGCCTTGATGGTGTCGACCCAGCGCCGTTCGCGCTTGTCGAGTTCCGAGGTCGCCAGGAGATTGCTGATCGCCAGAATGCCCGTGAGCGGCGTGCGGACCTCATGCGCGAAGGCGGCAAGCGCAGTCTCGACCATGCTGGAGGCGGCGACGGCAGACTTGCGCGCACCGCGCATGTTTGCCGCGGCGCTGGATACGCGTTTTTTCTTCGCGCGCCGCTTCTTGACCGTTCTCGTGGTGCCTGGTGAGCGCCGCTTTGCCGCCATGATCCCCCTTCCTCTGCCGCGACCAGCATGGCACGCGAACGAGGGCAAAGTCACGGAGACCTTTGCAGCAACCCCCAGTAGAAGTACGGACTATTCCGGCAATCCGACGATGCGCCTGATCTCGGCCGGCGTGGCGCCCTGCCCCCGCAATTCGCGCAAGCCGGTGGCCGCGGTCGATTTCGACAGCTTTTGCCCCGACGAATCGGCAACGAGCCGATGATGCCGATAGGCCGGTTGCGGAATACCGAGCAGCCGCTGCAACAAGAGATGCACGCTGGTCGACCAGAACAGGTCCTGACCGCGCACCACATCCGTAACGCCCTGCAGGGCGTCGTCGATCACGACGGACAAATGATAGCTGGTCGGCGTCTCCTTGCGCGCCAGGATGACATCGCCCCACGCCTCGGGATGGGCGGCGACGACGCCGCTCTCGCCGCCAGGGCCTGCGCCGGCTTCATGCCAGGCCAGTTCCTCGGTGCGCGCCAGCGCTTTTGGCATGTCGAGGCGCAGCGCGTAAGGCATGCCCTCCCCGATCAGCCGGCTGCGCTCGTCCGGCGGCAGCGATTTCGCGTCGCCCGGATAGAGCGGCGCGCCGTCGGGATCGCGCGGCCAGGGCGCGACGGCTTCGCGCTGGGCGACCAGACGGGCGATTTCGGCGCGGCTCTCGAAGCTCCGATAGATCAGGCCCAGGCCTGCCAATGTTTCGACCGCCTCGCGATAGCGCGAAAAATGTTCCGATTGCCACCGCACCGGCGTTTCCCAGGAAATCCCGAGCCAGGCCAGGTCTTCGTAGATCGCCGCCTCGAATTCCGGCCGGCATCTTGTGGCATCGATATCCTCGATCCGCAGCAGGAACCGGCCGCCGCTGGCGCGGGCGAGATCGAAATTCAGCAGCGCCGAATAGGCGTGGCCGAGATGGAGGTAGCCGTTCGGACTGGGTGCAAATCGGAAAACGGGTGGCGGCATTGATCTCTTTCGCGGGACATGGTGGTTTTAAGGGGCAATGACCATCCACCTCAACAGCCAGTCCGATCTCGAAGACGCCGTCCACGCACTGATCAAGCAGGATGTACGGCTGAAGCCGATTTTCGAGCTGACCGGCATGCCGGCGCTGCGGCAGCGCGAGCCGGGATTTGCCGGGCTGGCGGCGATCGTGTGCGGGCAGCAATTATCTACCGCCAGCGCCGGCGCGATCTGGGCGCGGCTGACGGCGGCCTTCGATCCGTTCGATCATCACGCCATCGGCAAGGCCCGCGCCGACCGCCTCGGCCGTCTCGGGCTGTCGGCCGCCAAGATCAAGACCCTGAAGAACATCGCGCGCGAGCTCGCGGCCGAACGGCTGAACCTCGAGGTGCTGGCCGAGGAAGATGCGGACGCCGCGCATCATACCCTGATCGCGCTGCACGGCATCGGGCCGTGGACCGCCGACGTCTATCTGCTGTTCTGCCTCGGCCATGGCGATGCCTGGCCGGCCGGCGATATCGCCATACAGGAAGCGGTCAAAGCCGGCCTCGGCCTGCAGGCCCGCCCGACCGCCAAGCAGATGGCCCCGCTGGCAGAGCCGTGGCGTCCCTTACGCGGCGCCGCGGCGCATCTGTGGTGGAGTTACTATCGCGTGCTGAAGAAGCGCGAGGGCGTGCTGGCGAAGTAGGCCACGCGTCTCCCGACGGCGCCTGGACACAAAATCTCGAAAACAACCCCATGCAATGTAGAATTGGGCCGCTCGTTGCTACGCGCCGGCGCCTCGGTCTCATCCCGCCTCTACCCACGTAACTTCACCCGGTCCTCGCGCGCGGAAACCGTGACGAAATCGATCACCGCGCGCACCGCGGGGAGATCGACGAGATCGGGATGCGCCAGCAGCCAGAGATCGGCGACGCTGACGAGTTTCTGCGGCGCGACGCGAACGAGTTCGGGATAGGCGGCGGCGACGAAGCAGGACAGCGTTGATATTCCCAAGCCCGCGCGGGCAGCAGCGAGCATGTCGCCCTGCGAGGAGCAGCGCATCACCATCGAGCCTTGTTTGGTAATCGCGTCGCTCCAGCGCGCCAGCCGCTCGTTGGACAGCCGGTCGGCGAAGCCGATGACGCTGTGGCCCTTCCATTCGTCGCGCCGTTCGGGAAGGCGCCGCAGCGCCGCGTAATCGCGCGAGGCGTAGAAGCCGGTGCCGAGCCGGCCGATCTTGCGGCCGATCAAATTCTCTTCACCGCTGTCCACCGGCCGCAGCACGACGTCGGCCTCGCGACGACGAACGCTGGCCGGATACGGATGGGTGATGATTTCGAGCTGGATATGGTCGTGCTTGCGCAGGAACGGTCCGAGCCGCGGCATCAGCCAATGCGAGGCCAGCGTCGCGCCGATCGACAGCTTGACCGCGCCGCGGGCCTGCGCGCCGGCCGCCGAGACCGCGGCCTCGGCGCGCAACGCCGCCGCCGCCATCGCATCGACATGCTCGCGAAATTTCTGTCCGTGCGAGGTCAGCGAAAGGCCTTCGTTGGAGCGCGCGAACAGGGGAATGCCGAGCTGGCCTTCCAGTTCGGCGATCTTGCGCCCCACCGTCGGATGACTGGAACGCAACCGGCGCGCCGCCGCCGCGAAGCTGCGGGTCTCGGCCACGGCGACGAAGGTCTTGCACAGGTGCCAGTCCATCGGCTCCTCGTTCTTCGGCGCTCTGTTCATTCCTGACTGATCGCCTGTTCAATATTGAACGGCCGGAGCGTGTCGTCCAGCCCTATAATGGTCCCAATAAACAGCGCCCCGGCCCGCGGCACCGCCCGGCCCGACGCTCTCAAATCAACATCAATCGACGCATCCCGGCACCGCCGGCTTGGCGTTGCAAGGGAGAGACCGAATGCCGTTGCCTGCTTCGCTTGCCAATTCGCTCGAACTGCCCGTGGTTGGCTCGCCGCTGTTCATCGTCTCCGGGCCCGAGCTCGTGATCGCCCAGTGCAAGGCCGGCATCGTCGGCTCGTTCCCGGCGCTGAATGCGCGGCCGGTCGAGAAGCTCGACGAATGGCTGACCCGCATCGAGACCGAGCTCGGCGAGTACAAGGCGCAGCATCCGGAGAAGAAGGTCGCGCCCTACGCGGTCAACCAGATCTGCCACGCCTCCAACGACCGGCTGATGAAGGACATGGAAACCTGTGTGAAGCACCAGGTTCCGATCATCATCACCTCGCTGCGCCCGCCGGTCGAAATCGTCGAGGCCGCGCATTCCTATGGCGGCGTCGTGTTCCACGACGTGATCAACGTCAAGCATGCACGCAAGGCGGCCGAACATGGCGTCGACGGCCTGATCCTGGTTTGCGCCGGCGCCGGCGGCCATGCCGGCACGCTGTCGCCGTTCGCGCTGCTGCGCGAGGTGAAGCAGTGGTTCAGGGGCACCGTGCTGTTGTCTGGCGCGATCTCGGACGGCTGGAGCATTGCCTCGGCGCTCGCGCTCGGGGCTGATGCGGCCTATATGGGCACGCGCTTCATCGCGACCGCAGAAGCCAATGCCGACCCGGCCTACAAGGCCGCGCTGGTCGAGCACGCCGCGCACGACATCGTCTATTCGAACCTGTTCACCGGCGTGCATGGCAATTATCTCGGCCCCTCGATCGTGGCCGCGGGCCTCGATCCCGACAATCTGCCGCTCAGCGACAAGTCGAAGATGAATTTCGGCTCCGGCGGCAACACCAAGGCCAAGGCGTGGCGCGACATCTGGGGCTCCGGTCAGGGCATCGGGCAGATCGCGGACGCGCCGCCGGTGGCCGAACTGGTGGAGCGATTGAAGGCCGAATTCGCGGACGCCAGCGGCGACTTCCTCAAGCGCGCGCGTGCGTAAGCCACGCCGGCTTCAACAAACAACCAAACAGAACAGGGAGTGAGATGATGAGAGCCATCGCGATGTGCTGCGCCGGGCTGCTGGCGCTTGTGGGCGGCACGGCCCGCGCCGAAAACGGGGTTACCGCCAACGAGATCCTGATCGGGCAGACCATGCCTTACAGCGGTCCGCTGTCGAGCTACTCCGGTCTCGGCAAGGTTGCCCAGGCCTATTTCGACAAGGTGAATGCCGAAGGCGGTATCAGCGGCCGCGAACTCAAGCTGCACAGCCTCGACGACGCCTATTCGCCGCCCAAGACCGTCGAGCAGACCCGACGGCTGGTCGAGCAGGACGAGGTGCTGCTGGTGTTCGGCTCGCTCGGCACGGCGACCAACAGCGCGGTCCACCGCTACCTGAACGGCAAGAAGGTGCCGCAGCTCTTCATCACCACCGGCGCCAGCAAGTGGGCCGATCCGAAGCATTTCCCGTGGACGATGGGCGGGATGGCCTCTTACCATTCTGAAGGCGTCATCTATGCCAAGCACGTGCTGCGCACCAAGCCCGACGCGAAGATTGCGATCCTGTCGCAGAACGACGATTTCGGCCGTGACTATGTTTCCGCATTCAAGCGCGGCCTCGGCGACAAGGCGGCCAGCATGATCGTGGCCGAGGCGGTCTACGAGGCCACGCAGCCGACGATCGATTCGCAACTCGCCACGCTGAAGGCTTCCGGCGCCAACACGTTCTTCGGCGTCGCGATCGGCAAGTTCGGCTCGCAGATGATCCGCCGCAGCGCCGAGATGGGCTTCAAGCCAGACTTGTTCCTGGTGCCCACTTCTGTGACCTCGATCGCGACGATTCTGACGCCCGCAGGGCTGGAGAACGCGACCGGACTGGTTTCCGCGGCCTATCTGAAGAACATCAACGATCCGCAATGGGCCGACGATGCCGACGTGAAGGAGTATTTCGCCTTCATGAAGCAGTACATGCCTTCGGCCGACCCGCACGACACCACCTACGCCAGCGGCTACACCAGCCTGACGTTGCTGGCGCACGTGCTGCGCGCGTGCGGCGACGATCTGAGCCGTGCTAACGTCTTGAAAAAGGCGACCTCGCTGAACAAGGTCTCGCTGCCGCTGCTGCTGCCCGGAATCACCGTGACCACCGGCCCCGACGACTATTTGCTGTTCCAGCAACTCCGGATGCAGCGCTTCGACGGCAAGAGCTGGGTCGGCTTCGGCGATCTGATCGAAGACCAGGAACCGTAAGAATTGGAGAAGTCTGCCATGATCATCGGCGGCGAACGCCAGATCAGCTATCCCGAAATCCACGCCCGCATCGCGCGGGCGGCGACGGGCTTTCGGGCGCTCGGCATCAGCGGCGGCACGCCCGTCGGCATGATGCTGCGCAACGATTTTGCGTTCTTCGAGGTCTCCGGCGCGGCGGCCGCGCTGGGCAGCCCGGTGGTGCCGATCAACTGGCATCTGAAGGCCGAGGAAGTCGCCTACATCCTGGCCGATAGCGGCGCCAAAATCCTGGTCTGCCATGCTGACGTGCTGCCGCAGATCAGGGACGGCCTGCCCGCCGATATCAGGCTTCTCGTTGTGGCGACGCCGCCTGAAATCGCCGCAGCGTTCAACGTCGCGCCTGCGCTGACGCAAGTCCCCGACGGCATGACCGATTGGGACCGCTGGCGCGACACGCATGCGCCGTCGCAGGAACCGCCGATCGGCAGCGCGCCGATGTTCTATACCTCAGGCACGACAGGCCTGCCCAAGGGCGTCCGGCGCAAGCCGATGGCGCCGGAGCAGGTCGCGGCGTCCGCCCGCGTCGGCGGCATTGCCTATGGCGTCAAGCCGAACGAGGACCAGATCATCCTGATGAACGGTCCGATGTACCATTCGGCGCCGAATTCCTACGGCATGCTGGCGTTCCGCAGCGGCTGCACCATTGTGCTCGAGCCGCGCTTTGATCCCGAGGACATGCTGCAACTGATCGAGCGCCACCGCGTCACCCACATGCATATGGTGCCGACGATGTTCGTCCGCCTGCTGCGGCTGCCGGATGAAATCAGGCAGCGTTACGATCTGTCATCGCTGCGCTTCATCGTACACGGTGCGGCGCCCTGCCCGCCGCAGGTCAAGCGCGCCATGATCGATTGGTGGGGGCCGGTCATCAACGAATATTTCGGCTCGACCGAAACCGGCATTCCGGTGTGGCATTCCGCTAAGGAGGCGCTGGCAAAACCCGGCACCGTCGGCCGCGCCATCGAGGGCGGCATCGTCAAAATCTTCCGGCCCGACGGCTCGCTCTGCGACGTCGATGAACCCGGCGAAATCTTCATGCGGCAAGTGTCCGTCCCGGATTTCGACTATCACGGCAAGGCCGAGGCGCGGGCCGAAGCCGGCCGCGAAGGGCTCGTCAGCGTCGGCGACGTCGGCTATCTCGACAAGGACGGCTACCTGTTTCTGTGCGACCGCAAGCGCGACATGGTGATATCAGGCGGTGTCAACATCTATCCGGCGGAGATCGAGAACGCGCTGATCGGCATGGACGGCGTGCGCGACTGCGCCGTGTTCGGTGTCCCCGACGACGAATTCGGCGAGCGGCTGTTCGCCTGCATCGAGCCGGAGGCGGATGCGAAGCTCTCCCCGGCCATGGTGCAGGAGTTTCTGCGCGGCAAGCTGGCGAACTTCAAGGTGCCGAAGGATATTGTGTTCATGGACGCCATGCCGCGCGAAGCCACCGGCAAGATTTTCAAGCGCAAGCTGCGGGATCTTTATACTGAAGGCAAATTGCGCGCGATTGTGTGAGAGGCCACGCTTCGTACCCTCCGCGTCATTGCGAGGAGCGAAGCGACGAAGCAATCCATCTCTCCCCGTGCGGAGAGTGGATTGCTTCGCTTCGCTCGCAATGACGGTGGAGGCATTCCCGTACCTGATCCGAACAGCGTTTTAAACATCATTGCTGTTGCAAAACGGTCATCGGTCGGCGCAAAGATTGCTGCATGTGAAGCGCAGGGAGCGAACTCATGCACGCCACCGACTTCGTCGTCGCCCGCAACGATCTGCAGCAATGCAAGGTGATCGAAACGCAACTGCCAGATGCGGCCGCGCTGCCTGACGAGGCGCTGCTGGTGAGGGTGACGCGCTTTGCCTTCACCGCCAATAATATCACCTATGCCGTGATGGGCGATCATCTCAAATATTGGCAATTGTTTCCGGCGCCCGGAGGATTCGGCAACGTTCCGGTGTGGGGGCTCGGCGAAGTGATCGCTTCAAAGCATCCGGGCATTGCCGCAGGCGAGACACTGTTCGGCTATTTCCCAATGGCGACGCATCTCGTCATCGAGGCCGCCGATGTCTCCAAGATTTGGCTACGCGACGCCGCCGCGCACCGGCAAGGGGTGGCGCCGGTCTATAATGCCTATAGGCGTGTCAGCGGCGATCCGCCGTTTGTTGGCAAGCAGGGCGACTATCAGGCGCTGCTGCGGCCGCTGTTCATGCTGTCCTTCCTGGTCGATGACTTTCTCGCCGAAAATGAATTCTACGGCGCCAAAGGCGTGATGCTGTCCTCGGCTTCCAGCAAGACCGCCTACGGGCTTGCGCATCTGCTGCATGCGAGGGGAAACGGCATCAAGGTGATCGGCCTGACCTCGGCGGGCAATACGTCCTTCGTCAAATCGCTCGGCTGCTACGACGAGGTCGTAACCTACGACAGCATAACCTCGCTGCCGACGAATTCCGCGGTCGCCTATGTCGACATGGCCGGCAACACGCCGTTGCGCGCGGCGCTGCACCAGCACTTCGGCGAGCAGATGAAATACAGCGGCATCATTGGCCTCACGCATCGCAAGTCATCGCCCGATGACGCGGCGCAGGTCCTGCCGGGTGCCAAGCCCCAGTTTTTCTTCGCCCCGGACCAAATCCGCAAGCGCGCCAAGGAATGGGGACCGGGCGGCGTCGACATGCGGTTTGGCGCCGCATGGTCAGGCTTTGTCCCGAGGCTCGACCAATGGGTGAAAGTGATCGAGCACCGTGGGCCTGCGGCGGTTCAGCGCGCCTATCTCGACACCCTCAACGGCCGCGTGCCGCCGGATCAGGGGCTGATCCTATCTCTCTTGGAATAGGCGGCATCTCCTCCCGCCCTTCCTGCTCGGCCTCAAATGGGTATAGGCTTTGCCGACACGAAACGCCGCGAAGACGGCCGGTGATGGGAAGCGCCCATGCTCGACAGGACGGACGACAGTTCGGTAGCCGCCGACACTTGGCTTGCGCAGTTCGAGGAAGCGCTCGCAAAGCCCGACGAAGCCCTGCTGTATCAGCTGTTTCATCCTGACAGCTATTGGCGTGACGTGCTGGCGCTGAGCTGGAACATCCAGACGCTGAACGGCAGGGATGCGATACTGAAGGCGCTGCCGCCGCTGGCTCGCAACATGGCTCCCAGCGGCTTTGCCATCGCCTCAGGCCGCGCTGCGCCGCGCAAGGTGATGCGCGCGGGCACCAACGCCATTGAGGCGATCTTCAAGTTTGAAACCAAGGTCGGACGCGGCAGCGGCATCATCCGCCTGATCCCGGATGCGGACGACGGCAACCGGCTGAAAGCCTGGACGCTGCTGACCGAGCTCGGCGAGCTCAAGGGGTTTGAGGAACAGCTCGGCGTCAATCGCCCGCGCGGCAACGCCTATTCGCGCGATTTCCGCGGGCCGAACTGGCTCGATCTGCGCAAGGTCTCGGCCGACTATGCCGATCGCGATCCCACCGTGCTCGTGATCGGCGGCGGCCAATCCGGGCTCTCGATCGCCGCGCGCTTGAAGCAGTTGAACGTCGACACGCTGATCGTCGATCGCGAAAAGCGCATCGGCGACAATTGGCGCAAGCGATATCACGCGCTGACGCTGCACAACCAGGTGCAGGTCAACCACCTGCCCTATCTGCACTTCCCGCCGAACTGGCCGACCTACATTCCAAAGGACAAGCTCGCCAACTGGTTCGAAGCCTATGTCGAGGCCATGGAGCTGAATTTCTGGACCGGGACCGAATTCGAGGGTGGCAGCTACGATGAGAAGCAAGGCCGCTGGACAGTGACGCTGCGCCAGGCTGACGGCGGCAAGCGCATCATGCATCCGCGCCATGTCGTGCTGGCGACCGGCGTCAGCGGCATCCCGAGCGTGCCCGATATCGCGGGACTGAAGGATTTCGCCGGCAAGGTGATGCACTCCAGCCAGTATGACGACGGCGAGAACTGGAAGGGCAAGCGCGCCATCGTGATCGGCACCGGCAATAGCGGCCATGATATCGCGCAGGATCTGCATTCCAGCGGCGCCGAGGTGACGCTGTTCCAGCGTTCCTCCACACTGGTCGTCAGCATCGAGCCGTCAGCGCAACTGGTCTACGCGCCGTACAATGAAGGCACGCTGGAGGATAACGACCTGATCGCGACCTCGATGCCGCTGAAGCTCGCGCGCAGGAGCCATGCGCTCACGGCGGAAAAATCCAGGGCGCTCGATCAGGAACTGCTCGACGGCCTTGAGCGCGTCGGCTTCAAGCTCGATTTCGGCGAAGACAATACCGGTTGGCAATTCAAATACCTTACCCGCGGCGGCGGCTATTATTTCAATGTTGGCTGCTCCGATCTGATCGTCAAAGGCGACATCGCGCTGAAGCAGTTCGCCGAACTCGCCACCTTCACGACCGCTGGCGCAAAGATGAAGGACGGCGAGACCGTCGCCGCCGATCTCGTTGTGCTGGCGACCGGCTACAAGCGTCAGGAAGAGCTGGTTCGAAAACTGTTCGGCGAGACGGTGGCCGCTCGCGTCGGCACCATCTGGGGCTTTGGCGAGGAACAGGAACTGCGCAATATGTACACGCGCACGGGCCAACCGGGCCTCTGGCTGATCGCCGGCGGCCTGGCGCAATGCCGCATCGGCTCGAAGCATCTGGCGCTGCAGATCAAGGCGATCGAGGAAGGATTGTTGCCGCGCTGACGCTCACCATTCGCCGTGATCGAGGATTTGCCGGGCAAGGAAGGATTCCGCCCGCTGCCAGGCCGCGTCGTTATCGCCGCGGAAGCTGATGTAGCGAGCGAACACGACTTTCCGCGCTTTCACGTCGATGACGTCGAATTTCGCCTGCTGTACCAGCGTGCTCATCTTGTGAAAGCGGCCAATCAATAGATGGGTGGCGCCGGCCTCCTTCGCCTTGCCCAGCAGTTGACCGTCATGGATGTCGCCCACCGAGCAGGCGTTTAGCGGACATTCAAGCGCTGCATTCGCTATCTTTCCGCTCGCTGCCAGATCGCTGCGCAACGCGGCTTCGAATTCACGCAGCCGCCGGCGATGGTCGGCGCTTTGGTCGATCACCTCACCCGAGGTGTCGACATAATAGATTTCGGCGACGGCGAGCACGAGCGTCGGCGCCTGCGCATGGCCGTGCCGGACAGGACAGGCGGAGACAATAGCAGCAGCCAAAGCGAGGCTAATGATCCGCAACTTCATCAGCTTTTCCATTGCAAATGATTCCTTTCGGCTGCGCTATTCACTGCTCCAGCAGGCGGCGCTCGATCAGCCAGCGCGCCCCGCGGCTCCAGGCCACGTTGGCGCCCATGCGCAGATCGGTCTGCTTGACATCCACGAGCGCCCCAGACCGGGCATCGCGAATCCTGTAGGTCACGGCGTATTCCGTCCGGGTGATGCGGGTGACGATTCCGATCATCGACTGATCGGCGCCAAGGCCCGCGGCGATCCTGGCGTCACAGCCGTCGCACTCCCGCAACTTGCCTGCTTTCGCCGCCTCGTCGTTCACAGCGCTGACGTCGACCAGTTGGTAGCGCCCCGATGCCGCGATCAGCCGACGCGCTTCCTCCGTCGAAAGCCGCAATTGCTCGCGGTCGATGTCGTCAGGCGGAACGTAGGTGGCCCCGGCGCTGAAATCCTCCAGTTCAAACGGAAACACCGCAATCTTGACCGGAGGCGGCGCGGCCGTCTCGGCGGCCCCCGCCGCCGCGAGCGCTGCAAGCACGATGGCCGGAGCGAGGACAAGGGCGATGGTGCGCATGGGATCACCTCGGAACTGCTGCCTTACTCGCCGCGATACCGCCCGATCCATAGCCCTGCCGAAACAGCCGCTTTCCCTGGATCAGCCGGATGAAATGTCCGATCTTATCCTGCCTCGCTTTCTTCCCAACTAAATTTGCCGCAATATTCGAAGCCATCGGAAGGAAGCTTGGGGAGGAAGCTGCGACAGGCGGCATCCAACTCCGTGGTGAGCCCGGCGCCCGCCATCGACCTGACGCTGCGGCTGACGTTACGTATCGCGGCGCTCGCGGCAGTTTGCTTCATCGCGGCGGAGGATATGGGCAGCTAGTCTTTTGTTTTGACGCGTTTTCTTCACGCGAACCGGAATCCACTTCGCTCGAAAACGCTTTGTCCTGGAGATGTGCCATGCGCAAATCCCTCTCGTGCTTCGGACAGGTCTCTGCAACACTCCCGGTCAACAAACATCAGATGGGGAGAAACGCATGCCGGCAATTCTCGGCTCGGGCGAGCACCGTTACCGTGTGGTGGAAAACTGGGCGAAGCTGCCGGACGGCTGGCGCCTGACCGACGTCGCCTCCGTCGCCGTCGACAGCAAGGACCGCATCTACGTCTTCAACCGCGGCGACCATCCGATGGTGATGCTGGACCGCGAGGGTAACTTCATCACGAGCTGGGGCGAAGGCCTGTTCAATCGCGCCCACGGCCTGCACATCGATGCCGACGACAATCTCTATTGCACCGACGACGGCGATCACACCGTGCGCAAGTGCACGACCGAGGGCAAGGTGCTGCTGACCATCGGCATCCCGAACAAGCCGGCGCCGTTCATGAGCGGCGAGCCGTTTCACCGCTGCACCCACACCGCGCTATCGCCGAAGGGCGAAATCTACGTCTCCGACGGTTACGGCAATGCCCGCGTCCACAAATATTCGCCTGACGGCAAGCTCCTGAAGAGCTGGGGCGAGCCCGGCACCGATCCCGGCCAGTTCAACATCGTCCACAACATCGCAACCGATTCCGATGGCTGGGTCTATGTCGCCGACCGCGAGAACCACCGCGTGCAGGTGTTCGACGGCAACGGCAAATACGAGACGCAGTGGAATTTTCTGCACCGGCCATGCGCGCTGTGCTGCTGCGGCGGCAAGCAGCCGAATTTCATCGTCGGCGAACTCGGTCCCGGCATGGCGGTCAATCGCAAGGTGCCCAACCTCGGCCCGAGGCTTTCGATCGTCGATTCCAAAGGCAAGCGCATCGCCCGGCTCGGCGGCGAGAACGGCCCGGGGCTGGAGGCCGGCAAATTCCTCGCGCCCCACGGCATCGCACTGGATTCGAAAGGCGATATCTATATCGGCGAAGTCGGCGTCACCGACTGGAAGACCAGCTTTCCGGATACGCCGATGCCGCCGGAAGTTGGCGCGACGCGCTGCCTGCAGAAGCTGGAGAAGATCTAGACCGGTGAAAGGCGGGAACGGCCTCGCCCGTCAAACAGCCTGTGCTCGCGGGCGAGGCCCTCGCCGACAAGATCGAAGAAGGCACGCACGCGCGCCGTCTTCTTCAGATCGGCATGGGTAACGATCCACAATTCGCCGACCAGATCCGCCACCGGCTCCGGCAGCGCGCGGGCGAGATCGCCATCCTCGTCGCCGAGATAGCAGGGAAGCAGTGCCAGACCGATGCCGGCCTTCGCGGCAATGAACTGATTGACGAGGCTGTTGGTCCGGTAGACGAAGGCGTCGCCCGGCATCGTTCGATTGAGCCAATCGGCCGCCATGATGCCCACAGCGGCTTCTTCCCATCCGATCAGGGCGTGACGGGCGAGATCTTCGGGAGATGACACGCCCCCGCCCCTTTCATCGAGATAGCTGGTCGCGCCGTAGACGGTCCATGCGACATCGGCGAGCTTGCGGCCCCAGAGGTCGCCCTCCTTCGGCCGCATCGGGCGAAGCGCGATGTCGGCTTCGCGGCGCGAGAGGTTGAGAACGCGGTTGTCGATCACGAGTTCGACGACGATGCCGGGATGGATTTGCCGGAATGCTGCGAGATGGCCGGTCAGCTTTCGATAGGCCAGCGTCTCCGAGGAGGTGACGCGCAGGCGGCCGGAGAGACGGTGATCGCGACCGGCAATGTCGCGGCCGATGGCGAGCGCCTCGTCTTCCATCCGCTCGGCCGCTGCCGCCATCCGCTCACCCGCCGGCGTCGCCTGGTACGCGCCGCCCGGATGGCGCTCGAACAGGCGAACGCCGAGCCGCGTTTCAAGGGCATTCAGGCGCCGAAACGCGGTCGAGTGATCGATATCCAGCGCTTTGGCGGCGCCGGTGAGGCTGCTTGCGCGGTGCACCGCCAACACGAGTTGGGGCTCGTTCCAATCCTCCATGGCTGCACAGCTAGGAAGGGCTTGCAGTTTCGCAAGTGACGCTGGCGGAATTCCAATGTGCTTTCCGTTCTGCCAGACGTTATCTCGAGCAACAGAAGCGAGATGAGGAACAGGAACGACAGCATTCCGGCGTTACAGCGAGGCGTGAAACCGCAACCTCATGACGGCGATCAATCAACCTTCGACAAGGGAGTCCGAGACATGGGCGCTCCATCCCCGGAACTTTGCAATCTCTGGCTGGCGCGCGCGTTCAACGCGCAGGACGTTGACGCGGCGGCGGCGATGTACCACCCCGACGCCTCGATCGTTCAGGTCGACGAGGTCCATGGCGGCAGCACCGTCGCGCGCGGCGCCGACGGCATCCGCAAGACGATGGCGGCCTATGTCGGCTTGAAGCCGCATATGGATGTCGTGACGCATCACACCACGGTCTCCGGCGATTTCGCCATGACGCGTTCACAATGGCTGATCAAGGGTACCGATGAACGGGGCAAGCCGACCGAAGTGCATCACCACGGCATGGAAGTGCACCGCCGGCTGCCCGACGGCACGTGGGTGTTCTTCATGGATCACCCGTTCGGCGCCGATCCGAGCTGGGCGGTTGAAGCTCCGCCGCACACAGAGTAGTAGCGTTACATAGCCAACCCGGAGAATTGCCAGATGCAAGAACTTGCCGTGCTCGCCAGCATCGTCGCCGGGCTCAGCGTGGGCGTGATCAGCCCCGGACCCAGCTTCGTGATGGTGGCGCGCGTGGCTGTCGCCTCCAGCCGAATCCGGGCGCTTGCCACGGCACTGGGCATGGGCGCAGGCGGCGCCTTGTTCGGCGCGGCGGCGCTGCTCGGGTTGCAGAGCGTCCTGCTGGCCGTACCGGCGCTCTATGCGGTGCTCAAAGTGCTGGGCGGTCTGTATCTTTGCTACCTCGGCTTTCTGATCTTCAGATCGGCGCGGCAGCCTGTTGCGATGGTCGCTGGCGGCAGCGAGAACGGCTCCCGGCCGCTGCGCGCGTTCTGGTTGGGCTTCACCACGCAAGTCAGCAACCCGAAGACGGCCATCGTCTATGCGAGCGTGTTCGCGGCTTTCCTCCCGGCATCCTTCTCTATGGGGTTCGCCGCCGCGCTGCTTGCGGCGGTGTTTTTCGTGGAGTCCGCCTGGTATGCGCTCGTCGCCGTTCTCTTCTCGTCGGCAGGGCCGCAACGGGCCTATCTGTCGTACAAATCCTGGGTCGATCGCGCGGCCGGCGCGGTCATGTTCGGTCTGGGCCTGAAGCTCGTTACCAGCGCTGCCAAACCGTAGACACCCGCGTGGCGCGTCGCTTGAGCGCCATGGCGCTCAGACCTCGCCGATCGCCTCGCGCCTGCGTTTGTCGGATTCTTCTGCGTAGCGCCTCATGGCATGGGCCTCCGTGAGAATCCCGACAGGCCGGTGTTCGCCATCGGCCTCGACGACCGCCAGCGATTCCGCTTCGGCGGCGTCGAAGACCGTGATGGCTTCCTGAATGTTCATGACCGGGTGCAGTACAACCTCCCGATGATGCAGGATGCCAAGGAGGCCGTGGGCGGCATCGATGTCAGGTGCGTGCGCTTCGGCCACCACCGCCAGCCCGACATAGCGCCCCGCAGCATCGACCGCGACGACCTGCGTCTTCGACCCCAGCGGAAATTTCGCCCTGAAGTCCTCGATCCCGATACCGGCGTCGACCGTGGCGACATCCGGCCGCATCAGGCGTTGGACCGTGAGATCGCGGATCCAGCCGACATCGGCAGCGCTGCGGATGGTTTCGCCGCGCAGATGAAATCGCCAGGTGGCGAAGGAGTAGCCGAACAGTTCCCGCGTGATCATGGTCGAGATGATGACCGCGACCAGCACCGCCGTGGTCAGCCAGAGATTGCCGGTCGATTCCAGCGCGATGAACGACATCGTCAAGGGACCGCCAATCACCGACGCCGACAGCGCGCTCATGCCGATCACCGCATAGACATTCGGATCGAGGCCGAGACCCGGCCAGACCAGATCGACGCCGCCGGCGAACAGGCGGCCGCCAAGCGCGCCCATGAACAGCGTGGCGAAGAATAATCCGCCGCGGAAGCCGGAGCCGAGCGAGACAATCGAGGCCAGCGCTTTCAGGACGAAGACGCCGGCGATGATCTGCAATGGCATCGATACGAGGCCCGAAAAATGCAGCGCGCCGTGACCCGAAGACATCACCTGCGGTGTCACCAGCGCAAGCAGACCGACCGCGAGGCCGCCGAGTGCCGGGCGAAGCGGCGGCCAGAGGCGGATCTTCGCAAGCCCCGTTTCGCACAATGCCACGCCGCGCATGATGAGGATGCCAAACAGCGCGGCCAGACCCCGAGCAGCGCGGCAACGGCAAGATCGCGCCCGACCACGTCCCCGACCGGGCCGATGCTGATGCCGAGCGACAGCGCCGCAAATCCATGGGTGACGAAGTAACCCGCCACGGCGGCGACGCCGACCGGCGCGAGGCTCGCCGGCGTATAGCCTCCGATCACAAGCTCGAAGGCATAGAAGGCGCCGGCGAGCGGGGCGCCGAACGCACCGGAGATCGCAGCCGCCGCCCCGCAACCGACCATGATGCGCTGGTCGACGCGGCGCAGGTGAAATCCGCGGCCGAACGAAGCGGCAAGGCCGCTCGCAAGCTGTGTATATCCTGCTTCAAGGCCGACCGATGCCCCAAACCCGCTGGACCAGGTGGTCTGCAGGGCCACGATGACACTGCCGCGAAACGACATCCGCCCGCCATGCAGGGCGTTGGCTTCGATCGGATCGATCTCGCGCGCGGGCCGCCAGCGCAGCAACAGCAGGAGGGCTGCGCCCAGCACCAAGCCGCCGAGACTTGGAACCACTACGGCGCGCAGCGTCTCGATATCAGGCTGGCTGGAAAGCCGCTCCGTCATGCTGATGTTGAACAGCAGCGCGTGCAGGGCAGCCACCGCCACGCTCATCACCAGCACCACCAGGCCGCCAATGGTTCCGATCATCGCTGCCAGGACCACCAGGCTCGTCTCATGGGCGCGAACAAACGCCCGCAACCGGCGCGGAGCCTCAAGATAACGTGAAGGGGTGACCATTTCTGGGGGTCCGCCAGCGCTGAACAATGCCCGTAGGTCGCGATTTAGCGGTCTTCACGGCCCCGATGCAAATCGGGGCGGAACGGTGACGGCGTCGGATAAGTCCCGGAACGCTCTTCACAATCCCGTCACGCTGCCTGTAGTATGCAGGGCACATGCTGCTTCGCAGCTAACATGGGGGTCAGGAGCGTTACTTGAACGCACATGTCTCGCAGGGCGGTTGGCCGGTACTGGTGCTGAACGCGGACTTCCGGCCGCTGAGCTACTATCCGCTGTCTCTCTGGTCGTGGCAGGACGCGATCAAGGCGGTGTTCCTCGAACGCGTCAATATCGTCGAGCATTACGACCGCGCGGTGCACAGCCCGACTTTCGAGATGCAGCTCCCGAGCGTGGTGTCGCTAAAATCCTTCGTCAAGCCGACCACGCATCCCGCCTTCACCCGCTTCAACGTCTTCCTGCGCGACCGCTTCGTCTGCCAGTATTGTCATGCGCATGACGACCTGACCTTCGACCACATCATCCCGCGCAGCAAAGGCGGCCAGACCACCTGGGAAAATGTCGTCGCGGCCTGCTCGCCGTGCAATCTGCGCAAGGGCAATCTGACGCCGCAGCAGGCCAAGATGTTTCCGCGGCAGGCGCCATTCGCGCCGACGGTGCACCAGCTCCACCGCAACGGCCGGCTGTTTCCGCCAAACTATCTGCACGATAGCTGGCTGGATTATCTTTATTGGGACACCGAGCTCGATCCGTAAGGCCTCGGCCAGCCTTGCTCAGGCCTGCAGCGCCTCCATCACCACCTGCACCACTTGCGTTCCTTCCGGCGTGGTCCAGTTGCCGACCAATTCTGCGACCAGTTGATTGGTGCTGGTGAGCGTGACGCCGCCATGCTCCATCCGGCGCAGCGCCATGCCGTCGCCGATTCGGCTTGGCGAGCCGCCGGCATCGGCGACAACCTGCACCTCGAAACCTTCGCGCACCAGACTGAGCGCCGGAAACACCGTGCACACATCGTTGGTGACACCAGCGATGATCAGCTTCTTGCGTCCCGTAGCCTTGACCGCAGCCGCGAAATTCTCATCGTCCATGGCGTTGACGATGCCGACACGCCTGATGCGGGCGGCAAACGCGTCGGGCAATATCTGGCCGAGCTCGCTCAGCAGCGGACCTTGCGCGTGATCCTCCATGCTGGAGGTGAGCACCACCGGCAGCTTCAGGATTCGCGCCGTTTTCGCCAGCAACAACGTATTGCGCTTCAGCTCTTCGAGCGGAATGGATTTCACCCAGCTCATGGTGCCGACCTGATGGTCGATCAGGAGCATCGCGGCATTCCCGGCACTGAACTTTTCGTAACTCATTTGGCTCTCCTGATTTTGAAAGAAAGCAATCGCTAGGATGCGATGCGACGGTTCGTCCGCGACACCAACGCTTCCGAGGCGGCAATGAACGCCGCCACGTAACTGCCGTCCGTCAGCTCCGGTGACGGCAGGACCGCCTGTCCCTTGCGGTCGAACATCACGCCGCTATGCGCTTCGAGATCCGGAGAGACCAGGAGCGGCGCCAGGCGCTCGGCATAGTTTTCCGCACTGAACGCCATGAGACCGGTCATCCACTCGATGAAGCGATACAGAAGCGTCTTTCCGCCGAACAGATTGCTGCGGATGTTGCTCTTGATGAAGCCGGGGTTCAGCCCGAAGAAGCTCGCATTCGGGTAACGCTTTACGCCGTCGAGCACGAGTGCCTCATTGCCGGCGACGGTGTTCATATGTGCGGCCCAGCGGCCATAGGACTTCTCCGAATTGAGGTCGTCGAGATTCCCGGCCTGGCCGTTGCCGGGAAAGCCCATGATGAAGACGCGCGGCTTCATCTGACCGGCAGCCCGGCGTTTTCCAAGACGCGGGCCGATCTCGCGCACGATCGCCAGCCGGCTCAGATAGCTGATCGCCATGTCGCGCTCGATGTTCTCCGCGGTGATTTCACGCATCGGCCCGGCCATGATCCCGGTCGTGAAAATGACGAGGTCAAGCTCCTCCGCGGGCAACAGGTGGGCGACGCGCTGAGCCTCGCGCATCAGGCTCAGGTCAGCCTTGATGAACTCGATGCCGGGCACGTCGGTGTCGCGAAAGCTCTGGCCGACGACAATGACGCTGGCGCCGCGCGAGGCCAGCAAACGGCTGAAGGCGCGGCCGATGCCGCCCGTTCCGCCGACAATAGCAACCTTCAATCCGCTGAAATCAGCGCGTGCGGCGTCGGCACGGCTCCATGTGAAATTCTTGTCGCGCTTCATGGCTCCCTCGATCAGGTCTCAATGGGTGAACACCCCCGTAGATGTGCGAGCCATTCGTGGGATAAAGTAGCCAAACTGGAACATATTGATCCATTAATGGAGCAATCGCGATGGCGCTGCTGAACGACATGGCCCTGTTCGTCGAGGTGGTGAAAGTCCGCAGCTTCCGGCGGGCGGCTGAGACCATCGGCATGCCGAACTCGACGCTGTCGCGAAGAATCAGCGCGCTGGAGAAAGCGATCGGGCTACGGCTGCTGCACCGAACCACTCGCCGAATCGAACTCACCGAGGCCGGTCAGCTCTATTTCGAGCGCAGCAAGCGCATCGTCGACGAAGCGCGGCTGGCGCATGAGCAACTCGGCGAGATGCTGGCGCAGCCGAGTGGCCTCCTGCGCATCTCGCTGCCGGTGGATTTCGGAACCATCTACCTCGCTCCGCTGGTCGCCGAATTCGCCCAGCGCTATCCCGGCATCAGCTTTGAATTTGACCTGACGCCGCGCCGGGTCGACCTGGTGGCCGAGCCGTTCGATGTGGCAATCCGCATGGGCGAACTGGCGGACTCCCACCTGATCGCACGCCGGCTCGCGCGCCTGCCGCGCTATCTCTACGCCTCGCCGCGTTATCTGGAGCTGTTCGGCGAACCGAAAAAGCCCGATGATCTGGTGAAACACCAATGCCTGTGCATGCCGCGAGCCAATACCTGGACGCTGGAGGACGGGACGAAAAAGATCGAGATCGCCGTCAGCGGCCGCTTCACGCTCAATAGCGTCGGCATGATCCGCCGTCTCGCGACGCTCGACCTCGGCATTGCCTTGCATGCGGAGGCCATTGTCGCTGACGATCTGGCTGCAGGCCGGCTGCGGCGCGTGCTGCCGAAATGGCAGGCCTCTCCGATCTCCGTCTATGCCATCACCGAGACGCGGCTATTGCCCGCGAAGACGCAGCGCTTCATTGAATTCATCGGGGAACGTTTGAGTCGGACACCCAATCCCGAGGCACGCCGCTAGACGGACTCACGAATTCGCAAGCCAACGAAACGCGCGGCGCAATTCCTGCGCACCATCGCGCTCGTACCATCGGCCGTGGGCGAGGATAATCCGCTCCGGATCCCAGTCAATCATGGCGTCGACGGCCGCGCGAAGCTCGGCAGCCTTCGCGCGGTAGGAGAGCCGCAAGTCGCGCGGCATTTTTCCATCGGGGTGCTGGGCACCGCCAAGCCAAGTCAACACGCGCGCGAGCAGGCCGAGCTTTTGCGGCTCGAAATTCTCGATCATGTCCGTGAGCACGAGCGTCCGGCTCGGGCGGTGGAAGAATACGACCTCGCTCATGTAGCTGCCACGCACCGGCAGCGTGTCGATGGCTCCATCCCAGGGATAGCCGGATCGATCGTCAAGCGGCCGGCAGCGATGTGAGACTCGATCGAGGCGGTCGCCGGCCTGATCCATGATGCGCGGGGCGAGATAAGCCACGGCATCCGGATACGCCTCGCACCACTCCGGAATCCACCAGTAATGGATGCGGTTGGGACCGATGATCCAGGCCGGCTCACCGATCGCTGTGATCTCCGATTTCAGCCCTTCCGTCAGCGGCGTGGGCGAATGGATCAACAATTCACGCCCGATGCGGAGGATGGTCATGCGCGTCGGAAATGGCATCCTGAAGGGTGCCGGGCCGAATTCAATCAGGGGACCATCAACGATCCATACATCGTCGATCACCGGCTTCAGCGTATTCAGCGGCGGATAGGTTTGCCGGTCGGGCTCTGTCATCGCGGCGAAATCGGCTTCATGTCATTCAACAGCGGCCCCAGACTCAGCGCGGCGAGCACGAAAGACAAGACACTTGCGAGATATACGGCCATCGGTTAACGGACCTCTGGTTCAAGCCGGTAACAATGTCCGCGCAAATGCGTTCCGTCCTTGAGAAACGCTCCAAGGCGCACTCCGGTCTCCCTTCACTCAGCCATCTATTTCTGTCACGATGCTGTCGAGGCGCCCGCCTCGTCAGAACACAAGAGCGGCATCAACGCCCCAACGGAAACGCCTCATGCTCATCCCCATCGCCGACGCGCCGCGCTGGTATGCCGAACGAAAATCTGCGGACACCATCGCGGTCAGTCACGGCGCGGACGCCATCACCTGGGAACAACTCGAGCGCAACGCCAATCGCCGCGCGCGGGCGTTTGCCGCCAAGGGCGTCAAATCAGGCGATTTCGTCGCGATCGGGCTTCCCAACAGCAATGTGTTTTTCGAAACCACTTTTGCGGTGTGGAAATGCGGGGCGACGCCGACGTCGCTGACCTGGCGGCTGCCGCGCGGCGAGGCCGCGGCCGTGCTCGACATTCTCAAACCTTCGCTGGTGGTCGGCGGCCAGCCGGATTGGAACGCGCCGAACTCGCTCCCGGCTGATTTCACGCCCGAAGGTTTTTCGGACGAGCCCGTGACCAATCCGGTGGCGCGCTACTGGAAGGCGATGACCAGCGGCGGTTCGACCGGGCGGCCAAAGGTGATCCTCGATCACATGCCGGCAGTGGTGGAAACCACCTTCCCGTCCCCGCTCGGCATTCCGCAGAACGGATCGCTGCTCAATCCCGGCCCGCTCTATCACAACGCACCGTTCATCGTCTCGCACACCGCGCTGTTCAACGGCGGTCGTGTCACCGGTCTCGTGAAGTTCGACGCCGAGGAGACGCTGCGGCTGATCGAGAAAAACCGCGTGCAATGGGTCAATTTCGTGCCGACCATGATGCATCGGATCTGGTCGCTGCCCGATGCGGTACGCAACGCTTACGACCTCTCCAGCCTGCAGATCGTGTTTCACATGGCGGCTCCGATGCCGCCGTGGCTGAAGGAAAAATGGATCGAGTGGCTCGGGCCCGAGCGTATCTACGAACTCTATGGCGGCACCGAGCGGCAGGGCGCCACGATCATTTCCGGCACCGAATGGTGACGCACAAGGGCTCGGTCGGCAAGATCGGCGAGACCGCGCGCCTGCGCATCATCGGCGAAGACGGCACCGATGTCGCGCCGGGCGAAACCGGCGAGATCTATTTCCTGCCCAACGACGGCGCCGGCTCGACCTATCACTATCTCGGCGCCGAACCGAAGCGCCGCGCCGACGGCTGGGAATCGCTCGGCGATATCGGCCGGCTGGATGCGGAGGGTTATCTCTATCTCGGCGACCGGCTCGCCGACATGATCCTGCGCGGCGGCGCTAACATCTACCCGGCCGAGGTCGAGGCTGCGGTATCGGCGCATCCCGACGTGCGCTCCTGCGTCGTCGTCGGCTTGCCCGATCCGGAGTTTGGACAACGCGTCCATGCCATCCTCGAGCTCGACCGCAGCACGGATGCGCAGGCTGTCGCCGACGGCATGACCGACTTTCTCTCCGACCGGCTCAGCCGCTACAAGCACCCCGAAAGTTTCGAGGCCGTCCAGATCGGTCTCCGCGACGATTCCGGCAAGGTTCGCCGCACGCTGTTGCGTGACGAACGTGCGGAATGGCTGAGGGAAAATCGCAGTTTCCGGATCATGCCCGCACGCGAACGGGCAAAAGCGGACTGATCCTCGATTGCCGCTGGAACAATTCTGAATTGGCCCGTTATGAGTCGCGTAGCGGGTCATTTTGGGGGACACTTTCAAGACGGCCGTTTGCAGCATAGATTGTGATGAATTTCCCGCGCTTCCGCGCCTCGCGGAAAAGCGCGCCAGTTCGCCAGGAGACCCATCCATGCCTTCCCTGACCGAATGGAGAGTGCCGCCCGCAAACCAGCCGCGCGCGGGCGACTATGGTTTCGACCTCGACAGAACCCTGTCGTCGGTGGTCGGGCTGCATTCGATCATTCCCTCCGATGCTTTCAGCGCAGAGACGCTCGGCACCGAACGCGCCGGCAATGGCGTGCTGATCGATCGCGGACTGGTGCTGACCATCGGCTATCTAATCACCGAGGCCGAGGCGGTCTGGCTGCATCGCGGCGACGGCCGCGTCGTGGAGGGCCACGCGCTCGGCTTTGATTTCGAAAGCGGCTTCGGCCTGGTGCAGGCGCTCGGCGACCTCGATCTCGATCCGCTGCCGATCGGTTCTTCCGCCGCGGCTCAAGTCGGCGACCGCGTGGTGGTCGGCGGCGCCGGCGGCCGCACGCGCTCGGTCGCCAGCCAGATCGCGGCAAAGCAGGAATTTGCCGGCTATTGGGAATACCTGCTGGATGAGGCGATCTTCACCCATCCCGCGCATCCCAACTGGGGCGGCACCGGGCTGATCTCGAACCGCGGCGAACTGATCGGCATCGGCTCGCTGCAGCTCGAACGCGAGCGCGAGGGCAAGGCCGAGCACGTCAACATGATCGTGCCGATCGATCTTCTCAAGCCGGTGCTCGACGACATCAGGAAATTCGGCCGTGTCAACAAGCCGGCGCGGCCGTGGCTCGGCATGTACACGACCGAAATCGACAACCGCGTGGTGGTGGTCGGCATCGCCAGCAAGGGACCGGCGGCACTCGCCGAACTCAAGACCGGCGACGTCATCCTCGCTGTCAACGGCGACAAGATCACCAGCCAGACCGGCTTCTATCGCAAGCTCTGGTCGCTCGGCACTGCCGGCGTCGACGTGCCGCTTACGGTCTATCACGAGGGCGTCACCTTCGACGTAGTGCTGAGCTCAACTGACCGCGCCAGGCTGTTGAAGGCGCCGAGGCTGCACTGATAAGGCCTGCATTGAATTAGTGCTCCATTGAACGCAGAGAGTGCCCGATGAGTGAGGCCGTGGTGGACGACATCGTGGCCGTGCTGCCGCCGCTGCTGCAGTCGCTGGAAGCTCTCGCCTTCGTCGCGCGCTACCTCAACCCGCCGGATTTCGACCGGGTGATGGTGGCGGCAGGCCAGCCGGACGACGATCTGCGCGCGGTACGTCCGCGGCTGGCGCAATGGCCCGACGGGTTCGCCGACATCAAGGCCCCGCTGGAAGCAGCGAGCCTTGCCGCACTGGCCGCGTTCGCGGGCCTGCGCGTGGTCCAGAATGGCAACGGCGATTTCGTCAGCCTGTTTCGCGCGCTTCGATATGCGCCGCGCGCACAGGAGGCGCTCTATCCGCTGTCGGTGAAGTTGCCGCCGGTCAACGAGTTCTTCATCGATCCTTCGCTGCGGGGGGATGCAGAGCTTGCGGCGCGGCTGGCGGCGTCGGCCCATGAGAACACCGGCATCTTTCACCATCATAACGAGCCCGGCAGCCGCGGCGGCTTCTCGCTCTACGTGCCGGAATATTACACGCCCGATCGCGCCTGGCCGCTGGTGATGGCGCTGCATGGCGGCAGCGGCAATGGCCGCGGCTTTCTGTGGAGCTGGCTGCGTGATGCCCGCAGCCGCGGCGCGATCCTGGTGGCGCCGACCGCGACCGGCAATACCTGGGCGTTGATGGGCGACGACACCGATACGCCGAACCTGATGCGCATCCTGGAATCGGTGCGCGCGCGCTGGAATGTCGATCCGCAGCGGATGCTGCTGACGGGAATGAGCGACGGCGGCACCTTCTGCTACGTCTCGGGTTTCGAGAGCGCCTCGCCCTTCACCCATCTCGCGCCGGTCTCGGCGACCTTCCATCCGCTGATGGCGGAAATGGCTGACGCCGACCGGCTGCGCGGCCTGCCCGTTCATATCGTGCATGGCCGGCTCGACTGGATGTTCCCGGTGCAGGTCGCGCGGCAGACCAGCCAGGCCCTGTCGGCCGCGGGCGCCAATGTTACCTACCGCGAGCTCGATGATCTCAGCCACACCTATCCGCGCGAGATGAACGCGGAAATGCTGCAATGGCTGAACGGCCCGTAAGTGGAACCATCCTCCATGTTCCGCGTTATCAGCCGCAACGGAGGGATTACCATGCAGACGTTTGTCGGAATGATTTTGGGTGCGCTGCTGCTGGTTGGCGGCGTCTACATCTACGATTCCCTGCAGACGTCGAGCGTGGCCGGCGGCCAGGTCGCGCAGGCCAATCGCACCATTGTCAACTGGGATGTGGCGAAGGCCGACTGGGACAAGCTGACGACGCGTGCCCATGAGGGCTGGGTGAAGATTTCGTCGAAGTAATTTGCCGGCAGGATCGTCTTAACCAGGATCGTCTTAACAATGGCACGCCGTCGTTCCTAACGACGGCGTGTTTTGCTGTGACGGCCGTCAGTTGGCCTTCTTCGCCTTGCGGGCGTCGGCGATCACCATCTCGAATTCCGCCATGGTCAGGATGCCCGGCACGCGGAACTTGCCGACGATGAAGGACGGCGTTCCCTTGAACCCGAATGCAATCGCCTGATCGTGGTTGCGGGAGAGAACAGTGTCGATCGCCTTGGCATTGGCCGTGGCGTCGCGGTTGAGGCGGTCCATGTCGATGCCGGCGCCCGCCAGCAATTCGCGGATACGCGGTTCGGTCAATTTCGAGCTGACACCGATCATCGCCTCATGCGCGGCCATGTACTTGCCCTGATACTTCGCGGCCAGCGCCATCCGCGCCCCGAACTTCGAGACCTCGCCGAGGATCGGCCAATCCTTCAGCACCAGGCGGACCTTGCCGTCGTCCTGCACCACCTGCTGGATCTCGGGCGCGATCTTGCGGCAATAGGGACAGTTGTAGTCGAACCACTCGACGATGTTGATGTCGCCTTCGGGATTGCCGGTCGCGGGCACCTCGGGGTCGCGCAGCACCAGCGCTTCGTTCAACACATCGTCCACGCGCTGCGCAAAGGCCGGTCGCGACGTGGCGCCGAGCAGTGCGGCACCGCCGAGCAAGCCAAAAGCATCACGCCGCGTCGGCTGCAGGATGATCCCGGCCGGATTGTTCGATCGCTTCATTTGGGTCTCGCGAAGGGCTGCATTTCCTGTCTACGGCTGAGATGCGGATATGTTACGTGCCAGCATATAGAGCGCCACGGCAATAATGACCACGGCGAACACGATATTGAGCGCGCCGCGACGCTCCGCGAGATGCCGCGCCGAACGCGTGCCGGCCAGGCCGCCGGCGATGCCGCCTGCCACGAACAGCCCGGCCAGCGCCCACGACACCAGCCCCGACCAGGCATAGCTGGCGGCCGTGGTGAGCCCGAAAGCGGTGACCGCGACCAGCGAGGAGGACACCGCGTTCAGGATCGGCATGCCGGTCGCCAGCATCAGCGCCGGCACGATCAGGAAGCCGCCGCCGATGCCGAAGAATCCCGACACCGTCCCGGTCGTGAGACCCAGGCTGACGATGGCTGATATGTTCGACATCGAGACCTTGACGTCAGGCAGGCCGATGCGCGCGCGCGTCTTCAGCATCAACAGCGCGATGACGATCATGACCAGCGCGAACAGCGCCAGCAGCCGTTGACCGTCCATCATCTTGCCGAGGATCGAGCCGCCGAGGGCGCCGACCATGCCGGCGGCGGCAAAGATCAGCGCGCAGGACCAGATCACGGTGCCGCCGCGCGCATGGTTGGAGAGATTGACCGCGGCATTGGCCGCCACCGCGATCGCGCTGGTGCCGATCGCGACATGGGGCTCGGCCACGCCGACCACATAGACCATCAGTGGCACCGCCAGGATCGAGCCGCCGCCGCCGACCAGGCCAAGCGAAAACCCGACCAGCATCCCCGACGCCAGTCCCAGCACGCCCTGCGCGGTGGAGATGATCAAGTTGAAAGACTCTGCTGCACGGCGCAACCATAGAAGGATTTTTCACATCCTGCTATGCGGTTAGCATAAATATGCACTGCAGCACGGTCAGACCGACGCGAGCGCTTTGTCTCTGACGGCCCCCTCGCGGGGCAGCAGTGCCATCAGCGTGCCGCTCATGGTCGCAATCAGCGTCTCGGCCCCGTCATGCGCGGCATAGGCGCGAGCCTCGCATACGGTCAGCGTGCGGCCGGGCTTGACGACGGTGGCGCGGAAGGTGAACCGCTCGCCGCGTGCGGGCGCCAGCAGGTTGGTCTTGAATTCCACGGTGAGAATCCCCGCCCCCGCCGGCATCAGCGTGAAGGCGGCGATGCCGCAGGCATTGTCGAGCGCCGCCGTGATGATCCCGGCATGGATGAAGCCATGCTGCTGGGTGAGTTCGTCCCGATAGTTCATGGCGAGATCGACCTCGCCGGGCTCCAGCCGGGCGATCGAAATCCCGAGCGTCTTCATCGCCCGCTGCTGGTTGAACGTAGCGGTCGCGATCTCGCGATAGTCAGGATTCTTCGGCTGGAAGCGCGCCATGGGTCAGGCCATCGCCGGTTCGAGATGCCTGGTCGCGGCATCGCGGATCGCGGGCGCGAAGGCGGTCGACTTGCGCGCCTGCCGATCCATGTGGACGCCGACGAATTCGCAGGTGGCGGCGATCTCGCCGGTTTCAGCGTTGCGCATCTCATGGACGAAGCGGATCGATTTGTCGCGGATTTCCACGAGCCGGCTTTTGACCTCGACGATGTCGCCGGCCAGGAGTTCGCGCTTGTAGGTGATGTTCTGCTGCACGGCGGCCATGCCGCGGCCGGATGTGCGCAAGTACGACGGTGTCAGGCCAAGCCGGGCGAACAGATTCCAGTTCGCCTCGTCGAACTTGCCGACATACCACATGATGTTCATGTGCCCGACATGATCGCATTGCCAGGGATAGACCGTGCCGCGATAGGTCGCGTCCGTCTCCATCGTACTGCTCCCGCTTTTGTCATCTTGATACGGTAGCGTATCAGCCCCTCGCCGGGTTAGCAATACGGTGCCGTATTAAGAATCGGTGAGAGCGGACCATGAGCGACGCCAAGGCAGACCCCAAAGGCGACAGCCGAACCGGCGAGATACGGAGCGAGCGCTGGGTCGAGGCCGGCTTTGAGGAAATCGCCCGGACCGGCGTCGAAGGCGTGCGGGTCGAGGTGCTGGCCAAGAACCTCGGCGTCACCAAGGGCGGCTTCTACCGCCGCTTCCGCGACCGCGCGGCGCTCTTGGAAGCCATGCTGCAGCACTGGAGCGCGGGCCGCATCGCGGCGATCGAAAAACACACCAGCCTCGATGGCGCGACCGCGCGCGAGCGGCTGAAGGCGCTGATCGCGCGCTATTCCGAGCGCATCAATACCGAGGGCATGGCGGTCGAACTGGCGATCCGGCAATGGGCCCGCTCCGACGAGCTGGCTGCCGCAGCCGTCGCCAGCGTCGATGCCGCGCGCCTGAAAAATGTCGGGCAGCTCTATCGCGCGACCGGCTTGCCGCCAGAGGAGGCCGACGCGCAGGCGTTCCTGTTCTATTGCTTCGTGTTCGGCCAGAGCTTGCTGTTTCTCGAACGGGGCCAGCGCAAGCGCGCGCAACTGGTGGCGAAGTCGGCCGAAACATTGCTCCGCGAGTTGTAGGCGCGGCCGAAACATCCGACCGCGCCCGCGTCGATTACGTGCTCAGGCCGCGCCCTTCAGCTTCTTCGAGCATTCGCTGAAATAGCCGCCGCCCTTCTGGATCCACTTCAGCCCCCCATTGGCGTTGGTCGCCTTGTTGGCGTTGTACTGATCCACGCAAGTGTGCATGCGGGCTCTGCCGGCGGTCTCCTTGGAATATTTCGGATCGACCGCGCTCGGATAGACCGCAGGACCTGCCGGGGCCGCAGGCGCCGCAGCTTCCTTGGCTTCCTTGGCCTCCTTCTTGGATGCTTTCTTGGTAGCTTCCTTCGGCTCCGCGGCGGGTGCCGCTGCGGCTGCCGGAGCAGGCGCGGCATCGGCGCCGCACTGCGCCTTGCGGAAGTCGTTCCACTTCTGGTCGCCGAGCGTGCCGGCGGCTTTGGCGGCTTGGTATTTGGCGCTGCATTCCTGCGCTGTCAGGGCATTCGCCTGCGTCGCCATCGCCAACGCGGCCAAACCCGACACCGCAATCGCACCCAGTATTTTTGCTTGAATAGTCATCCCTGGTCTCCTTGGGGATAGTCATCTGCGGGCGCCATCCTAGCGCAACCAAAGCTTGCGACAACGCACCGGGCGCTTCCTGTGGTAAAAATTTTGTGGCACCGACGATGCACCATCTGCGTTCGCATTCAGCCCGCGTTCAGCCAACGCTGCGGGAGGTTTGTGCAGACATTGTGCACGGCTCGTCGCTGCATTGCTGCAATCGCGTGGCGCATTTGTCCGGCGCATGCGGATTTGCCATAAGGCGGCGTGAGCCTGATCCCCGCCTCGATATCTTCCGCCGTCGCCGACCGCGCCAAAATCCTAGGCACGCTCGAGACCCTCGTCATCGGCGCCGCCGGCGGCTTGCTGTTTCTGTGGCTCAATTTACCGGGCGGGCTGATTTCCGGCGCGATGGCCGCCGTCGGCATCGCCGCTCTCGCAGGCCGGCCGGTGACCATGCCGCCGATCCTGACCCAGACCGTGCTGGTGCTGCTCGGCATCACGCTGGGCTCGCTGGTGTCGCGGCAAATGATCCAGCACATGAGCGCCTATCCCCTGACCATCGGCCTGTTGGCGCTCGCGACATTCTGCTCGACGTTCGGCTCCAGCTTCTATCTGCAGCGCATGCACGGCTGGGACCAGACCTCGGCGCTGCTCGCCGGCAGCCCCGGCGCGCTGTCGCAGATCACCATGCTGGCCGCCGAGAAGGGCGCCGATGTCGCCGCGATCGCGGTGGTGCAGACCATCCGCGTGATCATCCTGACCGCAGCGCTGCCGCTGCTGCTGGCAGTGACCGGCGTGGCGCCGAGCGCGCCCATGGAGCTGATCAGTATCGGCGTCGCCTCGCCGATCGAACTCGCGGTGCTGGCGGCGGCTGCCGTCGCCGTCGCGCTCCTGCTTCGGCTCGCCAATTTTCCAGCGAGCTGGATGTTCGGCGCGATGATCGCCTCGGCCGTGCTGCACGGCACCGGCCTGATCGAGGGCGGCCTGCCGCCCTGGATGCGCGGCGTGGCGCTGGTCGGCATCGGCGCGGTGATCGGCACGCGGTTCGCGCGGATCAGCAGGTCGACGCTCGTCAGCCACATCAATGCCGGACTGGGCTCGTTCGCAGTTGCCATCGTCATTTCAGCCGTGTTCGTCACGGTGATCGTGCTGACCACCCATGTGCGCCTGGCCGACGTCGTGGTGGCGTTTGCGCCGGGCGCGATGGACGCCATGCTGGCGCTGGCGCTGACGCTGCATATCGATCCGATCTTCGTCGGCGCCCACCATCTGTCGCGCTTCGTATTCGTCTCGATCACGACGCCGGGCATCGTGCATCTGTTCGGACGCCCGCAGGAGGATGTGGACGATTGAGCGGGCAGGTCCGGCGGCTCGCTCCTCGCAATGACGGAGGCTACAGCGGCGCTGCGCTCTTGCCTTCTGAGCTCGACAGCTTCGAGACAAGCGAGGCGATCACGATCAGCACGGCGATCAGGGCGATCACCATGGTGCAGATCGCATTGATCTCGGGCTTCACGCCGAGCCGCACCTCGGAATAGATCCGGATCGGCAGCGTCGCCGAGCCGGGACCGGTGGTAAAACTCGCGATCACGACGTCATCGAGCGACAGCGTGAAGGCCAGCATCCAGCCTGCCGCAATCGCGGGAACGATGAGCGGCAGCGTCACGCGAATGAATGCCTGTACCGGATTGCAGCCGAGATCCATCGCGGCCTCTTCCAGGCTGCGGTCGAGCGAGGCAAGGCGCGACTGCACCACCACGGTGACGAAGCACATCGTCAGCGTGGTGTGGGCGATCGTCACCGTCCAGAAACCGCGCTCGGCGTTGAGCGCCACGAAGAGCAACAGCAGGGAAAGCCCCGAGATCACCTCGGGCATCACCAGCGGCGCATAGAGCATGCCGGAAAACAGCGCCCGGCCCCTGAAGCGCTCACCGCGCGCCAGGCCTACGGCCGCCAGCGTGCCGAGCAGGGTGGCAATCGTGGCCGATACCGCAGCAACGCGCAGGCTCATCCAGGCGGCATCCAGCATCGCGCGGTCGTTGAAGAACTCAAAGTACCAGCGCAGCGACCAGCCGCCCCACACCGTCACCAGCCGCGAGGCGTTGAACGAATAGATGACGAGAATGACGATCGGCAGGTACAGGAACGCCAGTCCCAGCGCGAGCGAAGTGACGTTGAACGGCGACATCCTGTTGACCTGCCGCACCATCAATTCGCTCCTCCGAGCTGACGGCGCTGCATCCGGTCGTAAAGAACCAGCGGCGGCACCAGCAGAACCAGCAGCGCGACCGCGGCGGCGGCAGCGACCGGCCAATCCTTGTTGGTGAAGAACTCCAGCCACAATGTCTGGCCGATCATCATCGAGCCGGAGCCCGCCAAAAGATCCGGAATCACGAACTCGCCGAGGATCGGGATGAAGCAGAGCAGCGCGCCGGCGCCGACGCCGGGCAACGACAGCGGGAACGTCACCAGCCAGAACGCCCGCCGTGGCGAGGCGCCAAGATCGGCGGCCGCCTCGAGCAGCGAGGCGTCCAGCTTGGAGAGCGTCGCATAGAGCGGCAGGATCATGAACGGCAGATAGGAATAGACGATGCCGATATACATTGCGGTGTCGGTCGACAGCCACACCACCGGCGCGGAGACGACGTGCAATGCGAGCAGCACCTTATTGAGCAGGCCGTCATGCTGCAGGATGTTGATCCAGGCATAGATGCGGATCAGGAACGAGGTCCAGAACGGCACGATCACCAGCATCATCGCAATCGGCTGCCAGCGCTGCGGCAACCGCGCCATGCCGTAGGCGATGGGATAGCCGATCAGCAGCAGGATCAATGTCGAGGTCACGGCGACGACGAGGCTGCGCAGATAGGAGCTGATGTAGAGGCTGTCGGAAGCGAGCAGCCCGAAATTATCCAGCGACAACTGCGCGAAGGCTGCCTTGATCGCGGTCCATCCTTCGGCAAAATCGAACACGGGCACATAGGGCGGCTGCGCGATCGCGGTCTGTGACAGGCTGATCTTCAGCACGAAGCCGAACGGCACCAGGAAGAACAGCACCATCCAGAGATATGGCGCGATGGCGGCATAGCGCGCCGGCTGTGCGAAGATACGGCGCGCGCTCATCGTTCCAGCACCACGCAATCATCGGGCGAAAACCACGCCACCACGCGCTGGCCTGCGCTGCAGGTATCGGTATCGAGCCGGGTGGTATTGGCCACCGACGAGCGCACCACCGCGCCGGAATCGAGCTTGATCTTGTAGATGGTCGAGCCGCCGAGATAGCTGACATCGGTAACGACGCCTTCGAGCCGGTTGATCGCCCGCGAACCGGCTGCATCCGGCGCCGGACCACGGTGCGACATCTTCACCTTCTCGGGGCGGATCGCGACCGAAACGACGGTCCTGGTGACGGGCTCACGCGGTTCGGCAACCACAATGGCTCCGCCGTCGCGGGTCGCAATCGTCAGGCGACGATGTTCGCGCGAAGTGACGTCGCCGTCGAACAGGTTGACGTCGCCGACAAACTCGGCGACCCAGCGCGAGGCGGGCGCCTCGTAGAGATCGCGTGGGGTCGCGACCTGCTGCAGCCGGCCGGCGTCCATGACGCCGATCCGGTTCGCCATCGTCATCGCCTCTTCCTGATCATGGGTGACGACGATGAAGGTCATACCGAGACGGCGCTGCAGTTCCATGAGTTCAAGCTGCGTGCTCTCGCGCAGCTTCTTGTCGAGCGCGGCCAGAGGCTCGTCGAGCAAGAGAACCTTGGGCCGCCGCGCCAGCGAGCGCGCCAGCGCCACGCGCTGCTTCTGGCCGCCGGAGAGCTGATCGGGTTTTCGTTTCTCCATTCCATCCAGCTTGACCAATGCCACCATTTCGGCGACGCGGGTATCGATGGCGGCGCGGGCCATCCCGGCGCGCTTCAGGCCGAACGCGATATTGTCCCGCACTGAAAGATGCGGAAACAGCGCGTAGTTCTGGAACATCATGTTGACAGGCCGCTCATGCGGCAGCACCGGCGCGATGTCGCGACCGCCGAGCAGGATGCGGCCCTCGTCGGGCGTCTCGAAGCCGGCGAGCATCCGAAGCAGCGTGGTCTTGCCGCAGCCGCTTGGGCCGAGCAGCGCAAAGAACTCACCCGCCCTGATGTCGAGCGAGAGCCGGTCCACGGCGGGGAACGTGCCGAACTTCTTGGAGACCCCTTCGATGCGGAGCAAGGGAATGTCGTCGGCCGCCGTGGCCGGCGCCGCTGATATGTCGATATTCGGCCTGCCGATTTCGGGCGATTCCTCGTTCATCTCACCTGCCAGTACTGTGTGGACGGCACGCTAGCGGCGGATCGGCATCCGCTCAACCGGGCGGGCAGCAGGCAGCCACAATATTGTGGATGCCGTGCGCTTTGTCTCTGCTAGGCTTGCCCCTGCTTCTCGCGTCCAAGGACAAGAACAATGCACCGGGACAGATACGACCTTCCACTGACCACTTCCTCCGAACGCGCCGCGGCGCATTACCGCGACGGCGTCGACCGCATGCTATCGGCCTGGCACGGCGCCGAGGATGCCTTCGACAAGGCAATCGCGGAAGATCCCGGCTTTGCGCTGGCACATATCGGACGGGCGCGGCTGCACCAGCTCAACATGGAGGGCGGCAAGGCGCGGGCTTTTGCCGCGCAGGCTCGCGAGCTGGCCGCGGGCGCCAGCCCGCGCGAAAAGAGCCACGTGGAAATCATGGCCGCGGTGATCGAGAGCAAGCCGAAGCTGGCCCTGACCGGCGCCGAGGCGCATCTCGATGAATATCCGCGCGATGCACAGGTGCTGTCGATCCTGCTCGGCGCATTCGGCCTCTACGCGTTCTCGGGCCGTCCTGACCACGATGCGGCAAAACTCGCGATCTGCAAACGCCACGCGCGGCATTATGGCGAAGACTGGTGGTTCGTTTCCTATCTTGGCTGGTCGCACACCGAGGCGGGTAACCTCTCCAACGGCCGGACACTGTCCGAACGGGCGATGACACTGCGAGCTGCCAACGCCAATGCGGCGCATGGCCTCTCGCATGCGATGTTCGAGCAAGGCGACATGGCGATCGGCCGCCAATTTCTCGCGCAATGGATGCCAGCGCATGATCGCCAGAGTTTTCTGCACGGGCATCTCGCATGGCACGTCGCACTGACCCACCTCGACGAAGGCGATCTTGATGGTGCGCTTGCGATCTACGAGCAGCATATCAAGCCGGCGGGCCGCCCCTACCCGCCGCTGAACATCTTCACCGATGGCGCCTCGCTGCTGTGGCGGCTTGCGCTCGCCGGCCAGACCGGGCTGGAGCCGCATTGGCGCGACATGGCCGCCTACGGCGAAAAGCACTTTCCGCAGGCGGGCGCACATTTTGCCGACGTGCATTTCGCGCTGGCCACCGCCATGACAGGTGGCGATGCGCTCCAGACACGACTGGCGCAACTCGAAGCGCGCGACGCCGACGGCAAGCTGCTGCCGGGCCGTGCGGCCATCGAGCTCTGTCGTGGCATCCGGGCATTTGCCGAAGGCGATCATGCGGAGGCGGTCCGCCTGCTCGAGCCGGCAATTGCCGAACTGACGCGGATCGGCGGTAGCCACGCCCAGCGCGAATTGTGGGAGGACAGCTGATCGTCGCGTACTTGCGCGCAGGTTACGGCGACAAGGCCGCGAACCACATCTCGGCCCGGCTCGACCGCCGGCCATCGGCGCGTGACGAGGCCTGGGCGCGCGCGGCGCAGCGAAACTAGGCTCGCCGCTCGACGGCAAATACCTCGATGGCTGCCGCCCGGCCCCGCAAGCGAACCTCCCCCAGCGCTTCGACGACGAAGACTGGCTTGAGCTTCATCAGGCGCAGCAAATCCGCAGAGACCAGCAAATTCCGGCCGGCCTCCTTGCAGTGCTCCTGCAGCCGCGCAGTCACGTTCACGGTATCGCCGAAATAGGCAAGCTGGCGGCGCGAGCTGCCGCACTCGCTGATCGCCACCTGACCGGCATGCAGGCCGGCGCGGAAGCTCGGCACCATGCCGAATTCCTGCCGGTAGGAGTCAGCCCTCTCCGCGATGCAGTCGGCAATCGCGAAGAAGCAGTCGATGCACCGTCCACCCGACATCCTGTCATCGAGCGGCCATGTCACGATCACCTCATCGCCGACATAGGCATGGACCTCGCCGCCATGCGCGACGATCGCATCGTCAATGTCGAAGAAGAAGCGGGTGAGCAGGCCTTGCACGCGCAATTCACCCATCGCCTCGGCGAGCGATGTCGAACCTGCAAGATCGAGGAACATCAGCACGCGCGCTTCCCGCACCGGCGTCCGGTAGCGCCCGAGCGCCACGTTGAACAGCACGCGGCTGCCGACCAGCCGGGTCAGCTCGTAGGCTGACGTGACGAGCAGGGACGCGAAGAAGCTGATCGCCACGATGCCGGGAAACTGTTCGATCAGCCACTTCGTCTCGATCCATTCCCCGTACAGCGCCACTTGCAGGATCAGCGCGGCGACCGCGACAATGATGGCCATGGCCGCGGAGCGCACGGCCAGTTCCGCCAGCAGTGGCCATTTGCTGATCCACTCACTTCGTCGCGACGTGAAGTACAGATGAACACCCCAGGCGGCCAGCGTGATGCCCATCCCATGCACCATGCTCCGGAGATAGTACGGCAGCGTTGCTTCGCTCGGATCGTCAATGAAATAGCGATAGGCTGTTCCGCCAAGCAAGCCGATGCTCGCCAGGAAAACAGTCGGCCTGATCGCGCGCCGCATATCGGTTCATCCCAGTCTTGAAGCGGCCATGAACGCTGCGAGGGCGTCGCGATCCTCAGGCTCCATGATGACGCCAAGCTTCGTCCGCCGCCACAGGATGTCATCCGGAAAACGCGCCCATTCCTTGCGCATGAGATAGCGCACTTCGGCGCCGGTCAATTCCGGTCCGAAGGTCGGGCCGAGCTCGCTGCGCTCTTTGGCATCGCCGAGGATCTCCCTGGCGTTCGTCCCGTAGGCGGCGACCAGCCGCCTCGCCTGCTCTTCGCCGAGAAATCGCCAGCGCTCGCGTACCTCCTCGACCTCATTGTCGAAACGGTCCCAGGCGAAATCGCCGCCGGGCAGCGGCGCTTTTGCGGTCCAGCGCGCCGACATCGGATAGAACGGCGTCAGCTCGGAGACCGCCCGCTCGGCGCGCAGCCGCGAGGTGGTGACATCGCCACCGAATACAGTGAGCAGCGGCGCCTTGCCGCGCCCATGGTCGAGCATGATCGCCCCGTCGCGCCCGCTCGCAGCTGACAGCATCATGTTGGCGCCGGAAAGCGTGCGCACCACGTCGACCGTCTCGATCCGCTCGCGAAAATAGCGGTTCGCCGCATCGCAGAGATAGGCGACGTCACCAGCTGCCATCGCGACGATGGCGGGGTCGCCCTTGAAGGCATGGCTGACGGTGCCGATCAGGGTAAAATCGCGCTCATAGGGACTGGCGAAGATCAGCCGCCCGTCGCTGTTCTGGAACACATAGATGTTGTCGCTGTCGAACAGGCGGCGGACGATGATCTGGTCCATCTGCACGGCGGCGAGCTTCGGCGGCGGCACGCGCAACACCGTCTCGGCAACGGACGGCGTCCAGGCGCCGGTGGCGTTGGCGACCGCCCTTGCCGTGACCACCTGGCGAAAACCGCGATCGATCGTCACCAGCCGCCATTCCCTGCCGCGTTCGGCCCGGCTGCAGCGCGCGCCGGTGTGAATCACCGCGCCACGCGCCGCGGCATCGACGGCGGTGAGAACCACCAGGCGCGAATCGTCCACGACGCAGTCGGAATATTCAAAGGCGGTGCCGAACGGCCGCTTCAGTGCATTGCCGATGGGATGATGGGTGACGTCGATGGTCGCCGAGGCCGGCAGGCCGCTGCGCGAGGCCAGCCGGTCGTACAGCAGCAGCCATGAGCGCAACTGCCAGTCCGGACGCTCGTCGGAATGGGCAGGGATCGCAAAGCGCATCGGGCGCACCAGATGCGGCGCGATCCTGAGCCAGGTGTCGCGCTCGCCAAGCGCGGAACGGACACGAAGGAAATGTCGGCGCTCCAGCCCTGCCAGGTCGCCATGGATCAGCCGCGGCGAGGCCGACGAAGCGCCCGCGCCGAGATCGCTTTGTTCCAGCAGGATGACGCGCAAGCCACGGCCGACGGCGTCGCGCGCGATGCTGACGCCGTTCAACCCGCCGCCAATGATCGCGAGATCGTAGTCCGCCATACGCAAGGTGACTGTAGAGAAACTGATTTCACTACACTAGGTCATGATGGCCAAAAGTGGATGTCACTCCTGGAAATCGTGTCGGGGGATGAAACGCGCGGCCGCCGCTCTCGAGCCTTTTCCGTTCCGATGGAATCGGAACGGGGCTCTAATTTTTGTTTTGACGCGCTTTCTTGACGCGAACCGGTCTCCACCCCGGATCAAGTCCGGGGCAGGCTTTCGCTGGAAAACGCTTTACCCGGTTGCGCCGATCGATGCGAAGAAGCGCTCCGGTCCTTCCAGTTCCACCAGCTTCTTTTTTTCGATCAGCCAGAACCGGTTTCCCACCGTTCGAACGAAGCTGCGATTGTGTGACACCAAGAGGCAGCTTGCCTGGTGTTCCAGCAATTCGTCTTCCAGCGCTTCCTGCCCCTCGATATCAAGGTGATTGGTGGGCTCATCGAGCAGATAGAAGTTTGGCTGGGCAAGCCGCAGCAACAACATTCCAAGACGTGCCTTCTGTCCGCCGGAAAGCCGGCCGATCGGACGGCTCTGCATCGCAACCGAAAGGCCTGCACCGGCGAGCCATGCACGCGCACGCTGATCGCCGACCTCGAATCGGTTGACGATCGCGTCCATCGGCGTGTCGGTATCGGCAAGACCGGCAAGATCCTGTTCGCAATAGCCGAGAGCAAGCGACTGCGTGACCTTGATGCCGGCCTGCGTGGCTGCCGGATTTTCAATCGCCTGCCGCAGCATCGCCACGAGCCGGGTCTTGCCTGCCCCGTTCGGCCCCAGCAGCACGATCCGGTCTCCCTTGCAGATGAACTGCTTGCCGGTCCTGAACAGCAGGCTGCCGTCCGGGGCAGCGACGGCGGCATCATCAAGCGCAATCAGAACCTTGGCATGCGTTCCGCGGTTGGCCAGCTTGATCGTTCCTGCGGATCGCTCCAGATGCGCAGGTCTTGCCGCATCTTCCAGCTTCTCGGCGCGCTGCTTGAGTTGTTTGGTCTTTTGCAACAGAAGGTTGCTGCCGGAATTGACGCCGATATTGTTCAGCTTTGCCGCGTTCTGGCGAAGCTGCTGGGCCGCCTTTCAGGTCACGCCGGTAGCGCCGTTCATCGGATGCATCCACCTCGCTGAGCGCGGCGCGCGCCCGTGTATAGGGCAACGAAAATATCTGTGACTGCTCGGGCCGCAAGAATATCGTGCGGTTCGTGGTTACGTCGAGAAAGGCCCGGTCATGGCTCGATATCACGACCGGCATATCGCGCGGCAGCGCGTTCAACCAACCTTCAAGCTGACCGATCCGGGCGAGGTCCAGGTGGTTGGTCGGCTCGTCGAGCAGCAGCACGTCAGCCTCGGTCACTACTGCGCGGGCAAGCATGGCAAGCCGCTGCCAGCCGCCACTCAGTTGCTTCAGCGGCCTCTGCCGCAGCGCCTCGGGCACATCAAGCGATTCCAGGGCAACGTCGACCCTCCAACCGTCGCTTGCCCGTCGTTCGGCGGGTAGCGCCTCGAGCACCGCCGCATCAAGCGGCGTATCCATCAGCACCATTGGCACGTCCTGCTCGACATAGCCGATGGTCAGCCCGCGTGATCGGGTGATCTCGCCCTCGCCCGGCTCCATCAGGCCGGCAATGCAGCGCAGCAGCGTGGATTTGCCGCGCCCATTGGCGGCGACAAGCCCGATACGGTCACCGGCATTGACGACGAGGTTCAGTCGGGAAAACAGCGAAGCGTTCAGCGTCACGCCGAGATTGCGGATAGTGATAAGGGTCATGATCGTTCCCTGGTCTTGCCGGCGACGGCGACGTCCGGGGCATGCAGCCATCATCGGACGTGGCGTCGGAGCGCGGCGAGCTACGGAAAATGCAGGCGCGAACGATCAGACGTTCGACGTCGCATTGTCACGAGGGGCAGACCAGGGAGAGATTTACGAAAGGTCTCTGGTCAGCCCTGCAAACGCATTTGCAGGGCGTTGACGGGACCGCGCCGGCGATAGTGGTGGAAAAATGTCGTCACCGCGCAGCCCTCCTTTCTCGATCAGGTAGGCCGCTAAACTAACCGGGGCTGCCATCGAAGGCAAGAAGGCCCGGTCGACCTCACATTCGAACTGCCCGCGAGGTCACGCGGCCGTTGGCATCATGCCGTTGGCATCATGGTGGTGCGCACCGGGTGACAGAGATTAGAGAAATCAGGCGCTGGCGAGCTTGCGCTCGGTCTCGACGTCGTTGGCGGCGCTACGGCCGACCAGCGCGGCGTAGTGCCCGATCGGCTGGGGCTTGCCGAGCAAAAAGCCCTGCACGGCGTCGCAGCCCTCGTCCGCGAGGAAGCTGAGCTGTTCCTGGGTCTCCACGCCTTCGGCGACGATCGACATTTCGAGGCCGTGGCCGAGGTCGATGACGGCGCGAACGATCGCCGCCGATTGCGGGTTGCGCCCGAGATTCATGACAAAGGCGCGGTCGATCTTGATCTTGTCGAACGGGAACGCCTGCAGATAGCTCAACGAGGAATAGCCGGAACCGAAATCGTCCATCGAGATCCGCACGCCGAGCGACTTCAACCGCCGCAGCAAGGCGAGACCGCGGTCGAAATCCTCGATCAGCACGCCTTCGGTGATTTCGAGTTCGAGCCGGTCGGGCGCCAGCCCCGTCTCGAGCAGGATCGAATGCACCAGGCTGACGACGTCGCCATGCATGAACTGCGCCGGCGACAGGTTGACGGCGATCTGCATCGGCACCGGCCAGGAGGCCGCCTCGCGGCAAGCCTCGCGCAGGATCCAGACGCCCATCTCGACGATCAGGCCGCTTTCTTCGGCGAGGGGAATGAATTCGCCCGGTGATACGAAACCGCGCACCGGATGGATCCAGCGCGCCAGTGCCTCGAAGCCGATCACCTTGCTGCTGCCAATCGTCGGGCCGGCTGCTGCCTGCGGCTGGTAATACAGCGACAATTCGCCGTTCCGGATCGCCATCGAGAGGTCCTGGTGCAGCACGCGGCGGTCGCGGATCTGCTGGTCCATCTCCGGCTCGAAGACGCTGATCGAGCCGCGCGATTTCTGCTTGGCGCGAAACAGCGCCGCGCCGGAATTAGCGAGCAGCGATGCAGCGTCCGAGCCGTTATGCGGGAATACCGAGATGCCGGTCGTGACACCGGTCCGCACCGACTTGCCGTCGATCACGAATTCGTCCGACAGGGTTTGCGCGAGCTTTTCGGCGAGCGCCTTGCCCGCCTCCGGCTGCTTGCCGTCGATGATCAGGCCGAACTCGTCGCCGGACAGACGCGCCACCACGCCGCCGCGGGCGCAGGCCTGGATGCGGCCGGCGACCTCGACCAGGAGCTTGTCGCCCATCGCGTGGCCGAACACGTCGTTGATTTCCTTCAGGCCGTCGAGGTCGACGCATAGCACCGCGAATTCCTCGTCGGTGCCGGCGCAAGCCTCGATCATCTGAGCCAGCGCCTGCAGGAAGGCGGCGCGGTTCGGCAGGTCCGTCAGGCCGTCATGATAGGCCATATGCGCCATCCGCGATTCGGTCTGGCGGCGGTCGGTGACGTCCTCATGGGTCTTGATCAGATATTGCGGCTCGCCGGCCTCGTCGAGAACCGTCATGCGGCGGGTCAGGAACAGCCGCAGTCCGTCCTTGGTGGAGATCGGGTGCTCTTCGGTCAGCAGGCCGCGCTTCTTGATCGCGGCCTCGTCGCGCGCGATGATCAGCTTGGCCTCGCGCGGATTGAAAATGTCGGCGGCGGTCAGGCCGGTGGCGTCCTCGCGGCGGCGATTGAGAATGGTCTCGGCGCTGCGGTTGGCGAGCAAATAGCGCCCGTCGCTGACGCGCTCGACGATCAGCGACACCGGGATGTTGTCGACCACCAGTTCCAGGAATTTCTTGGTGTTTTCGAGTTCGCGCGACAGCGACCGCCGGTCGGTGACATCGTCGAACAGCGTGATCAGGAATTCCGGCTTGTTGTTCTCGTTGCGCGCGACCACGCGGTTGGAAGAGAGAACGCGCTCGTCGTCGCCGCGTTCGACGCTGTATTCGCTGCGGTGATAGCCCTCCGGCGCGGTCAGCGCCGCCTGGTCCGCGATCTCGATGCGCTTCGCGGTTTCTGGCCGGAAGATCTCGTCGGCGCGCTTGCCGACGATGTGATCGCGGGAGAAACGCGAAAAGCGCTCGAACGCGCGGTTGGCAAAGATATAGCGTCCGTCCTCGATGTTCTTGGCGGCGACGCAGACCGGAACGTTGTCGAGCACCGATTCCAGGAACTTGGTGGTCGATGCCAGCTTGCGCGAGAGCTGGCGCTGCTCGGTGCAGTCCTCGTGCGTTCCGATCGTGCCGCCATTGGGCAGGCGGAAGATCTTCGACAGCACCGATCGGCCGCCCGGCAGTTCGGTGATGACGCCTTCGGGGCGGCGGGCCAACTCGCCGAACTCCTCGACGGTGATATTGAGCAAGCCCCGCGCACGCCGCAATTCGAGCAGTTCGCGGCCGGTCATGCGGCTCGAAATCTCGGCGCGGCTGAGCCCGTACATTTCGAGAAAGCGGTCGTTGCAGAAGACCACGCGGTTTTGCGCGTTGGTCATCATCACACCCTGGTTCAGATTGTTGAGCGCCGAGCTGATGAAGGCGCTGCGCTGCATTTGCGCGCTCTTCGCCCCGCGCAACGCCGCCAAAATCCAGATGCCGATCGCAGCCAGGAACGAGACGACGACTACCCCGCCGATCAGGAACTCCCACACCCGATTGGGATCGAATTCGCCGATATAGCTCGCCGGCGCAAAGCCCGCGGACGGCCCGGCGCCCCACGCGATTCCGCACGGCATGGCCGTGGCGAGCAGACAGACGAGGGCCTGCGCCGGAATCGAATTCTTCCGTCCTGCCCGCCAGTTCCTGTCAGCCATTACCGCCCCGAGGTTTGCGGGCGGAGTGTCTGGCTTGACGGGTTTGGATCGGGTAAACGCCTACCCGTGCAATTCTAAAATATGACCCAAATTACGGCAATTGGCCTGACATGATTAATGCTTTACTAACGGGACTGCGTCGGCGGCGTATGTCGAGAAAAACCAACGGGTTGTTCGACGGCTTCAACGGACGAAGCTGTCATCACCGAGCGTGGCAAGCGCCGACTCCCGCGCCAGATTTCCGGGCCTGAAGCAGCATGGACAAGGTCGATTGCGTCGTCATCGGAGCGGGGGTAGTCGGGCTCGCGATCGCGCGGCGCCTGGCCCAGGCGGGCCGCGAAGTGATCGTGCTCGAGGCCGCCGAGGGCATCGGCACCATCACCTCCTCGCGCAACAGCGAGGTGATCCACGCCGGCATCTATTACCGTGCCGGCAGCCTGATGGCGCAGATGTGCGTCAACGGCAAGCACGCGCTCTACCAGTATTGCCACGACCACGGCATCCCGCACCGCAATTGCGGCAAGCTGATCGTGGCGACGACGCCCAAGGAAACCGAAAAGCTGCAATCGATCCGCGCCCATGCGCAAGCCAATGGCGTCGACGACATGCAATTGTTGACGGGCAAAGCGGCACGCGAACTGGAGCCGGCGCTGAATTGCGATGCGGCGCTGCTTTCGCCGTCCACCGGCATCATTGACAGCCATGCCTACATGCTGGCGTTGCGGGGCGATGCGGAAGAAGCCGGCGCGGCTTACGCGTTTCACACTCCGCTGCTGCATGCCCGAGCCAATGCCGGCCGCATCGAAATCGAAGCCGGCGGCGATGCGCCGATGACGCTGGCGTGCAGCCTGCTCGTCAATTCGGCAGGCTTGAGCGCGCCCGCGGTCGCGCGCAGCATCGAGGGCATGCCGATCGAAATGATTCCCTGCGCCTATCTGGCCAAGGGCAATTATTTCAGCTGCAGCGCGCGAGCGCCGTTTTCACGCCTGATCTATCCGGTGCCGGAGCCCGGCGGGCTGGGCGTGCACCTTACGCTCGACATGGCCGGACAGGCCCGGTTCGGCCCCGACGTCGAATGGGTCGAGAGCATCGACTATGCGGTGGACCCTGCCCGCGCCGAGCGATTCTATCCCGCGATCCGGCGCTACTGGCCAACGCTGCCGGACGGCGCGCTGATGCCGAGCTATTCCGGAATCCGGCCGAAGATCGTGCCGCCGGCCGTCGCCACACAGGACTTTCTGATCCAGGGCCCTGCCGATCATGGCGTGGCCGGATTGATCAACCTGTTCGGTATCGAATCGCCAGGGCTGACGTCGTCGCTCGCGATCGCCGATCATGTCGGCACGCTGGCCGAACGCTGAACGGGACACACAAAACATCATCAACCCGATGAGCGCTTTTGCGCCCATCGGCTGTGTGGCGTTTCGAATACTCTGTGGGACTGATTAGTGGAGGGTTTCGTCGGCGGTTTGTTTCAACCGCTCGATCTGGTCCTTGACCATTAGCTTGCGGCGCTTCAACTCGACAATTTGCAGGTCGTCTGTGGAAAGGTGCACGAGCGCTTCGTGCAATTCGTTCTCGAGGATCTTGTGTTTACGTTCAAGTTCAACAAGATGCGCCTGTAGAGCCATACGAAATCTCCTCGGTGGGTGAAACCTCAGATTCGATCCGGACGGCGGAGTGTACACCAGCCTTGGAATCTGTCGATGGGATTTCCAGAAGCGGGCCTCCTCATATTTTTGGATTTATCTGTAACCAATCGTGACTATGGAACCGGGTCAGCTTGCGGAGCGGGCTCGCAACGACGATATTCACCGCCAGCCTTCGAAGAATCCGTTCGCAACCTGATCGCGCTTTCAGCTAACGTACACCATGACCGACGAAGATGAGCGCGAGCTTGAAAACGAGCTCGCCCGCCTGCAGCAGGAGCATCGCGATCTCGATGCGGCGATCGACGCGCTGCATCAGTCGCCGGCACCGGACTTGTTACGGCTGCAACGACTGAAGAAGCGCAAACTGCAATTGCGCGACCGCATCGCCTTCATCGAAGATCAGATCACGCCTGACATCATCGCCTGATCGTTGCGCCAGTTCGGCGCGCAAAATCGTCAGCGTTTCGGCAGATCCTTTTCCCCGACATCCACACACGCCGCAGTGCTGCGAGAGGCCTGCGGTGCTCGACCGGAAAAACAAACCAACCGGTCGGCGGATGAGACTTGACTCTATGAGAACAAAAGAAGAACATACGTCCCTGCCGCCAGCCTCGGGAGTCCGCCATGTCCGCCCCACCGCCCCTGTCCGACAACAACCGCTACGAGCAGGCCTGCGACCAGGCCATCGCGATGTGCGACGGCAATCTGCGCTCGACCATCAAGGCGCTGATCATGGCGAACGAGTATCTGGAAATCGAGCTGGAGGAATTGCAGGCGGCCATCGCCGCCGGCTGCGTGCCGGCGAGAGCCTCCCGTGTGGAGAGCGACGCCGCCTGATCATTCAAACCCGGAGCAAGACAATGGCTGATGTCACCTACTACGTCGCAATGCCATTCCTGCAGGACGATAGCGGCTCGCCGGTGGCGGGCGCCGCGGAAGAATGCCAGAGCCCGACCACCGCGTTGCGCCGTGCCGAGACGATGTCGCGGATGGCCGGCAGCATCGGCGCCGTCGCCTTCAGCCGCAGCGGCGATCCCATGCTCGGCGAATTCGGCGATGCGAAACTGCTGCACAAGTTCGGCAACGTGCCGGACGATCTCAGCGGGTTGTAGGGCTAGTCGTCACGAAGCCAACGGCCTGCAATGACAGCTTGCGGCTTCACGACGCCTCATGCCGCCGTAGCGCCTTGCGCACATACATGGCGCTGTCGGCCGCTTCCAGTGCGCGCCCGGCTTCGGAGTGGGTATCGAGAACGGAGACGCCTGCGGAGGCGCCTGCGGTGATGGTACGGCCATCGAACACGAAGGTGAGGCGATCGATCGCTTCTTCAAGCGCGGCCGCCTTGGCCCTGGCGTCGGTCTCGCTGAGATTCCAGAGCAACAGCGCGAACTCGTCACCGCCGAGCCGGCCGACCACGTCGGAAGCGCGCACCTGCGCCAGCAGCGCTGTGACAATGGCCTTGAGCACCTGATCGCCCGCAGCGTGTCCGAAGGTGTCGTTGATCGGCTTCAAGCGATCGACGTCGAGCACGACCAGGGCGCCAGAGGCGCGGTAGCGTTTGATGTAGGCGATCGCGCGGTTGAGCTCGCGCTCGAAGCCGCGCCGGTTCGGGATACCCAGCAGGAAGTCGGTATCGGCGGAGGCCTGAAGTTCCTCGATCTGCGCCTGCGTCTGGGCGAGTTGCACCTTCAGCCGGCGAATCGTCGCCTTGGTGTCGTTGGAGGCGGCCGGCGGCCGGGAGGGCGGTGCCGACGATCGCCGCGGTGCAGATTTTCGCCCGGAAGCCGCGCTTTTGGGGCGTTTTCCGGCCCTGGAGGCGGTCGCCCTGGTTCTTTTCTTCATGGCCTTCCCTGTGCAGGCACGCTTATGAAGGCTTGCCGGGATTCACCAAGACAGGATAGTCCATTCCTGATCCCTTGCCACGCCTTGGATGAACCCCTGGCCGATCCTATAATCGGCCTATGTTTCTGGATTCCCGAACAGAATTGACAAGATGACCGCACCGATCGCCATCATTATGGGCAGCCAGTCCGACTGGGAGACCATGCGCCACGCGGCCGAGACCCTGGCCGCACTCGGGGTCGACTGCGAAAAACGCATCGTTTCCGCCCACCGGACTCCGGACCGGCTGTTTGCCTTTGCCAAGGGCGCCAAGGCCGCCGGCTTCAAGGTGATCATCGCCGGCGCCGGCGGCGCGGCGCATCTGCCCGGCATGGCGGCGGCGCTGACCGAACTGCCCGTCTTCGGCGTTCCCGTCGAATCCAAGGCGCTGTCCGGTGTCGATTCGCTGTACTCGATCGTGCAGATGCCGGCCGGCGTTCCCGTCGGCACGCTGGCGATCGGCAAGGCCGGCGCCATCAACGCCGCCCTGCTCGCGGCCGCCGTGCTGGCGCTGAATGACGCACCGCTCGCGGGCCGGCTCGCCGCCTGGCGCAAGCAGCAGACCGACGCGGTCAAGGAGCGTCCGGAGGGTTCGGCGTGACGGCTTCAGGCAAGGTGAAGCTGAAGCCGGGCGACACCATCGGAATTCTCGGCGGCGGACAATTGGGCCGGATGCTGGCCATGGCGGCAGCGCGCCTTGGCCTCAAATGCCAGGTGTTTTCGCCGGACCCGGACTCGCCCGCCTTCGACGTGGTGCTGAACGCGACCTGCGCCGAATATGCCGACGTCGAGGCGCTCGAGTTGTTCGCCAACGATGTCGACGTCATCACCTATGAATTCGAGAACGTACCGGCCGCCACCGCCATGGTGCTGGATGCGCGGCGTCCCGTGCTGCCGGCGCAGAAGATCCTGGAAACCACGCAGGACCGCCTGATCGAAAAGGATTTCGTCAAGCGGCTCGGCATCGGCACCGCCGACTATGCCGACGTATCGTCGGTGGAAACCCTGCAGACCGCCATTACCCGCATCGGCCTTCCCGCCGTGATCAAGACCCGCCGCTTCGGTTACGACGGCAAGGGCCAGGCGATCATCCGCGAGGGCGATGATCCGGCTCAAGTCTGGGAAGACCTCGGCACCAAATCCGCGATCCTCGAAGCCTTCGTTCCCTACGAGCGCGAGGTCTCCGTGATCGCCGCGCGCGGAGCCGACGGCACGGTCGAGTGTTACGACGTCACCGAAAACGAGCACCGCGATCACATCCTGAAATTCTCGCGGGTTCCGGCGGCGATTTCAGATGAGCTGGCGGCGCAGGCGCGTGCCGTCGCCGAGAAGATCGCCCATGCGCTCGACTATGTCGGCGTGCTCGGGGTCGAGTTGTTCGTCGTTGCCGGAAATGGCGGACCGCACGTGCTGGTCAACGAGATTGCGCCGCGGGTGCATAATTCCGGGCACTGGACGCTGGACGGCGCCTCGGTCTCGCAATTCGAGCAGCATATCCGCGCGATCGCCGGCTGGCCGCTCGCCAAGCCGGTTCGGCACGGCGCGGTCGTCATGACCAACCTGATCGGCGACGATATCCTCGACTACGAGCAGTGGCTGACGGTTCCCGGCGCCACCGTGCACCTCTACGGCAAAGGCCCGCCGCGGCCGGGCCGCAAGATGGGCCATGTCACCGAAGTGGTCCCGGCGAGCAACAAATAACGCAGCGCCGCTCGCCGAGCTCGGTCGCAGATCAGGCCGTCCTTACGCCTTCCACGACGCCGACCGGCTCCTCGCTGAGCCAGCGATAGAGCACGCCGCCCAGCGCTCCGCCGATCAGTGGCGCTACCCAGAACATCCAGAGCTGCGCCAACGCCCAGCCGCCGACGAACAGCGCGGGACCCGTGCTGCGCGCCGGATTCACCGACGTGTTGGTGACGGGAATGCTGACGAGGTGGATCATCACCAGCGCGAGGCCAATCGCCAGCGGCGCAAAGCCCGCCGGCGCCTTGCCGTGGGTGGCGCCCATGATGATGAACAGGAACATCATGGTCATCACCACCTCGGTGATGAAGCAGGCCACCATGCCGTACTGGCCGGGCGAATGCGCGTCATAGCCGTTGGAGGCAAAGCCCTTGCTCAGATCGAAGCCGGGCGCACCGCTTGCGATCACATAGAGCACGCCTGCGGCAACGATCGCGCCAATCACCTGCGCGATCACATAAGGCAGGATCTGACCGGTCGGAAAGCGGCCGCCGGCGGCGAGGCCGACCGTCACGGCGGGATTGAGATGGCAGCCGGAAATGTGTCCGATCGCATAGGCCATGGTCACGACGCTCAGCCCGAACGCCAGAGACACACCGACCAGGCCTATCCCGACCTGCGGAAAGCCGGCGGCAATGACCGCGCTGCCGCACCCCGCAAAAGTGAGCCAAAACGTACCGATCGCTTCAGCGGCATATTTTTTGGTATTCATACTCGCCTCCCGCATGTTTTGCGTTCCCGGATGCTAGGGAGGGCCCGTGAGGGGCTCGTTATCTGCGGAAACCGGGCCTGTATTGGCCGAATTCCGCCGATTTTCGTAGCGTCCCCGGGCCCAAAACCGCCTTCTCCGGTGGACATCAGCGGTTTTGTCTGCTACATGCCCGCGCTCAGGGTTGAGGGCCAGGCCTTTCGCCGGCCCTTCACTTTACCAGAATTCCTATCCGATCAATTGAAAGAGGATGCCGCGTGCAGGTTCTCGTTCGCGATAACAATGTCGACCAAGCCCTCAAGGCGCTGAAGAAGAAGATGCAGCGTGAGGGTATTTTCCGCGAGATGAAGCTCCGCGGACATTACGAAAAGCCCTCCGAGAAGAAGGCCCGTGAAAAGGCTGAAGCCGTGCGCCGCGCACGCAAGCTGGCCCGCAAGAAGCTGCAGCGCGAAGGCCTGCTGCCGATGAAGCCGAAGCCGGTGTTCGGCGCCGGTCCCGGCGGCGACCGTGGTGGTGCCGGCGGTCGTGGTGGCCCGGGCGCAGGTCCGCGCGGACCGCGCTGAGCGCGTTCTCCAAGAGATCTGAATTGAAGACGCGGACCTCGGGTCCGCGTTTTTGTTTTTGAGCGCAGGCAAGCCGGCTCGAATGTTGATGTGCGCGCTCCGCCCGGTCGCCCGCATCATTTGCACGCGACGCGGCGACCGAGCCGTCATCCGGAAAACTTTGGATGGCAATCGTCCCGGCCGCGTTGCGGCTATTTTGGGCGATGCATTTTGCGTTTCGGCAGGCTACCAATTACCGCATCGAATCCGAAAGTCTTCCGCTGCATGGCCGTTACGGATTGCAATGCCTGTTCCCGCGCCTCGCGCCTGACGGCCGCATCTGTCGCGCTGCTCGCAACCGTTTTTGCCCTTCCGCTCGTCGGCTGTTCGTTCGACCTGGGATCATGGGGATCGGATAAGGAAAAGCCGCAGGTCCTCGAACAGAAGCCGACCGGCACGATCAGCGGACAAAACGTCAGCGATGCACAAGGCCACGCGGCACGCGGCCAGGCACTCGTCAAGGCGGGCAAGACCGAAGAGGCGCTCGCGGAATTCGACCGCGCGCTCGCACTCGATCCCTACAACGTGCCGGCCCTGTATGGCCGCGGCCTGATCTATCAGGGCGAGAAGCAGCACGAGCAGGCGATCGCGGATTTCACCGCGGCCAATGGCCTGACGCCGCAACGGGTCGAGCCGCTGCTGGCGCGCGCCACCAGCTATCTCGCGATCGACAAGGCCAAGGAAGCCGCTTCCGATCTCGACGAGGCGGTGCAGACCGATCCCAACAGCGCGCAGGCCTGGTCGTCCCGTGGCGTCACCTATGAGCGGCTCGGCGACAAGGCCAAGGCGTTCACATCCTATGGCCGTGCGCTCGCGCTCCGGCCCAAGGATGAAGCCGCGCGAAGCGGGCTTGCGCGCACCGGCGGTTAACTCTCCCGGATTGACATCTCGCTGCAGTCCGGCCTGACACGCTTTCGCGCGCGAGAAAACAAAAGCCTCCGGATTAATCCGAGGGCATGCGTCGCGTGAAACACTATGGGTTGGATTACCTCGGCAGCACCGAGTGGAAGATCGACTTCGCGGTCGACAGCGCGTCCTCGGCAGCCGCCGTGGCGCGTTCGCGCACCGAAGGTTCTCCGACTTCGGCTCGCAGATCGAGCGGACGCGAGACGGGAATATCGGCCGGCGGGGTCGGGCGGTTCGGGTCGACGGCCTCGGCATAAGGCGGACGCGGCTGCAACGAGCGCTGAGCAGACGAAGCCTGACCGAACGGCTCACCGGCGGGCGAGCCCGAGACCATGATCGGCGGCGGCAGCGGACGAAGCGCGGGCGCATTCGTGACGGCAGGCGCATGCGTGACGGCAGGCGCATGCGTGACCGCCGGCGCAGCCGCGACCACGGGCGCATTCGCGACCTTCGGCGCCTCGGGAGCGCGGGCAGGCTCGGCGACGCGCGGTGAGGTTTCGCCGTTGGCGCGCAGGCGCTCGATCGCGGCACGCGCCAGATCGTTTGCATCGCGGCGTTCCTCCGGCGCAGCCGAAGTCTCGATCGGGGCGGTCGGCGCGGCCGCCGCAACCGGAGCCGGCGAAGAATTCACAGGCTGGATGGGCGACGGCAGCACGACCCGGATCTTTTCTTTCTCGCGCGGCGCCGCAGCATGACGACGATCGGCGTCAGCGGGGCTTTCGGCCGATTTCACGTCGGACTTGTTCGCGTCAGACTTGTTCGTATCGGACTTATTCGAATCAGATTTGGCGTCGGCTTTGGCCTCAACCTTTTCGTCGGCCTTCTGGGCCTTCTCGGCGACCGCCGGCCGTTCGGCAGCGGTCTTCTCCATGACAGCCTTCTCGGAGATGCCGCGCGCCTTGACGCCTGCGGCCGGCAGATTGCTGGCCATGCTCTCGGCCGGCTTGGCATCAGACTTTGTATCGGATTTAGCTTCGGCCTTGCCGTCCCCCTTGGGGGTGGCGGGCGATACCGCCGCAGCGGGAGGAGCGTCTGCGGGCTTGCTCACGATGTAGTGGTTGACGATGTACGCCCCGATGACGGTCGCAGCCACCGAAGGGAAGATGTCCACCGCAAATTTCTTGAGGTAATTCAGCATTCAGGGCACTCCCCACGGGTCCCTCAATTGCCGGAACTTTGAGGCACATTCAGGGATCAACTGCGACGGATCGGTGGCAACTCAGCAGTTCCTGTGCAGGCGCGGCGGAACCCGCTTGCGTCTGCCCCTCTCCAGGCCGCAACGCAGCATACGGCGTCCCTGCCCGGCGAAGCAACCTGGACCTGAGGTGGAGGGTCAGGGCTTCAGCTCGATCTCCAGAAACACGATCTCGCTGTTCGTCTCGTTCAGCACGTCGTGCTGGACACCGGCTTTCCGGAAATAGGATTTGCCGGCTCCGAGCTGTGCCTTGGTGCGCTCGCCGTTGGGCGCGACGATGGTCATCTCGCCCGAGGTTACCGGCACGATCACGTAATCCATCTCGTGGGTGTGATGGCCGGTGGCGCTGCCCGGCGCCAGCCGCCATTCGGTGACGCGGACTTCCGGGGTATCAACCTGAATGTCGGATTTGGCGGCGAGCATGTCGGTTTGCTCCAATGGAACTACGGCACGAATACCATGAACAGGAACACGGCGAACACCACCATATGTACCAGCCCGAACAGGATGTTGGTCCGGCCGGTGCCAAAGGTGAGCATGCTGATGACGAAAGTCAGCATCAGCAGCACCATCTCCTGGGTGTTGAGCCCGAGGACCAGCGGCGGCTTGTCGAACACGTAGGCGGCAACCGCGACGGCCGGGATCGTCAGCCCGATGGTGGCGAGCGAGGAGCCGAGTGCGAGATTGATGCTCTTTTGCAGGTAGTTCTTCCGGGCGGCCCCAATGGCCGCGACGCTTTCCGGCAACAGGACCAGCACCGCTACCAGCACGCCGGCAAAGGCCGGCGGCGCGCCGATCATCGCGGTCACGACATCGACCACCAGCGAGAATTTCTTCGCCAGCAGCACCACTGCCAGCAGCGACACCAGAAGCAGCGCGACGCTCAGCGCGAGCATCCGGTTCGACAGCGGCGCTTCGCCATGTGCCGCATCCCCACCACTGCTGACGAAATAATCGCTATGGCGGATGGTCTGGGTATAGAGGAATACGCCGTAGAGGACGAGCGTGACGACGCTGACGAACCCGAGCTGCGCCATCGAATAGACCGGGCCCGGCGTGGTCAGCGTATAGTTCGGCAGCACCAGCGTTATCGTTGCCAGCACGAACAGCACGCTGAGGTAAAGATTGGCGCCGGAAACCTGGAAATCCTGCTCGCGATAGCGCAGCCCACCGATGAAGATGCAGAGGCCGACCAGCCCATTGCATACGATCATCACGACCGCAAACACAGTGTCGCGCGCCAGCGCCGGCACCGGCTTCACGCCGAGCATGATGGTCGAGATCAGCGCGACCTCGATGATGGTGACCGCTAACGTCAGCAGCAACGTGCCGTACGGTTCGCCTACCCGCTCGGCGATCACCTCGGCATGGTGCACAGCTGCGAACACCGTGCCGAACAGAATCGCCAGCAGCACGGCCGCGAACAGCAGCCCACCGGCCGACGGCGTAAAGTCGAGCCCAAGGACGGTGGCCACGGCAAACAGCAGCACCGCCAGCGCAGGGAAGATCCAGGCCGATCGCGGCATCGGTCCGTGTGCGCTCATGCGGTCAGGTTCCCAACCGGTTCGGGGGCGAAAGCCGTCCCTGCATCGACGACCCCTTTGCAAGGTTTATGAAATTCCGCGCGATTTCAATCGCGCCGAAATTGTCCAGGTCGTTATGACCGCCGCGGGCGAGGCGGACGAACCGTTTCGGCTCGTTCGCCAGCGCAAACAGCCGTTCACCAAACACAACGGGTATCGTGGGATCGAGCGCGCCATGCATCACGAGCAGCGGAACCCTGATCCGGGGAATGCGCTGGTCCGAGTGGAACCGGTCACGGATCAATAGCCGCACCGGTGCAAACCAGAACGCCGACGCGGCGACGTCCGCGATGGACGTATAGGGAGCTTCCAGAATCAACTTTCCGACCGGCTGTTCGGCCGCCACCGCGACAGCCAGGCCGGTGCCGAGGGAAAATCCCCACGTAACTATTCTGTCCGTGCTGTATCGCGTTGCCGTGAAGGCATAGGCGACCGCGGCATCCAGCAGTAACCCCTGCTCGCTTGGCTGCCCGCTGGAGCCCGCATAACCGCGGTAGGAGAGCGCGACGATCCCGATCCCGTCGGCGATCAGGCCGCGAAAGCGGCCGAAGAAACCGGCGAGATAATCGCCATTGCCATGGAAGTAGAGGACGACCGGACGCCCGGGTCTCGCCGGAACATGCCAGACGATGACCCTCTCGCCATCAGCCGTGGCCAGGACATGTTCCTCGGCTTCGGGAAAGCCCGCCGCGGCGGGCGCCGTGCGCGCGCTTGTCGGAGCGGGATACAGGACGGCGCGCTGCGCGAAGAACAGCGCAAGCAGAACAGAGACATAACCCGCCGAAACGATGATCAGCAGCCATTTCAGCGCGGTCATGAATTTCCTTCGATCGCGTTACATCCCCTTGACGATATTCTCGGTGACCTTCTTGGCGTCACCAAGGAGCATCATGGTGTTGTCGCGATAGAACAGCGGATTGTCGATGCCGGCATAACCAGACGCCAGCGAGCGCTTGATGAACATCACGGTGCCGGCCTTCCAGACCTGCAGCACCGGCATGCCGTAGATCGGCGAGGTCTTGTCTTCTTCCGCCGCCGGGTTGGTGACGTCGTTGGCGCCGATCACGAAGGCGATGTCGGCCTGGGCGAATTCGGAGTTGATGTCCTCGAGCTCGAACACCTCGTCATAGGGCACGTTGGCCTCGGCGAGCAGCACGTTCATGTGGCCGGGCATGCGGCCCGCCACCGGGTGAATCGCGTACTTCACCTCGACGCCTTCCTTTTTCAACAGGTCGGCCATCTCGCGCAACGCGTGCTGCGCCTGCGCCACCGCCATGCCGTAGCCGGGCACGATGATGACCTTCGAGGCGTTCTTCATGATGAAGGCGGCATCGTCGGCCGAGCCGAGTTTTGCCGGCTTCTGTTCGCCGGAACCGCCGCCCGCTGCCGCCGTCTCGCCGCCGAAGCCGCCGAGGATGACCGAGATGAAGGAACGGTTCATCGCGTGGCACATGATGTAGGACAGGATCGCGCCCGAGGAACCGACCAGCGCGCCGGTGATGATCAGCGCGGAATTGCCGAGCGTGAAGCCGATGCCGGCAGCGGCCCAGCCGGAATAGGAGTTCAGCATCGAGATCACGACCGGCATGTCGGCGCCGCCGATCGGAATGATCATGAGGACGCCGAGCACCAGCGCGATGATGACGATCAGCCAGAAGTCGAGCGCGCTTCCGGACAGAACCAGACCGACGATGAAGAACACCAGCGCGAGCGCCAGCACAATGTTGATGGCGTGGCGGTACGGCAGGATGATCGGTGCACCGCTCATGCGTGCCGACAGCTTCAGGAACGCGATCACCGAGCCGGTGAAGGTCAGCGCGCCGATGGCGACGCCAAGCGACATTTCGATGAGGCTGTGGGCATGGATGTGGCCGGGCGTTCCGATGTCGAAGGCTTCAGGCGCATAGAACGCGCCGGCCGCCACCAGCACCGCGGCCATGCCGACCAGCGAGTGGAAGGCCGCAACCAGTTCCGGCATCGAGGTCATCGGCACGCGGCGGGCGATCACCGCGCCGATGGCGGCACCGATCGCGATGCCGAGAATGACGAGGATCCAGGCGAAAGTGTCAGCCGGCGGATGGTTGGCGAGCGTGGTGGCGACCGCAATCGCCATGCCGATCATGCCGAACAGATTGCCCTGCCGGGAGCTCGCAGGACTGGACAGGCCGCGAAGCGACAGGATGAACAGCACACCCGCCACGAGATACAATATTGCAGACAGATTGGCGTTCATCTCAGGTCCCCATTATGCCTTCGACACCCCGAGGTGCTTGCCGATCACTTGGCTTTCTTCTTGTACATCGCCAGCATGCGCTGGGTGACAAGGAAGCCGCCGAAGATATTGATGCAGGCGAAGACCAGCGCGACGAAGCCGAAGCCGCGCGCCCAACCGCTGCCGCTTGAAACATTAGCGACGCCGCCCGCAAGCAGCGCGCCGACCACGATCACCGAGGAGATGGCGTTGGTCACCGACATCAGCGGCGTGTGCAGCGCAGGGGTCACCGACCAGACCACGAAATAGCCGACGAAGACGGCGAGAACGAAAATCGACAGCCGGAATACGAAGGGATCGACGACTTGAGCGACATGCTCCATGGCTTCTCTCCTTAGGCTTTCGGCTGGAAGTTCGGATGGATGACGGCACCGTCCTTGGTCAGCGCGGTGGCCTTCACCAGTTCGTCGTCCCAGTTGACCGCAAGCGCCTTGTTGGCCTTGTCGACCAGCGTCTCGATGAACGAAAACAGGTTGCGGGCATAGAGGCCGGAGGCCGATTGCGCCACGCGACCGGCGACATTGGTGTAGCCGACGATCTTGATACCATCGACATCGACGACCTCGCCCGCCTTGGCGCCCTCGACATTGCCGCCACGCTCGACGGCAAGATCGACCAGCACCGAGCCCGGCTTCATCGATTTCACCATCTCGGCACTGACGAGTTTTGGTGCCGGCCGGCCTGGGATCAGCGCCGTCGTGATGACGATGTCCTGCTTCTTGACGTGCTCGGCGGTGAGTGCGGCCTGCTTGGCCTGATACTCTTTCGACATTTCCTTGGCGTAGCCGCCGGCGGTCTGCGCGTTCTTGAACTCTTCGTCCTCGACCGCGAGGAATTTGGCGCCGAGCGATTCGACCTGCTCTTTCGTGGCCGGCCGCACGTCGGTCGCGGTGACGACGGCGCCGAGGCGGCGCGCGGTCGCGATCGCCTGCAAGCCGGCAACGCCGACGCCCATCACGAACACTTTCGCCGCCGGAACGGTGCCGGCCGCGGTCATCATCATCGGGAACGCACGGCCAAAGGACTCGGCGGCCTCGATCACCGCGCGGTAGCCGGCGAGGTTCGCCTGGCTCGACAGCACGTCCATCACCTGCGCGCGGGTGATGCGCGGCATCAATTCCATCGCAAATGCCGCGACGCCGGCATCCGCGATCGTCTTCAGCGCCGCCTCATTGCCGTACGGGTCCATGATCGCGATCACCAGGGCGCCGCGCTTGTATTGCGCGAGTTCCGAGGCCTCGGGTCGTTTCACCTTGATAATGATGTCGGCGTCCTTCAGCGCGTCGGCGCTGACGGTGGCTCCAACAGCAGTGAATTCGGAATCCGGCAGGCCCGACTTGATGCCCGCGCCCGGCTCGATCGCGACTTCGGCGCCGAGCGCTTTGAATTTCTTGACGGTGTCCGGGGAAGCGGCCACCCGCGGTTCGGACGGATCGATTTCCTTGGCAACGGCAATCTTCATGAGCCCTCCCGGCGGCGCGCCAAGCGCGCACGCAAGCAAACTAGCGTCTTTTTCGCTTAGTTGGATACCGGTTTCGCAACCGGATCGCGCGCAATTTTCTGGCCACCGCCGGCGTCGGCGGGTGCAGGCAGCGATGCGTCAGGTCAGGAAATAGCCCATCAGGGCAACGATGACGACGACGCTGATGGTGCCGTATTTGACCAGCATGATGAAACCTTCATAGGTCTGCTCATGGGCCGGATAGTCGTTGCCGTCAGCGGTCGTGTAGGCCACTTCGTTATGGTCTGCCATCGGTATCCCCAGTCAAAATCCGTGTTTCTCGCGTGCAATTACCGCAAAGCGTTTGGGAGGGCAACGGCCCCCGGCCTATCGGGTCATTCGGAAGGCCAATTATCCCGGATCCAGCGGGTCAGGCTTTCCTCGCTGACCTCGCCTGCGGCGAGGGAGAGGATGATGGCGGTGGCGTGCGCCGGATCGGGCGCAAAGGGTATGTCGTTGAGGCGCAAAAAGACCATCATGGCGTGGAACGCGATCCGCTTGTTACCGTCCACAAAGGCATGGTTGCGGGCAAGACCGAACGCATAGGCTGCGGCGAGCGCAGCCATATCGGTCTGCCCGTAACTCCATTGGTTGACCGGCCGCAATACCGCAGACTCTAGAAGGCCGTGATCCCGAATGCCTTCCGGTCCACCGAATATCGCCAGTTGCTCAGCATGCATGTCGATGACTTCATCGACATCGAGCCAGATCGGCTCACTCATTTTGCAAGCGCGGCAAACGTATCGCGATATTCGTGCATGACCTGGCGGGCTATTTCCATGGTCCGCGCGTGCTTGGGGTTGAACGGCGAAAGCCGCAGACTGCCGTCCGGCTGCTCGACCGGATAGAACTTGTCCCCCTCCTTGAGATTGAGCCGCGCGAGAAGCTCCTTCGGCAGGATCACACCGACCGAATTGCCAATTTTCCGGATTTGAAGGGCAGTATCCTCCAGCTTGTATTCGCGAGAGGTCTCTTCCATTCCGCGGGGGGTTTTGCTCATGGCGTTAGCTCCGTTATACAATATGTATAACACGCCTCACCGCTCGGTTCAACAAATGTTTTACGCCCAGCCCGCCCGGGAACGTCTTCCGAAACGGCCTATCCCAACACGAAATCGAAACGCCCGGCGAGCCAGCCGGCGTTCTTGGCCGTGCGCACCAGCAATTCCTTGCGAAACAGGCCGTCGGAACGGTTTTGCGACTCACCAGGGAAATAGAGCTGGGTGGTCAGCACGCGGCCGCCGCGCGGCTGCACCTTCACATGGATATGGCGGGTACGACCGGGGTAAATCCCAGGTACGATACTACGCAACCGGTAGCGCCCTTCCGCGTCGGTGAACTGACGGCCGCGCAGGCGGAAACCGGAATTGTCGTAGCGGCCCTTGTCGTCGGCCTGCCAGAAATCCAGCAAGGCACCGGCGAGCGGTTTGCAGGCGCGGGTAAGAACAAAGCCGGCCAGTTCGATCGGCTGCCCGGCCATGCCTTCCTCAAACAGCTCGACGCGCTCGGGGGATGACGGCTTGAAATACGGCCCTTCAGTCTGCGCCACCGTTGCGGCGTCGCCGTCATGGCATGCGGGCGTGGGGGTAAGCGGGGCCTGTGCCAGGCCAGCATCGAGCGTGAGCAGCGAGCCGGCCGCGAAGACGCCCGCTCCAAGCACTGTGCGCCGCGTCGGGGTGTCGATCATGGGGCCCTCCCCTTCCTGTCGCCACCACCATGACGGGCGACGGCGGCTGAAATTGTGTCCGCGCCCATCACAAGTTCGTTTCGTGCAGCAGGCGAACCCGTCAGTCCATCGCCTCGAGTTCGTCGATCATGCCCGCGATCACGGACAGTCCGCCGTCCCAGAATTTGGGATCCCTGGCGTCGAGCCCGAACGGCTTCAGCAGTTCGGAATAATGCTTGGTGCCGCCGGCCGCGAGCATGGCGAGATAGCGCTCGGCAAAGCCTTCGGTGGCGTTCTCGTAGACTGCATAGAGCGAGTTCACCAGGCAATCGCCGAACGCATAGGCGTAGACGTAGAACGGCGAATGGATGAAGTGGGGAATGTACATCCAGAAGTTTTCGTAGCCGGGACGAATGTCGATGGCCGGCCCGAGACTCTCGCTTTGCACGCTGAGCCAGATCTGGCCGATGCGCTCGGCGGTCAGCTCGCCGTCCTTGCGCTCGGTGTGAACGGCGCGTTCGAACGAATAGAACGCGATCTGCCGCACCACGGTGTTGATCATGTCCTCGACCTTGCCGGCCAATAGCGCCTGGCGCTGCTTGACGTTGCTGGTCTGCGACAACAATCGCTTGAAGGTCAGCATTTCGCCGAACACGCTGGCGGTCTCCGCCAGCGTCAGCGGCGTCGGCGCCATCAGCGCTCCATTTTTGGCCGCCAGCACCTGATGCACGCCATGGCCGAGTTCATGCGCCAGCGTCATCACGTCGCGCGGCTTGCCCTGGTAGTTCATCAGCACATAGGGATGCACCGAGGGCGTGGTCGGATGCGAGAACGCGCCCGGCGCCTTGCCCGGGCGCACCGGCGCATCGATCCAGCGATCGGTGAAGAAGCGTTCGGCGATCGCGGCCATTTCGGCGGAGAAGCCGCGATACGCCGTCAGCACCATCTTCTGCGCCTCGGGCCAGGCGATGGTGCCGGCCGCCGCGAACGGCAGCGGCGCGTTGCGATCCCAATGCGCGAGCTTCTTCTTTTTGAACCAGCCGGCTTTCAGATTGTAGTAGCGGTGCGACAGTCGCGGATACGCCGCGCGCACCGAAGCGACCAGGGCATCGACGACGTCGCGCTCGACGCGGTTATTCAGATGACGCGAGTCCGCAACATCCTTGAAGCCGCGCCAGCGGTCGGAAATTTCCTTGTCCTTGGCGAGCGTGTTGGTGATGAGCGCAAAGGTGCGTTCATTGTCCTTGAAGGTCTTGGCCAGCGCCTGGCCCGCAGCCTTGCGCTTTTCCGGTGCGCGGTCCTGCAACAGATTGAGCGTCGGCTCGATCGCGAGCTCCTTGGCCCCGACCTTGAAGCGCAGGCCGGAAATGGTCTGGTCGAACAACCGGTTCCAGGCGGCATAGCCACTCTGGGACTTTTCATGAAACAACTGCTCGACGCGATCCTCTAGCTGATACGGCTTGTCCTTGCGCAGATCCTCGATCCAGGGACGGTAATGCCCGAGCTCCGGCGTCTGCATCGCACGCTCGATCGCGGCATCGTCGACGCGGTTGAGTTCAAGCGCGAAGAACAGCAGATGCAGTGAGGCTGCCGTCAGCCGCTCGGAGACGTCGCCATAAAACTTGGAGATCGCGGGATCGACGCTGTCGCCGGCATGAACGAGACCGGCATAGGAGCCGAGCCGGCCGGCAAGATCGTCGATCGCCTCGTAGCGCCTGACGGCTGCGGCGAGCCAGCTTCCGCCGTCATCCCTGGCGACGCCTTCCGCCAGTTTGCCTTTGTAATCCGCCTCGAACGCTGCGCAGTCCGCATCCATCTTTTGCAGATCGCGCGCGATTTCAGGTGCGTCGATGCCGGAATAGAGATCGGCCAAATTCCATTCCGGCAATTTGCCGGTTTTTGGTTTGGCTGCACTTGCCCGGCTGCTCTTGGCGGGCTTGCGGGACGTTTTGACAGCTCGGGATGTCGCAGATTTTGCGCTCATGGCACTTTCAAAACTGGAAGGTGATCAGGAAATGGGCAGAAGATCAGGCGAAAGCCGCGAGCTGTGGGACGAACTGGACGAACAGTTCTTCACCTTCGACAAGCCACGGCTCGGCCTTTTCGTCGAACGCGCTGCGAACCGCACACCACAACGTGATCGCGCGGACCATGAGCCACGATGTCGACGGGACGGCCGCCTTGGCGTGCAGCGCAACAAGATCGAGGCTTCGATGTTCGAACAGCAGCCGGCCCAGTCCGTCTTCCAGGATGTAGCGACCGCCGATTCGGGAAACGCACAGTTCGCAAGCCTGATCCGGCAACGGGCTCAGCAGATAAAATTGGACGTCGCCCTTTTCCGTCGTGCCGGTTTCCCATTCGCGTCCGGTCCCCGGCGCAGTCGCGGCGCTCAGTGCCGCCAGGATGGTGCCGAGTTCCCTTTCGCTCCATTCGCCGGTGTCTTGTTTGCGCTCGAACGCAACGACGGTCATTTGCTTTCCGCTCCGAACAGCAGCCGGTGCAATTCCGGCTCATAGTACATTAACAGATGCTTCGCGAAGGCTGCTTGTTCAATACCCAATTCGTTGGCCCATGCCCCCATGATTTCGGTTGGAACACGGCTGAAGCCGTTCTCCACCTGTGAGATGAAAGTGTAGTACTTCAGGCCAAGGCGTGCAGCGAGATCCGCCTGCGACAATTCGGCATCCGCCCGTCGCTGCTTGAGCCAATCCCCAGCCAGTTTCCGCAATTGCTTCGCTTCCGGCACAGCACTGTTGGGCAGATGTTTCGTGGAAACATCTTGATGTTTTGCGCGTTTCATGTTTACTAAACTATCTAACGTGAATGACCGGGTAGGTAGTGTTCCCTACCACAATCTCTGCTCGCGAATAAGAATTCAGATGGCTTTCTTAGACCGCAGTCAGATTGCTGAGACGCCTTCCCGGTCCCCTGTGGCCCGCGGCAAGGAGTTGTTTGCCGGCATTCTGATCGTGGCGCTGGTTGCGACTGTGGGAATCCGGAACGTGGTGCCAACAGATGCGCTTGCGCCCGCGATTGTCACCCTGCTCTTTGCAGTGGCCGCATTGACGGCCGGCTTTGCGCTGCTCTGCCGGCGCGACCGCTACCGCATCATGTGGTTCGACCTCGCGGGAAGTCTGACGTTCATCGGCGTCGTCCTCTCCGTTCTGATCGAGCCCGACCAGATGGTCAGACTCTTCGCTCTCACCAATCAACCTGAATAACGGAAACGCATTTTGCGCAGCCTGACTGCGTCTTTCTTCTACGCACATCCAAGCCCGGGCCCCTCTGGCAGTTCAAGCGAACTGCGATGTCGGATTGGACCTTCAACGGAGTGGCCCGGATGCTCGAACTAATCTCCTCAGAATCCCTGACGGCACTATTCCAGGTCGTAATGATCGATCTGGTGCTTGCCGGCGACAATGCGATCGTCATCGGCCTTGCAGCCGCCGGCCTGCCCGAGGGCCAGCGCAAGAAGGCGATTGTGATCGGCATATTGGCCGCAACGCTGCTGCGTATCGGCTTCGCCTCCGTGACGGTCCAGTTGCTGCAAATCATTGGGCTGTTGCTCGCCGGCGGCGTTCTGCTGCTTTGGGTGTGCTGGAAGATGTGGCGCGAGCTGCGTACGTCGCATCATCATGAACCGAAAATGCAGAGTCTCTCGGCCGCAAGCACGATCGAAGGCTCCGCCCCGGTCGGCCATCAAAAGACGCTTGGCCAGGCCGTCTGGCAGATCACGCTCGCCGACGTGTCTATGTCGCTCGACAACGTGCTCGCCGTCGCGGGCGCCGCACGCGAGCATCCGATGGTTCTGATCTTCGGGTTGGCGCTTTCCATCGCCCTGATGGGGCTCGCCGCCAACTTCATCGCGCGGCTCCTGGAAAAGCAACGCTGGATCGCGTATGTCGGCCTCGCCATCATACTCTATGTGGCTCTGGACATGTGCTATCGCGGCGCGCTGGAGGTGTGGCCACACCTCAACGTCTAGGCCCTCCACAACATCGCCGTTCTTCAACGATTAAGAGGGCGTTAATCGGCATCGGCGAAAGTGCCCCGATTCGATACATTGTGTAGCGTGCGGGGAGAGCCATGGCTGCCACCATTTTGATTGCCGATGACGACGCCGTGCAGCGCCGTTTGGTTGAAAACATGGTGCAGAAGTGCGGCTATGAGGCCCTCGTCGTCGAGAGCGGCGACGCGGCCGTGGCCCTGCTGACCGCCCCGGATGCACAGACAATCGACGCAGTCGTGCTCGATCTGGTAATGCCCGGCCTCGACGGGCTCGGCGTGCTCGCAAAGATGCGTGATGCGGGCCTGAGCATCCCCGTCATCGTGCAGACCGCCCATGGCGGCATCGACAACGTGGTTTCGGCGATGCGCGCCGGCGCGCAGGATTTCGTAGTCAAGCCGGCCAGCTTCGAACGGCTGCAGGTTTCGCTGCGCAACGCGCTCAACACCTCGGCGCTCAAGGGCGAATTGCAGCGCATCCGCCACAGCCGCGAAGGCCGGCTGACCTTTGCCGACATCATTACCCGCAGCGAAACCATGGCAGCCGTGCTGCGCACCGCGCAGAAGGCGGCGGCCTCGGGCATTCCCGTGCTGATCGAGGGCGAATCCGGCGTCGGCAAGGAATTGTTCGCCCGCGCCATTCACGGCTCGGGCGAGCGCAAATCGAAACCCTTCGTCGCGGTCAATTGCGGCGCGATCCCCGATAATCTCGTGGAATCGATCCTGTTCGGCCACGAGAAGGGCGCCTTCACCGGCGCCACCGAACGCCACATGGGCAAGTTCGTCGAAGCCTCCGGCGGCACGCTGTTTCTCGACGAGGTCGGCGAATTGCCGCTGGCCGCGCAAGTGAAACTGCTGCGCGCGCTGCAGGAGGGAACCGTCGAGGCGGTCGGCGGCCGCAAGCCGGTGAAGGTCGACGTCCGCATCATTTCCGCGACCAACCGCAAGCTGCTCGACCTCGTGAAGAGCGGTGCGTTCCGCGAGGATCTGTTCTACCGGCTGCATGTGCTGCCGCTGACGATCCCGCCATTGCGGATGCGGCGCGAAGACATCCCGCATCTGTTGCGGCATTTCCTGGCGCGGTTTGCCGCCGAGGAAAACCGCACCATCACCGGCATCAGCGGCGAGGCCGTGGCGCATCTCGCCCAGCTCGATTGGCCCGGTAACATCCGCCAGCTCGAGAACACGGTGTATCGCGCCGTCGTCATGAGCGAGAGCGACCAGCTCGGCCTGTCCGATTTCCCGCAGACCGTCGGTCACGCCGTTCCGGACGGCCAGTTCGCGCACAGCGAACCGCTGGTCGTCGCGCCGTCGGCGGCACCATCCCTGGTGTCGGGTAGCGACATACCCATTGCTCCGCTCGCCGCTGCCGGCAGTCTTTCGATGCTGACCTCAACCGGCGAGGTGCGGCCGCTCGAAGACATGGAGAACGAGATCATCCGTTTCGCAATCTCGCATTATCGCGGCCAGATGTCGGAGGTCGCGCGCCGTCTCAAGATCGGCCGCTCCACGCTCTATCGCAAGCTTGATGAAGCCGCTGCCAACGATCCGGCCGAAGGCGGCGCGCAGGACGCCAACTGAGACGCAAACTGAGCGAACAGCACCTCGCGGGATTATGGCGCCCGCGTGGCAAAGATCGTGGCAAACCAACGACATCACACGTTCGGAAGCTTTTGAACCGTGGCTTGCCGGTGACAGACAAAGGGCGGGTGGCGTGGCAAAAAACATGCGACCCGAAATTTCAACGGGTAGTTTGAGGTCAGTTTGTCGTGAGTTGTCCCGCATGGCGCTGGCTGCATGAGTGGGGCACATGTATCGTCTGCGTTGAATCATTGCGTGCAGGCGTACGAGAACCGATCGAAGCCGGCGCTTCCCGCGCAAGCTATGACGATGCCAACGACTGTTCCATGCCGGGGCAGTTTCGCCCAAGGGGGTGTGACGATGCGTGACTGTTCGACCAATCGTGCAGGATTTGACCGCGTACTGATGGCCGTCGCGGCAACTTTCCTCACGGTGTCCGCGACCTCAGCATTAGCGGGCCAGTCGACAACCCCGCGCGCCAGCGCCGCCGAGCTCGCGATCGATGCAGCAGTCCCCCGTCCCGAGCCGGCCAACGTTCCGCCTCCGACCATCGGCGATTTCAAGATGGACTCCACCGCGTCTGTTCCGGACCCGGCCAAGGCCATCGACAAGCCGGCCGATCCCGGTGCCGCCGCAAAGGCAGCCGAATCCAAGCCGGCCGAGACCGTCACGGCGCCCGCGGCCAGCGACACCGCGACCATCACGCCTCCGCCGGCGACGGCCACCGCGCCTGCAACCGAACCCGCCAAGGAGCCGGTGAAGGTCAGCACCGTCGCACCAGCCGACCAACCGGTCGCCGACAGGCTGCGCGACATGCTCGGCACCAGGTCTCTGCGCTATTTCGATCGCAAGAACGAGCGCGCCGCCGTCGAGAAATTCTACGCCGCGCGTGACTACGCGCCGCAATGGACCCAAGCGGGCAAGCTGACCGACGGCGCCAAGGGCGTGATCGCCCGCCTGAAGGATGCCGCCGCCGAGGGCCTCAATCAGGCCGACTACCCGGTGCCGGATTTCGCGGCCGCCGGTTCGCCGGACCAGCTCGCCGAAGCCGAGCTGAAGCTCACCGCAAGCATGCTCGACTATGCGCGGCAGGCGCAGAGCGGCCGGATGCACTGGTCGCAGGTCTCTGCCGACATTCTGTATCCCGAGCACCCGACCGATCCGGCCGAAGTGCTGGCCAACATCTCGACCGCCAAGGACGCGTCCGCCGCGCTCGATGGCTACAACCCACCGCACAAGCTCTACAAGGATCTGAAGGCCAAGCTCGCCGAGCTGCGCGGCCAGGGCGACGGCCCGATGATCTATATCGCCGAAGGTCCGGCGCTGGCGTTCAAGGCCGCCACCAAGAAGCAGGCTGAAGTGGCGCCGGAAGATTCCCGCGTGCCGCAACTGCGCGCCAAGCTCGGCCTCGAGCATCCCGACGATACCCGCTACGACGCCAAGGTCGCAGCCGCCGTGCGCAAGTTTCAGGAGAGCGTCGATCTCAAGGCGACCGGTGTGCTCGACGATCGCACCGTAAAGGCGATCAACAGCCCGAAGCGCGACCGGCACATCGACACCGTCCTCGTGAATATGGAGCGCTTGCGCTGGCTGCCGCGCCAGCTCGGCGCGGCCTCGCTGGGCAATGCCTATGTCATTCTCAACGTGCCCGATTTCACGCTCAAGGTGATGCAGAACGGCGCACCGGTCTGGACCACGCGCGTCGTGACCGGAAAGCCGGGAAAGCATGCGACGCCGATGCTGACGGAGACGATGAAGTTCATCACGGTCAACCCGACCTGGAACGTCCCGCCGTCGATCATCTACAACGAATACCTTCCGGCCCTGCAGCAGGACCCGACGGTGCTGCAGCGCATGGGCCTGCGGCTCGAACGCAACCGCGACGGCAGCATTCACATTTCGCAGCCGCCGGGCGAGGCCAACGCGCTCGGCCGTGTCCGCTTCAACTTCCCGAACAAGTTCCTGGTCTATCAGCACGACACGCCGGACAAGCACCTGTTCGCCAAGGAAGAGCGCGCGTTCAGCCATGGCTGCATGCGGGTGCAGAACCCGGATGTGTACGCGGCGACGCTGCTCAACATCACGATGCCGAACGAGCGCTACACGCCTGAGCGAATTCGCAGCATGTACGGTCGCAGCGAGATCGACCTGAAATTCCCGACGCCGATTCCGGTCAACATCACCTACCAGACCGCGTTCGTGGATGACGCCGGCAAGCTGCAATTCCGCAAGGACATTTACGGCCGCGACGCGACGATGATCGCGTTGCTCAAGAATAGCCGCAACAAGGATCTCGAGGTCATGGTCTCCCATGCCCAGCCGAGCTATTCGCGCCCGTCTGGCTCGAGCCTGCCGGCCGGTGTCAGCTTCGCCAGCGACAACACTTATTCCTCCGGCCCCTCGTTCTTCGAGCGCCTGTTCGGCAGCCCGTCGCCCATGACGCCGCCGGCGCCGGTCGGCCGGCGGCCGCAACAGCGGTTCACCCGTTAATCCGGAGGACTACGGTCTACGGATAGAATTTCTTAATGAAATCAACAGCCTCTCCTCTCAGGAGAGGTTGTTTACGTTAACCATTATCCCTGCCGTAGCGGGCACCCGGCACTTTTTCGCCACAGTCCACGCGTTAGGTTAAAGCTGCTTGGGGGCAGGTCGGTAAACCTCGGTTTAACCCTCCTGCTTTAAGAAAGCGTTCACCGTCTTTTGCCGGGGGTCTGCAAAAGAAAACCGTGAACGCTCGTCGACTGGGTGGGCTCATACGTGCTGGCTGGTTTCGCGCGCCAATTCAATCCGCTGTCTTCGAAAGCCGGATATCGGATCGGCCTGACCTCGCTGTTGCTCCTGGCGGGCGCCGGCACGGTGCATGACGCGACGGCGCGGAACGAGACCCGCACCCTCTCCTTACACCACACCCATTCCGGCGAGGATCTCACCGTCACCTTCAAGCGCGACGGCCGCTACGACGAAGACGCGCTGAAGAAGCTCAATCATTTCCTCCGCGACTGGCGCAGCCAGGACTCCACCACGATGGATCGGCACCTGTTCGACATCGTCTGGGAAGTCTACCGCGACGTCGACGGCAAGCAGCCGATCCAGATCATCTCCGCCTACCGCTCCCCCGCCACCAACGCCATGCTCCGCCGCCGTTCTTCCGGCGTGGCCCGCTTCAGCCAGCACATGCTCGGCCATGCGATGGACTTCTTCATTCCGGGCGTGTCGCTTGAGCAGGTCCGCGCCGCCGGGCTCCGGTTGCAGCGCGGCGGCGTCGGCTTCTACCCGACCTCGGGATCGCCGTTCGTCCATCTCGACACCGGCAGCATCCGTCACTGGCCACGCATGACCCACGATCAGCTCGCCAAGGTCTTCCCGGATGGGCGCACCGTCCACCAGTCTTCCAGCGGTCCGATGAAGGGCTATGAGCTGGCCCGCGCCGACATCGAGCGACGCGGCAATGGCGACAATGCCGCAACCGTCAAGATGCCTAACCTGTTCGCAGCGCTGTTCAAGGGCGGCAAGTCGACGGAAGAGGATGACGAGGGCACAAACGCTCCCATCAAGAACGAGAAACCCGCACCGGCCAGTGTGGCTGCTGCGAAATCCGCCGACCCGGTCCCGACCCCACGCGCCAAGCCGCCCGGCGCGACCATCCAGCTCGCCGCGGCTGACGCGCAGATCGTGGCGGCGCCCAAGGCGAGAGCTGAGTCCAAGCCGGAGGCGAAGCAGGCCGCGCCGGTTTCCGCCGAGACGGGCGAGCCGAAGCCGCAGACGCCGGCCGATATCATCAATTCCCGCGGTTTCTGGGACGACGTACCGAAGGCGGCGAATCAGGCCACTCCCGCGCAAGTCGCAGCCCTCCGCGCCCGCCAGGCCCTCGCCGCCGCCACGGCCACCGATCCGCAACCGACCGCCAGCGTCAACGAGAGCTTCAACAGGGCGATGGCCTATGCGCCGGCCGCTGCTTCGCCGGTCGACCGCGCCAACATCGTCGCCGCCTCCGCACCGGTGCCGCGCAGCAGCGTGCGTCCGGTACGCACCGCGGCTGCGACCGAAATCAATACCGTGGTCGCCAAGGGACCGCAGGGCCCTCAGGGTCAGGACACCGTGGTCGCCACCTCGACCCGCCTCGCCGCTGCGAAGGGCAACGACATCTGGATGCGGGTCATGATGCTGGCGCCGAGCGCAAGCAGCGCGATGTCGACGACGGTGCTCGGCGACACCGAGATGACCCAGATGCGCAGCCACTTCGTCAAGCCGAAGGCCGCGATCGCCATGTCGTTCTCGGATGACCCGATGATGGGCATGACCTGCGACCGCTTCACGGGATCGGCGACCACGCAACTGCCGACGCAGTCGTTCGTGATGCGCACCGCCGCGCTGCGGTAAGGCCGGTCGTCATTGCCGGGCCTGCCCCGGCAATCCATCTTCTTCGTATATATCGTTTTGATGGATACGCGGGTCACCTAGCGCGAAGACGCGCTTCTGCCCGCGCATGACATCTTGAGGCGCCTCACAGCATCCCGAGCGCCTGCATGTAGGTCTCCAAAATGGTTTCCTGCTCGGCGCGCTCGTTGGCGTCCTGCTTGCGCATCCGCACGATGGTGCGCAGCGCCTTGGTGTCGAAGCCGTTGCCCTTGGCTTCGGCATAGACGTCTCGGATGTCGTCGGAAATCGTCTTCTTTTCCTCTTCCAGACGCTCGATGCGCTCGATGATGGCCTTGAGCTGGTCTTTGGCGAATCGTGTCGCGGGCTCGTCCTGGACGGCGGCGGCGGAGGTGGCCATCGGGTACTCCTGAATGGAACTGACGGTGAAGGTGAAAAATCAAGCGCCGCACGCGTTACCGCGCGGCGCTTTTGCGCAGATGACCCTCAAGATCGGGGGGCCTTGCGTCAAGGCAGCATCGCGCTCATCCACAGCGCGCCCACAGGAGATCGGGCTATCAATGAAGGTGCCGTCATTCCGGGGTGGTGCGTTAGCACCAGACCCGGAATCTCGAGATTCCGGGTTCGATGCTTACGCATCGCCCCGGAATGACGGATAAGGAGATCAATGCCCGGGATGCACCTTCTTCATCGCAGCCAACTGCTCAGGCGTGGCCGTGCCCTGATATTTCGCTTTCCACTCCTCATAGGGCATGCCGTAGACCGCCTCGCGGCTCTCGTCCTTGCTGACGGCAACACCCTTGGCGTCGGCCTCTTCCTTCATCCAGTTGGACAGGCAGTTGCGGCAGAAGCCGGCCAGATTCATCAAATCGATGTTCTGGACGTCGGTGCGGCCGCGCAGGTGGCTGACCAGGCGCCTGAAAACGGCGGCTTCCAGTTCTGTTCTGGTTTTGTCGTCGATCGTCATGGTCTTGGCTCCCGCGTCGCATGTGCCGAGCATATTGATATCAGGTAGGATTTGTCACAGATTCTGCCACATCTGCGGGCAAAATTGGCAACCTTACCGGGGTGTCCGGTTTTCCCGTAGCGCGGGAAAGCCGTTCCCCGGCCGTTGACAGGTCCCGCCGGGTCACGCGAAATCTTCAATGATTTGATATAGCTTCGCTGCATGACCGCAAAAGATTCCCGCTGCTTGTCTCCCCTCTCCGCTCGCATGACCGTGGCCCTGGCGCCGGTGCTTGCATTGGCGGCGACATGCCTGTGGAGCAGCCCGGCGGCGGCCGATTTCCGGCTCTGCAACAACACGTCCAGCCGGGTCGGCATCGCGCTGGGCTACAAGGATGCCGAAGGCTGGACCACCGAAGGTTGGTGGAACGTATCATCGCGCAGTTGCGAGACGCTGCTGCGCGGAACTCTTGTCGCGCGTTACTATTACATCTACGCGCTCGACTATGACCGCGGCGGCGAATGGTCGGGACAGGCCTTCATGTGTTCGCGTGACAAGGAATTCACCATCAAGGGTACCGAGAATTGCCTGGCGCGCGGCTATGACCGCACCGGGTTCTTCGAGGTCGACACAGGCGAACAGCGAGCGTGGACAGTGCAACTGACCGAAGCCAACGAGCAGCCCGCGCAGCGCGTGCCGGGCATTCCAGGCACGATGGGACCGGGCGGTCCGGGCGGGGTTCCCGGCCTGCCCAGCCAGCCGGGCGGACCGGGTCTGCCGCCAGCCCCGGCGCCCAAGCAATGAGACGGCTTCGTCGCATCAAGATCCTCGCGACCCTCGGCCCGGCATCATCAGACAGCGCGATGATCCGGAAGCTGTTCGAGGCGGGCGCGGACCTGTTCCGCATCAACATGAGCCACACGCCGCATGACAAGATGCGCGAGCTCGTCACCACCATCCGCAATGTCGAGTCGAGCTACGGCCGCCCGATCGGTATTCTCGTCGACTTGCAGGGACCGAAGCTGCGCCTCGGCGCATTCGCCGAAGGTTCGACCCAGCTCAAGAACGGCCAGAGCTTCGTGCTCGATTCCGACAAGGCACCGGGCGACAACAGCCGCGTGCAGCTGCCACATCCGGAAATCCTCGCCGCGCTTCGGCCGGGCCATGCGCTGCTGCTCGACGACGGCAAGGTGCGCCTGATCGCCGAGGAAACTTCGCCCGAACGCGCAGTGACGCGCGTCGTGATCGGCGGCAAGATGTCGGATCGCAAGGGCGTCAGCCTGCCCGATACCGACCTGCCGGTGTCGGCGATGACGCCGAAGGACCGCGCCGATCTCGAGGCGGCGCTGGTGACCGGGGTCGACTGGATCGCGCTCTCCTTCGTGCAGCGCGCCGAGGACGTCCACGAAGCCAAGCGCATGATCCGCGGCCGCGCCGCCGTGATGGCCAAGATCGAGAAGCCGCAGGCGATCGATCGTCTCGCCGAGATCATCGATGCGTCCGACGCGCTGATGGTGGCGCGCGGCGATCTCGGCGTCGAACTGCCGCTGGAGCGGGTACCGAGCCTGCAGAAACAGATGACGCGGATGGCGCGCCGCGCCGGCAAGCCGGTGGTGATCGCGACCCAGATGCTGGAATCGATGATCCAGGCCCCGGTGCCGACGCGCGCGGAAGTCTCCGACGTCGCCACCGCCGTCTATGAAGGCGCCGATGCCATCATGCTGTCGGCCGAGTCCGCCGCCGGCAAATTCCCGGTCGAAGCCGTCTCGACCATGAACCGCATCGGCGAGGAAGTGGAGCGCGACCCGACCTATCGCTCGGTTCTCACGGCGCAGCGCCTGCAGCCGGAGAATACGGTCGGCGACGCCATTGCCGACGCCGCGCGGCAGATCGCCGAGACGCTGGAATTGTCGGCGATCATCTGCTGGACTTCTTCAGGCTCGACCGGCATCCGCGTGGCGCGCGAGCGGCCGAAGCCGCCGGTGGTCGCGATCACGCCGAATATTGCAACGGGCCGCAAATTGTCGGTCGTCTGGGGCGTGCATTGCGTGGTGGCCGAAGACGCCCACGATCAGGATGACATGGTCGATCGCGCCGGCTCGATCGCCTTTCGAGACGGTTTTGCCAAGGCCGGCCAGCGCGTCATCATCGTCGCCGGCGTGCCACTCGGCATTCCCGGCACCACCAACATGGTGCGCATCGCCAATGTCGAGCCGGAGGGCGAGACGAAGAAGTGACGGCTCCGTCATTCCGGGGCGATGCGAAGCATCGAACCCGGAATCTCGAGATTCTCAGGTGCGCAATTGCGCACCGTAGTTCGATGCTTGCGCACGCCCCGGAATGACAGAAAATTACTGCAGCTTCGCGTCGAGCGTGATGTTCGTATTGAACAGCTTCGATACCGGACAACCGGCCTTGGCCTTGCCCGCCAGCTCCTGAAATTTCGCATCATCGGCGCCGGCGATTTTCGCATTCAGCGTCAGATGAACCGAGGTGATGGCAAAACCATCGCCCTGCTTTTCCAGCGTGACGTCGGCCCTGGTTTCCATCTGCTCGGCGGTCAGCTTGGCTTCACCGAGAATCAGCGACAGCGCCATGGTGAAGCAGGCAGCATGCGCAGCGCCGATCAACTCTTCCGGATTGGAGCCGGCCTTGCCCTCAAAGCGGCTGGCAAAGCCATACGGATAATCGTTCAGTGCGCCGCTTTTCGTCGAGATCGCACCCTTGCCGTCCTTGATGCCGCCCTGCCATTTGGCGGACCCTGATGTCGTCGTCATCGCATACTCCTGATCGCGGGTTGGACCGTCGATAAGCCGCAGCGGGGCAAATGGTTGCGACAAGGGCGTGTCGCCGACAGGAGAGCGTCTTACGCGCCGACCAGCGCTTTCGCCGGCAGCACGGCCTGGACCACGAGGCCGCGGGCGCGGGCATCCATGACGCCGACGGCGCGGAGCGCCAGCAGCGTGACCGTTTGCACGGCGTCACGCAGCTTCGCCGGATCATCGAGGTTCTCCGGCGCCAGCGGACCAACCAGCGATTCATGCAACGCGCCGAGCAGCGCGGTCGCGGCCAGCGCGGTATCCTGCACCGGCAGGTGGCCGGCGCGCACCGCGGCGTCGATTCGGGCGGCAATCTCGCCTGATATTTCGCGGCGGCTGGCAAGGCGCGACACCGAGACGTCGACATCGACCGGCTCCGCCAGAATGCCCCAGGCGAGCTTGCGCTGCGACAGCACCTGCACGGCGACCGTGGTGACGGCGGCGGCAAGCGCCGAGGACGGTCCGGGTGCCGCGTCCGCCGCACGGCGGATCGCCGCGAGTCCGTCGCGCGATACCTCGGCGATCAACTCGGAAATCAGCTCGGCCTTGGACGGGAAGTAGCGATAGACGGTACCGGCCGCGACATTGGCGCGGATCGCGACGGGGGCGATCTGCACCGCCGCCATGCCGCCCTCGGCCGCGGCATCCCGCGCCGCCGCCAGGATGGCGCTGCGCCGTGCTGCCAGCCGCTTTACGACCTGATGGGTTCGCCGATACACCATGGCGCGTTTTCCGTCCCCCGCGCGCCCTCAAGCCCCACGGAGCCTGCCAGAACGCGCGCACATTCAATGTCTTGAGCGATAAGTCATCGCTTTGAAGAAGTGAACAACTATTCACGCCTGATGACAAGACGGTTTTACAGACGGTCGTCCAGGCGGGGCATTTCACCTTTAACAGCCTCTCAACGCCGCCCGGTTAGCATGCCATATCGGGCAGCCTCAGATTGCTGTTCTCGCGCTTCGCGTTGAGGCCTGCCGACGCGGTGAACTTGGTCCGATGCGCGCCATCTGGCGGCACTCGGAGCGTGCACGCCCGCGCGGAGCTATCCTGGAGAAAATTTACCTTGTTGCGCCTTGTCGCCTTCCTGGTTGGTGGCCTGCTGATCGGCGCGATCGCCGGCAAGTTCTGGACCTGGAACGCCCGCCAGGCCGACTGGACCGCGGTTGCGCCGCCGGCGCGCATCGAAAGGCCGTGCCTTCCCGTATCGGGCAAGACGGCCGTCATCGTCGTGCACGGCCAGAGCAACGCAGGCAACTTTGGAAGTGCCCGGCACACGGCGCGAGACGGCGTCGACAATTTCGATCCCGCGATCGGCAAATGTTTCGCGGCGGCTGACCCCCTGCTCGGTACCGACGGCATGGGTGGGAGCTTTGCAACGCGTCTTGGCGACATCCTGATCGAAGCCGGACGTTACGACCGCGTGGTCCTCGTCCCGCTCGCCGTCGGCGGGGCCTCGCTTTCCTTTTTGAACAACGAGGGCGCCTTGGTGATCACCAACGGCATCGCGAAGCTGAAGGCCGCGGGACTGACGCCGACGCACATCCTGTTTCAGCAGGGCGAGAGGGACGCGCTGTTGACGACGTCGGCCGAACAATATGCGTCGCTGTTGCATCAACTGGTGAAGCGGTTTCGCGACGCCGGCATCGCTGCACCCTTCTATCTGTCACGCAGTACAAAATGCGACTATGCCGGGCCAACGAACATGGCGGCCGTCCGGGCCGGCCAACTGGCTGCGGTCGATCAGGCGCTGGACATCCGCCAAGGGCCCGACACCGATACGATCGGAAATGAAGGCCGCATCTCCGACGGCTGCCATATGAACGAGATCGGTACGCTGGCGAATGCGGCCCTGTGGGCGGCCTTCATCAAATAGCGACCGGTGATCCGAAGCCCGCCATCAAGCACGCACAGTAGCAAGCGCCGGCATCGGCTCGTGCCGCCACCATGATCCGCCGCGGCGCAGAACCAGCGCGGCCACGATCAGCGTGGCGCCAAGGCCTGTCGGTATACCGCTGAACATGTAGCATACGAGAAGCGCGACGACGACGCCGAGCGCCGGAAGCTCGTAAGAACGAAAGCCGGTCTTCAATCCGATGCGGACCAGGAAGGCGACCGGGATCGCCAGCACCATCATATCGTACATGAAGAGATAGGGCGTGGTCAGCAGCGTGCCGGCACCAAGCGCGGCCGCCTTCAGCGTGTAGGGCACGCGGCTTCGCCACACCAGCGCTACTACTACGGCGACGGAAGCGGTGAGAACCCATTGGAATGCCCAGCCGAGCGGCTCGCTGCCGCCGAAGTAACGCACCATCGAGAAGATGCTTTGCATCTTCCACCACGGAGCCTTCCCTTCGGTCAGGAACGCCTGCGAAAATTTCGGCATCCAGTGGAAGAATGCCAGCCAGCTTTCGAAGCCGAAGGCAAGCAGGGAAGCAAACGCCACCACGAGCGCCGTTACGGCGGCGCTGATGAACACGCGCCAATGCCCGGCCGCGATCAGTACGATCGGAAACAGCAGCCCGTATTGCGGCTTGTACGTCAGAAGGCCGAGGCAGATGCCTGCCAGCACCGGCCGTACCGGGATCAGATAGAGCGTGCCGCCGACCAGCGCCGCGGTGAGAAAGCCGTTCTGCCCAACCAGCGCATTGATGAACGCCATCGGAATGGCGAGCGCGAGCAGATAGCCGAAGCTGTGGCCAACGATCGCGCGCATCGCGACAACAAAGGGCACAAAACTGACCGCGACCCAGCCGATGAACGCGGCCTGATAGGGAAGCTGCGCCAGCACGGATGCGACGAACAGGAATGGCGGCGGATAGTGCCAGGCGAAATAGCCGACAAAATCCTTGCCGAGCTTTGCGACCTCGACCTGCTTCTGGATGTCCCAGTCATAGGCCTGTGCCGGCACGCCGTCGAGCACCAGACGGCCGGCAGCCCAGACGTTGATGAAATCGGTCGGGATGCCGAGTCCATCAGCATCGTAAACCCACCAGCGTGAGAGATACGCCGCCCCGCACAGGGTCACATTCGCAACCGCCAGCACCAGGCAGACCCTGACGAGCCACGCGGGAATTGCGCTTTGCCCCGGTTCAGGCCTGAGGGCGGAAAGAGAGGCGGTCATGCGCGGTCCTTGCCTTGCGTGCGCTGTTCGAAAGCGCACGTCCCCAAGCAATAGGCCGGACTGAATTGAGGAAATCTTAAGTTCTGGCGCGGTGACCCGTCGTTTTCGTCGTCGTCCCTACGAACACAGGGACCCATGACCACCGAAGCCGGTGGTTGACGTCAGGGCGCCTTCCATCGTGCCTTGTCGATAGAATACGCGGTAAGGGTCCCCCGCATGCGCGGGGACAACGAGCAGCTCAGCGCACCTTCCGCGTGTTCTGATGAGATCGAAGGAGACCACCATGCGCTTCTGGATTGAATGCACGAGGTTCGAGACGGGGCAGCCCATCCATATCAATATCGCGCTGGTGGGCAGCATGTCGCGCGACGGCGAGCGCACCGTGCTCGCCTTTGTCGGCGGCGACGGACAGACGATCGAGGTGACGGAGACGCCTGAGCGGATTCTGGACGTGCACTTCGGGCCGCTGGCGAAGGCGTGACCGCGCAGTTTCGTCATTGCGAGGAGCGATAGCGACGAAGCAATCCATTCTTTCGTTACGCGGAGTGTGGATTGCTTCGCTTCGCTCGCAATGACGGTGGTGGCACAAAAAAACGCGGCGTCTCCGCCGCGTTTTCGTCGTTCAGAACTGGGGGCCGCTTTACGCCTGCGGCTGCGGCTCCAGACCCGGGTCCGGATCGGGACGCGGGCGCGGCTTGCCGGCGGGCGGCACGGCCGAGGCGCGCGGCGTGCTCGGCTCCAAGACCGACTCGCGGTTGGGCTTCTTGCCCTTCAACAGGTCGATGATCTCGTCGCCGCTCAGCGTCTCGAATTCGAGCAGGCCCTTGGCCAAGGTCTCGAGGTCTTCGCGCTTCTCGGTGAGGATCTTGGTGGCCTCGTTGTAGCCTTCCTCGACCAGCCGCTTGATCTCCTTGTCGATCTTCTGGACGGTTGCTTCCGAAGCGTTCTGCGTGCGCGAAACCGACATACCCAGAAACACCTCGTCCTGGTTTTCGCCATAGGACACGGTGCCGAGCTCTTCCGACAGGCCCCAGCGCGTCACCATCATGCGCGCCAGGCGCGTCGCCTGCTCGATGTCGGAGGCAGCGCCCGAGGTGACCTTCTCGCGGCCGAAGATCAGCTCTTCCGCGACACGGCCGCCCATCATGATGGCAAGCCGCGAGGTCATCTGCTCCAGCGACATCGACAGCTTGTCACGCTCGGGCAACTGCATCACCATGCCGAGTGCACGGCCACGCGGAATGATCGTGGCCTTGTGGATCGGATCGGTCGCGACGACGTTGAGGCCGACGATGGCGTGGCCGCCTTCGTGATAGGCCGTCAGCAGCTTCTCTTCCTCGGTCATGACGAGCGACTTGCGCTCGGCGCCCATCATCACCTTGTCCTTTGCTTCCTCGAACTCGGCCTGCGTCACCATCCGCTTGTTGCGGCGGGCAGCGGTCAGCGCGGCCTCGTTCACGAGGTTCATCAGGTCGGCGCCGGAGAAGCCCGGGGTGCCGCGTGCGATGGTCTTGAGGTTGATATCCGGCGCCAGCGGCACCTTGCGGACGTGAACCTTGAGGATCTGCTCGCGGCCGACGACATCCGGATTCGGCACCACGACCTGGCGGTCGAAGCGGCCGGGACGCAGCAGCGCCGGATCGAGCACGTCGGGCCGGTTGGTCGCCGCGATCAGGATCACGCCTTCATTGGCTTCAAAGCCGTCCATCTCGACCAGCAACTGGTTGAGGGTCTGTTCGCGCTCGTCATTGCCGCCGCCGAGACCGGCGCCGCGATGACGGCCGACCGCATCGATTTCGTCGATGAAGATGATGCAGGGCGCGTTCTTCTTGGCCTGCTCGAACATGTCACGGACGCGCGAAGCGCCGACGCCGACGAACATTTCGACGAAGTCCGAACCCGAGATGGTGAAGAACGGCACGTTGGCTTCGCCCGCGACTGCGCGCGCGATCAGCGTCTTGCCGGTGCCGGGAGGGCCGACCAGCAGCACGCCGCGCGGAATCCGTCCGCCGAGGCGCTGGAATTTTCCGGGATCGCGGAGGAATTCGACGATCTCCTGCAGGTCCTGCTTGGCCTCGTCGACGCCGGCGACGTCCTCGAAGGTGACGCGGCCATGGGCCTCCGTCAGCATCTTGGCGCGCGACTTGCCAAAGCCCATCGCCTTGCCGGCGCCGCCCTGCATCTGCCGCGACAGGAAGATCCACACGCCGATCAGCGCAATGAAGGGCAGCCAGGAAACCAGCAGCGACACGAACCACGGCACGTTGTCGCCGGGCGGCTTGGCGGTGATCTGGACCTTGGCGTCATAGAGACGCTTCACCAGCGTCGGATCGCTGGGCGCATAGGTCTGGAAGCTGGAGCCATTGGTGAAGGTGCCGTGAATGTCCGGCCCCTGGATCACGACATCGCGGACGCGGTTCGCGTCGACCTCGCTCAAGAGCTGCGAGAACGAGATGTCCTGCGAGGACGTGCGCTGACCCGGATTCTGAAAAAGCGTGAACAATGCCAATAGCAGCAAGACAATGATGACCCAGAGGGCGAAGTTGCGCAGATTGGCGTTCATTGATCTTCCTTCGTGGTCGCGCGGATCGCGGCCCTATGTCCTTGGCAGTAACCTTGAGTATTCCTTGGGTAGTGAGGCGAGAATCCCCGGTCCACTGCACCCAATTTAGGTGGCGCCCGGGTCAATGCCAAGGGAACCACTCAGGACTATTTAACGTATCTTAACGCGATTCCCGGTCAAAAAATGACGCAAAAATCAGGGTTTTTCCGGGGTGGTTAAGGCTCTTCGTCCCGAGATCGCTGTTATTTCGATATGGGGACGTTTCTCAGACTCTGCCACCCCGGCGCGGCGGCGCTGGATTAACATGAATTCGGCCTTCGATCAGGCTGATTGCCGCCCCGGCAAGCGTCTGTTTCAACCGTGTCTGCTTCTCGCCGTTGGCAATGGCGTTGTCCAGTACCGCCAGCAGCGCCTCGAGCTTGCCGAGTTCCGCCGGTCCTTCGTAACCGGCCCGGTCGATGGCGCGCTTGAGCAGCCGAAGCCGGATCTCCTCGGGCAGACCGGCAAACGCGCCGGCATCGAATCCGAACCGCGCGGCATCATCGCGATCTCTCAACGCGAGATAGCACTCGGCGCCGTCGGCCAGCACTTCGATCGCGGCATTCGCCCGCGCCAGTCGCGATGCCAGCCGCGCCAAGTTTCGGCTGTCACCGCCCTCCTCCGCCAGAACGGGCATCAACGCGCGCAGCCGCGGCCGCGTGAAACTCATGTCGCGATTGGTGGGATCGTCGGCAAAGGCGATCCTCGCCTTGTCCAGCGTCGCAACGAGGCGCGATTTCGGAACGTCGAGCAACGGTCGCGCCAGCCACACGCCCTCGCGCTCGCTCTCGCGCGCCATCGCCGCGAGGCCAGCGATGCCGCTGCCGCGCAGCATCCGCATCAACAGCGTTTCGGCCTGGTCGTCGCGGGTGTGCGCGGTGAGAATGTGCGTGGCGCCACTTGTCCTCGCTGCTTTCGCCAGCAGACGATAGCGCGCCGCGCGGGCTGCGGCTGGCACGCCGGTCTTCGGCTTGGGCCCGGTCCAGCGCAGCGTGCGATGGGGCACATCGAGCGTGCGTGCGAGACGTTTGACGTCACGCGCCTCGCGCGCGGCCTCGACCCGCAGGCCGTGGTCCACGGTGACGGCGATCAACCGCGGCCCGCGCGGCGCAGCGCGGCGCCAGCGGGCGGCAAGCCACATCAGGGCAAGCGAGTCGGGACCGCCTGATACCGCAAGCACGAGCGCGGACGCAGCCTTCCAGGGCGCGAACAGCTCTTTCGCTTGCTGTACCGAGATCGGCGCGTGGTCGTCGTCAGGCATGTCATCGCCAGTCTATTCGAGGCCGACAGCGGCCTCGACCGGCCAATGCTTTAGCACTTAACCCGCTTCTGCTCACGATCGACGGCGGCTTTGACCCCGGCAGAGGCGCGCGGATATTTCCGCGTCACCTCGCCGAGCGCCGCGCAGGCGGCTTCCTTTTCCTTCAGCGCCGCCAGCGACTGGCCGAGCCGCAGCAGCGCGTCGGGCGCCTTGCCCGATTTGTCGTATTTGGAGGTCACGCCGAGAAACGTTTCGGCGGCGTCGCGGTATTGCTGGCGCTGGAAATAGCTTTCGCCGAGCCAGTATTGCGCATCCCCGATCAGCGGGTCGCTCGGATATTTCTGCGAAAAGTTCTTCATCGTCTCTTCGGCCAGCGCATAGTCCTTGCGCTGCATGTAGCCGATGCCGAGATCGAACTCGTCCTTCGACGTGGCCGAGGGCGGCAGCGTGGTCAGTGCGGCGCTGGCGCCCGGACCGGGGCCACGCTGCGGCGCGGCTGCAGCCGGCGCGCCGGCATCGCGCGGACCGCCGAGATTGAGCGGCTCGCCCGGACCGCGTCCGCCGGGGGCGCCGACGGAAGCTTCATTCGAGATCGGCATCTGGCCGCCGCCAAGCGCGCGCGGCGCACCGGGGGCGTTGGGATTCTGGCTGGGATCGAATGCATCGCCACGGCGACGGCCGCCCACCTGCGGAGCTGCCGGGTCCTGTGCGATCGGCGCGGGCGAGGCGATCTGCGGCTGCTGGTCATAGCCGGGCTGTGCCTGCGGATACCCCTGCGGCTGACGAGGCCCCTGCTGCGGGTAAGCTTGCTGCGGATAGGCCTGCGGCCCTTGCGGCGGGCCCGGCTGCGCAACTGGCGGCGCCGCGGCCGCGCTGGGCTGCGCCTGCGGAGGCTGACCGCCCGGTGCCGGCGGTGCGGCGCCGAGCTGGCGCAGCCGTTCCTCGAGCTGCCGGTTGCGGTACTGCAGTTCCTCGTTCTGGCCGGTCAGTTGGCGGAGCTGCTGTTCCAGCCGCTGGATCCGCATTTCCGCGTCGGCGTCATCGGACTGTGGCTGGCCCTGCGGGTAGCCTTGCGGAGCGCGTTCGCGCTCCCACGGGAACGTGATCTGTGCGGACGAGGGTTGCACGGACAAAGCCAGCATCGCGGCCATCGCCGCAGCGCCGGTAACGTTGAGGAATCTGGATGACATTTTGCCCTGATGACGAAGCCGTGTGTCAAACGAAAGCAGAACACATTGAGAGAGCGAGTACGCCGGAATTGTGACTGGCATTTCCGAATCCGGACGCCGGGTTCCGGTATGGTTTAGTATCTCCTTCAAGACAAGCCGCCCAGCCCAGCGGACCGTTCACAAATCGAGGGAGACCCACGCATGCACGTATCCGTGAACGGGGTTCGGCTGTTCTTCGATGTCGAGGGTGCGAAGCTGGTCCCGGACGGGCCCATCATGCGGGAAAAGCCCACCTTGCTGCTTCTCCACGGTGGCCCCGGCTTTGATCATTCAATTTACAAACCGGCCTACTCCCCCCTCTCGGATATCGCCCAGATCGTCTATCTCGACCATCGCGGCAATGGCCGCAGCGAGGATGGCCCGCGAGAGGGCTGGACGCTGGCGCAGTGGGGCGACGACGTGCACGCGTTCTGCGAGGTGCTTGGCATCACCGAGCCGATCGTGCTCGGCGCCTCATTCGGCGGCATGGTCGCATTGGCCTATGCGACGCGACATCCGAACCATGCTTCGAAGCTGGTCCTGGTCAGCACCGCGGCCGCCGGCGACGAATATCTGGAGCGACGGGTCGAGCTGTTCGAACGCTTCGGCGGACCGGAGGTCGGCGCGCTGGCGCGGCGGCGCCTGCTGGAACAACGGGGCCATCCGGACCAGACTTCGGTGGAGGCCTGGGCGCGGCTGGCGATGCCGCATTACACGCGCGTCCCGCGCGATCCCGACATGGGACGCCGCGCCATCAACCGGCCGCCGGTGCTGCAATGGTTCACACGGCCCGACGGCGAGAGCCACAACTACAATTTCTTCCCCGACCTGGACCGCATCCAGTGTCCGACCCTGGTGCTCGGCGGTGAGGACGATCCGATGCATCCGATCGAGAGCCAAGCCGACATCGCAGCCGCGCTGCCGCCGCATCTGGTGCGGTTCGAACGATTCGCTGACTGCCGGCACGCATGCATACAAGACGCACCCGAACGCACGCTGGCCACAATCCGCAACTTCATCCTGCGCCCAAAATGAAACCGGCGCCCGAAGGCGCCGGCTTGAAACTCTGCGAGGTCGAATTCGTCAGGCGCCCGCGTTCAGTACCGTGACGGCGCGGCGGTTCTGCGACCAGCAGGAGATGTCGTTACAGACAGCGACCGGACGCTCCTTACCGTAGGAGATGGTGCGCATGCGGTTCGGGTCGATGCCGCGCGAGGCGAGATAGCTGCGCACCGACTGGGCGCGGCGGGCGCCGAGCGCGATGTTGTATTCGCGGGTGCCGCGCTCGTCGGCATGACCTTCGATGGTGAAGGAATAGCGGTTGTAGGTCTGCAGCCACTGCGCCTGCTTCTCCAGCGTGGCAATCGCCTGCGGGCTCAGATCGGTCTGGTCGCTCTCGAAGAACACGCGGTCGCCGACATTGACCACGAAGTCCTGCTGGCTTCCCGGGGTGGCCGCGCTCGCCATCGCGCCGTCGGCGCCGACGTTGTTCTTGGCGCAGGCGCCCATCGACAGCGCCACAGCGACCACAGCCGCCAGCTTCCATCCCTGGAGGATACGCATCTGATATTTCATTCCGGAGCCTCCAACGCTCACGTTTTTCGACTGTTACCCGGTCTACAGGCCGATGGTTAAGCGAACGTTCCGTCAACCTTGATGGAACCTTGCCAGGCTCGCTCAAATGCCGACAAACCGTGAAAAGCGACTGCGATAGTTAATGGTTTGTAAATGTGGCGCGATGGTGAAAGCAAGGGCACACAGGCCGAAATCACCGGATTTGAGCGTTCAGCATCGCCGGGACGGGACCGGCATTCAGGAATATGAACCGCCGCGCCGGAGAACCCGCGGGGTCGCGCAGCCGGATCTGATTCGCCGTCGAGCCAGGTTCAGGAAGTCAGAACGATCGAGGGCCGCTCGAAGGAGGAGACAACGCCGTGTGGCGACGAATGTCGCTCGCCGTCGCGCTCGAAGAGCATCCGCCGCTCGGCCGAGGTCGAACGCATGATGGGAAAACGGGCCAATACCTTATCCCGCACAGCCCCGAAATCGCAGGCCATCAAGGCAACCTTGTGGGATATGATCGGAATCGGACGCGGTTCAGCGATGGCTTCTTGCAAGAAGACTCGGCGGTAAAACGCCTGATGCTCGGCGCGAACGAGCGCGAGCCCGGTGTCGGCGTTGAAATAGGCGCACGCCATATAGCCCAGCCGCACCGTCAGGTAGGGAAGTTCCGGAAACCGCCCGGCTTTTTCGGGGTCGGCAGCCAGGCGCGACGGATCGACGAAAACCTCCCCTTTATCGAGGCGAGGATGCAGCACATCGCCGAACAAATCGGTGGTGTGGGACATCCGCCATTCCGACGTCAGGACATGGAGGCGGACGGAGCTGCAGAGTTCTCCGTCAATATAAATTCCGAACGTCCGGGCGTTGGGAGCATCATCATAGGGATCGTGGACGCGCTCGGACTCTGAAGGCGGGATCAATCCGCCATTCAGATAGGCTCTGTAGCGCAACGAATTGATGAGATCTCTTTCCTCGGCAGTTTCGACAAGTCGGTATTCGACGCGATCCAGAAGCCGTGATCCCCAAACAGAGTGCGAAGCACGCGTTTCGACTCCGGACTTCATCCAATACTCCTTGAAAACACTCAACAACCTGTGCGGGCACGAAAAAGCTTAACAGCTTCTTAATGCTTTGCAAACGAATCACCACGTTAGGGTTAAGCCTTCCGGCTACCCAACGTGGGCGATTTATCCGTATTTTTGCGGGGAAATCAGGCGATCGATCGCGAGGCGATCGCGCGAAGCTGGTCGTCCGGAGCGCGGCGGCCGTGCGAGGCATTCAGCAACTGGCGGACCCGGACCGCGGGCACCGGCGGGCTGAACAGATAGCCCTGGGCCTCGGTTACCGCACCATCGGCGCTGATCAGTTCGAGTTGCTCGTTGGTTTCGATGCCCTCGACCACGACAGACATTCCAAGATCGGCCGACAGCCGCGCCACGCCGCGCAGCAGCGTCAGCGGACGGTCGGTGTCGATCCCTTCCAGGAAGGAACGGTCGATCTTCACTTTCTGCAACGGGAAGTTGTGAAGATAGCTTAGGCTCGAATAGCCGGTGCCGAAGTCGTCGAGCGAGATCCGCACGCCGAGCGAATGCAATTGCGACAGCACGTCATGCGTTACTTGCGTGTTACGCAGCAGCGAGGATTCGGTGATCTCGATTTCAAGCCGGTTCGCCGGCAGGCCGGAGACCTCGAGCGCGTAGCGGACTTCGCTCAGCACGTCGCGCTGGTGGAATTGCTGGGGCGAGAAGTTCACCGCGACGCTGACGCCTTCCGGCCATTTCATGCATTCCATGCAGGCCTTGCGCAAAATCCAGCGGCCGAGATCGACGATCAGGCCCATGTCCTCGGCGATCGGAATGATGTCGGTCGGCGACACCGTGCCGCGCACCGGATGATTCCAGCGCAGCAGCGCCTCGCAGGTGGAGATGCGGCCCGATTTGAGGTTGACCAGCGGCTGGAAGAACAGTTCGAACTCCTCGTTGGCCAGCGCCTTGCGCAGGTCAAGTTCGAGGATGCGGCGGGATTCGACGACCTGCGCCATCTCCTCCCGGAAGAAGCAGAAGGTGCCGCGGCCGTCGGCCTTGGCGCGGTACAGCGCCATGTCGGCATTTTTCAACAGCGTGTCGGCGCTGACGCCATGTGAGGTCATGGCGATGCCGACGCTGGCGCCGATCTCGACCAGATGATTGTCGATCTTGTAGCGCTCGCTCAGGCGATCGACGATGCGCCGGGCAAGGCCGGCAGCATCCTCGGACGAATGGATGTTCTGCTGGAACACCACGAACTCGTCACCGCCGAAGCGCGCCACGAAATCCTCGGGCCGCAGCATCTCGCGCAGCCGATCGGCCACCGCGCACAACAGCTGATCGCCGCAGGGATGGCCGAGCGTGTCGTTGACCTGCTTGAACTGATCGAGGTCGACGAACAACAGCGCCGACAATTGTTCGGCGCCCTGCTGAACCGCCAGAAGATGTCCGATTTCGTCGCGGAAATTGACCCGGTTCGGCAGTTCGGTGAGCTCGTCATAGCGCGCCAGATGGCTGATCCTGGCTTCCGCATCCTTGCGCTCGGTGATGTCCTCCACCAGCATCACGGTGCCGCCGTCGGCCATTGGCTGGAAGGTCCAGGACAGCGACCGGTTCTTGTTGAAATCCGGATCGGTGGTGATGATGTCGCTGGCGCGGGAGTACTCGACTTGCTGCAGAATGAGGTCGGCGCTTGCCCCCGAAATCGCCCCGGCGGCGACGCAGGCCAGGCAGATATCGGATACGTTGGCGTCTCGCTGCACGAAGTCATCAGACAAATTCATCATCTTGCTGAAGCGGTGATTCATCACCGCAAGCCGGCCATCGGCGCGAAACATGCACAGCCCGTGCGGCATGTTGTTCAGCGCGGTATCGAACTGGCCGGCCAGCGCCGCTTCGCGCTCGCGTGCGACGAGCGCCTGCATGAAAATTCTGTGCAGGTTGGCCGAAAGTTTGATGAGGGTCACGAGGAACACGGCGGTGACGACCGACATGGCCACGTAATAGGGCGTGCCGCGCAGCGCCAGCGCGATGACAGTCGTACCCAGGGCAAGGAGAAGCTGCAGCCTGAATATCCACTGCCGCCCATAGGCCCTGCCCGCGCCGCCGGCGAGGAGTCCGATCGTCACGGACAAGGCAATCATGTGGGCCACGGCATCGTCGGTGCTCAACAGCGTGGTGCTGCACCATATTCCGATCGCAACGGCCTGGATCATGGCCCCGACCTGGTAGCGCGTCGCCCACAACGCAGCACCATCGGCAGTGAGGGTCGACTTGCGCGCCTGGTAGAGCTGCAGATCGATCGCCCGGACAACGCCGGCAAGGGCGAGCAGCGCGACACACGCCCAGATGAGGTCGTTTCCGGTCTTCAGCGCGGTCATGGCCGCAGTGATCGTCGCGAAGACGATGCCCACATGCACCGTCCCCGGCGTTTCGAAGAGCGAATCGATCAACGCCGCGCGAATGGACGGCGGTGTCTCCTGCTCGGGTATTTCTCGCTGATCGGCAAGCTGCATTTCGGGCGCACGTCCTTTGGAATTAGACGTTGTACCTATCGCAGATGAAGTCTTTCTGAGGGAACATCGTTAGCGAGACGTTGCTACCGATTGGTAAACGAAAAAATTTGTCCGCAAAATCAGCGGGCTAGGCAATGTTTGCCGATTAACGATTGTGCTCCCGCGCGTGCGGGTTCCATCAGGACAATAGCGGCGACCATGCCGGATCGGAGGCGAAACCGGGCGTTGGTACCCGCAATTCGTTACGACCTGAGATATCGACCGTGTACAGCGACGGCCCGCCGCTGCCGCCGGGATCGCGGAAAAACATCACCACCCGCCCGTTCGGCGCAAAGGTCGGCCCCTCATTGTGGAAGCCGGAGGTGAGGATGCGTTCGCCCGAGCCGTCGGTCTTCATGATGCCGATCGCGAACGCGCCGCCGCCCTGCTTGGTGAAGGCGATGTAGTCGCCGCGCGGCGACCAGACCGGCGTCGAGTAGCTGCCTTCGCCGAACGAGATGCGCTGCGCGCCGCCGCCATTGGCCGGCATCACATAGATCTGCGGCTTGCCGCCACGATCGGACTCGAAACAGATCCGGCTGCCGTCGGGCGAATAGGACGGCGAGGTGTCGATCGCCGGCGTATCGGTCAGCCGCGTCGTCGATTTCGAGCGCAGGTCCATCACGAACAGGTTGGAATTGCCGCCCTGCTGCAGGCTCATGATGATGCGCTGGCCATCCGGCGAGAAGCGCGGCGAAAACGACATGCCGGGGAAGTTGCCGACGATCTCGCGCTGCCCGGTCTCGACGTTGAACAGATAGACGCGCGGATCACCCTGGCCGAATTCCATGTAGGTGATCTCTTGCGTCGACGGCGAGAACCGCGGCGTCAGCACCAGATCGGAGCCCTTGGTGAGATAGCGGACATTGGCGCCGTCCTGATCCATCAGCGCCAGCCGCTTGACGCGGCGCTCCTTCGAGCCGGTCTCGTCGACGAACACGACGCGGCTGTCGAAATAGCCCTTTTCGCCGGTCGCGCGCTCGTAGATCTGGTCCGAGATGATATGCGCGATCCGCCGCCAATATTCCGGTGAGGTGAAATATTGCTGGCCCGCGAGTTGCTGGTTGGTGTTGACGTCCCAGAGACGGAATTCAGCCTTGAGTCGGCCGTCGGGCTGCCGAGTCATACGGCCGGTCACCAGATAGGTTGCATTGATCTGCTTCCAGCTCTGAAAGGTCGGCGGGTTGTCGGGATTGCTGATGCGCTCGATGAAGGCGGCCGGATCGATCGGCGCGAACAGCCCGCTGCGCTTGAGGTTGTTGGTGATGACCTGCGCCACGCCGACGCCGACCTCGGCATCGCCAGGCGTGCCCGCGACGAAATTCGGGATCGCGATCGGTTGCGGGGTGAACTCGCCCTCGGGAATGACGATCCGCTTCGGCGCTTGCGCAAAGGCATTGCCGCCGGCGACCGCGCCAAGTGCCGCCATTCCGGCAATGATCTGACGGCGGCTCGGGCGATACAGCATGTTCGGCAATCCATCTTTGTCAGTCATCGCTTCAAACTTTGCTCATATCTGTCATTGCCAACGAGTGTCCGCCACGTGACAAAACCGTTAGACTTTTTCCTTGAACACCGGCGAGAAATATTTCCACTCTTCGTAGAAGGCCGCTGGCAGCTTATATGGCTGGCATTCGATGATCGCGCGCAGTGCGCTTTCCTGATAGACGCGCAGGAAGGGCGTCGCCGGCGTTCCCTCAGGAACCGGCGAGCCTTCGAGCGTGCCGTCGCGCTTCAGACGAATGGCAAATGCCGCTTCAGGCCTCTGCGACTCGATCCCGCCATAGGGTTTCTTCCAGCATCGCTCGACCTGGCGCTGGAACATCGAACCCCAGGTCGCGGAATTGTCCGCGGCCGTGCCCTTGGCAAGGCCCAGCGCCGCGTTGGAATTCAGCGTGTCGCCGGTCGTGGCCTGGCGCGTCGGATCACGCTTGTCGAGCAGGGCCGCGATCTGGTTCTGATCGAAGTGACGTTCCACGATCCTCTTCTGCGGCTCCGGCGGCTTGGCCGCCTGCACCGGCTTCGGCGGCGGCTTCTTCTCTTCCTTCTTGATCGCCTCGGCGATCGGGTCGGGCTTGACCGGTTCGGGCTTTTTCTCGACCGGCTTCGGTTCTTGCTTCGGCTCTTCCTTCGGCTTCTCGACGACCTTTGGCGGATCGGGTTTCTTCTCGACCGGCTTTTCTTCGACCTTCGGCTGCGGCGGCGGTGCGGTCTCGGTCACCACAGGCGCCTTCTCGCTGATCTTGCCGACGGTGTCATCGACGAGCTTCGCTTCGGCGACCTTCTCGACCAGCGGCTTCGGGTTCTCCTTCTTGCCGGTCTTCATGCCGGCCATCACCTTGGCAAGCTGGTTGGAGTCAACGACATCAACCGCAACCGACTCTTCCGGCGGCATTTCGAGCGCCTTGGTCGAGAACGACAGCATCACCCACCCCAGCACGAACACGTGCAGGGCAACGGAAGCCATCACCGTCTTGTCGACCTTGATCTTCACCCGAGTTTTCCCGCTCCCCCCTCAGCCATCATACGCCATTCCATGCTCAGGAGCCCTGCTCCGGCACGATGACGATATTCGCCTTGAACCCCGCCTGCCGAATATACCCCAATAGTTTCATCATATCCGTGTAACAAACGTCCTTGTCGCCCCGCAGGTATACCACGCGCTCGGCCTCGGACCGGGTCTCCTTGATCGCCGTTATCTTGGGCAGGAGCTCATTGGCCGGAATCGGCGTATCCCCGAGATAAAGCTCGACGTTGGAATTGCAGGCGCCACCGGTGCGCTTGACCGACAGCGTCAATGGCGGCGCGTTGGCCTGGATCTGCTTGCCACCACCGGCGACGGGAAGATCGATATCGATGCTCGAGGTCATGAGCGGCGCCGCCACCATGAAGATGATGAGCAGCACCAGCATCACGTCGACCATCGGCGTGACGTTGATCTCCGCCATCACGGCGGCACGACGCCGGCCGCGGCGTCCACCGCCACCGCCTGCCGAACCTGCCATGTTCATCGCCATGATCGTGATCTCACGCTGCGCTCGTCATGTGCCGTTCTCACGCCCGCTCGTCGATCTGGCGGGACAGGATGGCGGAAAATTCGTCGGCAAAACCTTCCAGCCGCTGCGCCTGCCGATTCACTTCGGACGTGAACTTATTGTAGAAAATGGTCGCGGGGATGGCGGCGATAAGACCGATAGCGGTCGCAAACAGCGCTTCCGCAATGCCGGGCGCGACCACTGCCAATGAAGTGTTTTTCGAAGCCGCGATCGACTGGAAGCTCGACATGATGCCCCAGACGGTTCCGAACAGGCCGACGAACGGCCCGGCCGAACCGACCGTTGCGAGCACCAGGAGCCTCCGCTCCAGCCGTTCGACCTCGCGGGCGATGGAGACGTTCATCACCTTCTCGATCCGCATTTGCAGTCCGGCGAAGGAACGCGACTGGCTCTCGAACGAGCGTTTCCACTCGCGCATGGCCGCGACGAAACACGCCGCCATCGATTGCGTCGGCTTGGCCGACAGCGCGCGGTAAAGCTCCTCGATCGACTGCCCCGACCAGAACGCCTGTTCGAAGCGATCCATCGCACGCTTGGTGCGCGAATAAAGGAAAATCTTGTCGATCGCGATCGCCCAGACCCAGACCGAGCAGGCGAGCAGGCCCAGCATGACCGACTTCACGACCCAGTGGGCCTGCATGAACAGCGAGATCAGCGACACATCGGCCGCGATCATCGGCAAAGCTGACGGCGCCACGTCGGCGGGATTCATAAGCGGTATCCTCTCAACGCAAGTGTCCCTAATTCCTCCGGGAGCAAATGGCTGCCGGTTCCACGGCCGCGCGTTGGGCGCGGCGATTTGCGCCAGCGCGAGAAGCCTCTTTCCTGTCGCATGGGGGGCCCGCCGAAAGCCGGGCCCTGCTTCCCCTGCCAACATGTCAAAACGAGGGCTGTCAGCGCGTCATTCCGTCCCTAACCAGACGCTAAGCTTGGTTAACTTTAGGTTACCAAAGGGAAATCCGACAGGCGGAAATCCAGCCCGGCCGGACGGTTGCGAGCCGGGAACCGGGGTTCCATGGGGCTGTCCCGACGGGTTGTGGCTGGGCCGGTGGCCGCGCCTTCGGGCGGCCTGAAGCGTAGCCTCCTCAGGATGGAAAGTCGCTAGTTCTCACCGCGTCATTGCGAGCGCAGCGAAGCAATCCACGCCTCAGCCCGGGGATAGATGGATTGCTTCGCTGCGCTCGCAATGACGCGGAAATAGATTCGCGATCTCGCGACATGTTCGCAGTGCGCGGGCAATTTGTAGCCCGCATGAGCGCAAGCGATATGCGGGGACACTGTTCCGGGGTCGCTTCCGCCTAGGCTCGTTGAGCTTCGGCGGACAAGTCGCTCGCCCGGGCTACAGACCACGCGCGCTCAGGTGAGAACCGTCTCCGGGCAATTCGTCAAATGCGCAGGGATACCGACGGCGGTGTAGCCCGCGGGTACATCGTGCTCGACGACCGCGCCGGCGCCGATCTTGGCGAAATCGCCGATGCTGACATCACCGATAATGGTCGAGCCGCCGCCGATATAAACGCCCCTGCCGATCTTTGGCGCGCGGTCCGGCTCCGAAGTTTTTCGGCCGATGGTGACATTCTGCAGGATCGTCACGTCGTCGCCGATCACGGCAAAGGCGCCGATGATGATGCCGGTGGCGTGGTCGAGAAACACCGACGTGCCGATCGAGGCCGAGGGATGAATGCTGACCTGAAGCTGATCGGACGACAGGCTTTGCATGAGCAGCGCGAGATCTGTGCGGCCTCGACGCCAAAGCCAGCTGGAGACGCGAAAGGCCTGCAGCGCGACGTAGCCCTTGAAGTTCAGAAGCGGCGGCAGCAGCGTCGTCTTCGCGAGATCGTGAACGGCGATGATTTGCAGATCGCGGCTCGCCGCGTCGATCAGGTCGGGCGAAGCCGCGAAGGCGTCACGGGCGAACTGGGCAATGCGTGCGCGATCCGCCTGGCTCCTGCCGAGCCGCGCGCCGATCTGGTGCGCCAATGCGCCGGCAAAATCGGGATGATCAAGAATGGTTGATGACAGCGACGCGCCGAATACCGGGTCGCGCGCGAGGGCGATTTCGGCTTCACGGCGGATCGAGTGCCAGAGCTGATCGACGGATAGCATTGCATTCATGACAGCCGCCCAGGATGAACTCTCCGCACAATATAGACCGGCGGCGGAATATCGCTAGCGGAGGGCGATGAGCTGGCTTTCGCAGACTGCTCCACTCTCCCGCTCGCGGAGGCCGAGACGAACTCGCTCTGAGGTCAGACTCGTGGAGAGACCCCCACCCCGGCCCTCCCCCGCAAGCGGGAGAGGGAGAGCAGTACCGTTGCGGGCGCTAGATCGCATCACATCTTCGACGACAATAAAAAACAAACCGCCCACCTGCTTTCGCAGATGGGCGGCTGTATCCGCCGTCAGGCGTCATGGGGGCATCACACCCGCGGCTGAACCTTGCTGGCCGTTAGCTCAGCCCTGCTGCGGCTGGTCGTTCGGCGGGGTCGGACGCTGCTTGTGCTGCGCCATGAACTGGTCGAACTCTTCCTTGTCCTTGGCGTGGCGCAGGCGGTCGAGGAAATTCCTGAACTCGACCTGCTCTTCCTCGAGCCGGCGCAAGGTCTCCATGCGGTACTCGTCGAAGGCGCGGTTGCCGCTCGAGGGCTGGCCAAAGCCGAAGCCGCCGAAACCACGGCGCTCCATGCGGTTGCGCATCCGGTCCATCTTGTACTGCATCCGCTCCATCTTGTTCGCCCAGCGATCGTCGTGACTCCAGCAACCCATTTTTCTGCTCCCTAGTGTGAAAAAGAGAAGGGCAAGTCCGATCGGCCACCAGATGATGAAGCCGAGGATGGTCACCACAATCCAGCCGGGGTGCCAGGGGCTTTCAAGCATATGCGGGCGTTGGCGATAGGTCTCTTCCGTCGGGCCGCGCCAGCGATTGACATCTGCGGTGTAGGCCATTTCCCTCTCCATGACGGCGATCACGCCGTTGTGAATGTAAATAACATTTACATACCTAAACCATCCAGCGTTTTTGTCAAGCGCGCGGCGCGCCGCACCTTGCAGAATTTTATTTGGGAGTTCCCCAGGGACCCGAAGAGCCGCCGGCCGGGGGAACGGGCGGCGGGCCGGACGGCCGCCGGTCGGTCGGGAAGCCGAGGCCGCGCAAATAGATCAGCACCTGCGCTTCCAGCAGATCATCGGGCGACATCGGCAATTTGCGCCGCGCGCCATCGCCACGGCCGAACAGCGAGGCCACGCCGTGCGCCATCGACCAGATGTGCAACGCCATCATCATCGCCGGCGGCCGCGGCACGCCGGGCGGCGCCATCGCCGCCAGCCGCTCGGCAGCCGCGCGGATGAGAGCAAAGGCGCGTTCGCTCGCGGCCATCAGGGTCGGGTTTGATTCAACGGGAATGCCGGATTCGAACATCGCCGAATAGAACGCGGGTTCGTTACGGGCAAAGGCCAGATAGGCCTTGCCGACCCGCTCGAACGCCGTGACGGTATCCGGGCGGCCGTCGTCCCAGGCTTGCGTGAGCATGGCCTCGAACTGCTCAAAACCGCGCTGGGCGATCGAGGACAGCAATTCATCACGGTCGCGAAAGTGCCGATACGGCGCGGCCGGACTGACGCCGGCCATGCGCGCGGCATCGGCGAAGGTGAAGCCGGCCGGCCCCTTCTGCGAGATCAGATCGAGCGCCGCCTGCAGCAACGCTTCCTTCAGATTGCCGTGGTGGTAGCCGCGCTCGCTGCGGCCCTGGTCCTTGCGCCAACTCATGTAAATGGCTTTAACATGAGTGGGGCGCAAAGGTCACTTATTTTGCGCCGTTCATGAAGGTTAACGGCGGGCAATGGCGCCGCAAAATTCCGGTTTCTTAGCCGCCCGGAATCGGGAGGACCGGCATGATTTCGACGCGCTCGCCGGGAAAGATCGCAAAATGCGGGTGGTTCTCGAACAGTTTCGCGGCGGCCTCATGTGAGCCGGCCCGCACCACCGTGAAGGCACCCATCTCGTTGCCGATGCGGCAATACCGTTTGAATCGACCTTCTTGGTCTTGCCGAGCGGGCCCCCCATGGCGACAATTGCCGCCTGGTGCTTTTCGACCCAGGCCTTCCATGCCGCCATTCCCTGCTGTTCCCTGGCGCGCCGCTCAGCCTCGGGCAGCGCATTCCAGGCCGCCATTTTCGCACCGGTCTTGCTGCCGAGGAAAACTGCGAGGAATGTATTATTGGAGCTCATGAGGTTTCTCCTCCCTTGCGGTTGACGGATCGGCGATAGACTCTCGACTTAACGGCTGCGCTTCGAAGCGTGCCCAATCTCACCGAGCCTTGTGTGCATTTCCTTTCTGCAATTCCGCAAAGCCTTTGGCCGCCTGCTGCACTTCCTCGGAGAAATCGCCTATCTCCTGCACCTGGCGGATTTCGATGACCTCGTTCTCGCTGGCCGGGCATTTCTTGGCCCAGGCGATCGCCTCCTCGCGGGACTTCACGTTGATCATCCAGTAGCCGCCGAGCACTTCCTTGGCCTCGGTGAACGGGCCGTCGGTGACGACAGGCTTGCCGGTGGCGAAGGAAACCCGCGCGCCCATCGACGGCGGATGCAGGCCATCGAGTGCGATCAGCACGCCGGCCTCCTTGAGCGCCTCGTTGTATTTCATCATCGCCTTGACGCGTTCGGGATCGAGCTGGACGTCGGGCGGCGCGGTCTCGTAGCCCAGGGGGATCATCAGCATCATAAATCGCATGGTGAGGTGTCCTTGTTGGGTTGTCGTCATTCCGGGATGGTCCGAAGGACCAGACCCGGAATCTCGAGATTCCGGGTTCATCGCTGCGCGATGCCCCGGAATGACGGGCAAAATTACTTCTTCCCAGCCTGCGCGCGGAGCCGCTCTTCCTGCTCGCGCAGTTCGGGGGTGAGCGCTTCACCAAAATCTTCCGCCGCGAGCACCTGGCGGATTTCGACCTCGTCGCCATCGAGGAACGGTGCGCGCTTCATCCACGCGATCGCGTCATCCAGCGATTTGGTGTTGATCAGCCAGAAGCCGGCGACAAGATCTCCCGACAGCGGGAACGGACCGCGGCTGGCGCGGCCCTCTCCGCCCGCATATTTGATCCGCGCGCCCTTCGAGGTCGGATGCAGACCCTCGCCCGCTTCCATCACGCCGGCCTTGACCAGCTCTTCGTTGAACTTGCCCATCGCGGCCAGCAGTTCCGTGCTCGGCATCACGCCGGCTTCCGTGTCCTTGCTGGCTTTCACAATCACCATGAATCGCATTGTCGCGCTCCGTTTCGTCGGTTTGGGCGGGCTGTCGCGCCGGCCTTCGTCAACAAGACGAGCGGGCTTTTACGCCCCCGACATGTCGAGAAAAATTATTTTTGGAGCAATCGTGTCCCGGACGCGGCGCAGCAAGCTGCACAGCTTGATACGCCGCAGAATCGGGGCCAATCGCACATGCGACCGGAACGATGCAGAATGTGTGGCTATTCCGGTTGCCTGACGAACTTGCCGTCCAGGTAGGACGCGCCGAAATAGACGTCGATGCGCGTCACCTTGTCGCCGACGAAGACGAAGAACTCGGTATTGCGGAAACTCTTTCCGCCCCTCGCCACGCAGCGGTAGGTCACAAAGGCGGCATCGCCGTCGACTACAATCCGCTCCAGCTCGTGCCGTTCGATCCAGTCGCTGTTCTGCCAGCAGCGCGCGAAATAGGTCGCCTTGTCGATGTTGTCATCGAACGGGCTGGTGAAGCGGAATTCGTCGCTGAAGGCATCCTCGACGAACGTGCGGTCGTTGGACAGGTAGGCTGCAAATATCCTGCGGATCGTATCTGCCCTGCTGGCTCCGACCATTCGGCGCTCCTTCTCAATTTTCCTTATGGGTTTTCTTTGGGCACCATCTGGAAATACGGCTCCGCCTCCTTCATCACGCGCGCGACGGAGGGCCGCGCCTTCAGCCGCTCCAGATAAGCGGCAACGTTCTTGTGGCCATCGCCGAACGGTTCGGCCATGTTGCCGTAGAACAGCGACGGCGCCGCGGCGCAATCGGCCAGCGTGAAATCAGCGCCCATCGCCCAGCCGCCGCCGGCCATCTGCCGTTCGATCATGGCGTAGGAAGTCCGCAACTGCGCCCTCGCCTCTTCGACGCCATAAGCATCCCGCTTTCCTTCCGGGCGCAGGCGGTCGACCATGATCTTCTGCATCGGCAAATGGACATAGAGATCATAGAAGCGATCGCGCAGCCGCGTCTGCAGCGCCCGGTCCGGATCGGCCGGGATCAGCCGCGTCCCGCCGCCATGATGGCGATCGAGATATTCGACGAGGATGCTGGACTCCGGAACGATCTCGCCTCGCGCGTCGTCCTGCAGCACCGGAAATTTGCCGATCCCCCACAGCTTCACCAGCGCCGCGCGCTCGGCCGGGTTGCCGAGATCGACCAGGTTCGGCGTGAACGGGATGTCGTTCTCATAGAGCGCGATCAACGCCTTCCAGCAGTACGAGGCAAGCGGGTGGAAATGAAGTGTGAGCGACATGGAAGACTCCCGATGTAACAAGACGACCCGCGCCTGCGCGCGCCGACATTTCCTTGAGGTTTATTTTGCGGTGGCCGGCACGTAGCGAAGGATCACGATGCCGGTCGACAACGGCCGGCTGTCGACCAGCTTCAACTTGACCTTCTCGCCCTGCTTGAACAACGGCGTACCGCCGCCGAGGATGACCGGGTTCACCGCGATGCGAAACTCGTCGATCAAGCCATGAGAGATCAGGCTGCTGGCGAGATCTGCGCTGCCGAACACAAAGAGGTCCCTGGCGCTGTCACGCTTCAGCCGGGCGACGGTGCCTGATACGTCGGCCTCGAACATCTGCGTGTTGTTCCAATCGGACTTTTTCACCGTGCGCGAGAAAACGTATTTCGGCGCCGCGTTCATGAAATCGGCGACCGCGCCGGTCGCGCTCGGCCAGTGGCTCGCCATCAACTCGTAGGTGACGCGGCCGAACAGCAATCCGCCGGCGGCCTTCATCTGCTCGATCGATAATTGCTCCAGCTCCTCGCCCCAGACGTCGGAATGCCAGGAAATGTCGCGGTTCGGGCCTTCAACGAAGCCATCCAGCGTCATCAGGTTCCACATGATCAGTTTCGCCATCGCGTGCCTCCTTTTCAAGAACCGATTGCATTTTGCAACTAGTTGTACTCTGAGGCAACCGGTGCAATATTGCAAGCAGTTTTTTTGGGGCGCCCGCCCGCCTGTTTGGAACCGAACATGACCGACATCAGCCGCTCCGGCTGCCCGATCAATCTCTCGCTGGAAGTGCTCGGCGATAAATGGAGCCTTTTGATCATCCGCGACATGATGTTCGGCAACCGGCGGCATTTTCGCGAACTGCTGACCAAATCGGAGGAAGGCATCTCCTCCAACATTCTCGCCGACCGGCTGAAGACCCTGCTCGACGCCGGCATCATCACCCGCGAGGACGATCCCACGCACAAGCAGAAGGGAATCTATTCGCTCACCGAACAGGGCGTCGAGCTGATGCCCGTTCTCGCGCAGATGGCGGCGTGGGGTTACAAATATCTGCCGGTCAGCGAAGAACTCGGCATCCGCGCGCGGCTGCTCAGCGAGGGCGGACCGAAACTATGGGCGGAGTTCATGGACGAGTTGCGCGAGAGTCATCTCGGCACGAAGCGGCGCAAGCGAATCGGCCCATCGGTCGGCGAGCGATTGCAGGCGGCGTATGAGAGCGTCGTAAACCGAAAGTGAGTGCAGCGCGCCGCCGCGGAAGCAAAGGCGATCGCGCAGCGCTAGCACTTTAAGACATCGCCATCGGCTCAATCCGATACGGGACGACCGCCCGTATCGGATTTTGCATATCGCCCACCCAGCGACGTCGAATTCTGCATCGCTGGCGCCGCGACACACTTCAAGGCTTGCGCTATAGGAGCGGGAAATCTTCGCTCTCGCCAACGGACCCTGCCCATGCCCTCTCCTTCGTCAAAAGTTGCCCTCGTCACCGGCGCCGCGCGCGGCATCGGGCTCGCGACAGCGAAACGCTTTCTCGCCGAGGGCTGGCAGGTGGCGCTGCTGGATATCGAAGGCGAGTTGCTGCGCGCGGCGGTAGCCGGTCTCGCCAATCCCGACAACACGCTGGCGCTGCATTGCGACGTCTCCGATGCAGGCGCGGTGGCAAAGGCCATGGCGGCGGTGAACGAACGCTTCGGCCGGCTCGATGCGCTGGTCAACAATGCCGGCATCGCGGTGTTCGCGCCGCTGCTGGACACCTCGGATGAAGACTGGAGCCGGATCCTTTCGGTCAACCTCACCGGCCCGTTCCTATGCACCAAGGCGGCAGCACCCTTGATGCGCGAGCATGGCGGCGGCGCGATCGTCAACATCACGTCGATTTCCGCGGTGCGCGCCTCCACGCTGCGCTCGGCCTACGGCACCAGCAAAGCCGGGCTTGCGCATCTGACGAAACAGCTCGCGGTGGAACTGGCCTCGCTCGGCATTCGCGTCAACGCCGTGGCACCCGGCCCGGTCGAGACGGCGATGGCAAAACAGGTGCACACGCCGGAAATCCGCGCCGATTACCACGACGCCATTCCGCTCAACCGTTACGGCCTCGAAGAGGAACTGGCGGAGGCGATCTTCTTCCTGTGCGGCGAGCGCTCGAGCTACATCACCGGCCAGGTCCTCGCCGTCGATGGAGGCTTCGACGCCGCCGGCATTGGCCTGCCGACCCTGCGCGGCCAGCGTCGGAATGGCTAGTTCCGCGGTAGCTTTGCTGGATCGTGGAGGAAGATGATCGTTCAGCGTGCTGCAACGCGCAACAGCACGGTCTTTTCCGCTGGAACATCCAGTTTCAAGCCGGGTGTTCCCAAGGCAAACGCCGTCACGAGCAGCAAGACGCTCGCGCAGATCGTGCTGAGGAAAAGATGATCCATCATCGGGCATCAACGAGTAGTCTTGCCGTTCGTTCCGGGGAGCGCACTTCTTTGCTCCCGCACTACCCGTTCACCGCAACCACGCGCCAGCCGTTCTCTAGCCGATCGATCCGGGTCAGCGACAACGGATCGATGACAAAACGCAGCGCCTGCTCGGGCGCGAGATCGAGCGCGATCGCAAGCACGGCGCGGATGGTGCCGGAATGCACGACGAGGATCACCTCGCCGGCCGGCAACAGCGCAAGCCCTGCCCGCGCGCGATCGATCTGGTCGACGAAACTCTCACCGCCGGGCGGCCGGTTGCCGGCGGGTGACTTCCAGAACTCAGGATAGGCCGGACCGAGTTCGCGTTCGAGTTCGCTGTGGCGCCGTCCGGTCCATGCGCCAAAATCCTGCTCGCGAAAGGCCGGCTGATCGAGCGGATCGAGACCGAGCCTTTCGGCAGTCTCGCGCGTACGGCGTGCGGGGCTGCACACCGCAAAAGCGTTCGCCGGCAATCGTGCCTTCAGCACGGCAAAGACTGCAGCATCGCCGAGATCGGCCGGCGCGTCGGGGCCGTGGATCACCCCGCGCGGCCCGTCGACCGGCGCGTGGCGGATCAGCCAGAGATTTGTTTCGGTACTCAAGGCTGTGCCAATCTCGCTGCAAGCAGCACCAGGATCGTGGTCTCCGCGACCTGCTCGGCGCCGCCCAATACGTCACCGGTCTGGCCGCCGATCTGCCGCAGCGCCAGCCACGCCACGGCAAACGCGGTGATGCCGGTCGCAATCGCGGCAAGCAGTGCGTTGCTCCACGATAGCGACAACAGCGCGATCACCAGCGCAAGACCGGCAGCCATGACGGCCGTCGCAGCGTCGGGCTGGCCGGCGTTGCGGGCCAGCCCATCCTTGCGCGCATAGGGCAGTTGCAGGGACATCGCAGGCAATATGCCGCGCCCCAGCGCGTGCGCAGCAATCAAACCCGGCACGACATGGCCGTCCGGAATGGCCGCCAGCGCGGACAGTTTTGCAGCAAAGCTCACCAGCAGAATCATGGCGCCATAGGTGCCGAGCCGGCTATCGCGCATGATCTCCAGCTTCGATTCGCGGTCGCGGCCGCCGCCAAAACCGTCGGCGATATCGGCAAGGCCATCCTCATGCAGCGCGCCGGTCAGGATCGCGCTGGCGCCGAGCGCCAGCGCAGCCGCCGCGAGATCGGGCACGCCAACGGATCGCAGGCCGAGACACAATAATCCCACCGCGGCGCCGATCAGCGCGCCAACGACAGGAAACATTCGGTGCGCGCGCACGAAATTTGGCGGCATCGCGCCATCCGGATGCGGCATCGGCAGCCGCGTCAGGAACGCGACGGCGGTTTTGAAGTCGTCGAACCATTCATTCATGGAGATGTCCGGAGAATCGTTCTAGCGTGCGGCCCCCATCCGAGGTTGAGAATCGCATGCAGTTCGACAGTCTAGACGACATCCGCGCCTTCTGTCGCGACTTGCCGCGCGGTGACCAGCGGCTGGCTAACAGCGCCGCGCGGCGGCAGCAGAATCTGACAAAACCGCCTGAAAGCCTCGGGCGCCTCGAAGAACTCGCGATCTGGCTGGCGCAATGGCAGGGCCGCGAGATGCCGCGGCTGGATCGGGTGACGATTGCCGTCTTCGCCGGCAATCACGGCGTTGCCGCGCGCGGCGTCTCGGCCTACCCGCCGGCCGTCACCGCGCAGATGGTGGCGAATTTTGCGGGAGGCGGCGCGGCGATCAACCAGATCGCAAAGGCCGCTTCCGCCGAGCTCTGCGTGGTGCCGATCGAACTCGACCATCCGACGCGCGATTTCACCGAAGCGGCGGCGATGGACGAAGGAGAATTTCTCAGCGCGGTCGATACCGGCTATTGCACCGTGCCAGAGAATTGCGATCTGCTCGCGGTCGGCGAGATGGGCATCGCGAACACGACGACCGCGGCCATGCTGTGTGCGGCCCTGCTCGGCGGCGGGGCGGCGCGCTGGGCCGGCCGCGGCACCGGTGTCGACGACGCCGGGCTGGCGCGCAAAAGCGCGGCGATCGAGACCGCGCTGAATTTCCATCGCGGCATTCTCGGCGATCCGCTGGCGGTGGCGGCGGCGATGGGCGGCCGCGAGCTCGCGGCGATTGCCGGCGCGGTGCTCGCCGCGAGGCGGTATAAAGTTCCGGTGTTGCTCGACGGTTTCGTCGTGACATCGGCGGTGCTGCCGCTCGCCCGTCTTGATGCAGGCGCGCTCGACCATTGCCGCGCCGGGCACGTCTCGGCGGAGTCCGGCCACCGCGATCTTCTGCGAGAACTGAAGCTGGATCCACTGCTTGATCTGAACATGCGGCTTGGCGAGGCGTCAGGCGCGGGGGTTGCGATCCTGCTCGCGCGCGCCGCGCTCGCCTGCCACGCCGGCATGGCAACCTTCACCGAAGCCGGAGTCTCCGGCGCGGACGATTGACGAAGCCCAACCAGAGCGTGGACTCATCAAGGCGGAACCACAGCCTGATTGACGCAACGAATGCGAGGCAGTTTGCGCGCCAAAGTGCAGCCGCTTAATCGTTGAGCATCGTCCCGCCTCACTTGGTCGCAGGGTTTGGCAGCGCGGCCATGGCAAAGTGCGGGAATTGGAACCACGCAGGATCAGGAATGCCGCACGATACGCCTCTCATCGCCACCATCGTCGCCGGTCTGGGACTGGCCTTCGTGTTCGGCGCAATTGCCCAGCGCCTTCGAATTCCGCCACTCGTTGGCTACTTGCTGGCAGGCGTCGCAGCCGGTCCGTTTACGCCGGGCTACGTCGCAGATCAGGCACTGGCGACCGAGTTGGCCGAGATAGGCGTCATCCTGTTGATGTTTGGCGTTGGGCTTCACTTTTCACTCAACGACCTTCTGTCTGTGCGCGCGATCGCGCTGCCCGGTGCCGTCGTTCAAATCGTCGTCGCCAGCCTGATGGGACTGGGTCTCGCGCTGTTCATGGGATGGACCATTGGCGCCGGTCTGGTCTTTGGGCTTGCCCTGTCGGTCGCAAGCACCGTGGTCTTGCTGCGGGCCATGCAGGAGCGCCGGCTGATGGAGACCGAGCGAGGCCGCATAGCGGTCGGCTGGTTGATCGTGGAAGACCTTGCAATGGTGCTCGCGCTCGTCCTGCTTCCGGCGTTGGCTGGCTTGCAGGGCGCGAACAGCAACACGATCCCGGCGGACCGGCTGGCATCCTGGCTCGGGATGGGGTTCGGCGGGGTGCTGTTACTCACCGTTGCAAAGGTCGTGGTCTTCGTTGGCGTCATGCTGATTGTCGGACGGCGCGTTATTCCCTGGATCCTTCACTACATCGCGCATACCGGCTCGCGGGAGCTGTTCCGCCTCGCCGTTCTCGCAATCGCCCTCACGGTGGCATTCGGATCGGCGAAGCTGTTCGGCGTTTCTCTTGCACTCGGCGCGTTTTTCGCCGGAATGATTCTCAGCGAAAGTGCCCTGAGCCAGCGAGCGGCCCAGGAAACATTGCCATTGCGCGATGCCTTTGCCGTGCTGTTCTTTGTCTCCGTCGGCATGTTGTTCAATCCGGCGAGCCTGCTGCACGAGCCCTGGCCATTGCTCGCCACGCTCTTCATCATCATCGTTGGAAAATCGGTAGCCGCGTTCCTGATTGTGCTCGCCTTTCGTCATCCGGTCGGAACGGCTTTAACGATCTCGGCCAGTCTCGCCCAGATAGGGGAATTCTCGTTCATTCTGGCCGAACTTGGCGTGAAACTGAACCTGCTGCCGACGGCAGGACGCGACCTTATTCTGGCCGGCGCAATCCTCACCATCATGCTCAATCCCCTGATCTTCGCCGCCGTCGATTGGTTGTCCCGACGCCTTGAGCGACCGCCCGGTCGCGGCGACGTTGATGTTTTCGGCCCCGACGTAAACGCGGGACAGGTGACCGCATCGGCGAAATCATCCGCGGCGCCCGAGGCTACGCGATTGACAGGTCACACAATACTCGTCGGCCATGGCCGCGTCGGCAGCATTGTTGCCGATGCCTTGAAGAAGAGCAGTCAGCCGTTCCTCATTATCGAGGATGCAGACAATGTCGTTGCGAGGCTGCGCGAGAGTAACTTCGAGACCATCGTTGGAAATGCCGCACGTTCCGATGTCCTGAAATCCGCCAATCTCGAAGGCGCGCGATATCTACTGATTGCGATACCGGAAGCATTCGAGGCAGGGCAGATCGTGCAGCAGGCTCGCGGGGCCAATCCGGGCATCCAGATCATCGCACGCGCCCATTCGGATGCCGAAGTCGATCACCTGAGGTCACTCGGCGCCGATCTCATCATCATGGGAGAGCGGGAGATTGCGCTCGGAATTATTCATAACCTGTTCGAGTGGCAAGCGCGTAACCCAGCGACGCAAGGTTAGTCGTTTCCGCTATTTTGGATTAGGATCGACGAGCCTTGGTGAGACGAGCTTCGAAGGCCGGCATCGACCAGCCAACGCCGGCGGAACAGCGATGCGGCGGCGATCTGTGGGTCAAAGGAGGAGCCGGCGTCTCCGGCGCAGATGTTTGACGAAACCTTGCCACATATCTCGGCGTAACTGGCCGGGAGGGCAGTGCTGACGAGGGAGCCGCACATGCGAAGGGCGGTCATCAGGCTAGTCGTTGTCGCCGCCGCGCTGTGTGCGGCGATCCTGCCGGCGCGGGCCGAGATCCGCATTCTCTCCAGCCCCGGCGGACAGGTCGGCCCGTTTCTCGAACTGTTCGATCGGGTGCGCCAATCCGGCGAACGGGTGGTGATCGACGGGCCATGCCTGTCGGCGTGCACACTGGTGCTGATGACGATCCCGGAAGAGCGGATCTGCGTGACCCGCCGCGCGGTGCTGGGATTTCACGCCGCGCGCTCGATCGACGGCCGCGGCCGCATCTATGCGGAACCGGAAGCCTCGCGCGCAGTGCAGGCGGCCTATCCGGCGGCGGTACGGGACTGGATCGCGCGACGCGGCGGATTGACGTCGCGCCTATTGCTGTTACGCGGGCGTGAACTCGCGGCGATCTATCCAAGGTGCAAATGATTGTAGGGTGGGCAAAGGCGCTCTTGCGCCGTGCCCACCACCTTTTCTGCGGCGCGAATGGTGGGCACGCTTCGCTTTGCCCACCCTACGGCTACGGCACCTGCGATTTACATATCTTCCTTCGGACTGTTCACCATCCAGGGAATGCCGAACTTGTCGACGCACATGCCGAAACCGTTGGAGAAGAAGGTCTTGCCGAACGGCATCCGCACCGTGCCGCCTTCGGCGAGCGCATTGAACCGGCGCTCGGCATCCGCGGGGTCTTCGACCGCGAGCGCCACCGAAATGCCCTGCGGCGCCTTGTAATCGCCCGGCGTCGCGTCTGACGCCATCAGCACTTCGCCGTCGATGGTGACGCGGGCGTGCATGATCTTGGTTTTCCAGTCCGCCGGGATCGGCATCTCGGCGGGGCCGTCGCCGTATGGCATCTTCGCCTCGATCCGGGCGCCGAGCGCTTTCTGATAGTAGTTCAGCGCTTCCTCGCAATTGCCATTGAAGAAGAGATAGGGGTTGACCTGCATCGCGGGCTCCTTGGGTTTGGCAGTGGTGTCGGTGGCGTTCCGGCTCGGCGGCGCAGCGTATCGCTGCGTCGCGTCCGGGACACGATAGTTGCGTTCATTTCTCGGTGAGCGTTTTCAGATTGGCAAGACCGGCTTCGAAGTCCCGGCCGATCATGCGGTCCAGATTCATGAACACCTGTATCAGCCTGGACATGAAGTTGGCCGGACCATACATCAGCCACGTGACATGAGTGACATCGCCCTGCGGCAGCATTGTGAACTCGGCGGTGTTGTGGCCTTCGAACGGCGTGAAGAAATCGAGCTTGATGACGATCTTCGACGGCGCCGTGCTTTCCAGGATCTCCATGCGGCCGGAACCGACATTCTTGTCGCCGTTCCAGGCGTAGACGGCGCCCTTGCCGCGCTCGGCGCCGTCATAGCTGCGCTTCATCGCGGGGTCCTTGTTTTCATAGGGCGACCATTTCAGCCATTGATGATAATCAGAGATCAGCGGGAAGATCACGTCCGGCGGCGCCTTGATGCGGATCGCGCGCTGTACGCGGAGCGTGCTCGACTTGGTCGCGGCGATCACGAGAATGACTGCGATGGCGACGGCGAGTATGACGGCGATGACGGCAATGACTTCGAGCATGTTCGGCTCCATGGCGGAAGATTATCGTTGAAGCAACTCAGCGGCGAAAGGGGATCAGGCGGCGCAAGTTCGCATCGCGCAGCCACAGCCCGCCCCACAGCATCAGGCCGAGATAGAGCCCGAACAGCGTATGCGAGAACAAGGGGCTGTCGATCCGCACATGCGAGGCGATCGCGCCGCCGAGATAGCCGGTGAGCAGAATCGCGCCGAGGATGGAGGTCGGCGGGATGGCGTAGAGCACCGTACAGACAATGGTGATGGCGCCAAGGCCACGCATCAGCGCATCACTCGAACCGTAGCCCATCCGGTCCATGGTTTCGGTGACGATCGGCCATGGCACCAGCTTGATGGCGCCGTCGAACATCAGGAAGACGATGACGAGGCCGGAGAGAATGCGGCCGACCCAGCGGGCGGGCCTGGAGGCCGGAAGGGGCTCGGCGGTGACGGTCATGATAGGTCCCCGTTGTCTTGAATGGGTGTTCGGATTCAAGACGAACGGGGAAAGCGCAATCCGACAGGGGGAGCGAATTTTTCGACGGATACTTCGTCATGCCGGGCTTGTCCGGCATGACAGACCATTGCTCGCGGTGTGCATCACCCCTCCAGGAGAGGATAAGAGCGCGTAGCGCCGGATGAACCACCCGCCACACAGTCACCAAGCCCGCACCATCATTTATGTCCGCTAAAGCGGGATGACTTTTCTTCGAATCGTCATCCCGCTTTATCTTTTTGTTTGAGCATGATCTTTTCGGAAAACCGCTACACACTTTTCCGGATCATGCTCTAGTGCACCACCAACACCGGCACGCTTCCGTCCACCAGGACCTCCGATGTTTGACTCCCCAAGAATAGCTTCCTGAGGCCGCGACGCCCATGAGAGGCCATGACGATCAAGTCGCAGCCTCTGGACTTTGCTGTTTCGATAATCGCAGTGGCTGGGTGCGCATCCGGAACATGCAAGAGGTCTACAGATATCCCGATCTGCTCCGCCATCGCTCGAACTTCATCCAGAATCTTGCCCACACGTTCCTTGCTGGCTGCCTCAAAGCTATCAAACATTTCCTGCGGAGGAATCCATCCCGCATGCCCGGTCCCAAACTCGACCAGGAGAGGTTCCGTCACGGTGATGACCGTCACTTTAGCATTCAAGGCCTTTGCTAAAGCAATCCCGTGCTTAACGCCTTTTCGCGCGACATCCGATCCATCCGTGCTCAAGAGAATGTTGGTGTACATTTGGGGGCTCCCTTGCTCGTCGAACATCTTTCCTAAAAACGTGATGCTTGCGATCGTCGCCGTCTGTCTACGACACGAACATCCTGGGCCCGCCCTGCCTCGCTATTTTTTAGTGAGCGTCCCCATCAGGCGGCGATCCTCAGTGAGTAATGGATCACGATCAGCGCGCCTATGATGAACACCGCGACGCCGATCACGCCCCACCATTTGATCCTTCGGGTCACCGGGCGCTCCTTCTTGCCGATACGACATGATCCGCTTTCGCAGGTGGTCGCCGCGATCCAGCGCAGAGCAGCACGCCAGTCACGAAGCCGATCAGGAATCCGGAAAAGAATTCAATTTTCATCGAAGTGATCATGGGGAGCCCGACGCGCCGCTGCTGATCGTCGAAGGAGATGCCGGAGTGTTCCGGCGCTTGTGTACTTACCAGAAAAGAGCAGCCCTCGCTATGGATCGAGTGCCGCTCCGACATCTCTGCAGCAGTGCTCGCCCCGCATGTCTGGTTTTAGGAGTGCATCTGTGCTTGTCACCGCGGCCGCGAGCTCAGACCGAGCGCGCGCAAGCGGACAAGATGACCTACCTCCCCGCCTTCTTGCCGCGGGGCTGGCTGTCGCGCTGCAGGCGGTCGAGGTGCATGCGGATGTGGGCGGCCTCGGCCGAGGTGTTGGCGAGCGCAATGGCGCGGTCAAAGGCCGTGCGGGCTTCGTCGTTGCGGCCGAGCTGCATCAGGAAGGCGCCGCGCACGCCGAAGTAATGAAAATAGTTCGAGAGGCGCTGCGCCAACGGCTCGATCATGTCGAGCGCGGCTTCCGGTCCTTTCACCTTGGACACCGCGACCGCGCGGTTCAGCGTCACCACCGGCGACGGCTGCATGATCTCGAGCGCGCCATAGAGCAAATCGATCTGGGTCCAGTCGGTATCCTCGGGCTTGTCGGCGCGGGCATGCAGCGCCGCGATCGCGGCCTGCACCTGATAGGGACCGCTGCGGCGATGGCGCATCGCCTTGTCGATCAGCGCCAGTCCCTCGGCGATGAGAGACTTGTTCCAGAGCGAGCGGTCCTGATCGTCGAGCAAAATCACCGCGCCGTCGGCGTCGAACCGAGCTGCTGCGCGCGCATGCTGCAGCAGCAATAGCGCGGTCAGCCCCATGATCTCCGGCTCGCTCTGGAACAGGCGCAGCAACAGCCGCGCCAGGCGAATGGCTTCCTCGCACAGCGGCGAGCGAATTTCGGCGGTGTCGCCGGAGGCCGAATAGCCCTCGTTGAAGATCAGATAGATCATGGCGGCGACGGAGACGAGACGTTCGGAGCGCTCCACCGCGCCCGGTGTTTCGAACGGCACATCGGCATCGGCGACGCGCGCCTTCGCCCGGGTAATGCGCTGCTCCATGGCGGCTTCCGAAACCAGGAAGGCGCGCGCGATCTGCTTGACCGTGAGCCCTGAGACGATCCGCAGCGCGAGCGCAATCTGCTGCGTCGCCGGCAGGTCCGGATGGCAGCAGATGAACAGCAGCCGCAGAATGTCGTCGCGGTAGTGCGAGCCGTCGAGCCGCTCGGCGAGCTGTTCCTCGGCGTCGTCGAGATCGGAGATCGCCTCGTCCTCGGGCAGCGCCTGCTGCTTGCTGGTTCGCCTGATGTCGTCGATCGCAACATTGCGCCCGACCATGATCAGCCACGCCGCGGGATCGCGCGGCGGGCCGTTCTGCGGCCAGCTCTTCAGCGCCCGCAGGCAGGCGTTCTGGAACGCCTCCTCGGCGGTATCGAGATTGCGGAAGTAACGCAGCAACGCACCGACCGCCTGGGGGCGAGCCGAAGTCAGCGCGGCATCGATCCAGGCGGTATCGGTCACGACTGTACGCTCCCCGGCCGGAACACGCCGACGGGGCGGATCTCATAGGCGCCGCCGGGATTGGCCGCGCCGAGATCGCGGGCGACCTCGAGCGCCTCGTCGAGGTTCTTGCAGTCGACGACATAGAAGCCGAGCAACTGCTCCTTGGTTTCGGCATAGGGCCCGTCGAGCACCAGCGGCGGATCGTCCTTGCGCAGCGTGGTCGCCGCCGTGGTCGGCAGCAGTCGGGCGACCGGGCCGAGCCGGCCCTGCTTGGTCAGTTTTTCCTGTACGACGGCAAGCTTCGTCATGACCGCAGCGTCCTGTTCCTTGGTCCAGGAACCGACATGGTCTTCGTCGTGATAGCAGAGGATGGCGTAAAGCATGGCGGCAAAGCATCTCCGTTCGTCATGATGACGAACGATTATGCCCGGAGCCGACAGGGGCGTCGAAGAAATTTTGAGATGTTTCCGTCGCCCGTCAGGGACCGATGATCGGAGGCGGCGGCGGATTGAAATGCCGGTAGGTGTGGACGATCGCCTTGGAACAAAGGCTGCACACGGCGAGGACCAGAAACAGAATCTTCATCTTCGTTCTGAAGGCCTCAAGCCGGGTGACGGTGACACCGCGCTGATGGTTCCGCCAGCAAAGCGCCAGCGAGGCCACTACCACCGCGATGATGCGGCCCTGTATCATCAGGAGACGCCATTTTGGGCAGCGATCAGGATCAATTGGCGCAACTGAAGCCTCCCTTGCCGGATGAAAGGAGGCTAGAGAAGCGGTTCGATCCGCGATGTGAGACGGGTCACGCCGGATGGCGAGGCGAAAGGAATGGCAATGACGAAGGGTGCGCTCGCGCTGCTGGTGCATGGCGGGACCGAAAACTGGTCGCCGCAACGTTGGAAGAATCGGTTCGACGAGGTTTGCGCGGGGCGGCCCGTGCTGCTGCTGCCCAATACGTCGTTCAATCCGGCCGACGTGCATTACGCCGCGGTGTGGAAGCCGCAGCCGGGCGAACTCGCCGCCTTCCCCAATCTCCGGGTCATCTTCAATCTCGGCGCCGGCGTCGATGCGCTGATGGCCGATCGTTCGCTGCCCGACGTGCCGCTGGTGCGCGTCGCCGTCACCGACCTCACCGCGCGGATGACCGAATATGTCGTGCTCCATGTGTTGATGCACCACCGGCAGGAACTCTATTTGCGGGAGTCGCAGCGTGAAAAGCGCTGGGCGCCGAAATCGCAATGGGCGGCGGGGGCTGTTACCGTCGGCATCATGGGACTGGGGACGCTCGGCGCCGACGCAGCCGACGTGCTGCGGCGCCTCGGCTTTCGCGTCTGCGGCTGGAGCCGAAGCCCCAAGGCCATCGACGGCGTCGATTGCTTTCATGGCGAAACACAGATCGACGCGTTCCTGCGGCGGACCGACATCCTGGTCTGCCTGCTGCCGCTGACGCCGGAGACGCGACACATCCTCAATCACGACGTTTTCAGGAAACTGAACCGAACGAGCCCGCTCGGCGCGCCGGTCGTGATCAACGCCGGGCGTGGCGGCCTGCAGAACGAGGAAGACATCCTGCAATCCCTCGACGACGGCACGCTCAGTGGCGCCTCGCTCGACGTCTACGCCACCGAGCCGTTGCCCGCGGACAGCCGGTTCTGGACCCACCCCAAAGTGGTGCTGACGCCGCACAACGCCGCCGACACCGATCCCGACGAGATATCGAAATATGTCGCGCAGCAGATCGCGCGGTTTGAAGCGGGCGGCGCGCTGGAGAATGTGGTGGACCGCGGACGAGGGTATTAGCCTCCGTCATTGCGAGCGAAGCGAAGCAATCCACCTCTCCACGCGGAGACAGATAATGGATTGCTTCGTCGCGGAGCCTGTCATCGGGCGCGCATTTGCGCGACCCGTTGGCTCCTCGCAATGACGAACTCCATGGTTATGCATACCTGCTTTCGCAGGCACGACAGGCAAGTTATTTCGCCACCCCGACCATCACGCTGATCGCGCCATTGACGAGCGCTTCGAGCTCCTTGCGCGGGGTTCGCGCGCGGGCGCGGATGGCGATGGTATGGATGGTGGCGGAAGCGATTTGCGCCAGCACCGCGGGGTCGGCGCCCTCAGGCAATTCGCCCTTCTCCTTGGCGAGGCGGAAGCAGGCCGCAAAAGCCTTGTCGAGTTCGGTAAAGCCTTCCAGCACCATGGCGCGGATATCGGGGTCATGCACCGCCTCGGACGCCGCGGTCATTACCGTGAAGCAGCCGCGCGGGCCGGATTCGCCTGACAGATAGATGTCGAGCGCCACCGCATAGATGCGCTCCAGCCGCTTTCGGATCGGCAGCTCGTCCCTGAAGACGGTGCCCATCGCGACCCGCGCATCTTCGCGATAGCGCCGGTAGCTCTTGATAAAGAGTTCGCGCTTGTCGCCGAACGCGCCATAGAGGCTCGGCCGGTTCATGCCGGTGGCGGCGGAGAGATCGTCGAGCGACGTCGCTGCAAAGCCGTCCTTGCGAAACAAATCGAGCGCCTTGCCGAGCGCGACATCCGGCTCGTAGGCGCGCGGACGGCCGCGGCGCTTGGGCGGCGCGGGGGAATCGATCCGGGGGACCGGGGACTTACTTTTTTGTACCATCTCGCAAGAAATTCCTTGACCGGATTTATATTATGCGGAACAGTATAAAAATCAATCCTGCCTGCCCTAGGGTCGCGGCCCGATTGATCAACCGCCAAGGAGGCAAACCCATGGATCTCTATTTCTCGCCGCTCGCCTGCTCGCTGGCGACCAGGATCGCGCTGTATGAAGCCGGCGCCGAGGCCAACTATCTCGAGGTCGATCCCAAGAGCAAAGTCGTGCAGAAGGACGGCTCGGACTTTCGCGCCGTCAACCCGCTCGGGCTGGTGCCGACGCTGCGCACCGACGACGGGACGGTGCTGACGGAGAACGCGGCGATCCTGCAATATGTCGCTGATCGTTTTCCAACCGCCGGCCTCTCGGCCAATTCCACCGAGGAGCGCAGCCGCCTGCATCAATGGCTCTGTTTCATCGGCACCGAACTGCACAAGGCGCTGTTCGTGCCGCTGCTCGACAAGACGGCGCCGCAGGATGCAAAGACCTATGCGCTCACCAAGAACCTGTCGCGGCTCGACTATCTCGAGAACTACCTGAAGGGCCGCGAGTTCCTGCTCGATCACTTCAGCGTGGCGGACGCCTATCTCGTCACCATCATCAACTGGACGATGGCGACGCCGCCGGTCGAACTGGCGAAATGGCCTAACGTGAAGGCCTATTACGAGCGGCTGCGCGCCCGCCCGAGCATTGCTAAGGCAACCGCCGAGGAGTTCGAGCTCTACAAGGCCGAACTCGCACGGCATAAGGCCGCGGCGTAAGGCGTTAGTCTCTCCACACGTCGTCCCCGCGAACGCGGGGACCCATAACCACCGGCGTTTCATTAGGGCAATCGTTGCTCACCGTGAACAACTCGAAAGGCCGCGGCGTATGGGTCCCTGCTTTCGCAGGGACGACGTGGATAGAGAATCGCATTCAGCCGTCACTCCGGCGGCGCCAGCAGCCGCTTCGTCAGATCGCTCAACGCCCGTCGAAATATCCCCGCGTCGTCCCGCGCCCGCGCCAGCACCAGCGCGCCCTGAATGGTGAGCAGCGCATCTTCCGCGCGCCGCTGCGCCTGGCTCTTGCTCAACCCGGACCGCCGCAACAGCGACACCAACGCCACCTGCCAGCGCGCAAAATAGCCATCGACCGCCTCGGCAAAAGCATCGCGCGCCGAGCCGAGCGCGACCATGCCGACCAGGCAGACGCGGTCGCCGGAATGAAAGTACTGGTCGACGCCCGCGATCATCGCGGCGATCGCGCGCGGCGGATCATCGGCTTCACGCAAGGGCGCATAGATATTGATCTCGAACCAGCCGTCGATTTCGGCCAGCACCTCGGCGGCCATCTGCTCCTTGCCGCCGGGGAACAGGTGATAGAGGCTGCCCTTGCCGAGCCCGGTGGCCTCCGTGATCAGCGTCAGCGAGGCCCCTTCATAGCCGTGGGCGCGAAACACCTCGCCGAGCGCGCGCAGCACCTCTCCGCGCTCGACGCCCCTCTTCAACATCTGGTCATAGCGGGTTTTCGCTCAGTCCCGCGACATCGGCCGGCCGCGGGCCCGGGGCCGGCCAGTGGAAGCGGCGCTCGCTCTCCTTGATCGCGATATCGTTGATGCTGGCCTCGCGCCGCCGCATCAGGCCGTGCTCGTCGAATTCCCATTGCTCATTGCCGTAGGAGCGGTGCCACTGCCCGGCATCGTCGTGCCATTCGTACTGGAAGCGCACGGCGATGCGGTTCTGGTCGAACGCCCAGAGATCCTTGATCAGGCGATAGTCATGCTCCTTGGCCCATTTGCGGGTGAGGAATGCGACGATCGCCTCGCGGCCTTCAAAGAATTCGGAGCGGTTACGCCAGCGGCTGTCCTCGGTATAGGCCAGCGACACCCGCACGGGATCGCGTGAATTCCAGGCGTCCTCGGCCATGCGCGCCTTTTGCGCGGCGGTTTCGCGGGTGAAGGGCGGCAGCGGCGGACGCGACATGAGGTTTCTCCGGAGTGGCGATGCGGAGAGATTGTACCGATCGGTACAGAGAGTCAACCGGGAGAATTATTCCGCCACATCGGCCTTCATCAGCAGCCGCAGCGATTTCGGGATCGGCTTTGCGCGCCCCTCGCTGATGAAGGCAACGCGCACCTCGGCCTTGACCAGCACCTCGTCGCCGCGCTTCACCTCCTGCGCCAGCGTGATGGAAGCGCCCTTCACCGCGACCGGCCATGTCACCACGTCGAGCACGTCGTCCATCCGCGCCGGCCGCAGAAAATCGAGCTCCATCGAGCGCACCACGAAGGCAAAGCCCGGCGTCTCCATCTCGGCCTGCTCGAACAGTGCGTGCTGCGAGGCGCCCATCAGCCGCAGATGATTGGTGCGCCCGCGCTCCATGAAGCGCAGATAATTGGCGTGATAGACGATACCGGAGAAATCGGTGTCCTCGTAATAGACACGGACCTGCATGTGATGGCGGCCGTCGCGGATCTCGCCGTCGAGAATGGGTGATGTCACTTGCGGTTCCTGATCGCGCTGGAAACCCCTGCTTTGCGCAAATCGGAGCCGCGCGCAAGCGCTGGCGCCTTACGCCACCGCCGGCCTTGCTGTGCCGAGCGTCACCAGCACGATTTCCGGTGGCACGCCGAGGCGGAACGGCATGATGCTGCAGCCGAGGCCGCCGGAGACGACGACGTCGCAGTTCATCTTGATGTGGCCATAGGCGAGCTGCTGTCCGGACGGCGAGATCGGCGACCAGCCGAGCACCCGCACCTGGCCGCCATGGGTATGGCCGGAGAGCTGCAGCGCGACGCGTGAGGGTACGCGCCGGGCGATGTCGGGCTCGTGCGCCATCAGAACCACGGGCGCATCGTCGGTGATCTTCGCCAGCGTCGCGCCGAGATCGTCGACACCGATGCGCCTGAGCGGCCGGAAGCGGCGCGCCGGCATGTAGGCGAGCTGGTCGCCGAGGCCGGCCAGCCAGAACGCGTGACCATTCTTGCTGAGCTTCTTCGCGTCGTTTTCGTAAACGGGAATGCCGACGTTCTCCAGCGCGCGGCCCGCAGACGGCAGCCCCTGCCCTTCGCGCTGCACGGTCTTGTCTTCCCACCAGTCGTGATTGCCGAGCACCGCATGCACGCCGAGCGGCGCCTTCAGGCCACCCAGCACACCCGCCCATTCGGCATCGGGGATGATGCGCGTCACCTTGCGATGTCCGGTCACGTAGTCGCCGAGCATGACGACCATGTCAGGTTTGAGCGCATTGGTGCGTTCGACGATCTCCTTGATATGATCAAGCGACATCCATGGATCGCAGGCGTGGAGGTCGGCGATGGCCGCGATCTTGAGCTTGAGTCCGGCCGGCCATTGCGGCGGCGAGATGTTGTACCTGGTGACGCGAAGCCGGACGATCGGCGCGCTGAATCCGTAAGCGGTGGTGGAGACGCTCAGCGCGCCCAATCCACCCATGCCCTTTAGAAAATGACGGCGTGTTAACATGTGATCCATTCGTGATGCACCGCCAACATGGTGGCGGATTGAGCCCGAATTGGGGTCCGTTTGTGCAGAACGTCAGCAGAGCTCCAGCAGCTTCTCACCAGCGGTTCTGCCCGACCAGGGCATCCAGCCGTGCCTTCAATTCATCCGGCGCCCGGCAATACCAGACGCCACCGAGCAGATCGTGAAAACGCTTGTTGACGGAAGCTTCGCGCTCGATACGGTCGATGGTCTCCATGCTGATGACGTCCTCGAGCGGGCCAGCGGCGAGCAGCGACAGCAGCACCGGATTGGTCTCGATCTTAAGGATCTCGACGATGAGGTCTATCGCCTGATCGGGGTACTCCTCCCGCAGATCGCGCTCATAGTCCATCATCGCGAAGAAGTTGTCGTCGCGGTCGCGCTCGGATTTCGAATACTGCTCGACCCAGGCGCGCGCCAGCTCGGCCACCGACATCGCCTCGCAATCGAGCGGACGTTTTGGCGTGCGGCGCGCGCGATCGTCGGCGCGCCAGCCCTTGCTGTCGGCAATCGCCTCGATGCGGCGCTTGAACGGTTCATCGGGTCCGAAGTGAATTCCGCCCAGCAGCCAGCGTAGCGCAGCATTCTGCTTCGCCTCCACTTCGATCCGCTCGATCACGGCGACGCCATGCGCATAGAGCAGCGACTGCATGAACTTGTCGTTGAGCTGCATGACGGTCGGCTTGTCTTTCTCGGATCGCAGCACTTCGAGCGCGAGGTCGAACGCGCGGTCCGGCCGCTTGTGTGGCAGATGGTCGAAATAGAGGATCGCCGCCCAGGCGGCACCGGTCTGGTCGCGACGGCTCAGGCGCTGCAGTGCGCCCCACATCGAGGCCAGTTCCGGTATCGGCACGGCATCGAGGAAGGCCTCGGTATCATCAGGCGTCGCCAGTTCCGGCGCCGCCGTGATCAGGGCCATCATGTCAGCGTCTTCGGTCGAACCCATCGGTATCCGCACTCCACGGCAAGCCAGCCGGGCGCTCAAGCGCCGGCTGCTTTGCCCTTAGTGCATCGCCGGAATGATCGGGTTCGAAGCGTTCAATCGTCGCTGTCGCCGTTGCCGAACAGGCCGAACTGCGCCGGGTCGCGCGCGGGTTCCGCGAGGCCGAGATGGCGGAAGGCGTGCGAGGTGAGCAGCCGGCCGCGCGGGGTGCGCTGCAGGTAACCGCACTGGATCAGGTACGGCTCGATGATGTCCTCGATGGCGTCGCGCGGCTCCGACAGTGCCGCTGCCATGGTTTCGACGCCGACCGGGCCGCCGCCGTAGTTCATGGCGATCGTCGTGAGATAGCGGCGGTCCATGGCGTCGAGGCCGGCGGCATCGACTTCGAGCGCACTCAGCGCGTGGTCGGCGATGGCGCGGTCGACGGAGCTGGCATCGGCCGCGGAAGCAAAGTCGCGTACGCGGCGCAGGAGGCGGCCGGCGATACGCGGCGTGCCGCGGGCGCGGCGCGCGATCTCGTTGGCACCATCAGGAGTCATGCCGATGTTGAGCACGCGGGCGCCGCGGCTGACGATCTTCTCCAGCTCTTCCTCGGTGTAGAAATTCAGGCGGATCGGAATGCCGAAACGGTCGCGCAGCGGGTTGGTCAACAGCCCCGCTCGCGTGGTGGCGCCGACGAGCGTGAACTTTGCCAGATCGATCTTCACCGAACGGGCCGCAGGTCCCTCGCCGATGATAAGGTCGAGCTGAAAATCCTCCATCGCGGGATAAAGCACTTCCTCGACCGCCGGGCTGAGGCGATGGATCTCATCGATGAAGAGCACGTCGCGCTCTTCGAGATTGGTGAGCAGCGCCGCGAGGTCTCCGGCCTTCGCAATGACCGGGCCTGACGTGGCACGGAAGCCGACGCCGAGTTCGCGAGCCACGATCTGCGCCAGCGTGGTCTTGCCGAGACCGGGCGGTCCGACGAACAGCACGTGATCCAGCGCCTCGCCTCGCTTGCGCGCCGCCTCGATGAAGATCGAGAGGTTCTTGCGCGCCTGTGCCTGGCCGACGAATTCGGCGAGCAGTTGCGGACGCAGCGCGGTGTCGCCGACATCGTCGGAGCGGCGCTCGGGCGTGACGATGCGGGAAGGGGTGTTCACTCGTTGCCCCTGCGGTACTTGTTGGGCAGAAGCTCGTCGATGGTGACGACCTTCGGCTCGCGGCCACTGTCGGGAACGATGACCTGCGCCTTGGTGTCGTAGTCGTGGATCAGCTCGCGACAGATGCCGCATGGCGATACCACGGCGATCTTGCCGGGCTCGTCCGGTTTGGGATGACGCACAGCGACGATGGTCTCGATGCCGTGATCGCCGGTTTCGGTGATGGCGCGGCCGATAGCGATCGCCTCCGCGCAGACAGCGATCCGGCCGATATAGGCGTCGATATTGACGCCGGTGACGATGCGGCCGTCGCGGGTGCGCAGCGCCGCGCCGACCTCCTGCCAGTCATTGCGATAACGCCGGCTGATCGCATCAGTCGCGGCGGCGATCAGTTCCTTGTCCTTTTCGCTCAACATGGCGGAAACGCATTCCTTCGTCGGTCAGTGGCGAACATGTAGGGTAGGCAAAGGCGCGCTTCGCGCCGTGCCCACCATCCGGATAATACATTAAATGGTGGGCACGCTTCGCTTTGCCCACCCTACGGCCTCAACACTCATTTCGCCAATTCCTTCAGACCCAGCCGGATTAGCTGCGCGGTCTCGGCATTTTCGCCCGCGCTGCGCGCAGCGGATGCAATCGCGGCCGCCGCCTGCGGCTGGCCGTAGCCGAGATTGACCAGCGCCGAGATCGCATCAGTAACCGGGCGCGGTGCGCGGTGATCGTCGACCGCGCCGGCAAGATGCACCACGGCTGGATCGACATTTGCAAAGGCGGGCGCCTTGTCCTTCAACTCGGAGACAATGCGCTCGGCGACTTTCGGGCCGACGCCCGGCGTGCGCGACACCGCTGCCTTGTCGCGCAGCGCAATCGCGTTGGCGAGTTCGGCCGGCGGCAAGGTGCCGAGCACCGCAAGCGCGACCTTGGCGCCGACGCCCTGCACGGTCTGCAGCAGGCGAAACCATTCGCGCTCGGTATCGGTGCGGAAGCCGAACAGCTTGATCTGGTCCTCGCGCACATAGGTCTCGATCGACAGCACCGCGGTCTCGCCGGGTGACGGAAGCGCCTGCAGCGTGCGTGAAGAGCAATGCACCTGATAGCCGACGCCGCCGACGTCGAGGATGACAAAATCCTCGCCGTAGGAATCGATCAGGCCCTTGAGTTTACCGATCATCTTGGAAACCCGGATTCGACGTGCACACCAAGTTCGTCATGGCCGGGCAAAAGCGCGAAGCGCGTCTTCGCGCAGATGTCCCGGCCATCCACGTCTTGGACCCTGGCGAGAAAAGACGTGGATGCCCGGCACAAGGCCGGGCATGACGGCTCGGATAGATATCGACCGATCATAGGCTCGCCACCTTCATCCGCAGCGCGGCACCCTGGCGGTGATGCGCGTGCGTGATCGCAATCGCCAGCGCGTCCGCTGCGTCGGCGGATTTTGGCTCGGCTTTCGGCAGCAGGATTTTCAGCATCACGGCGACCTGGTTCTTGTCGGCATGTCCCGCGCCGACCACGGTTTTCTTCACCTGGTTGGGCGCATATTCCGCAACAGCAATACCGAACATCGCGGGCGCGAGCATGGCGACGCCGCGCGCCTGGCCGAGTTTCAGCGTGGCGACGCCGTCCTTGTTCACAAAAGTCTGTTCGACGGCGGCCTCGGCGGGACGGAAATCGCCGAGGACTGTGGCCAGCCCCTCATGGATCGCGAGCAGGCGGCTGGCCAGCGGCAGATCGTCCGGCGGCTCGACCGAGCCGCAGCCGATGAAGACGAGGCGGTTGCCCTCGGTCTCGATCACGCCCCAGCCGGTGCGGCGCAGGCCAGGGTCGATGCCGATGATCCGGACGGGTTGGCGAATCGGTGGGGGTGTCATGGCGTAGTGATAACGCCAGACCCGGGTGAACGAAACATAAAGAGAACGGAAATCCCCTGCCCTGGAGCTTGCTTGTCACTCCGCACGTCATCCCCGCATAGGCGGGGATCCAGTACGCCGCGGCCTCTCGGCTCAATCACCACGGCCTCTGGAATACTGGATCGCCCGGTCGAGCCGGGCGACGACAGCGGAAGCATGAGGCAGACGATGGCGCGTTCGTCCCTACCCGCCCATCTTGGCGACGAGAGCGTCGGAGACCTCGAAATTGGCGTAGACGTTCTGAACGTCGTCGTGCTCGTTCAACAGGTCCATCAGCTTCAACAGCTTCTCGCCGGTCTCATCGTCGACGGCGACCGTGTTCTGCGGCTTCCAGGTCAGGGCCGCCTTGCGGGCTTCGCCGAACTTCCCTTCCAGCGCTTTTGCCACGTCGCGAAAGGTTTCCTGCGAGGCGTAGATCTCGTGGCCGCCTTCACTGGACGCGACGTCGTCGGCGCCGGCTTCGATCGCGGCTTCCAGCATGGCGTCGTCGGAGGCAACGCTCGCGTCATACTCGATGATGCCGGTGCGGTCGAACATGAAGGCGACCGAGCCGGTTTCGCCGAGATTGCCGCCGGACTTGGTGAAGAACGAGCGGATGTCGGAAGCGGCGCGGTTGCGGTTATCGGTCAGCGCCTCGACGATCACGGCGACACCGCCGGGGCCGTAGCCCTCGTAGCGGATTTCGTCATAGTTCTCGCTTTCGCCGCCGGTCGCCTTCTTGATGGCGCGCTCGATATTGTCCTTCGGCATGTTCTCCTGGCGCGCCGCGATCACGGCCGCGCGCAGCCGGGGATTCATGGCCGGGTCCGGGGTCCCAAGCTTGGCCGCGACCGTGATTTCGCGCGCCAGCTTGCCGAACAGTTTTGACTTCTGGGCATCCTGCCGGCCCTTGCGGTGCATGATGTTCTTGAATTGGGAATGGCCGGCCATGCGAGGTCTCTTGGATTCGTCCGGAGGGATGCTGGGGTTGAAGCGCGGCCTTATAGGCCCAGAATCGGCCGAAATCAAAGATTTGCGGCCCCCTCGGGTATGTAAGTACTGCCGTGCGACGAAATATCAGGCAGTTGTTAACCATGACTTCATGCTCGGATGAGAGGATTTCGTGACTGCCCTCAACCTTTAAGAGACGTCATGGCCTTCGGATTGTTCAAAAAGCAGGCGCCGGGACCGGTCGGACCTGCTGTCCAGCCCAAGGCCCAGACGAAGGCCCAGACGACCACCCCGGCAGAAATCGCTTCCGGCGATGGCGATTCGGCCAAAGCGATCCTCGAACTTCTGGAGCTCGAACTCGGCGCGATGATCCGCCAGCTCGAGCGTGCGGCCAATTCGGTGGCCGGCGGCGCCGAGGCGACGGCTGCGACCCTCTCCACCATCCGCCAGCGCACCGACGCCCTGACCAACCGCACCAGCGCCGCACAGGGCACCGCGACGACCTTCTCGCACGCCGCCGACAAGTTCACCCAGTCGGCGCAGGGAATCGGCTCCCAAGTGCGCGACGCCGGCAAGCTCGCCGACCAGGCGAGCGAGGCCGCCCGCGAAGCCAGCATCAATGTCGATCGCCTCAGGGCATCCTCGGCGGCGATCGGCAATGTCGTCAATTTGATTGCCCAGATCGCGCGGCAAACCACGCTGCTGGCGCTCAATTCCACCATCGAGGCCGCGCGCGCGGGTGAAGCCGGACGCGGTTTCGCCGTTGTCGCCACCGAGGTGAAGGCGCTCGCGGTGCAGACCCAGAACGCCACGGAAGAAATCACCAAGAAGATCGAGGCGCTGCAGCGCGACGCCGCGGGCTCGGTCGATGCCGTGCATCGCATCACGCAGTCGATCGAGGCGATCCGCCCGGTGTTCGAGAACGTCAACGGCGCGGTCGCCGAGCAGAACGCGACCACCGGCGAGATGGCCGACAATGCGTCTTCCGCCTCCTCCTTCATCGCCTCGGTCGGCGACAGCGCCGGCGAAATCGACACCGCGACCAAGGAAGCCGAGGCCCATGGCGAAAGCGTCGCCCAGGCCGGACGGGCCGTCACGGCGTTTGCGCAGAAGCTCAAGGCGCGCTGCGCCGTGCTGCTGCGTCAGGGCGGACACACCGAGCGCCGCGAGCCGCAAAAGCTGCCCTGCAGCCTCAAGATCGATATCCAGACGCCGCGCGGCGTGATGTCGGCGCCGGTCTACGAGATATCGATGGATGGCGTCCTGGTCAGCGGCCCCGACGCCAGCAGGCTGGCACAGGGCCAGAGTTTCGATGCGACGCTGCAGGATGTCGGTGCCTGCCGCATTCGCATCGGCGAGCACGCGAAGGCCGGCACGCAGGCGCGGTTCGAGCGCACCAATGCCGCGCTGACCGAGAAGATCGAAGACAAGCTGTTTTCGATTCAGGACGACAACACCGAGGCCGTCACGCGCGCGATGGAAGCGGGCGCGGCGCTGAAGAAGATCTTCGAGAACGCCGTCAACAGCGGCGCCATCTCGATGGAAGACCTGTTCGACACCAATTATGTCGAGATCGCAGGCAGCAACCCGGTGCAATACCGCACCAGGATGCTGGACTGGGCCGACCGCGCGCTGCCGCCGTTCCAGGAAGCGTTCCTCGCCAAGGACAAGCGGATGGCGTTCTGCGCCATGGTCGACACCAACGGCTATCTGCCGGTGCACAACAAGATCTATTCGCACCCGCAGCGGCCGGGCGACGTCACCTGGAACACTGCCAATTGCCGCAACCGCCGCATCTTCAACGATCCGGCCGGGCTCGCCGCAGGGCGCAACCAGCGCGCCTATCTGATCCAGAGCTACGCCCGCGACATGGGTAACGGTAACACGGTGATGATGCGCGAGATCGACGTGCCCGTCAGCGTCAATGGCCGCCACTGGGGCGGGTTCCGCACGGCCTACAAGCTTTAGAGCATGATCCGGAAAAGTGGGTACCGGTTTTCCGACAAGATCATGCTCAAATCAAAGAGTTAGGGCGTGATGGCGATTCGAAGAAGCGTCATCACGCCCTAGTGCGCTCTCAGGCAAGACACAGAGACGCGAATCACATTCTAAACTTGCAATTGGAATGCGATCGCGGCGGTGGGCCTATCATCGGCCCTGACTGGCGAAAGCTCTGATATGTCCGTTGTGCAGCGTGCAGTCCTGGACACTCTATCCAACCAGACACTGGCCGAACGACTCATTGACCAGCTTGCCGACCGCATCGGCGGGCTCGGCGTGGAACTTGCCGATATCGCCGGCAACGTCCAGGAGGTCGCTAGCCGCGTCGCGAACCAGTCCGAGCGGTTTCACCATTTGCAGAAGACGGCCGAGGCGATGGTCTCGGCCAACCGCGACATCGCCAACGCTTCGCAGGCGGTGCAATCGACCACGTCCGCAGCCGTCGTGGAGATCGTCCAGTCGCGCAGCGCGGTGGATTCAGCCGTCAACCACATCGCCGAGCTCGTCGAAGCGGTCGGCCGCATCGAGGCCCGGCTCAGCGCCGTCGGCTCGGCGCTGTCGCAGGTCGCGAAAGTCTCCGGCTCGATCGAGGCGATCGCGAAGCAGACCAACCTCCTGGCGCTCAATGCCACCATCGAGGCGGCGCGCGCCGGAACCGCCGGCCGCGGCTTTGCCGTGGTCGCGAGCGAAGTGAAGAGCCTGGCGGAGGGAACGCGCCAGGCCACGCAGCAGATTTCCGATACCGTGCGTGATCTCGACGGCCAGATCGGCAGCCTGATCGGCGAGAGCAGCGACGCCTCGCGCCGCGCCAAGAGCGCTGGTGAAGGCGCCGAGCAGATCAGCGGCATCATCGCGCGCGTGCACCAGGGCATCGCGTCCGTAGGCCACGAGATCGACGGCGTCGCCAGGGCCGCGACGTCCAATCTCGGCCATTGCGACACTGTCATCACCGAGCTCAACGAGCTCGCCAAGGGCGTCGACCTCTCCTCGCGCGATCTCAAGCACGCGGACGAGCGGGTGGCAAAGCTGCTCGAGACCTCCGAAGGCCTGATTGCGCTGATCGCCGACAGCGGCGTCGAAACCTCGGATGCACCACTGATCCGCGTCGTCGTCGACACCGCAAAGCAGATTTCCGACGCCTTTGAAAGCGCGGTCGCTCGCGGCGAAATTACGGTCGAACAGTTGATGGACGAGAAGTATCGCGAAATATCCGGCACCGATCCGAAGCAGTATCTGACCGACTATGTCGCCTTCACCGACCGCATTCTCCCCTCCATTCAGGACCCGATCCAGAAGAGTGATCCGCGCATCGTGTTCTGCGTCGCTTGGGCCAAGGGCGGCTATCTGCCGACCCACAATCCGAACTATCGCCTGCCGCAGGGGCCCGATCCGGTTTGGAACAACGCCAATTGCCGCAACCGCCGCCTGTTCAACGACCGCGCGGTGAAGAAGGTGGCGGCGAACACCAAACCGTTTTTGTTGCAAACCTACCGGCGCGACATGGGCGGCGGTAATTTCGTGCTGATGAAAGACCTGTCGTCACCGATCTTCATCCGCGACCGGCACTGGGGCGCATTCCGGATGGGTTTTCGGCAAAGCTAAACCATGATCGGTTGTCGCGGCTTGGCTTCGATATGCGGTGGCCGTCACCGGGGCGGCGCCAGCATGGCCGACATGCGGTAATCGCACATTTCATCTAATTGCGCGCGTCTCATCCAATTGCGTGCATTGCTTGCTTCGGGCGAATTGCCGCAGGCTGCCTGGAAAATGCGCAGCGCGACGGCGCTTCTGTATCATCCAATCTCGTTGCCATTGCAGGCGCGCATCGTGGCGCGAGCCCGATCCGCAAATCGGCATATCACATCCGTCGTTTTGAACCTTCTTCGCCTGAGCCGGTTGTAGGTACGCTCGAAATCCAGGCCGTTTTTTTGCGCACGACAAACAGGCCGGTGAAGGTCATCGTACTGACGCGCGGATATGACATCCCCTGGCACCGAAGCAGGCGGAGAAGAAAATGACGCATTCCGGGACAACGAAGCCCAAAGGACCGATCGCCGCAGCACCCGAGAAAATCCCGATCACACTGACTGTCAACGGCGCAGAGCGAAAACTTTCGGTCGCGCCGTGGACGACGCTGCTGGATGCTTTGCGCGACCATCTCGACCTGACCGGCACCAAGAAGGGCTGCGATCACGGCCAGTGCGGCGCCTGCACCGTGCTGGTCGACGGGCGGCGGATCAATTCCTGCCTGACGCTGGCGGTGATGAAGGAAGGCGCCGAGGTGACCACCGTCGAGGGCCTTGCACACAATGGTGAGCTGCATCCGCTGCAACAGGCCTTCATCGATCACGACGCGTTTCAATGCGGCTACTGCACGTCGGGACAGATCTGCTCCGCCGCCGGCCTGATCGCCGAGGGCAAGGCGAAAACGGCCGACGAGATCCGCGAACTGATGAGCGGCAACATCTGCCGCTGCGGCGCCTATCCGAACATCGTGGCGGCAATCCAGCAGGCGATGGAGCGATCATGATCCCATTTCAATACACGCGCGCCAGCGACGTCGCCGACGCCATCAAGCAGATCGCCGCAGATCCATCCGCGAAGTTCATCGCCGGCGGCACCAATCTGCTCGACCTGATCAAATACGATGTCGCGACGCCCACCCGGCTGATCGACATCTCGCGCCTGCCGCTCAGGAACGTGGAGGGGACCGCGACCGGCGGCGTTCTGATCGGGGCGCTGGTCCCGAACACCGACCTCGCCTACCATCCCCTGATCGAAGCGCGCTATCCGCTCCTGTCGCGGTCGATTCTGGCTGGCGCATCGCAGCAATTACGCAACATGGCGTCGACCGGCGGCAATCTCGTGCAGCGGACGCGCTGCTTCTATTTCTACGACGCGACGACGCCATGCAACAAGCGCGAACCGGGCAGCGGCTGTTCGGCGATCGATGGCATCAACCGCATCAATGCAATCCTCGGCACGAGCCAATCCTGCATCGCGACCCATCCGTCCGACATGTGCGTGGCGCTCGCCGTGCTCGAAGCGATCGTGCATGTCACAGGCCCGGCCGGAGCCCGCACCATTGCATTTGCGGATTTTCACCGCCTGCCCGACAACACGCCGCAGCTCGACACCAATCTGGAGCCCGACGAGATCATCACGGCAATCGAGCTGCCGGCAAAAGGCTTCAGCACCAACTACTCCTACCTGAAGATCCGCGACCGCCTGTCCTATGCGTTCGCGCTGGTATCGGTGGCGGCAGCGCTCGAGCTTGACGGCGACACGATCAAGGAGGCGCGCGTGGCGCTCGGCGGCGTGGCGCACAAGCCATGGCGCAGTTCGGCGGCCGAAGTCGTTCTGCGCGGCCAGCGCGCCGAGGCGAGCACATTTGCGAATGCCGCGAACATCCTGCTGCGCCGCGCCAGGGGTTTCGGACACAACGACTTCAAGATCGGCCTGGCACGGCGCGCCATCGTGCGGACGCTCAGTCAGGCTGCGCGAGGCACGCCGCAATCGATCTCCGACAAGAAAATACGGTGAGCGCCATGGCAAGCTATATCGGAAGCGCGACGTCCCGCGTCGACGGCAGAGCCAAGGTTACCGGCGAAGCCAAATATGCCGGCGAGTTCAACGTTCCCGGCCTCGTCCATGGCTATGTCGTCGACTCGACCATCCCGAAGGGACGGATCGTGCGCATCGACGCCAGCGCTGCGCTGGACATTGCCGGCGTGATCGACGTGCTCACCCACAGCAATCGGCCGCCAATGGCCGACAAGGATGACGCCTACAAGGACGAGGTCGCGCCCGAGAGGGGTTCGCCCTACCGCCCGCTCTACGACGACAGGATCCAGTTCGCCGGGCAGCCGGTCGCACTGGTGCTGGCGGAAGATTGGGAAACGGCGCGCGTCGCCGCCTCGCAGGTGAGGATCGAATACCAGAAGGAGCCGCACGTCACCGACCTGCACGCCGAGCGGGCCAGGGCGTATGCCATCGACACGCCGGAGAAGCCGCGCGGCGATGCCGAACAGGCATTTGCCTCCGCCGCTATCCGTCACGCGGCCGAATACTCCATTCCGACCGAGCACCACAATCCGATGGAATTGTTTGCCTCGACGGCGATCTGGGAGAACGGCCAGCTCACCGTCTACGACAAGACGCAAGGCGTGCAGAACGTCCAGCAGTATCTTTGCAAGGTTTTCAAGCTGCAGCCCAATGCGGTTCGTGTCATGTCGCCCTATATGGGCGGCGGCTTCGGCGCGGGCCTGCGTCCGCAATATCAGGTCGTGCTGGCCGTGCTGGCAGCGAACGCGCTCAAGCGCCCGGTTCGCGTCGTGGTGACGAGGGCGCAGATGTATGCGTTCGGCTACCGGCCGGCGAGCATCGAACGGTTGGCGCTCGCCTCAAACAGCGGCGGCACGCTCGACTCCATGCAACACGAGGCCATCGCCGTGACCTCGCAATTCGAGGAATTCGCGCGCAATGATACCGGCTGGGGCAACCTGCTCTACAAGAGTCCGAACGCCAAGTTCGGGCACAAGCTCGTCAAGCTCGATCTGCCGACGTCCTGCGACATGCGGGCGCCGGGCGCTGCGACCGGCGTCTATGCGCTGGAATGCGCGATGGACGAACTTGCCATCGCGCTCAAGACCGATCCGGTGCAGTTGCGGCTGCAATGCTACTCCGACCGCCATCAGGGCGAGGACCTTCCCTATACCAGCAAGCAGCTGCGCGAATGCTACCGGCGGGGCGCCGCGGAGTTCGGCTGGGAAAAGCGCAACGCAGAGCCACGCTCGATGCGCGACGGCAGCGAGCTGGTCGGCTGGGGCATGGCATCAGGCGTATGGGAAGCGCTGCAGGTGCCGGCCACGGTCCGCATCGTGCTGACCGCGAACGGCCACGCCGAAGTGGCGACCGCCGCCTCCGATATCGGCACCGGCACCTACACGATCATGGCGCAGGTAGCGGCCGACATGCTCGGCCTTCCCATCGACAATATCAGCGTCAAGCTCGGCGATTCCACCCTGCCGCAGTGTCCGGTGGAAGGCGGCTCGTGGATCGCATCATCCGTGTGCAACGCGATCGCGAATACGGCGCGCGCGGTCCGCGGCGACCTGCTGGAACTTGCGAAGGCGACGAAGGATTCACCGCTGTCGGACGCCGGTGTGGACGACGTTGCGCTGATCGACGGCAAGATCGTCAGCAAGCGGGATGCAGGCCGCGCGGTCTCGATCGCGAGCGCGATGCAATCCGGCAAGGCCGAGCGCATCACGCGCGAGGAAACCAACCAGCCTTCCGAAGACAAGTCTCACGCGCGCAATGTGCATTCGGCGATCTTCGCCGAGGTCAAGGTCGACGAGGAGATCGGCATCATCCGCGTCACCCGCGTGGTCAAGGCCGTCGCCGCGGGCCGCATCCTCAACCCCAAGACGGCGCACAGCCAGGTCATGGGCGGCGTGGTCTGGGGCATCGGCATGGCGCTGCACGAGGAAACGCTCTACGACCATCGCTTCGGGCGGGTGATGAACGCCAATATCGCCGAATACCATGTGCCCGTGAATGCCGACATCCACGACATCAAGGTCATATTCGTCGACGAGCCGGACGAGATGGTCAACCCGCTCGGCATCAAGGGCCTTGGCGAGATCGGCATCGTCGGCGTCGCAGCCGCAATCGCCAACGCGGTCTATCATGCGACGGGAAAGCGCGTGCGCGACCTGCCGATCACGCTGGACAAGGTGATCGAATTTGCGTGAAAGCCCGGGCGCTGGCGAGAAGTTCTCACGCTAGCGCAGGCTCGCCGGCAGCTCAAAACCCTGGTATTCGCGCTTCAGCAACGCCTTCAGCGCCGGCATGTCCGGCGTTGCGTCCCTGGCGGGCATCGGGTTGTTGTCCGCCTTGACGAAGTCCGGCGGCGTGCCAGGCAGCTTGTAGAGATTGAAACCGGTGCGGCGGATGGCGAAGTCGGCCTGCAGATAGCCGTCGCTCATCATCAGGCCGGCGGGCGCGACGTAGAAGCCATCCTCGCGAAACGGGCCGAGGATCGGAAAGGTCGTCGACTTCGCAGCGACGTCGCTGCGCTGGCTCGAGAGCCGGACCAGCTCGGTCTGTTCGCCGTTGACGGTGACGTAGACGCGGCGCAACGGCAGCTCGGCCGCATCCTGGGTCACCACGCTGACCAGCACCAGCACATATTTGCCGATCGCGCGATATTCCTCGGCGCTCGCCGGCCAGCAGAAATCGACCGACGATCCGCGCGCCGCGCCCTTCGGCGCCTGCTCTCTGGTTCGCAACGCGGACTTCTCCAGCCGCTCGGTCATCTCGGCAGGCGTCACTGCGCCTTGCGAGACCGGGCGCTGGGTCAGCGTTTGGGCCTCGGCTGCAAGGCTAAGAAATAGCGTCAGCGCAACGAGCAGCAGCCTTGCATCAAGCAGCCTTGGCATCAACTTTCTCCGGCGTTCGAATCGTCTCACGCCCAGAACGCCGGCACGGCCGGCTCGAGCCTGCCGCCGGCCCGCACCGGCGCGACGCGCAGCGCAAGCCCGGTGGCATCATCGGTTTCGACCGCGACACCGCTGAGTGTCGCGACGCCTGCCGCCGGTTCGAAGCGGGCTGATGGAATGCCCGTCGTGAAGCGCCGCAGCGGCTCCTCCTTCTGCATGCCGATGACCGAGTCGTAGTCGCCAGTCATGCCCGCGTCGGTCATGTAGGCGGTGCCGCCGGTGAGGATCTGGTGATCGGCGGTCGGCACATGGGTGTGGGTGCCGACGACGAGGCTGGCGCGGCCGTCGCAGAAATAGCCGATGCCTTGTTTCTCGCTGGTCGCCTCGCCATGGAAATCGACCACGATCGCGTCCGCCGCCTCGCCGAGCGGACAGGCCTCGAGCTCACGATTGAGGATTTGAAACGGATCGTCGAACGGCGTCATGAAGACGCGGCCGATGGCGTTGACGACGAGCGCCCGCTTGCCGTTCTTGGTATCGACCAGCGCCGCGCCGCGGCCCGGCGTGCCCTTTGGAAAGTTCGCGGGCCGGACCAGCTTCGGCGCGCGCTCGATGAACACCAGCGCCTCGCGCTGATCCCAGGCGTGATTGCCGAGCGTGATGGCATCCGCGCCGGCATCGAGCAGTTCCTGATAGATCGCCTCGGTGATGCCGAAGCCGCCGGCGGAATTCTCGCCATTGACGACGACGAGATCGAGCGCCCAGTCTCTGATCATGCCGGGAAGATGTTCCGCGATCGCGGTACGGCCGGCGCGACCGACCACGTCGCCTACGAAAAGAATACGCAAAGTTCAGCTCCGGAAATCGAACACTTTCTTTTCCGTTAGCACATAATCCAGCGCCACGTCGTGCGGCAGCGCGGGAACGATTTTTATTTCCTGCACGGAAAAAGCGATGCCGATCGCCGTGATCGCCTTGGCTTTTCGCAAATGCGCCAGTGTGAAGTCATAATGTCCCGCGCCATAGCCGATACGGTGGCCAGCGCGGTCGAACGCCGCCAGCGGCACCAGCATGATGTCGGGAATGAGCTCTTCCGCCGCGGGTGACGGTTCGAGGATGCCGAGCGGACCCAGCATCAGGCGGTCGTCGGGCGACCACGCGCGAAATGCCAGCGATTTTCCGCGTGACAGAACCGCCGGCAGCGCGAGCTTGGCGCCCTGCTCGGCGAGCTTGCGCATCAGCGGCGCCGGATCGATCTCGCTGCGGATCGGCGAATATCCTGACACCACGTGGCCCGGCTCGATCCCGAACGGCAGGCCGCGCTTGGCCATTGCCTGCGCCGCGGCCGTGCGTTGCTCGTCGCTCAACGCATCGCGCTTGGCGAGCGCGGCTGCGCGGAGATCGGCCTTGGAGAGGGTTGTCGTCATGCATGCTGCTCTTCGCCGTCATCACCCCGCGAATGCGGGTGATCCAGTATTCCAGAGACTTCAGTGATTCAACCGAGACGCCGCGGCGTACTGGATACCCCGCATGCGCGGGCTATGACGGAACGTGCGCGGGCAGGACAAAGTCACAAGCAAGAACAAACAAGAGCGCGAGGCCGCGAACGCCGTTGAAGCACTCGATCCCGGAGTTCCCTACGAAAGTAGGTGGGCACCATATGTCCGGATCCACGGACCCGGCCAGGGACAGTTCCCTAAAGGATCGATAAGGCCCCGGGGATATATGGCTCCTGACGCACGACGCAGCTTCGCAGGAACCAATGTAAGCGTTACGGGCCGAATGCGCCAGCGGCAAAGACCGCCACCTGCACTCACCCTTAGATTGCGTTCAACTTCACCTTCCCCTGGAGGGGGAGGGTCGTTGCAACGGCGATGCGCAGCATCGTCGATGCGAGCGGGGTGGGGTGATCTATCCGCGAGCGAGATCGAAATGGTTTCAACAGCTATCCGCCGCGCAGCAGCCAAAAGGCTGCGGGCGAATACAACGCCGCATGAGCGCATGCTCTGGCGGGCGCTGAAAGAGCTGCCGATGGAGGGCACGCATTTCCGGCGTCAGGCGCCGATCGGACCTTATGTCGTGGACTTCTTCTGTCCAGCGAAGCGTCTGGTCATCGAACTCGATGGTGGACATCACAACGAGGATGCGATCGCCGAGCGCGATCGCCAAAGGCAAGCTTGGCTGGAGCAGGAAGGATACCGAGTTGTCCGTTTCTGGAATTCGGATGTTAGCGCTGATCTCGATGCGGTGATGGAGAAGATTTACGTGGAGGTACACGGAGCGTTAGACGCTGAAGCGCTACCACTCAAACACCACCGACGACGATAGACTGTCACCCCGCCCCGCCGCTGCGCGGCGACCCGCCCCCTCAAGGGGCGGGTGAAGAAAAATCATCCAATGGCGACGCCGTTGCCGATGGTGCGGTTGATTACCTGCGTGGTTTTTTCGATGCGGTCGGCGGCAGCGTTCAGCGCGTTGGCGACGGCGACCTGGGTGGCTTTGGCGCGGTCGGCGGCGGCGGTGCGAACGTTGCGCAGGGTTTCGAGTTCGCCCTCCAGCGCGCGAATGCGCGCATTGGCATCGACCAGTTCGTCGCACACGGTGAGCGCCGCCATCACCGTCAGCCGCGCATCGCCGATCTCGCCGAACTTGCCGCGCAACTCTCCGACCCGCGATTCCAGGCTCTCGGCGAGTTTGAGGAGCCGCACTTCCTGCCCTTCCTCGCAGGCCATGCGGTACTGCCGGCCGTTGATGGTGACGTTGATGTGGCTCATTCATCCTCTCCGGCGTCGAGCACCGCGCGGATGGTGCCGATCGCGGCATCCAGTTTTTCGGCTATCTCGCGATTGGTGCGCTCCAGCCGGCGCGTTTTCACCAGCGAGCCATCGAGTTCGTCGGCGAGACGCGAGCGATCAGCGCCGAGCGCCTGGATCCGGCTCGCCAATTCGTTCTCGTCGCGATCGGCATCGCGCCGCCGCTCGGCCGCGGCCTCGAGCGCGTCGAGCGCCAGCATCAGGCGCCGCGTGGCGACATCGATGTCGACTTGGACCGGCTCGGCATTGCCGAGACCGTTAGTGTGACGATCGCTCATGAGAGACTGCGCGCACCTTCGCGTGAGCCCGCCGGACGGCAGCAAAATCCGCGGTTCGGCAAGCGGTTAGAGCCCGAAATTTACGTGGCAAGCGAGGGAATCGCAACGCCCGCGCGAAGCTATGCACCGTTAGATCGGTAGGCCTGTCCACACATGTGGCGCTTTGGTCCGGCACGGTTCTTTTCGGAAAATCCGTACCCGTTGGCCGGACCGTGCCGCAGGCAACTTTTCGCATCGGAAGCGCGTTTCCTCGCCTTGGACTCATGGGTTTGAGGTGCTATCCAGCCCCGACTTTCCCTTAGGTCACGCCCGTATTGCGGCCATTCGGCCGATACGTCCCCACAACCCAAGCACCTCATTTCAGGCGGATTTTCATCATGACGCAGGTCGATCACACCCGTATGGCCAATGCGATTCGCGGGCTTGCCATGGATGCCGTCGAAAAGGCGAAATCTGGCCATCCCGGCTTGCCGATGGGCGCGGCCGACATCGCGACGGTGCTGTTCACACAGTTCCTCAAATTTGACGCAACTGATCCGAACTGGCCGGACCGCGACCGCTTCGTGCTGTCGGCCGGACACGGCTCGATGCTGCTCTATGCCCTGCTCTACCTGACCGGCAACAAGGACATGACGCTCGACCAGATCAGGAATTTCCGCCAGCTCGGCTCCAAGACGCCGGGACACCCGGAGAACTTCGAGACCAGCGGCGTCGAGACCACGACCGGCCCGCTCGGCCAGGGCATCGCCACCGCGGTCGGCATGGCGCTGGCGGAAAAGATGCTGGCCGCCGAGTTCGGCAAGAAGGTGGTGGGACATCACACCTACGTGCTCGCCTCCGACGGCGACCTGATGGAGGGCGTGTCGCAGGAAGCGATCGCGATGGCCGGGCACTGGAAGCTGAACAAGATGATCGTGCTGTATGACGACAACGGCATCTCCATCGACGGCCCGACCTCGCTCGCCGACTCGGTCGACCAGGTGAAGCGTTTCAAGTCCGCCGGCTGGGCGGCAGAGCTGATCGACGGCCAAGATCAGGCGGCGATTGCGGCCGCGATCACCCGCGCGCAAAAATCCAACAAGCCGTCGCTGATCGCCTGCAAGACCACCATCGGTTATGGCGCGCCGACGCGGGCCGGCACGGCGAAAGCCCATGGCGAGGCGCTCGGCGCCGACGAGCTCAAGGGCGCCAAGGAAAAGCTCGGCATTTCGCTGGAGCCGTTCTCGGTGCCTGACGATGTGCTGAAAGCATGGCGCGACGCAGGCAGCCGCGGCGCCGCCGCGCGGCAGGAATGGGAAAGCGTTTTCGCCGAGCTCGGCCCGCGCAAGCGCGCCGAGTTCGAGCGGCGGATGCGGCACGAGCGGCCGGCCGCGCTGTCGAAGGCGCTGCGCGCGCACAAGAAGGCACTACTGGAATCGCCGCAGAATGTCGCCACGCGGAAATCCTCCGAATCCGCGATCGAGGCGATTGCGGCTGCGATGCCGATGGAATTCCTCGCCGGCTCCGCCGACCTCACCGGCTCCAACAACAACAAGGCGAAATCGGCAGTCGCGTTCTCGGCCAAGACGCCGAAGGGCCGCTTCATCCATTACGGCATCCGCGAGCACGGCATGGCCGCGGCGATGAACGGTATCTTCCTGCATGGCGGCTTCGCGCCGAACGGCGCGACCTTCCTGGTATTCACGGACTATGCACGGCCTGCGATGCGGCTCGCGGCGCTGATGGGCGCGGGCGTCGTCTATGTGATGACCCATGATTCCATCGGGCTCGGCGAGGACGGACCGACGCACCAGCCGGTCGAACATCTCGCGGCGCTTCGCGCCATTCCGAACATGCGCGTGTTCCGGCCCTGCGACGCCGTCGAGGTCGCCGAATGCTGGGAGCTCGCACTCAACCGCGTCGACGGTCCGACGGTGCTGGCGCTGACCCGCCAGAACCTGCCGCAACTGCGCACCAGTGCGCCGAACGATAACCCCTGCGCGCATGGCGCCTATGAACTGGTCGCAGCCCAGGGCGAAGCCAAGGTATCGCTGTTCGCCTCGGGCTCCGAGGTCGAGATCGCGGTGGCCGCGCAGAAACAGCTCGCCGAGCGCGGCATCCCGTCGCGGGTGGTTTCGGTGCCCTCGCTGGAGCTCCTGCTGGCGCAGCCAGAGGATCGCCAGCAAGCCATCATCGGCAGTGCTCCGGTCAAAGTCGCCATCGAGGCCGCGGTACGCTGGGGCTGGGATGCCATCATCGGCCATGACGGTGAATTCGTGGGCATGCACGGTTTCGGCGCCAGCGCGCCCGCCAAGGACCTTTTCAAGCACTTCGGAATTACCGCCGAGGCCGTCGTTAACGCTGCCGTGAAGCGCCTGGGGTGACGGTTGAGATTGCTGGGAAAAAGGTCTACCTAGACCCCCATCTTGACCGTTCCCGCCCGGCCGAACCGGGCGTTCCGCCGTAAGCACCTCCGTGGAACATCTCCGCGGGGCCGGCAGCGGCTATTAGAGGAGATACCAGCATGGCAATCCGCGTCGCGATCAACGGATTTGGCCGCATCGGCCGCAACGTGTTGCGGGCGATTGCGGAATCTGGCCGCAAGGATATCGAGGTGGTCGGCATCAACGATCTCGGCCCGGTCGAGACCAACGCCCACCTGCTGCGCTTCGACTCCGTACATGGCCGCTTCCCCGGCACCGTCACTGTCGACGGCGACTCGCTTAGCCTCGGCAATGGCAAGATCAAGGTTTCCGCCGAGCGCGATCCGTCGAAGCTGCCGTGGAAGGCGCTCGGCGTCGACATCGCGCTGGAATGCACCGGCATCTTCACCGCCAAGGACAAGGCCTCCGCGCATCTGACCGCCGGCGCCAAGCGCGTGCTGGTCTCGGCCCCCGCTGACAACGCCGACGCCACCATCGTCTTCGGCGTCAACCATGACACCCTGACCAAGGATCATCTGGTCGTTTCCAACGGCTCCTGCACCACCAACTGCCTGGCGCCGGTCGCCAAGGTTCTGAACGACACGGTGGGCATCGAGACCGGCTTCATGACCACGATCCACGCTTACACCGGCGACCAGCCGACGCTCGACACCCTGCACAAGGATCTCTACCGCGGCCGCGCCGCGGCGATGTCGATGATCCCGACCTCGACGGGTGCGGCGAAGGCGATCGGCCTCGTGCTCCCTGAACTGAAGGGCAAGCTCGACGGCGTCGCGATCCGCGTGCCGACCCCGAACGTCTCGGTCGTCGACCTCAAGATCGTCGCCAAGCGCGCCACCGACGCCAAGGAAATCAACGCGGCGATGAAGCGCGCGTCTGAACAACAGTTGAAGGGCATCCTCGGCTACACCACTGCGCCGAACGTCTCGATCGACTTCAACCACGATCCGCACTCGTCCACGTTCCACGAGGACCAGACCAAGGTGCAGAACGGCACGCTGGTGCGTGTGATGTCCTGGTACGACAACGAATGGGGTTTCTCCAACCGCATGGCCGACACCGCCGTCGCGATGGGGAAGCTGCTGTAAGATTCTAGTATGTCGTCATGCCCGGCCTTGTGCCGGGCATCCACGTCTTGCCCTTCTTTCCATGGAGCGAAGACGTGGATGGCCGGGACAAGCCCGGCCATGACGGAGAAAGCCAACCCATGACAAAATCATTCCGCACCCTCGATGACGTCGACGTGAAGGGCAAGCGCGTGCTGCTGCGCGTCGACCTCAACGTGCCCATGGAAGGCGGTCGCGTCACCGACGCGACGAGGCTTGAGCGCGTCGCGCCGACCATCACCGAAATTTCCGACAAGGGCGGCAAGGTCATCCTGCTCGCCCATTTCGGCCGCCCGAAGGGGCGCGATGCCAAGGATTCGCTCAAGCCCGTCGCTGCGGCGCTGGGCGAGGTCATCAAGAAGCCGGTTGCGTTTGTCGACGACTGCATCGGCGAAGCCGCGGCCAAGGCCGTGGCGGCGATGAAGGACGGCGATATCCTCTGCCTGGAAAACACCCGCTTCCACAAAGAGGAAGAGAAGAACGATCCGGCTTTCGTTGCGGAGCTCGCCAAGCTCGGCGACATCTGGGTCAGCGACGCATTTTCGGCCGCCCACCGCGCCCATGCCACGACCGAAGGTCTCGGCCACAAATTGCCCGCTTATGCCGGCCGCACCATGCAGGCCGAGCTTGACGCGCTCGGCAAGGCGCTGGAGGCGCCGACCAAGCCTGTGATCGCGATCATCGGCGGCGCCAAGGTTTCGACCAAGATCGACCTGTTGGAAAACCTCGTGTCGAAGGTCGACGCGCTTGTGATCGGTGGCGGCATGGCCAACACCTTCCTGCACGCGCAGGGCATCAGCGTCGGAAAATCGCTGGCGGAAAAGGATCTCGCCGCAACCGCGCTGCGCATCATGGAAAAGGCCAGCGCCGCGAACTGCGCCATCATTCTGCCTGTCGATGCCGTGGTCGCCTATCACTTCGCGGCCAATTCGCCCTCGCACGCCTATGGCCTCGATGCCATTCCGGCCGACGGCATGATCCTCGACGTCGGCCCGCAATCGACCGCGCGGATTCATGCCGCCATCGACGACGCCAAGACGCTGGTCTGGAACGGTCCGCTCGGCGCGTTCGAAATGACGCCGTTCGACCGCGGCACGATGGTGGCGGCCAAGCATGCGGCCGAGCGCACCAAGGCGAAGAAACTGATTTCGGTCGCCGGTGGCGGCGACACCGTCGCGGCGCTGAACCAGGCCGGCGTGGCCAACGATTTTTCCTATGTATCGACGGCGGGCGGCGCGTTTCTCGAATGGATGGAAGGCAAACCACTGCCCGGCGTCGAAGTTCTGAAACAGCGTTGAATCCAGACTTAATGGGGCGCCACAGGCGCGGCAAATACAGGAGAATTTGAATGGCTCGCATTACCCTGCGTCAACTGCTCGATCATGCGGCAGAGCACGATTACGGTGTGCCGGCGTTCAACATCAACAACATGGAGCAGGCGCTGGCCATCATGGAGGCCGCCTCCTCGCTCGATGCGCCCGTCATCATCCAGGCTTCGCGTGGCGCGCGCTCCTACGCCAATGACGTCATGCTCAAGCACATGATGGACGCCGTCACTGAAATCTATCCGCAGATCCCGGTCTGCGTGCATCTCGATCACGGCAACGAGCCGGCGACCTGCATGACCGCGATCCAGGCCGGCTTCACTTCCGTGATGATGGACGGCTCGCTGAAGGCCGACGGCAAAACCCCTGGCGACTGGGACTACAATGTCGGCGTGACCAGGACCGTCACCGACATGGCGCATCTCGGCGGCATCTCGGTGGAAGGCGAGCTTGGCGTGCTCGGCTCGCTCGAAACCGGCATGGGCGACAAGGAAGACGGTCACGGCGCCGAAGGAAAACTCTCGCACGACCAACTCCTCACGAACCCGGACGAAGCCGTGAAGTTCGTCAAGGAGACCAAGGTCGACGCGCTGGCGATCGCGATGGGCACCTCGCACGGCGCCTACAAGTTCACCCGCAAGCCTGATGGCGACATCCTCGCCATGAACGTGATCGAGGAGATCCATCGCAAGCTGCCGAACACGCATCTGGTGATGCACGGTTCGTCCTCGGTGCCGCAGGACCTGCAGGAAATCATCAATGCCAATGGCGGCAAGATGAAGCCGACCTGGGGCGTGCCGGTGTCCGAAATCCAGCGCGGCATCAAGAACGGCGTGCGCAAGATCAACATCGACACCGACAACCGCATGGCGATGACCGGTCAGATCCGGAAAGTCCTGAAGGACAATCCGGAAGAGTTCGATCCGCGCAAATATTTGAAGCCGGCGATGGAAGCCATGGCCAAGCTGTGCAAGCAGCGGCTGCAGGAGTTCAATACCGCAGGGCAAGCCAGCAAGATCAAGAAGGTGCTGACGACGGCCGAAATGGCCAAGCGCTACACCAAGGGTGAACTGGATCCCAGGATTGCTTAACAAGATCGCCTGACATGGTCGCCTGAGCCGGCACCCGCGCCCAGCAAACACCCAGGGTGCGACGAACGATTTCTAGGCATTTGCCCGAGAACCGCCTATTTTGGCCAGCAAGGGCATGATGTTTCCGGAGAACGTTCCCATGAATCTTGCTGACCTCAACAAGGTTGCCCTCGCCATGGTCACCCCAGGCAAGGGCATTCTCGCCGCCGACGAATCCTCTGGCACGATCAAGAAGCGTTTCGACGCGATCAAGGTCGAATCGACCGAGGAGAACCGCCGCGACTATCGCGAGATGCTGTTCCGCTCCACCGAGGCGATGAGCAAGTACGTCTCGGGTGTGATCCTCTATGACGAGACCATATGGCAGAATGCCAAGGACGGCACGCCGCTGGTCAAGCTGATCGAGCAGTCCGGCGCCATTCCCGGCATCAAGGTCGACGAAGGCACGCAAGCGCTGCCGCAGTGCCCGGGCGAGCTCGTCACCGTCGGCCTCGACAAGCTCGCCGAGCGCCTGAAAAAATATTACGAACGCGGCGCGCGCTTCGCCAAATGGCGTGCGGTGATCGATATCGGTGCGGGCATTCCCAGCATGACCGCGATCAGCGTCAACGCACATGCGCTGGCGCGCTATGCGGCGCTGTGCCAGGCGGCACAGATCGTGCCGATCGTCGAGCCGGAAGTTTTGATGGACGGCGATCACGACATCGACCGCTGCTATGACGTGACCCAGCGCGTGCTGAACAAGACGTTCCAGGAACTGCGGGTACAGCGCGTCGAACTTGAAGGCATGGTGCTGAAACCCAACATGGCCATCTCGGGCAAGAAGTGCGCGAAGCAGGCTTCCACTGACGAAGTCGCGGAGAAGACCGTGCGCATGCTGAAGGCCTGCGTGCCCGCGGCCGTGCCGGGCATCGCCTTCCTCTCCGGCGGACAATCCGACGAGGAAGCCACCGCGCATCTCGACGCCATGAACCGGATCGGCGGCCTGCCGTGGAAACTCACCTTCTCCTATGGCCGCGCGCTGCAGGCAGCGCCGCAAAAGGCGTGGTCCGGCAAGGCCGAGAACGTCGCCGCGGGCCAGCGCGCGTTCACGCACCGTGCGCGGATGAATGCGCTGGCGAGCAAGGGCGAGTGGGAAACCGGCCTGGAAAAGAAGGTCGCCTAGACTTGGCCGCTAAACCTCCTCCGCCGCGCCCGGCGCCGCGACTCTATCTCGCGACGCCTGAAGTGGACGATCCGTCAGAGCTCGCAAGTCAGCTCCCCGAGCTGCTGGCCGCGGCCGACGTCGCGGCGGTGTTGCTGCGGCTGAAGCAGACCGATCAAAAGACCATGACCTCCCGCGTGAAAGCGCTGGCGCCGGCAATCCAGAATGCCGGCGCGGCGCTGCTGCTCGACGGCCATGTCGAACTGGTGGCGCGCGCTGGCGCCGACGGCGCGCACCTGAACGGCATTGCCGCGCTGGATGATGCTTTCCCGTCGCTGAAGCCGGATCGCATTGCCGGCGTCGGCGGGCTTGCCACGCGGCACGATTCGATGGCCGCGGGCGAAGCGGGCGCCGATTACGTGCTGTTCGGCGAGCCCGATGCCGGGGGACAGCGGCCCTCGATGGAAGCGATTGCCGAGCGGCTGCAATGGTGGGACGAACTGTTCGAACCGCCCTGCGTCGGCTTTGCTGCCTCGCGCGAGGAGGCGTTCGAATTCGCGAGCGCCGGAGCGGACTTTGTGCTGGTCGGTGATTTCATCTGGGCGGACCCGCGCGGCGCCAAGGCAGCGCTGATCGATGCCGCGCAAGCGATCGCGGAAGGTTACGAAGCAACGTTCGGAAAGGCCAACCCCGGCGCCGAGCAGGCCGGGCACGGATAACGCCGGATATGAAACTGCTGCGTCCCATATTGCTGCTTGCCGGCCTCTCGATGACGATGGCCGGCGCCTCCGCGCAGATCTCGCTGACGCCGCCTGCGGCGCAGCCGCCGGCCGCAAGCCCACCGGCTGCGAAAAAGGAAGCGGCCCCCGCGCCCAAGCAAAAGGCCCCGCCGGCCGCCAAGCAGCCTACCGCGTCGCCAAAGCCGGCCGCGGCGCCCAAACCGGCGGCCACGCCGACGCCCTTCCCCTCGCCGGCGGCCACCTTCGAGGACCCGAACGCCGACCTCGTCTATGGCGCCTATCAGCGCGGCCTCTACAAGACCGCGTTCGATCTCGCGACCACGCGCGCGCAATACAACGGCGACCCCAAGGCGATGACGATGCTGGGCGAGCTCTATGCCAACGGGCTCGGCGTCAAGCGCGACTATGCCAAGGCCGCTGAGTGGTACCAGCGCGCGGTGGACGCCGGCGACCGCGAGGCGATGTTCGCGCTCGCCATGATGCGGCTGTCCGGCCGCGGCGGTAACACCAATCGCGAGCAGGCGGTGAAGCTGCTGGCCTCCTCCGCCAAGCTCGGCAACTCCAAGGCGGCCTACAATCTGGCGCTGCTCTATCTCGACGGCAACACGCTGCCGCAGGACGCCAAGCGCGCCGCCGAGTTGCTGCGCGCCGCGGCCGACGCCGGCAACCCGGAAGCGCAATACGCGCTCGCGACCTTCTACAAGGAAGGCACCGGGGTGCCGAAGGACATCGAGAAAGCAGTGCGGCTGCTGCAAGCGGCTTCGCTCGCCGACAATGTCGACGCCGAGGTCGAGTACGCGATCGCGCTGTTCAACGGCACCGGCACGCCGAAGAACCAGCCGGCCGCGGTCGCGCTCTTGCGCAAGGCCGCCCGGCAAAACAGCCCGGTCGCGCAAAACCGGCTGGCCTGGCTGTTGATCTATGGCGTGGGCGCGCCCCTGGACAAGGTCGAGGGCTTCAAATGGCATCTCGTTGCCAAGACGGCCGGCAAGGGTGACCCCAAGCTGGACGAATTGCTTTCCGAGCTCAGCCCCGAGGAACGCGCCAAGGCCGAGGCGGCGGCGCGCAAATGGACCGGCATCACCGGCAAATGACGCCTTGACGGCGGCACATCTGCAGGGCACCCAGTCCCTAAATCCCTGACGGCATTGGGCCGTTCCCTCTCACTCCATAAGCCTGCATCATGCTCTACTCAGCCCTTATCAACGTCATGGTGAAAGCCGCGCGCCGCGCCGGCCGCAGCCTCAAGCGCGACCTCGGCGAGATCGAGCACCTGCAGGTGTCGCTGAAGGGACCGGCGAACTTCGTCACCAAGGCCGACAAGCGCGCCGAGGAAATGCTGTACGAGGACCTCGCCAAGGCGCGCCCGGGCTATGGTTTCATCGGCGAGGAAGGCGGCACGCGCGAGGGCGCCGACAAGACCCACACCTGGATCGTCGACCCGCTCGACGGCACCACCAACTTCCTGCACGGCATCCCGCAATTCGCGATCTCGATCGGCCTCGCGCGCGAGGGCACGATCATCGCCGGCGTGATCTACAATCCCGCCAATGATGAGCTCTATATCGCCGAGCGCGGCAAGGGTGCGTTCCTCAACGACCAGCGGCTGCGCGTCGCCGGCCGCCGCCAGCTCGACGAATGCGTCATCGCCTGCGGCCTGCCGCATATCGGCCGCGGCGACCATCAACTGGCGCTGAAGGAAATGGCCGTGCTGCAAAACAAGGTTGCCGGCTTCCGCCGCTTCGGCGCCGCCTCCCTCGACCTCGCCTTCGTCGCCGCCGGCCGCCTCGACGGCTACTGGGAACGCAATTTGTCGCCGTGGGATATCGCGGCCGGGCAGATCATGGTGCGGGAAGCCGGCGGGACGATTTCAGACATCGGCGGCAAGGACGATGCGCTGAAGACCGGACATGTGGTGTGCGGCAATGAATTCGTGCACGGGGAGCTGGTGAGGATATTGGGGCCGCTGGACAGGTAGGGCGCCGGTTCCAGGCCACGCGCCGTCGTCTCGGCGCTCCCAACCAAAATATTGAAAACAACCCCACGCACAGTAGCCGACGCTCGGTCCATGCCGGCGCACTGGGCATGCCGCGATTTGACGCAACCATTAGCGCGTGCTAATCATTAGTAATGACTAATGATACTCCGAGAACGCGATGTCGTGACCGAATTGAAAGGTCCCGTTGGCACTGCCAGCTTCGGACGTCACCCACCCATGGCTAAAGACAGCGTGCAGTTGGCCGCTCTGGGCGATTCCACTCGCAGACGAATTTTCGAGCTGGTGGGCGCGCGGCCTCGCACTGTCGCTGAACTCACTCGAGAGCTGACGGTCTCGCAGTCAGCCGTCTCCCAGCATCTGAAGGTGCTGCGCGAATCTCGCTTGGTTCGTGCCGAGCCAAAGGGGGCCAGCAACATTTATCACATCGATCCAGCGGGGCTCGGCCAGATGCGCGCCTGGCTTGACCGGTTCTGGAGCAGCACACTGGCAGCCTACAAAGTAGCCGTCGAAAAATCAGTGGAGGACTAGCAATGAGCATACGTGTATCGGCCGCGCCCATCAAACAATCTATCGTGGTTGAGGCGCCTATCGAGCGCGCGTTCAAGGTCTTCACCGAAGACTTCGGCAGCTTCAAGCCACGTGAGCACAATCTGCTCTCCGTCCCCATCGCAGAGACCGTGTTCGAGCCCCAGGTCGGCGGTCACGTTTATGATCGAGGTGTCGATGGCAGCGAATGCCGCTGGGCGCGTGTGTTGGCTTTCGAGCCGCCAAATCGCGTGCTTCTAAGCTGGGACATCAGCCCGCGCTGGCAAATCGAAACCGATCCCGACAAGACGAGTGAATGGGAGGTGCGGTTCATCGCCGAGACGCCAAGCCGGACTCGGTTGGAGCTTGAGCACCGTCACCTCGAACGTCATGGCCAAGGTTGGGAAGGCGTGCGTGAAGGCGTTGAGGGCGATCAGGGTTGGCCGCTCTATCTGAAACGGTTCGCCGAGCGGATTGCCCGCGAGGCATGATGCTCGCGTATCCCATGCGACGTGATTGCGGAGGTCCGTATGGCAGCCTACTGGCTTAGCGTTGTCGGAGTGCTTGTCCTTTGCCTCCTGTCAATTTTGCTGGCGATCTATTCAGGATCGTCCAAAGGCAGGGCCGGGGCACTCTCCGGACCTGTCCTTCCAGCGGATGACGACAATCTGCTGTACCGGATCGATCGTGTTCACATGAACGCGGTGGAGGCGCTGACGCCTTTCGTCGTCCCGGCTGTACTGGCTATGATGGTGGGGGTAAGACCCGCCACGCTTGCGACGCTGGTATGGATCCATATCGCAATTCGCCTGATCCATCTTGCGGTCTATTTGCGCGGTGGCAACGCCGCCAAAGGCGGCAGCATCAGAACCATTCTTTATGTTTCAGGTGCGCTCGTAACTATCATTCTCATTGTAGTGACCACCGTGGCGGCCATCTAAAAACGTATCATTGGGCCGCTGACGACGGCGATAATTTCGGCATTTCGCCCTTAGCGGACCCGAAAGGCGGTCGCGCCGGATCGTAGCTTTTGCCGCCAACCGGAATGGCTGCGACGCAGAAAGGCCGTTTCAAATAGAATGTGAAGGCTGCCGGCTTGATGCGCGTCGCCCTGGTCCAACCCTTTGATGTGTGTTGACGTTTTCGAAAATGGCCAGCCCACGTTTCATTTTCGGCGAGCAATTTCTGATGAATTGCAGCACCCTGCTGCGGGCCTGCGAGCCTCAGGAGTAGGAATGCGTCGTCCTCAATTCATTTCAGAACATGCTCGTAACGCGCGGGGCATCTTGGGCCGGCTGATCGCGTTCATCATGGCTCGGGAAACCTGGAGCGAGAACATGCGCGCCATGGAAGCGCTCGGCATAGGACAGACCGACCAGGTCCTCGACGTTGGATGCGGTCATGGGCGCAGTCTGATGGAAATAGCTGCGCGAGCCCCTCGGGGGCGGAGTGTCGGCATAGACCCCTCCGAGTTGATGGCAGAGATCGCGGCCAAACGAAACCGAACGCTCATCGAAGCCGGTCGCATCGATGTGGTTCTTTCGAGTGTGGAATCGTTGCCTTTCCCCGATGACATGTTCGACAAGGCGCTATGCGTCCACGTGCTTTATTTTTGGAAGGACGTCGAAATGTCGCTGCGCGAGATCGAGCGCGTGCTGAAGCCGGGTGGCCGCCTTGCATTGTTGTTCCGCACGAACGCCGACCAGAAGGCCATCGCGTCGTTTCCGGCAGAAATCTACAGCTTTCCGAGACTGGCCGACGTACGGACAGTGCTCGAGCGAGCGGGCATGGAGGTCCGTGTTGCAGGGGATGGCGCGAACGAGCCTGCCCTTCTGTTGGCGACGAAACGATCTGCCTGACTGGCGGCCGGTCGCAATCAGGACAACGCAATCGTGCCCAGACGCGCCACGACGGCGTCGATCTCGTCAGCTGTGGTGTACCTTCCCAGGCTGAAGCGGATCGCTCCCATTCCGATCCGTTCTGGCACGCGCATCGCCGCGAGAACGGGCGAGAGCTCGATCTGCCCCGAATGGCACGCCGAACCCGTCGATGCCGCCACATTGCGCAACTGGCCCAAAATGTCCGCGCCGATCCTGCCGACGAATGACACGTTGAGAGTGTTCGGCAAACGATGCGTGGGATGGCCGTTGAGCGCGACGCCTTCGTTGAACCTGTCTTGCAGCGCCCTCCACAGGCGATCGCGCAGGGCCTCTACGTGCCTCATTGGCGCAAGGTCAGCCGCTAGTGCACAGGCAGTCCCAAGCCCGACCGCCAGCAGGGCGCTCTCGGTCCCGGCGCGTCGGCCCGATTCATGACCCGCGCCGTGGATCAACGGCTCAAGCTCAAGGCCTCGCCTGATATACAGCGCGCCGACGCCCTTTGGAGCGTAGAGCTTATGACCGGCGATTGTCAGCATATCGACACCGAGCTCATTCACCTTGGTCGGAATTTTTCCGACCGATTGGGCTGCATCAGTATGAAAACGGATTCCGTGCTGACGAGCGGCCGCGGCGACCTCAGCAATCGGCTGTATGGTACCGACTTCGTTGTTGGCGTGCATGATGCTGATCAGTACCGTCTCCGGAGTAATGGCGCGTCGCACGTCCTTTGGATCGATCAAGCCTGTCCCATCCACCGGAACGTACGTGACAGAAGCACCGAACCGTTCGAGAAACCGGCAGGGCGCAAGAACGGCGGGATGCTCGATGGCCGAGGTGATGATGTGCGTCTCTGGGCGGTTCGGCGCGAAGAATGTGCCCTCGATTGCCAGATTGTTTGCTTCACTGCCACCGCTGGTGAATACGATCTCGTCGGGTGCAGCACCGAGGAGTGCGGCGACTTGGCTGCGAGCCCGATCCAGCGCGGCCTTCGCCGGCGCGCTGGCCCAATGCCCGCTGGACGGATTGCCGAACGCGTCTTCCAAAAATGGCTGCATCGCCTCCGCCACGGCTGGATCAACCGGTGTGCTCGCGTTGTAATCGAGATAGATCGGCCGCATCGTCGCAGTCATTTGCCTGGCTCGTTGTGGTTAAGCTGCAGCCAGGGCAATTGCTCGTTCGCAAAGAAATGCCTCCCCGGTTGGAGTTCCGCCGCCCGGTCGAAGGCGCCGACGTGATAGTGCGTCTCCGCCGGAAAATGCACGGTAGCGCAGGTCAGGGTCGAGCCGCAGCGGGCACAGAAGCCGCGCGTCGTTCCCGGCGATGATTTGAACGTCGTGATGACGCCTTCGATCACTGTGACGGAGTCGTTCTCGAACCCAACGAATACGCTGACTGGGGCTCCGGAATGGCGACGGCAGCTACTGCAGTGACACCAGAAGACCCCCTTTGGCCGGCCACGTGCTTCGAAACGCACCGCGCCGCAGAGGCAACGTCCTGAATAGGTTTCGCTCACGGTCGCGCTCCAGGTCTGCTCTCCATGGCGACGGCGACGACTACGCCGGACAGAAAGGTCAGCGCGCCGATCATTCCGATCGCCCAGACCATGCCAAGCAGGTCGGCGATCAGGCCCGCCGCCAGCGCGCCGATCGCGTAACCGAGATCGCGCCAGAAGCGGTAGACGCTGAGCGAGCGTGCGCGCCAGCTTGGATGCGAAGCGTCGGACACCGCAGCGATCAAGCTCGGGTACACCATGGCCGTGCCAAGTCCGAGAAGCAGGCTGGCGGCCAGCCACCATTCGAAATGGCTTGTTGCCGCGGTCAGGAATAGACCCGCAGCCTGCACCCACATGCCGGCCACGATCAATCCCTTGCGTCCCCAACGGTCGGAAAGAGGGCCCGTGGCGATCTGCAGGATGCCCCAGGTGGCCGGATAGACGGCCTTCAATATACCGATTCGATCGACATGCAGCCCGAACGAGGCGAAGAACAGCGGGAAGATTCCCCAGCTCATTCCGTCGTTGAGATTGTTGACGAGTCCGGCCTGTGACGCTGCAAACAGATTGCGATCCCTGATCGAGGTGAGAAGAAATATCTCGCGGAAGCTGATCGGAACTGATTGCTGCGTATGGGCGGCCGTTTCCAGTCGAACATGCTCGCGCGTATCGTTCACCAGTAAGATCGAGAGCGCCGTGCCAAGAACCGCATAGGCAACGCCCAGGTAGATCGGCGCCGGCCGCAGGCCGTATTTCGAAGCGAGGTACCCAGTGAGGAAAGCGGTCACGCCCACCGCAAGATAGCCGGCGAACTCGTTTAGGCCCACGGCAAGTCCCCGCGACTTCGGCCCGACGAGATCGATTTTCATGATCACCGTCATCGACCAGGCAAGACCCTGGTTGATGCCGAGAAGAGCATTTGCTGCGATGACCCATTCCCAGCTCGGCGCCCACATGATCATGAACGGTACCGGCAGGCCGACGAGCCAGCCGAGGATCAGAACACGTTTACGTCCCCAGGCGTCGGCGAGCTGGCCGGAGACCAAGTTAGCGCACGCCTTCACGACGCCGAAGCTGACGATGAAGGAAACGACGAGCGTCGTCGAACTGATCTTGAACTCCTCGGAGCCGATCAGCGGCACGACTGTTCGCTCGATTCCAACCATGCCGCCGACGAAGGCGTTGATCAGGACAAGCAAGGCGAACTGCGGCCAATTCTCTTTCAGCCCCAGTCGGACAGACGAGGCAGTCTGTGGACTGGTTACAGCTTCGGTCATGAGATCAGGCCGCGGCCGCCGCCGTGCCTGAGTTTGCTGCCCTGATCCGCGCGGCCTCCGGCGGTGCCGGCGGAATCTCGGCGACCATGAACTGGACAAACTCGGATTCATCCTCGATCGTGAACGCCTGATTGTGCCGCTTCTCGAAGCCAATTGCGGACGAGGGCTTGCCGCTCAGGCGGCGACCGCAGACCGAACCCGCGTAGGCGCCCGGCAGCACCTCGACGTAGTCAGGAAGCTCCTTCAGCCTACTCACGCTTCGGAACAATTGCCTGGCGCCTTCCTCCGCGCTCACGGCAAGTTCGGTGCGGCCGAGATCGCCGACCATGAGCGTGTGACCGGTGAAGACGAACCAGGGCTCGTTGGCGCGCGTTCGATCCGTCACAAGGACGCAGATGTGCTCGGGCGTGTGGCCGGGCGTGTGCAGCACGGTGGCGGAGACGTTGCCTAGCGGAAGTACATCGCCGTCGCGCACGGCTTTGTAGGGAAACGATACGCCAGCCTCGGCCGAGAGCACGTACTCGGCCCCCGTTGCGGCTGCGAGCGCCCGGCCCGCTGACAGGTGATCGGCATGGACATGGGTGTCGATGACGAAGTGGATTCGCATGCCGGCATTGTCGGCGGCCTGCAGATAGGGCTGAATATCGCCGATCGGATCAACAACCGCCCCCGCGGCTTTGCCGCCGCAGCCGAAAAGGTAGGAGATACCGACTGGATCGCTATGCAAGAACTGGCGGAGAATCATGGACTTGCACTCCCTTGTGAGAGACGCTAGATACATTCAATCAATCTGCTGAATGATATATTGAAGGTGCGCCGTGTCAAGCTCGGGACCGAAACAGGCGATTTATGAGAATCTTGCCCAGGTGGCGCAGGCGCTCGGCCATGCTCACCGGCTTGAACTCCTGGAGCACCTTGCGCAGGGGATACGTACCGTCGAGGAGCTGTCGGCTCGGGCACATCTGACGTTCGCCAACACGTCGCGGCACCTACAGATCCTGCGGCGCGCGCGCCTCGTCGAGACCGAGCGTCGCGGCAAACATATTCTCTATCGTCTCGCCGGCGATGCCGAAGTGACCACGCTAATCAAAGCGCTGGGGCGCGTCGGCGAACGAAATGTTGCCGAGATCGGCCGCTTGGTCACCGATTATTTTCACGCCCGTGACGCGCTTGAGCCTGTATCGCGTGATGACCTGGTCGCGCGATTGCGGGACGATCTGGTGACGGTCCTCGACGTGCGACCCGAAGATGAGTTCGCCCTGGGCCATCTCCCGGGCGCGCTCAATATTCCTCTGGCCGAACTGGAAAGGCGTTTCGGCGAACTGTCAAAATGCCGTGAGGTGATTGCTTATTGTCGCGGGCCCTATTGCGTTCTTTCATTCGAAGCCGTGTCAGCCCTGAGGGCGCGTGGCTATCGCGTTCGCCGTCTTGAGGACGGTTACCCCGAATGGAAAGCCGCCGGCCTGCCGGTCGAATCCGTGGCTTGAGACAGGTCGATCAGGTGCACCATGGATGATAAGCCTCATCGCGCGGAACCCGCGTGGCCGATTGTCGCCGTCAAGGATCACAAGGCGCCCTCGGTATTCCGGCCTGAATCCCTGTTGAGGGAGGCGCGCCGGCAGAGGCAGTTGCCACTCCTCAACGTGCCCGAAATCTGCGTGCTCGATCCGGACGGTGACGTTGTCCGCCACCTCAAGCGGACCGGCGCTGGCCGCATCCATGAAGGTTGGGCCTGCTATCACACCGAGCTTCTTGTCTTCGATCTCGACGGCATCGGCGAGATCGGTATCGTCGGTTGCGCGGTCGGGGCACCCTTCGCCGTCCTGGTCGCCGAGCAGCTCTTCGCGTCGGGCTGCCGGTTGCTCGTCAGCATCACCTCGGCGGGCCAGATCAATCCCATCGGACCGACACCCTATTTCGTCCTGATCGACCGCGCGCTGCGCGACGAGGGGACGAGTTATCACTACCTTCCTGGCTCGACTTTCGCTGTAGCACCCGACATGTCGCTTCTCGATCGCGTCGAGCGGGCGGGCCGATCACTGCCGGAGAAGTTGCATCGCGGTTCGACCTGGACAACGGATGCCCCCTATCGGGAAACCGAAGCGGCGATCGTGCGGGCGCGCGATCTAGGAACGCTTGCGGTCGAGATGGAAGCCGCCGCTCTTTATGCCTTTAGCGCTACGAGTGGCCATTCCCTCGTCTGCTTTGCGCATGTCACAAACTCGATGGCGCAAACGGAGGGCGATTTTGAGAAGGGTGAGGCTGACGGCGCCAAGGCAACCCTTGCTGTCGTCGCAGCAGCCGCGCGCGGCTGGCGAAGTTATGAGCCATGACCGGTTATGGCCCTTACCTGGCGGCCGGGCGAGATCAAGAAGCAAGGGTAGTTTGCTGGGTCGGATAGGCGGTTGTTCGCGAACTCCCGCTTGTGGCCCATAGCGTCGTTTCGTTGCTCTGCAGCAGCATGTCGGCTGCCGGCGGACTCTGGTGCGGCGTCAGCTCGCCAAATTCATGAGTTCAAGGACTGGATGCATCGGCCGCGTCCGCGCTAACGGGCACGAAGCTTGACAGCGTCTACGACTTCACCGGCGCCGGCGGTCCGGCCACCTCAGCGCCCGCCGCCTCCTCCACCTTCTCCCGATCCCCCGCCAGCACGCGCTGCACGCTGACGAAGAACACCGGCACCATCAACAGCGCCAGGATCACCACGGCGATCATGCCGCCCATCACGCTGGTGCCGAGCGCCTGCTGGCTGGCGCCGCCGGCGCCGGTGGCAATCGCCATCGGCAGCACGCCGCAGACGAAGGCGAGACCCGTCATCAGGATCGGGCGGAAGCGCAATGAACAGGCCTCGATCGTCGCCTCGATCAACGGCTTGCCTTGTGCGCGCAGATCCTTGGCGAATTCGATGATGAGGATGGCGTCTTTGGCCGCGAGGCCGATGATGGTGATCAGACCGACGGTGAAATAGACGTCGTTCGGCAGGCCGCGCATCATGGCTGCAATCACCGCGCCGCAGATGCCGAGCGGCACCGTGAGCAGCACGGCCAGCGGGATGGTCCAGCTTTCATAGAGCGCGGCAAGCAGCAGGAACACCACCAGCACCGAGAGGCCGAGCAGGAACGGCGCCTGCGAGCCCGACAGTTTTTCCTGCAATGATTGCCCGGTCCATTCGAAACCGAAGCCACGCGGCAGCCTGCCCGCGAGCCGCTCCATCTCCGCGATGGCATCGCCGGACGTGAAGCCGGGCTTGGCTTCGCCCGAGATACGCACGGCGGGATAATAGTTGAAGCCCGCGATCTGGGTCGGCCCCTTCGACCACTGCACGGTGGCGAAGGCGGAGAACGGCACCAGCTGGCCGCGGCTGTTCTTGACATTGTAATTGAGGATGTCGTCGGCGTTCATGCGGCTGGTGCGATCGGCCTGCACGATGACGCGCTGCATGCGCCCGCGGTTCGGGAAGTCGTTGATGTAGTTCGAGCCGAGGTTGGTCGAGATAGTCTGGTTGATGTCCTCGAAGGTGACGCCGAACGCGCCGGCCTTTTCGCGGTCGATCATCAGATTGACCTGCGGCGCCGGCGGCAGGCCCTCGACATAGACCTTCTGCAGCACGCGGCTGGCATTGGCGTCCGCGATCAGCCGATCGGCGGCGGCGACCAGCGCCGGATAACCCTTCTGCCCGCGGTCCTGCAGGCGGAACGAGAAGCCCGAGGAATTGCCGAGATTGTCGATCGGCGGCGGCTGCAGCGCCGAGATCTTGGCGTCGCGGATCGACGACAGGTCGCGGTTGATGTCGGCGACGATGGCGGCGGCGGAATCCTTCTTGCCACGCTCCGACCAGTCCTTCAGCGAGATGAAGGCCTGCGCCGTGTTCATGCCCTGGCCGAGGAAGCTGAAGCCGGTGAGGAACGTGACGTCCTCGACGCCAGCGCGCTCGCGCAGGTATTTCTCGACCTGCTCGACCGCAGCTTCCGTGCGGGCATAGGAGGAGTCCGACGGCGTCTGCACGTCGGTGGTGATGAAGCCCTGGTCGTCGACCGGCAGGAAGCCGCCGGGCAGCCGGACGAAGGCCCAGCCGAGCCCGATCAGCAGCGCGGCGTAGATCAGCATCAGCCGCCCGGTGCGCTTCAGCGAACCCTTCACGGTACGCGTATAGCCGCCACGGCTGCTCTCCAGCACGCGGTTGAACCAGCCGAACACGCCCTTGCTGGCGTGGCCGTGACCGGCCTCGACCGGCTTCAGCAGCGTCGCGCACAAAGCGGGCGTCAGCGACAGCGCCATCAGCGCCGAGAAGGCGATGGCCGAGACCATGGTGACCGAGAACTGGCGGTAGATGATGCCGACCGAGCCCGGGAAGAACGCCATCGGCACGAACACGGCCATCAGCACCAGCGTGATGCCGATGATGGCGCTCGTGATCTGCGACATCGCCTTGCGGGTGGCTTCCTTCGGCGGCAGGCCCTCCTCCGCCATGATGCGCTCGACGTTCTCGACCACGACGATGGCGTCGTCGACGAGGATGCCGACCGCCAGCACCATGCCGAACATGGTCAGCATGTTGATCGAATAGCCGGCCGCCATCAGCATCGCACAGGTGCCGAGCAGCGCCACCGGCACCACGATGGTCGGAATGATGGTGTAGCGGATGTTCTGCAGGAACAGGAACATCACGATGAACACCAGCACCACCGCTTCGATCAGCGTCATCAGCACCTTGTTGATCGAGGCCTTGACGACGGGGGTGATGTTGTAGGGGATTTCGTAGCCGATATTCGCAGGAAAGAACTTCGACAGTTCCCTCATCTTGGCTTCGACGGCGCTGGCGGTCGCGAGCGCATTGCCGGTCGGCGACAGCAGCACCGAGAGACCCGCGGTCGGCTTGCCGTTGAGGCGCGTGTTGAACTGGTAGCTCAAGCCGCCGATCTCGATGCGCGCGACGTCGCGCAGCCGCACCGTCGATCCGTCGGCATTGGCGCGCAGCGTGATCGCGCCAAATTCGTCCGGCGAAGAAAGCTGGCCCTTGACCAGCACCAGCGCGGAAATCTTCTGTTCCGGCGTGCTCGGCTCGGCACCGACGCTGCCCGAAGCCACCTGTGCGTTCTGCGCTGTTATCGCCTTGTTGACGTCCTCGGCGGTGAGGCCGTAGCCGACGAGTTTGGCGGGATCGACCCAGATCCTCAGCGAACGCTCCGTCGAATAGAGCGTGGCGCGGCCGACGCCGGGAATGCGCCTGATCTCGCCGAGCACGTTGCGGATCATGAAATCGCCGAGGCCGATTTCGTCGAGCGAGCCGTCGGTCGAATTCAGCGTGATGATCTGCAGCACGGCGGAGGAGGCTTCCTCGACCAGGATGCCCTGCTGGATCACCGCGCGCGGCAGCCGCGCCTCGACGCGCTTGAGGCGGTTCTGCACTTCGACCGAGGCCGCGCCGGTTTCGGTGCCGGGCACGAAGTTGGCGATGATTTCGACCTGCCCGAGCGAGTCGGAGGTGGATTCGAAATTGAGGATGCCGTTGGCGCCGTTGAGTTCCTCCTCGATCAGCCGCGTGACGCTGTTGTAGAGGTTTTCCGGCGACGCGCCGGGATAGCTGGTCGAGATCGAGATCGAGGGCGGCGCGATGATCGGATATTGCGCGACCGCCAGCAGCGGGATCGAGATTGCGCCAACCAGGCAGATGAAAAGCGCAACGACCCAGGCGAAGATTGGCCTGTCAATGAAGAAGCTAGGCATCTATCGATCTCAGCGTGACGTGTGCGTCGCCAGTGAGCCCGATACTGCACCAACCGAGGCATCCGCATCGATCCACGACGTCGCCTTGACCTTGTCGCCCGGCACGAACTTCTGGAACCCGTCGACGATGACGCGGTCGCCATCCTTCAGGCCCTCGCTGATCAGCCAGACACCATCCTGTGCGGGGCCGGTGCGGACCGCCTGTGTCGCCACGCGGCCGTCGTCCTTGACCACGAAGACTTCGCTGCCGCCGCCGGCATCGCGCTGGATCGCCTGCTGCGGCACGGCGATCGCGTCGGAATCGATACCCTGCTCGATCAGCACACGGACATACATGCCCGGCAGCAATTCACGATTTGGATTCGGGAACTGTCCGCGCAGCGTAACCTGCCCGGTATAGGCATCCACCTTGGCTTCGGAAAACAGCAGTTTGCCGGCGATCGGATAAACGGTTCCGTCGTCGAGCACGAGGCGGACCTTGGCCACGTCGGGCGCGATGCGATCGAGATCGCCGGCTTCGAGCGCGCGGCGCAGCTTGTTCATCTCCGAGACCGACTGGGTGAAGTCGGCGTAGATCGGATCGAGTTGCTGGATCGTGGCGAGACTGGTGGTCTCGTTCTGCACCACCAGCGCGCCTTCGCTCACCAGGGCCGCACCGACGACGCCGCTGATCGGCGCGCGGATCGTCGCGTAGTCCAGATTGAGCTTGGCGCGCGCGACTTCGGCCCGGCGGCTGCCGACCTCGGCCTCCGCCTGACGCTGGGCCGCGATGGCCTTTTCATTCTCGGCCTCGGGCGCAGCGCGCTGGCTCGTCAGCGTGGCAATTCGCTTCGCATGTTGCGTGGCCAGATCGAGCGCGGCATCGGCCTTGTCGAGTGCCGCCTCGCTTGCCTGCAATTCGACTTCGAACGGCTTGGGATCGATGCGATAGAGCGGATCTCCGGCCTTCACCTCGGTGCCCTGCTGGAACAGCCGCTCGACCACGATGCCCGAGACGCGCGCGCGCACTTCGGAGACGCGGGTCGGCGCGATACGGCCAGGCAATTCGCGGATGATGGCCCGCGACTGCGGGCGCACGGTAAAGGTTCCCACTTCAGGCTCGACAGCAGCTACGGGCGCCGCCGCGACGGCGGTCGGCTCCTTGCAGCCAGCCAACAGCGGCGCCATCGCAGCCAACATCAAAACGATGCATGCCGATTGCGTTCGAAGTCCGGACATTGAAAGCATTGCCCCAGTTCAGGTTGGAAGGCGCGAATTGAGCATTCGCGACATTTTCGTAAGAGGTATTGAACTCACGGTTGATGGAATACAGGATAGGGGCCACCTATTGCGATGCAATACGCAATCGCGGCGGCCCAATGTCACATAACGCTATCGCCTTGAATTATCGCCGATTTTCTCAGACTCACTGGATTGTGAGCCGGGTTCCATCACTGCATTTGCGTGGGAACATGTCGTTTGGTTGCACGCGATTGCACCAGATAACGAAGCACGAGCCGTTAGGCATGATTCGGTTAATCACTGCCTAACTGGCCGCGTTCATCCGGTACTGGCTGACGCCCCACTCGCTGCCGCCTGCGCCAGCGCCGCATCCACCGCGCGGTGTCGCCGCCATAGACCTTGCGAAGCACGCGCTCGACCTCGTCGCGATCGAACAGATAGGCGCCGGAGCGGTGGGTGAAGATGTGCAGGAAGAAGCGGCCGTCGGGCTTCAGCCATGCGCAGGAATTCGAGGATCGACTGGCCGTCGGCGAGATCAGCATGCTCCACCGTCTGGCGCAGCGCCTCTTCCTCGGCCTCCCGCAAAGGCCGGCGGTGGGTCGCGGGAAGAACGGGCCGGTTACGCAACTGGCAGTCGCGACGGCGCCACGGCCGGACAGCGGACGGGTGGCCAGCCCGGCCGGGGTTGCCGGTTCGCTGTTGCACCACCCAGGGCGCCCGCCATCGGCGCTGAAAGCAATGCAGCAATGGCAGCCAGCGCCTCAGGATATTCAGGATATAAGGCCGTCATGAAAAATCCCGGTTGGACATCGAACAGTTCCAAAATACGCTGATGTCAAAGCCGTGTTTCGGGACGAGGTTCCACCATCATGTGCCCGAAATCTCGGCTTCCAGCTTTTTTCTCCGGCCCACTGTGCCATATTGGCCGCCAGCGCGGCTTTGGTAATGGATGACACCCCGCAAATGCCCTCAGGCCACCCCTCCCGCTCCGACATGGAGATCGAACTGAGCAAACTGTCCTCGCCCCGGATTTTCCTGGTGCGGATGCTGGTGTTCCTGGTGCTATGCGCGCTGATCATGGTTGTGCTCTACAAGCAGATCATCACAGCCTTCTTTGCCAATCCCGGCCTCAATGCGCTGATCGGTGGCGTGCTCCTGATCGGCATCATCCTGTCGTTCCGGCAGGTGATCCGGCTCTATCCGGAAGTGGCCTGGGTCAACAATTTCCGCATCGCCGATCCAGGACTCGCGATCGACCGCCGCCCGAAGCTGCTGGCGCCGATGGCGGCGATCCTCGGTGGCGAGCGCTCGGGGCGGATGACGATCTCGCAGCAGACCATGCGGCATTTGCTGGATTCGATCGCGACGCGGCTGGACGAAGCCCGCGATATTTCCCGCTACATGACCGGCCTGCTGGTCTTTCTCGGCCTGCTCGGCACCTTCTGGGGCCTGATCGAAACCGTCGGTTCCGTCGGCAAGGTGATCGACGGCTTGAAGGTCGGCGGCGATGCCGGCTCGCTGTTCGATACCCTGAAGGAGGGGCTGGCCGCGCCGCTCGGCGGCATGGGCATCTCGTTCTCGTCCTCGCTGTTCGGCCTCGCCGGTTCCCTGATCCTGGGTTTCCTCGACCTGCAATCGAGCCAGGCGCAGAACCGCTTCTATACCGACCTCGAGGACTGGCTCGCCACCACCGTGCGCGAATATGGCGACGGGTCCGGCATGGGCGGTGAAATACAGCATGCGATGGAGCGCATTCGCGCGGTGGTCGAAGAGGGCGGCGGCAGCCGCAGCACCACGGCTGCGATGGCCAATCTCGCGGAGGCCATTCAGGGCCTGGTCGCCCATATGCGCACCGAGCAGCAGATGATCCGCGAATGGGCCGATGGCCAGGGCGAGCAGAACCGCGAGATCAAGAAGCTTCTGGAGCGGATCGCCAAGCAGCCCGAGAAGAGTTGAAGTTCGCGTCTCGGGTGCGGCGCAGCGTTTCACGCTGCACCGCGTCCCGGACACGATAGTGGAGACAATAAATGGCCCTCGCCCGCGCCCGCCGCAGTGAATCCGGTTTCAACTACTGGCCGGGTTTCGTCGACGCGCTGTCGACGCTGGTGCTGTCGATCGTGTTCCTGCTGTCGGTGTTCCTGGTGGTGCAGTTCTTCCTGTCGCAGGAGGTCACCGGCAAGGACAAGGCGCTGGAGCAGCTCAACGCCAAGATCGCGCAGCTCAACGATTTGCTGTCGTTGGAAAAGCTCGGCAAGATCGCGCTCGACGATCAGGTCTCGCAACTGCGCGCCGGCCTTGCCGCCGCGGAAGGCGAACGCGACCGCGTCAAGGGGCTTTACGAGGGGCTGGCCGGCGCCGGCGGCGACGCCCAGGGCCGCGCCAGCGAACTCAACAAGGCGCTCGAATCCGAAAAGACCGTCTCCTCGCGCGCGCTCGCCCAGATCGAGGTGCTGAACCAGCAGATCAGCGCGCTGCGCCGCCAGCTCGCAGCGCTCGAGGAAGCGCTGGAAGCCTCCGAGAAGCGCGACAAGGAATCGCAGGGGCGGATTGCCGATCTCGGCCAGCGCCTGAACGTCGCACTGGCGCAGCGCGTACAGGAATTGTCGCGCTACCGCTCGGAATTCTTCGGCCGCCTGCGCGCCATTCTCGGCAACCGCCCCGACATCCGCATCGTCGGCGACCGTTTTGTCTTTCAGTCGGAAGTATTTTTTGACACCGGTCAGGCATTGCTGCTGCCCGAGGGCCGTGCCGAGCTGGACAAGCTTGCAACGGCGCTGATCGATCTGGACAAGCAGATCCCGAGCGAGATCGGCTGGGTGCTGCGGGTCGACGGCCACACCGACATGCGGCCGATCAACTCGCCGCTGTTCAAGTCGAACTGGGAATTGTCGTCAGCGCGCGCCATCTCCGTGGTGCAATATCTGGTCTCGCTCGGCGTGCCCGCGCAGCGGCTGGTCGCTGCCGGCTTTGCCGAATTCCAGCCGCTGGATTCGGCCCCCAACGAAGACGCCTACAAGCGCAACCGCCGCATCGAGCTGAAGCTGACGGAACGGTAGTGACCAAGGCCAACGCCCACGCCGTCCGCTTCTATGAACGCAACGGCTTTGCGCATGCCGGCGAGGATGTGAACCCGACTTCGGGAAGGCCGGCGTTGAAGATGCAGTGGAAGCCGTAGTCCCCTGTTCACCCGCCCAGTGCGCAATTGCGCACAAGACGACAGTCGTGGAGGCCCGGCTACACGCCGCGGATCAAAACCCCCGCCGTCAACACGACATAAGCGATGGCCAGCACGTCGAACACGCGCGACGGGGTAATGATGGGGATCGAGACATGGGCGTAGCGAACGAGCAGTGCACACACCGCAAGGATCAGCGAAATCAGGAAGATAACAACCGAGGGAGGCGCCAGGGCGAAACCACCGCGGCGAAAGGGCATAATCATCTCCTGTTGAACGGGCCGAACAAAAGCACAGCGTTGCAACAACAGGACGACGGTTTGAGTTCCCGCCAAATCGGCTACGCGCCCTCGAATTGCAGCCGCGCCAATCGCGCGTAGAGCCCATTCGCTGCAACCAGTTCGGCGTGCGTGCCCTGTTCGACGATCCTGCCCTGGTCCATCACCATGATGCGGTCGCAGGACAACACGGTCGCGAGGCGATGGGCGATCACGAGCGTGGTGCGGTGGCGCATCAGCTCTTCAAGCGCGGTCTGCACCAGCGTCTCGCTTTCGGCATCGAGCGCCGACGTCGCTTCGTCGAGCAGCAATAGCGGCGCGTCGCGCAGGATGGCGCGCGCAATCGCGATGCGCTGGCGCTGGCCGCCGGACAGCGTCACGCCGCGCTCGCCGAGCTGGGCCTCGAAACCGCCCGGCAGGCGGCGCAGGAATTCGGTGGCGTGCGCCAGATCGGCAGCACGCTCGACCTCGGCATCGCTCGCATCCGGACGGCCGAAGCGGATGTTTTCGCGCGCACTGGCCGCGAACACCACGGAGTCCTGCGGCACCAGCGCAATGCGCGAGCGCACGTCGACCGGATCGGCCGATTTGACCGGCACGCCATCGAGCGAAATCGTGCCGCGCGCGGGATCGTAGAAGCGCAGCAACAGATGAAACAGCGTGCTCTTGCCTGCCCCCGAGGGGCCTACGATCGCGACCTTTTCGCCGGCCTTGACCGAGAGCGAGACATTGTCGATTGCGAGCACGTCCGGCCGCGCCGGATAGGCGAAGCTGACATTGTCAAACCCGACATCGCCGCGCGCCGGCTGCGGCAGCGCGGCCGGCTGCGGCGGCGCCGTGATCTGCGATTTGACCCGCAGGATCTCGAACAGCCGCTCGGCAGCGCCGGACGCGGCCGAGACTTCGCCCCAGACCTCGCTGAGCTGGCCGAGGCCGGTGGCGGCGAATGCCGCATACAGCACGAACTGGCCGAGCCGGCCCGGCGTGATCTGGCCGGTCAGCACGTCGTGCGAACCGACCCAGAGGATCGCGACCACGCTGGAGAACACGATGAAGATGATGATCAGCGTCAGCACCGCGCGCGCCCGCGTCGAGCTGCGCGCCGCCGCATAGGCCTGCTCGACCTCGCCGCCGAAGCGGGTCGTTGCCATCCGCTCGCTGGTATAGGCCTGCACGGTCCTGATCGCGCCGACCAGTTCGGATGCGTAGGCGCTGGCGTCCGCCAGCGTATCCTGCGCATTGCGCGACAGCCGCCGCACCCAGCGCCCGAACGCAACCAGCGGGATCACGATGACCGGGATCGCCAGCAACACAAAGCCTGACAGCTTGGGGCTCGTGATCACCATCATGGTGGTGGCGCCGATGAACAGCATCATGTTGCGCAGCGCGATCGAGACCGAGGCGCCGACCGCCGATTTGATCTGGGTGGTGTCGGCGGTCAGCCGCGACACCAGTTCACCCGAGCGCGCGGAATCGAAGAACGCCGGCGACAGCGAGATCAGATGCGCGAACACGTCACGCCTGAGGTCGGCGACGATGCGCTCGCCGATCGTCATCACGAGGTAATAGCGCGACGCGCTGGCGGCAGCGAGCACGGCGACGACCGCGATCATGACGCTGAAGTAGCTGTTGATCAGGGCGATGCCTTCGGGGCTGAAGCCGAAATCGATCATGCGCCGGACCGCGATCGGCACCACCAGCGTGGTGATCGCCGCAACCGTCAGCGAGATAAAGGCCAGCGCCGCACGTCCGCGGTAGCGCGCGACATAGGGCGCCAGTGCCAGGAGCGGCCGCAGCTTTGCCCGGGTCTTGGTCGGCGACTGCGTCAACTGGGCCTCGATGAAGGCCTCTTCCTCGAGCAGGGCATCGCGCCGCGGGGGCGCGGTTTTGACGTCTTCAAGCTGTTCCGCTGCACTCATGAAATCCGACCGGTTTGCCGCCCCCAGATAGGCCCCGCCGCCCCCGCTGGCAAATCCGGGAGATTCCCAATCAGGAAGGATACGTACCTTGTTTTGGCGGCCGCGTTACGTTATAGAGCCGCCCAAATCCCGTACCCATTGCCTATTGAGACGGGCGCCGGCGCGCCGAAGGATATGCCATGAAAGCCGAAATTCACCCGAATTATCATACGATTACGGTCGTGATGACCGACGGGACCGAGTACCAGACCCGCTCCACCTGGGGCAAGGAAGGCGACAAGCTGAACCTCGATATCGACCCCAAGTCGCACCCGGCCTGGACCGGCGGCTCCCAGCAGATCCTCGACCGCGGCGGCCGTGTGTCGCGCTTCCAGAAGAAGTTTTCGGGCTTCCTCAAGAAGGACTGAGGGGTTCGAGCCCCGGTCCTGCTTCCGCCCAGACATGCAAAAACGCCCCGGTTTCCCGGGGCGTTTTTTGTTGATGTGCACCGCTGTCATTCCGGGGCGATGCGAAGCATCGAACCCGGAATCTCGAGATTCCGGGTCTGGTCCTTCGGACCATCCCGGAATGACAGTTGGGACTTTCGAAAAATTACTGCTCGAACGCCGCCTTCAGGCGGTTGAGCTGCGGCACCAGCGGATTACCGATCGGCGCGCGTTCGGCCGATGGCGCGTGGATCGTGGTGTCGAGCCGGCGCACCCGCGCCTGCAGGCTCATCGAGCGCGCAATCAGGTCCTGCAATTGCTGCGGCAGCTTTTCGATCATGTCCCCAGGCCCGGGATCGGCGGCCGTCAGCTTGACCTTGGTCTTTTCGCGGTTGGCCTGGCTCAGCGTCATCTCGCCTTCCTTGACGGCGCGATGCAGCAGCAGCCAGGACGCGAGTTGCATCAAGCGGGTGGTGAGACGCATGCTTTCGGTTGCGTAAGTAAGGCTGACGGAACGTTCGAGCGCCTTGGCGTCGGTGCGGCCCTCACCGTCGAGATAGGCGGCGGTCTCCTCGACCAGATCCATGCCTTCCCGGAAAAGAGTTCCGAATGCCGCCGAATTAGTCAGCCGCTCGCTGAACAACACGAGCGCGGGTTCGCTTTGCGAACGATCCGCCATGGTTAACGCCCTCACGCCACTATTTGCCCCGCCGGCTGTGAACCACCGGCTTATGATGAACAAATCATTGCTCGGGCGAGATCGAGAGTCCAGCGGCAACCGGATTTATGGTTTCCAGCGTATGGGGGCACTAAATAGCCGCGCTGCGCACAAAAAAGAGCCGCCGTTTCCGGCGGCTTTTGAAGTTGATAACAGGGAGGCGTCAAACAGAGTGGACAGGAGCCACTCGGTGTCCAAACGAGGACAATGCCAGTCATAAAGGAGAAAGCTTAATCCTTCGTAAATGAGCGATTTTCTTTAGGGATTATTTGCCATGTCGGCCACTGGCCGAGTTTGACGTTGACGCCAAGTCCTCGTCGTCCCAGCGAACGCAGGGACCCATAGCCACCAGCGGTTATGATGGAGGGAAAGTCGGCCAGCGGCCTGCCACACGATAGGCCGCGGCGTATGGGTCCCTGCGTTCGCAGGGACGACGCCGCAACTGTTCTACGATTTGAAGAAGCTGTTCGCGGCATCCTTTGACGCGCGCTTTTTGGTGACGGCTTCCTGCAGCCGTGTAACTTCGGAATTCAGCAGCGCGATGCGCTCGGTCAATTCCTCGACCGACAGCAGCGATAGATCCTGGCCGATCTCGTGGGAGATTTTCTTCCGCGGCTTGTCGTCATCCTCGATCGCCATGCGTTTCTCCTTGCTCTCTGCGGTCCCCGATGTGGTTGCCAGCCGCAGCCCGGCTGGCTAATCAGGGGCCGCCTTATTCTCAGCCTTTCGCAAGGACAAATCATGGAAAAGCTGCCCGCGCAAATGACCGTCATCGGCATCAGCAAGCCCGGTGGTCCCGAAGTGCTGTTGCCGGAAACCCGCAGCGTTCCGAAACCCGGTCCAGGTGAAATCCTGGTCAAGGTGATGGCCGCCGGTGTCAACCGTCCCGACGTCGCGCAGCGCTCCGGCGCCTACCCGCCGCCGCCCGGCGCCAGCGACCTGCCCGGCCTCGAAATTGCCGGCGAAGTTGTTGCGCTCGGCGAAGGAGCGGTCAAACACAAGCTCGGCGACAAGGTGATGTCGCTGGTGGCGGGCGGCGGCTACGCCCAATACTGCATTGCGCAGGATGCGCAGGCGATGGCGGTGCCCTCCTCGCTCACGATCGAGGAAGCCGGTGCCATTCCGGAAACGCTGATGACCGTCTGGCACAATGTGTTCGAGCGCGGCGCGCTGAAGCCGGGCGAAACGCTTCTGATCCACGGCGGCTCATCCGGCATCGGCACCATGGCGATCCAGCTTGCCAAGGCGTTCGGCTCGAAGGTGATCGTGACTGTCGGCTCGCAGGACAAGATCGACGCCTGCCTGAAGCTCGGCGCCGATCGCGCGATCAACTACAAGACGGAGGACTTCGTCGCCGTGGTCAAGGCGGAGACCAACAATGTCGGCGCCAACCTGATCCTCGACATGGTCGCCGGCGACTATGTCGATCGCAACTATGACGCGGCCGCGGTCGATGGCCGTATCGTGCAAATTGCAACGCTCAACGGCCCCAAGGTCAGCGTTAACATTGCCAAGGTGATGGTGAAGCGGCTTACGCATACCGGCTCCACGCTGCGACCCCGTACTAATGCGGATAAGGCGGCGATGGTCGCGGCAATTGAGGCCAAGGTGATGCCACTATTGCGCGAAGGACGCGTAAAACCGCTGATGGACAGCTCGTTTCCGCTTGAAAAAGCAGCCGACGCGCACCGGCGGATGGAGACCTCCGCACATATTGGCAAAATTGTGTTGGCGGTTTAACGGATCGAGAGCGAAGCGTGGGTGGAAACCCTTTGATTTGCTTCGCTTTCATGTCATTTATCGCGGCTACGCCGACCCGTTCGCTGGGCCGGGAGAATCGTTGGTCGCGGAGTACTGACATTGCGTCTGATCAGGTGCCTGGCGCTGCTTGCGCTGGGCCTCATGATTGTTGCGGCGGCGCCTGCGGCGCATGCCATTGACGCGGTCAGCGTCCGCAGCGACGCGCCTGCAATCGATCTCACCGCCGTGCTCGATCATCAGCGCAGCGAGACCGACCGCATTCAGGTTTCGACGGCGCCGGGAACTGACGGCATCGTCCGCCGCATCGAGGTCCGCGCCCGCGAGGGCGGACAGAACTGGGTGGTGTTCGCGCTCGCCAACAACACCGACGACCAGCTCGACCGCCTGATCGTTGCCCCGCATTATCGCATCGTGTCGTCGGGCCTGCTGTGGCCCGATCTCGGTCTGTCGCGCATCGCCACGATTACGCCGTCGACCGGTGACCGCCCCGAGCGGCAGGAAAGCGCGACCGCCGACATCTTCCGCCTCACGCTCGATCCCGGCGCCGTCATCACCTTCGTGGCGGAACTGCGCACCGATAAATTGCCGCAGCTCTATCTCTGGGAACCCGACGCCTACAAGGACAAGGTCAACTCGTTCACGCTCTACCAGGGCATCGTGATCGGCATCTCCGGACTACTGGCGCTGGTGCTGACGATCCTGTTCGTGGTCAAGGGCAGCATCATGTTCCCGGCCGCCGCCGCGCTCGCCTGGGCGGTGCTTGTCTATATCGGCGTCGACTTCGGCTTCTGGGGCAAGGTGCTCGACATGTCGAACAACGCCGAGCGCGTCTGGCGCGCGGCGGGTGAAGCGATCCTGGCGGCGACGCTGCTGGTGTTCCTGTTCGCCTATCTCAATCTCAGCCGTTGGCATGTGCGCTATTCCCACATCACGGTCGGCTGGCTCGCCTTCCTCGGCTCGCTGGTGGCGCTGGCGCTGTTCGATCCCGCCGTCGCCTCCGGCATTGCGCGCATCTCGCTGGTCCTGATCGCCTTCGCCGGCTTTGCGCTGATCGTCTATCTCTCAACGCACGGTTTCGACCGCGCGGTGCTGCTGATCCCGACCTGGTTCCTGCTGGTGGTCTGGGTGATCGCGGCCGGCATGACCGTGGCCGGAAGCGTCACCAATGACATCGTGGGGCCCGCGCTGCTCGGCGGTCTCGTACTGATCGTGATGCTGATCGGATTTACGGTCATGCAGCACGCGTTCGCCGGTGGCGGCGCCACCACCGGTATCGTCTCCGACGTCGAGCGCCGCGCGCTGGCGCTGACCGGCTCCGGCGATCTGATCTGGGACTGGGACGTTTCCGCCGACAAGGTGTTCACGAGTCCCGAGACCGAAAGCCTGCTGGGCTTAAAGCGCGGCACGCTGGAAGGCCCGGCCGCGAAATGGCTCGAGGTGCTGCACCCGCTCGACCAGGATCGCTTCCGCGCCGCGCTCGACAGCGTGCTCGACCAACGCCGCGGCCGGCTGGTGCAGGATTTCCGCCTGCGCACGCCCGACGGCCACTTCATGTGGTTCGCGCTGAAGGCGCGCCCGGTGGTCGGCTCCGACGGCGAGGTCTCGCGCGTGGTCGGCACGCTCACCGATGTCACCGAAATCAAGAACGCCGAAGAGCGCATGCTTCATGACTCCGTGCATGACAACCTCACCGGCCTGCCCAACCGCCAATTGTTCATGGATCGCCTCGGCGCGGTCGCCAATTTCGTCAAGAGCATGCCGACGCTGCGGCCGACGCTGATGGTGATCGACCTCGATCGCTTCAAGCAGGTCAACGATTCCGTCGGCATCGCGGTCGGCGACTCCATCCTGCTGACGCTGGCGCGGCGGCTGACGCGCATCCTCAAGCCCCAGGACACGCTGGCGCGGCTGGCCGGCGACCAGTTCGGCCTGATCCTGATATCGGAACAGGATCCGGCGCGGATCACCGCCTTTGCCGAAACCATCCGCAAGACCATCCGCGCCCCGATCGCCTTCAACGACCGCGAGATCTTTCTGACCGCATCCATCGGGCTCGCGCTGTCGGATCCGCAGACGCAGATCACCGAGGAAATCATCAAGGACGCCGAGCTTGCGATGTATCACTCCAAGCGGATCGGCGGCGACCGCATCGACGTCTACAAGCCGGCGATGCGCGCCCGCAAGACCGACCGCCTGACGCTGGAGAGTGAACTGCGCCGCGCCATCGAGCGGCAGGAAATCACCATTCTCTACCAGCCGATCGTGCGGCTAGAGGATCGCTCGATCGCGGGCTTCGAGGCGCTGGCGCGCTGGGATCATCCCAAGCTCGGCCGGATGTCGCCTGCCGAATTCATCACGATCGCCGAGGAAATCGGGTTGATCGTCGATCTCGGCATGTTCGTGCTGGACCAGACCGCGCGGCAGCTCTCGGTCTGGCAGCGCGCGATGCGCGCGCGCGAGCCGATTTTCGCCTCCGTCAACGTCTCCTCGCGGCAATTGCTGCGCCACGATCTGATCCACGATATCCGCACCGTGCTGTCGCGCTCGTCGGTGGCGCGCGGCACGCTCAAGCTGGAACTGACGGAATCGCTGGTGATGGAAAATCCGGAGCACGCGGCGCAGATGCTGGCGCGGATCCGCGAACTCGGCACCGGACTGTCGCTGGACGACTTCGGCACCGGCCATTCCTCGCTGGCCTATCTGCAGCGCTTCCCGTTCGACACCATCAAGATCGACCAGTCCTTCGTCCGCACTACCAGCCGCGGCACGCGGCCGGTGATCCTGAAATCGATCATCGCGCTTGCCCACGACCTTGGCATGGACGTGGTGGCGGAAGGCGCCGAGACGGATTCGGATGCGGTCGAGCTCTACCAGCTCGGCTGCGAATACGCGCAAGGTTTCGCTTTCGGCGAGCCGATGGACGCCGATGCCGCGATGCGGCTATTGACGGAAGAACGGCTGGAAGCGGCGAGCTGATCCAGCCAGCATCAGCGATTGTCAGCTAATCCTTTGCTCGCAGGATGCTGATCCGCGTTTCGTCGACAAAATTCTTGATGTCCTGATCGGGTCGGCGGAACAGGTTGCGTTCGACAACGAGTGAGCGGCCGCTGACCGTCTTGGTGCAGCGCTCCTTGAGATAGACGCCTCCCACCGGCTGGTCTCCCGCGCCCGGCTGGCCCTCGGTGCATGCCCAGCCATCCGAGCCGTAGCGCGACTTGGCCTGTAGCCCCAGGAGAAACGCCTTCTTCCTGATATAGAGACGCGCCTTCGGATCGGTCTCGATCTGCAAGCCAGCAATGTGGCCGGTATCGTCGATCAGCAAGGTTAGTATCGCAGGGTGACCCGCCACCATGGTGCCGTCCCGACTGGTCGACGGATCATAACCAAATCGGATCGCGCGTGTCCCACTCGCGTCGGCCGGGCAGTCATGCCAATCCTTCCAGCCGGTCAATGTGCGCTTCGGATCCGCCGCGCAGGAGAAGTCGACGTAACCGGACTCCGCCAATTCGGTCGCGGCCATTCCAAGGCGAATATCACGCAAATCGTTGCCGCTGAATTCCTCGGTCCGTGCCGGAGAGCTCGCGAGCGCGATCGCCTGCCAGGTAAGCAGGCCCGCAGCAAAAACGCCTGGCAGCTTCAATCTGTGCATCACTGGCCCTTCCCCATGCTGACGGCCGCGTCATTTGGCTTCTGCGCCTGCGTCTTGTAGACGTCACATACCCGCGATGTGCTTGAGAAGAAGGTGACGCATTCCGCGTAAGTGGGTTCGCCAGCCCCCTTGATGTGCGCAATCACGTAGTCGGCGACGGCTTCGATATCCTTCGGTCGCAGAAACGTTCCACCCTCGGGCGGCATCTGCGCCCCTGCATCCTGGCGGTTCATGTCGTGGCATTTCACCTCATCGTAGGCGCCACGCATGAAGAACGGCATCCCCGTGCCCGGCCGCCCGCAGCCGACGGTTTCAATGATCTGATCCCGCGTCAGCTCGGTCTTGCGCAACGACAGCGCATCTCCGCCATAACCACCACCGCCATTGCCGTGCCATTTGTGGCAACCGACGCAGTTTGCACGACTGAACACCGTCTTGCCGGCATTGGTCGGATCCGAGGCCGGCGCCTGCGCCGACTGACCGTAAGCAGCGGCCGACATCGAAAAATTCAGTGCGACGACGATCGCAAGCAGCACGCCTGCCGCCGCCGGGAACCGATTGAAGATCATCATTGCATCTCTTGTCGAAGGAGCAGGAGGGGCCGCCGGTGGCGGCTCCTCCGTTTTTTTGAGATGTCAGAGTGCGAACACGTAGAGCATCGATCCCGGCTGAATCTTCTTCAGCTCGGGCGTCGAATCGATGAACCACTTGTCCCAGGCTCCGCCGAGGCCGACCAGAATGGCGATGTACTGTTTGCCATCGACCGTAAAGGTCATCGGCGGTGCGTTGACGCCGCCGCCCGTGTTGAACTCCCAGAGCTTCTGCAATGACTTGGCGTCAAGCGCGTGCACTTCGCCGGATGGCTGACCGGTGAAGATGAGGTCGGGAGTAGCCAGGATGCCGCCCAAATTGGGGAACGGCGTTTCCATTTTTCCGGCGATCTTGCCGGTCGTCACATCGATCGCAGTCACGCTGCCGGTGATCTTGAACGGCTGGCTCGGACCGCCGCCGGTCCAGAACTCGCGCGGCTTCAGTTTGTCCGGCGTCATCACCTCAACCTTGATGCGATTGCAGCTCTCGATCACCGGGATGTACCAGAGCTTCAGATCCGGATTGTAGGCTGTCGGAGGCCAGTTCTTGCCACCCATGTTGCCGGGGCAGATGTCGGTTTCCATGTTGGTGCGGCTTGGCGTCACCGACGCGATATAGGTCTGCACGGGCTTGTTCGGGTCATACTCGATCGGCTTTCCGCTCTCCGGGTCGAGCCCCTTGGTCCATGTCACTTTCTTGACGAACGGAAGACCCCAGACGAACTTGCCGTTGGTGCGATCGATCGCATAGGCGAAGCCATTGCGGTCCGCTTCGAGCGCGAGCTTCCGCGGACCATTGGGCCCGGGGACATCGACCAGCACGTTTTCCGCCACGCTGTCGTAGTCGTAGGGATCGTTTGGCGTGTGCTGATAGTGCCACTTGATCTTGCCGGTCGTGGCGTCAAGGGCCAGCGAGCTGTCGGTGTAAAGGTTGTCGCCTGGCCGATATTCATTATCCCAGTCCGGTCCGGGGTTGCCGATGCCCCAGATGATGGTGTCGGTTGCGGGATCGTAGGTGCCGGTCACCCAGGTCGAACCACCGCCGGCGGCAGCCGCGTTGTTGCTGTCTTTCCAGGTTTCGCTGCCGGGCTCGCCCTTGCCCGGGATTGTATGGGTGCGCCAGACCTCCTTCTGGGTCGAGAGGTCGGTAGCGGCGATCCATCCACGGATGCCGTACTCTGCGCCGGCAACGCCCGTGATCGCCATGTTCTTGACGATCAATGGTGCGCCGGTGATCACCTCGCCCTTGTCGGGATCGGCGACAGTACGCTGCCAGGCGACCTGGCCGGTCTCCTTGTTGGTCGCGATCAGCCGGCCATCAAGCGTATGGGAAATGACGAGATTGCCCCACAACGCGACGCCGCGGTTGTCGACGCCGCAGCATGCCACGGCACCAGCCCAGTCACGGTCCGTCTTGGGATCCATCTTCCAGACCAGCACGCCGCGGCCGCCATGCGCATCGATCTTGTAGACCGAACCCCATCCATCGGTGACGTAGAGAAAGCCGTTCTCTGCAATCGGCGTACCTTCCAGCCCGCCATGGCTCCAGATGCCGCCGCCTTCGATGCCGCCGAGGTGCATGGTCCAGGCGACCTTCAGGTTCTTCACATTATCGCGGTTGATCTCCTTCAGCGTGGAGAACCGGTGAGCCGAGTAATTCTGATGATGATGAAGCCAGTTGCCCGGCTCCTTGTCGACGTTGAGCAGCCGCTCCTGACTGACCTCATCCGCGGCGGAGACAGGCAGTGCGCCCATCGCGCTTGCGGCAGCCGCTGCTGCGGCAAGCAGACAGCTTCGCATCAACATTCTTGTGTGACCTGAAGATCGCTCCATGAGTAATGCCCTCCTTGCTGGCAAGTTCTTGTTGGCAGTTCATGTTGGATTGAGCGTCCGGCATATCCGGGCGTTTCGCTGACGGGCCCCATTCAGCGGGCTTCAACAGTCCGCTGTCACGATCAAGGCATTCGTGAAATCTGCACCTCCGTTTCCTTGGTTCCGGCTTTCTGGAAAACGACGGCGCATGTGAACTTCTCGCCGTCGACGAGCTTCTGCCGCGTCTGGAGCAGCATCACGTGATATCCGTCTCGCGTGAGTTCGATCGTCCGGTTTTCCGGAATCGGAATCGACTTGATCTCGCGCATGGCGGGCGCCCCTTCGCCGCGATCGACGGTGTGTCTTACGGAGAAATTCGCAAACGGACAGCGGACGCGCAGTATCGCGTCGGCTTCGGCCGCATCATTTTTGATCGTCATCACGAGTGGGAGATCAACACCGACCTCGTCGGAAGCCGGCACCCGGGCGTTCGTCACCTGTAGCGCTTCGCCTGCAGCAGCGTAGCCCGGCGTCAACCCAAGTCCGGCGACCAGTCCGAGCACCAGAAACCGGGATCTGCCCGGCTGCGCAGCCCATCCTGTCCGATCAAGAGCACCATCAATTCTCGATGTCGCGGCCGCGGTCATCGGCTCTCGCCGTGGCCATCAGAGACTGACAGGCGTGCGACGCCCAAACGACCATGTCGTCCGACTCATCGCCATCCTCCCACGATCAATTTTCTTCTTGTCGTTTAAGTGCGACCCAAATTGAGGCGACGGTAGGGCCAGCGTCTGGAAAATGATTCCAACAAGAAGAAGCGCGGCTGGCGTACTCGATACCAATCAATATCCTGCACGGAACGCGGCGCTGCATGCACCGGTGATGACGGGCGAACGGCGCCCCTCACCGCCTCACCGGCATCTTCTTGAACTTCACGCTTTTCGCGTCAGCCTGTCGCGTCGCAATGTAGCCGGCTTCCAGGCAGGCCTCGCGCTGCGGCATCTTCTCCTGCGGGCTGCGCAGCGTTTCCCACCACGACGCGCGCTGGGCGGCACGCGGCAGCGCGGCATCGATGATTTCCTCGATCTGTTCGAAGCTCAGCACGAATTCGGAAAGCGTCTGCGCCTTCAGGTAGTCCCGTAACGGGTCGTAAACGTTCAAGCGTGTCCCCAATGGCGATTTGCATAAAACCGTCGGCGCCGGCAACCAGCCGTTAACTCTCTATCATATCGCGCTCGCCGCTTAAGGCCGCAACAATTTATCAGGCGCATACCGGATAGCGGGAACAGACGATGCTATTCGGACGGCAAAGCGACGTAGCCGGAAGGGGTTGGTTCGGGAAAGTCTCCGGCCGCCGACGCTGGCGGTTGTCGACCAAGCTCCTGATCGCCTCATCGATCGCGACCGTGATCGGCTTCTCCGCGATCTGCACCAGCGTCATGCTCGACATGCGCCGCGGCGAGGAGGAACTCGCGCGCCAGACCCTGGAAAATCTCGCCGCCGGCATCGATGCCGACATCAGCCGGAACATCGAGCTTTACGACCTCTCGCTGCGCGCCGTCGCCAGTAACCTTGTGATGCCGGAGATCAAGGGCGTCACCAGGGAGATCCAGCACCTGATCCTGTTCGATCATGCCGCCACCGCCAAACATTTCGGCGTGATCCAGGCGTTCGACGCGCAAGGCAACCTGACACACGATGCGGCAAGCCTCGACCCGGCGCCGGAGAATCGCAGCGACGAGGACTATTTCCAGGTTCATCGCGCCAATCCCGATGTCGGCCTTTACATGAGCCGCCCGATGCTGCGTCGCAGCGCCTATTCCGTCGTGTTCAGCCGGCGCATCAACGATTCCGACGGCGGCTTCATGGGCGTCGTGGTGGGCTCGATTCGTTTCAGCTATTTCCACGAACTGTTCGGCCGGCTCACGCTCAATCCCGGCGATACGATCACCGTGCTGCGCCGCGACCGAACCATCATCATGCGGACGCCGTTCGACATCGAAGTCATCGGAAAGAATCTGGCCGAGCGGCCGAGCTGGCGCGCGGACAATCTGAAGGAAGGCGCGGCCTATGCGGGCGTCGGGCCGGTCGATCCGACGCCGCGGCTTTACGTTCGAAGCGGCAGCACCAGTCTGTTTTTTGTCGTGGTCGGAAAGCCGCTCTCGACGATCCTCAACCTTTGGCACCGGGAAGTGATCCGGATCGGCGCAATCATGCTGGTGCTGATCCTGTTCGTGGTCGGTACCACGCTGTTTCTCGCGCGCGAGATCCGCCGCCGCGCGGAAGCCGAGGACAAGCTGGAAGAGCTGGCAACCACCGACGCGCTGACTGGCCTCAAGAACCGGCGCAAATTCGATATCGAGATCGACGCGGAATGGCGGCGGGCGGCGCGCAACCAGACCGCCGTTGCGGTGCTGATGATCGATGCCGACCATTTCAAGGCCTACAACGATACGTTCGGCCATCAGGCCGGCGATCAGGTGCTGGTCGGCATTGCGATCTGTATTTCAGACTCGGTGCGGCGGGCCGGCGATTGTCCGGCGCGGTATGGCGGCGAGGAATTCGCGGTGCTCCTGCCGGGCCTTTCGGTGGTGGAAGCATTCGCCGTCGCCGAAACCATCCGTGCGAAAGTCGTGCAATGGTCGGAAGATCCCGTCACGACGGTCAGCATCGGCGTGGCGAGCGTGACGCCCACGGCGGCGATCGACTGGACCAATCTGATCGAAGCGGCCGACAAGGCGCTGTACGCCGCCAAGGCCAATGGGCGCAACCAGTCGGTGGTCGCGGCGATCCCGCAGCTCGCGCTGGTGGCTTAGGGTCAGTCATTCCGGGGCGATGCGAAGCATCGAACCCGGAATCTCGAGATTCCGGGTCTGGTCCTTCGGACCATCCCGGAATGACGGCAAGAGCGAAGGCGCTCTTCCCGTCATTTCTCCAGATACTTCTTCATCTCGGCGCGCAGGCCGTCGCGCAGGTCGGCGCGCGCCATGCCGTAGGCGATGTTGGCGCGCAGGAAGCCTGACTTGGAGCCGCAATCGTGGCGCTCGCCCTCGAACTCGACGCCGTAGAAGCTTTGCGCCTTGGCGAGCGTCTTCATCGCATCGGTGAGTTGGATCTCGTTGCCGGCACCGCGCTCCTGCGTCTCCAGGATCTCAAAGATTTCCGGCTGCAGGATGTAGCGCCCGGTGATCGAGAGATTTGATGGGGCCGTACCCTTCGGCGGCTTCTCCACCATGCCATCGACCTCGAACAAGTTCTTGGCGAGGCGCTTGCCGACGCCGCAGATGCCATATTGATGGGTGAGATCGTCAGGCACCGCTTCCACCGCGAGCAGGTTGGACTTGGGGCCGAGCTTGCTTGCTGCCTCGATCATCTGCTTCAGGCAACCCGGACTATTGAGCACCAGTTCGTCCGGCAGCACCACCGCGAACGGCTCGTCACCGACGATGTCGCGCGCGCACCAGACCGCGTGCCCAAGACCGAGCGGCGCCTGCTGGCGGGTGAAGCTCATGGCGCCGGCCTCCGGCTGATCGCGCGCCAGGATATCCTGCTCGGCCTTCTTGCCGCGCGCGGCGAGCGTTGTGTCGAGTTCGAACATCCGGTCGAAATGATCCTCGATCACGCCCTTGTTGCGCCCGGTGACGAAGACGAAATGCTCGATGCCGGCCTCCTTGGCCTCGTCCACCACGTATTGAATCAGCGGCTTGTCGACGATGGTCAGCATTTCCTTCGGCATCGCCTTGGTGGCGGGAAGGACGCGCGTGCCGAGACCGGCGACCGGGAAAACGGCTTTACGGATTTTCATGGGAGATCGGGAGCCTTGATACTGAGAAATTTGGCAATAAGGAAAGTCCTTTGATTGCACGTTGATAGCCGGTTTGCACCCCCCAACAAAGGCGGATGTATGGTGGCGGTTCGCCTCCTCTTGCACCTGCCCTTGCGCGCGCCGGAGGCGACAACAAATTGCCCTCTGTTAAACTATTGGAAACCGCGACCGGGCCTTTTGAACCGGGGTGAGAACGACGGACGGACACTGCATGTGCCTAGCTGAACGAGCGATGAGCAATCGAGCCGGCGTGATCATAATCGCGGCGACGCTGCTGTGTTCCAGCGGAAGCGCTTTTGTCAGCCCATCTTACGCGCAATCCTCTGACAACAACGGGGTTTCGAACTTTCTCGGCAACCTCTTCTCTGGGCCAAAATCCGCGCTCACCCCGCAGGTCGCGCCCGGCCCCGACGGCGGCCCGCCGCCCTGGAGCGGCGAGGACGGCGCCTCTGGTCATCCGCTGATGACCGCAAGCGCGATCCGCCAGGCGGCCGCAAACTTTCCAAATTGCGTCGCCTCGATGTGGCCTGATGCCGCACGCCGCAACATCACCCAGGAAAATTTCCAGCGCTTCACTGCTGGACTCGAGCCTGATCTGCGCATCATGGACCTGATGGATTCGCAGCCCGAATTCACCAAGGCGATCTGGGACTATCTCGACATCCTCGTAAACGACAACCGCCTCGCCAAAGGCCGCGAGATCCTCGCGAAATACAAGCCGCAATTCGATGCGACGGAGAAAGCCTACGGCGTCGACCGGTATATCATCGCGTCGATCTGGGGCATCGAATCCAACTACTCGACACAGATGGGCGATCGGAACGTCGTGAATTCGACGGCAACGCTCGCCTGCATCGGCCGCCGCCAGGCCTATTTCAAGGACGAATTCCTGACCGCGCTCGAAATCCTCAACCGTGGCGATCTGCGTCCCGAACAGATGCGCGGCTCATGGGCCGGCGCGTTCGGACCGACGCAGTTCATGCCGACCGCCTTCAAGCGCTACGCCGTCGATGGTGATGGCGACGGCCGCCGCGACGTCGTCGACAACGCCGCCGACCTGATTGCGTCGACCGCCAACAACCTCAAGAAGGACGGTTGGCAGACCGGCCGGAGCTGGGGTTATGAGGTGGTGCTGCCGCAGGGCTTTGATTTCATGCTGGCGGACAAGTCCAAGGCGATGACGATCGCGCAATGGCAGCAACAGGGACTAAGGCGTACCGATGGCAAGCCTTTCTCCGATTCGACCGAAAAGGCCTATCTGCTGGCGCCGGCCGGCATGCAGGGGCCGGGTTTCCTGATGCTGCAGAATTTCCGGGTCATCATGAAATACAACCCGGCCGAGGCCTATGCGCTGGCCATCGGCCATTTCGCCGACCGCCTGCGCGGTGGGCCGCCGTTCGTGCAGCCTTGGCCGCGGCAGGAACGGGTGCTGTCGCGGGCGGAGCGGCTGGAACTGCAGCAATTGCTGGCCCAGCGCGGCTTCTACAAGGGCACGCCGGACGGCCAGTTCGGAGGCCAGACGCGGGAGGCGCTGCGCAGCTTCCAGGCCTCGATCGGCACGCCGGCGGACGGCTTCGCCTCCTCCGACGTGCTGGACCGCCTGCGCGGGCGGTAGGCCTTTGTTTTTACGCGTTTTCTTCACGTGAACCGGCTTCCACTTCGCTCGGCAACGCTATGAAAACCGGCCTTCAGGGGATCGAAAGTAACCCTGAAAGCCACGATTTTGCAGAAGCCTTGACGATCGGGCCGGAACCCCGGCTTATGAGGAAAATCTGCCCGCTTGCGGCCCGATTCCGCTACTATATTTGACGCTTCACGATCCATTTTGCGACCGAGCCGGATGCGAAAGCCAAAGTCCTTCTTGCGCGTGTTCACCGATACCGGTCCGCTGGCCGTGCTGGCGGTCGTGATCGCGATGCTGGTCGGGATCGTGGGACCGGCTTCCGCGCAGTTTTTCAATTTCGGCGGCTTTGGCGGTTCGCCGCAGCGGCAAGCGCCGCAGCGTGGCGGCGGCTGGTTCGGCGGCGATTTCTTTGCGCCATTTCAACAGCAGCAGCAGCCCCAGGCGCCGCGCCAGGATTTCTCCCGCGCGCCCGGACCGGCCAAGCGCGACACGGTTCCGGAACGTAACGTGCTGGTGCTGGGCGACGCCATGGCCGACTGGCTCGGTTATGGCCTGGAAGACGCCTATTCCGAGCAGCCCGATATGGGCGTGATCCGCAAGCACAAGACCGTCTCCGGCCTGATCAAATATCAGCCGCGCGGCGAGCCCGCCGATTGGGCCGCAGCCGCCAAGGCCATCCTCGCCACCGAAAAGCCCGACGCCATCGTGGTCATGCTCGGCCTCAACGACCGCGTGGCGATCCGCGAGGCGGTCACCGAGAAGAAGACCGACAAGAAGGACGAAAAGGAAAAGAAAGACGCGCGCGGCAAGACGGATGGCAAGCCCGGCGACGCCAAGCCGAAACCGGAGGGTTCGACGGACGCTGCAAAGCGCGACGAGAAGCCGGTCGACGCCGAATTGTCGCCGGACGATGCCCCCGACAACGATACGCCGCAAACCGCCACGCCCGAGAAGAACGCCCGCCCGGGCAGCGGGCTCTACGAGTTTCGCGACGAGCGCTGGGTCGAACTCTACGCCAAGAAGATCGAAGAGCTAATCGGCGTGCTGAAAACCAAAGGCGTGCCGGTGTTGTGGGTCGGTCTGCCTGCGATCCGCGGCCAAAAGGGAACCGCGGACATGCTGTTCCTCGATGCGCTGTATCGCGACGGCGCCGGCAAGGCCGGCATCACCTATGTCGACATCTGGGACGGCTTTGTCGATGAAGCGGGCCGCTTCCTGCAAAAGGGTCCCGACTTCGAAGGCCAGATCCGCCAGCTCCGCACCGCCGACGGCGTCTTTTTCACCAAGCCCGGCGCACGCAAGCTCGCACACTATGTCGAGCGCGAGGTGACGCGCCTGCTGGCCGCGCGCTCCGGACCGATCGCCGTGCCGATCGAGCCGACAACACCGGAGGCCAGTGTCGCGCCCGGCCAGCCGGCGCCGCGTCCATTGGCCGGACCGGTCATGCCGCTGGTGGCCTCTTCCGTCGGCACCGATCAGTTGCTGGGTGGCCCCGGCTCGCGTCCGGCGGCAGTCGATGCGCTCGCGGCGCGCACGCTGGTGAAGGGTGAAGCGTTGGCCGCGCCGGCGGGCCGCGCCGACGATTACGCCTGGCCCCGCCGGGAAATCGGCCGCGAGCAGGCCAAGGGCGATACGCCGGTCGCGGCCGTCTCGCCGAGCGGAACAGCAACGCCAGCGCCCGGACAAAAACAGCTCTTGCTACCGCCGCCGCAGCAAACGCTGCAGCAGAGGAGACCGCCGCCGCCGCCACCGATGCAGATCCGGCCGGCGCAAAACAACGGGCCATCGCTGCGCGATTTCTTCGGCGGTTTCGGCGCAGCTCCGCGCCAGCCCGCGCCGCCTCCCGCAGCCGCGCCGCCGCGTGGACCGTTTGCTCCAGGCGCGCCGCGCCCGCCGGGTAATGTCGGACGATCGGCCGAAGTTCCGCCGGGCAATTTCACGCGATAATTTCATTCCGGGGCGTCGTACAGCGACGCGCTCCGATGTGCAATTTGCACATCGGAGTATCCATCACGATCATGAGTAGGAGTTCCGGGCCTGCGCCAAGGCGCGTCTCCAGGTACGCGACTGCACGCCGGGCAACGGCGAAGGGTTAGCCAAACGCGCGCTCAGCCGTAGTAACGCCAGCGCGGCGGCGGACGGCGTGGCGGGCGCGTCATCAACAGCGCCAGCGCAAATCCAATCCCGCCTGCGACCAACAGCGCGCCGAGCGGATTTTCCTGCACCGTTTTCGCCACCGCTTTCTGACCGCTGCGAACAGTGTCGCCGCTGTTCTCATAAGCATCCTTGGCATAATTGACGGCAGCGTCAGTGGCGTCACGGGCGGCGTCCTTGGCCTGGCCGTAGAGATTCTGCACCGTGCCCGCCGCTTCACGCGCGCGGCCTTCGGCCTGCGTCTTGGCGTCGCCAGCCATGTCGCCCACCGTGCTTTCAACCTTACCTGCAAAATCCTTGGCCGAGCCGGCAATCCGATCCTTGTCCATCGCGGTTACTCCTGTTTTCAGAGGATGTAACCAGCAAGACCCGGTCGGGTTCCTGGCGCTCGAAACGCCCTTTACTCACAGCACCGGACTCACAAAATCAGCCCGCCATCGACCACGATGGTCTGGCCGATGATGTAGGACGCAAGCGGCGAGGCCAGGAACAGCGCCGCGCCGGCCATGTCGGCCGGCGTGCCGAGCCGCTTCAGCGGTATCCGCTCCAGCGCGCCTTCGAGGCGTTTCGGATTGGCCGTTGTCGCCTTGGTCATCTTGGTGTCGACCAGACCCGGCGCGATGCCGTTGACGCGGATGCCGTTCTCGGCCCACGCCTCGCCGAGCGTGCGCGTCAGGCCCACCGCACCGGTCTTCGAGGCGTTATAGGCCGGGTTGCCCATGGTGGAGTGATAAGCGGCGGTGGAGCTGACGATGATCAGCGATCCCTTGCTCGCACTCAGCATCGTCTGAAATCTGGTCGCACACGCCATCAGGCTCATCAGGTTGACTTCCAGCACCTTGCGAAAACCATCCATCTCGAATTCGCCGCGACGGTAGATCACCGCGCCTTGCGCAAGGATCAGTACATCGAGTTGCGCGAAGGACGGCTGCAGCGATTCAATGGCCCGCGCGTCGCTGACGTCGAGCCGGAAATAGTCGAGCCCTTCGAGATGCGAGCCTTCGTCAGGCGAGTAGTCGGCAGCGCCGGCACGGGTGCCGCAGACGGCGACGCGAGCGCCCTTGGCGCGAAAAGCCTGCGCGATGCCGTTGCCGATACCGCTGGAGCCGCCGACCACCAGCACCTGCTTGCCGCTGAAATCCAGTTCGTTCATCCCCGCGCTCCTTTTCTTGCTTGTGCTTTGGCTTGGTTTGACCTGTCTGCGGATCGGTGCCAGCCTTGTCAATCCTGCAACGTGCCTCGCATCTCTGTCCGGATCGCATCATGTCAGATTTCAAACAGCTCAGCCGCTCGGTCAAAGGCCTGACCGTTCTCGTCACCGGCGCCGCTAGCGGCATGGGCCGCGCCACGGCACTGGTGTTCGCGGCCGAGGGCGCCAATGTCGCCGTCACCGATCTCAATGCCGAGGCGACGCAGGCCGTCGCTAGCGAGATCGCGGCAACGGGCGGCGCGGCGAAAGCGTGGGCGCTCGATGTCGCCAATCCCGACGACATTACCAAGGTGGTCAACGGCGTGGCCGCGCATTTCGGCTCGCTCGATATCGTGATCAACAATGCCGGCATCTCCGTGCGCCTGGCAATCGACGATGACGGTTATGAAGCCGCCTGGGACAGGGCGCTCGCCGTGATGCTGACCGCGCATCCCCGCATCATCCGCGCCGCGCTGCCGCATCTGCGCCGGTCGAAATGCCCGCGGATCGTCAACATCGCCTCCACCGAGGCGCTCGGCGCCACCGCGCTGCACAGCCCTTACTCCGCTGCGAAAGGCGGCGTCACCAGCCTGACCCGCTCGCTCGCCGTCGAGCTCGGCCGCGAGGGCATCACCGTGAACTGCATCTGCCCGGGCCCGATCCGCACCGCGATCACCGAGCGGATTTCCGAGGAGCACAAGACGATCTACGCCAAGCGCCGCACCGCACTCGGCCGCTACGGCGATCCGGAGGAAGTGGCGCACATGACGCTGAGCCTGTGCCTGCCGGCCGCCTCGTTCCTGACCGGCGCGGTGATCCCGGTCGACGGCGGCCTGATGGCGCGAAACGCGTAGCGGGCATGCACCCGCAGCGTTGACTTGGACATTTCGGGGAGTAATTTTTCTCACAAACAGAGCGGGACAAGCCGCCCGCCGCATCCTGGAGAAACGCCATGACGGTCACGATCCGGCAGCTTCATCCGCATTTTTTCGGCGAGGTTTCGGGCGTTGATTTGCGCAACCCCCTGACCCCACAGGAAGCGGCCGACATCGAAGCCGGCATGGACAAATATGCCGTGCTGCTGTTCCGCAACCAGGACATCACGGACGAACAGCAACTGGCCTTTGCGCTGAATTTCGGCCAGCGCGAGAAGGCGCGTGGCGGCACCGTGACCAAAAAGGAAGACTACCGGCTGACATCCGGGCTCAACGACGTCTCCAACCTCGGCAAGGACGGCAAGCCGCTGCCGAAGGACCATCGCACCCATTTGTTCAACCTCGGCAACTGCCTGTGGCATTCCGACAGCTCGTTCCGCCCGATCCCGGCAAAATTTTCGCTGCTGTCGGCGCGGGTGGTAAACCCGAAGGGCGGCAACACCGAATTCGCCGACATGCGCGCGGCCTATGACGCGCTCGACGACGAGACCAAGGCCGAGATAGAGGACCTGATCTGCGAGCATTCGCTGATGTATTCGCGCGGCTCGCTCGGCTTCCTGGATTATTCCGACGAGGAAAAGGCGATGTTCAAGCCGGTGCTGCAGCGGCTGGTGCGGACGCACCCGGTGCATCGCCGCAAGTCGCTGTATCTGTCATCGCATGCGGGCGCGATAATGGGCATGAGCATGCCCGAAGCGCGGCTGTTGCTGCGCGATCTGACCGAGCACGCCACGCAGCCGGAATTCGTCCACATCCACAAATGGACCGTGCATGACCTCGTGATGTGGGACAACCGCCAGACCATGCACCGCGTGCGCCGCTACGACCAGTCGCAGCCGCGCGACATGCGCCGCGCTACCGTGGCCGGCACCGAGCCGACGGTGCAGCAGCAGGCGGCGGAGTAAGTAGCCGCAGCCGTAGGGTGGGCAAAGGCGCACTTGCGCCGTGCCCACCATCTCTCAACGACCGTTGCTCTGAATGGTGGGCACGCTTCGCTTTGCCCACCCTACAAATCGGATCTACGCGTGCCCGGCTTCGTTCGACAGCATGCCGGGATCGATGCCAATCTTGCGCAGCGCGCGCTGGTATTTTTCTTCGACGTCATCGCCGAAGATCAAATCCGGGTCGGCGTCGCAATGCAGCCAGCCATTGTGCTGGATCTCGTTCTCGAGCTGCCCCGGCGCCCAGCCGGCATAGCCCAGCGCCAGGATAGCATGCTTCGGCCCGGTGCCCTTGGCGATGGCCTTGAGGATGTCCACCGTGGCGGTCAGGCAAATGCCGTCGTCGATGTTGAGTGTCGCATCCTTGATGAAGAAATCGCTCGAATGCAGCACGAAGCCGCGGCCGGTATCGACCGGGCCACCCTTCAGCACCTGCATGGTCTCGGCGTTCTCCGGCAGCTTGATCTGGTCGGCACTTTCGATGATGTCGAGCTGCACCAACAGACCGGGAAAATCGATGCTGCCGGCCGGACGGTTGACGATGATCCCCATCGCCCCTTCCGACGAATGCGCGCACATATAGATGACGGAGCGCTCGAAGCGCGGATCGCCCATGACCGGCATGGCAATCAACAGCCGGCCGTCCAGGTAGCCGTCGCTGGGCGAATGATCGCCAAAGGCGGCGGCTTTGCGGCGGACAGGCTTCGATGTCTTGCCTTCAGGGCTCATCCGCAAAGGCCTTTCTCTTGCTGGCTCATATCCTGATATCGGGTACGGTTTCTGTCAATCAAGCTTCCGGCACCATCGGGCGTCCGATCACACGCAATTCAATGGTTTGCCTCGAAACTTGCCTGTAAAGACGTGCCATGAGCGTCATAGTTCCCTTGCGCGCCGCACTCGGCGTCGCCGCGTTATATGTCGCGTGTGCGACGTCGGAGGTTCGCGCCGAGGATGCCTCGCCATGGCAACGCGACACGCATTCCGCGGTGCGGCTGCTGGCGGGTTCGCGCAGCGGTACGGTGCTGCTCGGCGGCGTTGCAATCCAGTTGCAGCCGGGATGGAAGACCTATTGGCGGACACCCGGCGATTCTGGCGTACCTCCCCGCTTCGACTTCTCCAAGTCAGATAATGTCGAAGCCGTGACCGTGCTGTGGCCGGCGCCGATGAAATTTGACGACGGCGCAGGCGGCACCGCGCTGGGATACAAGCAGCAGGTCGTGCTGCCGCTGCGGATCGTCGCCAAGAATGCCGACAAGCCGGTGACGCTGCGGGCCCATATCAGCTACGCGGTCTGCGACAAGATCTGCATTCCCGTCGACGCCCAGGCCGAACTCGCATTTTCCAGCGTGGCAAGCACCGAGGACGGCAATCTGTCCGATGCGCTCAATACCGTGCCGAAGCCCGCCAATATCGGCGACTCCAATCCGCTGACCATCCGCGACATCAAACGCGAGGGAAAGAACAACGTGCTGGTCGACGTGACCGCGCCCGAGGCCAAGGAGGTCAGCCTGTTCGTCGAGGGGCCGACGCCCGACTGGGCGCTTCCGGTTCCAAAGCTCGTTGACAACAGCCCGCCCGGCGTCAAGCGCTTTGCCTTCGAACTTGACGGCCTGCCGCCCGGCGCCACCCCGGAAGGCGCCGCGCTGAAGCTGACGCTGGTCGGCGGCGACCGGGCTTACGAATTCAATGTCAGTTTGAATTGACCCGAAGGGTCATTCCGGGGCGCACGAAGTGCGAACTATGGTGCGCAATTGCGCACCTGAGAATCTCGAGATTCCGGGTTCGATGCTGCGCATCGCCCCGGAATGACGAGTGCAAAGACAGCCCACCCAACCGAATCTTAACGAATGGTTGATACATCCGGCCATCGCCGCCACCTCGCGGCGCGTTTCGGGGATGCACCCTTGTGGCCGTAATGGATACGCAATCCGCAACCGCTCCGCCAGCCGGCCTGATCGCGCGCCTGCGCGCGCTGCTCGGCGGCTCCCATGAGGCCTCCGTCACAAAGCGGCTCGCCGGCACCATCTTCATCATCCGCGTGCTCAGTGCCGCCCTCGCCTATTTCTCGCAGATCCTGCTGGCGCGCTGGATGGGCGGCTCGGATTACGGTGTCTATGTTTATGTCTGGACCTGGGTGCTGCTGCTCGGCAGCATGATGGATTTCGGCATTTCGGCATCCGCGCAGAAGATCATTCCGGAATATCGTACCCGCGGCGAGCATGCGCTGCTGCGCGGTTTTCTCTCCGGCAGCCGCTGGATGACGTTCATCGTTTCCTCGATCATCTCGCTGCTGCTGGCCGGCGTGGTGAAAGGATTGTCGCCGTGGATCGACGCCAACGCGATCGTTCCGCTTTATGTCGGCTGCCTGACGTTGCCGGCGTTCGTCGTCGCCAACACCCAGGACGGCATCGCCCGTTCGCATGACTGGATGCGGCTCGGCCTGATGCCGCAATTCATCGTGCGGCAATCGCTGATCATCGGCTTGACCGCCGGCGCCGTCGTGCTCGGCTTCAATCTCGGCGCCACCGCCGCGATGCTGGCGAGCGCCGCGGCGGTATGGATCGCGATGATCGGCCAGATGATCGTGCTGAACCGCAAGCTCGGCAACCATGTCGAGCCCGGCGCGAGGGCCTATGATTTCCGCGGCTGGCTCGCCATCTCGCTGCCGATCCTGATGGTCGAGAGTTTTTACCTGCTGCTCTCCTACACCGACGTGCTGGTGCTGCAGCAATTCCGCTCCTCGGAAGAGGTCGGCGTCTACTTCGCCGTGATAAAGACGCTGGCGCTGGTCTCCTTCATTCACTATGCGATGGCGGCAACGACGGCGCATCGCTTTGCCGAATATCACGCGCAGGGCGACAAGGAGCGGCTGTCAGCCTATGTGGCGCACGCGATCCAGTGGACGTTCTGGCCGTCGCTCGCCGCCACCATCGCGCTATTGGCACTCGGCAAGCCGCTGCTGTGGCTGTTCGGTCCGCAATTCGTGGTCGGCTACGACATCATGTTCATTGCTGCGGTTGGACTTCTGGTGCGCGCCGCGATCGGCCCGGTCGAGCGGCTGCTCAATATGCTCGGCCACCAGCACATCTGCGCACTGGCCTATGCGCTGGCCTTTGTGATGAACCTCGCGCTCTGCGTGTTGCTGGTGCCACGTTTCGGCGGCCACGGTGCGGCGGCTGCGACCTCGATCTCGCTGGCGTTCGAAACCGTGCTTCTGTTCTGGATCGTGCGCCGGCGGCTCGGGCTGCACGTATTGGCGTTCGGGAAGCGTTGATCCTGGAGCCCACTGGAGCGGTTGGAAGACAGCCGCCTGCATGATATATTCTTCCCATGACTGCAACCGATCTGAAGAATTTGCTGGAGCGCGTTCAAACTTGGCCTGAAGAGGCGCAGGACGAGCTCGTTGCAATCGCAAACCAGATCGAGAATGAGTTGCAAGGGCAGGACTATCAGGCGACCCAGGAAGAACTGCGGATCATCGACGCAGCGATCGCCTCGATCGATGCCGGTGAGGCCGCCACCGAAGGTGAGATCGCGGCGGCATTTGCAAAATTTCGCCGGGCATGAAGCTCGTCTATTCGAGACGAGCGCTCGCTGATCTCGACGAAATCTATCCGACACACGTCGCGACGGCCTGTGAACACGATCGGCTAGTCGGGTTCCGCCTGATCCCCAGCACCCTCGGCGATGGCAGAACATCGGTATCGCCCTGCACCGGCAATTTGGGGAAAATAACCACCGGATTCCGATGCGCGCATGAAATATTCTTATTTCACCCCGTCCCCTGCCATCGATAGGACGTTTATCCCCCGCGTTGATATATGTTCGCACATGCGAATGGAACTTGCGCCCGGAAATGATTGACCCACTCTACGTTGCCTCGGGATTCGGCGTCGGCCTGCTGGTCGGGATGACCGGCGTCGGCGGCGGCTCGCTGATGACGCCGCTGCTGATCCTGCTGTTCGGCGTCCACCCGTCGACGGCCGTTGGCACCGATCTGCTATACGCCGCGGCGACCAAGACCGGCGGCAGCCTGGTGCATGGCCTTGCCCGCAGCGTTCACTGGCCGGCCGTGATCCGCCTCGCCAGCGGCAGCATCCCGGCAAGCATGGTGACATTGCTGGTCCTGTGGCAGCTCGACCTCAATGGGGAATCTGCTCGCAGCCTGGTCAATCTGGTGCTGTGCTTTGCGCTTGTCCTCACCGCGACATCGCTGATCTTCCGCAAGGCGATCATGGATCGATACCGCCGGCGCATGGAGCTGCTCGACGACGTGACGACCGCCCGCGCGACCGTGGTGGTCGGCGTTGCGCTCGGCGTGCTGGTGTCGATTTCGTCCGTAGGCGCCGGCGCAGTCGGTGTCACCGCGCTCCTGTTGCTCTATCCGCGCCTGCCGATGGCAAACATCGTCGGCTCCGACATCGCGCACGCCGTACCGCTGACGCTGGTCGCCGGCATCGGCCACTGGGCGCTTGGGTCGGTCGATTGGGCGCTGATGGGTGTGCTGCTGATAGGCTCCCTGCCCGGCATCGTGATCGGCAGCTACTGTGCAGTCCGCGTGCCGGAGACGGTGCTGCGACTGGTGCTGGCCTCGGTTCTGATTCTGGTCGCCAGCAAGCTTGCCTTCAACGAGCTGCATTTTTCGCGGGAGAGTATTGCAGCCGTGACCGGGAGCACCGCCCATTAGGCGCTAGGCGCTCCCGGGCCGTTGCATCCCCTACTCCGCGGTCCAGCCGCCGTCGATCGACAAATTGGCGCCGGTGATCTGGGCGGCATCGTCGCCGCACAGGAACAGCGCCAGTGCTGCGACCTGCTCTGATGTCACGAACTCCTTGGTCGGCTGCGCGTCAAGGAGCACGTCCTTGATGACCTGCTCCTTGGTCATGTTGCGCGCTTTCATGGTTTCGGGGATCTGGTGCTCGACCAGCGGTGTCCAGACATAACCCGGGCTGATGCAGTTGCAGGTGATCTTGAAGGTCGCAAGCTCCAGCGCCACCGTTTTTGTCAGCCCGGCGATGCCATGTTTGGCCGAGACATAGGCCGACTTGAAAGGCGAAGCCACCAGCGAATGCGCTGACGCCGTGTTGATGATGCGGCCCCAGCCGCGCTTCTTCATGCCCGGCACGGCGGCGCGAATGGCATGAAATGCCGATGAAAGATTGATTGCAATGATCGCGTCCCATTTCTCGATCGGAAACTCCTCGATCGGGGCGACGAACTGGATACCGGCGTTGTTGACCAGAATATCGACCGAGCCGAAAGTCTTCTCGCCGAGCGCGATCATTTCGGCGATCTCGGCCGGCTTGGTCATGTCGGCGGGCGAATGCACGGCGCGGACCTTGAAGTCGGTCTCGATGCCGGAGCGCTCCCGCTCGATATCGGCCGGCACGCCCATGCCGTTGAGCACGACATTGGCGCCGGCACCGGCGAAAGCGCGCGCGTAAGCCAGTCCAATGCCGCTGGTCGAACCGGTCACGACAGCAGTCTTGCCCTTTAATATACCCATTGCATTCACTCCTGCTTGCTCCCGGGGGACCTGGGAACATCCCCCGTCATATCGTATGCCATCATGGTCTGGCCAGATTGCGGGCGCTCGAGCACATCCTTGTGACGCATCGACAGATGAACGTCGCGGACCCCCGCATCCCAGTGCTCGATCATCGCGACATGCGAAAAGTCGTAATCCTTCGACGAGGATTCGTAGTTCTTGCTCTTGTAGATCAGGTGCACCACGGTGACGGTGTTTTCCCTGGCCGCGTTGCAGAGGACGGCCACCGCCGGATCGTTCCTGAGATCATCGGGCAGCTTTCCGAGCAGCTCGCGCAACGCCTTGCGCGCATTGTGCACCTGCTTGTTCTTGTCGGTGGTCATGCGGGTGCGGCTGGAATAGCGGATGTCCTTTTCGCGCTCGGCTGCTTCCAGGAGCGACGTCGGCAGGTCGCCGCGCGCGCTGAACAGGTCGACCTGGAAGATCAGGAGATCGCGGTTGGTCTCCTCGCCCAGCACGTGATCGAGCGGCGTGTTGGAGGCAATGCCGCCGTCCCAATAGTGCTCGCCCTCGATCTCGACGGAAGGGAATCCGGGCGGTAGCGCGCCGGAGGCCATGATGTGCTCCGGGCCGATTTTCTTGCCGAGCTTCCTGAACTCGAAATTGTCGAAATATTTGAGGTTGCCCGAGGCTACGCCGACCGCACCGATGCTGAGCCGCGTCTTCAGATCGTTGATACGATCGAAGTCGACCAGCCGCTCCAGCGTCTTCTTCAGCGGCGCGGTGTCGTAATAGCTCTGCGACTGCTGGCTGCCCGGCGGCCACAACGGCGCCGGCGGAATGCGCGGCGTGAAGAAGCCCGGCACGCCGAACGTGGCAATCAGCGCCGCGCTGGTTTCGTTGAACAACGAGCGCGCACGTTCGCCATTTGAGATCGGATTCCACGGCACCGGGGATGACACCATCTCCCAGAATTCCTTGAGGCGATCGACACGCTTTTCGGGGCCGTTGCCGGCAATGATCGCGGCATTGATGGCGCCGATCGAAATGCCCGCAATCCATTCCGGCTCGAAGCCCGCACGGCACAGCGCCTGAAACGCGCCGGCCTGGTAGGAGCCGAGCGCGCCGCCGCCTTGTAGCACCAGCACCCGCTGCGCCTTGGCGGGCGTGGTTGCCGGCGCGGTATCGGAATGATCCATAATGACCGTCAGATGGCTGACAAAGACGCGGCACCGTGGCGGCAGTTCGCGACGACGTCAATCAGGCGGGTTCCAAGCAAGGATCACGCCTGCTTTATCGCGCCTCAGGTCGACGCCAGAATGAGCGTCCAGAACACCTTGTATTTGGTGTTGGGAGCATAGCTCGCCGCAATGCCCAATTTTGTGACACCGTTCTTGAGCATGTTCGCCTTGTGCGGCGGAGAGTCGCGCCAGCCGGAGAAGGCCTCCGCCAGGGTGTGATAGCCAGCCGAGACATTTTCGACCGCTGTCGTCGCCGGATAGCCGGAGGCCCCCAGCCGCTTCTCCAGCGGGCCCTTTACGTTGTGGTCCATCTTGTTGCGGGCCGCCATCGCCTGCGACTGCTGCTGGGCGAGCTTGGTCAGCTCGGGATCGACCACCACGGCGCCGAGGCCGTTATTCTGGCGGTATTGCGAGATCATGACCGCCGCGGCGACCGGATCGAGCGTGGCGCCGGGTTGAGCCATATCGAGATACATGGCCGGCTGATCCGGGATTTTGACGTCTGCCGAGCAGCCGGCAAGCAGCAAAAGCCCGATAATGGCGGTGGTCGCCCGTTTCACGGAAAGGAATCCCCCAAGGTTGGACGGCCGTTGTTGCATACCAACCGTGGCTGAATGGTGAACGGGGGGCTTAATCTGACCGTCATTCCGGGATGGTGCGCCAGCACCAGACCCGGAATCTCGAGATTCTCAGGTGCGCAAGGGCGCACCATAGTTCGCTTCGCGCCCCGGAATGACAGATCAATCCTGCGCGGCAAAGATCCGGTAGCGGCGGGGCTGAAGGCCGATGATCTCGCCGGCCTGCAGTTCCCGGTCCCGGGGGGCGTCGATCTCGATCACGGTCTTGCCCTCGCCGCCCGTCAACGCCACCTCCGCCCGCTGGATCGGGCCGAACGAGCGGACATGGCGCACGGCGCCCTCCAGCGAGCCGGTTCCGGCCGGGCCGATCTGCATGTCGTGGCGGCGAACGAACAGCTTTGAGGCGCCGGAGACCGCGCCATCGGCGGCGATGTTGAGCGGCCGGTCGCCGAGCCGCACCGAGCCGCCGCTCACCTCCACCGGCAGCACGATGGACTCGCCGATGAAGCCGTGGACGAAGGCAGTGGCCGGATTGTCATAGACCTCGCCGGGCGAGCCGATCTGCTCGATGCGGCCCTTGTCCATCACCACCACGCGGTTGGCGACTTCGAGCGCTTCTTCCTGATCGTGGGTGACGAAGATCGAGGTGACGTGGATCTCGTTGTGCAGCGAGCGCAGCCATTGCCGCAGCTCTTTTCGCACCTTGGCATCCAACGCGCCGAACGGCTCGTCGAGCAGGAGGATACGCGGCTCGATCGCGAGCGCGCGGGCCAGCGCAATGCGCTGGCGCTGGCCGCCGGAGAGCTGACTCGGATAGCGGTTGGCCAGCCAATCGAGCTGCACGAGGTCGAGCAATTCCTTGACGCGGGCGCGGATCGTGGCTTCGTCCTTGCGCACGGCGCGCGGCTGTACGCGCAGGCCGAAGGCGACGTTCTCGAACACCGTCATGTGGCGGAACAGCGCGTAGTGCTGAAACACGAAGCCGACATGACGTTCGCTGGCGCCGTGTCCCAGTGCGTCCTCGCCGTCGATCGTCACCTCGCCGGCATCCGGCCAGTCAAGGCCTGCGATGATGCGCAGCAGCGTGGTCTTGCCCGAACCGGATGGGCCGAGCAGCGCCAGCAATTCGCCCTTGCCGACTTTCAGATCGACATTGTCGAGCGCGGCAAACGAGCCGAATTTCTTGACGATGTTTTTGACTTCAATGGTCACTTTGGCTCGTCCCTTAACTCGTCCCTTGGGGGTTGTCCTTCGTCCAGACGCTGTTCGAGAACGGTCTTCACGACCAGGGTAATCAGGGCCAGCATCGCCAGCAGCGAAGCAATCGCAAACGACGCCACGAATTGATATTCATTATAGAGGATCTCGACCAGCAGCGGCATGGTGTTGGTCTCGCCGCGAATATGGCCCGAGACCACCGACACTGCGCCGAACTCGCCCATGGCGCGCGCATTGCACAGCAATACGCCATAGAGCAGGCCCCATTTGATATTGGGCAGAGTGACGCGGAAGAAGGTCTGCAGACCTGACGCTCCCAGCGAGATCGCCGCCTCTTCCTCCTGCGTGCCCTGCTCCTGCATCAGGGGAATGAGCGAGCGGGCCACGAAGGGAAACGTCACGAAGATGGTCGCCAGCGCGATACCGGGCACGGCAAACAGGATCTGGACATTGTGCGCCTGCAGCCACGTGCCCCAATAGCCCTGAGCGCCGAACAGCAGCACGAAGACCAGACCCGAAATGACAGGGCTGACCGAGAACGGCAGATCGATCAGCGTGATCAGGAAGGTCTTGCCGGGGAATTCGAACTTGGCGATCGCCCAGGCGGCGATCACCCCGAACACCAGATTGAGCCCGACCGAAATCGCCGCCACCAGCAGCGTCAGCCTGATCGCCGAAAGCGCCTCCGGCTCGGCGAGCGCTGCGAAATAGGCGCTAATGCCCTTGGAAAAGGCCGATGCGAACACTACCACCAGCGGCAGCACGACGAAGATCGTGAGGAAGGAAACCGCGAGCGCAATGATGATGAAGCGGATCGGCCCGAGTTCGCTCCGCAGATCCTTGGAGGCAGCCGTCGCGCGCGCACGGGTGCTCATGTCGCGTCCGGACGGCGGGGAGATGGCGAGATCTGCCGTGGAGCTGTAGGCCTGCAACCGGGTCGCTGGCGTCACAAAGGTCGTTTGCGTCGACATCTCCAGACCCTCAATGCGCGGGGACGCGGGTTTGCGCCCAGCGTTGCAGGCGATTGACGGCGAAGATGATCACGAACGCAGCCAGCAGCATGACGACGGCAATCGCCGTCGCATCGGCATATCGGAATTCGGAAAGCCGGATCACGATCAAGAGCGGCGCGATCTCCGATACGTTCGGAAGATTGCCCGCGATGAAGATCACCGAGCCGTATTCACCGACGGCGCGCGCGAACGCCAGCGCGAAGCCGGTCAGCAGCGCCGGAATCAGGCTTGGCATGATCACCCTGAACACAGTGTGCCAGCGGTTGGCGCCGAGGCTTGCGGCCGCTTCCTCGATCTCGGGATCGAGATCGATCAGGACCGGCTGCACCGTGCGCACCACGAAGGGAATACCGATGAAGACCATCGCAATGAAAATACCGATCGGCGTGAAGGCGACCTTGATGCCGAGCTCAGCCAAGGGCGCACCGAGCCAGCCCTTCTGTGCAAACAATTGCGTCAGCGCGACGCCCGCCACCGCGGTCGGCAGCGCAAAGGGAATATCGACGATGGCATCGAACAGCCGCCGCCCGGGAAAGCGGTAGCGCACCAGCGCCCACACGATGATCGTGCCCATCACCAGATTGACGCAGGCCGCCGCAAAGGAAAGGCCGAACGAAATCCTCAGCGCGTTCAAGGTGCGGCGGCTGGTGAGGATTTCCCAGAACTGTGCCAGCGAGAGGTCGAGCGTCTTGAGAAACAGGCCGGCGAGTGGAATGAGGATGATGACGGAAAGCCAGGTCAGGGTCAGTCCCATGGTGAGACCAAACCCGGGCAAGCTGCTTCGCCGCGCGACCGCTGTGCTCACATATCCCCCTGCTTCCGCTCCGGCTGCCCGTTCGCCAGATCAATTCTTGTAAATCTGGTCGAAAATGCCGCCTTCGCCGAAGTGATCTTTCTGCGCCTTGGTCCAACCACCAAAAACGTCGTCGATCGTGAAAAGTTCGACCTTGGCGAAGGATTTTTCGTACTCCTTCGCAATTTCCGAATCGCGCGGACGATAGGAATTCCGTGCGGCAATTTCCTGACCTTCCTTGGTATACCAATACTTCAGATAGGCCTCGGCGACGGCGCGGGTGCCCTTCTTGTCGGCAACCTTGTCGACGACAGATACCGGCGGCTCGGCGAGGATCGACAGCGGCGGCGCCACGATCTCGAACTTGTCCTTGCCGAATTCGCGCTGCGCCAGGAACGCCTCGTTCTCCCACGCCAGCAGCACGTCGCCGACGCCGCGCTCGACGAAGGTCACCGTCGAGCCGCGCGCGCCGGTATCCAGCACGGGCACGTTCTTGAAGAGGTCGCCGACGAACTTCTTTGCCTTGTCAGCCGAACCGAATTTCTTTTCCGCAAAGCCCCACGCTGCGAGGTAATTCCAGCGTGCGCCGCCCGAGGTCTTCGGGTTCGGCGTGATCACCTGCACGCCGGGCTTGACCAGATCGTCCCAGTCCTTGACGGCCTTGGGGTTGCCCTTGCGGACCAGAAAAACGATCGTCGAGGTATAGGGCGAGGAATTGAGCGTCAGACGCTTCTGCCAATCCAGCGCCACCAGGCCCTTGGCGGCGATGGCATCGATGTCATAGGCCAGTGCCAGCGTCACGACATCCGCCTGCAGGCCGTCGATCACCGATCGCGCCTGCGAGCCCGAGCCGCCATGCGACTGCTTGATCTCGACGCTCTTGCCGGTTTCCTTTTGATAGGCCGCGACGAACGCCTTGTTGAAATCGGCATAGAGCTCACGCGTCGGATCGTAGGACACGTTGAGCAGCGTAACGTCGGCGGCGAAGGCCGAACTCGCCCAGAGCAATCCGGCAACCAGCGGCAGAATGCGACGGATCATCATTGATCTCCATTCGGCTCGATGAAACATATCATCAAAGCGGAAGCGCATAAGTCGCGACGAAAGGTCGCCTAGTCAATGAAACCGCGTTTCATAGTTTTTGGTTCCGCAGGTTCATTGTCCTATCAGAACCGGGCTTTACGAAGTTTTCGTCGTGTGGATACCGCATTCCGTCTTGGCTCTGCCGCGCCAGCGGCCCGCACGCGCGTCCTCGTCCGCCGCAGCCCGGCTCGAGCACGGCATGCAGCCGACCGAGAGATAGCCGGAGGCGACCAGCGGATGCGGCGGCAGCTTGCCGAGCTTGTAGATCGCCTCGATCTCTTCGCGCGACACGTTGGCAAACGGATTGAATTTCAGCCGCGCGCCGTCTTCCTCGACGACGGGAATCTCGGCACGCGCACCGCCCTGAAAACGCTTGCGCCCGTTGATCCAGGCCGAGAACGGCTTGAGCGCCCGCGCCAGCGGCTCCACCTTGCGGATGCGGCAGCAGGCGTCCGGATCGGTAAACCACAATTCGCGATCGGGATCCTGGCGCGAGAGCGCTTCATCCAGCGGCTTGATCGAGCGGACATCGCGAAGGCCAAGCGCAGCGATCAACGTGTCGCGATAGGCCAGCGTCTCCTCGAACAGCCAACCGGTATCGAGGAAGATCACGGGAATCGCGGGATCGACATCGGCCATCACCTTGAGCAGCGCCGCCGATTCCGTACCGAACGACGACACCAGCGCAAGCTGCTCACGGCCGACGGTCTTCAGCGCGGTTTCAACGACCTGCGCCGGCGAAGCGTCGCGCAAGGCATGGTCGAGCGTCTGCGCCGAATGAAGGATCGTCGGCTCCGTGGCGAGCGCGTGCGATGAGATCGTGGTCACTGTCCCGCACTCTCCGAATGACGCAATTGCATCCGCCGATTGAGCGCGGTGACGCGGCCGTCGCCGGTCGGCTGATAGAACACCGAATAGCGCTTCATGGTCTCGGCGAAGGCATCGGCGTCGGCATCCTTCTTGACCTCGAACGCGTCGAAGCCGGCGCGCGTCATGAACACGAACTGATCGCGCAGGATCTGGCCGGTGGCGCGCAACTCGCCATCATAGCCGTGGCGTTCGCGCAGGAGGCGCGCCTGGCTGTAGGCGCGGCCGTCGCGGAAGGTCGGGAACACCAGCGCCACGGCAGCAAGCCGTTCGAGATAGGGCACGAGATCATCGACGGCGCGACTGTTCGGCCAGATCACGCCGGTCTTGCCGGCGCGCTTCAGAATGGCTTCTGGATCCTCGAGAAACCGCGCCGCTGAAATCAGGATCGCCCCATCGCCCGGCAATTCAGCGCCGTCGGCAACATGGACGAACAGATCGGTGATAATTCTTCCCTGCTTAACGAGTGGCATAGACCCGCTCCTTGAATGGCTCGACGCCCAGGCGCTTCACCGTATCGACGAACAGTTCCTCGGGACGGTCGCGCAGCGCGAGATAGGCTTCGACAATGTCTTCGATCACGTCGGCAACTTCCGCATAGGGAACGGCCGGGCCGATCAAGACGCCCATCTGCGCGTTCTCGTCGGCGCGGCCGCCGATCGTGATCTGGTAAAACTCCTCGCCGTTCTTCTCGACGCCGAGAATGCCGATATGGCCGACATGGTGATGGCCGCAGGCATTGATGCAGCCGGAGATGTTGATGTGCAGCCGGCCGATCATGTCGGCGGTGTCGTGGTTGGCGAAACGCCGCGTCAGTTCCTGCGCAATCGGGATCGAGCGCGCATTGGCCAGCGAGCAGTAATCCAGCCCCGGGCAGGCGATGATGTCGGTAACGAGGTTGACGTTCGGCGTGGCGAGCCCGAGCCTATCCAGCGCCCTCCACAACTGCGGCAGGTCGCGCTTGGCGACATGCGGCAGCGCCAAATTCTGCTCGTGGCCGACGCGAATTTCGCCGAACGAATATTTGTCGGCGAGATCGGCGACCGCATCCATCTGGTCGGCGGTGGCGTCGCCGGGCGGGCCACCCACCGGCTTCAGCGACAGCGTCACGATCGAATAGCCCTGCACCTTGTGCGGCGCGACCGAGTTCTTGCGCCAGCGCTCGAACAAGGGATCAGCCGCGGCCTGCTTCAGTTCGTCCGGCATGTGCGGCAACTTTTCGTAAGCCGGATAGGAGAAGCGCGAACGCACCTCCTCGATCGCGGAATGATCGAGCGTCAGCCCGACATCGCCCATCAGCTTCCATTCCTCCTCGACCTCACGCGCGAATTTCTCGATGCCGAGCTCGTGGACGAGGATCTTGATGCGGGCCTTGTAGATGTTGTCGCGGCGGCCATACTGGTTGTAGACGCGCAGGATCGCCTCGACATAGCTCAGGATGTCGCGGCCGTGCACGAACGGCTTGATGGTCTTGGCGATGAACGGCGTGCGGCCGAGGCCACCGCCGACCAGCACCTCGAAACCGGTTTCGCCGTCGGCGTTCTTGTGCAGGCGCAAGCCAATGTCGTGGATCTTGATCGCGGCGCGGTCGTGTTCCGATGCGGTGATCGCGATCTTGAACTTGCGCGGCAGGAACGAGAACTCCGGATGCAGCGTGGTGTGCTGGCGCAGGATCTCCGACCAGATGCGCGGGTCCTCGACCTCGCCGGGCGCGACGCCGGCCCACTGATCCGAGGTGACGTTGCGCATGTTGTTGCCGGAGGTCTGCATCGCGTGGATGCCGACGTCGGCGAGCTCGGCCAGCGCATCCGGAAGCTCGGCAAGCTTGATCCAGTTGAACTGGATGTTCTGCCGCGTGGTGAAATGGCCGTAGCCACGGTCGTAGCGGCGGGCGACATGCGCAAGCCGGCGCAATTGCTTCGACGACAGCGTGCCATAGGGGATCGCGACGCGGAACATGTAGGCGTGCAATTGCAGGTACACGCCATTCTGCAGCCGCAGGATCTTGAATTCGTCCTCGGTCAGCTCGCCGGAGAGGCGGCGCTTCACCTGATCGCGGAATTCCGAAACCCGCTCGTTGATGAGCGTGCGATCGAGTTCGTCATATGCATACATGATGGATCAGCCTCAGGCCGGAAGAAGGTCGATGGTGAGGCCCTTCGACCGGATATGTTCACGGAGGTTGCCGGGCTCGACCACCCCGCCCTCTTTGACTTCGACCGGCGCGATATAGGCGCCGACCGCGCCGACGTCATCGGCGACGCCTTCGGCAAGCAACGCGCGCGCGTCATCGGAGGTGCCGACGATCGCGGCATCGGCCAGCGCCGTCGACCAGCCCCGATCTGCGGTCCGGTAGACCACGGCGCCATCCCAGGTGCGGTTGGCGGTCACCACCGACGGTCCCGTGATTCTGATTTTCTTCTGTTCGAGCGGAGAGGTCATTCGGCAGCTTCCAGCAGTTTGGAGATGACTTGGTTGAGGTTTGACTGACGCCACGGCGCGGAATGCGCGACGACGTCGCCGATGATGAGGATGGCGGGACCGCCATCGATTTTTTCGACCAGCGCCGGAAGATTCTCCAGCGTGCCGACCACGGCCTGCGCATCCGGCCGCGTCACCCGCGCGAACACGCCGACCGGCGTTTGCGGCAACCGGCCGGCGGCCAGCAGGCCAGCGCGCACCGAGGGCGCAGCGGTCATGCCCATATAGACCACGATGGTCATCTTCTTGTCTGTCAGCACCGACCAGTCGACGGTCTCGGCGTCCTTGGCCTTGTGCGCGGTTAGGAAGGTGATGCGCAGCGCTTCGTGGCGATAGGTCAGCGGCGCCTCGAATTGCGCAGCGGCGCCGAGGCCGGCGGTAATGCCCGGCACCACCGAATAGGCGACGCCGGCTGCGCGCAGCACTTCGATTTCCTCGCCGCCGCGGCCGAAGATGAAGGGATCTCCGCCCTTCAGCCGCACCGCGCGCTGTCCGGCCTTCGCAGCCTCAATCAGCAATTTGTTGATCGCATCCTGGCCGATGCCGGGCTTGCCGACGCGGCGGCCGACCGGAATGCGCGAGGCGTCGCGGCGGATACGGTCGAGAACCTCCGGCGACACCAGCTCGTCATAGAAAACGACGTCGGCATCCTGCAGCGCCCGCAGTGCCTTGATGGTGAGCAGATCGGGATCGCCCGGCCCTGCGCCGACCAGCGTCACCCGGCCCTCGGCCTTGCCATCCTGGTTCGCGCCGGCAAACGCGGAAGGATCGGTGATTTCGTTCAGCGCCTTTTCGGCCTCGGCCTTGCGGCCCGCGAGCACCAGTGCGCCGATAGGACCGTCGATCACGCGCTCCCAGAAACGGCGGCGCAACGAAAATTCGGGAATGCGCGCATGCATGGATTTGCGGAAGCTGCCGATGAAGGCGGCGAGATCGCCGATGCGCGCCGGCAGCACCGCTTCGATGCGCTCGCGCACGCGGCGTGCGACCACCGGCGACGCACCGCCGGTGCCGACGGCAACGACGACGTCGCCGCGATCGACGATCGCCGGAAAGATGAAGGTGGAATGCGCAAGGTCGTCCATCACGTTGACGGGCAGCCCGACCGCCTTCGCACGCACCGACATCGCTACGCCGATGTCGCCGGCGCCGGCACAGAGGATTGCGATGATGCCGGAGAGATCAGCTGACAGCGGATCGCCGGAAGCCAGCTCTATCCGCGCGGCGTCATTGGGGTCGAGGCCAGCCAGATCATGATTGCCGTCGGTCGCATACCAGCGGACCTGCGCGCCCGCCGAAATCAGCAGGCGCAATTTTGCGCGCACGAGGTCACCCGCCCCAACGAGCAACACCTTGCCGCTTTGCAAATCCAGGAACACAGGCAGATAGCGCATCAGACACTCGCTTTCCCCAATTGGGGGGTTGACTGAAATTATTTTCTATTTATGTCTCGATCAAGAGCCACAAAGAGAAAATTATTTCTTCTCTATTGCGGCGCAACTTTAGAATTTTTCCACTCCCAAGTCCAAGGCCCAGAGATGCATCTTCTCAACCCTGAATCCAGCGGACGCAGGTTGCAGTCCGCAGCCCTGCATGAAGCATCTTCTGTGCCGAAAATTTTTCCCGGCGAGATGCTGCCGCCGCCCTCGATGGACCATCTCGACGAGCTCGAGGCGCAGAGCATCTACATTCTGCGCGAAGCGTTCGCGCGGCTGAAGAAGCTCGCGCTGCTGTGGTCGCTCGGTAAAGACTCCAACGTCATGATCTGGCTGGCGCGCAAGGCCTTCTTCGGCCGCGTGCCGTTTCCGGCGCTCCATGTCGATACCGGCAAGAAATTTCCGGAGATGTATGCATTCCGCGACCGCTTCGGGAAGGAGTGGGACCTCGATCTCAAGGTAGAGCCCTGCCCGCCGATCGATGCCGTCGATCCGACCTTGCCGCCGGCCGCGCGGTCCGCCGCCCGCAAGACCGAAGGGCTGAAGTGGGCGCTTAACAAATACGGCTTCGATGGCCTGATCGCCGGCATCCGCCGCGACGAGGAAGCCACCCGCGCCAAGGAGCGCGTATTCTCGCCGCGCGGGCTCGAAGGCGGCTGGGACGTGCGCGACCAGCCCCCGGAGTTCTGGGACCAGTTCAACGCTTCAGTGCCGCAAGGCGCACATCTTCGCGTTCATCCGATCCTGCATTGGACCGAGGCCGACATCTGGGCCTACACCAAGCGCGAAAACATTCCGATCATCCCGCTGTATCTGTCGAAGGACGGCAAGCGGTATCGCTCGCTGGGCGACCAGGACATCACCAATCCGGTGGCTTCGGCTGCCTCCAACATCGACGAGATCCTCGCCGAACTCGACGGCACCAAGGTGCCGGAGCGCGCCGGCCGCGCGCTGGATCATGAAACCGAAGATGCTTTCGAGCGGCTGCGCGTCGCCGGCTATCTCTAACGGACACCTGGTGTGAGCGTCGCTATGAACATGATCCTTCCCGCCAGCGTTTCGGCAACCCCGAACGGCACCACGCGCCCGCAGGTCCGCATCGTCATCGTCGGCCATGTCGATCACGGCAAATCCACCCTTGTCGGCCGCCTGCTGCACGAGACCGGCAGCCTGCCCGAGGGCAAGCTGGAGATGCTGAAGGCGGTCAGCGCGCGGCGCGGCATGCCGTTCGAATGGTCGTTCCTGCTCGATGCTCTGCAGACCGAGCGCGACCAGGGCATCACCATCGACACCACGCAGATCCGCTTCCGCACCCGCTCGCGCGACGTCGTGCTGATCGACGCGCCCGGCCACGCCGAATTCCTCCGCAACATGATCACCGGCGCCTCGCAGGCCGACGGCGCCGTGCTGATCATCGACGCGCTGGAAGGCGTGCGCGACCAGACAAGGCGGCACGGCTATCTGCTGCATCTTCTGGGCATCAAGCAGGTCGCGGTTGTCGTCAACAAGATGGACCGCGTGGACTTCGGCGCTGATCGTTTCAAGGAGATCAGCGACGAGATTTCCGCGCATCTGATCGGCCTCGGCGTAACGCCAACGGCGATCATTCCGATTTCCGCGCGCGATGGTGACGGCGTTGCCGAGCACACGCCGAGGATCGGCTGGTATCAGGGACCGACCGTGGTCGAGGCGCTCGATGCCCTCGAACCGGCACGGCCGCTGGAACAGCTCGCGCTGCGCCTGCCGGTGCAGGCGATCTACAAGTTCGACGACCGCCGCATCGTGGCGGGCCGCATCGAGTCCGGCCATCTCGCTACCGGCGACGAAATCGTCATCATGCCCGCTGGCAAGATTGCGAAGATCAAATCCGTCGAGAGCTGGCCGGTGACGCCGCTGACGGGCAGCCACGGCGCCGGCCGCTCGGTCGGCATCACGCTCGACCGCGAATTGTTCATCGAACGCGGCGATGTCATTGCGCACGCCGGCGCGACGCCGCGCGACACAAGGCGAATTCGCGCGCGGATTTTCTGGCTGCACGACAAGCCACTGTCGAAGGGTGATCAGATCCTGATCCGCCTCGGCACGCGGGAAACCCGCGCCAGTGTGGTCGCAATCGAAAAAGCGGTCGATCCCGGCGAGCTCTCCAACGAGGAGACCAAGGCGATCGCGCGCAATCATGTCGGCGAAATCGATATCTCGCTGGCGCAGCCGATCGCGGCCGATCCCTATCAGGAAAATCCACGCACCGGCCGGCTGGTGATCGAAGTCAATGGCCGCATCGCCGGCGGTGGTCTGGTACTATCGGTCGACGCTGGACAGCGCGCCGTTCCGATCGACATCGTGCCGGTCGAATCCGCGCTGCGTCCCGAAGAGCGCTCGGCGCGTTACCACCACAACGGCGCGGTGATCTGGCTGACCGGCCTGCCGGGCTCAGGCAAATCCACGCTCGCCCGCGCGCTGGAGCGCCGGCTGTTCTCGCGCGGCGGCTCGCCGATCCTGCTGGATGGTGATACCCTGCGCGCCGGGCTCAATAACGATCTTGGCTTCTCGCCGCAGGATCGCAGCGAAAACATTCGCCGTCTGGCCGAGGTCGCGACCCATCTGGCGCGTAACGGCCATGTCGCGATTGTCGCCGCGGTTTCGCCTGCGATCGCGGACCGCGCCGCGGCGCGCCGCATCGCCGACACCATGTTCCGCGAAGTGCATGTCGCCGCACCTGCCGAGGTGTGCGAGAGCCGCGATCCCAAGGGTCACTACGCCAAGGCGCGTTCCGGCGCGCTGCCGTCGTTCACCGGGATCACCAATGATTACCAGCCGCCGACCGCCTGCGAGCTACGGATCGATACCTCGGTTCGCTCGGTTGCGGACGCAACGGAGGAGATCGAGCGGATGCTGGGCGAAACCGGCATTTTGTTCGACGAGCTGGTGGATCTGGCGGCCAATATCTAGGACTTTTAGGCTCTTCTCATCGACCCGGCTTTAGGGCTAAAAGGGCGGCCAACGCCGCCCCTTTGGCGCGTTTTTTGCTGTTTTGGCCTGAAAACAGCCTGCAAACGCCATTTCTTTTTGAGAAAGCCCATCATGAAGCGTGTCGATGCCCACGGATTGAAGATCGCCCCTGTCCTGTTCGATTTCATCGCCAAGGAGGCGACCCCCAAAACCGGGATTTCACCCGACGCGTTCTGGGCCGGTGTCGCCGCCATCATCAAGAAGCTGGGGCCGAAGAATCGCGAGCTGCTCGCCTTCCGCGACGCGCTGCAGGCCAAGATCGACGGCTGGCATCGCACCCACAAGGGCAAGGCGTTCGACATGGCCGCCTATACGGCGTTCCTGAAGGAGATCGGCTATCTGCTGCCCGAGCCGGCCACGCAGAAGGTCGAGACCGCAAATGTCGACGAGGAGATCGGCAAGATCTGCGGACCGCAGCTCGTCGTTCCTCTGACCAATGCCCGCTACGCCTTGAACGCAGCGAATGCGCGCTGGGGCTCGCTCTATGATGCCTTCTACGGCACCGACGCAATCCCGCATGATCCCAGCGAAGGCGGCAAGGGCTACAACAAGGCGCGCGGCGACAAGGTGATCGCCAAGGCCAAGGCGTTCCTTGACGCCGCCGTGCCGCTCGCGACCGGCAGCCATACCGACGTGACATCCTACAGCGTCATCGCCGGCCAGCTTGCGGTGAAGCTGAAGAGCGGCAATGCCACCGCGCTGAAAACGGCCGCGCAGTTCGCCGGCTTCCAGGGCGACGCCGCGTCACCGAGCGCGGTGCTGCTGGTCAACAACGGCATGCATGTCGAAGTGAAGATCGACCGCAACCACGTGATCGGCAAGGACGATCCGGCCGGCGTTGCCGACATGATCCTGGAATCGGCGGTCTCGACCATTCTCGACATGGAAGACTCGGTCGCCGCTGTCGATGCCGAAGACAAGGTGCTGGTCTATCGCAACACGCTCGGCCTGATGGACGGCACGCTCTCGGCCGATTTCGAAAAGGGCGGCAAGACGCTCAAGCGCTCGCTCAACCCCGACCGCACCTACAAGACGCCTGATGGCAAGGACATCACGCTGCATGGTCGCAGCCTCTTGTTGATGCGCAATGTCGGCCATCACATGTTCACCGACGCCGTGCTCGATGAGAAGGGCGAGGAGATTCCGGAGGGCCTGCTCGATGCAGCGGTGGCCGGCCTGCTCGCGATCCACGATCTCAAGGGCTCCTCGAAGACCAAGAACAGCCGCACTGGCTCGGTCTATATCGTCAAGCCGAAGATGCACGGCCCCGACGAAGTCGCGCTGACCTGCGATCTGTTCGGCGACGTCGAGAAGCTTCTCGGGTTGCCGGAAAACACCATGAAGGTCGGCATCATGGACGAGGAGCGCCGCACCACGGTCAACCTCAAGGCCTGCATCCAGAATGCATCGAAGCGCATTTGCTTCATCAACACCGGCTTCCTCGACCGCACCGGCGACGAGATCCATACCTCGATGGAAGCGGGGCCGATGATCCGCAAGAACGACATGAAGGCGCAGCCCTGGATCAAGGCGTACGAAGACTGGAACGTCGATATGGGCCTGATCGACGGCCTGCCCGGCCATGCCCAGATCGGCAAGGGCATGTGGGCCGCGCCTGACAAGATGGCCGACATGCTCACGCAGAAGCTTGGCCATCCGCAGGCTGGCGCTACCACCGCCTGGGTGCCGTCGCCGACCGCGGCCACGCTGCACGCGCTGCACTACCACCAGGTCAACGTGATCGCGCGCCAGCAGGAACTCGCCAAGGGCGGCCAGCGCGCAAAGCTCGCCGACATCCTGACCATTCCGGTGTCGCAGTCGAACTGGGCGCCCGATGACGTGAAGCAGGAGATCGACAACAATTGCCAGGGCATCCTCGGTTATGTCGTGCGCTGGATCGACCAGGGTGTCGGCTGTTCCAAGGTGCCCGATATTCACGACGTCGGCCTGATGGAAGATCGCGCCACGTTGCGCATTTCCAGCCAGCATCTGGCGAACTGGCTGGCGCATGGCGTTGTCAGCAAGGACCAGGTGACGGAATCGCTGAAGCGCATGGCGGTCGTCGTCGACAAGCAGAACGCCGGCGATCCGCTCTACAAGCCGATGGCGCCTGCGTTCGACGGCGTGGCGTTCCAGGCCGCCTGCGATCTCGTCTTCAAGGGGCGCGAGCAACCGAACGGCTACACCGAATACATCCTCACCGCGCGCCGCCGCGAAGCCAAGGCGGCGGTGTAATCAGCGGCCACGATGCCGCATCGATCGCGAGGAACGCCTGAGCCATTTGTCCGTTGATCGCCATCCCAACACGGAAGGAGAAGGCGATGGATTGGAACAGGGTTGAAGGCAACTGGAAACAGTTCAAGGGTTCCGCCAAGGAGAAGTGGGGCAAGCTCACCGATGACGATCTCAACGTTATCGAAGGTCGCCGCGAGCAACTCGAAGGCAAGCTGCAGCAGCGCTACGGCTTTGCCAAGGACCAGATCCGCAAGGACGTGGACGACTGGTTCAGCACCTTGAAGTAAAACTGTATTCGAAATGAAAGCCCCGGCTCGATGCCGGGGCTTTTTCGTTGCGACGTCCCGCTGCGGCAAGTCGGCCGCACACAGCTTAAACTGTGATGTATCTCAACAGCGAGATCACGCCGAGAATGATCACCACGACGCGGGCGATCTGCTTGGCGCGGCTGTCGAGCGGCAGGAGGTTGATGAGATAGAGGACGAGGATAACAACCAGAAACGTGATGAGGATACTGACAAGCATGTGGCCCCCTTCGGCGCTCATATGAGTGCGCTGGTAGTACTTTGTTAACGTGAATGAGAGCGGCGAGTTCCAAGCGAGGGAACTGTCCGCCGCCCGGAAAATCGCAATCTTTTCAAGGATCCTCGTATTTCTACGCGGATATCACTGGCCAAACCATTTACCGTTTTCCCCCAAATGACCGGGCGTCTTGGGGGGAGCATCATGTTGAATCGTCTGACCGTATCCGCGCTGCTGAAGACCGTCATCCTCGTCACCTCCTTCTGCGTGGTGGTCGGATTTTCGCTCAATGCCTGGAATTCCTGGGGTCGCTTGCAGGCGGCGAGCCGCATAGCTGTCATCGCTGACGCCTCCGCGAGCATGTTCAAGGCGATGCACAATCTGCGTACCGATCGCTCTACCACCAACCGGCTGCTGAATTCCGATGCGCCGATGGACGCCGATATCGAAAAATATCTGCGCAATATCCGCGATACCGAAATGCCGGCGATGAGCAACGCGCTCGGCCTGCTCGGCAGCGTGGAATTCGCGCAAGCGCAAACGCTCGTTCCCGATTTCGACCGTCTGTTCAAGACGATGACGGCGCTGCAGAAGGAATTCTGGGACGCGATGGCCAAGCCGAAGGCACAGCGCCGGCCCGAACTGGCCAAGGAATACTTTGCTGCCGCCAGCGCCATGCTGGAAACGCTGGAAAAGCTGTCCGGGGCGCTTAGCGCCGCCGTCAACCATCAGGACGCGACGATCGACCAGTTGCTGGCGATCAAGCAGATCGCCTGGCTGCTGCGCAACACCGCGGGCGAAGCCTCGCTGATCGTCTCGACCGGCCTCAGCGCCGGAAAGGTCGCGCCGGAGGCGAGGCTTGCCTATACGAAATATGCCGGCGGCATCGACGCCGCGTGGACCGCGCTGGAATTGACCGCCTCGGGCATGCCGTTGCCGCCGGCGATCTCGAGCGCGATCGCCGCGACCAAGACCGCCTATTTCGAGCCGTCCTATCTCGCGCTGCGCGACCGGCTGCTGACGCAGATTGTGGCCGGCGAGAAAACCGAACTCAGCGCCAACCAGTGGACCCCGGTCACGGTCGGGCGCCTCTCCGCCGCCGTCAACGTGGCCGAAGCCGCGCTTGACGCCGCCAAGGATCATGCCGCGCATCTATATGCCAGCGCCCGGCGTTCGCTTTCGATGCAGCTCGCACTGCTGATCGGCGCACTCGCACTGGCCTTCGGCGCCCAGGTCATCGTCGTCCGTCGCGCCATCAAGCCGTTGCACAGCATGCGCGACGCCATGCTGAAGGTCGCCGCCGGCGACCTCCACGTCGATACGGGCTACGCCGCGCGCCACGACGAAATCGGCGCGCTGGCCGGCGCGCTGGAGACCTTCAAACAGCAGGCCGCCGACAAGGCCCGGATCGAGGCACAGGAGCGCGAGCGCAACGCCGGCGCCATGGCGCGGCAACAGGCGATCGAGAGCTATGTCGGCGAGTTCGAGGGCATGGTGCGCCAGACGCTCAACCAGCTCGGCGATGCTTCCGGCCAGACGCGGACCACCTCGTCCGGCCTGTCGACGATTTCGCGCCAGACCAACGAGCGCGTGCAGGTCGCCGAGAAAGCTTCCGGCGAGGCCTCGATGAGCGTCGAGACGGTTGCGGCCGCTTCCGAAGAGCTGAGCGTCTCGATCAACGACATCAGCCAGCAGGCGGCGCACGCGGCAAGCATTGCCAGCCGCGCGGTCGGCCAGGCGCGCGACACCGACGGCACCGTGCAGGGGCTTGCCCAATCGGCGGGACGGATCGGCGAAGTCATCGGCCTGATCAACACCATCGCCGCGCAGACCAACCTGCTCGCGCTCAACGCCACCATCGAGGCCGCGCGCGCCGGTGAGGCCGGCCGCGGCTTTGCGGTGGTCGCCTCCGAAGTCAAATCACTGGCGAGCCAGACCGCGAAGGCGACCGAGGAGATTTCCGAGCAGATTTCGGACATCCAGCGGGTTGCCGGCGAAGCCATCGACGCCATCAAGGGCATCGGCAGCATCATCTGCGAGGTCAACGAGGTCGCGACCGCGATCGCCGCCGCCGTGCAGCAGCAGGGCGCCGCGACGCAGGAAATCACGCGCTCGACGCAGTTTGCCGCGCAGGGCACCAAGAACGTGTCCGACAACATCAACGGCGTGAAGGCCGATGCGGACGCGGCGGCCGCCGCTGCCGAGGATGTGAAGCACGCATCCCAGACGCTGGAGACGCAGAGCCAGCACCTCGGCAATCAGGTCACCGAATTCCTCGGCAAGATCCGCGCGGCTTGACCGCTTGCCACGTCCGGGTGAAGTCCGGTCATGACGACCGGCGATCACTCCCTCGCTACGACCGGCACGCGGCCGTATTTGGCGCGGACCTTTTTGGAGGCCGGTGAAAAATTCAACTCGGCGCCGCGCTTATCGCCGCTGCGGCCTGCGACCAGCAGGCCGTTTTCGCCGGCGACGATGTCGCCCTTGCGCAGCGTCGGGTCGTCCTCGATCTTGACCTGCGCCAGCCCGACTGCGTCCTTGCCGTTGCAGGTACAGCCGCTGACGAGTTCGTTGCGATAGCGAAATGCGTTCGGCAGCTCCGAATAGGACTTGCCGTTGTCGGCGGTCGCCTCGTCGATGCTGCTGCCGTAGAACAGCTTGGTCTCGCTCGCCGGGCAGAAGCCGTTGCAGGCCGTGGCGCGGCTGGCATTGTCGGACGCCGGAAGCGGGAAATAACGGCCGTCGCAGGTGCGCACGCAATAGGCCTGGCTGCCGCCACCGCCTTGCCTCGCCCGTCCCTCCCCGCGCGGCGCGTAGACGCGGCCATCCTCATTGGGGAACGGCATCTGGATATAGGGCTGGTAGCGCTGGCGACCGAAGCCGCCGAATAATTGCGAGAAGAAGTCCTGGGCCTGCGCGGCAGGCGCCAGCACTGAGGCGCACACCACTGCGGCTACCCCCCATGCTGCCAGTTTTCCCAATCGCATCAACCTTCTCCTCTCGTGCACGCAACGCACCATTTCAGTTGAGCTGGGACGCCGTCAGGTTCACGGCCTGGCGCCCCGACGGCGGCGCAATCGCGAGCGGCCGCGGCTGCGCGCCGGCCGAACGAACCGTGATACCGGTCCTGGCATCTCCGCCCCGCGCCATCACCGGCGCGTTCTTCGGCAGCACCACGACTTTCGTTCCGACATTGACGCGGCTGAACAGGTCGGTGATGTCCTCATTGGTCAGGCGGATGCAGCCCGACGAGACGAATTTTCCGATCGTCGAGGGATCGTTGGTGCCGTGAATGCGGTATTGGCTGGTGCCGAGATACATCGCCCGCGCGCCGAGCGGATTGCCGGGACCGCCGGCCATGAAGCGCGGCAGATAAGGTTGGCGCGCGATCATCTGCGCGGGCGGATGCCAGTCCGGCCATTCCGCCTTGCGGCTGACGGTCTGCACCCCCGACCAGGTAAAGCCTTCGCGACCGACGCCGACGCCATACCGGATGGCCCGGCCCTGGCCGAGCACATAATAAAGTGTGGTGTTGCCGGTATCGATGATGATCGTGCCCGGCGCCTCCGTCGTACCAAAGGCGACGACGGCGCGGCGCAGCCGCTCGGGCGTCGCGCCCTCGTCGGATCCGATCACCTCATCGGCGGGATATGCATTCGGTTGGGCATAGGCGTAGCCGAACGCCTGCGCATTCGATGCACTGGAAATCACTAATGGTGTCAACAGTGCGCTGACGAAGACGAGCGCGCTTGCCACGCGCGACGAAGGCCGGCGTTCGGAAGACTGTGTCATGGGACTGCCCCGCTGGATGTATGCATCGCAGGATGCTCTGCCCAACAAAACGCAACGACAGGCCCGCGGTTCCTCTGCGGCTGTGCGGCGCGACATCGCGCACATCCCGCGCGTTTGGAACCCGTGCCGGCGCGCCACGTTATGACCGCGTTCCGTTTTGCGACGTTGCTTTTGCTGTGTCATCGCCGCTTCGGGCGAGGGAAAACCATTGTGAGCGTCACTCCCACCAAACCCGCGCCCGGCAAGCCCGCTCCCGCCAAGCCGTTGGCTACCAAATCCCCACCGACCAAACCTCTGCCCGGAGAACGCAAGCTTCCGCATGAGGGCGAGCCGGTGCCGGACAGCAAGGCCGAATTGCCGCCGGTCATTCGCCGCACGGAAGTGGTGGCGATCGCCCTCGTCGGCCTCTTGATCATCTGCGTCATCGCCGGGCTTTATCTTGCCAAGGCATTCTTTCTGCCGGTTACGATGGCCTTCATCGTCGGCACCATGCTGTCGCCAGCGGCCAGTTTCCTCGAGCGTTACCGCATTCCGCGCGCCGTTGCAGCCGTCGGGATCGTCGCCGCCGGCAGCGCCGCGGTCGCCTTCATGATCGGCCTGATCGCCTCGCCCGCGGTGGAGTGGAGCGCCAAGCTTCCGGAGCTCGGCGCGGAGCTGAAGGAGAAGCTGCATGTATTCGACCGGCCGCTCGCGCTGTGGCAGCAGCTGCAGAGCATGCTCGGCGGCCCCGACACGCTGACGACGCCGACGCTGCAATTGCCGAAAATCGAATGGGTGCAGCCGACGCTGGAATTCCTGTCGCCGACCTTTGCCGAATTCCTGCTGTTCATCGCCACCCTGATCCTGTTCATCGCAAGCTGGCGGGAGCTTCGCCGCGCCCTGATCATGCACTTCGGCGAGCGCGAGTGGCGGCTGCGGGCGTTGCGGATCCTCAATGAGATCGAGGAGCATCTCGGCAATTACCTCTTGATGGTGACCACCATCAATGTCGGCGTCGGCATCATCACCGGGCTGATTTGCGCGGCGACCGGCATGCCCAACCCGGCAGGTCTCGGCGCGCTGGCGGCGATCCTGAACTTCATTCCAATCATCGGCCCGGTTGCCATGTTCGCCGTGCTGGTCGCGGTTGGGCTGGTTGCGTTTCCGACCCTCGGTGCAGGTTTGTTGCCGTCGGCGCTGTTTGCCGTGATGACCTTCCTGGAAGGTCATTTCCTGACACCCATGATCGTCGGCCGGCGGCTGGCGCTGAACGCGCTCGCCGTGGTCCTGGCGCTCGCCTTCTGGACCTGGATGTGGGGACCGATGGGCGCCTTCCTGTCTGCGCCCCTGCTGATCGTGGCGCTGATCCTGAAAGAGCACTTGATGCCGCCGGATGCGCCGCAACTGCCGGAGGACTAGGCCGAGGAACTTCCCCTTCGACGGAGCGTTTGTTCCGTAGATCAATTCAATATCCGGGAGCTTTCGATGTCTGACGCCGCAATGAAAAACCTGACGGACAAAGCGACCTACGAACGCCTGGAAAAGGATGTAACCGCCGTGAAAAACGATATCGCAGCCCTGACCGAGCAGATCACCGAAGCGCTGAACAGTTTCGCCGGCACCGCAGGCAAGCAGGCGCGGCGCGGCTACAATCAGGCCCGCGCCAATGCGGAGCAGGCGGTCGAGGACATGTCGGAGCGCGGCAGCGCGATGATGGGTGCTGCCCAGGACGCGGCGTCCTCGATCGAGGAGACGCTGGAGGACGCCATCACGCAGCGTCCGCTGGCGACCGTCGCCCTGGCGCTGGGTATCGGCTTTCTGATCGGCGTGACCTGGCGCAGGTGATCCGGCGCAGGGTGGCGCGCACGGGAGAGCCGTTCCTTTGCATCGCCACGGCGGCGACGAGATGCTGGTTGTTTTGTTGACGCTTTTTTCGGATCGAGGCGCGCCATGTTTCAACGATTTATCGATGATTTCAAGGAATCGACCGCCACGGTGTTGCGGCAGACGACGTTGGCGGCAGCGGCAGCGATGGCATTGCTGGTCACGACCGCGTTTCTGTGCGCGGCGGCTTTCGTGTTCGTGTTGCAGAATTACGGCCCTGTGCAGGCCTGCCTGACCGGCGCCGCCATCTTCTTTGTGGTCGCGATGATCGCGGCCGGCAGCTATATGATCCGCAAGCGGCAGATCGAGGCGCGCGCCGAACAGGCGGCGAAAGTGGCGAAGTCCACCGCCCAGACCGTATTGTCCGATCCGATGCTGGTTGCGGCCGGCATCCAGGTCATCCGCGCCATCGGCGTCAAGAAGCTGATCCCGATTCTCGCCGTCGGCGGACTGGCGCTGGGATTTTTGGCAAGCCGCGCCAACACGAGCAACAGCGAGGCGCCGGCGGAGTAGCGGATAGCGACGCACCTCACCACTGTCATCCCCGCGCATGCTGGGATCCAGTACGCCGCGGCTTTTCAATTCAATCACTCGCGTCTCTGGAATACTGGATCACCCGCATTCGCGGGTGACGACGACTGAATATGAGGCGGCGATCTCGCGACATGAATTGCCCGAGGTTTGCATCTTGTTTGCCCGCCCTCTCCAATCAGAGAGTGCAGGGAAGACCGGATGCTTGCTGCACCCGAGGTCTCGTGTGCCGTTGCGCATAGCAAGAGACGCACACGAGCATACAGGTACAGCGGGAGCATCCCGGCCTTCCCTGCGCAATGGGTTGACGGCTTATGCCGTGATCTCCCCGGAGCCGAATTCCTCTGGCCTCCGTCGCTGCCGGATTAGCGGCTCATCGAAACCCGGTTGGGCTTCGCAAACCTCCGTCAGCTTGGCACCAGCCACGGGTGTCAGGACCACACGGTTTTGCCGTACGCAACGAGCGCCGTCATCTTGCGCGCCGTCGGCCGCTCACGAGTTCGACCTCGCCCTGCAACCACCTTGCGCGCCGACGCGCTTTGCGTCCATCGCATCTCACCGCGCGTTCGTGACGATGGCCAACGCCCCTCATCTTGCCGTGAGACGGGCGGAGTTATGCGATTGATTTGGGTGAGAACGGAAGCGGAATATTTTTCAATTCCGGGCTTGACACGATTTCGGAAAATCAGAAGTGATTTGCCGCAGCCTCGTAGGGTGGGCAAAGCGAAGCGTGCCCACCATCAAGCAGCACGATCGGTGATCGACGGTGGGCACGGCGCTATCGCGCCTTTGCCCACCCTACGAAGCTACGATGCCGTCCGCTTCGCCGAGACGATGCCCCACAGGGCGATCAGCGCCATCAGCATCGAGATCAGCACGTTGTAGCCGGCGAGCGAGAGGCCGAGGAAACGCCACTGCACTTCGTCGCAGCGGATCACTTTCTCGGTGTCGAGCCGCTGCAGCAGCGTGCCGGCGCTGCCGAGATCGGCCACAGGGCCGGAGCAATCGGTCGGGCCCTGCCAGAATTGCCATTCGACGCCGGCGTGATAGCCGCCGAGCCAGGCATTGGCGAGCGCTGCAAGCAGCAGCACCGCAAACCCGGCCAGCACGACCTGCCGCGGTGCCCCGCGCGAGGCGGCAAACGCCACCAGGAGGCCGAGCGGGACCGCCAGATAATAGGCATAGCGCTGTTCGAGGCACAGCGGACAGGGGCGGATATCCAGCACGAGCTGGAAGAACCAGGCGCCCGCCAACGTGGCGGCGGCGACCACGGCCAACGCCAGTGCCGCCACGACCGCCGGGTCGGCGGCACGGCGCACGGACGGTGAATGGGCGGCAGCTGATGTCACGGACGTTCTCCGGAGCACAATTGGTGCTCAAACAGGCAACAGCGTCCTATCCCGGCGCCACCAGCCTGTCGAGACAGGTCAATATCACATCCGCGCGGGTTGACCCGGAAGCGCCGCCCGCTATATTCCGCCGGCTTCGCCGCACCGGCCTCCAGCCCGTGTCCGAAGGCCCCTGTGGCGGAACTGGTAGACGCGCTCGACTCAAAATCGAGTTCCGCAAGGAGTGCTGGTTCGATTCCGGCCAGGGGCACCACGCTTCGCCCTTGCGGGCTACGCGTGGCGCGGCCATCGAGAACCGCAGGGCGGACCGGGCCTCAACGGACGGAAAACGATCAGCGTGTTTTGCACGTGAGTGCGCCTGGCCAACAAGCGCGGATTCAGACTTCCGGTGTCGACGTGAATCCCGTTCGTGCTGCGATATTCCAGTCTTGCCCTACGTTTGTTGCAAGCCACGACGAATCCGCGACGATTCATTTTCCGGGGCAAGACCCGCACCGTCATCCTGCGAGATCGCAATGGCGGCCAGTACCGTGCGGTTGCTGATTTCAAGCTTCTGAAAGATGTGATGAAGATGCACCTTGATGGTGCCGTTACTGATGTTCAGGCGTCGGCCAATTTCCTTGTTCGACAGTCCTTCGGACACCAACCGCATGATCTGGCGCTCCCGCTCCGTCAGCACAGCGAGTGCGTTCTCCGTGATCGCGCTTTGCTCCCGAAGTGCCGCCTGATCGGCTGGGGGCAGCGGCAACAGCCGCCGGCCTCCCGCAACCTGGCGCAACGACTGCACGAGAATTTCAGGGGTCACGTCCTTCGAGATGAAACTGTAACCGTCGGCCCCGGCTGACATGACCAGTTCGCGTTCCACTTCAGATGAGATGAAGAAGACGAAGCGCGTGGAACGATTCTCGATGTTTACGATGGAGAGAATCTCCGGACCGGTCACGCCAGGCAACGAGCCATCGAGAACGGCTATGTCCGGCGCCAGATTCCGAATTGCTTCGACAGAGCCCGGACCATCTGTGCAAGATGCAACAATCCTGAAATCGGAGTGGGCCCCGAGCACGTTGCTCAAGCCCTTCAAAACCACGGGATGCCGATCCGCAATCACAACGGTGATACTTCGCATTGGGCAGTCCTCAGCCTGTCCCCAATGTTAAACCCCGCGCCCCCGGCCTTAGTTCGTTCACCCCAGCTCGATACCGTAACAATATATATCACCATGACGGTGTGGCCAATGCCGCATCGCGATAGACAAAGGCGGCGAAAGGTTAACGTCGCCTTGCCGGCGAATTCGCCAAGACACTCTGCACAATTCTCGAAGACGAAGGCACCCGTATAACTGCGGGGCGGTAGTACTCCGGGCGAGTAGGCCCTTCCACCTTCAAGACACGCGCGGGGTCAAGTTCTGATACGCGACAGCTTCGATCGAACTACAACGCGCGATGGACTACGCACTCTTTACTCGCTCAGAGAATGTCGGCTGCAACACGCAAAACGACGATTCCCATTACGGACGACATACCTCCACACGTCCGGAAGACCTATAACCAAAGGTATATAGGGATAACGCTAATTCGAATCTAACATTCACAAACGCTTAAGTAATTTTTCGACCCACGAAAAATACCAACCTACTGTTGTAGAAAAGAATCGATTCTACCGCGACTGACGCCACCAAAATCCAGAAACGAAACGACGGAGGGCAGCACTCAGAACGATCAAAAAAACCTGCTAATTCAAGGCCAAATCGCTAATTCGAGACTCCGGAATTCAACAGTGTTTTCGAAATTGTCCATTTGCGTAAAGGCTGGGAGAGTAAAATGCCGAGGCGGCAAGGTTTTGCAACATTCATCGTCGGGAAAAGCGTTCTAATCAGAGAGGGAATTGCCAGAATTCTAAGCGCGGCAAATTTTCGCACCCTCGCTTCGGTGTCATGTATAGATGACTTGTCGCCGAACAAACTCCAATCACACCCATCGCTGGTTCTCATCGTCCATTCGGGCGACGACTTTGAATCCGCGGTCGAACAAATCGAGCTCCTGCGGGAGCGGCATCCGAAAGCACGCATTGCGGTCGTGGCCGATCACTATCGGCTGGACGAGATGGTGTCGGCATTTCGGGCCGGCGCCAGCGGCTATTTCATCGACGTCATGACGTGCGATGTATTCGTCAAGTCCATCGAACTGGTGATGATGGGCGAAACGATCTTTCCACCGGCATTCATGTCGTCCATTCTGGATTCTGAGCGCGACCATTTTGCCAAGGCAGAGCCGCGCAACGATGAGGATCGGACGATCGCTTTCACGACGGAACGCGGCATTTCGCAACAGCTGTCCCCCCGGGAAAAGTCGATCATGCAATGCCTGATCGCTGGCGATTCCAACAAGTCCATCGCGCGCAAGATCGATATCGCGGAGGCGACCGTGAAGGTTCACGTCAAGGCGATCTTGCGCAAGATTCGGGTTCAGAACCGGACCCAAGCGGCGATTTGGGGGATGAACAACGGTCCACTGGTACAACCGATAAATGACGGCTGCAGTACAGGCGACCGGCTTCCGAAGCCGATCAAGATGATCTCAAACATCCAGCAAATCGACGGACCCGAACTGGTGATGAACGGCCAAACAAGTCACGTCGAGGTTCCCGGCATCAACCTGATACGCAAGAACGTCGGCCGAAAGCCCAACGCAGTGCTGCGGCTCGGCAAATAGGCTGAGCAGGCACCGACAATCTCGCTCGCTCGGGTTCGGCGCGCGGATCGCGGTGCGCCAGTAGAAGCGCGTCATGGTACGGGGCTGGTCGGTTGCCAGCGGCCGCCACGCTGCCGCAATCGTCTTTGCGTGTTGTCGTGTTGCTCTATCGCGCCATCGTGTTTCAGGTCGTGAGTGCGGGCCGTACATCATCCACGCGCTCGGATGCCGTGCAAGGCTTCGATCGCCCTCTGGTCCCCGCTTACCCTGCTCTGACCTTCAGTTTGCTCACCCGGTATTGCAAAGGCTGCGTACCGCGATAACCGTCCGGATTCTGCGATTGCCAACGCCAGTGATCCGCGCACATCTGCGCCAACGATCGCCTTGATTTCCAACCTAGCGCCTTTCGCGCAAAGGTGGGGTTGGCATAACAAGCGGCGACATCACCTGGCCGACGTTCGCCGAATTCATACGGAACGGACCTGCCGCTCACGGCCTCAAATGTCCGGATCACTTCCAGAACGCTGTTGCCGCTACCCGTTCCAAGATTGACCGTGAGCATTCCCGGTTGCTTCAGGTGGTTCAATACGCTCAGATGACCGCATGCGAGATCGACGACATGAATGAAGTCGCGGATGCCGGTGCCGTCTGCAGTGTCATAGTCGTTTCCGAAAATCAGTACCTTGTCACGCTTCCCGACCGCCACCTGTGCCACAAATGGCAACAGATTGTTGGGAATGCCGACCGGATCTTCTCCGATGAGCCCGCTTTCGTGCGCGCCGACCGGATTGAAGTACCGCAGGATACCGACCCGCCAGCAGGGGTCGGAATTGCAGAGATCCTTCAGCATCTCCTCGATAAAGAACTTTGTGCGACCGTACGGATTTGTCGGTTTGAGGGGGTGCTTTTCATCGAGCGGCAGATACTCCGGACAACCGTAGACAGTTGCGGACGAGCTAAAAACAAGCGTCTTCACGCTTGCTCTCGTCATGGCTGACACAAGCCGCATCGTTCCCACGACGTTGTTCTCGTAATAGGCCATGGGCCGAACGCTGGAATCGCCCACCGCCTTGAACCCCGCGAGGTGAATAACAGCGGATACATCGTAAGCGCGCAGTATTTCGTAGACCGCCTCTTCATTGCAGATGTCGGCATGCCGAAAGACGAGCGATCGCCCGCAGATGGTTTGTACCCGTTCGAGAGACGCTTTGTTGCTGTTGGAGAGGTTGTCGACGACGACGACATCGAGCCCAGCGTCAGATAGCGCGACAGACACATGGGACCCAATGTAGCCAGCACCTCCGGTCAACAGGATCATCTCGGATTCTTTCCGTATTCGCTCAAACTGATGCTACCTGCGCAACGCCTCAAGCCGTTGCCTTGCTTCCTTGATTCCTGCGGCGTCAGCTTTCGCGTAGAGGTCTTGCGCCTTTGTCGCATCACCTCGCGTCCCGTAAGTTCCCCATTTGGCAAGGATCGAGGGATCATAACTCTCTGCGAGCGAGAAGCTCGCCTGGGCGCTGCCCATCTCGACCGCGCGCTCCAGCACAATCCGTGCCGCGCCTATGTCTCCCTGCCCGAGCAGCACACTTGCGCGCGCAACCAGCCCTGCTGTCACCGCAGCTTCCTTCGAATTGACCTTGGCATTGGCCTTGGAATTGGCCTGGGCATCGCCCCGAACGTCCGCTGCTGGTGCCCGGTCGGCGACTGGCTTGACGACTGGCTTTGCGTTTTCCGCCGGCTTGTCCCTCGAGCCGACCGCCCCGGCATTGGGCGCGGCCCGTTTCGCCAGCGCGAGGTCGTGTTCGAGCTGTTCGGACCTGGTCCGCTCCTGCTGCAATGAATTGCGCAACGCGGCTAGGTCGCGCTCTGCCGTCTGCCTCGTCCACGCTACCTCCTCGCCCGCCTTGGTCACCGAGGCAGCCTGCGTTTCGAGATCGCGACGTGCCGTTACGAGAGCCTGTTCCAACTCCTTCGACCGATCACGCTCTTCCTGTGCGGCTTTGCGAAGCGACGGCGCGCCGTTTGCAGCTGCCTGTCTGAGTTTGGCCTCCTCGTCTGCAGCTCTGCGGGCTTGAGCCTCATGTGCATAGATCGCGCTGCGTGCGATCGAGAGATCTTGCGCAAGTGCGTTGGCCTTTTCGCGCTCCTTCTGCATCGATTGCCTCAGTTCGGCAACATCGGCTTCCGCGACCCGCCTCCACCGCAGAACTTCCTCGGTTGCCTTAGCCACCAGTGCCGTTTGGGTCTCGACGTCGCGCCGCGCTGCTGCAATGTCCTGATCCAGCCGCGCGGACCGCTCGCGTTCCTGTTGCAGCGATTTCTGCAGCTCCGCTTTGCTGCTCTCGCTCACTTGTTTCAGCCGTGACGCTTCCTCGCTCGCTTTCGTCGCCAGTGCCGTTTGGGTTTCGACCTCGCGCCGCGCTGCCGCTAGATCCTGTTCCAGCCGCTCCGCGCGGTCGTGTTCGTCCTGTGCAGACTTGCGAAGCTGAGGCGCTTCGTCTACGGCCTTTCGGGCCTCGGCCTCGTGCCCAACAATCGCGCTCCGTGCCACCAAGAGGTCATGGGCGAGGGCGTCTGCCCTTTCGCGCTCCTTCTGCATCGATTGCCTTAGCTCGCCGGCACCGGCTTCCGCCACCTGGTTTCGCTGCAAGACTTCCTCGGCTGCTTTCGCAGCCCGTGCGGTCTGGATTTCGGCGTCGCGGCGGGCGGCCGCGAGATCCTGCTCCAGCCGCGCCGACCGCTCGCGCTCTTGTTGCAATGAAGTCTGCAACGCCGACGCGCCACTCGCCAGCACCTGTTTTAGCCGGGACGCTTCCTCACCTGCTTTCGCAACCAGTTCGGTCTGGATTTCGACGTCGCGGCGAGCAGCTGCAAGCTCCTGTTCCAGCCACTCGGCCCGCCCCTGCTCCCGCTCGAGAAGTTGCAGCAGCGCGATATCGCGCCTCGCAATGGTGAGTTCGCGGGACAAGGTCTCCGCCCAGTGGTGTTCTCGCTCCTGAGCCTGTCCCGCATCATGGGTCGTTGCTTGCGCAACCTGCGCCGCCCCTTCGTTGCTGCCTCTGCTTCGCGCCAAGGCCCCGAAGTCGCCGTAACTTGCCATTCCATCAGAAGCGAAACTGCGAGCAGCCAATTTGTCCTGGGCATCCGCCAGGTGTCGCGCTTGATCCGGGGAAGCCTGGATTTCCGGCGCCCATGTCATCGCGAGCATCGCCGCGGCTATCCACGGCGTCGCGGATCGTCCCTGTGTGGGTATGCGCCTCGTTGTCTTCTGCGAAAGCGGCGCCTCGCCCGGCTTTCTACGCGATGCGCCCCCGATTCCGCAGGCGGTCTTCATTTCCTCGTTGAGAATGACCGCGCGGCCCATCTGCAATCACCTCTCGCTGGTGATATGGCTTGTGATGCGCCATTATGCGCTCCGCTGATGCGAATCCTATAACTCGCATGGATGACCCCCTCTCTACCTCCTTTGGAGGTTGGGCTGCGAGAACTGTTTACGGTCGGGTATTTTCGCTCATCGTATGGCGGTCGCCGCCGCATTCCCCGGATCATTTGCTTGGTCCGGTGAAGAGATTGTCCACACAGAGAACCTCATGGCCGCGGGACAGCAGCCGATCGATCAAGTGGGAGACCGGAAAGCTGAGACCGTCTTTCGAGACTGAACGTAAAGCCCTTTCGAAACCCAGTGCCGCCAACCTGCGACTACGCTTTGGAAGGTCCCTCCACTCGCCACCGACAACCTTCCGAAGTTGCGGCCGCCCTCGTCACCTCCCCCGGGGGCGCAGCGAATCGTCCCCGGTCGCATCGGTCCGGCCCATCACAAATGGAACGGTTGATGAACTGCTTTGCCTTCGGGGTGGCGCGTCTGGACCGTCCTGGTATCGCAAGACGACCTCGACTGCGTCACCTGGCTGCAATTCGGTATCTTCGCTTGCGATAATCCGTTCCGTCCCCTTTTCGCCTTTTCTAATGATGGCGATGTTGGGTTTACTGCTGGCTCCTCGCGCGAGCTGTGATCGAACCATCGCGGTGTACTGAAGCTTCTCGCCGACGCTCTGCAGCTTTTCGCGAATTTGGTTGAGCTTTACGCTGGTGTCTTGCAGTTCACGGAGAAGGTCGAGCCTCCGCTGGTCATCGAGCTTTGTCAGCCTTCTGGAGAGTTCGTCCTGTTGTTTCTTGACCTGCAGGAGTTGCGCGAAGGTCTGCAGCTTCCGGGTCGATGACAGCAGCACCGCGCGCCGCGCATCCGTAACGCGAGGACTGGTCAGGGAACCCTTGCCGTAGAGATCGGACGCCTTCTGTAATTCTTCGAGATCTGACTGAAATCCCTCTTCCTCCTTCTTCTGCTGCTCGGAGAGCACGCGGACCTGTTCCTCTCCCTGTCGGACGCCGCGCTGAAGGAAAGTTTTTTCCTGCTGATAGTCACTCTGCTTCGTCTTCAAATACTCCGTTTCGGCATTGACGATCTCCGAAATCGCCGATCGAACCGTGGGCCCGTCGGTCAGAACGCCAGGATTAAGGTGCGCCACCTCTCCCAGCTCACTCTTGATGCGCCACATACGCGCCTGTTCCTTGGCAAACTCTGTCCAAAGCGACCCATACTCGCTTCTCAGGTCCGCAGACTCGAGATACGGGTTGTTCATTCTGATACGCATGATGTCGTAGCCGCCCGCCACCGCGACGAGCTTGCCTGTGGTGATGGACGGACGATAAGGATACTCACCCGGCTTCGACACGTCTCCGTTTATGTACACCGGCCTGTATTCCGCCACGGTCGTCGTGACTTCATCTGCGTTTATCACGATGACGTTCTCACGGCCATCCAGTGTCCTCTGTCGAAACACCTTGCTGGCCAGTGCGGCTCCGATTTTTGCTCCGATCTGCGGTAAGGGCTGGCCGGCCACCGGAAGCGCTCCGACCAGCGGCAATGAGATATTCCCGTCCATCTGGACGGCAGCACGATGCCGCAACTCCGGCACCCCTGCCACCGCGACCTCCAGCACGTCTCCAACGCTCACTCGATACTCGGCCCTTGCTTGAGCCACGAAAATGATCACACCAACGGCCGCCAAGCCAAATTTGATGCAACGGCGGGGATTATCGCCAAGCACATCGATATGGAAACAGTTGCGCAACATCGAGCTCGGTAAGGCGATAACTTTCAATGCCTGCGTGCCCATTCTCATCCGGTGAAATCCTTCAGATCTGCGCCGACGGCAGCGCATTGACATCGCTCCCGTCGGACAACCATCGACGGCGATCCGCAAAACCAACGGTTTACTTCCTCACTGGCGCGCGCCCAACGCCATGTTCGTTTCGTTGTCTCTGCTGGTACTGGCCATTCAGGATCGACTTTGACAATTTAGTCCGGCACCGGCGCGGCTCAATCGACCATCGTAGTTACTCCTCGCACTACCCATTTATAGGCAATTTCCTCCTAGTGGTCCGAATGCTACTGACTTCCGGGACGTTGATGTGATTGGCTGGGTGGCGGAGCGCCATGACTTATGCGTCCTTTACCAACTTGCCGGCTTCGACCAAGCCTCAGGCTCGTTCCGTCGATAGTGGAAGAGCGGTGCCAGCGGGCATCAGCAGGCACCACCTGGCTGTTCTACTAATATTGTCGGCGAGTACCGAATTCCTGCTGGTCGCCTTGGCGGCCTATTCTGCGGCGGTCCTCTATCATCTGATCCTGCAGGGCTCGCCGGATGCCCCCAAGTACATCCAGGAATCCCTTCTGATCGCCACGTTGCAGTTGCTCGCTTCCCTGTGGCTCCGGCAATATTCGCGCATCCAAACACAGCCCCGGCACGTATTCCTTTGGAGCGGCGCCAGTAGCGTCCTCTTCGTATTCTCCTTCTTCATCTCGACGATATTCCTTCTGAAAATCTCGGATGGTTTCTCGCGTGCGGTTGTTATCGCACAGGCTGTAAGCGTCCTTTTTGCGGTACTCTGCACACGGGCGGTATGGTTCTCGGTACTCCAGCCTGCCATTGCATCAGGATTGATCGACGCCAGGCGCATCATACTCATAGGCAGTCCGGGTCACTGCTCCCAGTTCGCCGCTCGAGCACTCGCCACCGGAATTCGAACCATCCGCTCATTCGACTTTCCGGCGAATCCCGCAGGCATCTCCGCAGTGACTGGTCCCGGCGCGGTTCAAGCGCTACCTGATATCCGCCAACTAGTCGCAAACTGCCGGCCTCTTCGTGCCGATGACATCGTCATTTTGACTTCGGAGCAGGATGTGCGTTCGGCTCTAGCACTTGCGAGCGCCCTATCAGATCTGCCGGTTGACGTTCATGTCGTCCCCGTTGGATCCATCGATCTCATGGCCGTGTCGCGGATCACCCAGTTCGGCAACATGGTGACAATGCGGATCTTTCAGTGCCCCCTGAATCCTTTCAACAGAGCACTCAAACGGGCATTCGACGTGGTCGCCGCAATCGCCTGCCTTGCCGTAGTTAGCCCGCTCTTCCTCATCGTTCCGATCGCGATCAAGCTCGACTCCCGCGGGCCGGTGCTATTCCGCCAGACACGGCACGGCTACAACAACGAGCCCATTCGCGTCCTGAAATTTCGAACGATGACAGTTATGGAAGATGGCGACAGTTTCAGACCGGTCGTCAGACACGATCCGCGAGTGACTCGTCTGGGACGCTTCTTGCGTCATAGCAATATCGACGAGCTTCCGCAGCTATTCAATGTCCTGGCTGGCAACATGTCGCTCGTAGGGCCCCGACCGCATGCAACCTCGCAGAACGAGACGTTCGCCGAGCTGATTTCGTCGTTCTCCCGTCGCCATAACGTCAAGCCCGGCATTACCGGTTGGGCGCAAGTCAACGGCTACCGTGGCGACACCGACACGCTTGAGAAGATGCAGCGGCGCGTGGAGCACGATCTCTACTACATCGACAATTGGTCGCTCGCTCTCGATCTCAAGATCATGATCATGACCCTCATTTCCAGAAAGGTGTATTGGAACGCCTATTAGTGCGATTTCATCTGCGCATCTTCCGCCAACCAGCCTTTTGTTTGGTAAATCGCGAGACACATTGGGCCGGCGTACCCGTCGTGTCCGCTAGCATCTGATGCGCCGAGCATGAGTAGCTCAATTTTCAGTGCAGGTACGTGAAAATGCTGCAGATCTATAAAGCTGATAGTTCGGAAAACCAGGACGACACGACACCGCCAGAATTTCGGTCGCCTTTCGAGCCCCTGGCAGAGGGACTGGCCTTCATAAGGCGGCACCTCTCGATCATGCTCCTGACGTGTTCGGTAGCGATCGTTGTCGCTGTGCTCTACCTCATCGCAGCAGCACCCACGTTCACCGCCAACGCGCAGCTCATCATAGACTCGAAGGCGGCGCCGGGAGACGCCTCGTCTGTGTCAACGGTCGTGGAAAGTCAGATCGCAGTCTTAAGATCTGAGGGTGTCGCCCGCATCGTGATCCAGAAGCTTGGTTTGGCAAAAGATCCCGAATTCGCTTCCCAAGGCTTCTCGCTACGCATGAAAAGGGCGGTATCCCGAATGCTCGGTTGGAGCAAGGCAGAATCGGAATACAGCTTGATGCGCTATGCGACGGACTCATTCGCACGGAAGTTTTCGGCGAAGCGCGCCGGCTCGACCTACATTGTAGAGATCGCCTTCAGCTCCGGCGATCCCGATCGCGCGGCGCAGATCCTGGCCGCTGTCGTCGATACGTACATCATGGGTCAAATGGACGCGAGGTACAAATCGGCTTTGCAGAGTGAGCGGTGGGTCAAGGAGCGCACGAACGAATTGAGCAGCCAGGCGTCCGCTGCAAAGAAGGCAGTGGCGGATCACTACAAGAAGAACGAAATCGCGGGTTCCCGAGGTACTGCCGATGCAGGGACATCCGAGTCGCATGCGACGACGAAGATGCAAGCTGAGCTTCGCGAACTGGAAGCCGCCTCGGACGCCGCGACGAGGACCTATGATAATTTCCTCCGTGCGCAACGTTATTTGGAAGCCATGCAGCAGCAACCGGGCTCGCCGTCGGTCGAGTCTCGCCTGCTCACTGAGGTCTCACGTCCCCTGACCGCCAGCACGCCGAAAGCCGGAATCGTGCTTGGAGTATCGACCATCGGAGGGCTACTTCTCGGCATCGCTCTTGGAATGCTGCGAGATCTGTCGAAACGCACATCCGCACCGGCGCCCCGGTCTGGATGGCGTGCAAGCAGCACTTAATGAGGTGAATCGAGGTCTTGGATGTTCGAATCCCTCGTCTGGAAATCGGTGCTGACCTTCATCTATCGTTGCTCCGGTGCGCTAATCTCCTTCGCCTTTGGCGTCAGTTTCGCCAGGATGATGAGCATCGAGGAGTATGGCACCCTCGTGTCGCTGATGTCCTTCGCCATGATTGCCTCGACGTTTGGCCTCGTCGGTCAGCCACTCCGTGTGCTGCGCGAAATACCAATTCTCGCAGCCCAGAAAGATTACACGGCGATCGGCTCAATCGTCGTACAGCGGGTTCGCCTGGCATGTCTGGGCAGTACCGTGGCGACAGGAATCGCTCTCTGCATGTTCGTTGTCGCTCACGGTCGGGAAGGAGTATTCGGACGCTGGGAGTATTCCGCGAGCGTGCTTCTGATCGTCCCACTGGCCTTGATCGAAATGCAGAGCTCTGTCGGTCGCGCGTTGGGCTCGATCAACCTCGCACTCGTGCCTAAGGACGTATTGTGGCGATTGTTCATCATCCTATTGGGCGGAGCTCTTTTCGCAACGACGGGTCATCCACTGAAGGCAGCAGATGTTTTCCTGATCGCAACCGGCGTCCTGATCCTGCTGATCGTCCTCCAGCAAATTCACGTGAGGCATCTTGCCGAGGGCCATAGGTTGTTCACCATGGCGGTGAGACAATCGAAGGAGAGCATTGTCGGCGCCTTTTCCACTTCCGGACCGTTCTGGGTAACCAGTATTGCCACCGTCCTGTTCGGTACAATCGACATCGTCATCGTCTCGGTTTTCGTTGGTGCGGAGGCCGCCGGATATTACTACGCCGCCAATCGGATCGCGCTACTTCTCGATTTCTTCCTGGGAACCTTCTGTATTCCTGCAGCACCTCTCATGGCGCGCCTGTTCGACGAGAATCGTCGCTCGGAGATCACGCGTGTCATGTCGGGTGCAACACTGGCTGCCTTTGTCGGAGTCCTTGCATGCGTCGTCGCATTGTCACTTGTCGGCGACACCGCGCTAATGGCGTTCGGACAGAATTTCGTTCGTGCCCACGGCGTACTGATGGTCCTCGCGATCGGTATGTTGCTGTCGGTTTACTTCGGCGTCGGAAGTATCGCACTGACCATGACCGGACACCAACGGGCCGCGATGAACATCATGGTCACCACCTCCGCAGTGGGGGTTGTGGCCATGGTCGGAGCAACCTGGATATTCGGGATTTGGGGAACAGCGATCGTCGTCTCCATCGTGTGGGTCGCGACGAAGGCCTGGATGGCTGCCTACCTTTACGCCGCGGAAGGAATCGATCTCACCCCCACCACCACGTTACTGAGCATCGCCAGACGGCGAGCAACACGGATGAGCACATGAACATGGGTGCGTTCGAATACGAAGTTTCGGGAAGCCGGCTATCGATTGGGTTGGTGAGGCTGATGCACGCCGCGATTGCAAGGATTACCGGGCGCGGAATGGGACTCGCCATGCAGGCGATGAAGCCCCTTCTGCATTCCCAGTTATCGTGTGTCCATTTCGCCGACGGTAGCCGTTTGTACTTTCGGCTGGACGACGTCTACTGGAATGGGTTCATCCGTCAGCCCCCGCTCGACTACGAGCCGGAGATAGGGGCGCTTCTACAGCGGCTGAAAGACGTCGACTATCTGTTCTTTGATTGCGGCGCGAACATCGGATACTGGTCCGTTCTCGTCACTTCAGAGATGCTCGGTCGCAAACGCACCATTGCTGTCGAGCCCTCACAGGAGACGATTGCGATTCTGCAACAGAACTGCAACGCCAACGGGCAACGCTTCAAGATCTGTCGCAAGGCATTGAGCGAGCACGACGGGCAGCGCCTGTTCTTCTTCTCCAATGGACCTCATGCCGCGCGACACATCGCCGAGACGCAGGATGGCCGTTCAACACACGTCGAACCGGTCATTTCAACAACGATTGATGCGTTGGCACAGCAACTGCACCTGACCGACAACGATCGGATCGTCGTCAAGCTGGATGTCGAGGGCGCCGAAATCTCCGCTCTAAGGGGCGCGCACCAAGTACTGAAGCGCGACACGCTGATCATCTACGAAGATCATGGCAGCGATCCGAGCCACGCCACGACGCGGTTCGTGTTCGACGCACTAGGATTTCCGATCTTCTCCATTGCTGCCGATGGGATAACGGAGATCAAGGAACTCGGCGCACTGGATCACGTGAAGAAAGACCCGAAGCTTGGCTACAACTTTGTAACCTGCCCTCCACGGTCCGGTTTCCACCGACGGATAGTGGAAGCTGCCGCCAGCACGAGGCTATCCATGCACTGAATCGTGAACGAATCCGAAATCAGTTGACCGCGTCTCATCAGATGGTCGCGCTCAAGCCGCTCATGGTGAAAAGATGAAAATCGCAATTCTCGTTGGCACTCGCCCGGAAATCATCAAGATGGCGCCGATCATTCGCGAATGCCAGAAGCGAAAACTCGATTACTTCATCATTCATTCGAAACAGCATTATTCGGAGAAGCTCGACGGGATCTTCTTCTCCGAACTCGATCTTCCCGCGCCGAAATACAATCTGAATGTCGGCTCCGGCGGTCATGCACACCAAACGGGCCGCATATTGATCGCGCTCGAACCGATCCTGCTATCTGAAACGCCCGATCTCCTGCTCGTTCAAGGGGATACCAACACCGTTGTGGCTGGCGCGCTCGCGGCCCGCAAACTCAACATCAAGGTCGGGCACGTCGAAGCCGGATTGCGCTCGTTTGACCAAACGATGCCCGAAGAGAGCAACCGAATCATCGCCGATCATATTTCGGACTATCTTTTTGCCGTCACCGACTTGCAGGTCGGTTACCTGAAAAAAGAGGGTCTTCCGGATTCGAAGATCTTCAAGGTCGGCAACACGATCGTCGATGCTCTTCTTTCTCACCGGATTCACGCGGAGAAAACGAGCAAGATTCTTTCTGCACTGAAACTGCAAACGAAGCGATATTACCTTCTTACGTCCCACCGGGCGGCGAACGTCGACGATCCCGATGCACTGAAGGAAATAATCCAGCTGATTGCGAAGATCCCCGGGCGGGTGTGCTGGCCAATCCACTATCGCACACAGAAGGTTCTCGGGGAAAGCAAGATTGATCTGCCTGGGAATCTGACCTGGACAGACCCCGTCGGCTATTCGGACTTCCTGAACCTTCTTTCGAACTGCGCAGCAGTTATTACTGATTCCGGCGGTGTCCAGGAAGAAGCTTGTATCCTTGGCGTACCTTGCGTGACGATTCGCGATCGCACAGAGCGGCCTGAAACTGTCGACGTCGGCGCGAACGTTTTGGTGCACCGAAACGCGGACGCGATGGTCGCAGCCCTCCATCGCCCCATGAGCCCTTGGACGAATCCATTTGGCGACGGCCACACCGCCAAAAGAATTCTCGACATCGTCACGGGCCAACATGCGCAGCCAGCGCTGCCAACGCGGGATACCGTTTGCGTTGTTGGTCTTGGCTACATGGGACTTCCGACCTCCCTCTTGTTTGCCAACGCGGGCATAAGGGTCGTTGGCTTTGATCTCAACGAGAAGAAGGTCCGGGAAATCAACGGTGGACACTGCCCATTTGAAGAGAGCGGCATTCCGGAGTTGTTGACGGCAGCTCTGAAGACGGGACACTTCAACGCTCAGACGAAGCCTGCAGCAGCGGACGTTTTCGTTGTCGCTGTACCGACCCCGCATGAGAATAAGAAATGCGACTTGTCCTTCGTTCTTTCGGCCGTGAACGATCTTCTTCCAGTTATGAAGAACGGAAATCTCCTCATCATCGAATCGACAATCAAGCCCAAGACCTGCGAAGACATCATACTTCCGCTCCTGCAGTCGAAGCATTTGAGAGTCCAAGTCGCGCACTGCCCGGAGCGCGCGATTCCCGGCAATACGCTACATGAGATCGTCCACAATGACCGCATCATTGGTGCTACGTCGCCAGAAGCAGCACAGAGAGCGGCACGCCTCTATTCGACATTCACGAAGGGCGCGATTCATCAGACGAATCTAGTGACCGCGGAGTGCGTAAAACTCATGGAAAACACTTTCCGCGATGTCAATATCGCTCTCGCGAACGAGTTCTCGCTGATTGCAGATAGGTTCAGGTTCGACATCTCAGCCGCGATTCGGCTCGCGAACAAGCATCCGCGCGTCAACATTCTGCAACCGGGAATCGGCGTCGGAGGACACTGCATCGCCATCGATCCGTGGTTCCTGACTGAAGACGTCGGCGGCGATTTGAACCTCATCAGAACGGCGCGCGAACTGAACGACGGAATGCCGAAGCGTATCGTCGCGCGAATTCAAAACAAGATCGACAGATCCGTCAGGAAGATCGGCATTCTGGGAGTGAGTTATAAGCCGGACGTCGACGATGCTCGCGAAACTCCCGTTTTGGAGGTCGCAAGGATTCTCTCGGAGAGATATGAAATCCGCTGCCACGATCCCCTCGTAAAGGATTGGGATTTCGAACTCCTCCCCATCGAAGAAGTCGATGGCTGGGCGGACGTGTTGGTTATTCTTTCGAACCATACGGTCTACGCATCCAGAAAGTTCGTATCCCCGCTGCTGTCGTTTGAAAAGCTGATCAACGCCGAGCTGACCCCGGGCCTGCGATCGGTGACCGTTCAGGCCAGGAGGCCCCGTAGCGGAACTCGATCGCGGCGTACCAATGATGAACGATCGATAGGTTGACCCAAGGTCCTTCGACAGATGTTCAACAAGTTTCACAGGCAATCGGCGTCGCGGCTCAATGTCGTAGTGGTCACGCCCGGCGGTGAAGGAGGACGAGGTGGAATCGATCGCATGATGGATGCCATTCGACACGAATTTCGCGAGCATCCGCAGGTCGATGTTGACCTTCGGTTCGTGGTCAGTCGAGGCGACAACATATACCTGTCGCCCATCGTGCTAACTTGGGCTCTTCTGAGAATAATCTACCTGCATGCGTGGCAGGGGATCGACGTCATTCATATAAACCTTTCTGCAAACGCAAGCGTCTACCGGAAGTTGATCGTTGCAGCCGCTGCATCAACGTTGCGCATTCCGTACGTCGTTCATCTCCATTCAGGTGAGTTCGGCACCTTCTGGGAATCGCGCAATGAACAGATGCGTCGTCGGATAGACGCTCTCTTTACCAAAGCCAAATCCGTAATCGTGCTTGGTCGGGTATGGTCAGATCTGGTCGCGACAAAGTTGCCGGAGCTGGCAGACCGCTTAGTCATTATGCCCAATTCGACCAGGGCGCAGCGTCATCATTCTCACTCTGATGGCCCAGTAAGAATCCTGTTTCTCGGTCGCCTTGGCCCGACCAAGGGAATTGGCGATCTCCTCGATTCGTTCGAGATAATCCGGCATCGCAATGACTGGCAGGCGACGCTCGCCGGCGATGGCGCAGTCGCAGAAACCCGCCTCTCGGTCGAACGCCGTGGACTTGCCGGTTGCGTGACAGTGCCCGGATGGCTCGATGACGACGGCGTAACGGCTGAACTACGGGCGGCTGATGTTCTTGTCCTGCCCTCCTGGGTCGAGAATCTGCCGATGTGCGTGGTGGAAGCTTTTGCCCATGGACTAGCGGTTGTGTGCACACCGGTGGGCGCCCTGCCGGAGATTGTGGAGCACGAGATGACAGGTCTTTTGGTGCCCGCGAAAAATGCCCCAGCCTTGGCCTCAGCGTTGGAACGGCTTCTGACTGATCCCGTCCTTCGCGCCCGGCTCGGGAATCAAGCGCGGGTCCAACATGCTGCTCGATTTGAGATTGGCGGCTATGTCGACAAGCTCGTTGGGGTGTGGCGCGGAGCTTCGCGCACGGAACGGTGTCTGGTCACTTCTAAAAGTTCGATGACGGCCCGCGCTAGGTGAATGGTCGGGAGCGAGCTGGTCGCCGCGATCCGAAGTATGCAACGTTTATCGGGAATGATCCGCAACGTGGGCGCAATACCTCGTTCAGATGCAGTGGGTGCGGCAATGCGCGCCGCATGGTCACAACGGTGATGAGCAGATTGACCTCGTCCTGGCCATGGCCCGCGATCACCTTCCGGAGTAACCCACAATTGACAGCGCTTACACGCCGAGTGAACCCGATCTGCGGGTTTCTACGGGTGTTATTCTCAACGCTTTTGCTTACACTTTGCTCCACATAGGTGGACGGTCTTCGGAGAGAACTGAAACTGCCGACCATCTTTACTTTTGCGAATGACGCCGGTGCGATTCTGATTGTAGAAGAAGCTATCTCGTTGCGGCAGCGGTTCTTTGCCGCGATCAGATACTCCACGCACCCTGGCCGACAACTCACTCCTGCATGCGTCGTGCAGGCAACTATGCGTACCGTGCCTTCAATGTTTTCTTTCAACCTGTTTATCCGCGAATATGTTCGTGACCCAGATGACCCAGATCTTGAAGGATTGCCTCTACTACGGCGTGAGTCGGGCTGGAGAACTCCCCTTTGTTCAGGCACGCTTCGCAGCTCGCGCGGCCATCATACTGTTGCATGAGATACAGCGCGACTGTCAGGCGGAATTGATGACCGGAACATCAGTTTCGTTTCTTGAGTACATACTCGATTGGCTGCAACGAGAAGGATGGTCGATCGTCAGCCTCGATGAATGCCTCGAGCGACTGGCAAGAAACGATCAATCTAGCCGTTATGCAGTTCTGACTTTCGACGACGGCTACCGTGACAATGTCTCTGTGGCGCTTCCAATCCTGGAACGACACAACGCGCCGTTCATGATGTACGTACCTACCGGAGCCCCTACGCGATCCATGCAGTCGTGGTGGTTGGGTTTGCGCAAATTGTTTCTCTCTAAAGACACTGTTGCAATAGACGCATTGGGTCGACAGTTTCATTGTCCTGATACTCGAAGCAAGACGTCCGCGTTGGCCGAGGTGACCCGGTGGGTTCACCAGGATTACCGGCGGAGTGCGATGCTCGCGCCTACGTTCAAACAGAATGGAATTTCGCTGGTGGCATTGAATGACGCCTATTTCCTGGATGAACGCGAGCTTGGCCTTCTTGCGCGTCATCCGCTCGCGTCATTCGGCGGCCACACGACCTCACATGCAGCGCTCGCGACGCTCGACGAGCCCTCGGCGCGTGCCGAATTGGCCAATAACCGCGCCTACCTCGAGAATTTGCTTCAACGGTCCGTTCGACACGTTGCATATCCGTATGGCGGTCCTAGAGCGTGCGATGTTCGTGAAGAGCATCTCGCGTGCGAAGTTGGGTTTCAAACAGCGGTGACAACACGACAAGGACAACTGCGCGAGCACAAGATGAATCACTTTGCACTCCCCAGAATCGGCTTTAGCAGTCGTTCGGGCTTCACGGCTCGAATGAGCGGCATCATGGAGGCCGTCCAGGCGCTATGAGCCCGTCCCACGAACGGATCCCGCTCGAAGTTATTTCGACCCGCGCAGGACCGGAAATGAAGCGACCGCTTTTCGGACTAGTGATTCATCGGATTAGGGTTCGCGGAAGGCGGTCGATACCAGGTTCAGAATGCCCGAAAGAACTGCACTCAGCGTGAACCACTTTGTTGGATCAGCCTCCGCTTCATGGACAGTCCGCCCGCCAGCACTCGGCTTGATCGTGAGCATCGGTTTGCGCCTGGGTGCCCTTCTGCTTTCCCAAGGATCAGCATCGCCCAGTCACGCCGCCGAGCTTCTTTTCAAGTCCAGCTTCAACGGGAGCCTGTTGAGTGAGCCGTACGAATGTCAGACATCCTGCTGGCAGGATATCAAGGGTTCCGATGCATTGACCGATCATAACTGGGCGCCTCAAATTTGGCGGGGCACTGGAAAGCTGCAACTTCTCGCCGATACACCAGTTACGCCTAATACGGTGAGCAATTACGTTTTCAACGAAATCCAGAGAGTCAGGGGACCCCGCGGTCAACAAACCTCCGTTCTCTACAGCGAAATGCGGAAGCGCGGCAGCAGTGCCACGCAAAATCCATATCTTCTCACGCCGTCAACCTCTACTTTGCAAGGCGACCTTTACGTAAGCTACTGGATAAAACTTCAGCCTGACTTACTGAAGAAGCTCGGGCCAAACAATTGGTGGGTCCTCTTCGAATGGAAGACCAATGCACAACATAGGCTCATTACCTATATATTGGTCGACCGCCTGAACAGGCCGTACTGGCATTTGAAAACTGACGATCTGTCGGATGGTCCGGCCAAGAGTTTCTGGGAGATCTCGAACCGTACAGCTCCCGTGCCGGTTGGGGAATGGTTCAAGTTCGAATTCTTCTGGCACCGGAGTTCTCAGCGCGACGGACGCGCATGGCAGGCCATCAATGGGCAAGTCGTGTTCGATCGCTTCGGATCATTGCTTGGCGGAAACGATCCCATAGACCGCATTATGGTCACGCAAGTCTATTCTGGTGGTTCACTCCCACTGTATCAGTGGGTAGAGGACATCGAAATATGGGATGGGTTTCCCTGCGGAGACGGCACGCCCTGTGGACCAAAGCTGACCGTTCCCCAATGACGGATTGCATGTGCAACGTGGCAGCTAAAACCAGCATCCAAGACCTGGCGGCAGCCCAACGGTACAAGCCTCAGCTCATCGTTTGTCAGATTGAATGACAGCATCGAGGTCATCCACGTGCCGGCAGACCGCGCGGCTTGATCATCTCGTCAACCAAACTCTCGGATAGCTCTTTTTGCTGTGCTTTCCCGGCCATGAAAAGCACGAACAACAGGTTGGATTGATGGAAGACCACACCGTTCGTGAAAAAGAGCACCAGAAACAATGCAACGCAGGGCATCCTGTATTCAGCCTCCAGACGCGATAGGATCACATACCACGCATAAAGAACGGCTGTTGTGCCGACAAGTCCGTAACAAATCATCAGATTGAGAAGGTCGTTATGAGCAAGGAACGGGAAGGAACCATATTGCCAGACCGCTCCGCGCCCAAATAACAGCTCCAACAGCGATGAGTTCTCCAGCATTTGAACATAGTAGCGCCAAATTTCGTCGCGCCCGCTCATCAGATTGGATGTGTCTTGCTCAAAGAAAACCCGATCTCGATAGAGAATTCGTTGGAGGAAGCCATCCACAAATTCGGAGTTCGACAGAAGAACGGCGATGGCGACGACAGAAACGCCAAGCGTCACCAGAAACACCCTCAAGTTGAATGTGCTGTATTTCTTGATCAAGAACGCGAGCAGGAAACCAAGGAGGGCAGATCGGACATTGAGAACGGTTAGCAGGACCAAAGCAATGACTGAAAGACCGATCCATTGATTGATCAACAAGATTGAAAATTTGGCTATCGTCTGGGCTACCACATGGAAAGACTTCTCTCCTTCCCCGGTGCCGGCATTTCCGCCGAATTTCGTCAACAGATCTGCCTCCGGCTCGCCCTCGCTGAAAACGAAAATGAGCAATAATCCGCACAACACCGGTATACCAAATCTCAACGTTCGCTTTCGCAAATCGACAAAGATTGACGGCTCGCAGCGCGACAGGAACAACAGGAATATGATCGGCAGCAAGACTGTTACGGAAAAATAGAGTTGTGAGGTCGCTTCGGCAGGAATCCAGAGCAGGTTAACTATCGCCAGCCAACAGACGGCAAGGCCAATAGCCATGTCACCGCGAGTGGTGCCAAACGTTGCAATCTTTATGGCCGTCAGCGCCAACGCCCCGCCGACGTAAAGCGCGACCAACGTCGTCCCCTTTTCCCCAGGGCTGAGAATATCGGCACTGCACCGAAACATAAGAAACAAGAACAACGCGTTTACGAACATCCCCGGCCACTCCTTAGGGGATCGAATTTTCTCGACAATCTCTTGGATCGATCACAATTAGCGTCCTCCTGCAGCCCTCGCAGCATTGCCCTCAAACTGATCGCGCTGTGATGGCTTGAATGTTCGGATGAACATTTCGAGATTTGTCAATGACCAGATGACCCTTTCATGATTCTGCCGGCCTCCGACATGTTCAGCCACGAGGCCACGAAGCTTCGTCCTGTTACATATCCTCGCTACACTTGATGCGTCACTTACCAGCATGTCATGTATGAAATTACGGTAAGGGCCTCTGAACCACTCTCCGATCGGAACACGGAATCCAACCTTCTTCCGTCGCACGATCTCCGGTGGCAGAATCTTGTCCATCGCCGCACGCAACACTGTCTTGCCGCCTTTGCCGCCCGTCAGGAACTCGTCCGGGAAGCGCGCAACGACACTCGCCAGCACTGTATCCATGAATGGCATCCGGCCCTCGATGGACCCTGCCATCATCATTCGATCGCCTCGTTCCAACAGATCGTCTGGAAGCCAGGATGTCTGATCGAAGAACAATGTACGCCGCAGACTTGACTTCAGCCCCGACGAGTACGGATAGATGTCGGGCGGCGTTGCCGATACGGGCCGGCCTAGCATCGCCTCAACTTCGGCAACCGAAGTGCCGCCGAACCACACTCGCATGCGGTTCACAAGATCGCGCTCGCTCGCAGCTAACGCAAGGATCTTCACGCGCCGCATCCCATAGGGCAATGAATGCACCAACGGGTAGATCAGCCGCTCGTGTACCCGCTGCGGCATCAGCCACTGATACAAATCTATCCACTGCTCAGCCCGATGCTTCGGATATCCTCCCATCAACTCATCGGCGCCTTCTCCCGTGAGTACCATCTTCACGCTACGAGAGGCCATCTCCGAAAGCATGAAGATCGGGACATCAGATGTCTCGCTTACCGGAGCACCGCGGCGCACGACAGCGGTTGACCAATGTTCCATGAAGGCGTCGGGCGCGACCACTAGTTCATTGTGGTTGGTCCCAAACCGGCCCGCAATGACACGCGCGTGGTCGAGCTCTGAGTACTCCGCCTCCCGAAAACCCACCGAGAACGTTCGCGCGGGCTCCGCGCTATGTTTGACCATGGTTGCGACGACCGCCGACGAGTCGAGACCACCCGAAAGGTAGGCTCCGAACGGCGCATCGCTGCGCATACGGATTCGGACGGCCTCATCGAATGCCCCTTCAAACAAACGAATCGCATCGTCAAAGGACTTGACGTCCGGCATTGTCGTCGCAAACGGCGGCGTGAAATACCGAGTCGTTTTCAGCGTCCCGCTTTGCCATACGGCATAGTGACCAGGTTGCAGCTTCTTCACCGCACGGAAGAACGTGGACGGCCCCGGAACGTAGCGATTAAGAAGATAGTGGCCGAGTGCGTCGGAATCGAACTCTCTATCGAGGCCCGGAAACTGAACGAGCGGCTCGATCTCCGAGCCGAAGAGAAGAACGCCTTGCAGCTCAGCGAGAAACAGGGGCTTCTTGCCGAAGGCATCCCGGGCAAGTATTAGCCGCTGCTCTGTTTCATCCCAGAGCGCAAAGCCGAACATTCCGCGAAATCTTCGGACTGCATCAAGGTGCCAGGCGCGATATGCTTCAATGAGCACCTCGGAGTCTGAGTTCGTGCGAAACCGGTGGCCCAGGGCAACAAGCTCCTGCCGGAGTTCAATATAATTATAGATCTCGCCGTTGAAGATTAGCGTGAATCGGCCATCCTCGCTTGACATTGGTTGCGCGCCACCACCGATATCAATAATCGAAAGCCGACGGTGGCCGAAGCCGATTTGAAACCGCTCATCTGACGTCTTGTGGAGCCAGTAGCCGGAGCCGTCCGGCCCTCGATGAAACATCAGATCCGTAAGGCTGATAAGAGTCTCGCGATCCCTGCTCTGCGCTGCCCCAAGAACCCAACCAAATATTCCGCACATCGCAAATGCCTTATCCAGAGACAGTTAGATGATCGCCGGCACATGCTCGGTCGAGTTGACCGGTGCGATTAAGCTGTCAATCCAGCTGAACAACGCCAGAAAGCAAAATGACACGTTACCCGACTGGACCGTGTGGGGCGCGCGGACATTCGGCCTCTCGTGCAAATGCTGTTGGCTACGCATCGCCCTGCCTACGAGTTCGACCGTAACGGCCGTCAGGAGTTCAATGAGGCATCCTAGAAAATGACGGACGCATCGCCACCCCCCAGCCGCGTCATGTCGACGTAGCCAAGTCCAAACACCGCAATATTTCATCCTGCTACAATCGCCTTGGAGCATCCTGCTACAATAGCCTTGGGGCGCGCTGAGCAACCAGAGGCAAAAGGATTGTTATCTGGGGCTACGGGGCTACCCAATTGTAAGTAACTCGGCCATGAACCGAGTCAGCCGTCCACGTAAGCCACAGCATGCGCCGCGCCCGACCCCTTCCGCAATCGTCCGCGGAAGCTGGGCGAGGTGTCTCTGGCCTGGACACGCCAGAAAGATGCTGCTCCATCCCGGTTGCTATACAGCCGGGTGAAGACTAGCGGCGCCTACGCGACACTATACTCGTCGATGAGACGCTTCGTGTTCAGAATGTTGCTCTTGCTGGAAGCTCCAAATACGATCGATTCTATTTTCTGACTGCAGACGTATTCGATTGCCTCGCGCGGCTCGATCGCTCCGGAAGCCAAGACAGACATTGCCACGGGTCTGAATTTGCGCGACGCAATCGTCTTTTCATATAGGTCGATACCGCCGCACATCCGAAAGCCCAGCTTGTTCATGTTCGCACATACTATCGGATTTTCTATGCCAACTTGCTCCAGAGCATCCAGAAGACGCGGCATGTTCATTGTTATAAAGCCTGGCTCGGCCTTATAGCGGTCCTGCACGTGGTCAGCAAAAATGCGAAACGCGTCCTTGATCCCCATTCCGAGCAACAGGTCGGTGACCACGTTCTGAAGAAAGATAACCGGCGTCTTCAGCCCACTGAACATTTTCATCTCGGCGTCGATCAGGAGCCGCGCCATACCCTCCACATCGCGCCTGGCTACAGATACACTACCCCTCACCAGCGCAGAAAGGGCTCCCTCTGCGGGCAAAAACCGCTTCAACGCCTCCATCGTTCCGTGCTCGGTTACGGCATTCGCATATTTATGGGCGTACGGCATGCAAGGATAGAATTCGAGCTTCGAGTATCGCTCCGGGTGCAAACGGACATGCGCGCAGACCTCAGCGATTCGATCATGCGTCGTACACATGAAGACATGGATGCCGCTGTCATAGGCGGCATCCAGCAAATCAGTAATTTCGTGTATATCCGCGAAGCGGATGGCCTGCGCACGCGCCTTTTCTTCGGACATGTGATTGATGCCGAAGAACTGATTATCGCCGAACAATATTCGATCCACTGGCCCCTCCTCCCCTGGTGGGAGAGTATATCTATCTCAGCGCCCCATGACCGCGGACAAGAAGCCTCCAGACCCGTTCGGGCTCAGAGTTGGGCTCCTGGATCCGGAATCCACTTGCCGCCACGCTTCTCCCGCATTCTGCAACATCGCGGACACGACACAATCAGTTTGAACCGCGGAATCGAAGGACGAGATATTCTCCCGGCGACCTTCAACGATGCATTGGAAGAAGTGGTCGAGCTGCGCAGAATATTCCTCACCCCGCAGGTAATACCAAACATCGCTATGAAAGTCGGTTGTATGACGAATATCCCAACCCTCTTTCGCCGCAACAGCGCCGCCCGCCGCGGCTCGAATGAATGTCTTCACTTCCTGGCGGTCAACGACCATACGTCCATTCGTGCCCCAGAGCGTGACCTGCGTCGACATTCTGCGCAAACTGTCGTCGCTCCAATTGGCGGCGATCATCCCCGTCATGCCATCGGCAAAATGCATCGTCGCGTAGACCTCGTCGTCCACGTCCCGGGAAAATATCCTGTTGAGCACCGTCCCGGACACAGCATCGGGCCTGCCAACGAGATAATTCACGATATCGATTGCATGGCATGCGTAATCATAGAGGCAGCCGCCGCCCTCGCTGCCCTTCGATCGCCATGTCGCCCCTTTGGGTCGCAACACCACCGGGCCATAGGCTTCAACCCTGACGTGATGAAGCCGGCCAAGCGCGTGCGCATCGAGTAGACGCTTGGCCTCGTTGAACGCCCCGACGAATCGGTAGTGATACCCCACCTGGTTGACAACACCTTTCCTTTCAGCCAGCTCCGCCAGATCGAGACCGTCGGACACATCGAGGCAAAATGGCTTTTCGCAAAACACGTGCAGGCCTCTATTGAGGGCCTCGCGGACCATTTCGCCATGAAATCGCGAAGGCGTCGCAATGATGACTGCATCGAGCGATTTCTTATCGAGCATTTCCCGATAATTGGAGAAAACCTCGATGCCGGTATATTTGTGGAGGATGCCGCACAAATAACTCGCACTATCGCAAATTCCGACCAGCTTGACCGCGGGATGCGTGTTGACAATCGCGAGATGGGAAAGCCCCATCTTGCCGAGCCCAATCAGACCAACATTGAGCATAGCAATCTCCATAACATGGGCCACGGCCTTCAATCCCCCAGAAATGCACGTCCCCGATGAGAACACCAACGGGGCGCTTCTGCTCGACACTGGACCGCAGAAGGCGATGATAGAGCAGGGCTGCTAAATAGGCGGCAACGGCAATGAGTAGGAAAGTCGCTGCTGCCAATACCAGCAGGACGGCCAATCTACCCATACCGACCCTGGCTGGAGCTGCCCCGCCGACATCGTGCGAAAGCGCGGGAAGCTTGGTGACACTCGTGGAGGACGGCAAATTGGTAAAGAACGAATAGCTCATATCCGGCCGCCCTAGCCAACGCAGGTAGATGATCGGTACCATCCGAGTCACGGAGGGGACATTGCTATTAATGGGTAGCGTATGGGGTAGCTAAGATGGTCCATTGAGCCGCGGCAGCCCCGGACCAGGATTGATTGAGGATCGGTACAACGACGGCGGGTGGCCTACCCGGTGGCACTCGAGGCTTTGCTTTGCTGCGGCCGCCAATACGAGGGCAGTATCGGCCAATGGGTCATCTACAAACACCGCATGATCATATTGAGCCCTCACACGAGAGCACGCTAATTGCGAAGGTCGAGGGTTTGTGGAGATGCCCCTCAAAAAGGACCTGATCGGTAGGGACGCGCACGCCGTAACGTGGCGACAACCAGCCAAGTCCTGTCGCTTGATCGCCCCGAACTACTCTGGCTTTCAATGGGCCGGCGTTTGCTATCCGAACAAGTTGATGATTACCGCGTGTGATCAGCACTCCGCTCCGATCCGGCTCGACCGTTGACTGGCAAGTCGGGTCTATGAGGAACGATATTGTAACGCTTCCATCTGTCGGAACTCCGACGAGTTCGTCGATAATCGTGAACTGCGAAACGTCATCAAACTCCACCGTACGCCGGTGCCTTACGCCATATGGCCCGACATAGCCGTCATGCTCTGCCACAACCCGCGTAACTGGAGTAGTTTCGGATGATATGAGGCGCGCTTTCGCCTTGCTCGCCCAATTAAACGGCCCGGATGGACGACTTGATCCAATCCCGGAAAGACCCAAAGTGTTGTGAACCGCGGTGTCCCTGAACTGGTCCCGCAGCTCCCTATTTGGATTATATCGGTACGTTCCGGCGTCTACGATAACAGGTTGGCTGCCGACAGATAGCCAGATGGAAAGCGCGTCTGCATGGCCATGAGCAGCAATTGACAGATAGCCAACTGGTCCGTGATCGAACGTGAGAACGACAGGATCCTTATGCCTGCTTCGGATTACCGAGTAGCCCCCGCTCGTAAATGAGCGCATTCCAGCACGTTGTGCCGGCGCTACCGCGGCGGAGCGCAGGATTACATCGCGAATGCCTGGATCTTTGGCCGGCGGAGCAAGATCTGGGCGGCCAACACAGCCCGAAACGGCTGCGACAACGGACGCGACGTATCTTGGCTCAGGCGCCTGTGTTGTCGCAATGGCTCGGCAATCGTCGCAATCTCCGATCGCAGGCACTTTTGCATCGGCGTCCATCAGCCAAAGGGAATACTCCGACCACGCCGAAAGCCGATCCACGGTAGTTGCCGGCAGGTTGGCTTCGCGTCCAAGGGCGGTGGCCGCAACAAGAAACAGCTCAATCGAGAACGCAGTATAGCTGGGAGATTGTTCGCCCCCCACACCATCGGGATGAATTTGCTGATCAATTTCCGCGAGCAACGCACGCCAGCTATTCTCGCGCAATGCCACTGCATCAGGGAATCCCGGAGCCATGGTCGAACCAACAACCAGTCCGGCAAGCTCGGCGATCCGATGATTGTTAGCGGAGGAATGCAGGGACGGAAATCGCTTGATCCAGTCGAGATGTGCAAAGAAGAAACGAAGCGCCGCACTGCGTGTAACGCCGTCAAGGCGATCGACGCCGATGATCGAGAGCGCCAGCGCGACCGAGATGATACGAAGTGCGGCTTCGATACCGAAAATCCAGCTTGGTCCACGAAAGGGTGGATTGCCCGCCATCCATGACCTGATCATGCCGGTCAAAAGCACGGACTCGTCATGTTTCTTAAGCACCGCATCGGCGGCGAGAGGAACCAGAAACTGCAGTCGATTGAGCTCCCAAACGGGCTTCATATCTCGCGTGTTCATGCCGTGTCGGAATGAAATATCGAAGGCATAGGCGTCCCATTGCGGAAATGGCTCGCCGTCCTCAGGATAGATACGCCAGAACGACGGATCTGGTGGAATCGAAGAAGGCTTCGGCCAGCGTGCACCGAGCAGGCAAAAACTGCCCGCACGGACGTTGTCGGCTTCGCAGCTTATGAAAGCGGATAGATCCGATGGAGAGGCGATAATCCGGGAACGAATGCCAAGTATGGTGGTCAGCGGACCAAGTGACTCAACCCCCTCCCAGCCGCCACTATGCCACCGCGCAGTTTGCTTGTTGGCAGTTTCGACCAGGCGATGAACAATCTCCGCCGCGCTCATTGCCGCCAGACGGTCACGGTACCAGGCGGCCCGGCCTAAAACGGATTCCAAAAGCGCCTCACATGGTTGATGTCACGCCGCTTGAAATAATTCGATCAAAGCTCAATGTCTGACCGCGTTCGATGTAAAAGCCTTCGCGCTTTCTCCCACACGCCATCTCAAATCTGGATCCTCGATGAGACGACTTCACTGGGTTTGGTTTCGCCTCCACGAGCCTTGTCTGTTTGTTTGCAAGCCAACGCGGGGGGCGTACATATCCTGTACGAAATCACAGTAAGGCCGTCCATTCCCCCATCGGCTGGTCTCGGCTCCTTCTGCAGATCGAGAATGGGTAATCCGAAAGGGTAGAGCTGCGGACCGGTTCAAACGACTATGCTTTGATGTGTGTGAGTTTGGATGCCATGCGTTGGCGTCTTGTCGGGAGCTCTTTTCAGGCATGTGCGGAATTTCCGGTATTTGGGAGCGTAGTGGTTGCAGCCTGCAAAACCTCGAAAGTCGCGTATCTGCAATGACGCAAACCCTGAGTCACCGCGGGCGAGACGACAGTGGAGTTTGGTTGAGCCAGGAAGCCAGCATTGCCTTCGGGCAGCGTCGCCTTGCAACTATCGACTTGTCCCCGATGGGACATCAGCCAGTGATCTCGGCCAACGGGCAACAATTACGTTCAGCGGTGAAATACATAATATCCGAGAACTGAGGGCCGAATTGGAGGGACGTGGATTTCGGTTTCGTGGTCTAGGCCGGCAAGCAAGTTTGGACGGATGATGAACATTTGGTTTGATCTCCATAACTCGCCGCACATCAACATGTTTCGAAGGCTTATAAACGAGCTTCAAGGGGAACATGAAGTAACCATAACGGCTCGACCGCTTGCGAACACGATTGATCTGCTGAAGCTGCATCGGCTCGATTACGAAGTCGTCGGCAAGCACTACGGGGCCAACTTCGCCAGAAAGCTTCTAGGGTATCCGGTGCGAGTGCGCGACTTGCACCGTTTTCTCAAGGGCCGTTCAATTGAACTGGCGGTTTCGCAAAGCTCCTTCTATTCACCGGTCGTCGCGCGACTTCTCGGTGCCCGATCAATTTATTTGAACGACAATGAGCACGCTCTTGGAAACGTGCCATCTTTTCTGTTCGCCGATGTGATCATGCTGCCGGAATTCCTTGATTTCAGCAGAGTACGCTGGCAGGGGGCTCGTGCCGCCAAGGTACGTCACTTTCCGGGAATAAAGGAAGGCATGTATCTATGGTATTTTGCCGATCAATTCATGTCGCGACGCACTGAGAGGACGGCGCAGGATCAGCGCAGAGCGGTCTATGTGAGGCCGGAGCCCTGGACCGCTCAGTACTACAAGAGTGAAATCAATTTCCTGGATGGTCTTTTGCTTGGGCTTCGCAATCATGTCGATTTGACCGTCCTGCCAAGGGGGCGTGCGCAGGGGGCGCATTACAGAGCCGAAAAATTCAAAGGCATACGCGTGGTCGATACCGCACTTGACCTGGCAGACATAGCTCCGGATTGCGATCTATTCATTGGCGCCGGTGGGACGATGACCCGGGAAATGGCAGTGCTCGGTATCCCAACGGTCTCGATCTACCGATCGGAGCTGCTCGATGTTGATCGTTACTTACTGCGGCGTGGGTGCATGCAGCACCGGCCGGACCTTGACGCGGAAACAGCGCTGAAGATCCTCGATAACGCCACCGAGCGCGGTCCGAACCTGGAATTGCTCCACAAGGGCAAAATTGCTTACAACCAACTGTATTCGCAGATTCTCGAACTAGGCGGCCGCCACTAACCAAATGGCTGGATGGACTTGCGCAGCCATCATCCTCATTTCGGAATTGGCCGGTGGCGGGCGGGTTGGGGGAATGGCCAGTTCCGGTCAGGTTATTTGTCTTCGGCCATTTCTCTGAGTGTGCGTCGTCGCCGGGTCTGAACCACACGGCCAGCCTGTCCTTTCCGCGGCTGGCTTCCGGGTGCCAATGCGGTTGAGGCCTCCGATGCATCATGGATGTCTGCACAATGAGCTCGGCTTCGCTGGTCGATTGAGTCGGCGATAATGCAAAATCCAAGGGAGCCGGGGTAATCCGAAAGGGCCGGCACCTGAGGCGAATTTGACGGTAGGATACGTGCGTTTAACCACGTTTACCTGAACCTTCCGCACAGCGTTGCCCAGGTCGCCGGGGCTGGACGTCCCTGCTGAGTGCGCCGCATCGGTGAGGCCGGACGGGAAGTCAGCCTGCGCCAAGGGAGCCAAATCGATGAAAGCACGACCTCGGCTTGCGCTGACGAACGATTGGGATCACGCGATGGAGGTGTTGTCCCGCGAGATTCGCTCGATCAAGCATCCTGGCAAGGTTCTTGAGATCCTCGAAGCTGGTTGCGGCCAGCAGTGGGATCTCGACATCGGCGACGGCGGCTATGTGTTGACCGGCATCGACCTCGACTCCGAAGCCCTTCGCATCCGGTGTGATGAAACGAAGGACCTCCACGAAGGCGTTGTCGGGGATCTGCGCACGGCCGATTTCGGTCAGCGGACCTTCGACGTCATCTTCAATTCCTACGTCCTGGAGCACGTGCCGGGCGCGCAGCAGGTCCTGGAGAACTTCAACAGGTGGGTGAAGCCGGGTGGACTGATCATCATCATGATCCCTGACCCCTATTCGGTACACGGCTTCACCGCCAGGATGACGCCGCACTGGTTTCACGTGCTCTTCTATCGCCTGATCCTCGGATGGAAGAACGCCGGCAAGCCAGGCTACGGCCCCTACCCGGTCACCTACGACAAGGTGGTGTCTCGCGAAGGCATTCGGGCGTTCTGCCGAGAGAACGGACTGGTCCTGGCTGCCGAATACGGGATGCCTAGCGGCCTCGGCCTGAACGACGACAGCCTCAAGCAGAAGCTGGTGGAAGGCTACAAGAAGGCGCTTCAGGTCCTGTCCCTGGGCTACCTGAGCGCCGATCACAACGACATCATCTTTATCATCCGCAAACCGGCTCTCCCCGCGAGGGCGGGCCTGCAGCTCAGCACCGCCCTTCCCGCCTGATCTGCAGGTTCTAGCGACGGGTCAGATTTATCAAGCGCCGGTGGAGCGCCGCCACGCCTCAAGCGTGAAGCCAGCTTCGCGTGGAACGGCCCGCTGCAGCGTCCAAGGGCTGGTCCCCCTTTCCGACGCTATTCGGGTCAGGCTGTCCGCCTTGTCCGGAGAGACAGCCCATTGATGCTCACGCCCAACCGCATCGAAGTGCGCGCCGTCTTTTGTCCAACGCCACACAACATCTGCTCAACCGTCAGGCGCTGACTTCGACTGGCACTCCGCGTTCCATCCACGAGACCGCCCGAGAAGTTGCGCGCAATATTGCCAGTCGCAGCCGCAATAGCTCGAGCGACTTCATGAGTGATGAAGCCGCGCTGCTTCCCTGTTTCGTTTGAGCCCCAACGCGATCACCACCGCATGCCGCGCTTAAGCTCCGTGCGCAGACAGCATTTTCGCAGAGCGCGGTTCGCGGGTGATCATGTGGAGCTTTGGCGACTAGCGCCCAATCCGGACGGTGACGATCCGCGGCACCGACCCTGAGAGTGAATTCGCGCCACGCGTCAAAGTGAACCAACGTTCGTCTCGGCTGGTTCCGTCGCTTTCGATCTCCGCAACGCTGACGACGAAGCAATCTGATGGAGAAACAGCGCGCGTGTGCTGAAGCGACCCGATGTGGGAGCGTATTGAGCCTGCATACGTAGGTATAAATCATACTTTGAAAGTTTTTTCGCCATTTTTGCTCATTAGCCAACCAAGCCAGCAGTCGGGGGGCAAATCAAATCCCACTGTGTTGAAATCCGCTCGCGGCCTGAGGCTGCGATGCGTTGAAATGTGTTCGCGATGCCGGTTGCTGCGAGCATGCGGTATGTCGTGCGCCATCGCGATGCGCGGCAGTGGAATTCCCTATTGCAACTCGTATGGAGTCCCGAAATGGCTACAACTGACGGCACGATCACGTCGTTTACTTCAACGCCGCAAACCGCCTTCCAGATCGATGGCGTTAGCTACACTGTTCACACGTCGGGTGACAGCTATGCGCTAACCGCGCCCGACAGCCACACGCTGCGCTTCGAAGTTCGAGCTGGTGATCATGCCTGGTACGATGGTTCAAGTGTTGATCGCGCAGAGGTTCAGAGGGCTCCGAAGGTTGCGGTCGGAACCCCAGTCAACATCGGCTATCAGTTCATGTTGGAGCCCGGCGCCACGAACACCGCATCGTGGGTGGTTACCGGGGAAATGCACAATGATGACATCGCCGGCGGCGTGCCTACCTCGCCTCCATTATCGATCAACCTTAACGGCGAGCATCTCGCAATTGTTGTCAGATATTGCCCGACGGGCGTGGATGCCAGTAATGCTGCCGGAAACGTCAAGACGCTCACGCTCTGGACGGACCCCAATCCTATTCAACGTGGCCAGTATTACGATATCGACGTCCGGGCCAACTTTTCCAACAACAGCAGCGGGTATCTGGACGTTTTCATAAACGGCAAGCAGGTCGTGGACTATAATGGCCCCCTGGGCTATGGGTACGCCACCTATTGGATGGAAGGCATCTATCGGTCGGCAGAAGATGAGACTCTTGCTGCCAATTTTCGCGATTTCACGATGACCACGGGGTCGTACGCGCCGATCACGGACCCGACGCAGCCAACTACGCCCACGTCGCCAACCACCCCGCCAAACCTCGCGCCGACCGTGACGCAGGCGTCCGCTACACCGGGGACGGGAATCGCAGATAACGGTGATACCATCACATTGACGCTCGGCTTCAGCGAGGCCGTGATCGTGACCGGTACGCCGACACTGTCGCTCAACGATGGCGCGACCGCCACCTATGTGGGCGGGTCCGGGACGAGTGCGCTCACCTTCAAGACGACCGTCGCACCGACTGACGCGGACACGCCGGCGCTGGCGATCACCGGGGTCAATCTCCCGAACGGCGCCAGCATCAAGGATACTACCGGCCTTGCGGCGAACCTCTCGGGCGCGTTGAAGACGTTCACGGGTCTGCAGATCGATGCGACACCAACGTCGCCGACTTCGCCAACCTCGCCAACGTCGCCAACCTCACCGTCAACCGTGACCAAGCCGGTCCTCACCGTTGCGGATGCCACGCTGTCGGTGACCGGGAGAGGCGGCACGGTCAACCTGGGAGTGGATGTGTCAACGACCGACCCCAACGACGCCGTGACCGTGAACATCAAGGGATTGGCGTCGTACGAGACGATCACCGACGGCCTCGGCCACACGTTCAAGGGAAAAAACATAACCTTGACAGCGGCGCAGGTCGAAAGCGGACTGACGCTGCACTCGTACTACCGAGGCTCGCGTGATCCGGTCGACACGCTCACGGTGACGGCAACCGCCAAGGACCCGGTCACCGGCGCCGTTGCGACATCCGCGCCGCAGCAGATCACCGTGGCGGGTGCGCCGTCTGTGACCACCCTGACCACCACTGCGCCGCAGACCTCCACAGTGACGGCTACTGCGACCACCATCTCGACCACAGGGTCGCTGACAGGCTCGACTGGGGACCTGGGCACCAGCACGGTGACGGCCTCCGCACCGACGTCGATCACCGTGACGGACGCTCCCTCTGCGACCGCCACGACCACGGCGTCTCCGACAGACCCGGGTTCGGCGCTGTTTAGCCGGCTTGGAGGCCTGTTCGCCGACGGGGTTGCGACTTCCGCGCCGCAGACGATCAATATGACTGATCGTTCGACTGCGACAAGCACGACCACAGCGTCCCTGGCAAGCCAGAGCTTTGCGCTGCTGAACCAGTATATGGCCGCTAACCCAGGCCGGGTCGATCCCGGTCAGATCGTGGGGACTGTATCGAATGGCACCACGCGGGGTCAGGATTCGTTCCTCACCAGGCCTGGACAATGATCCACTTGCGTACCCGGGTGCTCGGCGCCCGGGTGCGCCCCCAATCGAAATTTGTGAATGCATGAGAAGGAACGTTGGACGCGGTCCGTCGCCGCGCGGTGTTGAGAAAAAAATGGCGATCCAGAATGGGAATGCCCCACACCGCAGATCTAGCAAGCTGTTGAAGAACTCAGCCGCGTTCGGAAACGAAGCCTGAAACCATTGTGTATTAGAAGTGGCCGAACCTGCCCGCAGCGCCGATCATGACCCATCCGCGACCGCAGGCGGGGTGCTCTCGTCGTGTCCTGCCCATGAGAACTCTGCGCAAGGATCTTCTCGCGCGTCGTAGCGGATATCGAGAAAGCCCTTCGGCGCATCGAAGACAATTATCACCGTCGGACTACCCTCGAACATGAAGGCGGATTCTGCTGCTCGGAAAGGTCGACGACACGGGTGCCGTTGTGCTGCATCCGGCCTGGTCGCGTCCCAGGCTGATGACGCGCGCGGAATTCGAAGAAATCCGAGACGGCCGCGCTGGCGACGACGCAATCTGATGGATAAATCGCGCATGTGCCTTGAATCCACCCGATATGGACAGATTGGGCACGTATTGGGCTATATGCATGGGTATAAATCATACTTTGAGAGTTTTTTCGCCATTTTTGCTTATTAACCCCGCAGCCAGCAGTCGGGGGGGCGAAATCCCACTGCTTTGAAAATCCGCTCGCGGTCTGAGGCCGCGATGCGTTGAAATGTGTTCGCGATGCCGGTTGCTGCGAGCATGCGGTATGTCGTGCGCCATCGCGATGCGCGGCAGTGGAATTCCCTAACACTTGTAACTCGATGGAGTCCCGAAATGGCTACTAATGACGGCACGATCACGTCGTTTTCTAACAGGCCGCAAACCGCCTTCCAGATCGATGGCGTTACAACCACCGTGCACACGTCGGGCGACAGCTATGCCCTGACGTCGCCGGACAATCACACGCTGCGCTTCGAAGTTCGAGCCGGTGATCGTGCCTGGTACGATGGGTCGAATGTTGATCGTTCCGAAGTTCAGAGGGCTCCGAAGGTTCCATTCGGAACTCCGGTCAACATCGGCTATCACTTCATGTTGGAGCCCGGCGCCACGAACACCGCATCGTGGGTGGTTACCGGCGAAATGCATAATGATGACATCGCTGGCGGCGTGCCTACCTCGCCTCCATTATCGATCAACCTTAACGGCGAACATCTCGCAATTGTTGCCAGATATGTCCCGACGGGCGTGAACGCCAGTAACGCCGCCGGAAACGTCAAGACGCTTACGCTCTGGACGGACCCCAATCCTATTCAGCGTGGCCAGTATTACGATATCGACGTCCGGGCCAACTTTGTAAACAACAGCAGCGGGTATCTGGACGTTTTCATAAACGGCAAGCAGGTCGTGGATTATAATGGTCCCTTGGGCTATGGGTACGCCACCTATTGGATGGAAGGCATCTATCGGTCGGCAAATTCCCAGACTCTTGCCGCCAATTTTCGAGATTTCACGATGTCAACCGGATCGTACGCGCCGGTGACGGGCTCAACGCCCACCTCGCCAACCACCCCGACGTCGCCAACCACGCCCACCTCACCAATCACTCCCCCAAGGTCGACCACGCCGACGACGCCAACCGCGCCTACCACCCCAACCACGCCGACCAGGCCTACGTCGTCGGTCACGAATCCGGCTCTCACCGTCGCGGATCCCACGCTGTCGGTGAGGGGCAGAGGCGGGGCGGTCGACCTGGGAGTCAACGTCTCAACGCCCGATACCAATGACCGCGTGACCGTGCGCATCGACGGTCTACCGAAGTACGAGACGATCACGAGCAATCTCGATGGTCGGACGTACAGGGGGAACAACATCACCTTGACGGCTGCTCAGGTCGATGCCGGATTGGTGCTGAACTCGTACGCCCGCAGGAGCCACGAATCTACGCTGACGCTGACCGCAAGCGCAAAGGACCCGGTCACCGGTGATGTGACGTCGGCTGCGCCGCAAACCATCACCGTGGCGACTTCGCGATACGCGACGAGGGCAACCGAGTCGCAGACCACCAGTGTGACCAATCCCCCCACGACCGCCGCGACCACGACCTCGCAGGTGGGCCGCGCCCTGACCTGGCTGAACCAGAACCAGAACCAGGACCAGGCCAGCCAGGCCGTGGCGAACGCCGCGCCTGCTCTGATGAGCCAACTCAGGGGCGTCATCGGAGGCGGCGTTGCTACCTCGGCGCCGCAGGCGATTACCGCGACTAGCGACGCGCGCTCGGTGGGCACATCCACCGCGAGCCTGGCAAGCCAGAGCTATGCGCTGCTGAACCAGTATCTGGCTGGTAGCACTGGTCGGGGAGATTCCGGTCAGATCGTGGCAAACCTGTCGAACGGAGCTACTGCGGGTCAGACTTCGTTCCTGACCAGACCGCAACATTGATCGTGCTTCCGCACCCAGGCGCTGATGCGCCTGGGTGCGGGATCATCAAAGTTTGGGAATGCAGAGAAGGAACATCAAACGCGGCCGGTAGCCGCGAAGGGTTGAGTTAAAACATTATGGCGATGCAAGATGGGAATGCCCACGCCGCAGACCATGGGCTTCGAGCCTTGGCTCTGTTCCTGCGCCTTCATGGCGTCCACGCCGAGCCCGACCAGCTCCGCGACCGCTGCGGAAGCAGCACAATAGGTATCCGCGCCCTGCTTCGTTGCGCGCGCCAGTTTGGAGTCGAGGTCCGCTCCCGAACAACGCATTGGACGCGACTCGCGAGTCTCCAGCTGCCTGGAATCGCATCGCTGCGTGACGGCGGATTTCTGCTTCTCGGCAAGGTCGACGACAACGGAGCGCTCGTGCTGCATCCGACCGCGTCGCGTCCGGAGCTGATGACGCGCACGCAATTTGAGGAGATCTGGGACGGCCGCTTGATCCTCACGGGGTCGCAAAACGTCGCCAATCGAGTGCTTCGTGCCGTTGCCGACGTGACTGACCGCGGACGCGAGCTGGCTGGACGTGCCCGCGAAGCTTCGACGCGCGCCCGTGATGCCATCATGCATGCCCGCAATACATTGATGAGTACGCGCTTCGGCGGACGCAGTGATATGGCTGTCCAGCCGGCCATCAACTCCGAGATTGTGAGCGCCGAACCCGAGAGCGGCGACGAATCTGGGCTTGTGGCCGTGGCAATTCTGCTGCGTTGCCACGGCATCGCGGCAGATCCGGGCCAAATCCGGCATCGAATGGGCGCGGCGCGGCTCGGTGTTACCGAGATCCTGCGCTGTGCCAAGGAATTCGGGCTCAAGGCGCGGGCACAGAAGACGAACTGGAACAGGCTTGCAGTTACTCCCCTGCCAGGAATCGCCATGCTGCGCGACGGCGGCTTCCTGATCCTGGGCAAGGTCGTCGACGACAAGCTTCTGGTTCAGCGCCCGCTGTCTCCCCAGCCCGAAACAATGACGCAGGCCGAGCTCGAGGCGATCTGGGATGGCGACATCATCCTGATGGCGCGGCGCGCATCCCTGACCGATCTCGCCCGCCGTTTCGATATCAGCTGGTTCGTCGGCGCGATCCACAAGTATCGCCGTCTTCTCAGCGAGGTGCTGGTCGCATCGTTCTTCCTGCAGATCTTCGCCCTCATCTCTCCGCTGTTCTTCCAGGTGGTCATCGACAAGGTGCTCGTGCATCGAAGCATGAGTACACTCGATGTTCTCATCATAGGTCTTGTTGCGCTGACGGTGTTCGAGGCCGTTCTTGAAACGCTCCGCGTCTATCTGTTTGCGCACACTACGAACCGCATCGACGTCGAGCTCGGCGCCCGGCTGTTTCGTCATCTGATGGCGTTGCCGATCGCATACTTCCAGGCTCGCCGGGTCGGCGATTCGGTCGCGCGCGTCCGTGAGCTTGAGAATATTCGTCAGTTCCTGACGAGCTCGGCGCTTACGCTTGTCATCGATCTGTTGTTCACCGTCGTCTTCCTTGTGGTGATGTTCTACTACTCGACGACGTTGACGCTGATCGTTCTGGCCTCATTCCCGTTCTACATCGCTATTTCCGCGGGCGCTGCGCCGCTGTTTCGCCGGCGCCTCGATGAGAAATTCAACCGGGGAGCCGAGAACCAGGCATTCCTGGTCGAGAGCGTCACGGGCGTCGAGACGCTGAAGGCCATGGCGGTCGAGCCGCAGATGCAGCGACGGTGGGAAGAGCAACTCGCCGGCTATGTGGCTGCGAGCTTCCGCGTGCTCAGCCTGAACAATACCGCGAGCCAGGCGGTCCAGATGATCAACAAGCTGGTCACCGCGGCCACGCTTTACTTCGGCGCCAGACTTGTGATCGGTGGCGATCTCACCGTCGGCGAGCTCGTCGCGTTCAACATGCTGGCCGGACGTGTGAGCATGCCGGTGCTGCGCCTCGCACAGATGTGGCAGGATTTCCACCAGGCCCGACTGTCGATCGATCGCCTCGGTGACATCCTCAACACCATGCCGGAGCCGAGCTTCAGTCCGAGCCGTGCCGCACTGCCGCCGATCGACGGGCAGGTCACGTTCGAGCATGCGACATTCCGCTATCGCATCGACGGTCCCGAGGTGCTTCACAACGTATCATTCAACGTCCAGCCCGGGCAGGTCATCGGCATCGTCGGCTCGTCCGGCTCTGGCAAGAGCACCATCACCAAGCTGGTCCAGCGTCTCTACGTGCCGGAGAGCGGGCGCGTGCTGGTCGACGGCGTCGACCTCGCAATGGTCGATCTGACCTGGCTGCGGCGCCAGATTGGCGTCGTCCTGCAGGAGAACGTGCTGTTCAACCGCTCGATTCGCGAGAACATCGCGCTGGCCGATCCGGCCATGCCGATGGATCGCGTCATCGAGGCAGCAACGCTCGCCGGCGCGCACGACTTCATCCTGGAACTGCCCGAGGGGTACGACACCGTCGTCGGCGAACGCGGCAGCAGCCTGTCCGGCGGACAACGCCAGCGTGTCGCGATCGCGCGCGCGCTGATTACCGACCCGCGCATCCTCATCCTCGACGAGGCGACCAGCGCACTCGACTACGAAAGCGAGCGTGCCATCCAGCAGAACATGAAGCGGATTTCCGCTGGCCGAACCGTGTTCGTCATCGCCCATCGGCTCTCGACGGTGCGCAATGCCGACCGCATCATCACGCTCGAACATGGCCGCATCGTCGAGGACGGCAACCATGATGAGCTGATCCGCTCGAACGGGCGTTACGCAAACCTCCATTATCTGCAGGCCGGTATCCATGACGTCCGCTAGCCGAAACATCGTCCCGTTTCCGAACCGACCGGCTCCGGCCCGCCGACGCGAGCAGGAAATCGCATTCCTGCCGGCGGCGCTTGAGATCACCGAAACACCGCCCTCGCCGATCGGGCGCGCTATCGGCGCCAGCATCATCGCGGTGTTCTGCGTCGCGCTACTGTGGGCGACGTTCGGCAGCGTGGATATCGTCGCCTCCGCGACCGGCAAGATCGTGCCCGGCGGACGCACCAAGCTGATCCAGCCGTTCGAGACGGGCGTCGTCCGCGCCATCCACGTCCGCGACGGGCAGACCGTGAAAGCCGGCGACGTTCTTATCGAACTCGATCCGACGATGACGGAAGCCGATCACGAACGTCAGAAGAGCGATCTCATTGCGGCCGAACTCGACGTGGCCCGGCTGCGCGCCGCGCTGGCGGAGGATCCGCTTGCCGCCTTCCGGCCGCCGCAGAGCGCAAGCGCCGCGGAGGTCGAGATGCACCGCCAGTTCCTGATCAGCCAGCGCGCCGAACAGAACGCCAAGCTCGCCGAGATCGAACGTCAGCAGGGCCAGAAGGACGCGGAACGGGCGACCACCTCGGCGAGCGTCGCAAAGCTGCAGGCGACGATTCCGGTGCTGCAGGAGCGCGTCGACATCCGCAAGAACCTGGTCGACAAGGCACTGGCTTCCAAGGTCGTCTATCTCTCCGAATACCAGGAACTGGTCGGCCTTCAGCAGGATCTCGTGCTGCAGCAAAGCCGGCTTCGCGAAGCCGATGCCGCCCTGGCGTTGCTGAAGGAAACCAGAGAGAGGACCGCCGCGGAGTATCGGCGGCTGACCTATGACGCACTAGCCAAAGCGGAACAGAAGTCTGCGAGCGCCGCGCAGGAGGCGATCAAGGCGGAGCGGCGCACGAAACTTCAGCGTTTGACTGCACCGGTCGATGGCGTCGTGCAACAGCTTGCCATTCATACCGTGGGCGGCGTGGTGACGCCCGCCCAGGCGCTCGCCGTGGTGGTTCCGAGCGAGAGCCAGCTCGAGATCGAGGCCATGCTTTCCAACCGCGACATCGGATTCGTGCATCCGGGACAGAAAGCGGAGATCAAGGTCGACACGTTCAACTTCACGCGCTACGGGCTTCTTCATGGCGAAGTGATCAGCGTTTCATCTGACGCAATCACCCGCGACAGGCAGGGCACCTCAAATGATCGAGCTATGGGTGCGGCGACGAGCAGCAGCGAGCCGAAAGGTCAGGAGCTGGAGTATGCCGCGCGCGTCTCGCTCGACCGCGCAGCCATGCAGGTTGACGAAAAACTCGTCAAGCTCGGGCCCGGGATGGCCGTGACGGTTGAGATCAAAACAGGCTCGCGCACGATAATCAGCTATCTCCTCTCGCCGCTGGCAAGATACAAGCAGGAGTCCTTGCGGGAGCGCTAGAGTATGATCCGGAAAAGCGTGCAGCGGTTTTCCGAAAGATCATACTCAAACAAAACGATAAAGCGGGATGACGATTCGAAGAAAGGTCATCCCGCGGGGGTCGCTGATCGTCTTGAGCGCCGCTTCGCTCATGGCTTTACGTAGGACCACCCTTTTTCCTGCAACTCCATCACGCGCACGACGCCTGATTTCACCACCTCTGCCTGAGAAATGATCGGGATGTCCTTGTTCTCGGCCTTGTGCATTCTTTCCTGAGTGTTGCCGCAGGCCTTGAACGATACCTCCGGCCTGCTCAGCGCCATCTCCTCAATACGGGCCTTTACCGGCGACGTGTCGTCGCGCAGCATATGCAGGCCCGGCCCGAACGTGACCACCTCGATTTTCACCTTCTCGCCGAGATCTTTATAGTACTGCGCAACATTCGTTGCGTTGTTGAGCGTGAGGTTCATCGCCGCGGGGTCGTTCGTGTTTACTTGCAGAACTAAACGGTGCGCCTTGGCGTCGGACGCAAGCCTCGCGTGGGCGGCAAGCAGGGACCGTTCCCTTCTATGTTTGGCGGCTTTACTATGTTTGGCGGCCTTACGCGGGGCAGCAGCTCTTTCTGCAACGGGCGGCTGGTACATAGCGGGATACGTCGTTGTCGGCACCCAGTACCGTCCGCCTTGCTCTGCCGCAGCGAATGACGGGGCGAACAGGACTGTAGCGGCTACTATGGTGGTTACGCTGGCAATATGTTGAAACATGTTCATCGGATTCTCCTATGCACAAACTTCATCAACACGATCATCTGCTCGGCTTCGCGGCCGGGTGAGACCATTTGCACGCAACGATCATCTTCGCGCGCACCGCTTCCCACCCTCCGAGCGAAAACGTTCCATCCACCGCGGCTCCTGTCCGGTGTGCGAGGTGAACGCTGAGGCTTCCAGCGTCCGGAAGCGACTGCAGCAGGCGAATGACGTCACCGCCGAACGCGACCCCTGCTCCGGACACCGGCAGCGCTGCCGCGATCTGCACCTGCTGACCGTCGTTGACGCGATAGGAAACCGCGTAATCGTTGCCGCGGCCACGGATGTCGGGCCCCGCGACCACCAGTTCGGTTCGCCCCCTGCGGCAGTGAATCGAAAGCTTCATTGCGGATTCGACGGCACCATCGTGCGACAAGATCGTGGCGATGGCGACGGGTGAATAGTCGACGGGCGATGTCGTTTGGCTGACGATCCAGCTATCTCCTTTGGAGACCGGCTGTTGCACGGGCGCGGCCGCCGGCGACGCCTTGTCCGGGCACTCCGGCCGTTCGACGCCCTCCATCGGGCTGCAGTCGCGAAGCTGGGCCGTCGGGCCTTCTGCCCCTCGCGTCCAGGCAATCCCGCTTGCGAGGGCGATTCCAGCTACGATCGGGATAGCCGCGCTTCTCATTGTGATGCATGCGCTGCGCGCGGTCGGCGTTCCAGCCACGCCTGCGCCGCAGGGAAGCGCGCCAGGCCAGGAACCGTTGCCGCGAGATTGATCGATTTCCATTTCGGGTCGAAGCCCGGCTGCTGCAGCTTGTCGATTCGCGAGAACAGATGATCGACGAAACGTGCGATGCGCTGGAAGCGGTTCGATTTGGCTGAGAAATTGAAGGCGACGAGAGCGGTCGGAACGGCAATCGTCGTTACCCGTTCGGCCGGCTTGATCAGATTGGGATAGTCCGCAGCGTCGAGCGTGGCGGGCAGATAATAGTCCTCGAACTTGCTGTCATAGGGGATTGGCAGGAACTTGAACCCCGGCTCCCAACGGCCGCGCACGAACGCGTCTACCGGCTTCGAGGTAATGAAGACGACCGCCGCCATCTCGCCCTTGCGCATCTGTTCGAGCGCGACCTGATGCGGGATGAACGTCTTTTCCACGTCGAGGCCGAGCCGGCTAAAGATCAGCGGGCCGGAATAGGCCGCCGCGGTACCCTGGGTATTGAAGTTTACTTTCTTGCCGGACAGCTCGTTCAGGCTCTGAATCTCGGGACGAACGAAGATATGCAGCTCGGACGGGAATAGATTCAGGATGTAGGCAAGCCGCTGCTGAATATCCGGCACCTGGCTTTTGTATTCCTCCAGCACATCCGAATTGATGATCGCGGCGTCGATGCCGCGCAGATAGAGCAGCGAATTCACATTCTCCGTGGCGCCGCGTGTCACGATCGGCAGAACGTGCAGATTATTTCCATCATCGACGACGCGGGCGATCTCCGCCGCCAGGCGGATCGGCGCACCCTCGATGAGGCCTCCCGCGATACCGACTGTCCATGCATTCATCGTCACTTGCGGCTTCTGTGACGGCGGCGCGCGAGCCAGCAAACGATCGCCTTGCGTCCGGGCGTTCGGCGTCTGCGCCTCCGCAGCAAACGGCTGAACGATCACGGGCAACGAGACCAAAATGATAAGAAAAAGTCGCGTAGCTAAACCAAAAAGCCGGTTCATCAATCAATTCCTCTTCAAGCTTTGAAGGTGCGGCCGATCGTCGGAACCGGAAGCAGCGGTTCACACAGGCGCCGCTCGTCCCTCCGCCTGCAGGCGCATCATCGTATTCCGGGTAAATGGTGTCCTGTCCGAATCGACGTGCGACGTGCCCACGATCTCGTAGGCGAAAGCTACGTCATCCTTGCCTGGGAATGACCGATTCTTCATGGGGCAACCCACATGCCATCACCGCCGCACGGTGAGATGACGTTTTTACAAAGCGTCATCACGCACGTTATGCACTTCGCTTGCCCGCTGCTGGGAAACTCTTAAGAGGTACATCCAAGGAAGCGGCTCTCAGCATCAGGCGACGCGATTACCAACCAGATCGAGAGCTTGATTTCGGCAACCACCGTAGGTCGGCGGGAGAGCGCCGCATCTGGAATGTTTTCAATTCAACCTGTCGTTTCGAACTCCCCTACTCCTTGCTGCGCGCGAGGCTGCACGAGTTTTCGCCAGCCAGCTTCCGCTCAAAGGAGCATGCGACGCGAGCGTGCATCTCTGCCGTCGCGCGATCAGGCGGTGTTGCCGGCGTCGACAGTCAGAACGGTGCCGGTGATGTTGCGGCCGCCTTCGCCGAGGAGATACTCGACCATGGAAGCGACGTCGCCGGCCTCGGGCAGACGGCGCAACGCGCTGCGGCCGGCAATGCGCCGTCGACCGTCGTCGTCCAGGGACCTGGTCAGTTCGGTGTCGACAAAGCCGGGCGCGATCGCGTTCACAGTGATGCCGAGTTTGCCGACTTCGCGAGCCAGCGAACGGGTAAAGCCTCCGGCCGCGGCCTTGGATGCCGCATAGACAGACAGGCCGTTGTAACCGGTCGAGGCGATGATCGAGGAGATGTTGACGATGCGCCCGGCGCCGTCGGCCATCATGTGGCGCACCACGTATTTGGTCAGAACGATCGGCGACAGCACGTTCAGGCGGATCAACGCCTCGATTTCGGAATTGTGCATGGTGGCCAGCAATCCTTCGGTGCCGAGCCCGGCATTGTTGACGAGGCCGTAGAGCGCGCCGAAGGCATCGCGCAGTTCCTTTACGAAGGCGGGAATCTCGTCGATCCGGCTGAGATCGAATGCCCTGAAGTGCAGCCGCCCCGCGCGCGTTTCACGGATCGCCCGTCCGAGATCCTCGCTCTCGCGACGCGCGACCGCGACCACGTTGTAGTCGCCGGATGCGGCGAGCCTGCGCGCAATCGCAAGCCCAATGCCGCGGCTGCCGCCGGTGACAAGGACGTTACGCATCGGCGCGCACCATTTTTCCCGCCGCCGTGACCTCGAGCCGCTCAACGAAGCGGATCACCGCAGGCACCTTGTATGCGGCCAGCGAATCCTTGCATCGGGCGAGAATTTCCGTGCGGATGGTTTCCTGGCGATCCGCATCGGTGCCGTCGGCGAGCACGATGTCGGCGACCACGATGGCGCCGGTGATCGGGCTTTTGCGCGACCGCGCCCGTGACATCCGCACCGATTCGTGCCGATTGATCACGGCCTCGATCTCCTCGGGATGAACCTTCAGCCCGCCGATGTTGATGATGCCGCCGCGCCGGCCGATGAAATGGTAACGCTCGCCGCGCAGTTCGACCATGTCGCCGGTGTCGACGAAGCCCTCGGCATCGGCGAGCGGCGGCGCGGCGGCACCGATATAGGCGTGCGCCGTGCGGTGGGAGCGGATCCGGAGCGAACCGTCGACGACCTTCATCTCGACGCCGTCGCGATTCCGCCCGATCAGATCGGCGGGAAAACCCTCGCGCCCGTCGTCCACCGCGAAACCGACGCCGGCCTCGGTCGAAGCATAGGCATGGCCGATCGACGCATGCGGAAACGCCCGGGCCAGGGCATCGAGCACCGCCTGGTCGGCGATTTCGCCGGACAGGCGGACGTAGCGCGGCGAGAAGTTTTCGGCCGCGCCGCTCATCAGGAGCTTGCGCCAGTGCGACGGCGTTCCGGAGATGTGCGTGACGCCGCCCGCCCGCAGCCGTGCCACGTGGTCGGCGATGGCTTCGCCGGGCTCCGACAGCACGATCGATCCGCCGCCGATCACGGCGCGCAGGAATATCTGCAGGCCGCCATAGCGGCGGATGTCGTAGAATGTCGCCCAGGTCGCATTCGGATGGCGCGCCGGTCCGTCGGCAACGATCGCGCCGGCCAGCCCATCGAGCGTATGTCCGACGATCTTCGGCAGCCCGGAGGTCCCCGAGGTCAGCATCAGCCACTCTGTCGCGCGTTCGGTCCTCCATCTCGCGGCCGCACGTTCGGTCACGCCAACGCCGGCGACAAGATACGCGCCGGTATCATATCGATCCGGCCGATCGGTAACGATCGCATCGATCTCGGCATCCGCAAGCAAGGCCTGGATGTGATCCGGATCGAGGTCGGGCGGGCACAGCAGCATGCGGCGGGCGACGCCGTCGAGCTCGATCATGGCAAGCGCGGAATGCAGCTGCCCCGACACCGCAAGCAGCACCGATCGGCCGGACAGTTCGCGGGATCTGCCGATCAGGCAGCTGTGCCTGAGAATGTCGGTCAGCGATACGCTATACCTGGCATCGGAAATCGTGCGGCCCTTCGGCTCCGGGCCGAGATACTCACGCAGCGCCAGGACCTCAGGCGGGGACATTCTCGTAGACCCTGACGAACTCGCCGATCGTCGACGGGAAGGCCGCATCCTCTGCGATGGTGAAAGGATCGATCCCGAGATCGTCCTCCAGCCGCGCGACCAGGATCGCGAATGCCAGCGAGTCGAACCCGGTGTCGTGGAGCGATAGATCGTCCAGCAGCGGCGGCAGCTTGACCTTCTGTTCTTCAGCGATCTGCTGCATCGCCGCGAAAATCTTCGACCTTACCGACATGGAACACCTCACCTCTCAAAAAACGGCTTTCGAGCCGATTGCCTAGAACCTGAACCTGCCCTCCACGATGCTCGCGTAGACGGCGCGACAGATCGGACGAAAGTCGCCGGTCACCGGATCGCGAAAGAACAACGGGTCGCCCGCGACCAAAGGATCAAATCCCTCGCGGATCAGCTGCTGCTTCTTCTGCTTGAAGGTCTCGGTGGCCTCCAGTGAGCGACAGAACCTGACGAAGATCGGAAGCGCATAGACCGGGAGGCGATGCGCCAGGTGTTCCGTGAAGGTCCAGAAATCGAAGTCCTGATCCACGACCAAAGCCGCCATGCCGGCACGGCCGTCGGCACCGGGGACTGCGACCCCGTAGGTCGAGGCATCGAGAACGCCGGGGCAGTCTCTGATCGCGTCGTTCACCTCGCCGGTCGCGACGTTCTCGCCCTTCCAGCGGAACGTGTCGCCGACCCGATCGACAAAATGGAAGTAGCCCTGCTCGTCGCGCATCATGAGATCGCCGGTGCGAAACCAGGTATCGCCTTCGGCAAAAACGTCGTGCAGGATCTTGTTCGCGGTCGCGGCCGTATCGGTATACCCCTCGAAGGGACTGCCGCCCCGATCGGCGGCGCCGATGCGCCCAACCGCTTCGCCGACCTCGCCGTGAGCACAGCCAATGCAGAGCCCGTCCTTACCGCGGACCGGGCTACCGCTGTCGGCATCGACCTTCACGATCGCGGCGGGAAAGCGATGCGCCAGCAGCGGCGGGATCCGGCCGATCGCGCCGGGTTTTCCCTCGACGTTGAACAGCGAAAAATTGCCTTCCGTCGCGGCGTAGAATTCGAGGACACGCGGAATCGCAAACCGCCCGGCGAACGCCTCCCAGATGTCGCCGCGCAATCCGTTGCCGACCGCGAGCCGCAGCCGGTGTCCTGTATCCAGCCCGGACGCCGGCGCCTTCAGCAGGTAGCGACAGAGCTCGCCGATATACTGGAAGACGGTGCAGTCGAAACCCACGATGTCGTCCCAGAAGTTTGTCGCGGAGAATTTCTCCGCGATCACGACCGAGCCGCCTGCGTGAAGCATGCTGCAGGGCGCGACGACGCCGCCCACGGAATGATGGAGCGGCAGGCAATCATACAGACGATCGTCCACGGAAGCGTCCGTGAGCCCGGCAAACCATCCGCCCCAGGAGAGGATGCGGCGATGACTGACGTTCGCCGCCTTCGGCAGTCCCGTGGTGCCCGAGGTGTAGATGAGGAGCGCGCGTTCATCGACCGTGACGTGGCCGCGCTCGGTGGAGGAAAGCGGGCTTGTATCCGCGGCGGCGAGGGCTGCGTCCAGATCGGAGCCGACACCGCCGGCGCCGAGACCCCAGATTTGCGGCACGCGGTCCAGATGCGGAAGTGCGGTCTGCAACGCATCCACGCACTCGGCGGCAAGAATGACATGATCGGCACGTGCGACGTCGATGCAGTGAGCGAGCGACCGACCGACCAGCCTGGTGTTGATCAGCGCCACCGTGCCGCCGACGCTGCTGATGCCGAGCCAGCAGGAAAGGTAGTCCGGCCGGTTCGGCATCAGCAGGCAGACGGTGGAGCCGGTACGGATGCCCAAGCCCAGTGCCCAGCGCGCATACCGGTTGATCCGCCCGGCCAGTTCCCCGTAGGTGAAGGTCCGACCATCCGAGAGCAACGCAGGGCGTCCGGGCTGCCGCTGCGCCCAGTCCTCCACGACATCGGCGAACAGCCGATGCGGCCCGGCCTCGATCTGCGAGGTCAGTTCGATGGCCTTCAGCCAGGTCTTGGCGACGGAGGGACCGCGCTGCGGAGCGCTTCTTCCGGTCGCCCGCTGGATTACCGCTGCTTCCATGACCTGACCATGCAGATGGGTTTGATCGGTGTCGGCGCGGCGGGTGACGCAGCGCCCCGGAACGGGCGCGACTTGCGATCATTGTGAATGCCGCTTCGCTCGGCCGAAGAAGCATTGCTGTTCAAGTCGTTTATCCCGTTCCGGGTCCGAGCTGGTTGAGGATCATCGCCTCCAGCGTCCTCACCGATTGGAAATTCTCGGGCGTGATCTCGGGTTGAGGAAGGATGAGATCGAACTCGGCTTCGACCTTGAGCATCAGCGCGACCATATCCATCGAGTCCAGCCCGATATCTACCAGCCGCGACTCCGGGTGAATATCCGCCTTGATCGCGTTCTGCTCGAGGACGCTCCTGACGACGAAAAGAACACGGTCCTGGACGCTGGCAACGTATTGCATTTCAACCCCACATATCGCGTAACGCAGCACGATCGTAATCGACGCAACGATAGCTGACTGCAACCGAGGTCAATAGTTCTACTTCGGAGGTACCTCGCCCGGAAGCGCGTTACCCATCGACACCCTCTTTTGCACCGCCGACTCCGCAGACACGGTCGGCTAGATTGCCCCTCAGATTGGCGCTGAGTTCATTTCGACGCGGTGCGGGACGCACGATTTTCGAATGGGAGACATTGGCTATGAACCTGCAGCAAGTCCAGCTCCGCAACTTCGCCCCGGAAAGCAACCAACTGCAATCCTACTCCGACCGCGCCTCGTTCCGGCAGCGGACGGCGGCTGTCGCGGAAGCAGCGGCGACGGAGGTCGAAGCGGTGGACCGTGAGGCGCGCTTCCCGCGGAAGGCCATCGACGCGGCGCGAGAGCAGCGGCTTCTGGGCGTTCAGATCCCGATCGAATTCGGCGGAGACGGCGCATCGATATCCGAGGTGACCGACATGTGTTACGCGCTCGGCCGCGCCTGCGCATCGGCCGGGATGATCTTCGCAATGCATCAGACCAAGGTGGCGTGTCTGGTTCGCCACGGCGCGGGTAGCGGCTGGCACGAAAGGCTGATGTGCCGCGTAGCCGCCGAGCAGCTGCTGCTCGCGTCGTCGACCACCGAAGGCCAGAACGGCGGGAATATTCGTTTCAGCTCGGCGGCGGTGGAGCGCGCCGGCGCCGAGATTTCGCTGGCTCGCGACGCGACGGTGATTTCGTATGGCGCCGAGGCGGACGGCATCGTCACCATCGCCCGCCGCGACGACGCCGCCGCGGGATCCGATCAGGTGATGCTGGCCATCACCCGGGACGACTATACGCTGGAGCCCACCCTTGCGTGGGAGACGCTCGGCATGCGCGGAACCTGCAGCGCCGGCTTCAAGCTGGACTTCAAGGGTACCGCGGAACAGATATTCCCTGTGTCTTACGACAAGATCCATGCGCAGACGATGACGCCGGTTGCCCATTTGTGCTGGTCGTCGGTCTGGGCGGGAATCGCGGCCGCGGCAGTGGACCGCGCGCAGCTGTTCATCCGCAAGGCCGCGCGCGGTGCCGGCGGCAACATGCCTCCCGGCGCGTCACATTTCACCGCCGCCAGGATGACGCTGACGAAGCTGCGGGCCATCATCACCGCCAATCTCGAGTCCTATGCGGCGCGCGAACACGATGAGCGCGCGCTGTCGTCGATCGACTTTCAGTCGTCGATCAACCTTCTGAAGGTGGAGGCCTCCGAGCTCGCTGTCACGACCGTGCTGCACGCGATGCGCGCCTGCGGCTTGTCCGGCTACCGCAACGACACCGACGTCAGCGTTGGCCGTCACCTCCGCGACGTTCTTTCAGCTCCAATCATGATCAACAATGATCGCATCCTCGCCAATATGGGTAGCGCCGCGCTGATGAGCGCCGTTCCGGCATCCCTGCGCGACTGATTTTTTTCTCCTCGAAAGGAATGGGGCTCGACATGAACGTGGCCATGTTTGCCGCTGCACCGCAAGAAACCGCCGATCCGCTGGACCATCTCACTGATGTGCTGTTCCACCGGATGGGCTCGCCGGGGGTCTATGGCCGCACCGCGCTCTATGAAGACATCGTGGAGCGGCTTGCGGCGCTGATCACGCGGTATCGCGAACCGGATGCCGAGGTGATGCGCTTCCCTCCCGTCATGAACCGCGGCCAGCTCGAGCGATCGGGCTATCTGAAGAGTTTCCCGAACCTGCTCGGCTGCGTCTGCGGCCTGCACGGCACGGAGAGTGAGATCGACCGCGCGGTCGACCGCTTCGATGCCGGGGGAGATTGGACCTCGTCGCTGTCGCCGGCCGACCTCGTGCTGTCGCCGGCCGCCTGCTATCCGGTCTATCCGATCGCAGCGAGCCGCGGCCCGGTGCCGGCGGAGGGCTGGTGCTTCGACGTCGCCGCCGATTGCTTCCGTCGCGAGCCCTCGCGCCATCTCGACCGGCTGCAATCCTTCAGGATGCGCGAATACGTCTGCATCGGCAGCCCCGATCACGTCTCGCAATTCCGCGAGCGCTGGATGATGCTTGCCAAGGAGATCGCCACCGATCTCGGCCTGGCCTTCAGGATCGACTACGCCAGCGATCCGTTCTTCGGCCGGGTCGGACGGATGATGGCGGTGAGCCAGCAGCAGCAGGCGCTGAAGTTCGAGCTGCTGGTGCCTCTGCGCTCCGAGGAGCAACCAACCGCCTGCATGAGCTTCAATTACCACCGCGATCATTTCGGCACCACCTGGGGGATCACGGATGCCTCCGGGGAGCCGGCCCATACCGCCTGCGTGGCCTTCGGCATGGACCGTCTCGCCGTCGCCATGTTCCACACCCACGGCAGCAACGTCACCAGATGGCCGAACGCGGTGCGGGACCTGCTCGGCTTCCCGCGGATGGATCGCTAGACGAGTTCAGCGTTCGAGGAATTGCAATGCACCAGCGAAGTCCCGAGGTAGCCCGCGCCCGAAGAGCCGAAGGGCCAACCTCGATGAAACGCGAGACTCTCGCCGTCCACGGCGGTTTCGTGGACGATCCGACCACCAAGGCCGTTGCGGTGCCGATCTACCAGACGGCCTCGTATGCCTTCGACAGCGCCGACCATGGCGCCGCACTCTTCAACCTCGAAGTGGACGGCTTCCGCTACACCAGGATCGGCAACCCGACCAATGCGGTGCTGGAGAAGCGCGTTGCTGCCATGGAAGGCGGCGTCGAGGCGCTCAGCGTGGCTTGCGGCCAGGCCGCGGTGAACTATGCGGTGACCAACATCGCCGGGATGGGCACCAACATCGTGTCGGTCCCGCAACTTTACGGCACCACTTACACGCTGTTCGCGCACATCCTGCCGCAGCAGGGCATCACGGTCCGGTTCTCCGAAGACGACCGTCCGACGAGTGTGGAAAAACTGATCGACGACGACACGCGGGCGGTGTTCTGCGAGAGCGTCGGAAATCCGGCTGGAAACATCTGCGACATCGAAGCGATTGCCGAGGTCGCCCACAGGCACGGCGTGCCGCTGATCGTCGACAACACGGTACCAACCCCGATCCTGCTCCGACCGATCGAATACGGCGCTGATGTCGTGGTGGAGTCACTGACGAAGTTCATGGGCGGACACGGCACCACGCTTGGCGGAATCATCGTCGACGCCGGCAAATTCCCGTGGGCGGAGCATGGCCGGCGCTTTGCTGTGATGAACGAGCCGGAGAAATCGTATCACGGGCTGGTCTTCGCCGAACGTTACGGGGCTGCCGCCTACATCGCGCGCTGCCGCGCCGTCGCCATGAGGAACACCGGCTCCATTCTGGCGCCGATGAACGCCTTCCTGCTGCTCCAGGGCATCGAGTCCGTCGCGGTGCGGATCGAGCGCCACGTCGAGAATGCCGAGGACGTCGCGCGTTTCTTGCGCAACGACCGCCGCGTCGGATGGGTGAACTATGCGGGCTTCGAAGACAGCCCCTATTACGCGCTGACGCAGAAATATCTGGGCGGCCGGGCGTGTTCGCTGCTGACCTTCGGCGTGGCCGGAGGGTTCGAGGCCGGCAAGCGGTTCTATGACGCGCTGAAGCTGGTCAAGCGGCTGGTCAATATTGGCGATGCGAAATCGCTCGCCTGTCATCCGGCGTCGACCACGCACCGGCAGATGTCGCCCGAAGAGCAGGAAAAGGCCGGCGTGCGGCCCGAGATGATCAGGCTGAGCGTAGGAATCGAACACGTCGACGACATCATCGCCGACCTCGATCAGGCGCTCGAAGCCGCGGATTGATTTTAAGTCAACCATGAAGGCATTCCGATGCCCGTGCTAATCGACATAGACTCGCACGAACATCACCTCTTCTCGAGAGCGCCGAACGGAGGCACCGCCGCGATGGCGTCGCCGGGAAAGCGCGTGGAGTGCCTCGATATCGGGCTGATCAACAACATGCCCGACGCCGCCCTGATGTCCACCGAGCGCCAGCTGTTTGATCTGGTCGGTGCGGCGGCCGAAGGGCTCGTCGTCAGGCTGCACTTCTACACGATGGCGACGACGCCCCGTTCGGAATGGGGACACGACTACGTGCGTCGCTACTACCGCAGCACCGACGATCTGCTCAATGGAAGCCTGGACGGCGTGATCGTGACCGGCACCGAGCCGAGAGCCGCCAACCTGACGGAAGAGCCATATTGGAACTCCTTCGTCCAGCTCGTCGACTGGGCCCGGGAGAATACCCTGTCATCGGTGTATTCCTGTCTGGCCGTCCATGGCGCCGTCCTGCACATGGATGGCGTGGAGCGCCACAAGCTGCCGGCCAAATGCATCGGCGTCTTCGCTCAAACGAAGACGATAAAGCATCCCTTGATGCACAACGTCCCGGCGACGTTCAGAATACCGCACGCCCGCTGGAATGAGGTAACGGAGGGAGAGCTCGCGAGCTGCGGATACTCCGTTCTCACCACGTCGGCACAGTCCGGCGTCGACTGTTTCGTCAAACAGCAGAAGAAGAGCCTCTTCGTCTATTTCCAGGGCCATCCGGAATACGAGACCCAGACCCTGCTGGGCGAATACAGAAGGGACATGGGCCGGTTCCTCCGCGGCGAAAACGAAGTCTGTCCGACGATACCGAGAGGCTATTTTGGCGCGGAGGCGGAAGAGCTCCTGACCACGTACCGGCAAAAAGCCCTTTCGGACAGATGTGCGGAATTCTTCGCCGATTTCCCGGCCGATCGCCTGGCGAGAGATCTGAGAAACGCCTGGCATCGGCCGGCCACGCACATCTACCGCAACTGGCTGTTATATATGGCGTCGCAGCGAGCCGGGCGCTCGAGGCCGCCGCAGCTCCTTAACGAAAGGTACCGAACGAGACCGGATTCGGATCCGGATCGCGACGGACACCGTGCACCCGGCCACCATGGGTAGCGCGGGGCCGCAAGAGGCGGGATCGGATCGTATGACAGGGTTCGGACGATGATCCGATGCCGCGAGATAGGAATAGCCGATCTTCCCGCCGTCGCCGATCTTTTGATGCGCGGCTTTAAGAGCCGCTCGCGCGACTACTGGATGGAAGGGCTCCGGCGCACGTCCGTGCGCGAGGTGCCCGAAGGTTTCCCGCGCTTTGGCTACATGCTCGACCATGAGGGAACGCCCGTTGGTGTTTTGCTGCTGATCTATGCTGCGCGCGACCACAGCGGCGAGACCTGCATCCGCTGCAATGTCTCCAGCTGGTATGTGGAACCTACCTTCCGCAACTACGCGCCGATGCTGACCAAGGTCGCGCAACGCCACAAGGATGTCACTTACGTCAACATCAGCCCGGCGCGCTGGACCTGGCCGACCATCGAGGCTCAGGGATTCAGCGCCTATTGCGGCGGCGTGTTCTTTTCCTTTCCCGCGCTGTCGCGTTCGGCGAAGGGAATGCGTGTTGAAGTCGTGCAGCGGGACGCGAAGGCGATCGACGGTCTCTCCAACGCCGACGTCGCGCTGCTTGCACGGCACGCGGCCTACGGCTGCCTAAGCCTGGTGTGCCGCGCGGCAGACGGCCACAGCTTTCCGTTCGTCCTGCAACCGATACGGATCCGCCGGATCGCGCCGGCGATGCAGCTGATCTATTGCCACGATGTGGCCGACTATATCGCCTGCGCCGGCGCCATCGGCCGCTTCCTGCTCCGGCGCGGCCGGATCTCGGTCGCCCTCGACGCCAATGGCCACATGAACGACCTGTTCGGCTTCTATCGCGCGCCGCGCGGCCGCAAATACTTCATGGGCCCGCAGCGCCCCCGGCTTGCCGATCTGTCGGATACCGAGCTGGTGATCTATGGACCGTAACTCAGTCGCCGAAATGGAGAACCGTCATGATTCCGAACAGTAAATCCGTCAGCCACTCGCGGACATGGACGTTCTTCCAGGGACAATGGCACGAGGGAAATGTGCCGATCATGGGGCCACGCACCCATGGGCTCTGGCTCGGCTCGACCATCTTCGATGGTGCACGCGCCTTCGAAGGCGTGACGCCTGACCTGGACCAGCATTGCGCGCGCGTCAATCAATCCGCTGTGAAATTCGGGCTCAAGCCGATCGTCGATCTCGACACCTGGCTGGGTCTGACGCGAGAAGGCATCGCGCGCTTCCCGGCCAATGCGGAGCTCTACATCCGGCCGATGTACTGGCCGCAGAGCGGCGTCGGCGGCGGCGTGCTCTACGATCCGGAAACGACCGACTGGTGCCTTTGCATCTACGAAGCGCCGATCCCGAAGCCTGTCGGCAACGCGATCACGCTGTCGCCGTTTCGCAGGCCGACCGCCGAATGCGCCCCGGTCGATGTCAAGGCTTCCTGTCTCTACCCGAACTGCTCGCGTGCATTGATCGAGGCGGCCTCGCGCGGCTTCCAGAACTGCCTGATGCTGGATATGCTCGGCAACGTCGCGGAATTCGGCAATGCCAACGTGTTCATGGCAAAGGATGGTGCTGTTTACACGCCGGCGCCGAACGGTACGTTCCTGAACGGCATCACCCGGCAGCGCGTGATCGAACTCTTGCGCGGCGACGGCATCACGGTAATAGAGACCACCCTGCGCTATGCCGATTTCGTCGCCGCAGACGAGATCTTTTCAAGCGGCAATTTCGCCAAGGTCGCGCCGGTGATCCGGATCGACGACCGTCAGCTGACGCCCGGCCCCTTCTATGCGCGTGCGCGGAAGCTGTATTGGGATTTCGCACACGCCGTCAGGCTTGCGGCGTGATGGTGATGACCTCTTGAACACGATGGTGTCGCATGACTTTCCGGGTCGCCGATCTAGTCGTTGATATTCTAATCGCCCACGGCGTCGACAGGGCATTCAGCGTACCCGGCGAAAGCTTTCTTGCACTCCTTGACGCGCTGTACGAACGCGACGAAATCGATCTCGTGACTTGCCGCCACGAGGGAAGCGCCAGTCTTGCCGCAATCGCCGACGCCAAGCTCACCGGCCGCGCCGGTGTCGCGATGGCAAGCCGCGGACCGGGCGCATCCAACGCAGCGATTGGCCTCCATGTCGCTTCACAGGAGGCCATACCTCTCGTTTTGCTGATTGGTCAGGTCGAGACGCCGAACCTGAATCGTGACGCAGTGCAGGAGATCGACACCGGGCGCGCGTTCAGTGGTCTGATCAAATGGTCCACCAGAATCGAGTCCGCCGCCCAGGTGCCCGAGATGATGGCACGCGCATTTTCCGTGGCGCTTGGCGGCACGCCCGGGCCAGTTGTGATCGAGCTTCCCGCAGACGTTCTCGAGATGGAGGCCGGTCAGCTCTCCGCCAGAGTACACGGCGTAGCGCGAGCCGAGCCCAGTCGCGCCGCCGTCGAACAGGCGGCGATCTTGCTTGACGACGCGGAGAGACCGATTCTGCTGGTCGGAGGAGAGTGTCGCACTGCGGAATTTCGCGAGGATCTGGTCGCACTGAGCGAGCACTGGAACGTGCCGGTCGCCGTAACCGCAAAGATGCAGGATCAGTATCCGAACGATCACCGGCTCTGGATCGGGCACCTTGGCTTCTTCATGTCGCCGGCTCATGTCAGGCTCTTTGAGCAAGCGGACCTGATCATTGCGGTCGGAACCCGGCTCGGCGACTTGTCTTCCCTGGGATTTCGGTTTCCGCGGCAATCGCCGACGCTTCAGCCTCTGGTTCACGTCTACCCCGACCCGAATGCGATCGGGACTCACTTCCATACGGATCTTGCGATCGTGGCGTCGGCACATCCCTTCGTAAGATCCTCGCTTGAGTTACCGGCTGTCGCGCGCGAGCGCGGCGAGTGGATCGAAGCCGTAGCGAAAACCAGGGAAGCGGTGCACGCGTGGCCCGAGCAGCGCACCCCCAGCGCCGATGTCCTCGGCCATGCGGTTGCGGCCATCGCCAAACTTTTCCGCGCAGATGGCATCGTAACGACCGATTCCGGCAACTTCGCCGCCTGGGTACACCGGATTTTCCGCCTCACACCGTCAGCCCGGCTGCTCGGCTCCGCCTGTGGCGCAATGGGCAGCGGTATTCCCTCTGCCCTGAGTGCGGGCCTTCGTTATCCGGATCGTCAGGTGATCGCGTTCTGCGGCGACGGCGGCTTCCTGATGACCGGGAATGAGTTGGCAACGGCCGTTGCCCGCCGGCTCAATATAAAGATCGTGATCTCCAATAATCAGTCCTACGGCACCATCCGCACACATCAGGAGAGAGCATTTCCGAGACGTCCTTGGGGTACGGACCTGTCTAATCCCGATTTTATTGCCCTCGCCCGCGCATTCGGCGCGCAGGGCTACACGATCACGGACGCAGCGCACGTGGCCGAGATCGTCACGGAAGCAATGTCCGCGAACGGCCCCGTCGTGATCGAAGTCCGATCCGACGTACGCCAAACGATCGACCGGTCCCTCGCTGCAGCGTCGGCTGGCGCACATAGTGCTCCGGTAGCCTGAAATTCAAGAACGAAGCTACGAAGGCTTGCACGCTCTCTCGGCTTCATCTCAAGTTACGATACAGTCCGAGGTGCCCCTTTAGAGGTAACTCCCCATCGAGCGCCTCGTCGAGCGAACCGCTCGAGTTGCTTGCGGCAAATTAGCTTGTTCATTCTTTTTGGGATAATCTGATCGCAAAGGTCTTGGAAGAATTTGCGATCTGCAACTAGCGCCACCGGAACGCTGCTGAACCATCCCTGCTTGTTCAATCCGCCGAGGTGATCGATGCCGCTTACTCTTATTGAAACCGACAATTGCAACGCGGAGCTCAAACCATCGCCGATCGAGCCGTCCTGGATCGTTGAAGGCAATCCAGAAGCCCGCTCGCACGTGCTGTCGACCAGCGCGGATCGCGCTGCCACAACCGTGATCTGGTCCTGCACCGAGGGTAAGTTCCACTGGTTCTACGATGTAGATGAGACCATCATGATCCTCGAAGGATCGATCGTACTCGAGAGCGAGGACTTGCCACCGAAGCGCTATGGCGCCGGCGACGTAATCTTTTTCCGCAACGGCGCACACGCCAAATGGCATGTCGAAGGCTATGTCAAGAAGATCGCCTTCTTCCGCCAGACCATTCCCTCTGGTCTCGATCTGGCCGTTCGCGCCGTCAACAAGCTCAAGCGGATGCTCTTCGCGCCCGGCAAGCTTCGCTCTACGCGACAACAAGATCCTGTCCTGTTAAGTGATCCAACGGTCAAGGCTACCTACGATGTCGTTTCGTTGCGCCGCGAATCACACAACGTGAACTGATGTCTGCAGTGCGCCCTGCTGTTCGATTTGGGAGCCACGCATTAATGTCCGCTTCCTCCACCAAGATCGCGCTCCTTATCGATGGCGCCAATCTTTATGCGACCAGCAAGATGCTTGGCTTCGATGTGGATTACAAGCGACTGCTGGCTGAATTCCAGAGTTGCGGCACGCTCGTTCGTGCATTTTACTACACCGCGGTCATCGAGGATCAGGAGTATTCGTCGATCCGGCCCTTGATCGATTGGCTCGACTACAACGGCTATACCGTGGCCACCAGACCGATGAGGGAGTTCACCGACGCCAGCGGCCATCGCAAGGCGAAGGGCAGCATGGACATCAAACTCGCTGTTGATGCCATGGAGCTTGCCGAGCATATCGATCACATGATTCTGTTCTCGGGTGACGGCGACTTCCGCCCGTTGGTGGAGGCGATCCAACGTCGAGGCGTTCGCGTCACGGTCGTCTCGACCATTGCCACCCATCCTCCGATGATTGCCGATGAACTTCGGCGGCAGGCCGACGCTTTCATCGACCTCGTGGAGTTGAAGCCCAAGCTTGGCCGCGATCCGTCCGAGCGGCCAGCCTCGCGCGAGGCGCGCCACCACACATTATCATTGCACCGCCACGACAACTGACGACGAGCTTCAAATGATCAGGCAACGCTCCACGCGCGATGGTGGCCTCGCGTTTTCCATGTTGCAATCGCGCCGACGAATCCTGGAGCGAAAAGACCGCAGGCATTCTCGCGCTGCGGCCCACCGGGCTCAAATGCATCAGTATGAAAAACGCTCGATCCGCCATCCCGGTTCTTCGACACACCGAGCCGATTATCTTCGCGTGTGGAGTCGCAAATGCTGTTCCCAGACAAGGAACAGGTCGAATGTTGCGCAAAGGAGACAGGATTGAGACAAGCGACTGCTCTGCAGCTTCGCCACTGATACGCGCAATCCTGCGCTGCTTTGCAGCTTCGGCTCGGCGGGCTAATTGGCGCTTACCGTCACGGCACGCCCTCACCCCTCCCGATACCAACTCCCAAGCTGCCACAGATCGGCATCCCAGCCCGAGATATGCGCGGTCAGCTTGCTGCCGAGCGCGGCGACGCGGGTGCGGGAGACGATGGGCTGGATGTAATTGTCCGTCACGACGAGGTCATTGAGCTTGACAAACAGTGCTGCGCGTTTCACCGCGTCGAGCTCCCGTTCGACCTGCTTGTAGATCTCGTCATATTCCTTGCTTTGCCAGCGCGAGACGTTGCGCCCCTGCCACTTGTTATCCTTGTTCGCCACCTGCCATGATGTGTACTGGTTCATGAAGAACTGCGGATCGGCCTGCGGCATGGTGGTGTTGTACATCTGCGCGTCGCAATAGAAATGCGTGTAGGTGTCGGGATTGGCGGTATCGGAGGAGAAGAACACCGATCCCACCACCGACTTCAGCTCGACGTCGATGCCGGCCTTCTGGCAGGCCTGCTTGAAGATGGCCTGGGTCTTCTGCCTCGGCGCATTGATCGAGGTCTGGAATACGAACTTCAGCGGCTTGCCATCCTTGACCCTGATGCCGTCGCCGCCCTTTTTCCAGCCAGCAGCCTCCAGGATCTGGTTGGCCTTCTCGATGTTGAATTCGAACTTGGTGTTCTTCGACCGGAAGCGTTCAGGGTTGTTGAGGAAGTTCGCGGTGGCCTTCGCCGTGCGGCCATAGATGAATTTTTCGATCGAGGCGCGATCGATCAGGAGATTGATGGCCTGGCGTACGGCTGGATCGCTGAACAGCGGATGTCTGGTCTTGATGCTGGCGCGTTCGCCGTCGACCTCGACCGCGGGATCGGTCGAGTTGAGCTGCATGAATTCGACGTTGCCTGACGTCGTGATGTTCAACTTGCCCTTTCCGGCGGCTTCCAGCTTCAGCAGGATCTCCTCTTCGACCTGCATGTTCCAGGCATAATCATATTCGCCGGTCTGCAGCACCGCGCGCGCCGCCGACACCGCATCGCCACCGCCCTTGACTTCCACCTCGTCGAAATGCGGCCGGTTGGCGATATGGTAGTTGGGGTTGATTTTGGCGCGGAGCATGTCGCCCGGCTTGAAATCCACGAATTGATAAGGGCCGGTGCCGACCGGCTTCAGATTGTGCGGCGCCTCGCGCGACTTGGCGCCGACGTAATCCTTGAACAGGTGTTTCGGGATGATCATGCCGTAATTGCCAACAAAGGCATCGGCCCAGAACGGCGTCGGCTTGGCAAAGGTGAGACGGACGGTGAAGTCGTCGACCTTCTCGACCGTGATGTCCTTGTAGCTGCCAATCGAGACTGCCGCGGTCTCCGGCGTCTTGGCGTACTCCCAGTTGAAGACGACGTCGTCGGCCGTGAACGGCATGCCGTCATGCCATTTGACGCCGCGTTTCAGCTTCCAGATCACCGAGCGGCCATCCTCGGCCAATCCATCATTCTCCTTGCTCGGAATTTCGGCTGCGAGGATCGGAACCAGATTGCCGTCACCATCCCATCCCGCCAGCGGCTCGTAAAATATCCGGGAGCCTTCCTGATCCTTGGTGCCGACGGCGAAATGCGGGTTGAGCAGCGTTATGGCCTGCCAGTACATCAGCTTCAGCACGCCGCCGCCGCCGGCCTTGGTCGGCTTGTAGGGAAGCGCGGTCTGGGCCATCGCGACCCCGGACTGGCTCAGCATCATCCCGGCCATCGGCGCCGAAAGGCCGATGGCGATCATCTGCTGAACAAAGGCCCGTCGCGACAGGTGGCCGGTCTTGACGTCTGCAATCAGGTCTCGAATTTCCCGTTCTTTCATGAGACCTACTCCTCAACTGGTGCTGAATGCCTCGCCACGCGCGATACTGGAAATGGATCAGGTCGGCGCGAAGCTGTCAAAGCAGGATGCGGGCCATCATGCCGGGCCGATCCGAGGCAAGATGACGCGGCGTCAGCCGGCAGTGGGGAATTGCGGCGGCAGTGCCACCTAATTGACACGTCACGCCTCAATGGCATCGCCTGCGAATTAGGCGTGGCGCGTCTCGTCACCGACCACATGAAGGTCGATCCTGCCGATCAGGTCCGAACGAAGCGCCTCGGCGTCGCTCATGGCGGCCATGGTCTGTCGCAAGGTGCTGGCGTTCGAGCCGAGCGATACGATGCCGCCCAGCACCGCGGCAATGGAGCCGATGGCGGCGATCTGATTGGACCCGAGCAGGCCGAGTAACGTGACCAGCATCAGTCCGGCCCCGGCAGCGATCGCCAACTTCGAGACCAGCGTGATCTTGCGACATCGCTCAGCAGTCTCGGCCAGTTCCTCGAGCTGCGCTTCGATCCGCGAAATCTCCTCGATCGGGTCGTCGTCCTCGTCCATCGGTCCAAAAAGCCCCATTCTGCAAGGTTGGTTCTCGGGAATCGTCGGCAGTCAGGCTTTTTACTGCAATGACACGCCGATGCCCATTGATCTCACCGCTCCCGACGATCATCCAGTTGCGGTCGTCCGGTCCATGCCCGATTAAGCCATTGGGTTGTAACGCCGAGCCGCGGCTTTCCTTGCAGCCGCGCCTGGGCTTCGTGATAGGGACCGGCGTAGCGGAGGCGGACCGGCAGATGGGGATATACGCGGCGTATCCACTTCAGCGCGCGCTCCGCGGCTCTCCGGTCGCGTTCGTCGAGATCGAGGCCGAAACCTGTGCGCAGGTGTTCGGGCAACATCTGCGCGGTCAGCGCCAGGTACCATCGCGGCGGTCGCAGCCATGGCCGCGCGCCGGCGAAGATCTGCTGGGCCACGTCACGCGCCGCGGGGCTGACGGACAGGGTATCCGATTGCGCCATCGCGGCGGTGTAATCCGCGAAGGACGCCCAATCCGCCGGCAGATCCTCCGGCTTCAGCCCGAACAATGATCCGAACAGCCGGCTTTCGGTCCAGTATCGCTCGCGCTCTTCCGTCGAGAGCGGCGGCAAGACGAGGTCGTAGGCGATCAAGGCGGTTTCAACGAGGGTGGCGTGAACCCAGCGCAACGCGGCGATATCGTTGGCGCTGTAGGACGAGCCTTTGGCAAAGCGGCCGGCCGCTTCGGGCAAGTTGCCGGAGATGCCGGTGTGCCGCCGGTGCAGGCGCCGGGCAGCGGCGGTTGCGCCGTCGAGCGAGCCGAATACCATCGTGAACATCACCTCGAAGGTACGGTGAAAGCGGCCGATCGGATCGGCAAAGGTGCGCGAATGCTCGGCGATGGCGGCGGCGACCCAGGGATGCGCCAGTTGAAGCAGCAAGGCGCGTCCGGCGCCGAGAAAGATGACGGCTTCCCGGTCGATCTTCCACGTCACCGACGCCGGACCAAAAATGCCCTCGGCCGGTCCGGCGGCGCCGGCCCTGACGACATCGAGCGTAGACTCAAGATCACTTTCCGAGACCAATTGGCGAACCTTCGAACGATTGACCTGCTTTTCGCGAGGCGGATTCTACCGCAATTCAGCGGGCACGGGCAGGCGTGTCTTGCGCATCCGCAAAGCCAAACCAGACGAGCGGCCATGCGAGCGCGCAGAGAACCGCCATCGCGACGAACGCCCCTCCCCCATAATTCGCGTGGAAGAATCCAGAGAACAGCGTCAGCGCAGCCGTCACCGCGCCAGAACCGAACGCGTAGGCAGCTTGAGCGGTTGCGGCCATATGTGTCGGGATAAGAACCGCCATCATCCGCATGCAGGCGAGGTGCAGCAGCGCAAATGTCAATCCGTGCAGCGGCTGTACCACTGCGAGCGCCACGACTGATGTCGTTGTCCCCGCGACCGACCAGCGGATGATTCCGGCGGTGGCCGCCAGCACCGCTGCGCCACGCGGGCCCAGCCGGTTGAGCAATGCCGGGCCGATCAGAAAGAACACGATGACTTCCGCAGCGACGGCCTCCGACCACAGGATGCTGATGACAGTGGTATCTATTCCGGCATTGCTCCAGCGGATCACCGCAAAGGCATCATGCACGGCGTGGCTGCCATAGATCAGCGCGGAGACGAGGATCAGGATTCGAAATCGCGCAATCCCGAGCAGCCCGCGAATTTCATACGCAAGCTTCGATGCGCTGATATGCGCCGCCGGAGCAGAAACCCTGGGGACCAGCGCCGTAACGCCGGCGGCGGCGATCAACAGGACCGCGTTCAGCCAAATCACACGCGTGAGGTCGCTGGAAGTGATAAGTTGCCCGATGATCAGCGTGCCGCAGACGAAAGCAGTGGACGCGGCACCGCGGATCCAGCCATATTCGAACGGCCTCCCCGCTATCTGGGGCCTCGCTGCATTGACCGACAACGCATCGGCGATCGACGTCGTGGGCGCCAGTGCCGCTGCTTGCACCAACGCGACAAGAAGCAACAGCCAGAAGCTATCCGCCCGCAGCAACGCCACGGCCGCAGCGGCCGCCAGCGCAGCGCAGGCGGCGAGCACGAGCCGCAACGCTTGCAGGAAGTCGGCGAACATTCCGACGAGCGGTCCCGCGACAAGCCGCACCACTAGCGCGGCCGCGAGTATCAGCCCGATCTGCTCGGGCGTGAGCGATCTGGTCTCGAAATATTTCGGCCAGAACGGCGACGCCACGCCGAATGCTGCATACAGCGCAGCGTAAAGAGCGATGTAGGCGATCGGTCCGCTGACACGCATAATCCAAAGTTCCACACGGTAGAATTACGGGCGATAAGAACACGGCTCTGCCGCAGTTCATCCGCGAAATTTCCACATCCAAATTCTAACCGACCGCCATCACACACCATGGATGGAAGTTGATGCGATATGTTTTCGCCGCCGTGATTGCTGTGTTTGTGATCTCGGTGGATTTTGAAAGTTCCGACATCAGATCGGTATGGGCGGAACAATTGTTCGTCGTCGCGGAAGCGCAATCGGAACCCGCCGCGGTGTCGAGTTCTCCCACGGGAACTGCGACCGCTTCGGTCGAAACCTCGCAAGGATTGGACGCAGCAAGCATTGTTGCCGCGCCATCTGCAGCGACGGCCGATGCCGATGCTCATGCAGCCGTCTCGGTCAGCACGGCGTCCGCGGCATCCGACGTGATCTGTGAAGCGGTCAAGATTGCCGCCGAGGACAACGATATTCCGATCGGATTTTTCGTGCGCCTGCTCTGGCAGGAAAGCAGGTTTAAAGCTAGGGAAGTCAGTTCCGCAGGCGCGCGGGGCATCGCACAGTTCATGCCGCAGACAGCGGTCGAAGTGGGCCTGCAAGACCCATTCGATCCGCTGCAGGCGATCCCGGCGTCGGCAAAGTTCCTGCGCAAGCTGCATGATCAGTTCGGCAATCTCGGGCTGGCGGCGGCGGCGTACAATGCCGGCGGCGGCAGGATCGAAAAGTGGCTGTCGCGGCGCAGCTCGTTGCCAAAGGAAACGCGCGATTACGTCAAGATCATCACCGGCCACAAGGCCGAAGCCTGGATCGACGAGGAAAGCACCGTCTACATGCCGACCGACCTGCCGCACAAGGCGCCATGCGAGGGTGTCGGCGGCCTGTCGCGGGAAGACCAGGTCGCCACGGTCAATGTCGACCTGACGCCTTCAGCCAGCGCGATGGTGCGCAAGGCGGAAGCCGGTGAGGCCGAGGAGAAGAAGAACGCGGCCGTCAGGAAGCTGCGTGTGGCAGCAAGCTCGGTGGCTCGACGCGTCCGTGCGGCGGCGAGCAAGGCCAAGGCCCGCGCTGTGCTGCTGGCAGCGCGGAAATCAGGGAAGAAATCCGCCGTGCGCCTCGCGTCGGAATCTTCCGGCCGAAAATCATCGAGGGCGGCACGGGAGTTGTAGCGACGGTTCGTCAAACGAAAAAAGCCCGCGATTGCTCGCGGGCTTTAATTCGTCAGCCTGCTTTACCAGCCGCTGCCGAAGCTGAAGGTTACGCCTGGGCCGCCGTAGTGGCGGTGACCGTAGTAGCGGGGACCGTAATAGCCGTACGCGCGCGGCGCGTAGTAGTTATAGCTCCTGTAATAAGGCCGGTGGTGATGGTGACCCCAGTGGTGGTGGCGCCCGTGATGGTGGTGGTGATGGCGCCAATGGCGGTGCTGGGCGCTAAAGTCGGTGGACGTCTGGGCGGCACCCGGCGCATTCCTTGCCTTCACCGCATTGTCGGCGGCGTTGGCTGCGGAACCTCCCATCAGCGCAGCAGCACCAACGGCGAATACGATAGCTAGCTTCTTCATCATCGAACTCCAGTGAAACATGTCTGGGCTAACCAGCGGGAGCGCCCGACGTTCCGGCGTGCGACATAACGACCGCGCTTCGCTGCTTGAACAAATATTCACGAAGATGAACGCGAAGTTCCTGCGACAAGAGTAGCGTTGTCCGGCGATGAGTCGCAGCGTAAAGATTTGTGGTGATCGAAAAGCAGCGGCAATGCAGATGTGGCGCGGTCTACCACCGCACCGAAGCGATGGCGCCCTCGCGCGAGATCGACAGCTTTGAGTGCACGGCGTGCGGCGCGACGCTCGAAGCATGGGACAGCGCGTGGGTGCCGACCTATCGGCGGATCGTGGAGCCCACAACCAAGCCTGACGAAGAGACACCGCCCACAGCGCTCGGATCGTGAACCTATTGCACCGGGCTGATCGTCACCTGCGCTCGGATCACCAGCACGACGGCGGCGAGGAGCGCCGCATCGAAAAGTCTCCTATTGCGGCAGGGCCGGCGCGGCAAAGCCGTGTTTTGCCAGCGTGCGCTGACCGTCCGCCGAGAGAATGAACAGCGCAAATTTGTACGCCGGCGCCGAGGCGCCGTTCAGCACGGTCAGGCCGTAATCGGCGCCGACCGCGAGCGCATCGGGCAGTTGCACGATCTGCTGCGCCGGATTCTCGCGCTGCGCGGCGAGCGCATTGGTGCAATAGGTCAGAAAGACGTCGGCCGCGTTCTGCGCGATCAGTTCACCATAGACCGAGCGGCCCCGCGGTGCGGGCGGGCTGGTGGGGCTGCCGGTGAGCTGCAGCGCCTTTTTCTCGAGCGTGGCATAGGCGCCGGGCCTGATCTTCTCGGCTTTATGAAAAACCTCCCAGGCGTAATCGCCCGACGGATCGGCTTTCGGCGTCGAGGTGCCGAGCTTCACCGACGCATCGAGCATGCGGTCCAGCAGCGCGGCCGGCGTAACCTCGAGGCCGGGCCGCACCAGCGCGCACAGCCGGTTGCGCGCGAACAGCACCACCGGGCCGCTGCGTTTGTCCTGCGCGAGCGCCTGCGGGTGCTCCATGTTGGCGGAGGCAAACACTTCTGCCTTTGCACCCGCCGATATCTCGTCCTTCAGCAGACCGGAGGCGCCAAACTTCGGCTGCACCTTGCCGAGGTTTGCTGCTTCGAACGCCTTTGCCACCTCGCTCAGTGCCGCGCGCAAGCTGCCGGCGGCGTGGAGCAATACCGCTTCTTCTGCCATCGCCGGCATCATCATGACCAGGAAAACCGCAAGCGCCGCCGAAAGCCGGGTCCGCATCACGCGCCGGAATCGCTGGCGTTGGGATAGAACAACTGCTCGCCGTTGATCTTGTAATCGGCGATCGCCTTCTGGCCCTCGGATGATACCAGCCAGTCGATCAATTGCTGGCCGAGGTCTTTCTTGACGTTCGGATGCTTCTCCGGGCTAACCAGCATGACGCCGTACTGGTTGAACAGCCGCTTGTCGCCTTCGACAGCAATAATGAGATCGCCGCGATTCTTGAACGACAGCCAGGTGCCGCGGTCGGCGAGCACATAGGCGTTGGAGGCGGACGCGGTGTTGAGCGCCGCGCCCATGCCCTGCCCGATCTCCTTGTACCAGGGGCCCTTGTCTTTCGCGATATCGACGCCGGCAACCTTCCAGAGATTGAGCTCGGCCTGATGCGTGCCGGACTTGTCGCCGCGCGAGATGAAGTCGGAGCCCCTGGCCTTGATCGCGGAAAGCGCCGCGACGATATCCTTCGAACCCTTGATGCCGGCCGGATCGCTCTTCGGCCCGATCAGGACGAAGTCGTTGTACATCACGGGGTAGCGTTTGACGCCGAAGCCTTCGGAGACGAATTTTTCTTCGGCAGGTTTGGCGTGGACGAATACCACGTCGGCATCGCCGCGGCGGCCGGTATCGAGCGCCTGACCGGTGCCTTGCGCCACCACCTTCACGTCGATGCCGGCCTTGGCCTTGAATATCGGCAGGATGTGGCCGAACAGGCCGGAATCCTGCGTCGAGGTGGTCGAGGCGACCACGATCGATTTGTCCTGCGCGACGGCGTTGCCGGCGAGTGCGAGAGTGGCAGCGGCTGCGATCAGCAAACGGCGCGTGAGCATGTTCATTCGTTTCTCCTCAAATCAACAATTCACCGGCGAGGAACGTCCTCGCCTCGAGGGTTCGCGGCGCGCCGAAGAACGACGTAGCCGCGCCGGTTTCGACGATGCGGCCGCGGTGGAGCATGACGACGTCGCCGGAGAGCCGGCGCGCCTCGCCGAAATCGTGGGTCGCCATCACGACCTTGATGTTGCGTTCACTGACCGCGCGGATGATGTCTTCCACCGCCTTGGTCGCGACCGGATCGAGGCTCGCGGTCGGCTCGTCCAGAAACAGCACCGCGGGATCGCGTGCGAGCGCACGCGCAAGCGCCAGCCGCTGCTGCTCGCCGCCGGAGAGCCGGCGCGCGGCGCGGTCGGCGAGCGCCTGCAAACCAACCAGTGCGAGCAGTTCGCCGGTGCGGCGCGCATGCTCGGCACGTGGGGTGCCTGCGGCGCGCAACGCGAAGCGGATATTGGCGGCGGCGCTGCGTCGAAGCATTGCCGGCCGCTGGAACACGATCGCGCGCTTGTGCGGCGGCACGTTTTCCAGCCCGCCCCAGGTGATGCGCCCGCGGGAGGGCGCGAGCAGCCCCATCGCCACCCGCAGCAGCGTCGATTTGCCCGAACCGTTCGGACCGATCAGCACCGTCGGCGGTCCCGACTTAAGCGTGAGTGCGATGTTATCGAGGATCGTGACGTCGCCGGCCGCAACCGTGACGCCATCGAATTCAATCGGCAGTTCGCTTGACGGCGCGCGCATGGTCATCCCGCCAGTCGCTCGCCGGCACGGCGCGCGGTCCAGGCCAGCGCGTTGACGGCGATCACGATTGAGATCAGCACGAGGCCGAGGCCGACCGCGAGCGGCAGGTCGCCCTTGGACGTCTCCAGCGCAATCGCCGTCGTCATCGTGCGGGTGAAGCCTTCGATGTTGCCACCGACGATGATGATGGCGCCAACCTCCGCCGCGGCGCGGCCGAAGCCGGCGAGCAGCGCGGTGACGAGGCTGAAGCGCGCATCCCAGATCAGCGCCGCGACGCGGCCGAGGGGGCCGAGATTCATCGCGGTGAGTTCGTCGCGGTATTCGATCCAGAGATCCTCGATGGTCTGGCGCGTCAGCGCGGCGATGATCGGTGTGACCAGCACGGTCTGCGCGACGATCATGGCGCCCGGGGTGAACAACAGGCCGAACGAGCCCAGCGGTCCGGAGCGCGACAGCGCCAGATACACCGCCAGACCGACGACGACCGGCGGCAGGCCCATCAAGGCATTGAGCAGGACAATGACGCCCTGGCGCCCGCGGAAATTCGTCAGCGCAATCCAGGCGCCGAGGGGAATGCCGATCAACGCCGCCAGCGCCACCGCTGACAGACTGACATAGAGCGACAGCCGCACGATGGCGAACAGCGCGGGATCGCCGGAGAGCACGAGTTGCAGGGCGGATGTGTCGGCAGACATTGGAAATTCCGTTTGGCAAAACATCTTGCGCAGACGGTCCTGACATGGTCAATTTGCGGAAATGCTGCATCCAGGTGCATATTTATGCCTATGCGGGAACTCCTGACAACCGACGAGGCTGCCGACTATCTGCGGGTCTCGGAACGCAAGCTCTACGAGCTGGTGGCGGACCGCGCAGTGCCTTGCAGCAAGGTGACCGGGCGCTGGCTGTTTTCGCGCGCCGCGCTGGACCGCTGGGTATCCGCCGGCCTGATCGCTCCGGCCGGCCTAGCCCAGGTGTCGGCGCCCCCGATCGTCGGCGGCAGCCACGATCCGCTGCTGGAATGGGGCTTGCGCGAAAGCAATTCCGGCCTCGCCAGCCTCCCCGAAGGCAGCGAGGAAGGCCTGCGGCGGCTGACGCGTGGCGAGGTGATAATCGCGGCGATCCATTTGCATCGGCTGCACGGCGACGACGAAAGAGCCAATGTCGAGGCGGTCGCCGATGCGGCGGGATTGCACGATGCCGTCGTGCTCGGCTTTGCCCGACGCGAGCAAGGCATTCTGGTCGCGTCAGGCAATCCGCTTGATTTGAGCGACATCGCCTCGATCGCCGCATCCCGCGCGCGGATGGCGCAACGTCCGGCGGGCGCTGGCGCGCAACTGCTGCTGCTCGCGCTACTCGCGCGTGCCGGCATCACGCTCGACGAACTGAAACTGGCAAAGCCCGCCTTTCCGACCGGCCCCGATATCGCGCAAGCCGTGCGCGCCGGCCGGATCGATTGCGGTATCGCGACGCGAAGCGTGGCGAAATCGGCGGGGCTCGACTTCCTCCCGCTCGCCTGGGAACGCTTCGACCTCGTGATGCGGCAGCGCGACTATTTCATGAAGGGACCGCAGGCGCTGTTCGGCTTCATGCGACAGGCGGCGTTTCGCGATCGGGCCACCGAACTCGGCGGTTATGACGTCAGCGAAGCAGGCACGGTGCGGCTGGTGAATTAGGGCGCGGACTCATCAGCGCGCCATCAAATGCGCAGTTCTCGATCCAGCACGCCCATGAGGATATCATCTTGCCATCGTCCATCGATGAATGCCGCTTCTCGTTCGCGACCCTCGATCACGAAACCACACTTGCGATAGCTCGCGATCGCGCGACCATTGCTCGCCAGCACGCGCACGGATATCCGATGAAGCCCAATTGAGAAGATATAGCTCAGAGCCAAACGAATGGCTTCGGACCCATACCCTTTTCCGAGATATGCCGGATCTTCGATACCAATCGCCAGCGACGCCCGCTGGTCGTGCTGATCCAGCCCGAAAAAACGGATGTGGCCGATAAAGCCCTTAACGTCGATGGCCTCCACGAGTTCCCGGTGTGTCCCTAGCCTAAAGCGAGCGTCTACGTCTTCCGCGCACGGCCTGCGAAGAATCAGACGATCACCAGTTAGAATAGGAATCTCAAGCGCCATTCCCTATCGTAAAAAGATGGCACCTCGCTTTCAAGCGGCGGTCTTGCCGCATCCGCAACGCCGTGGACGCTCACCTTCGCCCCGGCAGCCACGCGACAAACCCGGCCTCGCCGAGCCGCTTCATCACCTCGTCCAGATGCGCGCGATCCCGCGTCTCGATTACGACTTCGAGCAGTGTGCCCTTGGCAGGCAGATCGGAAAACGTGCGCTGATGCGAGACCTCGATGATGTTGGCGCCGGCCTCCGCCAGCAGCGCCGAGACGGCGGCGAGTTGGCCGGGCCGGTCGACGATGTCGATGGCAATCTGCGTCAGCCTTCCCTCGCGCGCCAGTTCGCGCGTCAGCACCGACGCGATCAGCCGGGTATCGATGTTGCCGCCGGTGAGGACCAGGCCGACATTGCGTCCGGCAAAACGCTCCGGCGCCGCCAGTATCGCGGCAAGGCCCGCTGCGCCGGCGCCCTCGACCACGGTCTTTTCGATCGCGATCAGCATCGACACCGCGCGCTCGATCTGGTCTTCGGTGACGAGAACGATGTCGTCGACGAGGTTGCGGATGATTTCGGTGGTGATCCGTCCCGGCACCTTCACCGCAATGCCTTCGGCGAGCGTATCGCCGCGCATCGGCAGTTGCTCGCCGCGGATGACATTGTACATCGACGGATAGAGTTGTGCCTGCACACCGACGATGCGCAAGTCCGGCTTCAACGATTTTGCCGCGATCGCCATGCCGGAGATCAGCCCGCCGCCGCCGATCGGCACCACCAGCGTATCGAGATCAGGCGCGGCCTTGAGCATTTCGAGCGCGATGGTGCCCTGGCCTGCGATGATCAGCGGATCGTCGTAGGGGTGGATCATGATGAGGTTGTTCGCCTCGCCATGCTTGCGCGCAAACTCGCCGGCCTCCTCCAGCGTCTTGCCGGAAATGATCGTGTTCGCGCCATGCCGCCGCGTGTTCTCGATCTTCACCATCGGCGTGCCGACCGGCATCACGATTGCTGCGGGAATGCCGAGCCGGTTCGCATGATAGGCCACGCCCTGCGCGTGATTGCCGGCCGACATCGCGATCACGCCGCGCCGCCGCTCGTCCGGCGACAGCGCGTGCAGCCGGTTGAGCGCACCGCGCTCCTTGAAAGTGGAGGTGAACTGCAGATTCTCAAATTTGAGCCAGACATTGCAGCCGCAGATCTCGCTCAGCGTCCGGCTCTGGTCGCATTCGGTGACGATAACGGAACCGGCAATGGTAGCAGCCGCCGCCGTGATATCATCTGATGTGACGGGAAGGCGGCCGGCCTTGGAAGCAGACTGGTTCGCCGGCGCGTCATTGGGAGCATTCGACATCTGGTCACCTCGTTGCGAGGCAATCGTATAAGCTTATTTCGCCTGATGCGCCCCCTCCGAATCTCGTAAAAACCCCGCCCCATGAACATGGGTGTCGCAAAAAACGGCGGCGGCGTTACACTTGGCCGGGCTGCAGGGACAGCGGCCGGAGTTTTCAGATGAATTCATTGAGCGAGGCGCCGAAAGCCGAGGCCATCACGGTCGTGCTGCTCGAGGACGACGCACCGACGCTTTGGCGGCTGCAGGACGCCCTGACCAAGGCCGGATACCAGGTGAAGGCCGCGGGCACGCTGGCGGAAGCCCGCGCCTGTCTCGCGCAAGGCGCGCCAAAGGTGCTGCTGACCGACCTTCAACTACCCGACGGCCATGGCGTCGACCTGATCCGGGAAACCCGGCGGCGCTTTCCCGATACCGAGATCATGGTGATCTCGATCCTCGGCGACGAGGAAAGCGTGATCTCGGCGATCACCGTCGGCGCCACAGGCTATCTGCTCAAGGACGCGTTCCCGACTGATATCGCCGCCACCGTGCGTGACCTCGTTGCCGGGCATTCGCCGATCTCGGCCTCGATCGCACGCTTCATCGTGCGCCGAACCCAGAGCACGCCCGAGCCGCCGCCCGGCCCCGCCCTCAACACCACCAAGCTGACGCCGCGCGAGATCGATATTCTCTGGGGCATCGCCAAGGGCTTCAGCTACGCCGAGATCGCCAGTCATCTCGGCCTGTCGCGCCAGACCGTGCCCGGGCATATCAAGAACATCTATCGCAAGCTCGAAGTCCACACCCGCGGCGAGGCGGTATTCGAGGCGGTCCAGCAGGGCTTGATCAAGCTGTGAACGATCACACCGACGACGCGCAACCGGACCTGCCCGGCCGCGAACGCCGGCGGTTGCAAGCATCCCGTCTCATTCAGTATCTGCTGCTGCAGGCGGTGATCGCCAGCGCTTGCGTCGTGGCGCTGCTGCAGTCGCTGCCGGGACCTCCCGTGCAGTATCGGATGACGGCGTTTCAGCTCACCGACGCCGGCATCGAGCGGGCGGTGACGCTGCCCTATTTCTCGCCGCGCCGGGATGCGATGAACGACCCGCCCCGCTTCAGCGGGCAATTCGTCCGCCCGGCCGGCGAGGCCGCGCAGCCCTGGTCGGTGTTTCTGCCGCGCTTCACCAACGGCGTCGAGGTCACCGTCAACGATGTCGTGATCCTCGATAGCCGGCGCGATCCTGCCGCCAACCGGCCCGACCGCAACACGCCGGCGATTGCGGTGATCCCGGCATCGGTATTGCGCGACGGCGAGAATGTCATCTCGATCCGGCTGTTCATCTGGGGCCCGATCACGGGCTTCCTCGATCGCATCTGGGTCGGCCCGGACCAGTTGCTGCGTCCGAGCTATGATCTCCGAACTTTGGTCTTCGTCACCCTGCCGGTGGTGTTCTCATCCTGGCAGGCGATCCTCGCGGTCATCCTCGGCATCATGTGGGTGATGCGGCGCCATGAGCCGGCCTATGGCGTGCTGGCGGCGGCGATGGCGGTCGGTGTCGGGCAGGCCTTCCTGCAAACGCCGATGGGCGAGACGCCGTTCTCCAGGCTCAACGTGATCCTGATCTCGTCCGCGCCGATCGAAAGCGCGCTGGTGCTGACCTTCGCGTTGTTGTTCTCGGGTTGGAAATGGCAACGCTATGGCTGGATCCTTTTCATTCCCGGCGTGCTGCTGGCGCTGGCCGGCCTGTTCGGCAATCCGGCGATGGTGCGCGCGTTGTTCCTGATTCTCGCGGTGCCGATGGTCGGCATCTCGCTGGTCATCATGGCCGTCGTCACCGCGCGTTCGGCGCTGAAACGGCAGAACGTTGCGGGCCTCCTGCTCGGCTGCGCAGTCACGATCATGCTGACCTGCTGGATCGCAGACCTGCTCTCGGTGTTCCAGATGACGCCGAACCGAATCTTCACGGCGCGGCTGTCCTATTCGGCGATGCTGGTCGCGATCGGCGCCGGCCTGACCTGGCGATTTGCTCGGGCACTGAACCAGGTCGACGGCTTTGCCGGCCGCCTCGTCACCCAGGTGCGTGAGGCGGAGGAGAAGCTGAAGGTGAGTTTCGCCCGCGAGGAGGAGCGCGCCCGCGCAGCAGCCCTGGCGCACGAGCGTACGCGGCTGATGCGCGACCTGCATGACGGCCTCGGCGGCCAGCTCGTCAGCATCGTGGCCTTGAGCGAACGCGGCAACGGCAGCGCGGGTATAGGCGATGCGGCGCGCGCGGCGCTGAAGGATCTCCGCCTCGTCATCGACTCCATGGACGACATCGGCGGCGATCTGATGCTGGCGCTGGGCTCGTGGCGCGAGCGCGCCATGGCGCAACTGCGTCCGCACGACATCGCGCTCGACTGGCGCGCAGTCGCCCCGCAGGGCCTGCCGGTTCACCCCGAATTGCGGCCGTGGCATGTGATCCAGATCGTGCGGCTGCTCGATGAGGCCCTGACCAATGCGGTGAAGCATGCCAATGCGAAGCGTATCACGGTGAGGATCGAGACGCTGGCAGGCGCTGACGGCCTCGAGCGCGGCTGCATCACCGTCGAGGATGACGGCAAGGGTTTTGAGATCACGTCGGATGGCGCAGCGGCAGGCGCGATAAAGGCGGCGCGCGGCCTGCGCAACATGCGAAGCCGCGCGGCGCGCTGTGGCGCGGAGCTGGAACTGAGCTCCTGCGCCCAAGGGACTGATCAAGGGGCTGATCGAGGTACGCGCGTGCGATTGACACTGCCCCACCGCTTTCCCGACAGCGACGGCGCTGCCGGTTAGCTCAAATGTTTTGCCTCAGCGGCGGCCGACCCGGTTGACCGGACCGCCGCGGTTCATCGGCGTACCGGGGCGGACGCCGACGCCGGGAGCACCGACGCCGACAGCGCCGACGCCGACGACCGGTGTCGCAACCACCGCTCTCGCGACCGGGGTCGGCCGCGCCACGCAGCCCTTCGGCACGCCGACCGTCTTGCAATAGACCACCGCGGCCTGGGCCGAAGTTACGCCGCCCAGCGCGAACGAAGCGACCGCCGAGAACGCCGCAAGCGTCAGACCAGCGCTCAGCCAACCTGTCTTCTTCACCATGTGTCATCTCTCCCGAATAGGGCGTGCAGCTCTTTCGCGGTGTGCCGATCGCTCACCGCAGCCGACGCGGGATGTACATGGTCCATCGCAGCGCGCGGCAACATCCCATGAAAAGGGTGTGGGGCTAGAGCGGGCGGCTTGCACGCGATTTTCGACGCCCATGAACATGGCATGGACCGGCGGCGCGACCTCGACGAGTTTTCGCACGCTTTCCAATCCCTCCATTCTCGTCAAAAGGTGATCCATGATGAAATCAATCCATGTCGCAGCCGCGGCGCTGGTCCTGTCGCTCACCGCCGGCTCGCTGGCGCAGGCACAATCCGGACCCACCGCGCAGGAGCAGATGGCCTGCCGTTCGGATGCCGGAAAATTCTGCGCCGAGCATATCGGCAAGCCGCCGCAGATGAACGCCTGCCTGAAGGCGAACAAGGCGAATCTCTCCGAAGCCTGCCGCAAGGTGGTGGAATCGCGCGGCGGTTAGGACGTAACTATTGGTTTGATTTGATGCGCTGATGCGGGGTCTATATCGCGCGATGATTGGGTCCCGGCTCTGCGATGCAGCGTCTCACGCTGCATCGCGTCCGAGACACCGAAAGCTATGCCGTTGCGATTGCTCTGGCTGGATCAATCCTGATCGAATAGCCTGATCCGGGGGCCTTCGATGCGCGCCGGCTCGGCGAACATGTCCCTTCTGCCAGGCTCGCCAAAGAAGCCCCTTGGCTCGCCTTCTTCGCGGATCCTGATCCGTCGCGGTTCGGTTTCTGTCCGTCGTGGCTCAGTCTCTTCCCGAACCCTTTCCTCAACCATATCCAATTCCTGCTGGCGCAGCCGGCGCTTCTCGGCCCAGCGCTGGCGACGCTCGGCGCGCCGCTGTTCGGCGGCAGCGCGCTTGACGTCGGCGTCACGCGCCTTGGCAAAGCTTTCCTGCGTCTGCGGCGCAGCGTTTCTCTCGCTCGTTTGCTCGGCAGGCTTCGAAGCTCGCGGCGCGGATTCTACCGGCTGCACCGGCGCGGCGTTGTTGCTTGCTACATTGTCTACATTGTTGTTGGCCGGCTTCTCTTCCGCAGGAGCATTGTTGACAGGCGGTGATGCGTTGACAGGTGGTGCTGCCGCGGTGGTTTGCGGCTGTGGTTGCTGCGTCTGCGGTCGCGCTTGCTCCTGTACTGGCGAAGGAGCAGGAGCCGGACTCGCGGCGGCCGTCGTCGCCGCGGAATTCGGCACCGGCTCCGCCGGCGCGCTGGCGACAGAAATCGGCTCCGCCGACATCCTGCGTTCCAGCTTGGAAACCGTCTGCGTCGGCGGGCTCACGACATTCGCGGCGAAATACCCACCGCCGAGGCCGGCGGCGACCGCCACGACAACGGTTCCTACCCCGGCAAAATAGGCGGTTGCTGTACGCATCGTCAGTCTCCCTCGTCCCCGCGGGCAACGCGTGGGAAGAGACGATGTTCCTGTGCGACGTCGTGTGTAAGGTGTCTGGGCGTGTAAGGCGTCTGGAACCAGCGGCGGCTTGTGCTCGCCGCTCAGATCATCGCGGCGACTTTATCCAGGCCGATGATGCGGGCGAGCGAGCGGACTTCGCTCTTCTGATCTTCACGCAACTGGAACAGCAACGGCATCGCCGCCGATTTCAATTGCTGGACTTCCGCGGAGTCGGGATCGATCGGCACGCCCGTCGCGTTCGGATTGGCCTGCCGGCCCGCATGAATCTTGCGGGCGACGGCGCGCAGCGCGGTCTCCACTGGCGGCCAATAGGACTCCTGCGACGCTGATAGTTTCAGGCGGTCCTTGATGCCGGCGATCTGGACGTCGCTCAGGAGCGCGTAGCTTTTCTGCGGCTGCGGCTTGGCCGCCGCCTTGGGCTCGGGAGTCTTGGGCTTGGCGGCGGGCGCAGGCACGGTGATCGGCGCGATAGCCTGTGTCGTGGACGGAGCGGAGGGAGCCGCGATCTCCTTGGGCATGCCGAGATCGGCGGGCGACGTCGAGGCATAGGCCCGGCGCAGCGATTCGTTCAGCGCGGCATCCATCGGCTGAGGTTCAAGCGCAGCGGTGGCGTAGCTGACGACCGCGAGGCGATCCTTCTTGCTTTCCTTGTTCGAGACCGGCGCCTGGACGGTGGAAGCCGATGCCAGTTCGAACCGGGGGGCAGGTACGCTGTCGCGGCCAACGATGGCAGTGACGGCGGCGCCGACCACGAGAAAACAGAGCAGCGCGACGATCGTCATGGTTTTTGTCAAAAAGGTCTCCATTCCCGCCGACGTTTGGCCCTTTTGCCGAAAACTGGATGACAAATGAGGCTTTACGATGCCAGCGGGCACGCCGAAGTGATCGAAAAGCTGGGGAGATCGTCCCGAAACGGCCCCGAATCAGGCCGCGGCGGCCAATTCGTAGGCTTCCTGGATGTCGGCAACGATATCGGACGCTTCCCACAGGGCGTCGGGAGCGATCGTCTGCAGGGTGACGGTCCAGTTGCCCTTGCGGTTGCGGGGCATGCGGACGATGTCGAATTCGATGCCGCGGCACAGCGGATGGCGGTCGAGCGCAAAGGTGACCCGCAGCCGAAGCTCATCGAGGGTGGCCAAGGTCTTGGCAGCCAGATAACGATCGAAATCCATTCCGTGCCCCTTCGATTTGCCGACCGGCCGGCCATGGCGGCCGACCGTCCTCTGGGGCTATTGTTGCGGCCGATATGGTTAACGGCGCGTTAAGCCTCGTAATGGCGCGGGACTGAACCCCTTGAGCAGACGGCGGAGCGGAACAGCCCGGCATGGCTGAAGCGATATCCCAGACGACGGCGGCCGCGACCGGACCGTCGGTTCGCGCCGCGCTGGTGGCGGCGATCGCGATTTCGGCCTTCACGCTGGCGGTCGCGATCTTCGAACTGTCGATGGCGGACTGGCCGTCCGGCTTCGTCCTGCTCGTGGTCGTGCCGCTGGTGGCGCTATTATTCTTCGGCTGCATCGTGTGGTCGGCGACGCTGCTCGTGAAGATCCGAGTTGGCGGCACGAAGTTCGCCCTCCCCTTCCTGATCTGCGCGCTGACGCTCGCCATTCTCGCCTACGCACCGCTGCACCAGATCGCGCTGCAACAGAACTTCTACTGGCACCGCGAAAACCGCGAGCGGATCGTGGCACGGGTCGAAGCCGGCGAGCTGAAGCCCAACGTCTCCTACAACAAGAGCCTGATCGCGCTTGGCGACCGCGGACCCAATGTGTCCGTCGGCAACGACATCGTCGTCGACGAGACGGATCAGGGCACCTATGTGCTGTTTCTGACCTCGCGCGGCCTGAAGCACTATTTCACCGGCTTCTTGCATGTGCGGCCGGGCGGCGATCCCAAGAACTTCTTCGAGTTCAAGCACAAGCCGCCGACCCAGCTCGTCCGCTACGGCGAGCGCTGGTATTTCGTGGCGAATTAGGTGGCACTCAAACCAGTTCCATGTGCAGATGCCGTCCAACGGCCTGCGCCGCCCGCGCCAGGGTACCGAGGGTCACGGACTCGTTTTCGGGATCCAGCAACCGATCGAGTTGAGCACGGCTTGTCTTCATCCGACTGGCAAGCTGGGTCTTGGTGATTTCCTCTCGCCGCATCAGTTCGTCAAGTTGCCGCACCAGCACACGCTTGATTGCCCGCGCGGTAACGCCTTCGTAAATTCCATCTTGCTTCAGGAAATCATCGAAAGACGATCCAATCTTGCCCTTCTTACGATGCGCTTTCTTCATGCGATCTCCTTCTTTCGTTTGACCGCCAATTCGAGATCACCGGCAGGCGTCTTCTGTGTTTTCTTGATGAAGGCATGCAGCAATATCATTCTGCCTTCATGTTCACAGCCATGCGAACTCGACATCCTTGATGTCCTCGCCGACAATCTTGCGATCATCGGCGGACAAGCTCCTGAGCCATTCGCGAACCGGCTCACGGCCGGAAGGCGCGGCGTAGAAAAAGGCAGGCAATCGCTTCATTGGCCAAATTCCACGTACCATTTATGGTACGTCAAAGCAAGGCAATTCCAACTCGCACCTTCCAGTCCGGAAAGGCACGGCCTGAACTATTGATTCGTTTGCGCTGCTAGTTGCGGCCTTGCGCCGGCGACGGTGCCGGTGCCGAGCGCGATGCCGCCGATGATCAGCGCCATCGCCAGAAACAGCGAAGGCTCCAGCGGCTCGTTCAGGATCGCGACAGTGCTGACGATGCCGAGCAACGGCGTCGCCAACAGGCACAGCGAGGTGGTGACGGCCGGCAGGCTGCGGTTCACCATGGTCATCGCCCAGTTGGCGAATGCCGTGCAGACGATTCCGCTATAAAGCATCAGCGCCGCAAGCCGCCCCGTCCATGCGATACGCGGCGGTCCTTCCGCGAACCAGGCGATGAGCGAGAGCAGCACCGCTGCCACCAGCACCTGCCAGAACACGAGCTGAAAGGGTGTCGAGATCCACTGGTGCGCCCGGACGTAAACGATGTTACCGGCCCAGCAGAACGCCGCGAGCAGAATGAGACCGCTGCCGAACAGCGCCTGACGGTCGCTCCAGTTCAGCGTCTGCGGATTGAAGATGACGGCAAGCCCCGCTAGGCCGAAGACGATCCCGAGCGCGCGCTGACGCGTGATAGGTTCGGACAGAAGCATGGCAGCGCCGATCGCGACCCAGATCGGCGTCGTATAGCCGAGCACGATCGCCCTGCCCGCCGGCACGAATTGCAGCCCGGCCGCGACCAGCGCCGAAAACGCCACCAGATGCAGGATCGAGGTGCAGAACACCACCGGCAGGTCGCCGCGCTTCGGCACGATGAACATCCCTTGCGCCCACAACATCGGCGCCAGCGTGGCCGCCGCAATCAGGCAGCGGACCGCCGTCGCCCATAGCGGCGGTACGTCGTGCACGATCAGCTTCGTCACCGGCCAGTTGGTCCCCCACGCCAGCACGACGCCACCGAGCAGCACCGCCGCATTGCGGGTTGAAAGTCCACTGGCCATCTCGCACATGCCCCGTCATCAGCCGATCTCCATTTGCTTAGCCTTTCAACTGGCTCTAATAAAAGAGCCAGTCTTGGCAATTTACTAGATCCAGTCATGGATGACCTGCTGCCTGGAATGCTGCATCTGGCGCGCGACGGCGGCGAGACGCTGACACGCCAGCTCACCGACCAGTTGCGACGCCTCATCGCTGACGGGCGGCTGGCGCCCGGCCAGCGCCTGCCGTCGAGCCGGCAGCTGGCGCAATCGCTCGCGCTTTCGCGCAACACCGTCTCGTTCGCGATCGAGCAATTGGCCGCGGAAGGCTATCTCTCGCTCTCCGCCGGACGCCGTCCGATCGTCGCCGAAGGCCTGTCGCTCGATCGCCGCAAGGCTTTGCCGCGGAGCAATCGCGCGCGCGGCGTGCGGATCGCGCTGTCGTCCTGGGCGCGCAGCCTGCAAAGGGCGAACTGGCCGCCTGTCCATGACGGACGGCCGCGGCCGTTTCAGCCGGGACTGGCTGACGAGCGCGAGTTTCCACACGATGAGTGGAGCCGCTGCCTGCGGCGCGCGGCACGAAATGCGCCGTTGCGCCGCGACCGCCCGATTAATCATCCGCCGCTGCAGGAGGCGCTGCTCGGGCACCTCGTGGTTCATCGCGGGATCAAGGCAAAGCCCGCGCAGATCCTGATCGTGCCGACGGCGCAGGCCGGCCTGACGCTGGTGGCCAACGCGCTGCTCGAACCGGGCGATCATGCCTGGATCGAAAGCCCCGGCTATGGCGGCGCACACGTCGCATTATCCGCAGCCGGCGCCACCGTCTCGGCGATACCGCTCGACGCGCAGGGCATGGCCATCGCCGCGCCCAAGGAAGCGCTCAAGGATGCGCCGCGGCTGATTTTCGTCACGCCGTCGCACCAGTACCCGACCGGACGGCTGATGCCGATCGGCCGCCGCCTCGAACTGCTTCGCTACGCCGACACTGCCGACGCCTGCATCATCGAGGACGACTATGACGGCGAGTTTCACTACGAGGCGCGCCCGGTGGCTGCGCTGCAGGGGCTCGCGCCATCGCCGCGCGTGTTCTATCTCGGCACCTTCTCGAAAGCGACCTATGCGGACATCCGCTTTGGCTATGTCATCGTGACCGAGACGCACATCGAAACGTTCGAGCGCGCGCAGCGCCACATGGGCATGCTGACATCGATCACGATGCAGGATGCGCTGGCCGAATTCATCGCAGCGGGCGCCTATCTCGGCCACATCAGAAGGATGACGCGCCTCTACAGGGGCCGCCGCGACCGCATCCTGCAGGCGCTTGCCGCCGAAGCCGGCGACCGTCTCGCCGTTGAGGCCCCGGCGGGCGGCATGCAATTGCTGGCACGATGCCGTCCGCAAACCAGCGACCGGCAATTATCGGGACGGCTGCTCGAAGCAGGCGTTGTCAGTCGGCCGCTGTCGAGCATGCTGTATCATCGGACCGGCGAGCAGGGCCTGTTTCTCGGCTTCGCGGCCTGGAACGAGAAAGAGATCGATCAGGCCGCTCGTATCCTGGGACGGATCGTGCGCTGAGATTTGTGGTCAACCGGTAATGGCTGACAACCTCCCACCGAGGCCTTACTGAACGCTGTGTTTAAAACACAGTTTCAAACACAGCCACTGTCATCCAAAGATGTCTGAGAGTCTAAAAGCGAACCGACACCTTAAGGCCCATAGCTATCTTGATGGTACGCAACTGGGGATGCAGAACCGTGTTTGAAGTGTTGATTACCAAACGAAGTCTGACAAGGTGGGAATGGCGGGTTTGTGACCGCGACGGGGCGACGATTATGCGCGGGGTTGAAACCACGCGACCTGCGGCCAACTACAGGGGTAACCGGGCACTATTTCTCCTGTTATCTACCCGCTGGATATGGTGATCGCTCTAGTCGCGCACGCTCTAGCCCGCCGCCCGCCGGGGCATCGCATCCGAGGCGATTTCGGCCGGCGCAGGCACCTGCATCAGAATCGTCTGGCCGCCTGGCGCGATTTCAATGCCGCGTTCCTGGAAGCGTCGCTTCATGCGGCGGTTGAATTCGCGCTGCACCGGCCAGCGGCCGGCGTCGGTGCAGCGAATCTGGCCGACGATCGACGCCATCGAACCGTCGACCTTGTCGACGCCCCACAATTCGAGATCGCCGCGGATCAAATGCCGGTATTCGGGCTCGCTGCGCATCTCGGCGACGATTTCCTTGAGAATCTCGCCGGCGCGGTCGGTGTCCTCCTTGTAGGAAACGTTGACGCTGACGGCCGCATTGCCGGCGCCGCGGCTTGAATTGGTGATCGTCGTCACCGCACTGAACGGCACGATATGCACCGAGCCGTCGCCGGCGCGCAGGCGCAAGGTGCGGATCGATACGTTCTCCACCACGCCCGACAGGCCCGAGAGCGTGACGTTATCGCCGACCTGCACGGTGTTCTCGAGCAGCAGGAACAGCCCGGTGATGAGGTCCTGCACCAGTTTCTGCGAGCCGAAGCCGATGGCGATACCGACGATGCCGGCGCCGGCAAGCAGCGGCGCGACATTGACGCCGATTTCGCTGAGCGCGGTCAGGCCTACGACGGTGACGATCAGGCCGAGCAGCGCCGTTCGCAGCATCGGCTGGAAGGTGCGTAAGCGTGCAGCGCGCACGTAATGGCCGTCGCGCGAGAGCGCACTGATCTGGTGATCCATCAGCGCGTTGCTGATCTCCCAGATCGCGGCTGCAGCCAGTGCGGCGATGCCGATCGTCACCACCGCCGACAACAGCCGGCTGCCGATCTGCCCGCCGTAGAACCAGACGATGGCGTCGACGCCCCAGACTTCCAGCAGCGCGACAAGGCCAATGAAGGCGATCGCCGCCGAGATGATGTTACGCAACAGCGGCAGATAGCGGTTGGCGCGGGCCTCCAGGCCCGGGAAGCGCTGCAACAGATCCGGGCTGATGCGGAAGCCGCGATCGATCAGACTCAGCACCAGCATGGTGGCGAGACGCACGATCAACGCAACCGCGACGGTACCGACGAAATACTGCAACAACAGCGCATAGCCGTTGCGGATGTTAAGCGCCCACACCGCCCACAGCGCGAGGTCGAGGGCGATCGCAAGATAGTGCCACAGGCCGGCGACGCGGTTGCGCGCCCTCGCCGCAACGCCCTCGCGACCGGCCGGCGCGCGAATGGCGTCGGCGACCGGCTTCCGGCATTGCAGGATGATGACGACGATAAAGAGGTGCACCACCAGCATCACCAGGCGCAGCAGGGCGGCGTAGCCGGCGCGGTGCAGGCCCAGCAGCAGCGCTACATTGGCGAACGCAATGCCGGAGACGCCGATGGCGACGATGCGCCGTGCCCAGATCTCGACATAAGCGGCGGTCTCGGCGCGAACGCGAAACAGGGCGAACGGTCCGGCCAACGCCCGCACCACACAAATCAGCACACGCGACAGCGCATAGGCATTAACCACCGCAAGGATCACCAGGCGAGGGGTCGGGAGATCGCCGATCTCCGTGCCCAGGAGCATCGTGGCGATGCCGAGAAAGACGAGCACCGGCAGCAGTTCGAGCATGAGACGCCCCAGCACGAAGGGTAGCCTGACCACGGACTGCCAGGCGCGCGCCAGGCCGAGGCGCCGCCGCTGCAACTCGGGCGCAGGCGTGACATCGGCCACCGACGAAGGCGGATCAGCGATCGCCAGCGTCTGCGCCGGCGCGCGCGCCGCTTGCGGCAGCCGCGCTTCCAGAAGCGCCACCGGCCGCTTAATCAGGCGGAAAGCCAGCCATTCGGCGGCAAAAGCGCAGAGGAACACCAGCGCCAGCTTCCACGCGATATCGAACAACTGATGATAGGCTGACGGATCCTGTGCGGTGCGAAGGAACCACCAGTAGAAAGCCCGATAGTGCGTCAGCATGTGCGCGATGTCGACGACCTCGCGCGAGATCGCGCGAACCTGTTCGGACACCATCAGCAGGAGCTGCGCGCCCAGACTGTCCGCTTCCAGCGGAACGGCGGATTTGTTTTCGGGCGCGCCTTGCGGTTGCTGCGGAGCATTGGCGACGGCACGCAGTGTCTCGATCATCTCGGCGCGCTTCTTGTCGTCGGAAAGCGTTTCGAGCGCGCGCTTCGCCTGATCGGGCGTCAGGGCGCCGGCTTTGTCGGCGGCGGCGGAAGCCGGCGGAGCGGCGGTCTGGGCGAAGGCCGGGAGAGAAAACAGCGCGCAGGCGAGGAGGATCGACGGCAGGAGCTTGTGCGACACGAAGACCTCTTTGGAAAAAATGCGCCCGGCGGCGAAACCGGAACCGGCCTCGCCTTCGCGCGCGCGTCATGTCGGATCGCTCGTTTTCGCCGCGACCTTGTGTCGGAAGTTTGCCACTGCGGCGGTTTTCTCTTGGCATTTCGCCCTGGCGGCGCACTTGCCAGAGTTCCGCAACTGCTGCGAATTGATTGAAGGCGCGATGCCTTCGCCCTAGCCAAGTCGTATGTGGGCCGAGGCTTCGCGATACTCAGCGACCGTGCGCGCAATCATCTCGTCGGCATCGAGCAATTCGCCGACGCCGGACACGGCATGCCCCGCGCTCCAGATGTCCTTCCAGCGCTTCGGGCGATTTTCGCGCGCGCCGATGTCGATATCCTCAGCAATATCGATCGCGCCACGCTGCGGCAGATTATCGGGATCGAGACCGGCGGCCTCGATCGACGGGCGCAGCATGTTGGTCTGCAGTCCCGTGAACGCCGTGGTCAGCAGCACGTCGTCGGCGCTGCTGGTGACGAGCATGTGCTTGTATCTCTCATCCGCCATGCTCTCGCGGGTGGCGATGAACTTTGTGCCCATATAGGCGAGATCGCAACCGAGCGCCTCAGCGGCGCGCAAGGCGTGGCCGTCGGCGATGCCACCCGCCAGCACCAGCGGCCCATCGAAGAAGGCGCGCACCGCGCGCACGAACACGAAGGGATTGAGCCACCCGGTCTGCCCGCCGGCGCCGGCCGTCAGCAGCACCAGCCCGTCCGCGCCGGCGGCGACCGCGCGCTCAGCATGGCGGATGGAGGCGACATCGGCAAACACCAGCGCACCGGCCTCATGCAGCTGCCCGATCACCGGCGCCGGCGAGCCGACCGAGGTGATCGCCATTTCGGGCCGGTGCCGCAGCAGCACTTGCAGATCCTGCTCCAGCCGCGCATTGGAGCGGTGCACGATCAAATTCGCACAGACCGGCGCGGCAGGTTTGCCGCTGGCATCCGAATACGCCTTCAGCCGGCTGTCGATGCCCGTCAGCCATTCATCGAGCTGTTCGGGACTGCGGCAGTTCACCGTCGGAAACGCGCCGATCACGCCGTTGCGGCAGGCGGCTACCACCAGCTCGACACCGGAGACGAGAAACATCGGCGCCGCGATCAGCGGCAGGCTGAGGCGGTCGCAAAAGCGCGAGAGCGGATCGGCGGATGGCAAGGCGTTCTTCCCGGCTTGAGCAGCGTGATCGTTGTGCTAGCGTTGTGCCAACATTGGCACGACCGAAGGCCAATTACAAAACAGCGGGAGGAAGAAGATGGGCAATCCGCTCTATGCGTTTCCGGCGGCATGCGAGCAGACCTTGCGGGCGCTGGCGCGCTATCCCGAACGCACCGCGTTCAGTTGGCCGGGTGGATCGATCACCTATCGCGGCGCGACCGACATGATCGGGCGCATGCAGGCCGTGTTCATGCAGCTTGGCTTTGCGCCTGGCACCCGCGTCGCCTTTCTCACCGCTAACCGCGCCGACACCTGGTGCGCCGGCTGCGCCGCGCAATTGTCGCGGCTCGCGATCACCTGGCTGCATCCGCTGGGCTCGCTGGATGACCAGCTATTTCAACTGGAAGACTCCGAGGCGCAGATGCTGGTGGTGGACGGCGTGACGTTCCGCGACCGCGGTGGCGAACTCGCCGCCAGGGCGTCGGGCCTGAAGACCGTGTTCACGCTCGGCCCTGCCAGCTACGGCGCCGACCTCTTGCAGGCGATCGAGGCCGCCGGCAGCGCCACGGCGCGGAGCTTCGCCCAGACCGACGATATCGCGACCCTCAATTACACCGGCGGTACGACCGGTAAATCCAAGGGCGCGCTGCGCCATCATCGCGAGTATGGCAGTTGGGCCAATGCGATACTTGCGGACTTCGAAATCCCGGAGACGCCGCATTATCTCACCGTCGCCCCGATCAGCCATGTCGCGGGCACCAAGGTGCTGCCGACGCTGATGCGCGGTGGCACCGTGCACATGCTGAAAGGTTTTGATCCCGAGGCGGTGTTCAAGACCATCGAGCGCGAGAAGATCAACTTCACCCTGTTCGTGCCGACGATGATCTACGTGATGCTGGATCATCCCGCACTCGACAAGACCGACCTCTCCTCGCTCGAACTGCTGCTGTATGGCGCCTCCGCAATGTCGCCGAGCCGACTGGTCGAGGGCATCGAGCGGATCGGGCCGGTGTTCTCGCAGCTCTACGGCCAGACCGAATGCTATCCGGTGTCGGTGCTGCGCAAGAAAGACCACGATCCGAGGACGCCGGAGCTGTTTCTATCGTGCGGATTCCCGATCGCGGCCTGCCAGGTGAAGATCCTCGACCATGACGACCAGGAAGTCGTCACCGGCGAAGCCGGCGAGATCTGCGTGCGCGGCACGCATGTGATGGCCGAATACTGGAAACGGCCGGACACCACGGCCGAGACGCTGAAGAACGGCTGGCTGCACACCGGCGACATCGCGCGCGTCGACGAGCGCGGCTACATGTTCATCCTCGACCGCAAGAAGGACATGATCGTCTCCGGCGGCTTCAACATCTTTCCGCGCGAGGTCGAGGATGTGCTGTCGCAGCACGCCGACGTCGCGATGGTCGCCGTTGTCGGCGTGCCCGACGACAAATGGGGCGAGGCCGTCACCGCCGTGATCGTCGCCCGCGAAGGCGCGCGGCCGAACGCGGACGAGCTGATCAACCTCGTCAAGGCAAAGAAAGGTTCGGCGCATGCGCCCAAGCACATCAAGTTCGTTAACGAGCTGCCGATGACCGGCGTCGGCAAGGTCGACAAGAAGGTGCTGAAGGCCGGCTTCTGGACCGGCCGGGAGCGGATGGTGGGGTAGCGGCTGCTCCCTCCCCGCTCGTTCGGGGAGAGGTTAAGGATCGTTCGCGCTGGCGTCACGTCGCGTTGGTGTTCAGCCGGCCATGCGCCTTTCGGTGATCGCTTTCGACTTGTCGAAATTGTTCGGCACTTCGATGTCGACTTCCAGCGTCGAGACGGTCTTGCCCCGATCCAGCTTGACGATCACCTTGTCCGGATCGAGCGCCACGTGTTTCGATATCACGGCGAGAATCTCCTCCCGCAGCGTAACCAGCAGATCGGACTGGCCGAGCAGCCCGCGCTCATGCGCCAGCAGAATCTGCAGCCGCTCCCGCGCAACGGGGGCGGACGCATTACGGCCGCCAAACAGCCGCAGCAGCCTCATGCTCATGCAGCCCTCCGTCCCAGCAGCCGGTTCATGAAGCCCCTGCGCTCGGCCGGCACGACCATGGCGACTTGCTCGCCCATCAGGCGACGCGAGGCGTCGATATAGGCGCGGGCCGGCGCGCTGTCGGCATCGTTCAGGGTCACCGGCGTGCCGACGTTGGACGCTTTAAGCACGTCCTGGCTCTCTGGGATGATGCCGAGCAGCGGAGTCGCAAGGATTTCCAGGATGTCGTCGATATTGAGCATCTCGCCGCGCGCGGCGCGCGCCGGGTCGTAGCGGGTGATCAGTACGTGCTTCTCCACCCGCTCGCCGCGCTCCGCCCGCACCGTCTTCGAATCGAGCATGCCGATGATACGATCGGAATCGCGCACCGAGGAAACCTCGGGATTGGTGACGATGACGGCTTCGTCGGCATAGCGCATGGCGAGAGTCGCGCCGCGCTCGATGCCGGCCGGGCTGTCGCACAGGATCCAGTCGAACCGGCTCCTTAGCTCGCCGATGACGCGACCCACGCCCTCGTCGGTCAGCGCGTCCTTGTCGCGGGTCTGGGAAGCCGGCAGCAGCCAGAGATTTTCCAGCCGCTTGTCGCGGATTAGGGCCTGCGGCAGCTTGGCGACGCCCTGCACCACGTTGATGAGGTCGAACACCACGCGGCGTTCGGCGCCCATCACCAGATCGAGGTTGCGCAGGCCGACGTCGAAATCGACCACCACGACGCTTTGTCCGCCTTGCGCAAGCGCCGCGCCGAGTGCGGCGGTCGAGGTGGTTTTTCCAACGCCTCCCTTGCCTGAGGTAACGACCAGGACCTTGGCCATACTTGATCTCCTTAGAGCCGGTTAATTCAGCGGGGTAATTTTCATGGTGTCGCCTTCCAGCCAGGCCTGCGCCGGACGGTTGCGAAGCGAGTCGTCGATTTCTTCTGCAGTCTGGTAGTAGCCGTCGATCGCCAGCAGCTCGGCCTCGATCCTCTGGCAGTAGATTCGCGCGTTGGAATTGCCGTTGACGCCCGCCATCGCGCGACCGCGGAGCGTTCCGTAAACGTGGATCGATCCGCCGGCGACGATCTCCGCGCCCGACCCGACCGAACCCAACACCGTCACATCGCCTTCCATGAAGACGATGGACTGGCCCGAGCGCACCGGGGTTTCGAGCAGGAGCGAGGTCGGTTTCGGCTTCTCGGGCTCCGACTTCTGCGCCGGCTCGTTTCGTGTGATAACGCAGGCGCGGCCGCCAGTCAGCAAGGGCGGCATGTTCGCCGCCAGGCGCTCCTCCTCGACGCCCTCGATGCCGAGAACACGGATGTTGCGCTCGCCGAGGCTGCCGAGCAGATGAGCGATGGCGGCGCTGCTGAGATCGACGGCGGAGAGATCGAGCACGATCGGCTTGCCGACGAAGTAGCCGGGCGAGCGCGCCAGCGTGGCGTCGATCTCGCCGAGCCAGTCCACGATCGGCACGACGGGGCTGAATACGAAAGCGACATACGAACGGCCGCGCAGCCGGACCAGTTGACGCGTGGTATCCGCTCGGACGTCCATGATGTTCGACTCGCCTTTCTTAGTGAATGGTTAAGAATCGACGAACTTGGTTAACGAGTAATTAATGCGAAAACCCGCGCTGCGCGCAGAAAGCGGCGAAACGAGTGGCGAATCCGGCGTATTTGTGGCCGATTCTTGCTGCCGGCCGCGTGGGGCGCGCGCCAAAGCCCTTGAAAACAAGGCGTCTTATGGGTTGTAGTTAACGAGAGCTCAACTTACTTTCGTCACGTTTCCGACCTAAATTAGTCCTCGCGCGGTTCCAACAAACTTATGTATGGCTGGCGGATTCCTTACGATCCGGCAGTCCAATCCGTCGGGCAAGACGGACATTTGCCGACAGGGGACGAGGCAGTGGAAGCCGTGGGGAAGGTGTGGCCGCGGGAAGTGATCTCGCAGACAAGCGGCGTCGAACAGAAGGACGATGTCTCGCACCGTGATTCCGATCTTCCAACCGAGCTCGGGAGCGGACAGGAAGCGGGCGTGGAAGATCCCGCGCGCCTCTTCCATGACCTGGAACTCCTGTCCGACACGTCCACCGCCGTTTCGCCGCCAGACAATCCGCCGGGTCACCCGCCAAGCGTCATGAGGAGTGAGCGTATGAGTAGTGTGAGTGAGCAGGACCACATCAATCCCCGCGATCCCCTGTACTACGCACCGCGCTCGCTACGTGAGCGGTCGGCAGCGCTCGGCGCAAGCCCCGATACACCGTTCTCTCCGGCGTCGTTCGATACCCAGCTCGAGAGCGCCGTATCCGATGCGCTGCGTCACCCCCTCGATCCGCAGGTCATGCACGAACCCGAGTCGCAGAAGGCATTGTGGAGCGTCGCGGCGCGCTTCGCTGGCGCCATCGGCGTCGCAGCGCTCGTGGCGCTGTTCTTCGTCGTCGCCGTGCCGGGATCGCGGCAAAGCGACGGTGAGCCGTCGACGTCCACCGGCATCGTGCAGTCGATCAAGGCTGCCCTGTTCCAATCCGGCGAGACCTCGCCAAAGCCCGCGATCAACGAATTCCAGTCGCTTCTTGCCTCCACGCCTCCAAGCGCTCCGGCATCTTCGGATCAGTCGCAATTGCTCAAGCAGTTCATGCAGTGGCACGAGAAGCCGGATCAGGCCACACCACAACGCACCACCCCATGATCCAGACGACGGGCCGATAATGCCCGGATTTCTGTGATCTTGTTCTCAAGGAGTTTGCCATGACCTCGCATCGGATCACTTTACTGGTCGGTGCCGTGCTCCTCGGCATCGCGGGCAGCGCCCAGGCAGCCGGTGACATCGCGATCGTGCGTGACCTTGCAGGCCGCGTCGGCCCCGTGATCGGGTCGGCCCAGGCCTGCCGCGACATCGCGCGTCCCCGCATCCAGACCATCGTCGACAAATTTTCACAGGTAATCCGGGAGGCCTCGTCAAACGAGGCCGAGCGTTCCGATCTCACCCAGGTGTTCGATCGCAGCGTCGCCGACGGCCGCACTGCCGTCAGCTCGGGCAAGATCGATTGCATCCGGGCCGACCGTCAGCTGGCCGATCTCGAACGCTCGATCTCGGGACCGAGCCTCTCCAGCGTGATCGGTCCCTCGCCTGCCGCGGCGGCAACCGCCGCGAATGCGGCGACCGCGCCGACCGCTCCGGTCCCGATCGGGCCGCTGCCGCGCGGCATCGGCGAAAAGGAAATCCGCTTCGGCATCGCAGCCCCCTTCTCCGGCTCGGCCCGCGAGTTGGGACGCCAGATGAAGCTCGGCATCGAAACCGCCTTCAACCGGGTCAACGATGCCGGCGGCGTCGACGGGCGGATGCTGAAATTGTTCGCCGCCGACGACGGCTATGAGCCCTCGCGCACCCCCGAAGCCATGAAGCAGCTCTATGAAAAGGACCAGGTGTTCGGCATCGTCGGTAATGTCGGCACGCCGACCGCGGCAGTGGCGATTCCCTACGCACTTGAACGCCGGATGCTGTTCTTTGGGGCCTTCACCGGCTCCAACATCCTGCGCAACGATCCGCCGGATCGCTATGTCTTCAACTATCGCGCCAGCTATGTTCAGGAAACCGACGCGGTCGTTCGTTACCTCGTCAAGATACGCCGGCTGCAGCCCCGGCAGATCGCAGTGTTTGCGCAGCAGGACTCCTACGGCGACTCCGGATTTCAAGGGGTCGCGAAGGCGTTCCGCGCCATGGGCGCAAACGACGGCGCCATCCTGCGGCTCAACTATGCCCGAAACACCGTCGACGTCGACGAGGCGATCAACCAGTTGAAGCTTGCGAAGCCGCCGATCAAGGCGGTCGTCATGGTCGCCACCTATCGGGCCGCGGCGCGGTTCATCGAAAAGACGCGCGACGTCTATCCCGGCTTGATCTACTCCAACGTCTCGTTCGTCGGCTCCACCGCACTTGCCGAAGAACTGAAGCTGTTGGGACCCCGCTACACCAACGGCGTGATCGTGACCCAGGTGGTGCCGGCGGTGTCGGGCTATTCATCCGCCGTGCTCGAATACAAAAACGCGCTCGCCAAATATTTCCCAGGCGAAGCGGCCGACTACGTTTCGTTCGAGGGTTATGTCGCCGCCAATGTCCTGATCGCGGGCATCAAGCGGACCGGCCCGCAGATCGATACGGAGAAGCTGATCGACACGTTGGAGACGATGCGCAATCTCGACCTCGGTCTCGGGACGCAGCTGAGCTTCGGCCGCTCCGAGCACCAGGCCTCGAACAAGGTGTGGGGCACGGCGCTCGATGAGAGCGGACGCTACCAGCCGCTCGAGCTCGAATGATCAAAGCGCTACCGGTGCAGCCGCATCGTCAGGGCAATTACTGCGCCCTCGATGCGGCGCGCCGGAATTCCAGGAAGCTTCGATCGCGAAAATTTAGACCGCGATAGTTGTGTCGTGAGTATTTTAGTAAGCCTGCGTCGGATTGCGTTTTTACTTAGCGCTTTTTCATAACGGTGCGCAGTCAGCGCTTTTCGATGACGAGGCTCTGGATGGCACGGCCAAAATAGCCGCGCTGATCGCCAAGCCTCGCCATCGCGAGGCCTGCGCCGTCGGGGCCGACCCACGACTCGGCATCGAGCAGAATCCAGTCTCCCTCCGGCTCCCGCGAAAAATTCACCGTCAGGTCGGCGTTGAGAAACGTCCATTCGTGGAAATCCAGCACCGCCGAGGTGCCGTTGCAGAAATCCGCCGCCGCCATCGCCCGCATCGCCTGCGAAACGGCTGCGCCTTCCACGATCGGCCGGTCGACGCGATACCAGATCGCGCCGGGTCCCGGCACGCCGAAGCGGCCGCGGGCGGCGCGCAGCGACATGCCGGTGACGAAAGGGCTCGAGGAGAAATCAACGTGCTCGATGCGCGATTGGTCCGGCCCCGGCGGTTCGATTGGCTCGATCGCGGCCTCGGGCGGCAATGCGTGGGCCTGCACCTTGATCTTCAGCACAGTCGCGCTGACCACGACGACGCCGTTAGCCAACAGCCTGACGGCGCAGAGCTGAATCTTGCGTCCCTCGCGCAGCACTTCGGTCTCGATGGTCAGCGCCGCCACCGGCACGGGGCGCATCAGATCGACGGTCACGCGCGCGATACGCATCGGCACCTGTGTCGCTATCCGCTCCGCCGCCCAAACCACCAGCGCTGCCGGCGGCGAGCCGTGCTGCATGCTCGGGTCCCATGGTCCCGCCGCGAACGGGCTGGTGACGACATCGTAGCCGTCGACGCGAAAGATGGCATCCATTGCGTGAGAAGTCCTGTCGATCAAGGGAACAGCTTCTTGCCTGCTCCGGTGCAACGAGTCGAGACCGTTGCAGGCAGAGCGCCGTGCGTCATTCGCAGGAAGCCACGAGCAGGGCAGCGCGTCAAATGAACGCCATGCCGCCATTGAGGACGATGGTCTGCCCGGTCATGTAGCCGTTGCCGAGCACCATCGCGACGGCTTGCGCGACTTCCTCGGCCTGCCCCATGCGGCCGAGCGGGATGTTGCGCGCGAGGTCGGTGCGGCCGCCCATCATGTCGGTCTCGATCAGCGACGGCGCCACCGCGTTGACGGTGATGCCCTCCTTGACGAGGCGAGCCGCATAGCCGCGCGTCAGCCCCTCCATGCCGGCCTTGGAGGCGTTGTAGTGCACGCCGATGGCGCCGGCGCCGCGCGCCGCACCCGAGGAGATGTTGACGATACGGCCCCATTTGCGCGCCCGCATCGCCGGCAGCACGGCCTGCGTGCACAGGAAAGCCGATTTCAGATTCACCGTGATGGTGTGATCGAAATCATCTTCAGTAAGATCATCGACGCCGCGCACGATCGCCAAGCCCGCATTGTTGACGAGAATGTCGATCGGACCGAGCGCGGAGGCGACCTGCTCGACCATGTGTGTCACGGCCGCAGCCTGCGACACGTCAGCCGCCACCGCGACGGCGCGGCCACCGTTCGCCTTGATCCTGGCGACGACGGCCTCGGCATCCCCTGCCCGTTCGCGATAATTGACCGCGACGGCAGCGCCGGCCTCGGCCAGCGCGAGCGCGACCGCCGCACCAATGCCGCGGGACGCGCCTGTCACCAGCGCGACATGCGCGCTCAGATCCTGTCCGTTCGTCATCGCGAGCCTCTTCTGACATCAAAGCGGATACAACCATACCATTGCGGAAGAGCCGGAGTCGAAGCGCGACCACGTGAATGGCGCCCGGTAGAAAATCAGGTGGCGTTCGACCCCACGCTCTCCAGAAACGCCTTTACGGTATCGACCGTTCCGGTGCGGGTTGCGACATAGCCGGGCAGGCTCGCGACCCCCTCCTGAAAGTCGCGGCCCTTCATGATGTCGAGAACGCGCCGCATCGGCTCGGTCTCCAGAAATGCGCGCTTGCAGACGAAGAAGTAATCCTCCGTCAGCAGCCGGATGAAATCGAGCCCGAACTGTCGGGCCGCCGCCTCGACGCCAAAGCTGACATCCGCCATGCCGCTGGCCACATAGGCGGCGACGGCGGCGTGGGTGAACTCCATCTGCTGCGCGCCGTTGATTTTGGCCTCGTCGATCCCGTGCAGCGCCAGCAACTGGTCGAACAGCAGGCGCGTGCCGGAATCATGATCGCGGTTGACGAAGCGCGCCTTGCGCGCGACGACATCCTCGAGCGTGTTGATGTCAAGCGGATTGCCGCGCTTGACCATCAACCCCATCTCGCGCGTCACGAAACTGATCACACGGTCCTCGCGCGGATCGAGCCATTCCCGGCAGGCGCGGATGCCCTGCGCGCGCAATTCGCCGCGCGGTAGATGCACGCCGGAAAGATCGCAGGCGCCCTGCGCCAGCGACACCAGCGAATTCTGATTGCTGACATAGCGCAGATCGACACCGATGCCGGGTTCGCGATCCAGCAGTTCGCGCAATTTGGAAACCGCGAAACCGTGGCTGGCGTGGACCCGGATCACGGACGGACGTTGATGCAGGAACGGTTTGATCTCGGTTGCGAGTTCCTGCGCGAGATTTTCAAGCTGCGGACCAAGGCGTGCCTGCATGCGTTCGCCAGCCCAGACCAGTTTTTCGCCGAAGGCGGTCAGCACCGTGCCCTTGCCGCGATGGGTCTCGACCAATGGCACGCCAAAGAAATCGGACCACTGCTCGACCAGATTCCAGACATGCCGATAGGAAAGCTGGGCGTGCTTCGCCGCATTGGTGAGTTTTCCGGTCTTCCGGATCTCGTTGAGAACGCCGAGCATCACCACCGCGGTCTGCGGACTGCCTTCCTTGTGAAAGCGCCAGACGGTCTCGATCTCAATGTGGTGCATCGGCGACAACCTATGAAATTGGCTGCATATCTCAGCGGCTCATAGGCAGACCATATCATATTTACTGCAGGAATTAACCTCCTAAGGTTGGGCACAACAAACGGAGGGAATATGATGTCGATTGCATATGACTATTCCCGTGAGCCGATCCCTGCCGTTCCCTCGGCCAAGCCGCGGCTGCTGCTAATCGACGGCCAGCACGTCCCGTCCGTTTCCGGACGCACGTTCAAGACGCTCAATCCCGCCACCGAACAGGTCATCGCCACGGTCGCGGAAGGCAACGAGGTCGATGTCGATCGTGCAGTCGCGGCCGCCCGCCGTGCCTTCGAGGGGCCGTGGCGCAGCATGCGCGCCTCCGAGCGCGGCCAGATCCTGCTCCGGCTCGTCGACCTGATGAAGCAGCACGCGGACGAAATCGCGGCGCTCGAAAGTCTCGACGCCGGCAAGCCGATCGCGGGCGTGCTGCGGCAGGACCTCCCCGCCGCTATCGATACGCTGACCTACTATGCCGGCTGGGCCGACAAGATCTCTGGCGAAGTGGTCTCGACGCGGGATGATGCGCTAACCTACACGGTGCGCGAGCCGGTCGGCGTAGTCGCGGCGATCGTTCCCTGGAATTTCCCATTGATGATCGGGATGTGGAAACTGGCGCCTGCGCTCGCCTGCGGCTGCACGATCGTGATGAAGCCCGCCGAACTGACCTCACTTTCCGCGCTGCGCGGCGGCGAGTTGGCGCTCGAAGCCGGCCTGCCGCCGGGTGTGCTCAACATCGTCACCGGTCCCGGCCGGGTGGTCGGCGACGCGCTGGTCAATCACCCTGATGTGGACAAGGTCACGTTCACGGGATCGCCGGGCGTCGGCCGCGGCATCCTGCGCGGCGCGGCCGGCAACTTCAAACGCGTGTCGCTCGAGCTCGGCGGCAAGTCCGCCAACGTGATCTTCGACGACGCGGATATCGAGGCGGCCAGCAAGGCGGCGGCATCAGGGATCTTCTTCAATGCCGGACAGGTGTGCTCGGCGGGATCGCGCGTGCTGGCCCATGAGAAGGTCTACGACGAGGTGGTCGAGCGGCTGACGCAGCGCGCCAGGGCGATCCGCATCGGCGATCCCGCCGACCGCGCCACGGCAATGGGACCGGTCATCTCCGAGAAACAGATGAAGAGCATTCTCGACTACGTCGACATCGGCCGTAACGAAGGCGCTTTCCTGACCACCGGCGGCGAGCGCGTCGGCGACCGCGGCTATTTCATCAGCCCCGCCGTGTTCGCCAACGTCAAACACGAGATGCGCATCTCGCAGGAAGAAATTTTCGGGCCTGTGGTGAGCGTGATCAAGTTCAGGGATGAAGCGGACGCGCTGCGCATCGCCAATGGCACGGCCTACAGCCTTGCGGCCGGCGTCTGGAGCCGCGACATCGGACGCGTGCAGCGCTTCGCGAAGAAAGCGAATGCCGGCACAGTCTGGATCAACACCTATGGCTATACCGATGTGCGTTTGCCATGGGGCGGCGTGCGCGATTCCGGCCTCGGCCGCGAACACGGCACGGCGGCGCTGGAGAACTTCACCGAGCCGAAAGCGGTATGGATGAATCTGAACGTGTGAGCGCCACACGCTGTCGCCAAAGCCTGTAACTCCAAGGCCGGCCTTGGCCGCCCTCTCCCCGCAAGGGAGAGGGCGCTAAACTATTTCAGAGCGCGGGGTCGACCGCCTCGTCATATTCCTTCTTGAAGCGCGCGATCAATTCGGCCGCCGGCACCACCTTGCCGATGCCGCCGATGCCCTGGCCCGAGCCCCAGATTTCCTTCCATGCCTTCGGCTTGGTGCGCTCGCCGGAGGCGTCGGTACCAAAGCTCATCTTGGAGGGATCGGAGGTCGGCAGATCGTCGGGATTGAGACCGGCCTTGACGATCGACGGCTTGAGGTAGTTGCCGTGCACGCCGGTGAACAGGTTCGAATAGACGATGTCTTCCGCCGACGAGGAGGTGATCATCTCCTTGTAGGCCTCGACCGCGTTGGCTTCCTGGGTCGCGATGAAGGCGGAGCCGATATAGGCAAAGTCGGCCCCGAGAATGCGCGCCGCGCGGATGGCGCGGCCATTGGCGATCGCGCCCGACAGCGCGATCGGTCCGTCGAACCAGGAACGCGTCTCCTCGACGAAGGCGAGCGGCGAGATCGTGCCGGCATGGCCGCCGGCGCCGGCCGCCACCAGGATCAGGCCGTCGGCGCCCTTCTCGACCGCCTTGTGCGCGAATTTCTGGTTGATCACGTCATGGAAGACGATGCCGCCCCAATTGTGCGCCGCCTGGTTGAGATCCTCGCGCGCGCCGAGCGAGGTGATCAGCATCGGCACCTTGTACTTCTCGCACATCGCAAGGTCGTGATCGAGGCGGTTGTTGGACTTGTGAACGATCTGGTTCACCGCGAACGGCGCCGACGGCCGCTCCGGATGTGCCTTGTCATAGGCTGCGAGTTCTTCGGTGATCCGCGCCAGCCACTCGTCGAGCAGCGAGGCGGGGCGCGCATTCAGCGCCGGAAACGATCCGACCACGCCGGCCTTGCACTGGGCGATCACGAGATCGGGCACGGAGATGATGAACAGCGGCGACCCGATCACGGGTATCGACAGGCGGCCCTTGAACAGCGCGGGCATGGACATACGAAGCGATCCTTCAGGTTCATTCGAGCGGGTGAGGCATCGCCGTAGAGATGCCGGGCATCATACCAACAAGGCAATCTTTCCAGTGTCAAGTATTGCGTTTTCGCGCTGGCGCGTTGAGTTTTCCGCAACCCGGTTTTCCTGCGCTAACGTCTTGTTTGCTCACGGTCTTCTCTCCCCCGCTTCATGAGCCAGGCGGGACTTTCGTGATCATACGCTACTGGCAGAGCGCCCGCGTCACATAATTTTCGGTCTTGCAGTCGCCGGGCTGGCGCTTGTAGCCCGGCACGTACACTTTCGGCGAGCATTTCTCGGCGGCATCGGTGTCGAGGCTCTTGCCTTCCTTGTAGCCCTTGCTCTGGCACAGCCGGTCGGCGCCGGCCTTGCAGTCCGGCGCGCCGTTGGCTGCCACCAGACACGCCGCCCGCCCGCTCACCATGATCGAGGGCCTGGCGAGGTTCGACAGAGCGTCGCCGCCACCTTTGTTAGCCGCGTCGTCCGTGGTTTCGCCTGGGCTCTTCAGCGGCGGCAGCAGCAATTTGGATTTCTCGAACAGTTTTCCGATTTCGTTGATCAGGCCAGGGTTTTCGTCGCGTGGGGACGGAGGCGGCTCGATCTGCTGCGGCTCGGGCCGAGCCGGCACCGATTGCTGGGCGGGCGACTGCAAGCCGAGCGAGGGCTGCGGGGTGCCCTGCGGCCAGCCGGCTTCGGGAGCGATCGCCAGCATCGGTGCAACGAGGCCCGCGGTCGCAAATTGCGTCCGGAGCAGCTTGATCAAACGGCCGATTGAACCGGGCATGGGACCGAACCTAGCCTGAAGCCGGGATGCCGGCAAAGCGCTAGACCAGCTTGAACGCGATGTAGAAGCCGAACACCAGGACGACGGCGCCGATGGCCACCCACGTGCCGAGGCGCTTTTCCAGCTCGGCCCGGATCACGTCGCCGTAGCGGTTGAGCAGGACTGCGACCACGAAGAACCGCCCGCCCCGCGCCACGATCGAGCACAGGATGAACAGCCAGATGTTGTAGCCGGCGAATCCCGAGGTGATGGTCACGAGCTTGTAGGGGATCGGCGTCAACCCCTTCAGCAGGATGATCACTGCGCCCCATTCGGCATAGGACGCGCGGAAGGTTTCGACCTTGTCGCTGAGGCCGTAGACGGTGATCAGCCAGTGCCCGACGGAGTCATAAAGCAGCGCGCCGATGGCGTATCCTAGCACGCCGCCAGTAACGGATGCGATCGTGCAGACGGTCGCAAACCACCACGCCTTCTTCGGCTGCGCCAGCGACATCGGCAGCAGCATGATGTCGGGCGGGATCGGAAAGAACGAGCTTTCCGCGAAAGCGACCGCCGCCATGATCCAGAGCGCATAGGGCTTGTCGGCGGCGTCGATGCACCAGTCGTAGGTCCGTTTGAGCATGCGCGCATGAACCACCATGGAGCGGATTTGTCCATGCCGGAAACGCGCGGAATTTGAGAGGATTTAGTGCCGCTTGCGCAAAGAACGGCCTTCCAGCGCGACAATTCGCCGCCTGGCCGGGACTGCCGTCGCCTTGGGCAGCGACTTGGCTGGAGCCGATTTCGGCGCCTTGACCGCCTTCGGCAGCTTTTCGGCAATACCGAGCAGGTCCTCGCGTCGCTCCATCTCGCGCCAGACGTCGGCGGGCTTCACGCCGGCCGATGCCCAGAGGACGGTGAGGTTGTAGAGCAGGTCGGCGCTCTCCCGGATCACCGCGTCGGTCTTGCCGTTGACGGCGTCGATCACGACTTCGATGGCTTCCTCGGCGAGCTTCTTGGCCATCTTGGAGGGGCCGCGCTGAAACAGCCGGGCCGTGCGCGACGTTGCCGGATCGAGATCCCGGGCCGCGATGACAGCCTGATAAAGCCGCTCCAGCGAATCACTCATCCCTCGAACCTAATGCAATACCGTGGCCGGCGTGTTAACGGCTTGGCCTGCAACCATAAAAAAATCCACCGGCCGCCCGGCCGGTGGATTCATCTTTAACGGTCGGCGGCAGTCGCGGTTTACCAACCGCCGTAATAGGGGCTGCCATAGTACGGGCGAGGCGCATAATAGGGGCGCCCGTAATAGACCGGGCCACCGCCATAGTAGCCGTAGCCGTTGTCATAGTAGTAGTCGCGGCGGTTCTGGGCGGCCGCGATCGCAAGGCCCGTGCCGACGATGCCGGCGAAGGCCGCCGCTGCTGCAGCGCCACCACCGCCACCGCGATAATACCTGCGGCGCGCGCTGATGTCGGTCGCGTCGCTGGTGCCGGTCGAGGCCGTGACGCCCTTGCTCGATGGCGCCGAGCCTGCGAACGTCGTGGTCGGCGCAACTGCCGTCAACGCCACCGCTACAACCGTCGCCACCGCGCCGGCGCGGCCGATCGATGAAAACACACCTTTTCGCGCAAACATCTCAACATCCTCCGTGGGAGCTGTGGCCTGACAGGGCCTCGATAGCTAACCACTGGGGTGCACATTAGGTTCCCCAATCCCAACGGCAGCTGAACGATCTCGGGCAAAATCATGGCAGTCATCGACCGTTCAGGTTAGAAGCTGCACAATGGCTCGCCCAAGGGCGATTCATGCCGTGAGCGACGTCATCAAACAGACATCGCCGACGCGGCAACTTGTCCCACCTCGTGCTGATGTAATCTCGATGCGTGCGATCAGGACCAACGCCATCCGCTCTCTCCTGAGCGTTCTCCTGGCTTACCTTGCCGGCTTCTGCGCCGTTGCGGGGTTTACGACAAACGGCGCCCGCGCCGCGGACGAACCCCGGCCTCCGCTCCAGATCCACTTCTCGCTCGACCGGCCGATCGACGCCGCGGCGGCGCCGTTCGTGATGGCGGCCCATGGCGGCCTGTTCAGTGCCGAGGCACTTGCGGTCACCACCAACATTGCCAGCGGATCGTCGGACGCGATCGCGCGTGTCGCGGCAGGCACCAGCGATTTTGCGATGGTCGACATCAACGCCTTGATGCGGTTTCGCGACAAGGACAAGCAGGGCGGCCCCAGGATCAAGGCGGTGTTCGTGCTGTTCAACAAGGCGCCCTACGCGATCATCGCCCGCAAGAGCCGCGGCGTCCGCATGCTGTCGGACATCGAGGGCAAGACTCTCGGCGTCGCCGAGGGCGACCTGTCGGTCCGGTTGTGGCCGGCGGTGGCGCAACAGAACGGCATCAAGCTCAAGCACGTGAAACAGAGCAGCATCAGCGCCGCCGTGCGCGAGCCGATGCTGTCGGCGGGCCAGATCGATGCCGTGACCGGCTTCTCCTATCTCTCGGCGATCAATCTGCGGGACCGCGGCGTGCCGGCCGACGATCTGGCGGTGCTGAAATTCGCAGACTATGGCTGCGAGGCCTATGGCTTCGCCATTATCGTCAATCCGGCCCTGGCGGCCGCCAAGCCCGAGGCGGTGAAGGGCTTCGTACGAGCCGTGATCGGCGGCCTGAATCTTACGGTCAAGGACCCCGCAGCCGCCGCGACCGAGGTCGCCAACCGCATGGACGGCGGCGCAAAGGACCTCGAGCTCGAGCGCCTGCAAACCATCCTGCGCGACAACATCCTGACCAGCGAAGTGAAACGCAACGGCATCGGCGCGATCGATCAGGCGCGCTTCGAGCGCTCGATCGATCAGGTCGCGGAAGATTTCAAGTTTCAGAAGCGACCGCAGGCGTCGGACATTTTCGACGACCAGTTCCTGCCCCCATCCAACGGGCGGCAGGTTAACTGAGCTCCCATCGTCCGCCGGTGTTCGGGGCTCATGCCGCTTGCTCAACCGCCCGGCATATGCACCTGCCTCACTAGTCGTGCCGAGCGATCCCTGTGTACAATAGGCGATTGATCTGCTTCGCGAGTTTCCCTGATGTCCATGCTGCGCCTTTACACCCGTGTCCTCGAGCTGCTCGGCAAGGAGGCGCGGCTGGGCTGGATTCTCGCGGTCGCCAATCTTCTGCTGGCCGGCGCGCAATTCGCCGAGCCGGTGCTGTTCGGCAAGATCGTCGACGTGCTGTCGGGCAAGCCGCAGACCGGGCCGCTGGCAACGAATTCGGCCTGGCCGCTGCTGGCGGCGTGGGTAGGCTTCGGCCTCTTCACCATCGCGTGCAGCGCGCTGGTCGCGCTCCATGCCGACAAGCTGGCGCACCGGCAGCGCCAGGCGGTGCTGACCGATTATTTCGAGCATATCATGCAACTGCCGCTGACCTTCCACACCGGCACCCATTCCGGGCGGCTGATGAAGGTGATGCTGAACGGCACCGACGCGCTGTGGCGGCTCTGGCTCGGATTCTTCCGCGAGCATTTTGCGGCGATCCTGTCGCTGGTGGTGCTGCTGCCGCTCGCGCTCTACATCAACTGGCGGCTGGCGATCCTGCTGTTCGCGCTCTGCGTGGTCTTCACGGTGCTGACCACGATGGTGGTGCGCAAGACTTACGGCATGCAGAGCGAGGTCGAGGCGCAGTACAGCGATCTCTCCGCGCGCGCGTCCGATGCGCTCGGCAACGTCGCACTGGTGCAGAGCTTCGTGCGGATCGATGCGGAAGTGCAGGGCCTGCGCTTCGTCGCCGACAAGCTGCTCGCCGCGCAGATGCCGGTGCTGGGCTGGTGGGCGCTGGTCACCGTCATCACCCGCGCTTCCACCACCATCACCGTGCTCGCGATCTTTACCGTCGGCATCTACCTGCACGCGCAGGGACAGACGACGGTCGGCGAGATCGTGATGTTCGTGAGTTTTGCGACCATGCTGATCCAGAAGCTCGAACAGGTGGTGAGCTTCATCAACAGCGTGTTCATGGAGGCGCCGCGCCTGCAGGAATTCTTCGACGTGCTGGACGCGGTGCCGGCGGTGCGCGACCGGCCCGGCGCGGTCGATACCGGGCGGCTCTCCGGCCTCATCGAGTTTCACGACGTCTCGTTTTCCTATGACGGCAAGCGGCCCGCGGTCGAAGACGTTTCGTTCACCGCCCTGCCTGGCCAGACCATCGCGCTGGTCGGCTCGACCGGCGCCGGCAAGTCAACCGCAATCGCGCTCCTGCATCGCGCCTTCGACCCGCAATCCGGCATCATCAAGATCGACGGCATGGATATCCGCGCGCTGAAGCTGACCGCACTGCGGCGGAACATCGGCGTGGTGTTCCAGGAGGCGCTGCTGTTCAATCGCTCGATTTCAGACAATCTGCTCGTCGGCAAACCCGATGCGACCGAGGAGGAAATGCGCCTCGCCGCAACCCGCGCGCAGGCCCTCGACTTCATCGAGCGCAGCGAAAAGAAGTTCGACACCCATGCCGGCGAGCGCGGCCGCATGCTGTCCGGCGGCGAGCGCCAGCGCCTGTCGATCGCCCGCGCGCTGTTGAAGGACCCGCCGATCCTGATCCTGGATGAGGCCACCAGCGCGCTCGATGCCGTCACCGAGGCCAAGGTCAACGCGGCCCTCGACGAGGTCATGAAGGGCCGCACCACCTTCGTGATCGCGCACCGGCTTTCGACCATCCGCAACGCCACCAGGATCCTGATGTTCGACAATGGCCGGGTGATCGAAAGCGGAACTTTCGACGAACTGGTAGCCAAGGGCGGACGTTTTGCGGAACTCGCCAAGGCCCAGTTCATGGTGCAGGAGAGCGCACGCGCCTGAATCGAGGTGAAATAGGATTTTTGCGCAGGGCAGGATTTGGGTGAACCGAGAGCCTGGGTGAGCGCCGTCACCGTCAGATACCGCCGCATTTGCCACGATTTCGTCCACGATTTAATTACCCGGCCCCTGTTCTGAATAGCCAAGCCGGTATAGGTTTGCATCGCCGCAAAGCAACGGCGCCGGACACGCTTGAAACCCGAACGTTAGATCTCAAGGACCTCCTTTTCGAAGGCGGGTCTCAAAGGACCGGAACGGAAAAGTGCATCTTCTTCGCCCGCTGCTTCGCAGCCCGTCGCTCACCTGGATTCTCGTTGCGGCAGCGCTTGCCGTCGTGACGCCGCGCGCCGCGCACGCCGAAGCGCTGCTGGTCGTCGAAGCCGACACCGGCAAGGTCCTGCAGGCCGACAACGCGACGATGCCCTGGTATCCGGCTTCCGTGACCAAGATCATGACCGCCTATGTCACGCTGAAGGCGGTGAAGGAAGGACGCCTCTCGCTCGACACGCTGCTTACGGTGTCGCCGGTCGCCGCCGCGGAGTCGCCGTCCAAGATGGGTTTTCCTCCGGGCACCCAGGTCACCGTCGATAACGCGCTCAAGATGATGATGGTGAAGTCGGCCAACGACATGGCCGTGGTGCTCGCCGAAGGCGTCGGCGGATCGGTCGACGGTTTCTCCGGCATGATGAACCAGACCGCGCGGAAGCTCGGCATGACGCAGACGAGCTACGTCAATCCGAACGGCCTGCCGGCGGACGGACAGGTCACCTCGGCGCGCGATCTCGCGATGCTGGCGCGCGCCTACATCCGCGACCTGCCGGAATACGAATACTTCATGCATATCCCCTCGATCCGTTACGGCCGCAGGGTGACGCAGAACTTCAACAAGCTGATCGGGCGCTATCCCGGCGCCGACGGTTTCAAGACCGGCTTCATCTGCGCTTCCGGCTACAATCTGGTCGCCTCCGCGACGCGTAACGGCAAGCGGCTGATCGCCGTCGTGCTCGGCTCATCGTCGGGTCATGCGCGCGCGGTGCGCGCGGCGCAATTGCTGGAGCGCGGCTTTGGCGGCGGGCTGGGCTGGCTGAAGCCTGCGCTCGGCACCGTCGACAGTCTGGTTCCTGTCGATGCGACGCCGCCGAACCTGCGCGAGGAGATGTGCGGCGGCAAGCGCAAGCGTCCGGCGACAGACGAAGACCCGGATGTCGTGGCCAGCAACGGCAACGCTTCGACCGGTGAGACCGCGGTCTCATTCTTCACGGCGGGGCTACAGCACCCGATCAAGCCGGCGGATCTGCTGGCGGCCGCGGCGGAGCCCTCCGAACCCGTTCCGGTATACACTGGCCCGACCAAGACCGGCGCCGCCCTGATCGCGGCCGTTGCGGCGGAGGCCGAGAAGCAGGCGTCGTCGGCCAAGCGCGGCAAGAAATCGAAGATCGCAAAGAAGCCTGATGGCGCGGCGCCAAAGGCTGAAGCCAGCGCGAAGCCGGGCACCAAGCCTGCTACGGTCAGGCACGCAAACGCCAAGCCGGAGGCCGCCGCCAAGCCGGCCCCTGCCGCCACATCGGCCGAAAAAAAGCCGGCCGCCAAACCCGCGGCCGCAAAGCCCGTAGCCGCCAAGCCCGTAGCCGCCAAGCCTGCGGCCGTCGGGGACAAGCCGGCGCCGAAGCCGGCCAAGCCCAATGCCGCCGCTAAACCCAAGGGCGAAAACAAGCCGGCTGGTTAACGGGGCCGCAGAGCCACGTAATTAGGCAGTTTTGCTGCCGTTCGGCTGAACTATTCCAGTTCGCCGCAATGCGCCGATAGCACGCAGCCGCTTGCTATCGGCGGCTGCATTCACAATACTGCCCAAAACAAGGCGCGCCCGGCCGAGAAACAGGGAGCCATGGCGTTTTCGAGCGAAGCTGAATATCAGTTCGCATCAATAAAACGCGTCATAACAAAAATTGGAGCGCGGATCTGATGCAATCAGAGCGGGCTCGGAACCAGAGGGGAACTACCATGGAGCGGATCTGGCTCAAGCAATATCCGGCCGGCGTACCAGCCGATATCGACGTCAACCAGTACTCGTCGCTCGTTGAGCTGTTGGAAGAGAGCTTCAAGAAGTTCGCCGACCGCAAGGCGTTCATCTGCATGGACAAGTCGATCAGCTACCGCGACCTCGACGATATGTCGGCCGCGCTTGGCGCCTACCTGCAGAGCAAGGGCCTGCAGAAGGGCGCCCGCGTCGCGCTGATGATGCCGAACGTGCTGCAATACCCGGTGTCGACCGCCGCCGTGCTGCGCGCCGGCTATGCTGTCGTGAACGTCAACCCGCTCTACACCCCGCGTGAGCTCGAGCATCAGCTCAAGGATTCCGGCGCCGAGGCGATCATCGTGCTGGAGAACTTTGCCACCACGGTGCAGCAGGTGATCGCGAGGACGTCCGTCAAGCACGTGATCGTCGGCAGCATGGGCGACCTGCTCGGCTTCAAGGGCGTGATCGTCAACCTCGTGGTGCGCAAGGTGAAGAAGATGGTGCCGGCCTGGTCGATCCCGGGCGCGGTCTCGTTCAACGAGGCGCTCGGCGCCGGCCGCAGCCTGAAGCTCAGCAAGCCGCAGCTCACGCGCGATGACGTCGCCTTCCTGCAATATACCGGCGGCACCACCGGCGTTTCCAAGGGCGCGACGCTGCTGCACAGGAACATCCTCGCCAACGTGCTGCAGAACGACGCCTGGCTGCAGCCGGCGCTGAAGAAGCCGCCGCATGTCGAGCAGCTCTTCATCGTCTGCGCGCTGCCGCTCTATCACATCTTCGCGCTGACGGCCTGCTTCCTGCTGGCGATGCGCGCCGGCGGCGTCAACCTCCTGATCCCGAACCCGCGCGACATGCCGGGCTTCATCAAGGAGCTGCAGAAATACCAGGTCAACAGCTTCCCGGCGGTCAACACGCTCTACAACGGCCTGTTGAACACGCCCGGCTTCGACAAGCTCGACTTCTCCAAGCTGAAGACCTCGTTCGGCGGCGGCATGGCGACGCAGAAGCCGGTCGCCGAGAAGTGGCTGAAAGTCACCGGCTGCGCGCTGTCGGAAGGCTATGGCCTGTCCGAGACCTCGCCGACGCTGACCTGCAATCCCGCCGACACCGACCAGTTCTCCGGCTCGATCGGCATCCCGGTGCCCTCGACCTATCTCTCGATCCGCGACGACGACGGCAAGGAAGTGCCGCTCGGCGAAGCCGGCGAGATCTGCGCCAAGGGTCCGCAGGTGATGGCCGGCTACTGGAACCGACCGGAAGAAACCGCGAATGTGATGACCGCGGACGGCTTCTTCCGCACCGGCGACATCGGCGTGATGGACGAGCGCGGCTACACCAAGATCGTCGACCGCAAGAAGGACATGATCCTGGTCTCGGGCTTCAACGTCTATCCGAACGAGATCGAGGAAGTGATCGCGAGCCATCCGGGCGTGCTGGAATGCGCCGTGATCGGTGTTGCGGATGCGAAGTCCGGCGAGGCGGTGAAGGCCTTCATCGTCAAGAAGGACCAGAACCTCTCGGCCGACGACGTCATCAAGTTCTGCACCACGCAGCTCACCGCCTACAAGGTACCCAAGCAGATCGAGTTCAGGACCGACCTGCCGAAGACCAATGTCGGCAAGATCCTGCGCCGCGAACTGCGCGACGAGAAGAAGGCCGCGGCCTGAAGAGGCCCGCGGACCTCCGACATGACCGAGATCAGCGTCGCGCCGGCCGACATTCTGGCCTTCTGGCGCGACGCCGGCCCCAGCCGCTGGTACACGGGCGACGATGCGTTCGACGCCGATGTGCGCCGGCGTTATCTGGGCCTGTGGCAGAGAGCGGCGGCCGGCGAATTATCGTCATGGGAAGCGAGCGATGACGGCGCGCTGGCGCTCGTCATCGTGCTCGACCAGTTTCCGCGCAACATGTTCCGCGGCGATGTCAAAACCTATGCCAGCGACGCCCAGGCGCGCGAAGTGGCACATCGCGCCATCGCGCGCGGTGTCGACGCGCGGATCGATTCCGCTTTGCGCGAATTCCTCTATCTGCCCCTGATGCATTCGGAGCACCTGCCCGACCAGTTGCGCTGCATCGAGCTGTCACGCACGGCCGGGCATGCCGAGAACCTGAAATGGGCCGAACACCACGCCGATATCATCCGCCGCTTCGGCCGCTTTCCCCATCGCAACCACATTTTGGGCCGCGCGAGTACGCCCGAGGAGCAGGCCTTTTTGGACGAAGGCGGCTTTTCGCCCTGATGACGCAAGCGTGAATGGGCTCGCCCGTTGCCGTTTCGAGCCCGACGAATATTGTACCGGCCGCCTGCCCGGTCTAAGAAACTATCCGCTCATTGAGGGAGAATTGACGATGACGATCCAAGTTGGCGACAAGCTGCCGGAAGCCAAGTTTCGCGTGATGACGGCGGAAGGCCCGCAGGTCAAAACCACCGACGATATTTTCAAGGGCAAGAAGGTGGCGCTGTTCGCGGTGCCCGGCGCCTACACCGGCACCTGCCACAAGATGCACCTGCCGAGCATCTTCCTCAACGCCTATGCCATCAAGGACAAGGGTGTGAACACCATCGCCATCGTCTCCGTCAACGACGCTTTCGTCATGAACGCCTGGAAGCGCGATACCGACCAGCGCGACGAAGCCGTGTTCCTCGCCGACGGCAATGCCGACTTCACCAAGGCGATCGGCATGGAGCTCGACGCCTCCGGCAACGGGCTGGGCATCCGCTCCAAGCGCTATTCGATGCTGGTGGATGACGGCGTGGTGAAGAAGCTCAACCTCGAGCCGGCGCCTGGCAAGGTGGAAGTCTCCGGCGGCGATACGCTGCTGGGACAGCTGTAAGGCTGAGGCGCGTCGTCGCGTAACGAAGTCGCCACAACAAAGGCTGTCGTCGCCCGGCTTGACCGGGCGATCCAGTACGCCGCAGCCCTCCGTATTTCTCAACGCCTCTGGAATACTGGGTCACCCGCCTTCGCGGGTGACGACGGTCGTTGGTTGTCGCAGCAACATCCGCCGCCTACTTCCCCACCCTCTCCTGCAACCTCGCCATCGCGACACCCTCGCGCGCCAGCTGATCGGCGCGCTCGTTTTCGGCGTGGCCGGCGTGACCCTTGATCCAGTGCCAGCGGACCTGGTGCGGCTTCAGCGCGGCGTCGAGGCGCTGCCATAGTTCGACATTCTTGACCGGCTTCTTGTCCGCGGTGCGCCAGCCGTTCTTCTTCCAGCCATGGATCCAGCCGGTGATGCCCTGGCGCACATATTGGCTGTCGGTGGTGAGATCGACCACGCAGGGCTTCTTCAGCGCTTCCAGCGCCGAGATCGCCGCCATCAGCTCCATGCGGTTGTTGGTGGTGTGCGCCTCGCCGCCCTTCAGCTCTTTCTCCTTGTCGCCGAACCGCAGGATGGCGCCCCAGCCGCCCGGACCGGGATTGCCCGAACAGGCGCCGTCGGTAAAAACGGTGACGTGAGGCAATTCGCTCAAGCGACGTATCCCGGCTGGGTCAGGCCGTAGTCGCGCACGCTTGCGACATTCTGGTGGAAGCGCAGCTTGCGGACATATTCGAGCGGGTCCTTCGGCTTCACCAATGCGCCCGGCGGCACGTTGAGGAAGTCGACAAGCCGCGTCAGCAAAAAGCGCAGCGCCGCGCCGCGCGCCAGCAGCGGCAGCGCTTCCTGTTCGGCCTCGGACAATTGCCGCTCGCGGCCGTAAGAATTGAGCAGCGCCCTGGCCTTGGTGACGTTGAAGGAATGATCCGGCTCGAAGCACCACGCGTTCAGGCAGATCGCGACGTCGTAGGCCAGGATGTCGTTGCAGGAAAACGGGAAGTCGATCAGCCCCGACAGTCTGTCGCCGAGGAAGAAAACGTTGTCGGGAAACAGGTCGGCATGAATGACGCCGAGCGGCAGGTCTTTCGGCCAGCACGCCTCGAGATGATCGAGCTCGCGCGCGATGAAGTCCTGCAAGCCTGGTGCGACGCTGTCGGCGCGCGGTGCCGCGAGATCGAACAGCGGCCGCCAGCCCTCGACCGACAACGGGTTCTTCCGACACATCGGAAAGTCGTGACCGGCCAGATGCATTTTCGCCAGCGCCTCGCCGACACCGGTACAATGCGCGGCGGTCGGCCGTCGCGGCCACATGCCTTCGAGGAAATTGATGATCGCCGCCGGACGGCCGGCCAGTTCGCTGTAGACCTCGCCCTTGCGGTTTCGGGCCGGCTGCGGACAACGCACGCCGCGCTCCGCCAGATGCGCCATCAGCGACAGGAAATACGGCAGGTCGTCCACCGCCACGCGCTTTTCATAGAGCGTAAGGATGAAGGCGCCCTGGCTCGTATGCATCAGGAAGTTGGAATTCTCGACGCCCTCGGCGATGCCCTTGTAGGAGAGCAATTCGCCGATGTCATAGCCCTTCAGGAACTCCGCGAGGTCTTCGGCGGCGACGTCGGTGTAAACCGCCATGAGAAGCCTCAGGCGGCGTCGGGTCGCAGCGAGCGCGGCAGCGGGAAGAACTCGTTTTCTTCCGCGGCCGAAACCGTCTCCACATGCAATTCATAACGCTCGGCGAAAGCGCCCATGATCTCCTCGACGATCACTTCCGGCGCGGAGGCGCCTGCGGTGATGCCGAGGCTCTTGATGCCCTCAAAGCGCGACCAGTCGAGATCCGAGGCGCGCTGCGCCAGCACCGAGACAGGGCAGCCCTCGCGCTCGGCGACTTCGCGCAGGCGCTGCGAGTTCGAGGAGTTCGGCGCGCCGACCACGATCAGCGCATCGACCACCGGCGCCACCTTCTTCACCGCAAGCTGGCGGTTGGTGGTGGCGTAGCAGATGTCTTCCTTGTGCGGCCCGTTGATGTTCGGAAAACGCTCCTTGAGCAGGGCTACGATCTCGGCGGTGTCGTCGATCGACAGCGTCGTCTGCGTCACAAAGGCGAGGTTGTCCGGATCCTTCGGCGTGAAGGTCTTGGCGTCTTCGGCGGTCTCGATCAGCGTCACCGCGCCCGGCGGCAACTGGCCGAGCGTGCCGACCACCTCGGGGTGGTGCGAATGCCCGATCAAGAGGATTTCACGGCCACGCTTGAAATGGATCGCCGCCTCGCGGTGCACCTTGGTGACCAGCGGGCAGGTCGCGTCCAGCGAGAAGAAATTGCGGGCCCGGGCGTCGGCCGGAACCGATTTCGGAACCCCGTGGGCCGAGAACACCACCGGTGCGTTGGTATTGTCGGGGATTTCGGCCAGTTCCTCGACGAAGATCGCACCCTTGGTCTTCAGGCTGTCGACCACGTAGCGGTTATGCACGATTTCGTGACGGACATAGACGGGAGCGCCGTAGATGGCGAGGGCCCGCTCCACGGTGTCGATGGCCCGCACCACCCCGGCGCAGAAGCCACGGGGGGAACAAAGCACGATTCTGAGGTCTGGTTTCGCTGGCGTTGACACAGAAGGCATTGGGGCTATCTCGGGGACCGAATCACCCCTAGCCGGCGGGCTGGGAACGGCCAATTCGTATAAGGACTTGGGACTGCTTTCGCCCTCTGTCAAGGCACTTTAGCAGACCATTGCGCCAAAGGGGCTGGAAGGCGTATATAGCGCCTTAATTCCCGTCATCCCCGATGACCATAGGCTTCGCCTCCAAAAGAGGTGGGCGAGGCACAAAGGAGATTTGCCATGAGCAATGCACCGCTGATGCCCAAGGCGACGGCCGTGTGGCTGGTCGATAATACGGCGCTGACCTTCGACCAGGTGGCCGATTTCACCAAGATGCACCCGCTCGAGGTCCGCGCCATCGCCGACGGCGACGCCGCCCAGGGCATCAAGGGCATGGATCCGATTTCGACGGGCCAATTGACCCGCGACGAGATCGAAAGGGGCGAAAAAGACCCGAATTACCGCCTCAAGCTCGGCGAGAGCAAGGTGGTGCTGCCGCCGGCCGCCAAGAAGAAGGGCCCGCGCTACACCCCGGTATCGCGCCGCCACGAGCGCCCGAGTGCGATCCTGTGGCTGGTCCGCAACCACCCTGAGCTGAAGGACGCGCAGATCATGCGCCTGGTCGGCACCACCAAGACCACCATTGCCTCGGTCCGCGACCGCACCCACTGGAATGCCTCGACGCTGACCCCGATGGACCCGGTAACGCTCGGCCTGTGCTCGCAGATCGAGCTCGATTTCGAGGTGCAGCGCGCGGCCAAGGAAAAGCCGGTGCCCGCGGCCTATGGCGGCGCCACCCTGCTCCCGGCCTCCGAGACCACGAAGAAGGAGCCGGAATTCGAGCCGAGCGAAAAGAAGGAAGACGACCTCAACCTCGACGCCGTGTTCGCCAAGCTGAAGACGATCGGCGGCAAGAAGCAGGACGACGACGAGGAGTAAAGGTTGCCGGCTACGGCTGATTTCGAACGCGGCGGGGCAACCTGCCGCGTTTTTTTGTTTTGAGGGCGCGATCACCGCGCGATCGGGATGGCTTAACTGGGGGTAGCCTGTTCACGCGAGAGCCGCGCAATGTGCTGCAGAAGTTCGTCTGCCAGGAACGGCTTGAGCAGGACCGAAATGCCCTGCGCGGCAATCGGCTCCACCACTTCCGACCGGATGTCTCCGGTCATGATGATGGCCGGGACGTTTCGGCCGAGAGCCGACCGCAAGTCACCGATTGTCGTCACGCCGTTTGTCGAACCCTGAAGATTGTAGTCACATAGCAGCAAGTCGGGTCGGATTTCCTGACGGTGAACGCGCGCCAGCGCGTCGCTTGCCGTTGCGACCACGATCCCCTCTATGCCGCGCGCTTTCAGCAGGCGGCTGATCGATGCGCGCACGCTCGCCTCGTCCTCGACGACAAGAATGGTGCCGCGGAAGTCACCCTGCTCATATCGCGGCTTCTGCACCCGTTCGCGCCTGCCGCCGTTCCCGTCGCCGCGCGGGACCTCAATCGTAATGACGGTGCCCTTACCGGGCGTGGAATGCGCACCGATCGGATGATCCAGCATCTTCCCCAGACGCCTGACGATCGCCAGGCCTAATCCGAGGCCGCCGCGTTCCGCTTCGGGCGAGCCCTGATAGTATTCCTGAAAGATATGCGGGAGCTGATCCTGCGTAATGCCGATGCCGCTGTCCCAGACTTCGATCCGGACCTTGTCGCCCACCCGCCGGCAACCCAGCAGTATCCTGCCCCGATCGGTGTATCGCAGTGCGTTCGAAAGCAAGTTTCGTATCATCGTCTCCAGCATGCGCTTGTCGCTGCGGACCAGGAGTCCCGAACGCACCATGCGCCACCGCAAGCCTCTGTCCGTGATGGCACCGGAGAAGTCGGCCGCTAGCGAATCAAATATCTCAGTAATCGCGAAGTCGCTCTTCGACGGACGAAGACTTCCCGCCTCGAGACGATTCACATCAAGCAGGCTCGACAGAATGCTGGACATGGTGTCGAGGGATCGGGCCATCCCGTCGACAAGCTCGCGGCCCTCGCCGCCCGTGAGGTGCAGCCCGAGCGCTCCTTGCAGAAATCTCAGCGTTTGCAGCGGCTGTCGCAAATCATGGCTGGCAGCCGACAGGAAGCTGGATTTTGCCCGGTCCGCCAATGCGGCCGATTTCCAGGCGCGGGAAATCTCTCCCTCGAACCGCTTCCGCTCGGTGATGTCGGTCATCAGGCCACCGATGCGTATCGGCTTCCCGGCCGAGTCAACGCGCGTGATGGCAACCTGCTCCAGCCACACTTCGCCGCGCCCGTCCGGTCGCATGAACCGGAACGTCATCGAATGCGAGGGGTCGTCCGGACGGACCGCGCCCAGGCGAGCCGTGATCGACGGGCGGTCATCGGGATGGACCTGTTTTATCCAGTTCGCACCCTTGATAAATTGCTGTGGAGCTAGGCCGAGAACTTCAGCCGCATTCCGGCTTACCTCGATCAGATCAGTCTGGAGATCCCAGTCGAAGGTGATCACACCGCCGGCCCGAAGCGCTTCCTCCAGCCGACGCTCCCGTTCGAGAATCGCAGTCTCGTGTTGCCGTCGCTCACTAAAGAGCGCCGCGAGAACCAGCGCGCCGAACGACGTGGCCAGAATGGTGGCTTGGGCGGACAAAATACGTTCCTCGATCGGCGACCGCGGGTCGCCGAAAAGACCGACGGCGAATATGGTCGTCCACACGATCGTGATTGCGCATAGGAACGTTGCGATCGCCGTAAAGGCCGGGCGAACGCGGGCAGCGATCCACACGAACAGCGGAGCAAGCGAGGCTATCGCCAGTTCGAAGATCCACGGCCTGTTGGGCAGAATGACGAGGAGGACACACAGGGTGACCACGATCGCAAGCGCGAAAGCTCCCTCCGCAATTTCGCGCTTCGGCAGCGCATTACGCAGGAACGATGCGAGGCCGATCACAAGTGGTGCAACGGTGATGGTACCCACCGTGTCGGAAACGAGCCAATGACTCCATACCGCCGCAGGCGATGCGGCCGGGGCATGGAAGAACACAAACCCGAGCATGCCGACCAAACCATCGATCATGGCAGCAACGATCGTGGCGGCGAATAATCCAAGGACGCAACGCAACTTATCGAGTTCGAATGGGGTGCCGCAAAATCGCTGGATGAGCCCTGAGACGATGAGGGGACCGCTGGCATTCGCTACAGCGAAGAAAGCAGTGCTGGCTAGATTGCGGTCGCCGAGCAGATTGGCTGCGACAGTGGCAGCGGCCACCCCGACCACGACCGGCCACCGTAGCGCCGGACCGAACGCCACCAAAACTCCGGTGGCCACGCCCGCAGCCGGCCAGAACACGGCGACGCCGTCGGACTTGTCGAGCAGAGCGAGGCTGAGGCGCGCGGCGAGGAAGAAGACGATTGCGACTGCGACCGACACGGCCCACGGCTGCCAGGCTTGGCGCATCTGTGCCCGGGATACATCAGTCGTAGCGACGTCCAATGCCATTGCCTTGCCCGCGAAGCATTAGGTTTCAGCGCATCGGCCCTGTCGTCCGCTCCTTTGTCGGTCAGTTCTTGCAACGGGCCAGGCGTGCCATCAGTATTTGAGGCCGGAGGCGGCCTGACAAGCGGAATCGGGCGTTCTCGCCGGGTCAACGCGTCACTGCAGACGGCGCCCGTCAGGTCCGGCAGTCACGCTTCGCGCGGAGCCGGCACCTTGCGCGCACGCAATCCAAAAGGCGAAATCGCTCCTAGCCCAGCTCGATCTCGTCGTCGATCTCATGCGAGAGGCTGATGCTGCCGATCGTCAGAACCATCTTCGCCGGCAGCTTCTCGTGGCCCTTGAGCTTGCCGGCCTCGAGCGCATCGCGCACGGCCTTTTCGATCTCGCGTTGCGAGGTGACGCCGACTTGCTTCAGAAACTTGCGCAGGCTGGCGTTGAAGACGTCTTCGTTCATGAGGACCTCCTGTTACGGCCGGACCGGGTTGTTCAGCATCTGCTCGGCCATATTGCGCTGGGCGCGGTCGGCGCGGGCGTTGGCATTGCCACGCTGCACGTCGCGGTTCTTGCGGCAGTTGACGTACTCGTTCGAGCCGACCGCGACATTGTTGGCGCGGCAGAATGCGTCGTCGTCCGCGCTGGTATCGACCATGGTCGGCTGGCCACGTTCCAGGCAGCCGGCGAGCACGGGGGCGATGAGCAGGAGTGCGATGACGTGTCTTGCGAGTCCAAACTGCATGCGGGGCTCCCGTTCTTCCATCTCGTCATTGCCGGGCTTGACCCGGCAATCCATCGAAATAATGGCAGCCTGCTTTGACGATGATGGATGCCCGGGTCAAGCCCGGGCATGACAAGGAACTCGTCATTCCGGGATGGTCCGAAGGACCAGACCTCAGATGCGCAATTGCGCATCGGGGAATCTCGAGATTCTCAGGGGCGCAAGGGCGCCCCATAGCTCGATGCTTCGCATCGCCCCGGAATGACGGTGATCCCTACACCCTGCCCTTCAGCGCATCGCCGATCTCATCCAGCACCTTCGGGTCCTCGATCGTCGCCGGCATGGTCCAGCTCTCGCCGTCGGCGATCTTCTTGATGGTGCCGCGCAGGATCTTTCCGGAGCGCGTCTTCGGCAGCCGCCCGACCGTGATCGCGAGCTTGAACGCCGCTACGGGGCCGAGCTTGTCGCGCACCAGCGCCACAATCTCCTTTTCGATTTCCACAGGCGCGCGCGCGACACCGGCCTTCAGCACCAGAAAGCCGCACGGCACTTCGCCCTTGATCGCATCCTTGATCCCCAGCACCGCGCATTCGGCGACGTCGGGATGGGAAGCCAGGATTTCCTCCATGCCGCCGGTGGAGAGCCTGTGGCCGGCGACGTTGATGATATCGTCGGTGCGCCCCATCACCCAGACATAGCCGTCCTCATCCTTGTAGCCGGCGTCCGAGGTCTTGTAGTAGCCGGGGAACTCCGTGAGGTAGGCTGCCTTGAAGCGCGCGTCTTGCTCCCACAGCGTCGGCAGGCAGGCCGGCGGCATCGGCAGCTTGATCACGATCGAGCCCATGGTGCCGGCGGGCACGGGCTTGGATGCCTCGTCGACCACGTCGACCTGATAGCCCGGCATCGGCACCGTCGGCGAGCCGTGCTTGACCGGCAGCATGCCCAGCCCCACCGGATTGCCGGCGATGCACCAGCCGGTCTCGGTCTGCCACCAGTGATCGATGACCGGTACCTTCAACTGCGCTTCCGCCCATTCCACCGTCGGCGGATCGGCACGCTCGCCGGCCAGAAACAGCGTGCGGAATTTCGACAGGTCGTATTTGCGGATGAAGTTGCCTTCCGGGTCTTCCTTTCGGATGGCGCGGAAGGCGGTCGGCGCGGTAAACAGCGCGACCGCCTTGTGCTCGGAAATCACGCGCCAGAACGCGCCGGCATCCGGCGTGCCGACCGGCTTGCCCTCATACATGATCGAGGTCGCGCCATGGATCAGCGGGCCATAGACGATGTAGCTGTGGCCGACCACCCAGCCGATGTCGGAGCCACACCACCAGACCTCGCCGGGCTTGACGCCGTAGAGATTGAACATCGACCATTTCAGCGCAACCAGATGCCCGCCATTGTCGCGCACGACGCCTTTGGGAATTCCCGTGGTGCCTGACGTGTAGAGAATATAGAGCGGATCGGTTGCCAGCACCGGCACGCAAGGCGCGGCCTTGCCGGCATCGAGCGCGGCGCGGCGCAGCGTTGCCCAATCATGATCGCGGCCGGCCATGAGTTCACAAGGGTGCTGCGGCCGCTGCAGGATCACGCAGGCCTGCGGCTTTGCGCTTGAAAGCCTGATCGCCTGGTCGAGCAGCGGCTTGTACTGCACGATACGGCCGGGCTCGATGCCGCAGCTCGCCGAGAAGATCAGTTTCGGTTTGGCGTCGTCGATCCGGCTTGCGAGTTCCTTTGCGGCAAAGCCGCCGAACACCACCGAATGCACCGCGCCGATCCGCGCGCAGGCCAGCATCGCAAACACCGCCTCCGGCACCAGCGGCATATAGAGGATGACGCGGTCGCCCTTGGCGACGCCGAAGTCGGCCATGATGGCGGCGAGCGTCTGCACCTCCTTCAGCATCTCGGCATAGGTGAATTTCGAGATGGAGTTGGTGAGCGGCGAATCGTGGATCAGCGCCACCTGGTCGGCGCGTCCGCCCACGACATGGCGGTCGAGCGCATTGTAGCAGGTGTTGACCACGGCGCCGGCGAACCACTGGCCATAGACGCCCATCGAGGGATCGAAGATCCTTTTGGCCGGCTCGATCCAGTCGATCTCGCGCGCCGCCTCGGCCCAGAACCCTTCGGGGTCGGCCAGCGAGCGGGCGTGGACCTCGTGATACCTGCTGTTGTTCTTAACATTCATGGCGCACTCCCCGCGTGTTCGCCCATCGTCGTCATGCCCGGCCTTGTGCCGGGCCATGACGGCTGAGCGACATTATTTCAGGGGCATTGTCACGCGAAGTTGCGCCAGATCAAGCCGTAATACATTGGCCGTTCGGCAAAACCTTACTGCCGAGCTATCGTATTCAGCTTCTCCAGCCGATCCTCCATCGCCTGACGGAGGTCATAACCGCGCTTGCCGAACGAGGCGTTGCGCTTGTCGATGAAATCGCGCTGCTGTCGGGTTAGCGCCAGCGCGGCACGATGGCTGTCGGCTTCCGCGCTCGCAATCACCCGCAGGAACACATCGCTGATGTTGCGGTCGAGCTGGGCGAGGCTCGCGTCGGCGCAGATCGCCTTTTCCACCTGGCGTTTGGCGGTGGCGCAGTTGAAGCTCGGCAGGTTCTTCTGGTAGCTCAGCGAACCCAGCCGTTCGATTTCCTGCGTAATCTCCTTGTGATTGGCGGCGGCGGTGCTGTCGGAAGGATTGAGGCGGACGGCTTCCGCATAATCCTTCAGCGCCCGGCTGCGATCGCCCTTCTTGACCCAGGCCGCGCCGCGATTGTTGTAGGCGCGCTGGAATTTCGGATCCAGTTTCAACGCTGCGTCATAGTCTGCAATCGCACGGTCGTAATCCTTCCGCGCCTGATAGGCATCACCGCGGTTGGTCAGGAATTTTGCCTCGGGGCGCAGCTTGATCGCCTCGTCATAGTCGGCGATCGCGCGCGCATAGTCACTGTTGCCGGCGAGGTCGAGGCCGCGATTATCGAAGAATTCCGGCTGCGTCGGATCGATCCGGATCGCCGTGGTGACGTCCTCGATCGCTTTCTCGGTACGGCCGAGCTTGCGGTAGGCCGCGGAGCGGTTGCTGTAGGTGCGGGCGCGGTGCGGCTCGAGGCGAAGCGCTTCATCGTAATCGGCGATCGCCTTCTGATACTCGCCCTTGAAATACCAGGCGGCGCCGCGGTCCGAGAAAGCTTGCGCGAAATCCGGCTTCAGCCGCAGCGCCTCGTTATAGTCCTCGATGGCGCGGTCGTACTTCCTCGCATTGTTGAAAGCATTGGCGCGGTTTGCATAGCCGGTAGCATTGTCCGGCTCCAGCCGGATCGCCTGGTTCAGCGCCTCGAACGCGGCCTCGACCTTGCCGGTCTGGCGCAGGATTTCACCGCGGGCGCGGAACGCACGTGCGCGGTTGGGATCCTTGGCGATCACGGAAGCGATTTCGGCCAATGCCTTGTCGCTCTGGCCACTATTATGCAGCGCGGCGGCACGCGTGATCATGGCGTCGAGCCGCTCGCTCTCCGGCGTCGCCGGATTGTCGATCAGCGCGGTGCAGACGTCGATCAGCGTCGCGGGTTCGGCAGCCGAAAGCGCCTCGCAGACGATCGGCCGCTCGGCGGTCGTCTGCGCGCCGGCGCCCGTGGCAGCCAGGATGGCAAGGATTAACGCCGCGCTCGCGGCAAATGACGAAATGAATGATCGCATGATCGGCTCTTGAAATGCTGGCCTAAATCGCGGCTAACGCCGCTCCCGCCAGTCTGTCGCAACAGCGCTTTCCGAGGTTCGAAAGGCGGCCACGGCCGGCACCAGAAAGATGGTGTTTCGGGATGAAACATCTGCTTTGGTCAATAGCCGTCGACCCCGTTGAGCTGTTGCAGGCGCTGCTTCATCGCCTTCTGCAAGTCGTAGCCGGGCCGGCCGAACGAGGCGTTGCGGCGGGCGATGAACTCTTCCTGCTCGCGGCGCAGCTTGCGGGCCTGGGCCGGGGTCATGTCTTCACGGGTCGCCCGGACATACGACACATGGACGTCCCGCTCGAGGTCGGCGAGCTCGGGATTGGCGCAGATGGCCTTTTCCACCTTGCGGCGCGCGGTGGCGCAATTGAAGCTCGGCTTGCCGGCGATCGCCTTCAGCGCGCCGAGCCGCTCCAGCTCCTGCGCCATCGCCCGATGGTTCGCCCTGGCGGCGGCGTGCTCCGGGTTCAGCTTCATCGCCGCGGCAAAATCGGCGACCGCCTTCGGCAGATCGCCCTTCTTGCGCCAGAGTTCGCCGCGTGCGTTGTGAATGTCGGCATTGGTCGGATCGAGCCGCAGCACGTCGTCATAGTCGCGAATGGCGCGATAACTCATGCCCTTCCGCTCATGCGCCTCGGCGCGCGCGATCAGAGCCTTGATCCGGTCAGCCTTGTCGGTCCTGTCGTTGTCGATCAGCGCGCCGCAGACATTCACGGTCTTGTCGTCATCCTGCGCGCGGGCGGCGGCGAGACAGGGCGCGGGATCGGCGCGCAGGTCCTTGGCCGGCTCGACGCCCGTGGCCGATGCACCATGCGCCAACCCGATCCACAGCAGGCATGCGGCTGCGATGTTGCGGATATCGGAATGGCCTCGCATCGAATTGACCCGGAAATACGCTGTCGATTGCATCCGATCCTAGCAAGGCCCGCGCTTTTCCGACAACGGTCCGCGTCGATTTTTCCCTGTTCGCCTCTGGACAGATTTTGGCCGAACGATGGCGCGCGAGAGGAGTGACCTCCTTCACACGCGAATGGATGCTCTTCGTCATAATATTTGTCGTGAACCTTTAGCTGATGTCACGGACTCAACAACCATGACCACATTTACCGACTTCAGTCCGCCGCGCGCCATCGCGCAGTCCCAGTCCGGTTATTTCTACTTCTACATGGCGCTGGCCTGCATGGCGGTTGCCTTTCTCGGCTTTGCGCCGACCTATTGGCTGCCGCTGGCGAAGCGGTCGTTTTCGGCCTCGCCGGTCGTGCATTTTCACGGCCTGCTGTTCTTCGCCTGGTCGCTTTACTTCGCATTCCAAAGCTGGCTTGCGGCTTCCGGCAACGTTGCTCGGCATCGCAGCGTCGGCATGATCGGCGTCTCGCTGGCGACCGCGATGACGATCTTCGGCTTCCTGGTTGCGGTCAACGCGATGAAGCGCTCGGCGGCGGCCGGAATGACCGATGACGGAATCGCATTCGCGATTGTCCCGCTCAGCGGAATTCTGTTCTTTGCGGTGGTCTTTGCGCTCGCCATTGCCGCCATCCGCAAGCCTGAAACGCACAAGCGGCTGATGCTGCTGGCCAGCATTTCGTTGCTCGACGCCGCGGTCGCCCGCTGGTTTCTCACTTTCCTGGCTCCTCCCGGCCCTCTAGGTCCGCCCCCGGTGCCGGTGACCATCCCGCCCGCCATCGTCGCCTATCTGTTGCTGGTGGCCGCCATGGTGTTCGACTGGCGCACGCGCGGCCGGCCGCATCCGGTCTATGTCTATGGCAGCCTTGCCCTGATCGCCGTGAAATTCCTGAACTGGCCGATCAGCGTCACACCGCTCTGGCATTCCTTCGCCGGCGGCATCCTGGCGATGGCGCAGTAGCGAACGGAAAGAATACCTTCCTGCCGGTTAGTGCTAGATTGATGGTGACATCGATCTCGACCGGCAGGGAATCCCAAATTTGCTAGCATTCGAATGGATTATTGGACTGCTGCTTGGCGCGGTCCTGCTGTCCGCGCTGGCGCGGCGGCTCAAGGTGCCCTATCCGACCTTTCTTGCGATCGGCGGCATGCTGCTCGCCTTCGTACCCTCAAGTCCGTCGTGGACGCTGCAGCCTGAGCTGGCGCTGGCGCTGTTCGTGGCGCCGGTGCTGCTGGACGCCGCTTTCGACACCTCGCTGCGCGACCTCAGGAACAACTGGCTGCCGGTCTCGACGCTGGTGCTGGTCGCGGTCGGGGTCACGACCGCCACCGTCGCTGTGGTCGCGCACTGGCTTCGCCCGGATATGCCATGGGCGGTCGCGATCGCGCTCGGCGCCATCGTGGCGCCGCCCGATGCCGCGGCGGCCACCGCAATCCTGCGCCAGGTCAACCTGCCGTACCGCATCCAGAAGATCCTCGAGGGCGAAAGCCTGCTCAACGATGCCAGCGCGCTCCTGATCTACCGCGTCGCGGTCGGCCTGGTTGCCGCCGAGCACATGAAGGTGCACGAGTTCGTGCCCTCAGTTGCGCTGGCGCTGTTCGGAAGCCTCATTGCCGGCTTCCTGTTCGCGCGGGTCTGGACGCAGATCACGCGCCGCATCACCGAGGCGCCGAGCGCGATCATCACGCAATTCGCCGGCACCTTCATGGTATGGATCGTCGCCGAGCATATCGGGCTGTCCGGCATCCTCACCATCGTCGCCTATGCGATCACGATCGCGCGCACCGCGCCCGAGCGTACCCCGGCGCGGCTGCGCGTGGCCTCCTATGCGGTGTGGGAAACCGTCGTGTTCGTGCTCAACGTGCTGGCGTTCATCCTGATCGGCATGCAGCTCAATCCGATCTGGTCCGGGCTCAACGACGAGGTGCGGTTGAAATATTGCAGCTTTGCCGCAGTGATCCTCGCCGTCGTGATCCTCGCCCGCGTCGCCTGGGTGATGCCATATGGCGCCTTGCTGCGCGCCTTGAACGCGTACGGCCTGCTTCCTGCGCACGTGTCTCCCGCGGTACCGAGTGTGGAACGCGGCATCATCGTGTCCTGGTGCGGGATGCGCGGCATCGTCACGCTGGCGGCCGCCTTCGCGTTGCCCGAGAACTTCCCGTATCGCGATCTCATCCTGCTGACGGCCTTTGCCGTGGTGCTGGGGACCCTCGTGCTCCAGGGCCTGACGCTGCGGCCGTTGATCCTCGCGCTGAAATTCGAGGAGGACGATCCGGTCGCGCGCGAGGCGGCTCAAGCCCGCTGCGCCGCCTATCGCGCCGCGCTTGAGGCGATCGAAGCCGATCCGTCCGAGGAGGCCGAGATCCTGCGGCTCGAATACCGCGCCGTGCTGCTGCGTGCCGAAACCGAACCCGAAACCGGCATCGCGACCAGCGAGCTGCCGGCCGATCCGCTGCGTCGCCGCGCCATCGGTGCGGCACGAGCGGCGCTGTTGAGGATGCGCGATCTCGAGGAGATCAGCGACGACGCCTTCCACCAGGTGGAAGAAGAACTCGACCGCGCCGAATTGAGCGCACAGGCGTAACGGGACGCGTCAGGCGCCCGACTTGCAGGTGATGCCGCCATCGACCACGAGCTCGATGCCGGTAACATATTTCGATTCATCCGAGGCGAGAAACAGCGCCGCGTTGGCGACGTCCCAGGCATCGCCCATATGTGCCATCGGCACCTGCGCGTCGCGTGCCCGCCACATCGCCTCGACGTCCCCCTTGGCGTAGCTTTGCGCAAGGCCGGCCGAATGTTCGACCATCGGCGTCTTCATCAACCCGGGCAGGATCGTATTCACGCGCACATGCTTTGAAGCGAATTCGACCGCCGTGGTGCGCGTCATCTGGTTCATCGCGGCCTTGCTGGCGTTGTAGCTGACATAGGAAATGCCGACGTGGCGGATCGAGGCGATCGAGGAGATGTTGATGATCGAGCCGCCGCCCTGCCTGACCATCACAGGAATGACGTGCTTCATGGAGAGATAGGCGCTCTTGAGGTTGACGGCGAAGACGCGATCCCATTCGGCTTCCGCCACCTCGACCACGCTGCCGACTTCGGCGATGCCGACATTGTTGTCGAGCACGTCGATGCGGCCATAGGCCTTCAGGCAGGCCGTGACCATCGCCTCGACCTCGGCGGCCCTCGAGACATCGGCCGTATGCGCCATCGCCTTGCCGCCCTCGCCGGTGATGATCTTCACCGTTTCCTCGGCCGCAGCCGCGTTGCGGTCGACGCAAAATACCTGCGCACCCTCGCGCGCAAAGGTCACGGCGGTCGCCTTGCCATTGCCCCAGCCGGGCCCGATCGAGCCCGCGCCCACCACCATCGCCGTCTTGCCCTTGAGCCGTTCCATCGACTTTCTTCTCCCTTTCAAACTATTTTCTTGTAGCCCGGGTGAAGCGAAGCGCAACCCGGGATTCTTGTTTGGCACTTTCCCCGGATTTCGCTTCGCTGCATCCGGGCTACGGATGACGACGCCCCCCGGGTCAAGTCGTCCGATAAGCTAACAGATGCCCCCGAAATACGCCTACAAGGCCCTTGCCACGGTTACCCAAATTGGACTGAATGCGCCCGCGAAAGGCCCGCAGGACACCGGGTCTCCAGAGTTAACGGGCCCCGGGGAAAGTATGGCAGCAGACAAGACAACGCCGCCCAATGATGAGATCGTCGCGGTATCCGACGAAGCGCTGCACAAGGCAGAAGCCTACATCGAGGCGGAGGAAGGCGCGGCCAACCGCCTGATGGGGTGGGCGGGAAGGATTTCGACCACGATTGCCGTGGTCATGAGCCTGTTTCACCTCTACGCCGCCTACGCCATCGTTCCGACCCAGGAACTTCGTTACACCCACGTCGCCTTCACGCTGGTGCTGAGTTTCCTGCTGTTTCCGCTGGCGACGCGCTTCCGCAACCGCGTGCGCTGGTGGGACGTCGTCCCCGGGATCGTCGCGGTCGCCACCATCGTCTATGCGCTGTGGGGTGGCGAGGATTTTACCGACCGCGCCACCACGCCCGACCGCTGGGACGTGATCGTCGGTATCGTCTTCATCGTGCTGCTGCTGGAGGCGACGCGGCGCACCACCGGCGCGATCATGCCCGTGGTGTCGCTGTGTTTCATCGCCTATGCGATGTTGGGTCCGTATCTGCCGGCGCCCTGGACCCATCGCGGCTATGATCTGGCCCGCCTGGTCGGTCACCTCTTCATTACGCTGGAGGGCATCTTCGGCGTCGCGGTCGACGTGTCGGCGACGCTGATCATCCTGTTCACCATCTACGGCGCATTCCTGCAGCATTCCGGCGCCGGCAAGTTCTTCATCGACTTCTCGCTGGCGCTGATGGGTGGCAAGCCGAACAGCGCCGGCCGCACTGTGGTGCTGTCGTCGTTCCTGCTCGGCGGCCCCTCCGGATCGGGCGTCGCCACTACCGTCATGATCGGCACCGTGGCCTATCCGATGATGGCGAAGGCCGGCTTCGAGAAGAACGCCGCCGGCGGATTGCTCGCAGCCGGCGGTCTCGGCGCGATTCTGTCGCCGCCGGTGCTCGGCGCCGCCGCGTTCCTGATCGCCGAATTTCTCAAGATCAGCTATCTCGACGTGATCTGGATGGCGACCATCCCGACCTGTCTCTACTATATGTCGTTGCTGTTCATGGTGGAACTGGACGCCAAGAAATTCCACGCCAAGAACGTGACGTTCACGCCGGAGATGTCGCTCGGCCAGATGACCAGGCGGTACGGCTTCCACTTCATCTCGCTGCTGGCCGTCGTCTTCTTCATGGTCATCGGCTACTCGCCGTCGCTATCGGTGTTCTACGCCATTGTCGTCACCTTTGCGCTGAGCTTCCTGCGCCGGGAGACCGCGCTGGTGCCGAGCAAGCTGGTGAAGGCACTGGCCGACGGCTCGATCGGCGCGCTCAACGCCGCGACCACCTGCGCCTGCGCCGGCATTGTCGTCGGCATCGTGACGCTGACCGGTCTCGGCCTCAAATTCTCGTCGATCGTCATCGCCTATGCCGGCGGCAGCCTGCTGCTGACCGCGATCTACACCTCCCTGATCGTCTGGATCATCGGCCTCGCGGTGCCGGTAACCGCGTCCTACATCATCTGCGCGGTCATCGCGGCGCCCGCGCTGATCAAGCTCGGCGTACCCGATTACGCTGCGCATATGTTCATCTTCTACTATGCCGTTCTATCCGAGGTTTCGCCGCCGACAGCACTCTCTCCGTTCGCGGCGGCCGCCATCACCGGTGGCGATCCCTACAGGACCACGCTGCAATCCTGGAAATACACACTGCCGGCGTTTCTGGTGCCCTTCGTGTTCGTGCTCGACCCGCAGGGCGGCGGCCTGCTGATGTCGATCCCCAAGGGCGGATCGTGGGTCGACATCATCGAAATCACGATCAAGACAAGCCTGGGGCTGCTGGCGCTGGCTGCGTTTGCCCAGAACTGGGCACTGCGACAAAATACAGCGGTCGAGCGCGGCCTGCTTCTGCTATCCGGATTGCTGCTGGTGTTCCCGAGCCTGATTGAGGCAATCGTCGAATGGATCATCGGACGCGATATCAGCTACACCTATGTGCCGGGCCTGATCATCGGTCTCGGCGTATTGCTGTGGCAGGCCAGAACGCGGTCGCCAGAGCGACCTGCGCTCACAACATAGCGAAGAAGCGATTGAGGAGACAAAAATGAAAAAGACTACAGCAATATTGGCAATGACGCTGGGGCTCGCCTTTGCCGGCGCGGCTCACGCGCAGCAGAAAACCATGTCAATCGGCACCGGCGGCACCGGCGGCGTCTACTATCCGCTCGGCGGCGCGGTCGCCAACGTGCTCTCGAAGAATCTGCCCAACGTGCAGGCCACCGCCGAAGTCACCGGCGGCTCGGTCGACAATCTCAAGCTGATCGGCGCCGGCAAGAGCGAGCTTGCGTTCACCATGGCCGATGCCGCGCTCGATGCGCTGAAGGGCGAGGACAAGTTCAAGAGCGGCAAGGTGCCGTTGCAGGCGCTGCTCGTGGTGTATCCGAACCGCATGCATGTGGTGACGGTGGAAGGCACCGGCATCAACACCATGGCTGACCTCAAGGGCAAGCGCGTCTCGACGGGATCGCCCGGCAGCGCCACCGAAGTGATGGCGTTCCGCGTCATCGAGGCCGCCGGCCTCGACAAGGACAAGGACATGAAGCGCGAGCGGCTCGGTGTCGCCGAATCCGTCAATGCGGTGAAGGACCGCAAGATCGACGCGTTCTTCTGGGTCGGCGGCATTCCGACCGCCGCGGTCACCGATCTCGCGGCGACGCCCGGCATCAAGATGAAGCTGGTCGACCATGGCGACCTGGCCGAGAAAATGAACGCCAAATACGGCAAGCTCTATTCGGCCAGCAAGATCAAGGCGGGCTCGTATCCCGGCTACGACAAGGACAATTCCATCACCGAAGTCTGGAACCTGATCGTCACCGGCGACAAGATGAGCAACGAGGATGCCTACACCATCGTCAAAACGCTGGTGGAGAAGAAGGCCGACATCGTCGCCGTGCACAAGGAAGCCGAGAGTTTTACGCTCGACAACCAGGTGCAGGACCGCTCGCCGATCCCGTTCCACCCCGGCGCGCTGAAATACTTCAAGGAGAAGGGCGTCGGCGGCTAGGCCTCGATACTCGCCGTCCGGCGACGGAGCCGAAGCGATCTCCGGCCGGAAGATACAGTGACCGCGGTCTGCCAGAGACCGCGGTCATTTTTTTGCCAAGCAGAGGCTTGTGTGCGTCGCGGCATGGCTGCCCCCGCGGAAAGCGTTTTCGCGGTGTTCGCAAGCCGACGACCATCGCGGCGCCAGCGCGCGACCACAGGCGTTAACACGCGAGGCAGATCGGATACCGCTTAAGCGGGGCATCAACGCATTGAAGTCTGCGAATTCGGCGGAATGCACCGCCCGTGCGCCTGTTGGCGCCGTCGAGGCTGGCAATTCCTCTAAAATTTTATTCTTGTCGGCGGCTTTAACCCTACTGAAGTAATCATGTGACCTTCCGCAAAATTCCATTATTGCGACCTCAACGCGGATGTACCAATGGCGCCGGGGTATTTTGTCGGGAGGGCGGCATGGAGCAGATCAACTTCAGCGAGCATTCGCGCGCAGTTCACTTCGGGCACCGGAAGCTGACGCCGAGAGCCTGCGTCATCGACAGCAAAAAACACCTCCGGCTGTTCCTTTCCGACGCTCTCGAGGATCTCGGGTTCGTGACCTGCGAATGCGGTCAGGCCGCGGACCTGGCCGGCGTACTACAGACGGAGCAGCCGGATCTGATCGTGCTCAGCGTGTGCGTCGACGGGATCAATGTCGGCGAAATTCTCGAGGCCATCGTTCGGAGAAATTTCGGCGGCAAGGTTCTCGTGATCGGTCAACCCGACTCGATTATGGTTAAGGCCGTCCGGCAAATTGGCGAAGAATACGGCATTGCCATGCTCCCTTCCCTGCCGACGCCGTTCGGCGCGGCGAGCCTACGCGCCACCGTCTCGGAGCTTTTGCCGGCCGAGCCGGCGCCAAGTCCCGCGGTCGACGTCGCCGAGGCGTTGAAGGCCGGCTGGCTAGAATTGTGGTATCAGCAGAAGATCAACACCCGCACGCTGATGCCGAGCGGCGCGGAAGCGTTGGTCCGGATGCGGCATCCGGCTTGGGGCGTGGTCCCGCCTGCCTACTTCATTCCTGACGACAATGATCCGCATTTTCGCAGTCTCTCCGAATTCGTGATCGGCCGCGCCATCGAGGACTGGCGCTATTTGCTGGAGAGCCAGGGTCCGGTCGACCTCTCGGTTAACCTGCCGGTATCGTTCTTCGGCAACGCGGCGGCGGTGCGCGATCTCTGCAGCGCCATGCCCGCCCACCCCGCGTTCGGCGGGCTCCTCATCGAAATCAACAGCAGCGAGGTGGTCGAGCAGCCGGATCTCGCGGTAGACGCCGCCAGACGCCTGCGCCTGCACAATATCGCCATCGCCATCGACAATGTCGGCACGGAATGGCCTTCGCTCCTGGAGCTTCGGAGCTTCCCGTTCGCCGAACTGAAGGTCGACCGGCAATATATCAATGGCTGCGCGGACAACCGGCTGAAGCAGACGGTATGCCGGCGGATCGTCGAACTGGCCCGCGACAACGGCGCCCGCGCCACCGCGCAAGGCATCGAGAGCCGCGGCGATTACCTCGCCGCGCATGACATGGGCTTCGATCTGGTCCAGGGCCATCTGTTCGGCAAGCCGGTGGGCGTGCGGAAATTCGCGCGCTCGCGCTCTCAGCTTGCAGCCGGTGCCGAGAAGGTTCTCTGAACCAGGCTCACTCGAACTTCATGTCGATGCATTTCGAGATGTCGGAGCCGAGGCCGGACGAGATGATGATGCAGCCGCGCACCTTCAGCGCATTGTTGTCGCTGGCCCAAATCGCATAGCCGCCGGGACCGAAGAACGAATTGGTGTTCGGCCCTTCGGTTTCGGTGGCATCGAACGAATAACTCGAATCGGTATCGAAGATGCGGGGCCTCTTGGCGCAGCTGCCGTCGGCCTGCACGTTGATGACCTCCTTGTTGTCCCGCGTCAGCGCCAGCGAGACCTGGCAACGGAAATATTCCGACGTCTTGGTGTTGAACACGTAAGCATAGGATTTGCAGGTCGACGTGTTGAGCTTGCCTGCGCTCAATCCCCGACTGCAGGCGATCCGCTGGTTGTTGGAAAGCTTGAAGTCGTTGGCCTCTGCCGCTTGGGCCAGCGTCATGAACGACAGCGCAACACCAAGACCGATCTTCATGACGACGTTCATCCTGACCATCCCTATGACGTTTTTCGCAATGCATGCTTGTAGCCGGAAACGCGAACATAGTCGCGAAGTCGAAGCCGGGAAATCACAAAGTCTCAAGGGCGGTGTGATGCGTCGAAGGTGCAGATTGACGGCATCACATCGTTCGTGATTTGTTCAAAAACGTGGGACAGGAAGCCGAATGGCTTGCGGGGAGGATGTGATGACAAGCGTTTCGACAAAAACAGTTTTGGTGGCGGCCGTAGTGACGGGGCTGGCGACATCGGCATTCGCGCAAGCGGCGGCGCCCGCGCCCTGGGAGCTGAAGTCGGACATGGGCTATGCCTACGGCAAGGACGGCAAGACGCTGTCCTACAAGATGGGCACCAACAATGCCGGCCTTCTGCTCAAGGGCGCCAAGAAGGTGCCAAAGGGCACGCTGTTCTTCATCGGCCAGAACGGCCAGCTCTATATGCGCAGCGGCCCTTATCTCGAGAGTGACGGCAAGTTCATGTTCGGATCGGATTGAGTTTTCTTCCTTCTCCCCTTGTGGGAGAAGGGAAGAGACCACCTAAAACGCCGCCGCCAGTTCCTTCGCGCCGGGCTTGCCAGAGTTGAAATCCATCCGCTCGTCGGTGACCGCCAATAGCTTCGCCACTGTGTTGTGGCGGATCGCGACCGGGTTGCGTTCGTAGCCGCCGCGCTGGAAGAAATTCGAGGTCGGCACCCGCTCGCGCATCGCCTGCGGCATGGTCACCATGTCGAGGCCGGTGCCATCGCCGGTCAGGTTCATCATTTCGAGTTCGGCGGCCGTCAGCGGCCGATTATAGCCCTTGGCGCGGGCGAAATGGACCGAGGTCAGGAGCTTGTGGGTCTGCAGCATCGGTCCGATGTCGACATCGAGCACCATGGCGTGCACTGCCCAGCCTTGCGGCGTATTGGCGAGCTTCTCATGCTCGGACCAGGTGTCCGGCACCGTGCGCGTGAACGCCACCATCCTCTTCAGCACGGCAAGCTTGTGGTCCATCGCCTTGCGCGGCGCGCCTGACAGCGTCGCGGCCCTTGCCGTCAATTCCTTGATGAGTTCGTGCCCCTGCTCGGCCAGCAGTTCGACGGTGTTGGTCGTGAGCAACTGGTTGTAGCCGATCGCGGTCGAGATCGCGCGCGAGCCCGGCTTCGACGGATTCAGCCCCGACTGCATGTCATAATTACCGTTGCCGCCGGTCTCGAACGAGTAGACCCGTATGGCCTGTTCGCGCGTCAGGCCTGCCGCCAGTGCGTAACGGGCATAGGCACGCTTGAACTCGATCTCGGATGACGGCCGTTGCGGCGTGAAATGAAACTGCTCGGCGGCGGCTTTCAGGAAATCGGCGACCACCGGCAGCGGCTTGCGCTCGCGCGGCGGTTTCTCTTCCTCCGGCTCCGGGCTGACCGGCCGCTTCGGACCGCTGTAGACCGGCGGCTGCGCCAGCACGTAGTCGTCGAGCGTGATGGTCTGGCGTTCCCGGCGCTTGGCGTTGCGGCCCTTCCGCTTCTCCGAGATCGAAGCCCAATAGGCGCCCGCCTCCTCGTCGAACGCGGCGCGCGCATCCTGATACTCTTTCAGCTTGCGGCGGTATTCGGCCATCGCCTGCGGCGAGGCGGCTTGCGCCATCGCATCGGCGGTCGAGGCAGGGAGCGGCTCGATGGCCACGGCAGGCGGCGCACCCGCAAGCAGCGCGAGCGCGACACATCCGGAACCCAGGCGAATCAAAGGCAGGCGCATGGCCCCCTTGTAGCAAGCATCCCTGCGAAGTCAGCCCCGAAAGGCCGCGACAATAGGTGGCGCTGCCGTACCTTCCTTCTCCCTTGTGCGAGAAGGGAGAAAGTCACTCCTGCTCGACGCCGCTGGCCTTGACGAGCTGCGACCACTTCTTCTCGTCCTTGTCGATGAACCCGGCGTAATCTTCCGGCGTGCCGGGTGTGATCTCGGTTCCGTCATTTCCGAGCTGCTTCTTCACCTCTTCAGAGGTCAGCGCGTCGCGTAGCGCCTTGTTGAGCCTGTCGACGATCGGCCGCGGCGTGCCGGCGGGAGCCACGAGGCCGTAATAGAGCGAGGCGTCGAAAGCAGCGAGCCCCGCTTCCATCATGGTCGGCACATCGGGCAACAGGTTCGATCGCGTCGTGCTGGTTACCGCCAGCGCACGCAGTTTGCCGGCGGCAACGTTGGCATGCGAGGCCGGGATCGGCGCGAACGCCATCGGGATGTGGCCACCCAACAGGTCCGTCAACGCCGGGCCGGTGCCCTTGTAGGGGATGTGCACCAGCTTGATCCCTGCCGCGCGGGCAAAATATTCGCCGGTGATGTGGCTGGCGGTGCCGGCGCCGGCCGAGCCGAAATTGACCTTGTCGGGATTGGCCCTTGCATAAGCGATCAGTTCGGCGACGCTTTTCGCGGGGAATGACGGATGCACGACCAGCGAGTTCGGCGCGTTGCCGATCATGCCGATCGGCGCGAAATCCTTGCGCGGATCGTAGCCGGGAGCTTTGTAGAGCGAGGGACCGATCGCCAGCGTGCCGGTATAGCCGAGCAGCAGGGTGTAGCCGTCCGGATCGCTTTTGGCGACCGCCTTGGTGCCGACCGTGCCGCCGGCGCCGGGGCGGTTGTCGACCACGACCTTCTCGCCGAGCAGCTCACTCATCTTGTCGGCAATCGCGCGCCCAACGATCGAGGTGCTGCCGCCCGGCGCGAATGGAATGACGAGCGTGATGGCGCGCGCGGGATAGGTTTGGGCATGCGCGCCGGTGAATGCCGCCGTCAGCGCGATGATCGCGGTGACCGCGCAAGCCAATATTTTCCAAGTGGGCATGTTGAGCGTGCTCCCAGGACTGTTTTTCTTGTTGGTCCGGTATCGTCGCTGAAACGTTGCATGTTCGCAAGCGGAACGCGCATGCGACGCTTGCTCCGTCATTGCGAGCGCAGCGAAGCAATCCATCGCGCGGCATAACGGATAGATGGATTGCTTCGTCGCTTCGCTCCTCGCAATGACGGCTTGGCCCTCCCTATCGCCAGGCAAACACCGGCTGTTCCAGTTCGGCGACGCGAGTGCTTCTTCCCGCCAGCACTTCGGCAAACTGGTAGATCAGTGCCGCCGTCGGCGCGTGGATGTGCTGGCCGGCATGACGGAAGCGGATCACGCGCCGCGTGCTTTCGGGGATCGTGGTGAAGCTGAAGACGTCCTCGCGCTCGATGTCGTCGAGCGCGACGCGATGCACCGAGGCGACCTCCGCAGGATTGGGAACGATATCGGCACTGGTGCTCACCCACACCACGACAGGCGTGATCAGATAGCCCGACCGCGTCGGGTAGTCGTCGAGCAGGCCGAGCACATCGCCCTCCCCGAGGCCAACGCCGAGTTCTTCGTGCAGTTCGCGCAGCGCGGCCTGCGCCTGCGTCTCGCCGGGATCGCAGCGCCCGCCCGGCAGCGCCCATTGGTCGGCATGCGAACGCAAGGTGGCGGCGCGGCGGGTGAGGAGAAACGTCGTTTCCCCGCCGCCCTCGCCTTCCGTGAGCGCAATGGCCACCGCCGCGCGCTTCAGCTCGGGCCCTGCGCCATCCGAGGGCGCCCGCGTGAAGGCCGCGCAGAGTTCTGCGATATTCCGCCGTGTGGTATCGTCAAATGACCGGCCCATCCGGCTTGACTACAACACAAGTGCAGCCGATGAAATGATCCAAACCGCATGACCACCTGCAGGAAACGGAACGCACGACATGACGACCAAGGCCGCGGACAAACTCAAATCCGACGGCTGGAAGATCGTCGAAACCACCGGCTTCCTGCACCTGATCGGCCCGTTGTGGCAGCGCGTCGTCGACGGCAACCACGAATACGCGCTTGCTACCGAGGACAAGCACCACAACCGCCGTGGCCTGGTGCAGGGCGGCGTCATCATGACCTTTGCCGACCGCACCTGCGGCATGACCGCCCGCTTCGTTTCCGGCAAGCCGACGCTGGCGACCGTGCAGCTCGATACGCACTTTGTCGAGGCCGGCAAGATCGGCGAAATCCTGGTGTCGAGGCCGCATGTGGTGCGCTCGACCCGCAGCCTGATTTTCATCACCACGGAAGTCACCGTCGACAAACGCTGTATCGCGATGGCGAGCGGTGTGTTCAAGATATTGAAGAGCGAGAGTTGAGAATTGCCGTCATTCCGGGGCGATGCGCAGCATCGAACCCGGAATGACGACCTAGGACAGAGGACCTATCCCATGCAATACCGCCAACTCGGCCGCAGCGGCCTGAAGATTTCTCCGATCTGCCTCGGCACCATGATGTTCGGCGGCCCGACCGACGAGGCCACGTCGTCGCGCATCATCGCGAAAGCGCGCGAGGCCGGCATCAATTTCATCGACAGCGCGGACGCCTATAATGGCGGCCAGTCCGAGCAGGTGGTCGGCCGCGCCATTTCAAACAATCGCGCGAACTGGATTCTGGCGACCAAGCTCGCCAACCAGATCGGCGACGATCCCAATCGCGGCGGGCTGTCGCGGCGCTGGGTGATGCAGGCGGCGGAAGAGAGCCTGAAGCGGCTCGGCACCGATTTCATCGACATCTACTATCTGCACAAGGAGGATCACGCGACGCCGCTGGAGGAGACGGTGCGCGCCATCGGCGATTTGATGCGCCAGGGCAAGATCCGCTATTTCGGCGTCTCGAACTACCGCGCCTGGCGCGTCGCCGAAATCTGCAACATCTGCGACAACAACGGCATCGACCGCCCGATCGTCAGCCAGCCCTATTACAACGCCATGAACCGCATGCCCGAGGTCGAGCACTTTCCGGCCTGCGGCTATTACGGCCTCGGCATCGTGCCCTATAGCCCGCTGGCGCGCGGCGTGCTGACCGGCAAGTACAGGCCGGATGCTGCGCCCGACAGGGAGACGCGCGCCGGCCGCGCCGACAAGCGCATGATGCAGACCGAATGGCGGCCGGAATCGCTGCAGCTGGCCCAGGAGATCAAGCGCCACGCCGAGGCGCGCGGCATCACCGCCGGACAGTTCGCGGTTTCATGGGTACTGAATTCAGCCTTCGTCAGCGGGGTAATCGCGGGGCCCCGCACGGAGCAGCAGTGGGACGACTACGTGAAGGCGCTCGACTATCGCTTCACGGCGGAAGACGAGGCGCTGATCGACCGCCTGGTCGTCAGCGGCCACCCGTCGACGCCGGGGTTCAATGATCCGGCCTATCCGATCGAAGGGCGGCGGGCGCGGACGGATGGCCATTCCCAGTGAGCTGAAAACCGGCTTGGTGGCACCTACCACCCTTCGTTGTAGTACAGTTCAAATGCACGGTAACGGGATAGTAACCTCGCCGTGGAAACTTCGCTGTTCAGGTGGAGGTCCATTGTGGTGGACGAGCACAGAACAGCACCGCCGCGGCGCCTGCTGAAGGCGGGCAGGATCTCGTTTGGCGGCGGCGCCACCATCGACTGCACCGTCCGCAATCTCTCCGAAACCGGCGCCGCCCTCGAGGTGAGTTCCCCCGTCGGCATTCCCGAACGCTTCACGCTGGTGATCGAACCCGATCACATCCATATGCCGTGCCGCGTTGTCTGGCGCAAGGAGACGCGGATCGGGGTTCATTTCGAAGTCTGATCCGGACAGCCGCCGTCGCGCGCGGCACGCAGCCGCGCACGACAAATCGCGTGGCAACCAAAGGTCAATGCCTGGATTCGAGGCTGACGATCACGCCTGTCGGCTCCGGCTCGTGGGGCGATAGCTTCGTCAGCGTCTCATCGCTCCAATAGGCCAGGTTCACGATCATGCCGACCGGCGATTCCGGCTCGGAAGCCTCGGTCGGCTCCAGCACGTTGAGCCCGCCGCTGTCGATGAAGAACGTGTGATCGCCAAACATGCTGGCCAGTTGCGGGACCACCGGATGATCGTCGGGAAGCGCCTGGGCTTCGAATTGCGACAACGCGCGTTCCACCTGTGCCGAGTTCAATTTCATGCACGACTCCTTACCTGGCTTCTGGGTTGGTGAGCACCGCGTCATGGCATTGGCCACACGCGGCTGTCCTGCGGAGGAATGACGTCAGGCGGACCTGATCGCTCGTCCCCACCGGCGCCGCACGCCGTCCCGCAGGTTCGCTTTCAATTCCGCAAGCAAGCCGAATTGAGTTCGGGACAGTGGTGTCTCTTTGCGCCGGTTCAACCCGGCAACGGAATTAAATTCGTAATGTTCCGCAGAAAGACGGGTTTGAAGTTCTTCACATCCGATGGAACGCGAGGGAACTAGGTGGAACGCTGCAACCGCGCCAGTCTATCTTCCGTCGGGAATGGGATGCCGCCTTGCCAGCTCATCGAGCGTGAGATGCGCCTCCTCGTCGCTCAGCGCGAAACGGACGATGACATCCTGACGGCCGACCTGCCCCCACAGCCCCTCCGACGACCATTTCTGCGGCGCCGGCCCGCGCAGGCCTTCGACCCAGACAAAATACCATTGCGTCATCGCAGCACCTCAGGGGTCTTCGATCAGGTTTTGGACCGCAACCAGATTGTGGCGTCGGTGCAATGATATCGCAGACCTCGCACGCGAAACAGGCCGGCCGGCCGTGGTCGATCCGGGGCTTGAACCTTTTCCGGCCCGGCGGCGACAATCCGGGTGATTGCCGAGAGGATTGCCGATCATGAATTCGCCAGCGCCAGCCGCCCAGCCCGCATCGAACAGCCCTGCCCGCCGCATCGCCGCGGCGCTGATCCTGAGCGGGCTGGTCTTTACCGTGCTGTGGATCATGGCGTTCAACGTGGTCATCTCGCTGCTGATCGGCGCCGGCTGCTGCGTCGTGATCGTCGCGGCAGGCTCAGCGTCGGACGTGGTCGAAATGATCCTCGATGCGGTGGCCTCGGTCGTCTTCGGCGTCGTGGCCGTGATCGCGACGATCGTCGGCGCGATTTTCAGCATGTTCGGGTTTTAGGCTGGCCACTCGCGTCCATCCTTTCTGGATAAGCGGCCGCGGCCTTTTGGCCGGCGCGAAATCGTCTACTCTGTCGCGATGAACTGGCTCCTGGTAACGGCCGCCTTGTCCTGCAATCCCGGCGACCGCCTGGTCGACCTGCGCGACAAAATTCCGCGCGGGGTGAACTCGCTCGACCTGATGGTCACCATCGAGCCCTTCTATGCCCGCTTCTACATCTATCAGCCGGGATTTCCTGAGAGCATCCAGCACTGCTGCGGCAACAAGCGTAGCTCGATCATCAGGGTGCCCGTCGTCGACGGCCGGTTTTGCATCCGGCAAAGCCAGCCGCAGATGAAATGGACGGTTCGGGCGCTCTCCAGGCCGGATATTCAGATGTAGCCGGACGAAAGGTGCGCAGCACCAGCGACCGGCGCGGGCCATCCCGCGTTATCGGTCAGCGCCGCGGCGCTACAGCAGCACGCGCTGGTCGCGATAGGTTTTCCCGCCGCGCGAGAGCGTGACCGCGCCGCCGCGCGCTTCGACGACCGGCAACGCGGCCAGCGCGTTCACCACGTGATGCAGGGTCGGCAGGTCCGACCAGTCTGCCTTGTGAAAGCGCACGGTGCCCACGCCCGTTTGCCGTTGCTCGATATGGTTGTCCGGGTCGGCGGCCGGCGTGAGCGTGACCTGGGACACATCCGTCTCTCCCCAGGCGCCTGTGCGTGGCGTGTATTTCAGCATCAATGTTCCGTCCGAAGCAGCGGCTTGCCGGTGCGGATCTGTGTCCTGCAATTGCGAGACCTCGAGTTCGAGGAAGCGGAATCCCATCCAGCCCGCCGTGCAGATCTGGGCCCCGTTCCACCGGCGCGGTTCCGCGATCTCGGCATACAGCTTGGGATGCCCGATCTCGTCACGCCCGGTGATGATCGGGTCGGCGAGATTTTCCCATACGACGGCGAGAAACTTGCCGGTGGCCCGGTCCCGCTGACCGGTGAATGTCGCCGGCCAGCTGACCCAGATCATCGTGTAGCCGCGCCCGGCAAGCCAGTCGATGTCGGTCATGTGATGAAATTCGACCGTCACCACCGGCTCGCCGGCTAACGTAAACCCGTCAGGCAGATGCTGTTCCAGCACCACGGGATCGGTCAGGAAACTCGCCGCGACGGAGAGACGCCGTGGACTGCGCTTCGGGTCGCGCGTAATGCCATCCGGCATTTGGCGGGGTCCCGGCGCCGGGCCGAAATGCGTCGGCATCCGGTAGATGCGGCCAGCCTCGAAACGGTAGCTCATCGCGGGCCTCCCTGGGGCAGCGCACGCGCGCCACGCGTGGGGTGGTTCAACTCATCGACGAAATGAGCTATCAACCCCAATTGGTTTTTGACACACTGTTCAAAACCACATTCTTGACACCACGTCAAATACTTTTTGGTGGTTGGCCGATGGAGTGGCAGAGGAGGACGATGTGAGACCGCGCGAGTTTGACCACGACGACGTCTTGCGCATCGCGTTCGATCAGTTCTGGCGCAAAGGAGTGCGAGGAACGTCGCTCTCGGACATCGCGCGTGACGCAGGTGTCCAGCGGGGCAGTCTGTACAATGCGTTTGGCAGCAAGGAAGCGCTGTTTCTGGCCGCCTACGAGCGTTATGCGGGCGAATATCTGAGTTCGCTGCAAAAGGTGCTCGGCTCGGGGACGTTGCGCGTGCGCCTCACGGCGTATTTCGATGCGGCCATCAAGAACTTCCGCTCCGGCTCGCCGCCCCGCGGATGCCCGACCACGCGGGGGCTGATGGAGCTGGGGTCGGCCGAAGGCGAAGGGCTGGACGAGAACGCGCGCCAGGCATTTGCGGATCTGGTGGCGCGCATCACCGGTCTGGTTCAGAGCGCGTTGGCAGATGGCGTCAAGCGGGGCGAGTTCAACGGCGACCCCGCGGCCGCCGCGCTACACATCGTCACCGTGACGCGCGGACTAGCCGTGCTCGAACGCGCCTTCGGCGACGAGGCACAGCTTCGCAAGATTGCGAAACACACGGTCGATCTCGTGCTCGGCAAGAGCCGCTAAGAGTTCGCAAGCTCGCCTAAGTCAGTCGAACGCTACTCGCGCTATGCCAGACGTGCAGCATGCATTGGCGAACGCGGGAGGTGTCGGGTTCTTCAGATAACAACGGGCAGACGGCCCCTGGAAGCCGGGCTTGACGAACGTCCATGCACGGCATGCGGGTGCCCGCAGGCAGAGATTCCGGCAATCGGCCGCATTGCCCCTGAGGGCGATATTGCGGAAATCATTGCCGGGCCGATCGGTGTTCGAGCGCGAAACATCTCCTTGCGCCAGAGCGGTGCCGGCGATTCCAGAAAACGTAATAATGAAAGCGGATGCGAATATCAGACTGCGGAGATACATGACAACCTCCTGTGGCAATCTCCTGAATTCGCTATTTAGGCGCTTTCCGATCGCACCCCGATATGAACTGCCTCACATGCTTGCCGCCATTCACGCGATCGGGATTACGTGGCAGCGGGCTACGCTACGCCACGGCCTGCCGTTCGCTTTCGGCGAGGCCTTGCAGCAATAGTTCGCCGAGCGGCATGGGCTTGCTGAAGAAATAGCCCTGCCCCAGGGCAATTCCGAGCAAGCGGACCTTTTCGACCTGTTCGTATGTCTCAACGCCTTCGGCGACGATCGAGAGGTTCAATGTCTTGGCAAGCTGGACGATCGACCCGAGCACGGCGACGGTCTCGGAGCGGCCGATGCGGTCGATGAAAGACTTGTCGATCTTGACCTTGTTGAACGGGAACGCGGTCAGATAGGACAGCGACGAATAACCGACGCCGAAATCGTCGAGCGCAATCGAAACGCCAAGCCGCCTCAACCGGTCGAGCGTCTTGAGATTTTCCTGGCTGTCGACCAGAAATACGCTCTCGGTGATCTCGAGCTCGAGCCGCGTCTCGGCCAATCCGCTGTCCGCCAGCGCGTACATCACGGCATCGACCAGGTTGCCGCTGGCGAATTGCAGGGCGGACAGGTTGACCGCAACCTTGACATCGTCAGGCATCATCATGGCATGGCGGCACGCCTTGGCGAGCACCAGATTGCCGAGCTCAGCGATCAGCCCGCATTCTTCCGCAACCGGAATGAATTCAGCGGGAGGGATCAGGCCTCGGGTCTTGTGGCGCCAGCGCGCCAGCGCCTCGACCGATTTCGTGCGGCCGGTGCCGAGTTCGACCACGGGCTGATAGAACACCTCGATCTCCTCGCGCCAGATCGCCTCGCGCAGTTCGATTTCGAGGATGTTGCGCTGGTCGGCTTCGGCCTTGAGCTCCGGCGAGTAGACATGGAAGCAGTTCCGGCCGGCGTTCTTCGACTTGTAGAGCGCAAGATCGGCATTGCGAAGAAGCTCATCGATGCGCGTGCCATGCTCGGGCACCATGGCGATGCCGATGCTGCACCCGATCACCACGAGGTGGCCGTCTATTTCATAGGGTTCGGCAATGGCCTGGACCAGCCACGCGGCGAGCGTTGTGGCGCTGTCCTGCAGCGAGGCCGGCCCCGGCGCCACGACCAGCGCAAACTCGTCGCCGCCGATCCGGGCCGCCGTCGCACCAAGGTCCTGCGCCTGCGCCTTGATCCGACCAGCGACCAGCTTGAGCAGCGCATCGCCGCATTGGTGGCCGAGCGCGTCGTTGACGGACTTGAACTTGTCGAGATCCAGCAGCAGCACGGCAAACGGCGTACTGAGCAGAAGATACTTGTCCAGCGCGTCGTCCAGGCGCCCCTTGAACAGGTTACGATTGGCAAGGCCGGTCAGGCCGTCATAGTGAGCCAGCCGCTCGATCCGGTCCTCGGAAGCCTTGCGTTCGGTGATGTCTTCGTGCGTCGCAACCCAGCCGCCGCTCTCGCGCCGGCCATAGGAAATATAGATGACGCGCCCGTCCGGAAACTGCACCGTGTTCGAGGTCTGCTCCGATTTGGCAAGCCGGCCCTTCAGGTCAGCCAGATAGGCGTCGAGGTCGGGCACGGCTTTCTGCCTTGAAAACACCTCGCGGAAATCCATGCCGATCCGGACATCCTCCGGCGAAAGCTCATAGGCGTCGAGCCATTGTCGATTGAACGCGATCAGGCGATCCTGGCCATCGAACATGCTCAACCCTTGCGGCAGGTTGCGCAGCGCGTCCTCGAACTTGCTCACGGAGTCGCGCAATTCGCGCTGTCTACGCCAGTAGAGCGCGGTCGCCATCAGGATGATGAAGGTGAGCAGAAGCGCGCCACCGAGATAGATTTTCTGCCTCGATTGGGCGCGCGAATAGATTTCCTGCTCCGAAATGCCGGCGGTGAAGATCAGCGGAAAGGCGTTCGATCTGCGCGCGGTGACCAGGCGGTTGCTCCGGTTCGCGCGACCTTCGCTGCCGCTCCAATTCCAGTATTGGCTATAGGAGCCGTCCCGCAGCTCCCTTTCAACGTGGCCGGGACTGCGCTGTCCCAGCACTGAGCCCTGGTCTATTCCCCGCGCGGCAAGCACGATGTAGTCGGCATTTCTGAGAACAAGGGTTCCGCCGATGCCGAGCTTAGCGGTGTCGTAGAACCTGCCGATCACGTCGACACTGATCGAGCCGACGACGACGCCCGCCGGATTTTTCCTGCCATCGAACAGCTTTCGTGCGAGCTGGATGGTCCATTTGTTCGACGCCCGCCCCAGCACCGGCTTTGCAACATAGAGCCGGTCTTCAGCCTGCTCCATCGTCTTGATGAAGTGCTCGCGGTCCCCGAGATAGAGCGGCGGGCCGGAGTAACCGGTCGTCGTATCGAGCAAATAGCCATTCAGCCCGATCAGCGCGAACTGCACCACGTCGCCGGTCGCCATCTGCGCTTTCTCGGCCCAGAACTTCAGGCTGAAGGTGTCCGGATCCTGCGCGTAGAGCGCGCGCGCGACCCGCATTGACTGATCCACCCTTTCGAAGATCCGCTCGGTATTTTCCTCGAACAATTCGGCGACGCTGTTGCCATGCGCCCGCGCCTGCTGCAGCGCTTCCGTCCGTTCCGAGGACGTGATCGCGAAGTAGCCGATCCACACCAGCGGCAGGAAGAACAGCGCGATCTGCAGCGGAGCATTGCGCGAGATCGCTGTCGCCGCCTTGCGGACCCATCTGCGGGCACGGCTCACGGCCCGCGACGGGCCGCGAGCCTGAACCACGGAATGACGCTCGCCGAGCATGGCAATGCCTTCAAATATTAAACTAACACCTCCGCCAGAACGGCCCGAACAGCGGCGGCGAACAACAGCCGGGAACTTGCAATCCCCAAACCTAGGCAAAGCAGGCTTAAATTCCGGTTTCACGAAGGGGCAATATTCTCGTCAAAACCCCGTAAGTTCACGGTGATGGCTGCGAGCCCGTCTCCTGGTTCGGTCTGTCAAACAGCGAGCGGATATGCGTCCGCATTCTCGCGGCGTAAGCGCCCGAGCTTTGCTTGAAACTTCCGCCCTCAAAGAAGCCAAGGGCGCAGGGAAAGCCGGGTGCACGCTGCACCCGAGGTCTCGCGTGCTGTTTGCGCATAAGGAAAACGCACACGAGCATACAGGGCAGCGGAGGCATCCCGGCTTTCCCTGCGCGATGGTTTACGGCTTACTTCGTGCTCTTGTGTCCGCAAAATCTGCCAGAATGTGCGAACGGGCGGTTCTGACCAACCGCCCGTCGCTGGATCTGATCCCGTTCGTGCTCAAAGGCCGAGAGCCTGTCGGGGAGCGAGGGACAGATCCGGTGGTCTTCCTCAACCCGAACAGTTGCACGGGCTTCGAGCCCGAACCGAGCAAGGAAGGGAGTGGATGATGGCACAAGATGAGGTCGTTGTCGTCGGTATTGATGTGGCCAAGGACAAGGTGGATGCGTGCATTCGCTCGCTGTCTCAATGGCAGACGTTCCCAAGTACCGCGGAGGGGCAGCGCGCCCTGATCCGCTGGCTTCGCAAACACAGGGGCGGCAAGGCAGCCATGGAGGCTTCCGGCGGTTATGAGCAGGACTGGGCCAAGGCGCTGCGCGAGGCCCGCATCGAAGTCCGGATCGTCGACCCGAAGCGGGTGCGCAGCTTCGCCCGCTCGGCCGGACGCCTCGCCAAGAACGATCCGATCGATGCGGAGATGATCGCCTGGTTCGCCGAGACCTTCACCGAAGCACCGGGCCAAGCCTACGACGCGGCACGCGAGAGGTTGGTCAAGATCGTCAATGCACGCCAAGGACTGCTCGATCTACAGACTAGCTTGAAAAACAGTGGCGAGCATTCCGTGCCGGACGTCGTGCAGAAAATGCAGGCGCGGCTCTTGAAGAAGATTGCCGTCGAAGTCGCCAAGCTCGATACTGCGATCGCAGCCCAGGTCAAAGCGACACCGCATTTTGCCGAGCTCGCCGAGATCATCGAGAGCGTGCCGGGACTTGGCAAGATCACTTCCGCCGGACTGATCGCGACGATGCCGGAACTGGGCCAGGTGAACGACAATATCGTCGCGGCCTTGTTGGGGGTAGCACCTTACGATGACGATAGTGGCCAACGGCGGGGCAACCGCCACATCAAGGGCGGACGCCGAAAGGCCCGCAACCTCTTCTACATGCCTTGCATGGGAGCTGCGACCCAGCACAACCCCGTGCTCAAGGCGTTCTATGACCGCCTGATCGCCAAGGGAAAGGAGCCGAAGGTTGCGCTCACCGCCTGTATGCGCAAGCTCATCGTCATCCTCAACACCATGATCGCGCGACGCCAAAAATGGGACGCCAACCGCTACAAAGTGAGCGACCCCGCTCGGCTTCCGCCGAGCGCATGCCCAGCCTAAAGACCGGTGAGCGGATGGGGTCAAGGCCGTCAGCCGCCGGAGGCGGTGGCGCGTAGCGCCAGCCTTGAGGCCAGCCGATCACAGGGCTACATCAACACAGTTGCTCCCCGGAGAACGGCTTTATTGCCTCCGTCATTCCTGAGAAGCTTCGCTTCTCAGGAATTTAACGCCAGCACCGCGGCGCCAGAACCACACGACTTCGCCGTCCGCTTCAGGCACCTACGTCAGCCAGCGCCGTTTGCGTCCACCGCATCTCACCGCGCGTTCGTGACGTGGCCAACGCCCCTTGGGTGGGTGAGACGCGCGGAGTTATGCGTCTGATTTGGGTCGCACGTGAAGCGGAATATTTTTGAGTGCGGGGCTGGACAGATTTTACTGATTTGCCCGTCGTGCCAATTGGTCGCACCTCGCGCGGGACACTCTGCGCTTGCGCTGAAGGGCAAATCAGCGGCAGCGGAGACAGCAAATAGCCCGCATGAGCAACGCGATATGCGGGGCACGCACCAACCCGGATCTCGCATTCGCTTGCTTGCTAGACCCGCGCTTTAGGAGTTGTATACCGCCGATCAACACGCGCAGAGCATCTAAACACTTCGCTTTAAGGTCCCACTGTTTGACACCTGGAGTCGGGCATGACGCGTTGGAGCGCGAGTGTCGTCGCACTATTTCTGGCGAGCTTTCCTGGGCTCGCGAGTGCGCAGGTGAACTGCGAGGCGATACAGCGCGGACCGGCGCGCACCGATTGCTACCTTGGCCTGGCTCAGTACTATCGGGCCCAATCGGATCTCGCCGCCGCCAAGGCGCTGCAGCAATCAGACGACGCGTGGTATCGGGCCATTACGGGAATGGACCCGCCAAAACCCAGACCGCGTCGGCGACGATAAGGTTTTGACAATTTGCACGAGAACAAGGAAGCCTGTTATGCGGTTGCCCAAAGTCGCTGCTTTCGCGCTGATCGCTGGAGCAGCAAGCTCGATGTCGCTATCTCCAGCGCTTGCCGCCCCTGACTGTCCGAAGTTGATAGGACTGGTGGATTGGGGCGAGGATTCAACCGGCGACATCACCGTCGCACCGGGGGAGAGTTGCCAGTTTCCGATCCCGATGCGCGGCATGGTAAGCAGTTCTGACATTCTGCAGAAGCCGAAATACGGCAAGCTGAAGAAGCTCAACCCGACGACTTACGAGTACAGGGCGAAGAAAAGGTACAAGGGAAGCGATACGTTTGCCATCAAGGCGACGGGACAGGGGCCGACGGCCTCCGGCTCGTCGGTCATTACCGTGAACGCCACGATCAAATAGGATTAGTTGCAATAGCGTTCCTTGCGCCCATGGCGCGGCGGGCGCATGCTGGTATCCGCTTCATTTCGAAAAATGCACCCTTCCCGGGAGGTTCGAACATGACACGGCAGCTTCTTTTCGCGATCATCCTCTTAAGCCTAGGCGTGCTCCTCAACTCGCCGGCATCCGCGCAGGAATGGCGATGCGAGGACAGGGCCGCGAATTGCTTCGGCAGTTGTCCCGACAAGATAGGAGCTGTGGGCGACGACTGGAACGGCCGTCCGAGCAGATGTTTGCGCTGCGACCGGCAGCTCATCAAATGCGTGATCAACGCGAACCTGCGGCGGCACCGTTATTACTGAACGCGATGGCGTGCTAACAAGTAGCCCGCATGAGCGAAGCGATAATGCGGGATCAGCACTATACAAACCCGGATATCGCTTCGCTCATCCGGGCTACACTTGCCCATGTTGATCCCAACGTCGCGGGAAAACAAACTGTTGAGACGTCTGGTCAAGGACAAATTGGAGCAGGAAAAATCCAGCGATGAGCATGCTTTATTTGGCGGGAACCATCTTCGGTATGCTTAGATCGTCGCCAACGGAGCAGATGCGGTCAGCGAATGCAGTGGTACGTGATCTTGGTTTCGGTCGCCACGACCGGCGCATTTGGGTGGTTTGCGCTCGAACTCGTTGGCCGGCCTATTCGAAATTTCTTCGATCTGCGACGGTCTGTGCGCCATCAAACGCTTTTTCTAGCTGATGTCGCGGCGCCACAGCCTCGCGAGACCTGCGTCACGTCCGAGCAGATACGGCAGTACGATACAGACTTAAAGAATGCGCGCGAGGCGCAACGCACTTTACGTGTTTTGGCCTCTCAAATGCTGGCGTTCGCCGAGAGTGAAAGGGCAGCTTGTATTGCAATCAAGCCGTTTGGCTTTGATCCTTCAGCGGCTGGCAGCGGCCTGATCGGACTTTCTGATACGCTCGACCGCCATGGGACCGACCGCGCCAGTTTTCGTAGAGATGTCGAACGGGCGCTGCGGTTCAATTAGGCCGCTTGTTGGGGGGCGGGCCGAAGATCCGGCCCGCCCGCGCCACCTTCAAGCGGTTACGAGGAAGTTCGCGGCGTTAAGCTCGGTCGGAAGGAGACCCAGGAACAACACGTCGTTGCCCCCGCCGAGATCAAGGGTGGTACCTGAAGCTCCCGCACTCAGATTGTCCAGCGGGTCGAAGTCGGCTCCAAAGCCTTCCAGCACCACGAGGTCCTGCGTTACGTCGAAGTCGGTGATCAGATCATTGCCTGGTTCTGACTCGCGAAAGACAAACTGATCGGCCCCGCCGAAACCGGCAACGTTGTCGTCGCCGGCGCCGCCTTCGATCGTATCACCAGCATTGCCGCCGAAGATGGTGTCATTGCCGCGGTCTCCGAACAGGCGGTCGGGCGCATGATTCGCCAATTGCTGGTTGGCGACAGCCCGGATGAGGTCGTCACCCCCACCACCGAAGATCGTGTCGGCGGCAACGTCGCCGCCTCGCAGCGTGTCGTTCCCGGCATCCCCAAACACGACATCGCCCGTAGGGTCATTCCAGGCGATGAAGTCATCGCCAGCACCGCCGAAGACGGTATCCCTTCCGGCCATGCCGCCAACGGTGTCGTTGCCGCGGCCACCGAAAACCAGGTCGTTGCCGGCGCCCGTATTGATATCGTCATCTCCCCGGCCGCCCCTGATGATGTCGTCGCCGTCGCCGCCTTCAAGTCTGTCGTTTCCGGCAAGGCCACGGATAATGTCATTGCCGCCGAGCCCGGGAAGGAAATCGTCGCCCGGCGTTCCGACGACAACGTTGTCGTTGTCGTCTGCGATTGCGATCAACTGACCCCGGATCTCGCCCCCCATAAATTCGTTCGTATGGATGTTGAAATAGATCGGGACCTCCGATCCGACCTGAGCTGAGCCGAGTGCGCCAGCGAAGTTGGTGATTGAAACGTTGGCGGGGTCCGTGGTCTCCCATCGACCACTCACCGTCCAGGAGCCATCCGTATTCAGGGCTATACTGAGGTCATCAGCGTCCTGTGCCGGGTTGATCTGCCCGAAGACAACGGGCCCGTTTGTGCCTCGCACGCCATTGTGAAAATGCGTGGAGGTGACGTCGTCGTCGGTCGACGGCGTCTGGGCCGCACCACCCGTAATCAGACCGTAGTCTACGCCTTCGATGTTGAACGTATAACTCGCGGCAACTTCCGTGCTGTCGAAGATGACAGTGCCGAGACCGCTTGCAGTTGAGTTGTTCGGGGGGACTTCCTGAGTGCCTTCGAGAACCACGCGGAACGCTGTGGACATGCGAGCCTCCTCTGCTCTTTGCTCAGCAGGTCTTGGCGGCCAGCGATGCCGGCGTGCAGGTGTGGCAAATGTTGTACCCGGCTCGGGCCGGCATTAGGCGGCGCGTCGCTCCGCTTCGACTATCGCGGAATCGGCGCGTTGTCTGTCTCGCGGTATTCGGCCGAGAACAAGGGATCGCTGGATCGCGCCAACCTGTGGTCGCCGCTGTAGGCCATCGACCGGGCGTTATTGTGTTTTGTTTATTGCGATCGACGCATTGTGATCGATGCAATGTCCGGTTGCCGACGCTGTGCTTGTGTTCGGTTCCAACTGCAACTTTGTTCCACGATCGCGATGTCGCATTCGCGGCTTCGCCCTTCGAGCTACGCCGGGACGAGCCTTCGCTCGGCAGACACTTTCAGGATGCGGGCTAGGTTGGGGCAAATGGTGCCCAGGGGCGGGATCGAACCACCGACACTGCGATTTTCAGTCGCATGCTCTACCAACTGAGCTACCTGGGCATACCCGAAGGCCACAGAAGGCCGAACCGAGCGGGCGGTTTATAGAGAGGTCGGAAGCGCCTGTCCACCCAGCTTCGCCGCTGGCTTCGCTGGGCGCGGCCCGCTTCGTGCCCCATCCCCAAATATTTGGCGAATCAGAGCTATTCCGCGTCTTCGGGGTCGGTGGGGTGGCCGGGGATGATGTAGGTGCCGGAGAGCCAGCGGTTCAAATCGACGTCGCGGCAGCGTTTGGAACAGAAGGGGAGCGTGGCAGGGTCGGCCGGCTTGCCGCAGACCGGGCAGGGTTTTGGCGGCGGCTTGTCCCCGCCGGCCTCTTTAGGCCTGCCGGCGGCTTGTGGCGGCTTAGCTGGCATTGAGCCAGCCGAACCTGATCGGAAAGCCCTCGCCGCCCATCAGCGTGACCGATTCGTAGAGCGGCAGGCCGACCACATTGGTGTAGGAACCGACCATCTTGACCACGAACGAGCCGGCGATGCCCTGCACGGCATAGCCGCCGGCTTTGCCGCGCCATTCGCCGGAGCCGATATAGGCCTGGATGTCGTCCTCGCTGAGGCGCTTGAAGCGCACCCGGGTCTCGATCAGGCGCTGGCGGAACGCCTCCTTCGGCGTCACCAGGCAGATCGCGGTGTAGACACGGTGATTGCGGCCCGACAGCAGCCGCAGGCACTGCGCGGCTTCATCCACCAGATTGGCCTTGGGGAGGATGCGGCGGCCGACCGCGACCACCGTATCGGCGGCCAGGATGAAGGCGCCGCGCAGCTCGTCGTCGAGCTGGACGGATTTCAGCGCCGCATCGGCTTTTGCTCGCGCCAGGCGGTTGGCGCAGGCGCGCGGCAGCTCGCCCCGCTTCGGCGTTTCGTCGACATCGGCCGGGCGCAGCGCGTCGGGCTCGATGCCGGCCTGGTTGAGCAGGCTGAGCCGCCGCGGCGAACCGGAAGCAAGAACGAGTTTGGGACGGCCAAGCATGCTGGGTTTTGTCGGAAAAGGGATTCGGGTGGGAACGCGCGCGGAAACTATCGGAAGGCACTCCATTCCACAACCGGGAGGCAAGTGGTTGAGGGTACTTTCGTTTCTGGCTGACGAAGATGAAGGTGTTGTGTCCGGGGAAGCGGCCTGCACCCTCCCCTGGAGGGCCCCCTCCAGGGGAGGGTGAAGATACTGCGCTGCGTCCGGGGAACGCCGGCGGCCACCCGATTACCCGCTCGCCGCGCCGACCTTCGCAAACCGGCGGCGGATGCGCATCAACAGGCCGTCGCAGACCTCGCGGTAGGCGGCGAGCTTTTGCTCGCGGCTGCCTTCGGTGCCGGTGGGATCCGGCGTCGGCCAGTATTCGACGTCGGCGGCCATGGTGCGCGTCAGCTCCAGCGCCTTGTGGTGGGCTTCCGGCGACAGCGTGATGATGAGGTCGAAATTGAGCCCCTCCCAATCCTCGAGCTCCTCGAACGTCATCGGCTTGTGGCCGGAAATATCCTGGCCGAGCTCGGCCATCACGGCGACCGCGAACGGATCCAGCTCGCCCTTCCTGGCGCCGGCGGATTTCACATAGAGCGCCTGCGGGAACATCTGCTTGAGCAGGCTTTCCGCCATCGGAGAACGCACGCTGTTCAGCCCGCATGCGAACAGCACGGCCTGCGGGTTGCGCGCGCCGGGCGCATCCATGCGTTACGAAATCCGGCTGAGTGACATCATGCGTTTTTCTCTCTTACGCATGACGTGATCCGAAAACCGCTTCGCACTTTTCGGCGTCATGCGTCCTGCCCCTTCCAGTGCAAAACGCAGATCAGCGTGAACAGGCGCCGGGAAGTTTCGAAATCGATTCTTACCTTGCCCTTCAGCCGCTCCTGCAGCGTGCGGGAGCCTTCGTCATGGATGCCGCGGCGGCCCATGTCGATCGCCTCGATCTTGTCGGGGGTAGCTGTCCGGATCGCCTGGTAGTAGCTGTCGCAGATCATGAAATAGTCCTTCACGATTCTGCGGAACGGCGTCAGCGACAATAAATGCGCCACCACGGGCGTGCCGTTCTCGTGGCGGATGTCGAACATCAGCCGGTTGCCGGTAATCGCGATGTGCAGCGTGAACGGCCCCGGCCCCGCGCCATCAGGCGCGAACAAATTCTGCTCGATCAGATCGTAGATCGCGATCGCGCGCTCGTGCTCGATATCGGGACCGGAACGGCCGATCGATTCCTCGTCGAGCGTCACCGCGACGATGCGGTTGTGCTGGTCATCGTCTGGTGGCGGCTTGTTCATGGCAAATTGAGGCGCAATCCGACAGAGCGTGAATGGGCGTCTAAACCCTCGGCCTTGCCCAAGGCCATCGCGGCAGGCCCCAGCGCGCGCAACTGGTCCGGCCCGCATTTGAGAATCGAGGTGCGCTTCATGAAGTCTAGCACGCCGAGTCCGGACGAAAACCGCGCCGACCGCGCGGTGGGCAGGACGTGGTTGGAGCCGCCGACATAATCGCCGATCGCTTCCGGCGTATGGGGCCCGAGGAAGATCGCGCCGGCGTTACGGACCTTTGCCGACAGCGCTTCCGCATCCGCCGTCATGATTTCGAGGTGTTCGGCCGCGATCGCGTTCGCGAGCTCGACCGCCTCGTCGAGCTTTTTCACCATGATGATAGCGCCGAAATCGTTCCACGAGGCCCGTGCGATATCCGCACGCGGCAGCGTGGCAAGCTGGGATTCCACCGCGCGTTCGACCTCGGCAGCGAGGCCTGCACTGTCCGTGATCAGGATCGACTGCGCGCTGGCATCATGCTCCGCCTGCGCCAGGAGATCGGCGGCGATCCAGGACGCATTGCCGGTGTCGTCGGCGATAACAAGCACCTCCGAGGGGCCGGCGATCATGTCGATGCCGACCTTGCCGAACACCAGCCGCTTGGCGGCGGCGACATAGGCATTGCCCGGCCCGACGATTTTGGCGACCGGCGCGATCGTCGCCGTGCCATAGGCCAGCGCGGCCACCGCCTGCGCGCCGCCGACGCGGTAGATCTCGGAGACGCTGCCAAGATGGGCGGCCGCCAGCACCAGCGGATTGAGCTTGCCGTCCGGCGAGGGCACCACCATCACCACCCGCGGCACGCCGGCGACGCTTGCCGGCACCGCGTTCATCAGCACCGAGGACGGATAGGCCGCGGTGCCGCCGGGCACGTAGAGGCCGACCGCATCGACCGCGCTCCAGCGCCAGCCGAGCTCGACGCCTGCCGCGTCGGTAAAACGCTCGTCCTTCGGCAACTGCCTTTGGTGGAAAGCCTCGATACGGTCGCGGGCGAATTTCAGCGCATCAACGGTCGCGGGATCGCAGGCCTTTACCGCGGCGTCGATCTCGGCGGCGGTCACGCGCAGGCCGGCGGCGTCGACCTCAAGCCGGTCGAATTTTTTGGTCGCCTCGATCAGGGCGGCGTCGCCGCGGGCGGCCACGTCGTCGACGATGGCCCTTGTGGCGCGCTCGACATCGGCCGAAACCTCGCGCTTGGCGGCGAGGAATTCCTTGAATTTGGGCTCGAAATCGGCGCGGCTGGTATCCAGGCGAACGGGCATGGCGGCTTTCTGAGAGACGTCGAGAGGCCCCTGCTCAATGGCGCGGCGGCCAAGGGCCGTCAACCCTATGGGGACGCGAGATCAGGCAATGATGGCGATTTGGATACACCGTCATTCCGGGATGGTCCGAAGGACCAGACCCGGAATCTCGAGATTCTCAGGGGCGCAAGGGCGCCCCATAGTTCGGGCTTCGCCCGCCCCGGAATGACGTCCTACCCCTACCCCTCCGGCCCGAGCGGCGCGATGGCGAGGTCGCTGGTGCCGATATCGTCGGTGCCGAGGTCGGTCAGCTCGCACTCCAGGCATTCGACGTCCAGCCGCAGCGCCCCGCCATGGCTGAACAAGAGAAGCGCGCTGCCGCCCGGCGGCTCGGCCGGGTGGAATTCGATGCCGACCAGTTCCAGCACAGCCTCGGGCTGCTCCAGGTCAATATTGCGGGACTTGCATGCCAGGACGCGGTCGAAGCGCAGCGCCGCGATCGAGCGGCGCGGCTCGGTTCCGCCCGACAGCGTCTGCTCCCAGTCCAGCCGGTTCATGCCGACCACCAGCCGCTTTTCGTCCTGCCGCCAGACGATGTCGGAGGCCAGCACGCGGGCGTCCTGCACATGGGCGGAGATCACCGCGAGATCGTCGGCGTCGAGCGCGATCAGTTTGAGCAGGTCCGCCGGCATTCCCAAAGATTCCTTCGATAGTCCTCTAGTCGCTGATGCGCTCGATCGACGCGCCGCAGGACGAGAGTTTTTCCTCCAGCCGCTCGAAACCGCGGTCCAGATGATAGATCCGGTTGACCATGGTTTCACCTTCGGCGGCAAGGCCTGCGATGACCAGCGAGACCGACGCCCGCAGATCGGTCGCCATCACCGGCGCGCCGCGCAGTTTGGCGGTGCCGTCGATGGTCGCAGTCTCGCCATCAAGCGATATACGCGCACCGAACCGCGCCAGTTCCTGCACATGCATGAAACGATTCTCGAAGATGGTCTCGGTGATCTGCGAGGAACCGCCGGCGCAGGCCATCAGCGCCATCAATTGCGCCTGCAGATCGGTCGGAAAGCCCGGGAATGGCGCGGTCGAGACCGTCACCGGGCGGATGCCGGCGCCATTGCGCGCGACCCGGATACCGTCATTGTTGACGGTGATGAGGGCGCCGGCCTGCGTCAGCACATCGAGCGCCGACTGCAGGAGTTCGGGACGCGCGCCGGAAAGCTGCACGTCGCCGCCGGTCATGGCGACCGCCATCGCATAGGTGCCGGCCTCGATCCGATCGGGCAGCACGGTATGCCGCGCGCCATGCAGCTTTTCGGCGCCCTCGACCACGATCCGCGGCGTGCCGGCGCCAATGATGCGCGCGCCCATCTTGTTCAGGCAATCGGCGACATCGGTTATCTCAGGCTCGCAGGCGGCGTTGGTGATGACGGTCGTGCCCTTGGCCAGCGTCGCCGCCATCAGCGCCACATGCGTTCCGCTCACCGTCACCTTGGGAAAGTCGATCTCCGCACCGCGCAGGCCGCCCGGCGCCCTTGCCACCACATAGCCGCCGTCGATCGCAAGCTCGGCGCCGAGCTTCTCCAGCGCCATGATCAGGAGGTCGACGGGGCGCGTGCCGATGGCGCAGCCGCCCGGCAGCGAAACTTTCGCTTCATGCATCCGCGCCACGAGCGGCGCGATTACCCAGAAGCTGGCGCGCATCCGCGACACCAGCTCATAGGGCGCCGTGGTGTCGATGATGTCAGCCGCCGAGATGTGCAGGGTCTGGCCCTGATATTGCCGGTCGCCCGGCCGCTTGCCGGCCGACATGATGTCGACGCCGTGGTTCCCGAGGATGCGCTGCAACTGCGCGACGTCTGCCAGCCGCGGCACGTTGTCGAGGATCAGGGTTTCCTCGGTGAGCAAGGCGGCGATCATCAGCGGCAGGGCGGCGTTCTTGGCGCCCGAAATCGCGATGGTGCCATTGAGCTTGCTGCCGCCAACGATGCGAATGCGATCCATGCCATCCCCCCTTGCTAGGACAGATTGATTCACCCTCAAGAGCTTGGAAGTTTGCGGCTATTTGATGAGGGCCCCGCCCGGTTTGGACAACCGGCCGGTATTTGCCCGACATCATGCGCCGGCCGAACGTCTTGGCTGTCAGCGCCGATTGTGGTTTGACAGCCGTGGTGGAACTTTCAACCGACGCTTGTCAGATCCGGACAGGAGATGGAGTTCTCAATGAAAATCAGCGCACGCAATCAGCTCAAGGGAACCATCGTCGATGTCGTGAAGGGCGCAACCACGTCCCATATCCGGATCGATATCGGCGGCGGGATCATCGTTACTTCCTCGATCACCAATGAGGCGGTCGACGAGCTGAAGCTTGCCGAGGGCAAGGCGGCCATCGCCGTGATCAAGGCCAGCGACGTGATGGTGGGCACGGAGTGATCGACCGCCGCGCTCTGATTGCGGGCCTGTCGGCGGCGCTGATCGCGCCGCGCAGCGCGTTCGCGCAAACCATCAGGGATGCCGCGCGGCGCAATGTGCCGGTGCCTGCAAAAGTATCGCGCGTGTTTCCCGCCGGACCGCCGGCGGCAATCCTGCTCTATACGCTGGCGCCTGAATTGCTGATCGGCTGGCCCCGCGCCAACCGGGCTGAAGAATGCGCCTATATGCTGCCGGACATTTGCACACGGCCGGAGGTCGGGCGCATCACCGGGCGCGGCAACACGGCCAATCTGGAAACGGTGCTGGCGCTGAAGCCCGATCTGATTCTCGACGTCGGCTCGACCAGCGCCACCTTTGTCTCGCTGGCGGATCGCGTGCAGGAGAAGACCAGCATCCCCTACGCGCTGCTGGACGGCCGCTTTGCGGCGATTGCCGAGACCTATCGCACCTTGGGCGCGCTGCTTGGCCGGCGTGAGGATGGGGAAAAGCTGGCGCGCTACGCCGAGGATACGCTCAAGACGATCCTCGGCCGCATCGAGCCGATCGCGAGAGCCGAGCGGCCAAAGGTCTACTATGCCCGGGGGCCGCGCGGGCTTTCGACCGGGCTTGGCGGCTCGATCAATGTCGAGACCATCGAAATGCTGGGCCGCAATGTCGCCGGCGAAACCCAGGGCGGCCTCGCCAATGTTTCGATCGAACAGGTCCTGGTGTGGAATCCCGATGTCATCGTCACCATCGATCAGGAGTTTGCCGCAACCGTGCGAAAGGATCCGTCCTGGGCAGCGGTCAAGGCGGTGCGCGACAACCGGATCCATCTGTCGCCCAAGATGCCGTTCGGCTGGGTGGATTTTCCGCCGTCCGTGAACCGCCTGATCGGGCTCTGATGGCTCGCCAAGATTCTCTATCCGGAGCGCTTTCCGGAAGATCTGCGGGCGCTGACAACGGACTTTTACGCGCGCTTCTACCACGTGACGCCGTCGCCGGCGCAAATCGACCATGTACTTGCCGGCCGGGATTGATAGCCTGCGCGGCATGAGCCGTATCAGATGATACCTGCCCGAAGCGCGCTGCCGGGATTTGCGATCGCGATTGCGGTCCTGATCGCAGGCCTTGTGCTTGCGCTGACGGTCGGCCGTTATCCGGTGTCGCTTGGTGATCTCATCGGAGCGCTCGTCGCGAAACTGGGCGGCCCTCGCGGCGATGTGTCGCCGGCGGTTGAAAGCGTCATCTGGCAAGTGCGTGGGCCGCGCGTGATGGCGGCGATGCTGGTCGGCGCGGCGCTCGCGGTGGCCGGCACGGCGTTTCAGGGATTGTTTCGCAACCCGCTGGTCTCTCCGGACATTCTTGGTGCATCGTCGGGCGCAGCGCTTGGCGCCGTCCTCGGCATCTATCTTTCTCTCGGCGTGTTCGCGATCCAGGCAACGGCCTTTATCGGGGGGCTGATCGCCGTCGGCATCGTCTACATGATCGGCGCCTCGGTGCGTTCGCGCGATCCGATCCTGGTGCTGGTGCTGACGGGCGTCGTGGTGGGATCGCTGTTCGGCGCCGGCGTTGGCCTGGTGAAATATCTGGCCGACCCCTACAACCAGCTGCCGGCGATGACGTTCTGGCTGCTCGGCAGCCTGTCTGCGACCGGGGTTCATGACCTGTTGCCGCTGGTCGGCCCGGTCGCCGCCGGCACCGTCGTGTTGATTGCGCTGCGCTGGCGCATGAGCGTGATGTCGCTCCCCGAGGAAGAGGCGCGCACGCTCGGTGTCGCGACCGGGCCGCTGCGCATTGCCATCGTTGCCGCTGCCACGCTCGTGACTTCGGCCAGCGTTGCCGCGGCCGGGATCATTGGCTGGGTCGGCCTCGTCGTGCCGCATCTGGCGCGATCGCTGGTCGGCCCGGATTTCGCGCGGCTATTGCCGGCGGCGGCCATCCTCGGCGGCGGCTATCTGTTGCTGATCGATACGCTGGCGCGGACGCTGGCGCAGGTCGAAATTCCGCTTGGCATTCTCACCGCCGTGATCGGTACGCCATTTTTCATCTGGCTGCTCACCAGCGTGCAAAAGACCTGGTCATGATCCTCGAAGGGCATCAGCTCACGATCGGCTATCCGGACCGCGTGGTCGGCACCGGCCTCGACGTCAGACTGGGAAAGGGCGAGGTGCTGGCGCTGCTCGGACCGAACGGCGGCGGCAAGACCACGCTGCTCAAAACACTGCTTGGGCTTCTGATGCCGAAAGCCGGCGAAGTGCGGCTTGACGGCGCGGTCCTGTCGGCCCGCTCCATCCGCGAGCGCGCGCGCTTGATCGCCTATGTGCCGCAGACCCACGTCGCGACATTTGCATTCACCGTGGAAGCGGTTGTCCTGATGGGCCGCACCGCCCACAGCGATTTATTCAGCCGGCCGACCGCGAAGGACCGCGCCATCGTCGTCAGCATGCTCGATCGGCTCGGGATCGCGCCATTGGCAGAGCGCCCCTACACCATGATTTCCGGCGGCGAGCGCCAGCTCGTGCTGCTGGCGCGCGCGCTGGCGCAGGAGCCGCAGTTCGTCGTTCTGGACGAGCCGACCGCCAATCTCGACTTCGGCAATCAGGGCAAGGTGATGCGCGAGATCCGCGCGCTGGCCGTTTCCGGTCTTGGCGTCCTCTTCACCACCCACGATCCCAATCATGCGCTGCGCGCCGCCGACCGCGCCTATCTCTTGCGCGGCGGTGAGCGCCTCGCCGAGGGTCCGGTGCAGCAGATCTTGACGCGCGAACGGCTGGAATCGCTTTACGGCGCGCCGGTGCAGATGATTACCGATGCAACGGGGACGGCGTTCATTCCAGGATGAGAGTGCAACCCTCGCCGATGAGCGTGGCGAGCCGACGTACGTCGGCATGCCTTACCTTCAGCAGCCCCGGCAGATCGAACTGATCATCCTGCCGACCTTCGCTTCCTCGCGGTCGATGGCGGGGCTGGTGCCAAGCGGCGGTCCTTTCATCACATGACCGGTGCCGGTCGAAGAAAGCGCGGTACCCAGCGAATTGGTACCGGGCGTGGCGGCGCTCGTACCGAAGGCGCCGCCAGTTATGGACCCGTGCATAGAACTCATGCCGCCGCGGGCGAACGCCGCCGTTCCCGTGAGGCTAACAGCACTAAGGACGCAAAGAACGCAAATGCTTCTCATGACATTGCTCCTGATCTGTTCGCCCGATTGCGGAGCCTGGGCGCGCGCTGGATGCGCACTGCGGCTCCGGCGCGATCACGCGTCGGAGAGCAGGCCGATTTCGGCTCTGACTATTGAGGTGGTGTCGGCGCCGGAAAATTCCGACTAAAAAATCGTTAAGGAAAGTGTTTTCATCACGCAACTTTGCTGCGTCACGCCACCGGCTTTACGAGTACACGACTAGATCGCGTTGATATCCACGCTCTCGAGGATCGGCTTTGGATAGCCATCGCGCGCCACCTTGATCATGGCGCGGCCGAGTTGTTCGCTTGTCGTCATGTGGTTCGGCGTGGCGCGCACCATCCAGGACAGCAGCGGCCCTGAGACAGCGTAGACCGCGTTCACCCACGCGGTCTTGGACCTGACACCGTGCAGCGGCTGGATGCCTGATGGCCGAAACATGTAGGCCGCCTTGAACGGCAGCTTGAGCAGATCGTTCTCGGTCTTGCCCTTGACCCGCGCCCATCGGAGCGGGCCCTGCTCGGTTGAATCACTGCCCTTGCCGGTGACATAGGTGAACACCATGCCGGGGTTGAGCCGCGCCAGCGTGGTCGCCGCTGCCATGGTGACGTCGTAGGTCAGATGCCGGTAGCGCTCCGCATCCATGCCGATCGAGGAGACGCCGAGGCAGAAGAAGCAGGCGTCGTATCCGGCAAGCTCAGATTCGATCTTCGAGAAATCCGTGAAATCGTCGTGGAGGACTTCGCGCAGCTTGGCGTGCTGCACCCCGGCCGGGCTGCGGGAGACCGCCAGCACGCTTTCAACACTGGAATCGACAAGGCATTCGCGCAGGACGCCCTGCCCGACCATGCCGGTGGCGCCGAACAGGATCGCCTTCATGATCTGATGAACGCCAGCAGGTCGGCGTTGATGGTGGGCGCTTCGGTGGTCGGCATGCCATGCGCAAACCCCTTGTAGGTCTTCAGCGTGCCGTTCTTCAGGAGTTTTGCCGACAATGGCGCGGAGTCCGCGTAAGGAACGATCTGGTCGTCGTCGCCATGCATCACCAGAACAGGTACGGTGATCTTCTTGAGGTCTTCCGTGAAATCGGTCTGCGAGAAGGCAACGATACCGTCGTAATGCGCTTTCGCACCGCCCATCATGCCCTGACGCCACCAGTTCTCGATCACGGCCTCCGACGGCTTGGCGCCCGGCCGGTTGTAGCCGTAGAAGGGACCGGCGGCGACGTCGCGATAGAATTGCGAACGATTGGCCGCGACCTGCGCCTGGAAATCGTCAAACACCGCCTTGGGCAGGCCGCCGGGATTGGCCGGCGTCTGCACCATCAAGGGCGGCACCGCGGCGATGATCACAGCCTTCGCCACCCGGCTCTCGCCATGGCGGGCGATGTAATGCACCACCTCGCCGCCGCCGGTGGAATGGCCGACGTGAACGGCACCCTTGAGATCGAGATGCGCCGTCAGCGCCGCGAGGTCGTCGGCATAATGATCCATGTCGTGGCCGTCGGCGACCTGGCTGGAGCGGCCGTGGCCGCGGCGGTCGTGGGCGATGACGCGAAAGCCGTTGTTCAGGAAGAACAGCATCTGCGCGTCCCAGTCGTCCGCCGACAGCGGCCAGCCATGGCTGAACACGATCGGCTGGCCCTTGCCCCAGTCCTTGTAGAAGATCTCGACGCCGTCCTTGGTAGTGATGGCAGGCATTTTCGAATTCTCCTCTTGTTGAGCATCATTCCGGGACATGCATTTTCGCGAATGCGAAATCCGGATGAGATGGAGATTCCGGGTTCACGCTGACGCGCACCCCGGAATGACGAAATCGGGTTAGGCAGGCTGCGCTGGTGCCGGCCGGAATCGCCTGAGCACGCCGATGATCACGACGACGAAGAACACCAGCACGATGCCCTGCGCGACGGCGAACGGCGGCTCGGCCGGCGGCACGCTCGGCGCCAGCGCATGCAGCGCCGGCACTTTCAGGAACGATTGTACCACCAGCACGAAGACGTTGAGATAGAGCGAGACCAGCGCAGTCAGCGCGTAGATCCAGCGCCAGGCGCCGTTAAGCTTCATGATGTAGAGCGCAAAGCAGGCGATCGTCAGCAGCACCAGCGAGAGAAAGCCGAACATATGCGACGGCAACAGTTTCTCGGACGGGAACGGCGGAATCAGAAACCCCGAAACACTGGTGAGGATCGTGAACAACAGGAAGATCGCGGTCAGGCCCGGCATCCGCTTCGAGCCGAGCATTCCGAACATCACGACAAGGCCCGCGACGATGGCGATCAGGCTGATGATCACATGCACGAGAACGAATGTCGCCAAGCTCATCCCTAAAATCATGTGCGCCCCCGCCATTGGAAATGTTCCAAATGATACGACGCATCTTCAAAATTTTCCACACGCATCGCGTGCGACGTCGTCAGGGCAGGCATGTGCGCGAATGAAGACGCATCAACGAAAGTAGTATGATGCACGAAATCTTTGCACCGGTGTCACAAACCGGGGCAGCGCCAGTGTTGAAGAATTTGAGTTCAGGGCGTGTACCCCGGGCGCCGCTCTATGCGCAAATTGACGCATTCATCCGCCATTTCTAAACTGTACGGGAAATTCAGGAAGGGGGCAGGCGTGCTTTCAAAACTCAAAAATCTGGCCGCGGACGCCATGAAAAGCGTCAGCGGACAGTTCGCGAACGCCTCCGGGGCAATTGCCGACTTGGCCGCCAGTCTTGCTAACCGCGCCGCGGCGGCCGCTGATCTCGGCCGCATTCTCGATATCATAGAAATGGTTCCGGGCGTAAGTTTCGACAAACCCGAGCCCGATGCCGATTATCTCAATACGTTGCTGGCTGCGGTGCAGATGGGCGAGCTGACGCTGACCGTGCATTACCGCCAGCAAACCGAAGCCAGCGTGGTGCGCTTGCATCCCATCGCAACGGCAGAGGCCAATGCACTAACCGGCTCGGACAACAAGTTCTCCTCGAAAATCCTGGTCGACGGCGAAAGCGACAAACCTGCCATCCAGATGCTGATGAACACCGAGCATTTGGCGAAAAATTACCGGCACGTTTCCGCCGATACGCTGATCAACGCATTGGCCTTCCCAGTCGAGAATGTCAAAGGCGGCTTCATCATCGCCAAACCGTTTCGTGCGATCGCGCGACCCGTCGCAGGCTGGCTGCTCAACATTATTTTCGACCAGGGCGAAAAACTGCACCGGCGATTCCTGGGCAATCGCGGCGAAGATCAACCCCAACCACCTTCGCCACCTGCGGACGAGGAACGAACCGACGCGCCGCCTGCCTCAAGGACGTCGGAAGGCGGCGACGACGTCCAGGCTCGGGACTCCGATCGAACCATCGGCAACTAGCCGCGGAATGATAGCGCGAATTGAATTCACTCCTCTCGCGTCTCGAAGAACCTAGAGTGCCGGCTTCATGCTGTCGGCGAGAAAGCCGTGCAGCGCCGCGACCACCTGCGCGCCCTCGCCGATCGCGCCGCCAACGCGCTTGACCGAGCCGGAGCGCACGTCGCCGACCGCGAACACGCCGGGCACCGAGGTTTCCAGCGGCGAGGCGGACCGCCCGTCCTTCTGGGTGCATTGCGTGCCCGTCACCACGAAGCCGCCGCGATCGACCATGACGCCGCAGCCCTCGAGCCAGGTCGTTGCCGGATCGGCACCGACGAACAGAAACAGGTTACGGATATCGAGCGTGTGCTCTTCCGGGGCGAGGCGGCTGCGCCAACGCAGACGCGTCAGCGCCGCCTCGGCATCGCCTTCGAGGCCGACCACCTCGGTGTTGAACATCAATTCGATATTGGGCGTCGCCTCGATGCGTTCGATCAGGTAGCGCGACATGCTGGCGCCGAGCCCGCCGCCGCGGATGATCATGTAGACCTTGCGCGCATGGCCGGACAGGAACACCGCGGCTTGCCCTGCGGAATTGCCGCCGCCGACCAGCACGACGTCCTGGTCCATGCACAGCTTGGCCTCGATCGGCGAGGCCCAATACCAGACACCACGGCCTTCGAACTTCGCGAGGTTCTCGATCTCCGGCCGGCGGTAGCGCGCGCCGCTCGCCACCACCACGGATTTGGCGCGCATCGTTTTCCCGCAATCGGTCGCCAGCGCGAAGAAGCCGTCGGGGCGGCTGCAATCGAGCGAGTTGATCGAGACCGGAATCAGCATGTCGGCGCCGAATTTCTGCGCCTGGGTGAAGGCGCGCCCGGTCAGCGCCTGTCCCGTGATGCCGGTCGGGAAGCCGAGATAGTTTTCGATTCGGGCGCTGGCGCCGGCCTGGCCGCCGAACGCCCGCTGGTCGAACACCGCGACCGACAATCCTTCGGAAGCCGCATAGACGGCGGTGGCGAGGCCCGCCGGCCCGCTGCCGATCACCGCGACGTCGTAGAGCTTTTCGTGGTTGTGCTGGCCGATCATGCCGATGGCGTACGCAATCGCCGGCTCCGACGGATTGCGCAGCACCCGGCCGTCGGCAATCACGACCAGTGGCAGCTCGGCGCGCGAGGCGGCATAGCGCGCGACGAGGTCGGCGGCGTCCTTGTCGGTCGCGGGATCGAGCAAATGGTAGGGCTGGCCGTTACGCCCGAGAAAATTCTGCAGCCGCGTCATGTCGCCGAGCGAAGGCGGGCCGATCAGCACCGGACCGCCGGCGCCGCCCTGGATCAGGCTGACCCGGCGCAGGATCAGCGCCCGCATGATGCGCTCGCCGAGTTCGGCTTCCGCGACCAATAAGGCCCGCAACTGATCCGGCGGAATCAATAGCGTCTCGACATCGCCCTCGGCGTGGCCGTCGACCAGCGCGGGGCGGCCGGAGAGCTGGCCGATCTCGGCCAGGAATTGCCCCGGACCCTGATCGATGATCGGGGTGACATGACCGAGGCCATCGCGCTGGGTGATCGCGACATGGCCCGACAGCACCACGAACATGCCGGGACCCTGCTTGCCCGTCTCGAACAGGGCTTCGCCATGCTCATAGCTGCGCGGCTCGGCGAACCGGCGCATGCGCTCGATTTCGGGAGGCGTGAGCGCCGGGAATGTCTGCGCGTGACGGGGAAACGTATAGGCGTTGGGTCCGGTCGCCGGACCGGCCGTGGTGTCTGCACTCATTGTCGTCACCCAAAGAAACAAGAACCGAGCGAACAGCCGCCACGCCGCCCGGCGAGCGATCAAGGTATTCTCCCTCTACGCTACCGGTGTGGCTTTTCTCCGCTGGCGTCATCTAGGGAGGCGTCGGCGTTTTCGGAAGATGCGGCGTCGCTGCGCCCACGCGCCTGCGATTTCCGCCGCTTGAGATTTTCGCGCAACGCCAACTTCAGCCGGTCGCGCCGTGAATCCTTCGCATCCACGGCCGTCTTGCCCGCGCCCTTGCCTTGATCGCCCGTCATCGCCAGTCCGCCGAATATCCTTGCTCGAAACGGGACACCCCCGCCCGCTGCCGCCGAACCATAGTGCGTTTCGCGGTCCCTCGCCGCAACGCCCCCGTCGAACCGACGGCGAGCCAATTGAAGGCGCGGTGACGATTCGACGCCTTGGGGAACCGGATTGGCCGGAAGTTGACCATTTTGAGGGACTTCGCCGCCGACCACGCCGATTTTTCACGATTTTGGGCCCTTCCCGGCCCGCCCGCGTGCTTGCGCCAGAGGGGCCCTTGTGGCAAGAACCGGCCGCCTAGTGGGAGCCCGTTGGGGCCGATTCCCAGAGATACCGGGCATGCTGCCGTAGCTCAGTGGTAGAGCACTCCATTGGTAATGGAGAGGTCGACAGTTCAATCCTGTCTGGCAGCACCATTTATCCCGTTGGCTGCATTGATTTTATTGGAAATTCGGTCCTGAGTGCCACACAAAAGTGCCACACAGAACCATGGTTTCCTTGAACTTCTCAATGTCCAAACGCGCCCGATCCAACATCCCGCAATTCCGCGTTCGCGTTCCGGCCAAGGTCGCAGCTCAGCTACGCGGCAAACGCGTCCTGCTCAGCCTTGGCAACCCGAATGATGGCCCCTGCATCAAGACGGTGACGATCGGGAGCGACGTGGCATTCAGCCTCGAAACTGACGACCGGACCATCGCAGAGGCGAGACAAGCAAACGCGCTCGATCACCTGAGAAGGCTGTTCGAATTGAGCGGGGCTGATCCAATCAACCTATCGCACAAAGATATGGTTGCCCTGAGCGGAGGGACGTACCTGCTCTATCAGGAAATCCACGGCGACAATCCCGGCGAACCGTCCGCGTGGTCATATCACAAGGCCTTGCATAGGGCGGCGCTCGAAGGTCGCATCAAAAATCCACCGTCGGCCGCGCTGATGCCGAACGAAGCGAATGCTGCGAGGGAATTGCTTGGCGAAGGTGATCTCACGGCGGCCGTGAACGCTTTGCCGGCCGATCAGCATGACGCGCTGGAAGATCGATTCGGGCTTCTCGCGGATTGGATTCTGATCCGCCAGCGCATTCACCTGAACCCGAATGATCGGCGGCGCTTCCTGCGCCTCGTTGGGACGGCCAGCTTAGATGCTGGGTGGCAGCTACGCCGCAATGCGGAGGGGGACTATACCCCCGATATCAAGGCGCTTCGCTTCCCGTCTATCGAAACCGTGGCAGCGGTCAAACCAAAGCATACGATCACTGGTCTGCTTGATCTCTGGTGGCAGGAAGCCAAGGCCACCGGCCGCTCACAAAAAACTTATGACACCTACACCGGGGCTATAGACCGGCTTGTCAAGCATCTGGGGCATGACGATGCCGGCCGCGTGACTGAGCAGGACATGCTGGCGTTCAAGGACGCCCGGCTCAAGGTGGTGACTGCCAAGAGCTTGAAGGATGGTGACTTGCCTGGGATACGATCAGTGTTCGGTTGGGCGGTTGACAATCGGAAGCTGACCAAAAATCCGGCTGACGCTATCAAGATCAAGGCGGAAAAGAAAAAGCAGACTCGGTCGAAAGGCTTCACGGATGCGGAGGCCACAGCAATATTCGCCGCGTGCCTTAGCTACGCTCGGAAACCGAAAGAGGATGCCAAGACCGCCGCAGCCAAGCGATGGGCTCCGCTCATAGCGGCGTACACCGGCTGCCGGATTGCAGAGGTGTTGCAACTTCGCAAGGAAGATGTCCGCAAAGAGGCCAGGCACCACATTTTCGATCTCAATCCACTGGCCGGCAGTATCAAATCAGGGATGTACCGACTGGTGCCAGTACATCAACACCTGATCGCTTTGGGCCTGTTGCGTTTCGTCGAGACCTCCGAAGACGGCCCGCTGTTCGCGAAGGGCGCTTACAAGCGCGTGGTTGAATTTGTTCGAACGGTTGTGACAGACGAACGTGTCCAGCCCAACCATGCATGGCGGCACCGCTTCAAGACGATCAGCCGCAACCTCGGGATGGATCACCGAACCGTTGACTGCATCCAAGGCCATGCGGCGCGAACATCCGGGGAGGATTATGGAGACGTGTCGGTTATGGCCATGGCCCGCGTGGTTGCCGCTATTCCCCACATTGCGATTCGGACCGGGGCTGGTTAGCGGGTGGGCTCATAAAACGACACATGTCCGCTTTCAGGCCTGATTGAGATGTGCGCCGGTCACGCCGGAATTTCGCCTTTTGGACCCAAGGCGGCCTTCGGCCAGTCCTCTCGGCTTTGCACCCAGACGCAATCTCTGATAGTTACTCAGAGCAGGCCGCTTAGCTCGGGGTGCGCACCGTGAGCAGCTTTGGCGACTTCTATGACAAAATCGAAATCGTAAGCTTGGGCTGATTGGGAGACAGATTGGTTTTTTGGAGGGCCGTGATGGATTTCGTGGCTATTGGAAAAACCCTGAGTGAAGTGCTGCCAAGGCTTCGAGGCCGTATTCAACTCTCTGGTCTAATCATAATTGTAGTAGTCGGTGCATTAGTTTCGTTCGCCCGACCGGGTGATTATTTAGGACTGATATTGGTCGGCGGCGTAGGCGTCGGGTTCATCGTCTTTGGCCAACTGTTCCATTTCTTGAAGTCGTTCAAGGATGATTCGCGTCCAACAGTTTTCCTAGTCTCGTTTCTCTCGTTCCTGTTATTCATCATCGCGCTTGTTGCGCTTTTTGTAATTCACGTCCGGCCAAGCCCCAGTTTCTTTATCAACCAAGCTAGAGCTGATTCCTCGGATGATGCTGACAAGGCAGGCGTCTTTTCAAAAGTTTCAGATATTGGCGATGAAATCGGGAAAACAATCTCCCTCCCGAAAATCACACATGCCGATGATGTCCAATACACTTTCTCCGAACGAGACGGCATAGCGACTCTGACAAGCGCCTTTTCTTATAGTCAGAGATCGAGATCGGACCAATACCCCGATGGCGATTTTCACGAGGGAGTTAATTGGGGCCACCCTTGGATGTCCTTTAACTTAGTGAACCCTACGAAAGCTCCCATTGTTTATAGCTTGCTGCAAATAGACGTTGTTGAGATGCATGCGATCAAAAGCGTAATTTTAGACATCGACGAGATTGATGGATACGTTTCGGGAAAGAAGCAAAATATGGTGATACATAATAGAGGATGGGGAGCAGCAAAGGACGCCAAGCTAAAATTGTTGGTTGGCAGTAAAGATCCAACGGGAGGTTACTCCATTATCGCTTCAAAGACGTATTCTATCGACAAGCTTGATGAAGTCGCTGTTGTGGACATCGCTGACTTAGTGCCCGCCGAAGCAAAGTGGGATCAATTCTCGGGGCAAGGTATGGGATGCGCCGCCAATGGCTATCTTACTGCAATCGGAAGGCTCGATTACATTGACGACGTCGGGACCAGACAGCATGAGACATTTAGAAGTACAATTTACCAGTGCTTTGGGGGCGGAGGTAACATTCCTTGGAGCGGATACTTCAATGTGAATCTTCCTGATGATCCCGGAAAGTTTCCTTTGACCTTGAGTTTATCGGAATGCATCGCGCCTAATTCGGCTGGTAAGTTGAAGATAATCTACCTCGCCGAGAAATCAGCCCACTATCATCTAAAGTTTTCGTTGAAGGATACAAATGGAAGCGTTTTGAGCCGGCAGGCCAAGCTGGACATCTTGGTCCCACGACCGATCCCTCGTGCACACCGATCTCGCGATAAGTTCGTTGAAAATCCTGACGTTAAGGGCTGCACTTGAAGCTGGTGAACTGTGTGTGCAGGTCATCGGCTTGCAAAAAATCCGGCCATGCTTGAGCGGCACCACCAGTTTGTCTCACGCTCGGAGAATAAAAGCGGCGCGATGTCGACTGTTGGCCCGAAAGCGAAGTCCGGTCCGGCTCTGCGATTGTCGGCTTGTCGGGGCAAACCGGAAGCCGCCGAACGATCTTCCGAACGGCGCCTTTTGACCCAGGCTGTGTGAAAACTCAAACGCTGAACTTGCGCGTGAAATTTTCATCTCGATTTCGTCGTTGCGGAAACCAATCGCACTGATAGGTGCTTCCGGCAGAAGGCGATTGAGAAAACAATTCTGAGCGTCATTGGCTGAGACGCGTTTTCACACAGCCAAGACCCATAGCGGACCTCAAGCGGCCGATCTATGTTTGCTCATGCGCCGAACGATCGATCGAGACAGGTCTGCGAAACTCGCGAAGCTTTCTATCTTGTGAGCCTCGCGAGTTCTCTCGGAAAAAGTCAGCCATACTCTTTTAAATGATGTTGAAGGCAGTAGTAGGTAGTCCAGAACTTCCTTGTTGTGTTCGCCTAGGCGGGTGACGACTACCCATCCTACGGGGGACTTCATTCTACGCCGAACCGCCCAGCGCCACGCATGATTTTCGTAATAGGCCTGCCATCGGGCTAACCTAAAGCAGATATTGCCAACCCCTTTCACTCGCAGGCATTCCATAGCCAAAAGTTGCCGTGTATCCCAACTTTTCAAATTTCTCGCGGAGAAGCTCAGCATTTCCGGCGTTCAAGGCGGTCCAACGCCTGTGAATTTCCATGGCATCCCACCAACGGCTACCGGTGTATCCGAGCAAGCGGTAAACATTCTTAAGACTGCCAAAGTGCTTCAAGTATGTACGCGAACAAGGCAGACCAACTGTCTTGTCGATGATGGGCATGGAGAGTTTCCCTCTCTTCATCAAAACCCGACGCAGACGGGCCAACATCTCGTCCTCGGAGATGTCGACGCGACGCTCCTGCATGATTGTTCTCACACGCAGAAAAACATCTCGGTCGATGATAGGTTCGACGCAGCCCTCTGTTCTGATCCAGAGCTTTTCTGGGTTTGCGTATTTTTTGCTTCCAAGCTTCTGACCTACCCGGTTGTAGATGAGATTTCCGATATAAACCTCGTTTCTCAGAAGGTCGGTGACAAAGGTTCGTTTCCACGGCCGTCCATGATTTGTCGGCACACGCCTGAGATTGAGTTCCCGCGCAATTCTCTTCTCTGTGGTACCCCGAAGAAACTCCTGAAAAATCCAATTCACAGTAGCGACTTCAGCGGGCGATCCAGGACGGAGCCTCACATGCTCCGTGCTTAGATACTTACGCTCTCCGGCCTTCAGAATGCCTTTCGGCTGAGAATGCTCGTCTACTACAACTCGCTCTAAGCCATAGGCAACCTTGCCGCCCATTTTGAACCCAAGCTTCGCAAAGCGAGACTGTCCGGCATAAACCTTCGCGGAAAGTTCTCGACTGTATTCCGCAGCCATCACTCTTTTTATGTTTTTGAGGATCTGCGAAATTAGGCTACCGTCGTTTTGGAACTGTTCCGCGCAATACGCAACTTTGGTGCCGGCTTGTTTGCAGATGAACTCATAGTAGGCGCTCTCATCAACATCCTGAAACCGCCCCCAGCGGCTGACGTCATAAACGAGAATGGTACCAAACTCGGCATTGCCAGCTTGGACGTCATTTACCAGTTGGGCGAGACCCATTCTGTTTTTGATTGTGAGGCCGCTCTCGCCTTCGTCTCGATACGTGCGGACGATTGAGAGATTGTGCAATTGCGCGTAAGCACCGATCACCACCGCCTGATTTTCGATTGAGTATTGCTGAAACTCTGTGGACATACGTACGTATTGTGCCGCGCGAAGGTTCCTCTGTGACTGGGGAAAACGATCCTTGTGGATTACAAGAGCGTTCGCCATGGAGGTCGCTCCCGCTCCGGCTGATCTCCGCTATGAGGTCACAGCAGTCTAGATCGCGATCAGGTCCACACCACGGAGAATACTACTCAATATTCCCGGTACTATCGCCTTTATGGTGTGAACTTTTGGGCAGCGATGCTGACTATACTACTTCACATCCGCTGTTGGCCCAAAACGGCCGTACCGAAGGCCTGTCCGGGATGTCGGCTTCCGAAAACATTTCAGACATCGCCAAGTCCGGATCATGTTGATGTCATCAGCACGCGCCGCGCCGGTAGGCATCGTCAACGTCAATGACGCTGGCGGGGTTTGCCAACCATTCTCTAAGCCAGCGCGGTCCAATGATCTCATCGGGAGCGACGGCCGGGACCTGTGAGAGGCCATCCCAGAGAGTATCGATTGCGGCCAGGACGCGAGGCAGATAGTTGGAGCAAATCTTCAACTTGTCTCCATCCAGCGGCTTGGCGACGTATTTGCCGTTGCGGTGTTCGACGCTGTACTCACGGTGATGACGGATCATTCTCAGGGGTTCCTTCCTTGTAGATTTCTTATTGTTGCCGGTCTTGGTTTGCTTTGCCATTTGCATCCGAGTCATTCGTCAGAGAAAGAAAAAGGCCCCGCCAGGAATGGCAGGGCCTTAGGTGGAGTGACTCCGTCATTGGTTAGGTGTACTCGGACGCGGTATCGTGGGTGCGCCAGTTCATCGACTCATCGATCCGACGCTGCACCAGCGTTGCCAGTGCTTCCGGATCGTGACTGCTGCCATTGATGTGGATGGCAACGTTGCCCCCTGGGGTCAGACGGGCATCGCCAGCACCGATTCCCGGCGCGACTGCCGGCGGCACGTTCTTAATGGTGTCCGCAGGTGACGGAACGTTGCTGACAACGGGCGCACCGCCCGCCGACTCCACATTCCTTTGCGACCATTCCCGGTAAGCCCGGGAGGCGGCGTGGCCCCGGAGTTTTCCCCACTTGCCCGCGCCCCAGTCGTTAAACCGTTCACGGTTGATGTTGACGCCCGTTCCACCAGCGACGTAGTTCGGGTCGCCCGCGCTACCCTGATCGGTGTGACCCTTGATCAGGTTGCTCCCTGCGAGAGCCTCATCGATGTTTTGCATACGGGCCGCCATTCGCGCCGGATTGCGCTCCAGCTCACGCAGCCTCGCGATATCGAGACCTTTGCGGACCGGTCCGTAGAAACTCTTTCTCCGGTTGTGCAAACGGAGAGCGCTCTGAACCGAACCCCCATTCATGTCCATGCGGTTCATCAAGCTTTCGGCCACGGCCGTACCTGCACCCGGATTTTCGAGGTCGATAACAGCAGCAAGCTGTTTCTTTAGCTCCGGATTGGCATCCAGTTCCTCTTTGAATCGAGCGCGTCGGGCCGCAAGAAAGGTGTTTCCAGACAGCCCCGCGCCGGCATTGTCAGCCGCTGAACCGCCACCACCGTTGAACGACGGGATGTTCTTAGGATGGACGATACCTCCGCCAACACCAGAACCACCAGAAGCGACGCTTCCACCGCCGCCCGAAAAGGACGGAATGTTCTCTCGGCGGATGATGCCATTCGATCCGATGCCAAAGGACGGAAGCTTTTGACCCGGCACACTCTTCAAGAGGCCCGGAACGTCGCCGATGAATCTGCGAGCACCGAGACCACCACCGGAGCCGTCTAGGTCCCGGCCCGATCCGCCACCAATTGCAGCGTGCTGGATGCCACCACCGCTTGACATGAACGCCACGCGCTCAATTTTGCCGGCGAACTTGTTGAAGTTCTCGGAAAGGTCAGAGTTGCGGCGACGGCCGGAGAAATCAGTTGATCCGGTATAGTTCGTTGGCTGGAACAGTGGATCACCGGACGGCTTGTAGTTCCGGAGGCGCTTCCTTGTTTCGATGCGATCTTGCCAATCCTTGTATGACTCGCGCCTGCCTGTATTGGGGTCCGTCCCGCGGATTTTATCATCCGCAACACCGATAGTCTGATTCCTGGCAGCGAACATGCTGAGAAGCGCAACAGCGGCGGGGATGCTCCCGATAAAGCCAAGCGCGGTGCCGAGACCGGTCAGGCCCAGGCTGAGGGCCGCGAGAACGGAGATGGTTGGCGCCAATACAGCGAGAGCGACGGCAAGGCCGCTCAACTGCGCAACGAGGTTACCCATCTCCTGCGCGTTCGCTGGATTTTTCCCCGTAAGGAAGCCGAACACCGAAAACGCTGTTTTCAGTCCACTTGCGAACTCCCGGATGCCTTCCGCGAATCCCTTCCCGAAATCCCGCCACTTCGCGACGGTGCCTACATCGAAGGTGTCGGCAAGGGACTTGACCGTATCGCCCCAATCCTTGAGCCCAAATCCTTCACGCAGTCCATCGACAAGCGCATCAACGTGCTGTCTTATCGTGTCGAAGTTGAAGGAGTCCGCAAGGCGAATGATGCTATCGGAAATCTGATTGAACCAGTTTTCGAAACCGGCACCAACCTTTTCCCAAACGAGACCTAATGCGGCGACGATAGAGGCCCATCGGCCTTGCATCGAACGAATTTTCTGCAGGGCGGTGCTGTCCAGAAAGCCCGGCTTCTTTTCGATGTCCTTCAGAACATCTTTCAATTTGTCGCGGCCGAGAACCATGGTCAACAATTCGTCCATCCATTCGCGTCCGCCGATCTGTTTCGCGACTTTCGTCCGAAGCTTCTCCGGCATTTTGGCGAGCATATCGAGGATCTGTTGAATGGCTTCCATCGGCCGATCTCTCATGGCTTTCGCCATGGCGCCACGGCCACCAAAGCCAAGGGCATTCGCGGCAGATGCGAGGTCGCTACCTTGCTGACCATGGGCGGAATCTGCACCGGCAACCTGCGAGGTCAGGAACGAAATAAATGTGCCCGATTTGAAGGGCTGCGTTCCTAGACTGATCTGTATTGCATCGAGAGCCGCCAGTTGCTCCGGCGTCATCTTGGTTGTTACGAGCGCCGACAGACTGCGCCGCATCGCTTCAATGATTTCATTTCCGTCCGCTGCGGTGGAGTTGTTTGCTACGGCGACCGAGTTTAGGATTTTGCTGAAGCGGTCTTTGCTCCACGGCATCTGAGTCGAAAGACGGCCCAACAATTTGCCGACTTCTTGCGGGTTAACGTCGAGACCGGCCTGCGCCTTCAGTGCAAGGTCAGAGAACTCGCCAGCGAATTGTTTGCTGATACCTGCCTTCAATCCTTCCACCGCCGTGTCAATGACCTTGGTTGTGCCGACGCCATACTTGATCCCAGCGCGGTCAGCGAAGTTTTTGCGAAGTGATTCAACCTCTCCCTTGGTCAGATCACCGAACATGGACGCGCGGACTTCAGCGGCCTGAGTCTCAGCCCTCTTTTTGAGGGCGCTCCCGATACCGGCACCCGCAATAGAACCGCCAATAACCATCGATCGGATACGCGGCGCGGGCAGCCGGCCCATACTTCCGGATGATCTGCCGGCACCGGATGACAGACGTTCTGCGGCCATACGGCGCTCAATCTGGCGATGATAACCAGCCTCCAATCGTTCAAGGGTCTGATACATATGGCGCGCGTCGCTCAAGCGCTTGGCATTGGCTCGGGTCCAATCGGTCGAGTAGTTGCGGGCAGCGGACCGGGTAATGTTCTCCATACCCTTCAGTTGCGCGCTGGCAGCGCGGACGGTGCGGTCGAAACCGGCCATCGCTTCCATACCGGTGCGACCGGCATCGCCGAAGGAAGCATTGAGGCGCTTGGTAACCTTTTCTAGTTCCTTGACGCTGGAGAGAAGCTTCGCAATGACCGGCGATGCGTGATCCCTGGCCGATAGTGTGGTGCGGACGTTCAAGTGTTCAGACATGGTGTTCCTGTTATTGGCACGCACGCGGCTACCGCGTGTTGGCGATGATGGTGCGGCGCTCGCCGCATGGCGTGGAATCGCGAGGCGCTTCAGCGAGCGCGGCACGCGGAAATGGGGCCCCGAAAACGGGGGGTCTTTTGAAAAGGGGCCTTTTAGCGGTTCGAAGTCTGAACGCCTCAGCAACACGGGACCCCATGCCGCATAAAAGAAATCGACTACTCCGGTGCCCTCAATTGAGTGCCCCGAAACCTTTCGCCGGGCCGGTGCCGATGCAGGGGCGCAGGTGCTCCACGCGCCATCACTTTCGACCGTTGATTTAGCTCAAGCATGCCTGCGGCGATTTCCCAATCGTCAGACGATGAACCATCCTGCTGAGCCAGCACGGAAAGAGGCGCAGCCAAAGCCTATGCCTTCGCGCATAGAGGAGCTTCTGCGGACCATCGAGGACTATGCGAATGACCTGCGGGAGATCATCAGGAAGCTCCGCAGACTGACTTGAGCCCGGCAGTGTTCGCTCGCCGGCCCAGAGAGCGCGCCCGACGAGCCCGTCGAATGGTGGTTCAGTTTGGGTATGCCTCTCGCGGACCATCGCAAGGGTGGTTCAATAAATCGTCTTGACCATTCAAAATGAACCATTTATAAGTGAACCATCCAAACTGAACTGAGGACTTATAGATGTTCGTTCGTGCTTATCTCAGGGCTTCCACATCCGAACAGGACGCAACCCGCGCCCGGGAGCAGTTGCGGACGTTCGCCGCAGAACGTGGTCTGACGATCGCGGCTTGGTACGTCGAAAACGAGAGCGGCGCGAAGCTCTCTCGACCCGAACTGTTCCGGCTGCTCGCTGATGCGTGTCCTGGTGACATCCTCCTGGTTGAGCAGGTCGATCGCTTGTCGCGCTTGACTGCCTCCGATTGGGAACGGCTGAAAGCTGAACTAACCGCCCGCCGTGTGCGCGTCGTGGCCTTGGACCTTCCCACCTCGTGGATGATGGCCACCAGCTCCGCCGATGAGTTCACCGGGCGCATGTTCGAAGCCATCAACGGCATGCTGTTGGACGTGCTTGCCGCTGTCGCCCGCAAGGATTACGACGATCGCCGACGCAGGCAGGCCCAGGGGCAAGCCAAGGCAAAGGTGGAAGGCAAATACAAGGGAAGGCCGGAAGATACCAAGCGCAATGGCGAGATCGCCAACATGCTCAGGGCCGGCATGTCGTGGACTTCAATCGCGAACGCTACCGATTGTAGCCGGGCAACAATCGCCAAGATCGCCAAACGGACGAAGAGTGCCCAGCCAGCGGCTTAACCCACTAGCTCACCGGAACGCCTTGCAAGCGTCGCCGCTCCGGAACGTGCCGGATGGACAGGGCTTGCCCGGGATCACCGGGTAGGCGTGCGGCGTGTCAGCGCGCAGAGCCTCGCATTTGTGCCCTTTACCGACGAACCCGGTAGGACATGTGCCTGTGCGCTGAAAGCGTTCCCGGCCATCGCGAGTCGGCGTGGGATACTGGGTCTCGGCCATTGCCGGCGTAGGAAGGATAAGAGCGGGAGGCGCAACGGTGAGAGCCAGCGCGAGCGTTGTAAGCAGTCCGGATCGTCTCAAAACCACCGTTGTTGCATCTCCAAAGGACGGCGGCCCCTCTGTGAGTGAAGCCGCTAAACCGCCGTCCAAACTCTAACCGGTTGCCGGTCACGCTGCCAACGTTGCCTGCTCCACCGCTTTCAACTCTTCCGCAATCGCGGTTTGCTCCGCTAGTGCGGCGTTTAGTTCGGCTTCCAGCGCTTTCACGTCAACGGCCTCAAGCTTTGTCCGGGCCTCATTGACCCGCTGATCGGCGTTGGATTGCCGCCTCCGCAGATCGTAGAGCGCCAGTGTGACGCCACGAGCAGCCCGAACATCTTCGCCAACGTTGTACCGCTCGGCCCGCTCAAAAGCCCCGGCCATGCGTGCTCGATATCCTGTTTTCATTTTCTTGTTCCTTGCTTTCCGGGGCGGCTTGCCGCGAGTTCTTCCATGTAGCGAGCCGTGAGGCTGTCGGGGGAATACCTGGCTCTAACTGATCCCCAGTCGGCTGGCATTGATTGCTTGCGGCGGCTGGATTCGAGTTCCGCCTTCATGTCGGCCGTCAGATTGCCGCTCGGTTTGATGGCCGGCTTGCCTTCATTGAGCGTTCCGAACGCCTCGGGCATCTGCTTTTGCAACGAGCGGACGAAATCTGCCGTGGTGATGCTGCCACGACCGGGCAGTGCGATCAGTCCATCGCTGGTCATGACGCTGCCGGCGAGATCGATGGCCGCTTTCCGCATGGCATCCGCGTTCGGCTGAATGCCCTGCCTGCGCGCCTCGGTCAGTATCAGGTCTTCAAGGTGATCCTCCATTACGCGGCCTCACGCTTGAGTTGGCCGATCAACGCACGGCGCATCCAGGACGATCTGTTGGGTGCGGACGGGTCGTCGCGGACAGCGGCCTTGTCGATCTCATTTAGAAGCGCCTCCGGCAACAGAACGCTGATGTTCCGCATTGGTGATGCGACGAGCGCAGCGGCATCAAACTTCGGTGTCATTCTTCTTTCTCCAAAAGAAAAGCCCGCCTGCGCTGGGTAAGAGCGCAGCGGGCTTAGGGTTCAAATGCAGAAACAACAAAGGCCACCCGAGGGTGGCCTTATTGCTATCTCATATCTTGTCCGATTGTGCCTGAATACATACCAGAGTACCCGGCTTTTGTCAACGGAAGCTGCCGGTAAATGCAAATGCAAGTCGAAATGCCAGTGCTCCCTTTTAAGGAGAACGCATCGGACGAGCGAACAGCACATCCGCGCCGCTCCTTTTAGACCGCTTTCCCCTGCACCTCGGACTCCATCGAGGCAGCAATTAACACGCTGCAAGATTACGTGCTGTTTCCTGCTTGGGAATGCTTGGCAGGTAAACGCCGAGTTGACGGACTTCAACGGTGATCGATGTGCCCTTAGGGAAGCGATGACGATCATCGTGCCGCTTATCATACGATCAGCGGTTCCCGGTGAGTTGAAAACAGCAACGCGCCTAGAACGCGCTGGCGTGGCCGCTCAGGCCGCAAGGTGATTGAGAGCTGAAACGTAGCGGCTCACTCCAGCTAACGCCTTGCGGCTCGATATGGCGGGCTGGCGCGCTATCCAAATCCAGTACCCAGCCGGCAACATCACGGTTGGACCGGCGGACGCAATTTTCACTAGATGGCAACCACCTGCCGGTAGGCAGGGCGGTTTGAGTTCGCCGGCCTGGGTTTGAACGACGCCGCGTCCTTCCACATTTCTTCCTTGATGAAGTTTGCCGGTTTCTTGATGTATTTTTCATCCTCTCCTTTGACCGAGAGAGCGTATGCCTTCATTCCGTGGAGGATGTCGTCAAAGGAGACCTGGCCCTTCCTTCTGATCTCATCGAGCAGTTTGTGGGTCGCGGTCTTCCCCTCTTGCTTCAGACACGATTCCCAGAACCGATCCATCCAGTCGTGCGGCCAGCGCGCGGCACGGGTAGCACTATGGAATCGAGGCTCAGCCAAATCAGCCGGCATACGCTCGCCACGGGCGGGCGCGGTATGAGGTGAGTTGATGAGATGGGTTGATGAGGTGGGCAAGTGAGTAGAGTCGGGTGCGGTCACCGCCCCCTCTGTTACAGGTGACTGCACCCCATCTGACAGGTCACCGCACCCTTCCTTACAGGTGACGGCCCCCTCTCCGAACTGTGACGGTGCAGCCACCGCATCCTTCTCGGATGCATCGACCGCGAACGCTCCCCAGTCCTTCAACCGATACAGATTGACGTTATGCTTCTTCTTGGCCTTGGAGCGTTGCACGTTTAGAACGGCCTTGGATGGGACAAGCTTCGTCACCCCACCGGAGCGGGTCTCACGCTGGCCGGTCTCCAGTTCTTTGACAATTCGCTTTGCCGCGCGCTCATCCTTCGCGATATCTTTCGCCAGCGTTTCGAAATCTGGATAGGCGCTTCCCCACCGACTTTCATCGAGAGAATAGCCTTCATCTAACCGGTCAACGATGCAAACCAGCGCCCTGAATTGAGCATCGGTAATTTCAGGATCGCCGGCAAAGGCTCGGATCGTTTGAAATTTTCGGCCCGCGGTGATCTGAATCTTCACGCCTTCCGGCGACGTGATGACCTTGGCCGGTCGGCTATTGTCGTTGCTGTGCTTGTTCTTTCGGGCGATTTGTGCCATGTGTTTCTATCTTCAGGTGATTGTCATCGAGCCCCGAGGCGTTGGTCGCGCCTTGGGGCTTTCTCTTTGTGGGGGTGGTTAGTTCGCGACGGTCTGAATCCGTTGCAGATGCTCGGCGATGGCCCGCCGCGTGAACTCCGACCTGCTCTGACGCAATTTGATCCGCGCCTCGTCCAGTGCGGCCAGTTGTTCGACTGGCAGCCGGAGGCCGACGTAAGGACGTTTGGTGTTGGGGTCGTAGAAGAGACGGCTCATATTTCCTTCCTCAAGGGTAAAAGCCCTGGCGGGATTGCCGAGGCGCAAGTGGTGGACCTGCAACCAAGGCCTCAACTGAAGGGGGCCGTGACCCGGCAAATGTTTGACAGCGGCGTCCGGAAATTCCCCGAGCGGGGAATTGGCGGCCCCATAGTTGACAATAGTGATGCCTTAAATTTCACGAGTCCACGCCGAGGGTAAACGCCAGCCCCCGTGGTTCGCCGCAATCTGATATTGTTGTTTGGGCAGGACCATCTTGCGCCATCAAGCTTGATCAGCCAACGGAAGAGCGAGCTAGCGGAAATCGGCAAGCAGCGCTGCCCTCCGGGAAAATAGTTCCTGGATTCTTGTTCGTGATAGCGTTCCAGTATGGGGCGACGAGTTCCGTTCGGAACTGCTCCCTGTTGGAAATTGCCGAGAGAGGCACCGCAAACAGCCAAGCGCGCTGTGTCCAGTCTGCCAAGTCCTGTTCCTCCGGCTCCAGATATTGAAGCAGCCTTCCGCTTTCATGGGCCACGAACATTTCTGCAAGCATTGGCCATCCGTCGGTCGTGAATTGGAGAGACACAGGATCATACGTTTTGTCGGTGACGTTGCTCCCAGCGATAAAGACGCACGTCAAAAAACTTTCTGTGGAATGGGGCAATACAGTTCTCACGGTAGTTGGGGCCGTTTGCCTGAAAAGGTCCATACAGAGAAGCAAGCGACCGATGGGTCTGTTCTTCCTTGGCCCCTCAACGAAAACCGTCGCGCCGATTGCCGCCCAGACGCACACCCATTCGTGCTCCGCCGACTTCTCATGCGGCGTCCACGAAAAAGACGAGAGACCAAATCCCTCCGGCGGTTGAAATAAGTCTCGTGCTGATTGTTGAAGAGCCGAGAGTTCGCTTGTGACCTTCACGACGTTCAAAAACGAATTGTAGATATTAGACATCAAAAGCTCCATCGGACCGCAGTGAGAAGCTGACTGGAGTCACAACCTCAATCAGATCACGCAAAGAAATTCCGCGCCAAATCGATAGATCAAATGCTTCAACTGTCACTGGCTCCAAATTCAACTGTCCAAAGCCTTCAAACGTACCCACTCCAAGCTTTTCGAGAAATGCGATCACATCTTTGCACCATATCAGGCTGGCGCCTTCCGCCGCACCGGAGCGAAGAACATCTTGAAGAACCCTCAGCGCCTGGTTCCATTGGATTATTGTCGTCCCCGGAAATTCAAACGCGGCAAGATCGGCCGATTTCACTAGTGAGACATGAATCCAATTTGCTTGATATTTCGTGCAAATCCGGACTTGGTCCTGAACCTGCTGGCGATGCAATACCGCGTCCCACTTCACTTCAATAATCCAGCGAAACGGCTTTTTGCCAAGGCAACCATCTATGATCAGGTCTGGCTCAATCGTGTATTCATTCGCCGAGGCCTCATCTACTGAGAGGCGGGGCCATAACTGAATGCTCCAAACCTCGGCTTCCACATTACATTGTTGGCGGGTAAGCCAAGAAAGGATCTGGCCAGAATGACCAGGGGACATGAATTTCAATGGGCCGAATAGAGTAGACGTAATGACGTCTTCGATAACCCTGCGCCCTTCACTAGCCTCGGTAGGTAGCCGAGCCCCTTTCCTCAAATATGCATCTAACATTCAGAGTCTCCGAGGCTGGTCCACCATATGCGGCTTGCACGGACCGTTTCGGACCATAGACGGGTAAGCTCTTACGCGGCGGCTCAATCGAACTTCGGTCTTGGTACTGCGATTCGCCGTCACGTCGCATTCAAGCACTCTGGAGGTCTAGCATGCTTGGTGCTAGCGCTCATAGGCGCCGCCAACCCTCGTTAGAGGTTGCCGCACACCGACCAGCGACTATGGAGGAGGACGGCGCGAAGCAATCAGAATGGCGCCATTTCAATCCTGCATTTCGTCTGCCATCACGAGTGGGCCCACACCGGCGGCTCTCTCTTGATTCAACACGAACAGCCGCGCAAGGGCTTCGTCATCTGAGATGTCGGCCGGCCATGTGTATGCGGCAGCCACCGCAGCATCAAGCGCTAGATGCGCTTCTACCAACCATGTCGGCCGTTCATTGTAGAGAGCGGTCAACGTTCGTGCGGACAATTCGCGCTCCGCCTCTGGGCCGTTGGGCAATAGCCGGTCTGGAAAGCCGGGCACGACCTCGGGAGTTCGATTGATGCGATTTTCAGGGTAGAGCCAAGCACTGCGAAGTTCATTCAATCGACGTGCGGCGGTCTCAATGGGCTCGGCAGCGAGGTGCGCTCTTGCCTCCTCGACGGGCACGGTAGGCGTCATTCCGGCCGGAAAAGGAAAAGTGGCAAACGTGGTCGTATGCGTGTACCGCGGCCGATCTTCGAGATCGGAACCCTTTCGGAGCGCCCAGAGTTCGTGAAAGCGACTGTGCAAGAGACCGAACATGAGGTCGTCTTCTCGCGGGATGACGATGAGATTCTTGTCGGGCAGCACCGGATAGGATAGCCACACAAAGAGTCGGTATTGCGCCGTTTCTGGCGTGACGATGTATCGCGGCAGCGCTTCGATCTTTTTGCGCATCCCGGGACGGGGCCAATGCGGCTCCCACCAGCGCGGCCCGGCTCTCTCGCCAAGATCCTCTCTCAATTGTTGTACGGTCTTTCCGTCTTCATCCAGAGTAGTTTCGACATGACGAAACGGCTTGGTGAACAGAGAGACTTCAGCCCTTGAGAGGCCCAACGGAAAATCGATGAACCAAACGTCACGAGGCCGGCCAGTTAGGTCATCGCCATTCCAATATGGCTTCAGCACCTCAGCATTTGTTCGGCCGTTTGGGTTGGTCGGTTCTCGCATCCAAGCGCGCGCGATCTCCCCAGACACGTCGAATGGACCACTCTTCTGTATGCCAAGATAGGCCCCATTCTTGTTTTCACGTAGCGGCCTTGCCAGCGTTAGATTGAGCCCCGAGGTCAGGTCCGGATTAATCGAATTAACTTGAACGCCATTCAGTTGGGTCTCAAGGCCGTCCGCGCTACCAAAGCAGATCAGCGAAACGTCAACCGCCGCGCCGTCGACCGTCCATTGCTCTTCATTCCATGCCTCATAAATCCGGGTGGTCGCAGCGATGCGCTGCATCACTGGCAGATTGGTATTCTTTCTGATCGAGTTGGTAGCAACGAGACCCGCGCGCTGGACCACGCCTCTCTCGATAAGCTCGCGAGCCCGTTCAAACCAATAGCAAACAAGGTCGGTAAAGCCCGGCAGCCGCCCCTCGTACAACGCGCGGATTGCCTCCGTTTGCGCTACGCCCAAGCGGCGCTTCATGAGTTTGGCGCCCAAGTATGGAGGGTTGCCAATGATAACGTCCGCATCGGGCCAGGGCGCGTGCTGTCTCTCGTCTGTGATGATCGCATCGCGGCATTCGATGTTGGTAAGCGGACGCAAGATAGGTTGGCGGCCGACGTTGAAGCCGTTGCGCCGCATCCACTGAATTTCCCCGATCCAGACAGAAACCCGCGCGAGTTCGGCCGCATATGGATTGATCTCTATGCCAAGCAGGGCTTCGGGGCCGATCGAGGGAAAACTACGGGGAAAGCCCAGCAATTCCGCCTCGACTGCGACCCGTCGCTCTATATTTTTGAGTTCGACAAGCGCGAGATAAAGAAAATTTCCCGATCCACACGCAGGGTCCAGCACGCGCAATGTCCGCAGTCTGGCCTGAAAAGCCTTCAACTCGCCTTCCGCTTGAACCTGAGCGTCGAGCAGTGCCTTGTCCGCCGATCGCAAACCTGCCCGAACAGCATCGAGGTTCCGAACCCTGCGCTGCTTCGGGAGGGCTTCAAACAGTTCGAGTTGCGGCCGTGCGGAAAGATGCGATCTAACGGCGCGAATTTCTTCCTCCAGTTCTGGAAAGGAGGAGGCATTCTCAAGTTCGCTCTCAACCTTGCGCTGAGCGGGATCGAGATAGCTGTTAATTCCTGATCGGACTCTTTCCCATTCATTCAAGAGCGGCTTTGTGATCACCGGCTCGATGATCATGATTATCTTTTCGCGATCAGTGTATTCTGATCCAGTTTCGGAGCGCTTGTTCGGGTCTAGCCCGCGCACAAACAATGTCCCGAAAATCGAAGGATCAATCTCACTCCAATCGAGTTCGGCGGCACGCAGGCAAATCGCAATGTCGTCGGCTTCCAGATCGAGGCTCTCGCCATCATCGAACAGACCGCCATTGAACCATTCAATCTGTTCAAATCCGACCAATCCGCCGTCCTTCATCGCGGTGAACAGCGTGGAAGCATGGCGGCGGAATCTCGAGGGCTCGCTCCTGGCGGCCTGCAACATCCGCAAGAACATCTTGTTCGGCAGCAGTTCTGCGTCCTCTGCGAACATGCAGAACACGAGCCGGTTCACGAAGTGCGCCACGACCGTGGGATCGTGGCCGCGGTCACGCAGCCTCTGGGCGAGCGCAGCAAATTCCGCGGCCGCTTCTTCGGTCAGTGTCTGTCTTGTCTTACCCGGCTTGAGTCGTTCCGGATCGGAAAAGACCCATTTCAACTTCTGACGAATATCGGGATCACGCAAATCGTCAAGCGTGAAGGCGTGAACGATAGAGACGCTGTTGGTCCAGTTGGTATGAATTTCAAACCGGTCCATGTCGCAGACAACCAGCAGCGGCGGATTTTCGAGAGCCAGGGCATATTGCTGCAGTTGGGCGAAAGCCGCTCTAAGGTCCTTCCGCTTGCCCTTGTACTCCCAGCCAAAGTGGTCCCGCTTCCAGACATCAGCCCAACCTTCGCCGCCAGTCGTCTTGGTCGCGCCGCGCTCAAAGGCGTACCGCTCGCCTTTCGGATCGACATCGGTCGGCGCCGGCTCGTCCAGCATCTGGCAGAGATTGAGAAAATGGGATTGAGCCGCCGCCCGCTCGTTCAGTTCGACGTTCTTCCACTTTCGGATAAATTCATCGGGCGTCAATTAACCCCCCAGGAGTGTCGTAGAAGTTGCACCAATACTTCTGTTCATCGATGCGTATAGCGATGATCTGCTCGCCCGTGAAGCGCAGGCAACTCCAACTCTGGCCCGGTCCAACGTCACTTCTCCTCCGCTGGCCGCGAATAGCCATATCCAGGGTGATTCGGCTGTTCATAAGCTCCGCTTCGCCTACGCGCGCCTTGTCGAGCTTACAGAAATCAAATAGAACGAAATGGGAACAATGGGCGTAGCAATGCCGTACGATGGACGAGCAGTCGCAAACTTTGTGCTCGACAAATGCGCCGAACGCGGAGCGGAAGTTTCGAACCTATCCTTGCAAAAAATCGTCTACTTCTGCCACGTCTGGTCGCTGATTGAGTTGAAATCCCCGCTAGTTGCGCACCGATTCGAAGCTTGGGAATACGGCCCCGTCCTTCCTTATCTGTACCGCGAATTTAAGAGCTTTGATCGATCGCCGATTCGCGAGCGTGCAAGGCGAATCAATCCGCTGACCGGTCGAAGCGAAGTTGTGCAATATGAATTTGATAATGCCACGACAGATGTACTCAAAAAAGTTGTTGAGTTCTATTCGCGACTCCGGCCGAGTGACCTAGTTGAGCTTACACATGCGGTAGGCGGGCCGTGGTACACTGTGTGGAATCACTCAGGGGCAATTAACCCCGGCATGAAGATCAGCGACGAACAAATCGTAGGTTTCTACTCCAAGCGCGTGCCAAAATTCATTTTGCAATGAAAAGAGGACGGCGTGTCAAAGCTTAAAGTGCCATCGGTACAGCACCTTGCTCGGAATTGGCGGAATACGCCCGAGCGGATTTGTCGGAAGCTTGTTTCACTGGCGGAAAGTCCTCCAAGCTTTAACTACAACCCGTTGTTTGGCGCCGTACGGGACATGCTGGTTTTCAAGCAGCCGTATGATGAGATCGTGGAAGGCATCCGCCGCCACATTAAGCGATCGGACGTCCGGGAGAATTTGTTAGGCGTTCTTCCACTGATCAGGGATCACTTCGCCAGCGTATCCCCTGACTTTGTGCAAACTATTGACCGTCGCTACTACTCTATCGGGCGCGGTTTGAGGGTGCCCTTCGATCCACCTCTGTTGTACGGAGTTGGTGGCAAGCTGATCTTTCCGTGGTTCAGCTTCTGGCGATCCAATCCATTGGCGGACGTGCGGCTATCGCTGTTCACAAGCTTGGTGGATGAACTTCTCGCGGATGACCCTGATCTCGCGGCGGCTGATTTCCAGATATTGGACTTCAGTGTGCCAAAGGTGAAGACGAAGCCCGGCAAGCAAAAGCCACCGCGGCAACTTCGCATCGTCGATGCTCGTGATATTCCTCGAGTCAGCGACGAGACAAAATTGGAAATGCTGACAATCTTCGCTGAAGGCTATCGCATGGCGGTCGCGGAATTGTCCTCTACGGCGAAGACCAAACCATCGGATGGGCAAACTCGCCAACGCGACGTTAGGCAGGCTGATCTCTTTGACGATGATCCGCAGGCTACTTCCTAAGCCCCGTTACCCAAGCCGACGTCGGAGCCTACTCCGTCTATGGCGGCCGGCGCCTCTTGAGATAGGAAAAGCTCCTCAAACATCTGATCGGCGCCCCACGCTTGGGCCGCCGTGTAGGCAAGTTTCCGCTCCGACTCGGGCTTCAGCGGCGTTGCGCCCGGCTTGTAACCCAGGTCGTGGTTTGCTTCTGACCAAGCGTGTTGAAAGAGCGTGCGGATTTGCAACTCGAAGAAATCCGGAACGTGCTCCCGCGGCCAACTTCTGTCGATGACGTCTGACGGAAGCAACAAAATGAAGTGTCGACCAAAGTAACCGAACTTCCACTCATGGTCCGGAACAAGAACCTTAGTTTCGATGGGCCGATAGTATTTCTTAATGACCTCAACAATTCGATCTATGTCCGAAAGGTAGAATGTAATGACCCGCGCGCCGAGTTGGTCCTGAATCTGATTGAGCGGGTCATCGTACTTCGGATGTCCATCGACCATCGCCTCAGCTTTTTGCAGGAAGCGATCTATCGATTTCGGTCGCGCCGCGATGCGATCGACTCGCTTCTCGCCCTGAAGATATTCATTGAGTTGCTTCTCAAGGCGCTTTGCTAGTTCCTCCAGAACTCCAAATCGCTCCTGATATGTTGCCCTTAGATTCGTCACTGCGACTTCCTCAGTCGCTCGCTAACGATGTGACCTGACGTCGAATAGCGCACCTCGTTGGTGCGGGCGTTGATCACTTCGCGCGTGAACACCTCATCAAACTCCGCAGATTCCGCCGTTAGAAGACCGCCGTTGTCCAACTGGACTGAACGGAAAGCGACTTGATTGCGGAACTCCTCTGGATCAAACCGAAATCTCTCTTCGGCTATAGCGGGGTCAGGTAGCACCCCCATTACGACGTTTTGCGCTTCGGGAGATAGGCCAAATTGATTCATGAAGTCATTGATGCTCGTCTGTCGCCCTCTCAGTGACTTGGCTAGCGTCACTGCGGCTGCAATCTCCGATTTGGTGTTGACGTCCGCCGCATACTTCGCCGCGTCTCGCAGAGCTTTTCCTAGCCGGCGCGTTCCTGCCGCCGGTGTAAGGAGGAAATTGGAAGCAAGGAAATCAAAAATCCAATAGTCGGATGCGGGGGCAAACCGTGTGTTGGACTGCCTGTCGATAGTCCGCCCCGTCCAGAAGCCCGTTTGAAATGATGAGTGCTGATACGCTGCTGCTTTGTACGCTGTTGCACTCTTCATAAACACACGCTCAAGAAACTCGATTGTGAGGCTTTTCGCCTGTTCTTCAGCCAGGATCGCGCTATCAGTAGGGAACCGCGAAATAACGGCTTTGTGGTCGCGCCCCTCACGGCCGGACAACACAAACAACAGACCGAGTCCCGGACGCCTATCGGAACTACTCTGTAGCCGCTCTGCGATATGTCTGGCTCTCGCCAACGTAGGATTCTGAAGATACGCAATCAGCAGGTCGCGGCAGTCGTTTTGTTGCGACCCGTCTGGGGCATGGTCGAACGAAATCTCGATGTCGCATTCGACGTCCGAGTTGGCATAAATATCGTTCAAGAGATCGGACAGTTTGCCTTTCGGCGTTATGGTGGTTCCACCGATGGGCGCCGGGCTATTCTCCCCCTTTCCCGGGTGGACCAAAAAAGTATGAATGTGCTCGATCGGCAATTTCCCTCCCCCCGATATTGTCTTTTCCTGCAACGTAGAAACACAGGCCTCTTTGGTCAACCGCCGGTTGCGTGCTTTCAGATGGCGTTCCACAGCGCGCGGGGATGGCACGTTGATGGGCGAAGGCGAGGGCCGGGCTTCCGCAAATCAGCATCCGGCCATGTAGAGGAAGCTGCGCTGACCGCAGTGGCATTCGCATGTACGGATGTGATAGCCTTTAGAGAAGAGGCACCCCGCAAGAGTGCCACACAAAAACAGATCGCTGGACTGAAAAGAACAATAAAATCAATACCAAGACGGATTGCAGTATCAGTTCAATCCTGTCTGGCAGCACCATTCTTTCCGGAAATGGCCGACACCCAGCTCTCTCCGCAGCAGCCGCAAGCCGCTATCGGCCACCAAAAGTTCGCCGCATATCCTGCTCGAATTTTTCCTGCCGCTCCCTTTCCTCGACTTCCCGCTTCTTGCTTTCTTCCTTCAGCCGTCTGGACGTCTCCTCCCAATGTTTCTGTTGCGCGCGCGCTTTTGCGCTTTTTTCTGCGCGTTCCTGGCGCTCCTGTGCCTGCCCCGGCATCTGCCACAACCCGATGAGATTGGTCAGCATGACGGCGATGCCGATCGAGAGGGCAACGATCTTGACGGTGTCCCAGCGCGAGATGACCTTCGGATTTTCCCCCATTGCCACGACGTCAGGCTTCGGCGCGGGAGCCGCAGCGGCCTTCGGAACATTGCTCGGCGATGCCGTCGCACTTGATCCGACGTTCAGCCCAACAGTTGGCACGCTCGTCCTCGCCGGCTCGACGGCCGGCGTGTCGCGAAAGGCAAGCCAGCGCGCTTCGACCGCTGCGCGGAGTGCGCGCGGCTCGACCGATACGAACTCGTGGTGCAACGCCATCTGGACCTGCGAACCCTTGGGAATGAAGTTGGCGCTCCATCCGGGGCCGCGCAGCAGGGCTGAGTCGACGAAGAGCCGCTGGTCGTAAAATGACTTCGAAAGCAGAACCACGGTGACGTCGCGCAGGAGCAACAGATTGCGTGTTGCGAACTGACCGAACTGGAAGAACGACCAGTACGTCGCTTCAACATCGATCGTGCCGATACCCTGAATTTCGCGCCAGGGGATCAGCACTTCCTTGATCAGGGGGATCCGGTAATGAATGCCCGCGGGCGAAAGCGTGAATAATGGCTTGCCTGGATTCGAGCGCCGCCAAAGCGTAAGGGCGACCAGGCCAGCGCCGAACACCCAGCAGAGCACGATTCCGATGATCGTCCATGGCTCGCGATCGAGATCGACCAGCGCATAGATAAGGAGGCCCAGAAAGATCAGCAGGAGACCGGTCGGCAGCAGCCTGACGATGGCCGTTGTCGACCTGTATTCCAGTGTTTGATGGATATCCTGGCCGCTGACATTCATGGCTTCGGCTCTCCACCTCGGGAAAGATCGCGAGCATCGCTAACCTGCCCCACACGGACTCGACGGTCCGGCGCGGAGGCGCCATGCGCTTATCGGTGGCGAAGAGTTGGTCGGGCCGGTGTCGACAGTGGTTCAGCCGCAATCAGGAAAATCGGCGCGGCTTGTGCTCCCGCTGCCTTATTCCGGCCCGAGCGCGACGTTGCGGAACGCCTTGACCAGCGATCCCTCGAGCTTGCCTTCCATGCCGCAGAGGATCTGGTAGGCGTCGGGCCGCGGCATCGGCGGCCGGTAGGGCCGCGACTCGATGAGGGCTGCAAAGATATCGGAGATCGTCAGCAGCCGGACGAGATCGGAAATCTCGGAGGCTTTCAGCCCATCCGGATAACCTGAACCGTCAAGATATTCGTGATGGTGCCGCACGCCGTCCAGAATCTCTGGAGTGATGCCGGCTACGCCCCTCAAGAGGTCGTATCCGATCACGGGATGGCGCCGGATGATCTCCTCCTCCTCGGGATCGAGGCGGCCCGGCTTGTCGAGGATCGCCAGCGGAATGCGGGCCTTGCCGATGTCATGCAGGGTCGCCGCCAAGCCGAGTCGCGATACGTCGGCGCCGGAGAAGCCGATATCGAGGGCGAAGCCGACCGCAATGCCGGTGACGAGCAGGCAATGCTGAAACGTGCCCTCGTGATAGCGGCGCACCTCGTCGAGCCATGCCGACAGTCCGTCCCGCCCGACGCGGTTAATGATCTTGGACGTCGCACGCTTCGCATCGGCGACCTTCACCGGCTTGCCAAGGCGCACATTCGAAAACATCGAAGCGAAGGCTGCCACGCCTTCGTCCATGTCCAATCCCGGAGATTCGGCGTTGTCCGCCGCGGCGGATTCCGCCGCTTCGATCTGCGCAACCTTGAGAATGGCTTCCTTGGGGCGCGAAATGATCGAGGTCGCGCCGAGCGCATGAGCCTGCGCCACCATCGAGCGGGAAAGATTGTGAACGACGAACAGCTTCTCAGGAATGCTGGCGAGGTCCTGCAGAACGAACCTGAGCTGATCGACGCGCGGCATCTGCCGCAGGTCGACGTCGACCATCAGCACGCCATGCGACCTGATCCGAGTGCCGTCACCGCCCAGCAGCCAGGGGACCACGGCATGTTGCGGCTCGAGCATCGCCCGAATCGCAGGCAACTTCGTCGGTTCGTCTGTGACAAAATAGACGAGCATTTCGGGGAAAGTCCGTACGCACGAATATTAAAGAAATCGTCCCTCGACGCTGAAGAACAGAAAAGAAAAATTGAACAATCCTGCCCGCGTTGCGGAACACCGGGCCCACACACTCGGTCCCATCGGCATCGGGTACCTTCAACGTACCTCATTGTTGGACATCGAGGCTACCTTGCCGTTAAGCGGCTACCTCGTATAATTACGTACCTCAAATGAGGGACGCGCGGGGTTCGACCTCAAAAGACAGATCGAGGACATCGTCGGTGAGTGATCTGTCGTCTCGAAAAAATTCGGGAACCGAAAGATCGACGCTGTACGCCCTGCTCTCGGTCGGCTGTGTCTCGGTCGGCTGCCTGATCGCCGCCGGCCCGGCATCCGCCCAGGCCAATCTCGCCGGCGCGACCACCAAACTGACGCTGCAGGTCGCAACCGCCATCCTCGGCGAAAAATGCCGCCGCGTCGAGGCGCCGAACCCCGTATCCTTCGCAGCGGTAGCGCTGCACCGGACCTTTCACGACGATTTCGACGCGCATCCGTTGCTGGACAGCAGATGGGCGTCTTACTACGCGGGCGGCGCTGCCTGGCCGGAAGCGCGTTACTGGGGTGGCGAGGGCTCCGATTTCAGGCGCAAGACCAGTTATAATGGCGAACAGCAGATCTATGTCGATCCGCGTTATGGCGGGCGCGAAACAACGCCGCTCGGCCTCGATCCGTTCAAGGTCAGCGACGGCATTCTCTCGATCACGGCCAGCCGCACCCCGCCGGCGCTGAAGGCCGTGCTGTTCAACAATGAATATGTGTCAGGCATTCTCACGACGCAGAGCAGGTTTTCGCAAAAGTATGGATACTTCGAAATCCGCGCCAAGGTGCCGGTCGGCACCGGCGTGTGGCCGGCGTTCTGGATGCTCGCCGATGACGGCGGCTGGCCGCCCGAAGTCGACATCATGGAGGGCCGCGGGCAGCGGCCGGGCGACATCGTGATGACGACGCATTGGCGGATACCGGAGACGCAGCGCGTGGAGCGCTGCGGGTTCGACTTCATCGTGCCGGACGCCGCGACCGCGTTCCACGACTACGGCGTGCTCTGGCAGCCGGATCGCATCACCTATTTCATCGACCGACAGCCGGTCTCCGAGATCAAGGTCCCGGTCGGCTTCCACGAACCCATGTACATGATCGTGAACCTTGCGATGGGCTCGAAGACTCTCGAGGGCGTGGGCTTCGTCGACGGCGAATCGCCTGTGACCGTCGCCTTCGAGATCGACCGGGTATCCGCCTATCAAATCGACGAACGCTGACCGGAGACCAAGATGTTCGGAAAATTCTCGCGCCGGCATTTTGCAAAGCTGGCGGGCCTCTCCGCCCTCGGCATGGCGGCGCGTCCGACTGAAGCCGCCGCCCAAGCAGCAGCCAACCGGCCGGGCCTGGCGAGTTTTCCGAAAGACTTCGTATGGGGCACCGCCACCTCGTCCTATCAGATCGAGGGCGCCGTCAATGAAGACGGCCGCGGCCGCTCGATCTGGGACACGTTTTCCCACACGCCCGGCAAGATCGAGGACGGCACCACCGGCGACCGCGCCAACGAACACTACTACCGCTACAAGGAAGACATCGGCCTGATCCGGGAAGTGGGCGCAAAAGCCTACCGGTTTTCGATCGCATGGCCGCGGATATTTCCGGAAGGAACCGGAAAGCCTAATCCGAAGGGCCTCGACTTCTACGATCGTCTCGTCGATGAACTGCTCCGGCAGGGCATCGATCCCTACGCCACACTCTATCATTGGGATCTGCCGCAGGCGCTCGAGGACAAGGTCGGCGGCTGGCGGTCCAGCGAAACGTCAAAGGCATTCGGCGACTACGCCGGCCATGTGGCCGCGCGCCTGTCCGACCGCGTCAACTCGATCTTCACGATCAACGAAGCCGGAAGGTTCGTGAATTTCGGCTATGGCTGGGGTGTCGACGCGCCCGGCCTCAAACTGCCGGACGCCGACGTCAATCAGGTCCGCCACCATGTGGCGCTGGCGCATGGCCTCGCCGTGCAGGCGATCCGCGCCCATGGACGCAAGGGCACCAAGGTGGGGCCGGCGGAAAACATCGCCGCCTGCGTGCCGGCCTTCGACACGCCGGAGAACGTCCGCGCCGCCGAGATCGCGACGCGCGAACTGAACTCGGGCTTCCTCGGCGTCATCCTGGAAGGCAAATACACTGACGGATTCCTGCAGTTCGCCGGCAAGAACGCGCCGAAATTCACCGACGCCGAATTGAGGATCATCTCGCAGCCGAACGATTTCGTCGGCCTCAACATCTACGCGCCGCAATTCTATATCGCCGCTTCCGACAAGGCGCCAGGCTGGAGCGTGCTGCCCTTCCCTGCCTCATTCCCGCACATGAATTCGGAGTGGCTTCGCGTCGGCCCGGAAACGATCTACTGGGCGCCGCGGCTGGCCGCGAAGGTCTGGAACATCGAGACGATATACATCAGCGAGAACGGCACCTCGTCGGAAGACAAGCTTCGCGACGACGGCCAGGTCTACGACCTGGATCGCATCATGTACTTGCGCAACTATTTGCGGCAATTGCAGCGCGCCACGTCGGAGGGCGTGCCGGTGCGCGGCTATTTCCTCTGGAGCCTGATGGACAATTTCGAATGGATCTACGGTTACGAAAAGCGCTTCGGGCTCTACCACGTCGACTTCAAGACGCAGCGGCGGACGCCGAAACTCAGCGTCGCCTTCTATCGCGACGTGGTGGCGCGGAATGCGATCGGCGTCTGAGCGGCGTCAGTCCTGTCCATATCGCGCGGCCTGCCGCACCGGTGTGAGGATTTCAGACGCGGAGCGCTGCTCGAGGTCGGTTGCCACAGTCGTGACGGGTTGCTGCGCAACCTTGCGCGACGATTCGTGACCTAGAAATGCACCGGCGGCCGTGATCATCAGCACGACATAAAGTACGAACATGCCGCCGACCCACTGCCAGTAAAGCCGGCGGTGGTCAGGTGTCAGGCTTTCGAGTACTCGACGCATGGTTTGCCTCCTCGCAGAACCAGTGCGCTGCGTATACGCCTCAAGTTACAAGGGGGGTGTGACGTACTTCACAGATGTCAATTTGAAGCGGAGAACCCGTGACCGGAGCCGAACTGAAGAAACTTCGCCAGCATCTCGGTGAGGCCATCGGCCGGCCGCTGTCGGTGGCCGACATGGCCAAGCTGTGCGGGCTGCCGGCCGCTGATGGCGCCGATACCATCCGCAAATGGGAGGTCACCGGTCCGACCGGGCCGGTCGCGGAACTGCTGCGCATCCTGGCGATGGCCAGCGACCACTATCCGATCCTCGAAATGTTCAACGTGTTCGACCGCCACGACGTGCCGGTGAAAGAGCGCCCGGCGCGCCGGCAGGCCTTCCGCGAGCAGATGCGCGGCGACGTGCGCCGCCGCATTGGTTAAGCAAAGCTTTCTTCGAGGCGGTAGAGACTTACCGAAATTAAGCCTTTGCTTACCTTTGATTAGGTCTTCATTAAGTACAAAAAACGTTTATCGGCCAATGGGTTGGGTTCAGGCCCGCTGTCACCTCGGAGTGACAGCATTTTAGATAAATGCAGTCTAAGTGCGTGGCCATGTGATGCCCCGCACGAGGGTGTCGCCGAACGGTTTTCGGAGACCAACACCATGAAGAAGATCCTCGCAGCCCTCGTGGCCTTTGCCGCTCTCACCGCCGCCGCACCGGCCCTCGGCGCCGATCTCGGTGCGCGCTCCTACTACAAGACGCCGCCCGCCTATGCGGCACCGCTCTATAACTGGACCGGCTTCTATCTCGGCGGCCATATCGGCGGCGCCTTCAGCGGCAGCAACGATTTCAACGGCACGGTGCTGAGCGATTCCCGCGCCCGCCTGCTCGGCGGCATTCAGGCCGGCCTCGACTGGCAATTCGCGCCGAACTGGGTGCTCGGCACCGAAGGCCAGTATTCCTGGCTCGGCAAGAACAACCTCACCGCCACCTTCCCGGGCGGCTACGTCTACACCAACGATCAGCGCGGCCTTGGCTCGATCACGGCCCGCATCGGCTACACCTGGGGTCCGGGCCTTATCTACGTCAAAGGCGGTTGGGCCTATTCCGACAACAGCGAGCGGGTGACGCTGGCCGGCGTGCCGATCCCCTTCCTGCTCGATGGCAACCACAGCAACGGCTGGACCGTCGGCACCGGCCTCGAATACATGGTCGCCCCGAACTGGTCGGTCAAAGGCGAGTACATGTATTACGATTTCGGCAGCAGCCGCTTCGTGAACCCGGTCGCGCTGGCGCCGTTCGGAAGCTTCCACAATGAGGACCACACCCTGAAGCTTGGCGTTAATTATCGCTTCAACTTCGCAAGCCCGGTGGTCGCACGCTACTGAGCGCTTTCAACCGCGAATTGCAGAAGGCCGGCTTTCACGCCGGCCTTTTTGTTTTGTTCGTTTTCCGGTCCGCGGAAAAACCCGGCAAATGCCGTGCAAGCCAAAATTATGGCGAAAAACGTTCCGGTTTTCCAAACTTGTTAACCGGGTATCGCGATACTGCCGCGCGAGGAAACATCCCAAGGTAGCGTAGACGGGGCAGCGGGCAGATGGCGGTACAATCGAAATCGCGAGACAAGGGTTTTCGCTTCGGCGTCAGGGGCAGTCTGTTTGCCGCATTCGCCGTCATCGCCGGCATGGCGATCGTCATCTCGGCCGGCGCCGGCCTGATGCTCGGGCGGCTCGGCGGGACCATGGTGGACTTGAGCGGACGCGACATTCCCCGCCTCGCCGCCAGCCTGCAACTTTCGGCGCAGAGCGCGAGCCTTGCCAGCCAGGGGCCGGCGGTGCTCGCCGCGCGCAGCGAAGAGGCGCTGAACGATCGCACCCGGAAAATGAAGGAGACCCAGACGGTCGCGCTGCAGAAGCTCGGCGAGATCGTCGAACTCGGCGCCGACAAGGCGGTGGTTGCCGCACTCACCGAGAACATGAAGAACATCGACGAGGTGATCAAAAGCCTCGGCTCGGCCGCGAAGGAGCGGCTCGAACTGGCCGCCCAGCATGAAAGATTGTATGAGGCCGTGCGCAAGGCGCAACGTCGCTTCATTTCTGCCGCCGGCCCCGCCGCGATCGATGCCCAGACCGAACTCTACAGCATCTACGCCGCGCCCCGCTTCTCCCAGGCCGACGCCATCAACGCCCACAAGACGGCCGACCAGCTCGCCGACATCGCCGCCAGCGGCAATATGATGGCGTTCGACATGATCGCCGCGCTGTCGGCGACCAACGGCGATACGCTGGAGACCATCGGCAAGGATTTCCGCACCGCGCAGGCGCGTGTGAAGGCGAATGCGGAGCGGTTGCCGAAGACCACCGCGATGAATGTGGTCCGGCGGGCAACCCTGGAGCTGATTGCGCTTGCCGAGGGCAAGACCGGCGTCTTCAAGGTCCGCCAACAGGAGCTGGATGCCGACGATTACGGTCAGACCATTCTGGAGGAAACCCGCAAGCTCAATGTCGGACTCGGCATCAGCGTGCAGCAGCTGGTCGACGCCGTACAGAAGGAAACCGACGCCGCCGCGTGGCAGGCGCGCCAGGAGATCTCGTTCGGGACCATGGTCATGCTCGCCCTCGGCATTGGAACGCTGGTCGGCTCGGTGCTGTTCGTCTGGCTCTATGTCGGCCGCAACATCCTGCGGCGGATCAGCAACCTGCAGCGCTCGATGCAATTGCTGTCCAGCGGCGATCTCGAAACGCAGGTCTATCAGACCCACCATCAGGACGAGATCGGCGTCATGGCCGACTCGCTGCAGGTGTTCCGCGAGAGCATGATCCAGAGCCGCGCGCTGTCTGCCGAACAGGACAAGGACCGCATCGCCAAGACCGAGCGCGCCAACCGCATGGAAGCCCGCATCGTCGAGTTCGAAACCACCGTTCGCACGGCGCTCGACAGCCTGCAGACCGCGGCGGGCTCGATGCAGTCGACCGCGCAAAGCATGTCGGCGACCGCCGATCAATCCAGCGCGCTGGTGACCGCGGTGGCCACCGCCGCCGAGCAGACCTCGGCCAATGTGCAGACCGTGTCGTCGGGCACCGAGGAACTGTCCTCCTCGATCGAGGAGATCGGCCGTCAGGTCATCACTTCGTCGGAGATCGCCCGCAAGGCGGTGCAAGACGCCGGCGCCACCGACGCCACGATGCAGGGACTTGCGGACAATGCAGCGCGGATCAGCGTCGTGGTCGATCTGATCCAGACCATTGCCTCGCAGACCAACCTTCTGGCGCTGAACGCCACCATCGAGGCGGCGCGCGCCGGCGATGCCGGCCGCGGCTTTGCGGTGGTCGCATCCGAAGTGAAGAGCCTCGCCAACCAGACCGCGAAGGCGACCGACGAGATCCGCCAGCAGATCGTCAGCATGCAGACGGTGACGGAGAGCGCGGTGTCCGCGATCCGCAACATCAGCAGCACGATCGCCGAGATCAACGAGGTGACGACAGCGATCGCGGCTGCGGTCGAGGAACAGGGTGCGGCAACACGCGAGATCGCGCGCAACATCCAACACGCCGCCGGCGGCACCAGCGAGGTCTCCAACAACATCGTCGGCGTCTCCAGCGCCTCGGCGCAGGCCGAGACCGCCGCCGACGAGGTTCTGACCGCCTCCGACGCGCTGCGCCGCGAGGCCGACGTGCTGCGCGAGGAAATCGACGCGTTCCTGTCGAATATCCGGGCGGCGTAGCTAGAACATCGTCATTCCGGGGCTGTGCGAAGCATAGAACCCGGAATCTCGAGATTCCGGGTTCGCATCTTCGATGCGCCCCGGAATGACGGCTCAACCCCCTCCCCCCCGTTTTGCTCGATAGCTATCCGCTTTTCAGCTAGCGCCGCGCCGCCTCTACCGCTAAGCCGGTAGCATGCATTCGAAATCCGATACGGTGCAGTCCTCGGCCGAGGCACTGCGATACCCCTTCGAAAGCCACCCCGGCCACGATCAGGTCGTCGAGGTGGTGCCCGGCGTGCTCTGGGTCCGCCTCAAGCTGCCGTTCCGGCTCAATCATGTGAACATCTACCTGCTCGCCGACGGCGACGGCTGGGCGATGATCGATTCCGGCTTCGGCAATGAGGAAACCATCACGGCCTGGACGACCCTGTTCGAGGGGCCGCTGCGGCATGTGAAGATCACGCGGCTGATCGTCACCCATTCGCATCCCGACCACGTCGGCCTTGCCGGGTGGATCACCGAGCGCTTCGACTGCCCCTTGCAGATGTCGCAGGTCGAATACCTGCAATCGGTCTATCACCAGAACCGCGGCACCGCAGAGCGGGTCGGCGCGCAACGGCTGTTCTTCCGCCGTCACGGCATGGACGAGAGCCTGACCGACAAATTGATGAGCCGCGGCCAGGATTATTTGAAGCGGGTTTCGGTGCTGCCGCCGTCCTACCGCCGCATCTCGCATGGCGACGAGGTCGTGATCGGCACACGGCGCTTCAAGGTCATCACCGGCGGCGGCCACGCGCTCGACCAGGTGATGCTGTACTGCGCCGCCGATAAATTGTTCCTCTCCGCCGACCAGGTGCTGAGCAAGATCTCGCCCAATGTCAGCGTCTGGGCGGTCGAGCCCGACCAGAACTCGCTCGGCGAATATCTGGCGTCGCTCGCCAGCCTCACCACCACGCTGCCCTACGACGTCATGGTGCTGCCCGGCCACGGCGTGCCGTTCTACGGGCTGAAGACCCGCATCAAGCAGCTCGCCGACCACCACGAGGATCGCTGCCGCCTGATCGCGGAAGCCTGCCGGGAAGTGCCGCAGACCTCGAAGGAGCTGGTGCCGGTCGTGTTCCACAAGCATGTGCTGGACGAGCACCAGATGGGCTTTGCCGCCGGCGAACTGGTCGCGCACGTCAATTACATGCTGGTCGAGGGAAGGTTGACCTGCGAGGTCACGGACGGCGTGCTGCGGTTCCGCACCACCTGACAACGCAACGGCCCATTGCGTTTCCGGAAACGAAATACCGTGCGTGCGAATCCTGCCTAGCGCCTTGATCCCGATCAACATTTGCGCCGGCTAGGTAGCATCCCGGAGCCACGCCAAAATGTGGGAAATCACATAGACATCAAAGCTGGAAAGGCTCTAAAAAGGCGCCAAGCCAATCCGGCCGGTTCCGTTCCAGGTCTTGTGATGGATTACAGCAAATTTTTCCAAACCGCTCTCAACCGTCTGCATGACGAGCGGCGCTACCGCGTTTTCGCCGATCTCGAGCGGATCGCAGGCCGTTTCCCGCATGCGGTCTGGCACTCGCCGAAGGGCAAGCGCGACGTCGTGATCTGGTGCTCCAACGACTATCTCGGCATGGGCCAGCATCCGAAGGTGGTCGGCGCCATGGTCGAGACCGCGACGCGCGTCGGCACCGGCGCCGGCGGCACCCGCAACATCGCCGGCACCCATCATCCACTGGTGCAGCTCGAACAGGAACTCGCCGACCTGCACGGCAAGGAAGCCTCGCTGCTGTTCACGTCGGGCTACGTCTCGAACCAGACCGGCATCTCGACCATCGCAAAGCTCATCCCTAACTGCCTGATCCTCTCTGACGCGCTCAACCACAATTCGATGATCGAGGGCGTTCGCCAGGCCGGCTGCGAGCGGCAGATCTTCCGCCACAACGACCTCGCCCATCTCGAAGAACTTTTGATCGCGGCGGGTCCCGACAGGCCCAAGCTGATCGCCTGCGAGAGCCTTTATTCGATGGACGGCGATGTCGCGCCGCTCGCAAAAATCTGCGATCTCGCCGAGAAGTATGGCGCCATGACCTATGTCGACGAAGTCCATGCGGTCGGCATGTACGGCCCGCGCGGCGGCGGCATCGCCGAGCGCGACGGCGTCATGCATCGCATCGACGTGCTGGAAGGCACGCTCGCCAAGGCCTTCGGCTGCCTCGGCGGCTATATCGCCGGCAAGGCCGAGATCATCGACGCGGTCCGCTCCTATGCGCCGGGCTTCATCTTCACCACCGCGCTGCCGCCGGCGATCTGCTCGGCCGCAACGGCTGCGATCCGCCACCTGAAAACCTCGAACTGGGAACGCGAGCGCCACCAGGACCGCGCTGCCCGGGTCAAGGCGATCCTCAATGCCGCAGGGCTCCCTGTGATGTCGAGCGACACCCACATCGTGCCGCTGTTCGTCGGCGATCCCGAGAAGTGCAAGCAGGCATCCGACCTCCTTCTGGAGGAGCACGGCATCTACATCCAGCCGATCAACTATCCGACGGTCGCCAAGGGCACCGAGCGCTTAAGGATCACGCCCTCGCCCTACCATGATGACGGCCTGATCGACGGGCTGGCCGAAGCGCTGCTGCAGGTCTGGGACCGCCTCGGCCTGCCCTTGAAGCAGAAATCGCTCGCGGCCGAGTAACCCTACCCCTGCTAATCCCAGCGAATTGGGCTGGTAGCGCGGTGCGCTGCCGGCCCAAAGCGTTTATAGTCTCCCTACGGCTGCTGGCCGTGAAGGGAGATATGCAGCGATGCTGCACGACTGGGGCGTAATCGCCGCCGCGTTCGCCTATATCGGATTGCTGTTCGTCGTCGCCAGCTATGGCGACCGCCTGTCGCCGGCCCAGCGCGGCCGCGCCGGCATGCTGATCTATCCGCTCTCGCTGGCGATCTACTGCACCTCCTGGACCTTCTTCGGTTCCGTCGGCTTCGCCACCCGCACCAGCGTCGACTTCCTCGCGATCTATGTCGGACCGATCCTGATGATCGGGCTTTGCACGCCGCTTCTGCGGCGCGTGATCCAGCTCGCCAAGTCGCAGAACATCACCTCGATCGCCGACTTCATCGCCGCGCGCTACGGCAAGAGCCAGGCGGTTGCCGGCACGGTCGCGATGATCGCGATCGTAGGTTCCGTGCCCTACATCGCGCTGCAGCTCAAGGCAGTGGCGTCGTCGCTGGAGACGATCCTCAGCGAGGACAAGCTGCTCTCCTCGATCCCGATCATCGGCGACATTGCGCTGGTGGTGACGCTGGCGATGGCGGCATTCGCCGTGCTGTTCGGCACCCGCCAGACCGACGCCACCGAGCACCAGCACGGCCTAATGCTGGCGATCGCCACCGAATCCATCGTCAAGCTGGTGGCCTTTCTCGCTGTCGGCGCCTTCGTCACCTTCTGGATGTTCACGCCGGTCGAGCTGATCGAACGCGCGATGAAGACCCCCGAGGCGGTGCGCGCGATCGACTACGTGCCCTCGCTCGGTAATTTCCTCACCATGACGCTGCTGTCGTTCTGCGCGATCATGCTGCTGCCGCGGCAGTTTCACGTCAGCGTGGTGGAGAACTCCAGCCCCGAGGAGGTCAACCGCGCCCGCTGGCTGTTCCCGCTCTATCTGGTCGCCATCAACCTGTTCGTGATTCCGATCGCGATCGCCGGCCTCGTTACCTTCCCGTTCGGCGCCGTGGACAGCGACATGTACGTATTGGCGCTGCCGATCGAGGAGAATGTCCCGCTGCTCAGCATTGCCGTCTTCGTCGGCGGCCTGTCGGCCGCGACCGCGATGGTGATCGTGGAATGCGTCGCGCTCTCCATCATGGTCTCGAACGACATCATCCTGCCGCTGGTGCTGCAGCGCGGACCCGCAACGCGCGACGGCAGCAAGGATTTCGGCGACTTCCTGCTCAGGATCCGGCGCTTCGCGATCTTCGCCATCATGGTGATGGCGTATTTCTACTATCGCGCGCTCGGCAATGCGCAACTGGCGGCGATCGGCCTGCTGTCATTCGCAGCGCTCGCCCAGCTGGCGCCGGCCTTCTTCGGCGGGCTGTTCTGGCGCCACGGCACCGCACGCGGCGCCATGACCGGCATGCTGGTCGGCTTTGCCGTGTGGGCCTATACGCTGTTTCTGCCGAGCTTCCTGGAGGGCAATCCCACCGGTCTCCTTCTGCTGCAACACGGACCATTCGGCATCGAGGCGCTGCGTCCGCGGGCGCTGTTGGGCGCCGATCTGCCGCCGCTGATGCATGGCGTGCTCTGGTCGCTCTCCCTCAACATCCTGACCTACATCGTGATGTCGATCGCGCAACGGCCGTCGTCGATCGAACGGCTGCAGGCGGACCTGTTCGTGCCGAACACGCTGACGCCGATCACGCCGACGTTCCGGCGCTGGCGGACGACCGTTACCGTGCAGGACATCCAGAGCACGGTGACGCAGTATCTCGGCCCCGAGCGCGCCGCCCAGGCCTTCCAGACCTTTGCCGCCGATCATCCCGGCCGTCTCGATCCGGCCGCACCGGCCGATTTCGAATTGCTGCAATATGCCGAACGCCTGATCGCCTCCTCGATCGGCGCAGCCTCCTCGCGCCTCGTAATGTCGCTGCTGTTGCGCAAGCGCACCGTCTCCGCCAAGGCCGCGCTGAAGCTGCTCGACGATTCCCACGCTGCGCTGCATTTCAACCGCGAGATCCTGCAGACCGCGCTCAACCATGTGCGCCAGGGCATCGCGGTATTCGACGCCGACCTGCAATTGATCTGCTCGAACGCGCAGTTCGGCGAGATCCTCGCGCTGCCGCCGCACCTCATGCAACTCGGCATTCCCTTGCAGGAAATTCTCGAATTCATAGGCGCGATCAGCGCATCCGGCGCCGGCGATCCCGGCGTGTTGCTGCATCGGCGTCTAAAGGCCTACACCACCGAGGGCGAGTCCTATCTGGAACGCCTGACCGACCGTCACATGGTGATCGAGGTGCGATCCAACCGGATGCCGGGCGGCGGCGTCGTGATCACCTTCTCCGACGTCACCCCGAGCTTCGAGGCGGCTGAAGCGCTGGAGCGCGCCAATGCGACGCTGGAAAAGCGCGTGCGCGACCGCACCGAGGAACTGACGCGGCTGAACTCCGAACTGGCGCAGGCCAAGAGCACCGCTGAGGACGCCAACATCTCGAAGACCCGGTTCCTGGCCGCGGCCAGCCACGACATCCTGCAGCCGCTCAATGCGGCGCGGCTGTATGTGACGAGCCTCGTCGAACGGCAGAACGGCGGCGAGGATTCGCGCCTGGTCGAGAACATCGACGACTCGCTGGAGGCGATCGAGGAAATCCTCGGCGCGCTGCTCGACATCTCGCGGCTCGATGCCGGCGCGATGACCACAGCCATCACCAGCTTCAAGATGGCCGACCTGATGCGCTCGCTCGAGATCGAGTTCGCACCGATCGCGCGCGCCAAGGGGCTGGAGTTGACCTTCGTGCCCTGCTCGCTGCCGGCGGAATCCGACCGGCTGCTGCTACGCCGGCTGCTGCAGAATTTCATTTCCAACGCCATCAAATATACCCCGCGCGGTCGCGTGCTGGTCGGCTGCCGCCGCCAAGGACAATCCCTGAAGATCGGCGTCTACGATACCGGTGTCGGCATCCCGGTCGCGAAACGCGGCGAGATCTTCAAGGAGTTTCACCGCCTCGAACAGGGCGCGCGGATCGCGCGCGGCCTCGGCCTCGGCCTTTCCATCGTCGAGCGGCTGGCGCGGGTGCTCAAGCACGGCATCGCGATCGACGCCAACGCCAGCGGCGGCTCGGTGTTCTCGGTGACGGTCCCGGTCGCCAAGGGAATCAACCATACCGCCGCCGTCACCAGCGCGACGCCGCTGTCGAAGACGCCGATGAGCGGCGCCCTGATCGTCTGCATCGAGAACGATCCGGCGATCCTCGACGGCATGAAGACGTTGCTGACCGCGTGGGACGCCGAGGTGATCGCGGTGGCCGATCCCGAGGCCGCGATCGCAGCGATCGAAGCTTCCGGCAACAGCGTGACCGGCCTTCTGGTCGATTATCATCTCGACCGCGGCAACGGCGTCGCCGCGATCCGCGAGATCCGCCGCCGCTTCGGCGAGAACATTCCGGCGATCCTGATCACCGCCGACCGCAGCCCGAACGTCCGCGCCGCCGCACGCGAGGAGAATATCGCGATCCTCAACAAGCCGGTGAAGCCGGCCTCGCTCCGCGCCCTGCTCGGCCAGTGGCGTGCGCAGCAGATGGTGGCGGCGGCGGCGGAGTAGTGCACGCCGTCGTTCCGCGGCGCCTTGATTATCCCGGCGGCGTGCCCTGGCGCCACTGGCCGCCGGAGATCTTTGCCGCCGCGATCACCGCCTGCGTCCGGCTTTCGACGCCGAGTTTCTGCAGGATCGCCGAGACATGCGCCTTGATGGTCGCTTCGGAGACGCCGAGTTCGTAGGCGATCTGCTTGTTGAGCAGGCCCTCCGACAGCATCATCAGCACCCGCACCTGCTGCGGGGTCAGCGTGACCAGGCGGTCGCGCAGCCGCGCCATGTCGGGATCGTCGGCCGACGACAGATCGGTGTCCGGCGGAACCCAAACGTCGCCCTCCATCACCTTCATGATGGCGACGCGCAGCGTCTCGACGCCGAAGCGCTTTGGGATGAAGCCCGAGGCGCCGAAATCCAGCGACCTGCGGATGGTACCGGCGTCGTCGCTGGCGGATACGATCACCACCGGGATCGCCGGATATTGCGCGCGCAGATAGATCAAACCGGAGAACCCCGATATCCCCGGCATAGTGAGGTCGAGCAGGATCAGGTCGACCTCGGAGTCCCGCTCCAGCAGCGCGGTGAGATCGTCGAACGACCCGGCCTCGCTGATGGCGGCCGATGCCACGACGCTCGCGACCGCCTGCCGCAACGCGTCGCGGAACAGCGGGTGGTCGTCGGCGATGACGAGATGGGTATTGGCAGTAGCAGCAGTCATCTGATCCAGGCGCCCGACAAGAGGTCGGAAAACGTGCAACTCGTTGCTGATCGACAGCAATTTGATTGTCCACCGTCGGGGGGCGACTTGCAAGGCAACCTTGCCCGCGTTGCGCAAAAGCAGTTAATCCGCGCCGATTTCCTGCAAATGGTGCAGCGCAAAAAACTACTAACTTCGGGAGCGTCGCGCCATCATCCCACCAACGAGGAACTCCGGGAAAAATGCCTTCGCTTTCGCGGAACACCTCGCGTCAATTCTTGAACAGCAGGTCGCGGCCCAGCTCGTCGATGGTGGAAACCGCAGCGAGCGCCGCGCGCAGCCGATCGAGGTCACGGGCTGACAATCGCTTCACGGCGACGGCGTTGGAGGGCTGGATACCGTGGGCGATGTCCTCGAGCTGCTGCGACAGAATGAGATCGAGAAAGACCCCCTGCGCTTCGCCGAGCGCGTCGAGATCGCTCTCGCTGGCCCGAACCTTGGCCTTCACGCCTGCCAGTCGCGCCGACGTCGACCGTTCCATGACGTGATAGCGGATCGCCATCGCGCGCACCCATGAAATGAGCCCAAACAGTCCAGCCGCCTTGAGGTCGATGCGGCCGGCGACCGTGCGGATTCCGCCGAAAAACTTCAGGCTCGGAGGAGCGCTGACGTTCTCGACTAACAGCTTGGCGAACGCGACCTGGCCTTCGGCCGCCGCGAAGGCCGCCTGGCGCACCGAGACGGCAAGGCCGCCGTTGCCATGAACCGCCCGCAGGTCGAAGAAGATATCGACGGACAACAGATCGGCGGGACGGGAACGCGTGATCCACTTGTCGATCCGGTCGCGCCATGTGGCCACCGAGCCGCGCCAGGATGGATTCTTCGCCATGACGCCTCCGCGGCAATAAGGCACGCCGACCTCGTGCAGGATATCAGCGACATGCGCCCCCAACGCTGCAAACCAGCGATCCTCCTCGCCATCGGGCTCGCCCTGCGCGAAGATCAACGCGTTGTCCTGATCCATCGCCAACAGGCTCTCGCCGCGTCCGGCCGAGCCGAGCACCAGCAGCGCATAGTCGCACGGCGGCTCGCCCCGGCCGTTCTCCCGCATGATTCGTTCGGCGATCACCGCGGCCTGGCGGGAAAGAGCGCCCAGCTCCCGGGAAATCACCTCGGCGATATCGCGTCCGGACAATCCCTCCGCCAGAAGCATTTGCGCGACACGAGGCAACTGCGCCCAGGCCGCCGACAGCGCATGCGCGTCGGTGGCCTCGTCGATCTCGTCGCCGAGCGATATGGCATCGCCTGCGCGCAGACGCAGCAGATCGCGCGCCGACAATGCGCCGATCACGCAGCCCTCCTCGTCGACGACGCCGAGATGGCGGGTCTTGAGACGATACATCCGGCCGATCGCGCGGTAGACAAACGCGTCTGCCGGGACCGCCGCAAGCGGCCGGCTCATGATCTCGGCGACCGGCTGTCGCAGTGCCGGGGCGCCGTCCCGGGCCAGGGCGCGCAGCACGTCGCGCTCCGTGACGATCCCCGCGTCAGCCGCCTTGATCTCCGGTTCCGCCTGCGGCCCGTGGACGTAGACCGCCGATATCTTCTCGTCCGTCATTCGCACCAGCGCCTCGCCGACCCTGGTATCCGGTGAGACGAAGATCACGGGTGTCCGCATGATGCCGCGGATGCGGTGGCGAAACGGATAGCTGTCGAAGCGCTTCAGCGTTTGCTCGGTATCGACGCAGGCCGTGGCCTCGACCGCCTCGATCCACCCGCTCCGCACCTGATCGTCGAGCACGGCAGTAAGCGCGCGGCAGGCGCGTTCGGCCTCGGCAACGGTGCGGATGCCGCGCTCACGCAGCTTTGGCACCAGCGCCAGAAATAGCCGCGCCGTCGTGATCGCGTCACCCAGCGCGGTGTGACGTTCGGAAGCTTCGATTCCGAGCCAGCCGGTGAGCTTTTCCAGCGTGTAGCCGGCCAATTCGGGAGCGACGATCTCGGCGAGCAACCGGGTATCGAGCGTTCGCGGCCGCGACCACGGCAGATCGGCCAGATCGCATTCGCGCTTGAGCATCGCCAGGTCGAAACCCACCGTGTGCCCGATCACGAGGGATCCATCGACAAACGCGTCAAAACTCGGCCAAACGTCCGCAAACACGGGCGCCGCCGCTACCGCTGCATCGTCGATGCCATGGATGCGTGTCGCCTCGGCCGGGATCGTCTCGCCTGCCGGCCGCAGCAACTGACGAAACGACACGTCGGCCGCCAGCTTCCCTGCCGAAAGGCGGACCCCGGCAAGCTCGACCATCCGCGCCTTGCGTGGATCGAGACCGGTGGTTTCGGTATCGATGACCACGGCGTCGAGTGACAAAAGCGAAGCGCCGCCGTTCGTCCTGATCATCGCTCCCTCGCGTCGCCGGGTCGCGGTGTCGGGTCGGCGATGGCCGCGTCCGGACGCCGCCCTATTTCAATAACGCTCCGGTGACGGCGGCCGCGTCGATCCGGTCGATCAACTCGTCATGGATGTTGCACAGGCTGACGCGCAAGTAATTGCGCGTCGTATCGAAGTCTCGCCCGCGCAGCTTTTCGTGGATCGGCATCATGGCAAAGTAGCTCTCCGCCAGGGGATCAGGGATGTCCATCACCCGCTTCGGCGCGTGCCCCCCGACCAGATCGAGCCGGTGCTCCAGCTCCCGCCGCGCCTCCTGCCAGCCCGCCTCACCGATCGATGGCGGCACCGGATAGCGATCGAAGACCGAAAGGACGACCGTGATGATCCGGTCGAGCACCGCCCGGCGATCGGCGCCGGCATGCGGACGCAGGACCACGTCTACCGTCTCGCCGACCATCGCGAGACCCAGCGGAAACGCCTGCCAGCGCGCATGTTCGACCGACCGGGCAAACCCCTCCTCGGCAAACAGCACCTTCGCGTAGTGCCCCGCGCGCGCCCGCGAATATTCGAAGATTCCCTTCTGCACAATGAAGGCGGATTGGGCATCGATGAAGTCCGCAAGCGCCTCGCAGTCCCGAATGGGCGGGCGCGGTCGAAACAGTTTTCCGAACAGCTTCATTGCGGTCTCCTGCCTGATCGGCGCGAGGCAACTTGGTCAGCAGCTTACCCTATCCGATCCCGCAAGGTTCAAGGTTCTCAGCACCGCGTCGTTAGCAGTTGCGGCAATTCCCTATCCGAATTGCTTCACCCTCTTCGCAAACGCAACAAATAATACCCCCGAAAGTCTAATGAAGGCCCGACGATTCGTAGTGTTACCCTGCGTTGTCTCCAAAATCGGCGCAAGACCGATAGAGCAGCGGCAAAGGGGGGGCGCCGCACTGAAGGGATTTGCATTCCCCTCGATCATTCATACCGGCGGCTTTTTTGCCGGCCCATGCTTTGAAGGAGAAATGCAAGCTATGCCTGACTCTACAAGCATCAAACAGAAAGAAGAAGCTCACTGGCGCAAGACGTCGCGCCTGATGTTTACCCATCTCGCCATCTGGTTCTTCTTCGGCTTCATCATCCACATGTTCGTGAAGCCGCTCAACAATATCGTCATTCCGATTCTCGGCTTCCCGCTCGGCTTCTACATGGCGGCGCAAGGGTCGCTCATCGCCTTCGTGGTCATGCTGTTCATGTTCGCGAAACAGCAGGACAAGATCGATCGCGAATTCGGCTTTGCCGAGGAAGATTGAGGGGATGAGATCATGGCCACACAAGCCACCACCAGCACCTCGGATTTCATCAAGAATCTGGGCAGAATGTACGGCACCTATACCGGAGGGTTCCTGTCGTTCATCATCCTGCTCGCGATTCTCGAACAGGTAGGCGTTCCGAACAAGATACTCGGATATCTGTTCGTGTTCTTCACGCTCGCGGTGTACGCCATCATCGGGGTGATGACGCGAACCGCTGAGGTCTCCGAGTATTATGTCGCCGGACGGCGTGTCCCGGCTTTCTATAACGGCATGGCGACGGGCGCCGACTGGATGTCAGCGGCTTCCTTTGTCGGCATGGCCGGCACCTTGTTCCTGCTCGGTTATGACGGCCTCGCATGGGTGCTGGGTTGGACCGGCGGATTTGTGCTGGTGTCGATCCTGATCGGACCGTACCTGCGCAAGTTCGGCGCCTATACCGTACCCGACTTCCTGTCGTTCCGGTACGGCGGCAACTTCGCCCGCTTCCTCGGCGTGATCGTGCTGGTCGCCTGCTCCTTTACCTATGTAACGGCGCAAATCTACGGCACCGGAATCATCGCCTCGCGCTTCCTCGGAATGCAGTTCGAGCTTGCGGTCTTTGCGGGCCTTGTCGGCATTCTGCTCTGTGCGATGCTGGGTGGCATGCGGGCGGTGACCTGGACGCAGATCGCACAATACATCGTGCTGATCATCGCCTATCTGACGCCGATCGTTATCCTGTCCACGATGAAATACGGGATTCCGATCCCTCAACTCACCTACGGGCAGGCAATCGCGGATATTGCCGCGCGCGAGCAACAAATGCTGGCGAACGGTCTGACGACCGCCGCAACGCTAAAGCCGCACATCCAACCCTTCATCAACTATAGCCCACTCAACTTCTTTGCGATCATCATGTGCATGATGGTCGGCACGGCGTCGTTGCCGCACATCCTGATGCGTTACTTCACCACCCCGTCGGTGCGTGAGGCACGCCAGTCGGTCGCCTGGTCGTTGCTGTTCATCTTCCTGCTGTACTTCTCGGCGCCGGCCTATGCGGCGTTCTCCAAGCTGGAGGTCTACACCAACATCATCGGGCGCGACCTGTCCGCCATTCGCCCCTGGTTGTTCAGTTGGGGTGAACTCGGGCTGATCCAGATCTGCGGCAAGAATGCCAGCGGCATCGATGCGGTGATTGCCGCCTGTAAAGCGATCGCCGATCATCCCGGGGTCGTGCGGCTGCAGGACTTCGTGATCAATACGGACGTGATCGTGCTCTCCACGCCGGAGATCGCGGGACTTCCCTATGTGATCTCGGGTCTGGTGGCAGCGGGCGGCCTCGCCGCCGCGCTCTCCACCGCCGACGGCCTGCTGCTCGCCATCGCCAACGCGCTGTCGCACGACATCTATTACAAGATGATCGATCCGAACGCTCCGACCATTCGCCGCCTCACGGTGGCACGCGCCCTCCTGGTGGGCGTCGCCGTGATCGCAGCCGCGACGGCCGCAACCAAGCCAGGCGACATCCTGGCCATGGTCGGCTGGGCGTTCTCGCTCGCGATGGCCGGCAACTTCCCGGCGCTGGTGATGGGCGTCTGGTGGAAGCGGACGACGGCAACGGGCGCCATCTGCGGCATCATTGCAGGCTTCGGGTTGTGCCTGTTCTATCTCGTGACAAGCCGGTACTTCCCAGGCGCAGGTGTAAAGTATTTCGGCATGACGTCGCTGCTGAACCCCGTCACAGGGGCTCCGGTGGTCGATGTCGCGAAGGCCATGGCATTGCCCAATGCCATGGAAAGCTTCCCGACATTGGCTCACCCGCTGGCGAACAAGGTCGGGTGGTTCAACCTCAACAATATCTCGTGCGGATTGTTGGGAGCGCCATTGGGCTTCGCGGTCATCTACATCGTCAGCAAGCTCGGCAGGGAGCCATCGGCCGAAATGCAGGCCTACATCGACGAAATCCGGAAGCCGCGCGGCAGGACGGTGCTGGAGGAGAAGACTACCTAGGTTATTTGACTGGAGATCGATGGACGGGGCCCTTCATGGGCCCCGTCTTTTGTTGGTGGCACCTTCTCCGTCTTGCCCTGATATCGCGCTCTTGCCATTGTTGACGGAGAGCGGCTGGCGGCGATGCTCGGCCGGTTGTCTCACTATCAGGCTGCGAGGAGAAACGTCCTTGGATATCGCAAGCTCGCTCGCGGCATATTGGTACTTTCATCTGCCTAATTTTATTCTTGCGGTGTTGATGTACACGTTGCTTGGCCGCGTCCTGCTCGGCCTGATGGTGGATGCGGACTCGCCGAACTACATCTGGCGGTTCTTCTGCCGGATCACCGATCCCGTCGTCGCCGCCGTCGCAATCGTGACGCCCAAGGTCACCCCGCCCGTCCTGATTTGGCTGTTCAGCTTCGTCTGGCTGTTCTGGCTGCGCGTCGCGCTTCACTACACATTGCTGCTGTTCAATCTGGCGCCCCGGATTGGTGGAGCCGCATCATGAGCCGCAATTTCTATTTCATCGGAATCGCATTCTTCGGCATGATCAACGGCATCTTCAACCAGCTCGCGCTGATTTTCACGCTGCTGTACGTCCAGTTACTCGCCGGCCCGCTGCTGTTTGGCAGCCTGTCCCTGACGCTGATGTTCGCATCCCTGATGGTTTCGACCGCAACCGTCATCCTTGGCGGGATTCCGGCGGCGATCTACGAGCGGGTCACCGGAGCCTCGGAATCAACCGACGCATCGCTCTGGATATGGCTTGCGGGAACCGCCCTTCTGGCGCTACCGGCCACCGGTAACTTTCTCAAGATCGGCCTGTAACGGCCCATGAGCGGAGTTGAGCACGGGTCGCGCTACCGCTACCCTGCGGCCGGCTTTTGAACCGGCATCTATCCTTGATTGACGGGGTGGCGGATCATGGAAGAGATGCGCCGTATCGCCTACGAAACAGTGCTTCGTGCCTGCGGCTTCGCCTCGCTCGCCATCTTCTGCGTCATGATCGGACTGTCATTCCTGCCGCGCTCTGCCTTCCAGGCCGGCGGCTTTCTCAGCATCCTGATGACACTGATTCTGGTGTTGAAAGCCTGGGAAGCCCGGACCAAGGACCACCGCCGCACCGAGATGTGGCTCTATCTTCCCAAGGAAAACCGTCCGCCCCAGGCCTCCGCGCAACGGACGGTTTCGATGGTCATGCGCGAGACTTATTTGCTGTTCGCGAGCTGGACCGCAGTGATTTCCATCGTGATGTGGAGTATCGCGCTCATCTTTTCAGTCATTGGACTTTAGTCCGAAGCTGCGCCGACAAACGGCGAATCAAACTATTGCAGCAGCCAAAAACGGCGAGAAAACGCTGCCGATCCCACCGAAAGTACTATTGGGCCAAGCTTCGCGAACATGTAGTGAAGCTCACAATTGCGCGTCGATCTGACGCAACGCTTATCTGCGCGATCATAAAAAAGGGGAGCGAATCGGAAATGTCGACAATTACTGCCACATCCGGCAAGGCTGCGGGAATGACAAAGGACGAACGTTTCGTCATTGTCGCCTCCTCGCTGGGCACTGTCTTCGAATGGTATGATTTCTACCTCTACGGATCGCTCGCCAGCATCATCGGCGCGCAGTTCTTCTCGGCCTATCCGCCGGCAACCCGCGACATCTTCGCGCTGCTCGCCTTCGCCGCCGGCTTCCTGGTCCGCCCGTTCGGCGCCATCGTGTTCGGACGTGTCGGCGACATCGTCGGCCGCAAATACACCTTCCTCGTCACCATTCTGATCATGGGCCTGTCGACCTTCATCGTCGGCCTACTGCCCAATGCTGCGACCATCGGCATCGCAGCCCCGATCATCCTGATCGCATTGCGCCTGCTGCAGGGCCTCGCGCTCGGCGGTGAGTACGGCGGTGCGGCAACGTATGTTGCCGAGCATGCGCCGATGGGCAAGCGCGGTTACTACACCTCGTTCATTCAGACTACCGCGACGCTCGGCCTGTTCCTGTCGCTGCTGATCATCCTGTTCACCAGAACAATCCTAGGAGAGCCTGAGTTCGCGGCATGGGGCTGGCGCATCCCGTTCCTGCTCTCGGTCGTGCTGCTCGGCATCTCGGTCTGGATCCGGCTGCGGCTGAACGAGTCGCCGGTCTTCCAGAAGATGAAGGAGGAAGGCAAGGGCTCGAAGGCTCCGCTGACCGAAGCCTTCGGCAACTGGAGCAACGGCAAGCTCGTGCTGATCGCACTGCTCGGCGGCGTGATGGGCCAGGGCGTGGTCTGGTACACGGGCCAGTTCTACGCGCTGTTCTTCCTGCAATCGATCCTTCAGGTCGACGGCTACACCGCCAACCTCCTGATCGCCTGGTCGCTCCTGCTCGGCACCGGCTTCTTCATCGTGTTCGGCGCGCTGTCTGACAAGATCGGCCGCAAGCCGATCATTCTGGGAGGCTGCCTGATTGCGGCGCTGACCTTCTTCCCGATCTTCAAGATGATCTCGACCAACGCCAACCCGACGCTGGAAAAGGCCATCGAATCGGTGAAGGTGCAGGTCGTGGCCGACCCGAAGGGCTGCGGCGACCTGTTCAACCCGGTCGGCACCCGCGTGTTCACCGCGCCTTGCGATCTGGCCCGCGACTTCCTCGCGAAGTCCTCGGTGAAGTACGACACCGTCGCTGGTGCCGCCGGCTCACCCGTGCTGATCCGCATCAACGGCAAGGACGTGCCCTACACCAAACCGGCTGACTCCAACGCCGGCGCGACGGCCGCCCTGCAGGAAGCCGGATATCCGAAGCGCGGCGCCAACCCGACGCTCGTGAAGATGAACCACCCGTTTGACATCTTCAAACCGCAGGTCGCCGCCATCATCGGACTGCTGTTCATCCTGGTGATCTACGTCACCATGGTGTACGGGCCGATCGCGGCGATGCTGGTCGAGCTGTTCCCGACCAAGATCCGCTACACCTCGATGTCGCTGCCCTACCATATCGGCAACGGCTGGTTCGGCGGATTGCTGCCGGCGACCTCGTTCGCGATCGTGGCCGCTACCGGCGATATCTATGCCGGTCTCTGGTATCCGATCATCTTCGCCTCGATCACCGTGGTCATCGGCTTCTTCTTCCTGCCGGAGACCAAGGACGTCGACATCACGAAGTAACCGGGTTCACACTCATCAATCACGAACCGGCCGCGGAGCGATCCGCGGCCGGTTTGCTTTTTTCACGGTTCTCAATCGGTCATGCCGGCGAACTGCAGCACGATCTCGCGGCGGTGCGGCCGCGCGCGGTGCTCAACCAGATAGATCGCCTGCCAGGTGCCCAGCGCGAGCGCGCCCTGCAGCACCGGCACGTGTAGCGAGGTCGCGGTCAGCATGGTCTTGATGTGCGCGGGCATGTCGTCCGGTCCCTCGGTGTCATGACGCCAGCCGGCGTTTTCCGGCGCGAGCCGGTTCAGCGCCGTCGTCAGATCGACGAGCACGGTCGGATCGGCATTCTCCTGGATGGTCAGCGACGCCGAAGTGTGACGGATGAACAGCGTCAGCGCGCCCTCGCGTGCCCGCGCCTCACGCAGGAATTTTGCGACTTCGGCGGTGAGATCGGTGAAGCCCCTGCCCGAGGTCTGCACCGTCAGCAGCGAGGACACGATGGTGTTGGCACTGACGACGGAGGGGGCCGTGCGGGAAACGGATCTGGGTGAGCTCATAAAGATTCTCTCCACACGTCGTCCCTGCGAACGCAGGGACCCATAACCACAGGCGTTCATTGTTGCGGATGGTATCAACTCTCATCGCGCAAAATCGAGAGGCCGCGGCGTATGGGTCTCTGCGTTCGCAGGGACGACGGGAGCCCCGTCAAATCTTGCCGTTGACGTCCCGCTGCACCCGGTTGGCCATCTCGATCAGGCGCCGCCAGGCATTTTCCAGGAACGACATCATGCGATCCATGTCGCGGTCGCTCGGCAGCGGGATTTCGATCTTGCGCTCGCCCTCGGTAACCTTCGGCGGCTTGAGCGAGTCCGCTTTCGGCAGCGGCTCCTCGATCTTGCCGGATACAGTCGGTTCGCGCGAGGCGAGCTCCGACTTCAGCTTTTCATTCTCGGCCTGCAGCCGGCCAATGTCGACCTGCAGGCGGCCGATTTCCGAATCCATCGCCGTGCGCTCGTCGGGCACCGCGTAGCAGGCCCAACCGGCGCCCGAATTGGTACAGGTCGAGACCGCGCCGGTTCTGGTGTCGAGCCGCAATACGCCATCGCCGGCCGGCGACAGCGAATAGCGCCCGTTCTCGGTCTCCGGCAGCGGCCCGGCGAACGCGTGGCCGCCGGCTGCGAGACAGAGCGCGAGCGCGACGGGGCTTAAAAATTTCGAGGACGATTTTGCTGTGCGCATGGGCTTGCTCCCGCCTCAGGAGTTGCCGGTTTCCTCGACCGGCGGGGCGCTTTCAAGGCGCTCCTCACACCTTACACCTTTGAGCTATAGGCCGCCCGTCCCGACTTCAACGCATCTTCCAGCAATTCGATGCGGTCCTGGCCCCAGAACACTTCGCCATCCAGCACATAGACCGGCGAGCCGAACACGTCGGCCGCAAGCGCCTCCTGCCGGTTCTGCTCATACGCCGCCGTGATGTCGTCTGCGCCGGAGCGCTCCACCAATTGCGCGCCGGGCAGTCCCGATTCGTCGGCCAGTTTCGCAATCGTTGCGGGATCGGCGAGATTGAGCTGATCTTGCCAGACGCCGGCGAAGGCCCGCCGCAAATATCGGTCGGGGTCGAGGCCGGCTTCCAGCGCCGCGATCACGACGCCGTCGGCGAGCCGCGCGTTGAAGGGCCAGTGGGCCGGCTGCAGATTGAATTTCAGCCCGCGCTTGTCGCGCCAGCGCTGCAGTTCGACCATCCGGTATCGCTGCCGCACCGGGTGGCGCTTCATCAGGGGCAGGCCGCCGGTCTCCGAGAACAGATCGACCAGCACCACCGGCTTGTGATTAACCCTGAGATCGTAAGTACTTACAAGGTCACGAAAGGCTTGATGCCCGATATAGGCCCAGGGCGATTGGATCGAGAAATAGTAGTCGACCTGACGCGGCATGCGCCCTCCGGGAACGAGGATTTTCGTCTCGCGCGAGGCATCCCAACAGACCGCCTAGACGGGCGCAAGATCGATCCTTGCAGGAATAGCTGCTGCACTGCGATGACAGTCCACAGTGTCGCAGGCAAATCTCGAATAATTCCAGTCAAATCAAAGCACTAACTGGCTACGGCCTAATCTTGACTTGATTAGACGCGGTAAGTATGGTCCGCGCGGCTTTCAAGGGTGACGGGCGTAATTTCCATCAACCGTTGGCATCGTTTAGGGTCTTGGGCATGGCCGAAGACAAGAACGACAACGCAAGTGGGAATCGCGATCAGCCGTCTTCCGACGAAGCTGCGCTTTCCGCAAGGCTCGGAAGTCTGGATCAACGGTTGTCCGAAATTCGTGACAGCCGGAAAGTAAGGACTGATCAACCCGGTACCGAAAGCGGAGATACGGCTGCCAGAGCATCTGCGATGGCGCTGGGTTTCCGGCTTTCCTCAGAGTTGGTCGCGGGCGTTGTCGTCGGGGCGGCGTTGGGTTGGGGGTTCGACCGTTTGTTGTCGACATCGCCGTTCGGTTTCATCGTGTTTCTTCTGCTCGGCTTTGTCGCCGGGGTGGTCAACGTGGTGAGATCTGCAGGCGTAGCTTCCCGCAGACGCTGAGCACCGACGGGAAGTCACGACATTTGAAATTCGATCGCCGGCCAGGCCGGTGGATAAAGAGCCGCGCGGATGAAAATCGACCCGATCCACCAGTTCAATATCGAACCCATCTTCACGATCGGCCAAATCGGCAACCACACGATCGCCTTCACCAACTCGTCGCTGTACATGTTCCTGGCAGTGGCGGTGATCTCGATCCTGATGATCGGCGGCATGGCGGGACGGCAACTGGTTCCCGGGCGGCTGCAGTCGATCGCGGAAATCTCCTACGAGTTCGTCGCCTCGACGATCCGCTCTACCGCCGGCGCGGAAGGCATGAAGTTCTTCCCGCTGATCTTCTCGCTGTTCATGTTCATCTGCATCTCGAACCTGATCGGCATCATCCCCTACACCTTCACCGTTTCGAGCCACATCATCGTCACCGCGGCGCTGGCGTTGCTGGTTTTCTTCACGGTGCTGATCTACGGCCTCTACAAGAACGGCCTGAAGTTCTTCAAGCTTTTCGTCCCCCACGGCGTGCCGATCTACATCCTGCCGCTGGTCATGTTCATCGAAATCCTGTCGTTCTTCCTGCGGCCGGTCTCGCACAGCGTTCGTCTGTTCGCCAACATGCTGGCCGGCCATATCGCACTGAAGGTGTTCGCGGGCTTTGTCGCCATGCTCGGCGTCTCGCTCGGCGCAATCGGCTGGATCGGCGGCGTGCTGCCGCTGGCGCTCACGGTGGCACTGACCGCGCTCGAACTGCTGGTCGCATTCCTGCAGGCCTACGTGTTCGCGATCCTCACCTGCATCTACCTCAACGACGCCATTCATCCGGGACACTAAGCGGTCCGGGGAATTTCCACCCACACTTTGTCTTATCCTCAAGGAGCTCTAGAAAATGGAACCGGCAGCAGCAAAACTTATCGGCGCGGGCATCGCGTGCATCGGCATGGGCGGCGCAGGCGTCGGCGTGGGCATCATCTTCGGTAACTACCTTGCCGCTGCCGTGCGCAATCCTTCCGCAGCCCAGGGCCAGTTCGGCAACCTGATCTTCGGCTTCGCCGTGACCGAAGCGCTCGGCATCTTCTCGCTGCTGATCGCGCTGCTGCTGCTGTTCGTTCCGCTCTGAGCTGCACCCTATCGCGCCGCCTCCGGGCGGCGCGGCTGACTGCAACAGGAGAACCCCGTGGCTGAAAAAAGTCATGGTACCCCGGCCAAGGGCACTGGCGCCCACACCGAAGCCGACGGCGGACACGGCGGAGGATTTCCTCCGTTCGAGTCGAGCACGTTTGCTTCGCAACTGGTGTCGCTCGCGATCGCATTCGTCGCACTCTACGTCATCGTCTCTCGCATCGCGCTGCCGCGCGTCGAAAGCGTGATCGACGCGCGTCAGAACGCGATCGAGGGCGATCTTTCAGCGGCGCAGAAGTTCAAGGACGAGTCGGACGCGGCGCTGAAAGCGTACGAGACCGAACTCGCCTCCGCCCGCACCCGCGCGCAGGCGATCGGCAACGAGACCCGCGAGAAGCTGAATGCGGCTGCAGAAGCCGAGCGCAAGACGCTGGAAGACCAGCTCACCGCCAAGCTTGCCGCCGCCGAGAAGCAGATCGCGGCGACGCGGGAAACCGCGATGAGCAATGTCCGCGGCATCGCCGCAGATGCGGCCGGCGCGATCGTCCAGCGTCTCACCGGCGTGCTGCCCGACAGCAAGGCGGTGAGCAGCGCCGTCGACGCTTCGTTGAAGGGATAGACCGATGTTCACCCAACCGGAAACCTGGGTCGCAATCGCCTTCGTGATCCTGCTGGTGCTGTTTGCCTATCTCGGCATCCACAAGACGGTGCTGACGGCGCTCGATCATCGCAGCGAGCGCATCAAGGCCGAACTTGACGACGCCAAGCGTCTCAAGGAGGAGGCCGCCAAGCTGCTCGGCGAGTATCAGACCCGCCGCGCCAGCGCCGAGCGCGAGGCCGAGGAGATCGTCGCCAACGCCAAGGCCGAAGCCGAGCGCATCGCGACCGAAGCCAAGGCCAAGATGGAAGACTTCGTCGCCCGCCGCACCAAGACCGCCGAAGGCAAGATCGCACTTGCCGAAGCCCAGGCTTTGGCTGACGTCCGGGCCGCTGCCGCCAACGCCGCGGTCGAAGCCGCCTCGACCATCCTGTCGCAGTCGGTCAAGGGCTCGGTCGCCGACGACCTGCTCACCAAGGGCATTGCGGAAGTTCGCGCCAAGCTGAACTGAACGCTTCCCACCACCAATCAAAAGCCGGCGCGAGGCAATCGCGCCGGCTTTTTTATTGTCTCTTCTTTTTCGGTGCCGGGCGTTCGGGCTTCAGGGCCTGCGGGTCGAAGCCGATATAGAAGATGTAGCTGTCGCCGGCGGCGCCGGGAGGCACCGGATAGGTAAGGTCTTCGGCGACCAGCGTGAACGGCTCGCTGCCGCTTTCGGTCATGTTGACCGTGGTCTGGTAGGCCTTGGTGGCGATGGTCTTCTCGGCCACGCCGCCGTGCACCACCGCCACGCGGATCGGGACCTGGACCGAGGCCGGGGCGCCGGCGGGACCGGCGATGACGCGGCCCTGAATGCCGATCCGCGCCGTGATCACGCCGCCATTGAGGCTGCATTCGCGGGCCATCTTGCTGATCGTCGCCTGGAAGCGCAGGTCGTTGCCGACCGGCTGCTTGCCAGGCGCTCCGACCGCGTAAGTGGATGCCCCCGCCCTGACCGTAACCGGCGGACAGGTCAGATCGCCCGTATCCTGCGGAACCGCCGCCGGCGCAGCGGCGGCCGGCTCCTCGTCCGACTTGCCGCCGAACAGGCTCTTGAAGCGATCGCCCAGCGATTGCGCCGATGCCGGCACGGCCGTCAGGCACGCCAACCCACCCGCGACCGCGGCCACCACCGCGATCCCAGCCAAACGATTGTCACCCATGCGACGTCCCTGACATCCCATTGTTATTATTCCCGGCGGCCTTATAGCAGCCCAATGGCGGCGAACCCAAGGCACCCAAAAGGCCTAGGAACCAACGGCGAATCAGCGGTTCAGCCGCGGAAATCCTCGTGCAGCAGGCCGAACAGCAGATGGTCCTGCCAGACGCCGTTGATGCAGAGATAGCGCCGCGCCAGCCCCTCGCGGGTGAAGCCGCATTTCTCCAGCACCCGGATCGACGGCGAGTTGGAGGGGATGCAGGCGGCCTCGATGCGGTGCAAATTGAGCTCGCCAAACAGCGTCGGCAGCAGCACCCGCAGCGCGGTGGTCATGTAGCCGCGATGGGCATGGGGCTCGCCGACCCAATAGCCGATGGTGCCGGCCTGCACGATGCCGCGGCGGACATTGGCGAGCGTGATGCCGCCGATCATGGCGCCATCGGCCTCGCGGAAGATGATGAACGGATAGGACCGGTCGGCGGCGATATCCTCGGCGTAGCGGCGGAGCCTGCGGCGAAAGCCGGCGCGGGTCAGATCGTCCGACGGCCAGATCGGTTCCCACGGCGTCAGATAGGCGCGGCTCGATTCGCGCAATTGCGCCCATTGCGGGAAGTCCGACATCTGCGGCGCGCGCAGCAGGAGGCCGCGGCCGCGCGGCACAAGCGCGGCAGGTCCGCTGGTTGGCAACCGAAACAGGGCCATGCCCACTCTCTCCCGCTCTACCTCAATGTAGCAGCGTCTTCGCCTTCGACCGCGTCAATCCTTCCGCAAAAGATACCGCCGTGTCCAGACCCCTGCCACTGCCGAGTGCCACAACCGCCGGCCGGCTACGCGACAAAAGTGCGTGGGCGGCGCTTTGGGTGGATTCGACGCTGACGGCGTCGATCCGCGCCACCAGCTCCTCCACCGTCAGGGGACGGCCATAGGCCAATATATGCCGCGCCAATTGTTCGGCCCGCGACGAGCAGCTCTCCAGCGCCATCAGCAGTCCCGCCTTCATCTGCGCCTTGGCGCGGGCGATTTCGGCTTCGGTGAGGGTTTCCACCGCGTCATTGATGACGTCGACGATCACTTCCATCATTTCCGGCGCGTCGCCGGGATCGGTGCCGGTATAGAGGCCGAAAAAGCCGGTGTCGGTATAGGGCGCATGGAAGGTGTAGATCGAGTAGCACAGGCCGCGCTTCTCGCGCACTTCCTGGAACAGCCGCGACGACATTCCGCCGCCGAGCGTGTTGGTGAAGACCTGCAGCGAGAACAGCGAGAGGTCGGTCTGCGGCACGCCTTCCAGCGCCAGCGTCAGATGCGCCTGTTCGAGGTCGCGGTGCACCACGCGCGAGCCGCCCTTGCCGAACATCGCCGGTTGCGGCTTCGGCGCGGGCGTGGCGTCGAAGCTGGCAAACTTTTGCGCCGCTTCCTCCACCACGCGCGTGTGATCGACCGCGCCGGCGGCGGCCACCACCATGTCGGGCCCGCGGTAATGCGTGGAGAGATAGCCGCGCAGCATGTCGCGATCGAACTTCTTCAGCGTCTTGGCGGTGCCGAGCAGCGAGCGGCCCATCGGCTGGTCCGGAAAGCAGAGTTCGTTGAGGTGCTCGAACACGACATCATCGGGCGTATCCTGCGCCGCGCCGATTTCCTGCACGATGACGCTCTTCTCGCGCTCGAGTTCGTCCGGCACGAAGGAGGGATTGGTGAGAATGTCGGACAGCACATCCAGCGCCAGCGGCACGTCGGCCTTCATCACCCGCGCATAATAGGCGGTGGTCTCGGTCGAGGTGCCGGCGTTGAGATCGCCGCCGACCGCCTCGATCTCCTCGACGATCTCACGTGAGGAGCGCTTGGTCGTGCCCTTGAAGGCCATATGTTCGAGAAGATGCGATATGCCGTGCTCGTTCGGCTTTTCGTCGCGGCCGCCGACACCGGCCCAGACGCCGAGCGCTGCGGTTTCCAGATGCGGCATGGTGTCGGTGACGACGGTCAGGCCGGACGGCAACTTGGTCACGTCGACACTCATCCGGCTACTCCCTGCTTCGCGGCACGGCTCACCGAGCGCACGAATCGCTCCACTTCGGCTGAATCGTTCTTCATCACCGTGATGTGTTCGGATTTGGTCATCAGGCCGTCGAGCCAGGCCGGCAGTTGCGGCCGCACGCCGCAGGCGGCTTCCACCGCATCGGGAAACTTGGCCGGATGCGCGGTCGACAGCACGATGTTGGGGATCTTCGAATCCGAGGTGTCGCGATCGGCCACCGCCAGCGCCACCGCAGTATGGGGATCGACGAGCTCGCCGGCCTCGCGCCAGGCGGTGCGGATCGCGGCCGAGGTCTCGGTCTCGTCGGCACGGCCGGCGTCGAACTCCTCGCGGATCGCGGCCAGCATGGCATCCGGCAGCACGAAGCGGCCGGACTGTTTTAGCGAGCCCATCAGGCGGCGGACGCTGTCGGCATCGCGGCGGCTCGCCTCGAACAGCAGCCGCTCGAAATTCGAGGAGACCTGGATATCCATCGAGGGCGAAGCGGAGGCGTGAACCTCGCGGACCTCGTAGATGCCGGTCTTGAGCGTGCGCGGCAGGATGTCGTTGATGTTGGAGGCGATGCGCAACCAGCGCACCGGCAGGCCCATTTTCTTGGCGACGTAGCCTGCAAAGATGTCGCCGAAATTGCCGGTCGGCACGGTGAAATCCACCGTGCGCGCGGGCGCGCCGAGCGCCACGGCGGAAGTGAAGTAGTACACCACCTGGGCGACGATCCGCGCCCAGTTGATCGAGTTGACGCCGGACAGCGAGACCGCGTCGCGAAAGCCGTGATGATTGAACATCGCCTTCACAATCGCCTGGCAATCGTCGAACGTCCCTTCGATCGCGACCGCGTGCACGTTGGCGGCGCCGGTCGTCGTCATCATCCGCCGCTGCACGTCGGAGATGCGCCTGTTCGGAAACAGCACCACCAGATCGACATTGTCGAGGCCGGCAAAGGCATCGACCGCGGCGCCGCCAGTATCGCCCGAGGTCGCCACCACGATGGTGGTGCGCTGGTTGCGCTTGGCCAGCACATGATCCATCAGCCGCGAGATCAACTGCATCGCGACGTCCTTGAACGCCAGCGTCGGGCCGTGGAACAGCTCCAGCACGAATTGATTGGGGCTGACCTGGTTCAGCGGCACCACCGCGGGATGGCGGAACGTGGCGTAGGCCTCATTCGCCATGCGGCCGAGATCGGCGTCGGAGATTTCGCCCGCGGCGAACGGCTTGATCACGTCGACGGCGACTTCCCAATAGGGACGGCCGAAGAAGGAGGCGATCGTCTCGCGCGACAGTTGCGGCCAGACCTCGGGCACATAGAGGCCGCCGTCGCGGGCGAGCCCGGTCAGCATCACATCGCAGAAACCCAGAACGGGGGCCTCCCCCCGCGTCGAAATATAGCGCGTCAAACCACCCTCCAAAGGCGCCAGCCCTATGCCAAGCCTTTGATATTGATCGTGAATTAGATTTCGCCTAGCGAAGCGAGGAGTCACCATAAAGCGTTTTTGTGCCGAGGGGAAATGGCATTGGGCGAAAAGACCGCGGTGCTTTGGGACCAGCGGCTTCATGGTTTGAGACGCGCGGCGTGGCCGCGCTCCTCACCGTGAGACACACTCCGTCATCCCCCGCGAATGCGGGGGATGCAGTACGCTGCGGCCCATCGGCTCAATTACGGCTGTCTCTGGACTACTGGGTCACCCGCCTTCGCATTCGCGGGTGACGACATCTGGGTGTGCGCCACCGTCACCCATACCTCAGCGCTTCGACCGGATCGAGCCGCGCGGCGCGCCAGGAAGGATAGAGCGTGGCGAGGAATGACAGGATCAACGCCATGGCCACGACGGCGGCGGTCTCGCCAAAATCGATCTCCGCCGGCAGCTTCGACAGGAAGTAGAGTTTTGGCGGAAACAGCTCGGTATTGGTGACCCAGGACAGGAATTGCCGGATCGCTTCGATATTCAGGCAAACCAGCATGCCGACCAACAATCCGGTCATCGTGCCGAGCACGCCGATCGCGGCACCTGCGATCAGGAACACCCGCATGATCGAGCCACGCGATGCACCAACGGTGCGCAGAATGGCGATGTCGCTGCCCTTGTCCTTCACCAGCATGATCAGGCCCGACACGATATTCAGCGCGGCGACCAGCACGATCAAGGTCAGGATCAGGAACATGACATTGCGTTCGACCTGAAGCGCGGCGAAGAAGGCCGAGGTCCGTCGCCGCCAGTCGACCAGGAACACCGGTCGTCCCGCAGCGTCTGTCACCGGCCTGCGGAAGCTGTCGACCTTGTCCGGGCTGCCTTCGATGAAAACTTCGATGGCGCTCACGTCATTGCCACGGTTGAAATAGGCCTGCGCCTCGGCGAGCGGCAGAAACACCATGACGGAATCGTATTCCGACATGTCGATGCTGAACACCGCCGCAACCTTGTACGGCTTGATACGGGCCGCCGTGCCCTTCGACTTGATGGCTCCATCGGGCGCAACCAGCGTGATGTTATCGCCGGCACGCAGCGACAATTGATCGGCAAGCCGGCGGCCGATGGCGACCCCCTGCCCCTGATTGAATGCATCCAGCGAGCCCTGCTGGATGTTGCCGGCGATTGCGGCCAGCTTGTTGAGGTCTTCGGAGCGAATGCCGCGAATGAGGACTCCGGAAGCATTGTGCGCCGACGATGCCAGGGCCGGCCCGTCCACGACGGGAGCGGCGAGCTTGATGTCTGGAACCCGACTGATGCGTTCGGTGACGTCCTCCCAGTCCGTCAGCGGCGACTCCAGCGGTTGCACCAGAAGATGGCCGTTCAGGCCGACGATCTTGTCCACCAGCTCCTTGCGAAAGCCGTTCATGACAGCCATCACGATGATCAGTGTTGCAACGCCGAGCATGATGCCGAGGAAGGAAAAACCGGCGATGACGGAAATGAAGCCTTCCTTGCGCCGCGCCCGCAGGTAGCGCCCGGACACGAGCCATTCGAATGCCGAGAACGGCAGGGGACGCGGGACCTTTTCCATGGTCCATTCATAGCGCGTTTTCAGGACGATTCGAGCGCTCGCCTCAAAGATTGATCTTCGACCACCGCCATATTCCCGCCATTTCGGGAGCGGCAGCGAGCGCAACCGGCGCTGCAGGGCAAGCGAACGACAGGACGCACACGTCCGGACGTCGCGTGACCGAAGCCGATCGCGTCAAACGAAGAGGGCCGCAGGCGAACCTGCGGCCCTCTCTCCTGGAAGGGTCTGTCTTAGTTGCTTGTGCAGACCTTCATCGTTTTCATGCCGGTTTCGGCCTCCGTCCTGGTCTTGAACGTGCCGTTGTCGACGATGGTGGTGGTCGGCTTGGTATCGACCACCGTGCATTTCCTGGTGGCGGCGTCGCGCACCACGTAGAACTCGACGGCAACCGCGCCTCCGGCGACCGCCGATGCGGCAAGGGCTATCGTTCCGATCATCAGAAATTTCTTCAGGGCGTCTTCCTCGGGATCCTCCAGTGATGCAACCGGCAACGCGCCAGGAAACCGCTTGTTCCTATTTTTCCCGGATGCTCGGACGAGACCAGGGTGAGGCAGCGGCGGATTAGTCCTCCGGGACCCCTTCCAGTCCCTTGAGATATTTGAGCCCCTCGACCGCCAGCAGCTCGGTGTCGGTTTCGCCCGCCTCGCATCGCTGCCGTATGAAGTGCTGGAGACCCGCACGACGGGCGTCGTTGTCGTCGATACCGCTGTGGATCAGCCGGTAGACGCTCCATGCCCGCTCAAAGGCGGTTGCTGCTATGTCCGGGCTGTCCATCCAGCTCTCCTTGGCATTCGTCAGGGACCACATTGCCAATTTTTCCCGTCGGTGACCAAGCCGATTTTGGCGATCCTCATCATGCCGCCGGCTTTCCGCCGATCGCAGGCCGCGTGATCGTGCCATGGAACAAAGTCGATCCTCAGGAACTTGTGTCTGACATCGCGATCAAGCGATTAGGAGGACTCCTGCATGAGACGTATCGTTCTGATTGGCGCGGCATTGATTGCTTCGCTGGCAATGACCCTGTCCGCGTCCGCCAGAATGGGCATCGCGCCCTTGACCGCCGAAGACGGCGCCGTGATCCAGGTCAAGCACGGGCGCGGCCACCACGGCCACAAGCACCGCGGTCGCGGTCATCACTACGGATGGTACAGAGGTCGCGGTCATCACAAGTGGCGCCATCATCGTCGCCATCATCATTGGTAGGTCTTCGCTGAATTCGCCTATCGTCATCCCATTGCCCTGACGAAAAGCGAATTCGAGCGGCACGAACGGGTCGCGCCCGCGTGGCGCGGCCGGTTCAGCGGTCATCGAACGGTGCAGACGGCGCTCAGCCCAATCCCATTTCGACGGCGATCCGGATCAGGTCCGAGTGGTTCTTGGCGCCGAGCTTCTGCTTGAGCAGCGAGGTGGTGTTGGCCACCGTCTTGTAGGAAATCTCCAGCGCATCGGCGACTTCGACGATCTTGTCGCCGCGGCCCAATAATCGCAGGATTTCCAGTTCGCGCGCCGTCATTTGCGACGCCGGATTGGCCTTGATCGACGCGCCCGAAAAGGTCACCGCTTCGGCCAGTTGCGGCGAGATGAAATTGTCTCCCGCGGCCACCTTGCGGACCGCCTTCACCAGCATCCTCGGATCGTCGCCCTTCGCGACATAGCCCTGCGCGCCCATCTCGATGGCGCGAACCACGAACGCCGGATCGTCATTCATGCTGAACATGATGATCCGGGCATTCGGATCGTCCTTGCGGATGCGCCGCATCAGTTCGAAACCGGACACATCGGGAAGCTTGATATCGATCACCGTGACATCAGGCTTCCTGGTAACGTAGGCACGGTGGCCGGATTTGGCGTCGGTGGCCTCCTCGATCTTCACGGAATTGTCCGACGCAAACAGCGACCGGCAGCCCGACAGGACCACCGGGTGGTCGTCGACGATCAGGACCTTTGTTGCCGATCTGGTGGAATTTTGCATCATCCATCCCCTTGAGGAATAAATAGGCGGTTGGCGGTATTTGAAAAGAGAAATCTTGGGTTGCGGGAACTTAGAATAGCGAAAATGTGGGAAAGACTTTCTCTACGAACGCGGTTGCTGCTGCCGCTCGGCTTGACGTTCGTAGCCGCGCTGCTGGCCGGAGCGGTTACGCTCCAGATCTTCACCACAGCGCAACTTATGGAGGAAACCGAGCCAGCGGCTCGCTCGGCCAGAGCCGTCGCGGCCGCACTCAACGGGGCACTTCGCACCTCGGCCAATCCGCAGGAAACGCTCGATGCCTTCGTGCAATCGCTGGGCACCTCCGAAACCATCCGCTTTCGCGGCCTCGGAACCGGCCCCGATGCTCCTCCTCCGGAGGTGCAGGACCCCCAGGGAAGGGTGCCCGGCTGGTTCATCCGCCTCCTCGTCATACCCGAATTCAGAGCCACCTTCCCGGTGACGATCGAGGGCAAGCAGGTCGGCAACATCGTGTTTGTGCCCGACATGTCCGCCGACATCCATGAAAAATGGATCGGATTTCTGGCGATCGCCTGCTCCGGAATTGGCCTGATGCTGCTGACGGGGGTCATTGCCCACTTCACCGCGCGCTCCGCCCAGAGGCCGCTGCAAAATCTCGGTGACGGCCTGACCCGCATGCGAATGGGCGATTACGATCAGCTCATTCCTCCGGCTGGCCCGCCCGAAATCCGCAGGAGCGCGCAGGAAGCCAACGAACTCGCCCGCACCCTGCATCGCCTCAGCCAGGATAATCGCAGCCTGCTGCGCCGAATCGTGTCGCTGCAGGATGACGAGCGACAGGACATGGCACGCGAGCTTCACGACGAACTCGGCCCTCTGTTGTTCGGTATCCGCGCCAACACCGTGGTGCTGCTGGAATCGATTCCCTCCGGAGAGGCCGGGTTGAGGAGCGCGGCCGAAGGAATCCTGCAGTCCGTCGAAACATTGCAGCAGGCGAACCGCCGTATCCTCGATCGGCTGCGGCCGCTCTACATTCAGGAGCTTGGGCTGGAGAGGAGCATCCACACGCTGTTGCAGAACGCGAAAGCGCAGGCGCCCGATCTCAAGGTGACCTCGGAGATCGATGCGACACTGAACGAAGTCGACGGCCCGCTGTTGCAGACGGTCTATCGCGTGATCCAGGAAGCGGTGACGAACGTGCTTCGCCACGCCAAGGCGAGCGCGATGCACGTCGCAGCGAGAATCGCCGATCGCGAAGTGATCGTGGAAATCTCCGACGACGGCGTAGGCTTCCCGGCGGATCGGATGTTCGGCCGCGGATTGACCGGAATGCTGGAGCGTGTTCGGGCGCTGAGCGGGACGCTCGAACTCTTGCGCGAGGCGGGGCGCACCTGTGTTCGTTGTCGGCTTCCGGCGGGCGACGCCGCTTCCAATGCGCGCGATGCAAAGCAGGCCTGACGGAAGTTTTCCGGTCAGGCTTGCTTCGGTTGATGTGCTGCAAACAGAGGAACGGGAACTAGCCGGCGTAGTCCTGCATGCCAGGGGCGGGCTGCTCCAACACCACCGCCGGCAGGCAATGAGTCGCCTGAATTTTTCCATCGCGCGTGAAACTGAAGGCGATGCGCACCGGCTCTCCTTCGTGACTGAGATAATCGAGGATGACGCCGTCGGCGGTCGGCATGATTTCCTCAAGCCCGAATGCGGTGGGTGCGAGCGCACCGAGGCGCGGACGCCAATAGGATTCGAGCTCGGCGCGGCCTTCGCTGACCTTGGCCTCACCGCACTGGCATTTGAGCTTTGCGTCGTCGGCATAGAGGTCGAGCAATGTCGCCAGATCGCGATTCCGGCATGCATCCAGCCAGTCGACCACCAAGGCTATTTCATCGAAACCCTCAGCCAAATTTGCAATCCCATCCACATCGCTATGACTGCTGCCATGACGATCGTCATGGATAGACATTGAACGGCCCATTGTTCGGTACTCTCACTGTGGAACCGCAACGATTGTGCGGATCAAACCTTCCTACAGGCTAGACCGGGACAATACGGGGGATGGCTATCAGGCGTGGCGCTGGCCACGCCACCACACGCTGAAGGCAATGACGACTGCCAACGCCAGCGTGAACCAGGTGATGGCGTATTGCAGGTGATCGTCCTTGAGATGCACGGAGAGCGCGCCAGGCTTGGGAATGCCGTTTTCCGGCACGGGCGATTCCAGATCGATGTAAAACGGCGCGACGGCCTTGCCGCTCTCGCCCCAACCCAGCGCGCGCGCCATCGCCAGATGATCGCGGGTGAACCAAAGTCGTTTTGCAACGCTCTCCGCCGGCGTCAGCGCGCCCGCGTTTTCGGGAAAGCGGATGTAGCCGGTGAGCTGCGCAGGATCACCGGTGATCAACCGGCGCACAGCGCGATCCTGCTGATTGCGATCCTGCATCGTGTTTTGGACGAAGCCGGCATTAACCACGATGCTGTTGCCGTCAGCCAGTTGCACCGGCAGGAAAGCCCAGGTGCCGGGGCCCGAGACGTCGTCGCGAACCGCGGAGCCGGCGCTGTAGACCATCGCATCCGGCACGGGCACGTAGGTCGCGGTGAAGCTGACGCGGCGGAATTCGTCCTTGGCCGGGGTCAGCGAAGGCCATTGCGCCGCCGCCGGCAGGGCTTCGGGCGCGGCCGCCAGGCGCTCGTTGAGCCGTGCGATCAGCGCGTGCTTCTCGACGCGGCGCTGCAATTGCCAGATACCAAGCCCGCTGAAGGCCGTCACCATCAGCAGCGTGAAAGTGGCAAAGCCGACCACCGCCGGCCGCCGTGACGACAACGCGCTCATTTCGGCTCGCGGTCGATCAGCCGGCCGGGCGCGGCCTTGTGATGGAATTGCAGCGCGATCAGAAGCGACTTCATCGAGCGCAACGGCAGCAGCGTGGTCGCCGCGATCAGCGGCAGCCAGAGCGCTGCATGCAGCCAGAACGGCGGTTGATACTTGACCTCCACGATCAGGGCGGCGGTGACGACGATGGCGCCCGCCAGCATGATGATGAAGATCGCGGGTCCGTCGCCGGCATCGATGAAGGCATAGTCGAGCCCGCACGCTTCGCAATTCGGGCGCAGGTCGAGGAAGCCCGCATAGAGCTTACCCTTGCCGCAGCGCGGGCAGCGGCAGGCGATACCGCGGAGTGCGCTCTGGGTGAGCGTGGGTTGCGTCTGATCCATCTATCTCCTCCCCTCTCCCTTGTCGGAGAAGAAAAAGCGAAAGGGGCGGCCTTCCGACCGCCCCTTGTAGCACGTCACATCCGTATCAGTGGCCGGCTACGGGCCCTGCGCCGCGGAACCAGACGTAGATGCAGATGAACAGGAACAGCCACACCACGTCGACGAAGTGCCAGTACCAGGCGGCGAACTCGAAGCCGAGATGCTGCTTCGGCGTGAAGTGGCCGGCATAGGCGCGGAACAGGCAGACCAGCAGGAACACGGTGCCGACCAGCACGTGGAAGCCGTGGAAGCCGGTCGCCATGAAGAAGGTCGCGCCGTAGATGTTGCCGGAGAAGCCGAACGCGGCGTGGGCATATTCATAGGCCTGCACACAGGTAAAGGCGGCCCCGAGCAGCACGGTGAGGATCAGGCCGTACTTCAGGCCCTGACGGTCGTTCTCGAGCAGCGCATGGTGCGCCCAGGTGACGGTCGTGCCCGAGGTCAGCAGAATCAGCGTGTTGAGGAGCGGCAGATGCCAGGGGTCGAAGGTCTCGATGCCCTTGGGCGGCCAGGTGCCCGGCACGCTGCAGGCGCCCATCGCGGTGCCCGGACCGCAGCCGAAAATGGCGTCGCGGGTGGCGTGGACCGCGTCGGCGGGGAACAGCGCGGAATTGAAGAAGGCCCAGAACCAGGCGACGAAGAACATCACCTCGGAGGCGATGAACAGGATCATGCCGTAGCGGTGGCTGATCTGCACGACGCGGGTGTGGTCGCCCTTGTACTGGGCTTCGCGGATCACGTCGCCCCACCAGCTCGCCATGGTGTAGAGCACGCCGATGGTGCCGACACCGAAGATGATCGGAGCACCGGCGAACATGTGATGCATCCAGGTGATCGCACCGACCGCCATGATGAAGGCCGAGATCGAGCCGACGACCGGCCACGGGCTCGGATCGACGAGGTGGTAGTCGTGGTGCTTCGCGTGCGCCGTAGCCATTGCGGTCTCTCCGTTAGATGCGCCGTTCCCTTCGGCACATATTCGTCTCAAATTTCAAAGCCGACATCCCCAAGATACGGAAGCCGGCGATCACAGGTTTCTCGTCACAAACTTCCCATCACAAACTTCCCTTGCGCTTGTCGCCTTCGCCGGCCGCCACCGGCTTCGGCGCCGGATCGCGCACGGGATAGAAGGTATAGGATAGCGTGATGGTATTCAGCCCGTCGTTCTCGCTGTCCTTGGCCAGCGCCGGATCGACATAGAACACCACGGGCATTTCGCGCTTCTCGCCCGGACCCATGGTCTGTTCGGTGAAGCAGAAGCAGTTGATCTTCTGGAAATAGGCGCCGACCGTCAGCGGCGCGACGTTGTAGGCCGCAACGCCGGTGGTCGCGCGCGCGGCCTGGTTGGTCACGGTGTAGAATACGGTGACAACCTCGCCGATCCGGACCTCGATCTCGTTCTGCTCGGGCTCGAACTTCCAGGGCAGGCCGGGACCGACATTGGCGTCGAACCGCACAGAGATCTTGCGGGCAAGCGGCCCGTCTGACGGCGCCGAGGTCGCAACCTGGGTGGTGCCGTTGAAGCCGGTGGCGCGGCAGAACCAGTCGTAGAAGGGTACGGCGGCGTAGGAGGCGCCGACCATGAACACCACGACAAATCCGCAGATCGACGCCACCATCGCGTCGCGCGTCAGCGTCCGGCGCGAGGCGATCTTTTCGCCTTTCGCCCTGCCCTCGCTGATCTGCGGCTCGTTCTGCATCTCAATCACATCGGCCGGACGAGAACAGCCGGCCCCTTGACCATGGTGACTGCGAAGAACAGCACGACGAGGACGCCGAGCGCGAGCGCAATGGCGATCGATCGATGACGGCGGCTTCGTTTCTGCGCCTCGGTGAGCACGATTCCATCTGGCTGCTGCTTGTCGTCCATGCGCTCGCCATGCGCCCCCTACCCGAAGAAAGGCATGACAGCGCGGACGACGACCTCGAGCAGGAGGGTCGCAAACAGCGCGAACAGATAAAGGATCGAGAAGGCAAAGAGCCGGCGCGTCGCACGCGCCGCTTGCTTGCCCTCGCGGTGGCGATAGACCTCAATGGCAAGCCACATCATGCCGGCGCCGAGCACCAGCGAGGTGACGCCGTAGACCGCATCGAAATAGCCGAGCGGCCAGGGCGCGAAAGCGGTCGCAACCAGCACGACGGTGTAAAGCAGGATCTGCAGGCGCGTCGCGTCGGGACCAGCGACGACCGGCAGCATCGGCACGCCGGCACGGGCGTAGTCGTCGGAACGGAACAGCGCCAGCGCCCAGAAATGCGGCGGGGTCCAGAAGAAAATAATGAGGAACAGGAGCACCGGCTCCATCGACAGCGAGCCGGTGGCCGCGGCCCACGCCACCACAGGCGGCAGCGCGCCAGCGGCGCCGCCGATCACGATGTTCTGCGCGGTCCAGCGCTTCAGCCACATGGTGTAGATCACCACATAGAAGAAGATCGTGAACGCCAATAGGCCGCCCGCCAGCCAGTTGACCAGGACGCCGAGCGTCATCACCGAGAAGAACGAAAGCGTCAGGCCGAACGCCATCGCTTCGCCCGCCGTGATGCGGCCGCGTGGGATCGGCCGGTTGGCGGTACGCGACATCTTCGCATCGATGTCGCCCTCAAGTGCCATGTTCAGCGCGCCCGAGGCGCCGGCCCCGACCGCGATGCACAGGATCGAGGTGAACGCGATGATCGGATGGACATGGCCCGGTGCAATGACGAGACCGACCAGCGCGGTGAAGATCACGAGTGACATCACCCGCGGCTTCAACAGCGCGATGTAGTCGCCGACTTCGGCCTCGGAAATCCGAGGCCGAACATCGATGGCGTTATGGTCGACTACCGACAAGATCTATCTCGCTTCATCAAAGCCGCGGCGCGCAAGCGTGGCGCGCCGCGAATAACCGTTTTACTGGACGCGCGGCAGCACTTCGAACTGGTGGAAGGGCGGCGGCGACGTCAGCGTCCATTCCAGCGTGGTGGCGCCTGCGCCCCACGGGTTGGCCTCGGCCACCCGCTTCTTCGCGAAGGCATCGACCACGCCGTAGATGAAGATCAGCACGCCGAAGCCCGAAATGTAGGAGCCGACCGACGACACCAGGTTCCAGCCCGCGAACGCGTCCGGATAGTCGACGTAGCGGCGCGGCATGCCCGACAGGCCGAGGAAGTGCTGCGGGAAGAACACCAGGTTGACGCCGATGAAGGTGACCCAGAAGTGCGCCTTGCCGATAGCTTCCGAATACATGTAGCCCGACATCTTCGGGAACCAGTAGTACCAGCCGGCGAAGATCGCGAACACGGCGCCGAGCGACAGCACGTAGTGGAAGTGCGCGACGACGTAATAGGTTTCCTGCAGCACGCGATCGACGCCGGCATTGGCCAGCACGACGCCGGTGACGCCACCGAGCGTGAACAGGAAGATGAAGCCGATCGCCCACAGCATCGGCGTCTTGAACTCGATCGAGCCGCCCCACATCGTGGCGATCCAGGAGAAGATCTTCACGCCGGTCGGCACCGCGATCACCATGGTGGCGGCGACGAAATAGGCCTGCGTCGCCGACGACATGCCGACGGTGTACATGTGGTGCGCCCACACCACGAAGCCGATGCCGCCGATCGCGACCATGGCGTAGGCCATGCCGAGATACCCGAACACGGGCTTGCGCGAGAAGGTCGAGACGATCTGGCTGATCATGCCGAAGCCGGGCAGGATCAGGATGTACACTTCGGGATGACCAAAGAACCAGAACAGATGCTGGAACAGCAGCGGGTCGCCGCCGCCGTCGGCGGAGAAGAAGGTGGTGCCGAAATTACGGTCGGTGAGCAGCATGGTGATGGCGCCGGCGAGCACCGGCAGCGACAGCAAGAGCAGGAACACCGTCACCAGGATCGACCATACGAACAGCGGCATCTTGTGCAGGGTCATGCCCGGTGCGCGCATGTTGAAGATCGTGGTGATGAAGTTGATGGCGCCGAGAATCGACGAGGCGCCGGCCAGATGCAGCGACAGGATCGCGAAGTCCACCGCCGGTCCCGGGTGGCCCGAGGTCGACAGCGGCGCGTAGATGGTCCAGCCCGCGCCGACGCCGTTGGCGCCCGGCTCACCCTCGACGAAGGTGGACATCAGCAGCAGCGCGAAGGAAGCCGGCAGCAGCCAGAACGAGATGTTGTTCATGCGCGGGAACGCCATGTCCGGCGCGCCGATCATCAGCGGCACGAACCAGTTGCCGAAGCCGCCGATCATCGCCGGCATCACCATGAAGAAGATCATGATCAGACCGTGCGAGGTCACGAACACATTGTAGGTGTGGGATTCGTGGAAGAGCTGGACGCCGGGATACATCAGCTCGATGCGGATCGCGATCGACATCGCAGCCCCGATGACGCCCGCGAAGATCGCGAAGATAAGGTACATCGTGCCGATGTCCTTATGGTTCGTCGAATAGACCCAGCGTCGCCATCCGGTCGGATTGGCATGCGCATGGTCGTCGTGTCCGTGTCCTTGGGCGTGATCGTGATGTGTCGCAGCGGTCGTTGCCATTTTGAAATCCTGCCTTGCAGTCCCTTTTCGGACCTCTTTCAGGTCCCGTCGCCCTTGTCCCTTGCTTGGCCCTTGGCCGCGCCTTACTGCGCGGCCTGGCCACCAGCCGAAGCGAATGTGTTCGCCGGGTTGGTCGCATATTTCTTCTTCGCCGCCTCAACCCAGGAAGCGAATTCCTGGTCGGTCACCACCCTCACCGCGATCGGCATGAAGGCGTGATCCTTGCCGCACAGTTCGGAGCACTGGCCGTAATACATGCCGACCTTGGTCGCCTTGAACCAGGTCTCGTTGAGCCGGCCGGGGATCGAGTCGATCTTGATGCCGAACGACGGCACGGCGAACGCGTGGATCACGTCGGCGCCGGTGGTCTGGACGCGGATCACCTTGTTGACCGGCACCACCATCTCGTTGTCGACGCCGAGCAGGCGCGGCTGCTTGTCCTGTGCCATCAGCGAATCGAACTCGAACTTGCCGTTATCCGGGTAGGCGTAGCTCCAGTACCACTGCTTGCCGGTGACCTTCACCGTGAGGTCGGCCTTGGGAATGTCGAGCTGCTGGAACAGCAGACGGAACGACGGCACCGCGATACCGACCAGGATCAGCACCGGGATCAGCGTCCAGGCCACCTCGATCAGCGTGTTGTGGGTGGTCTTGGAGGGAACCGGATTGGCCTTGGCGTTGAACTTGATCACCACGATGACCAACAGCGCCAGCACGAACAGGGTGATCAGCGTGATCAGCACCAGCAGCAAATTATGGAAGCTGATGATGTTTTCCATCACCGGAGAGGCAGCTGGCTGCAGCGTGATTTCCCAAGGCTGTGGCTGCGCCGCCAAAGCCATCCCGCCGGCTGCGAGCGTCATGCCCGCCACCGCAAACCCCAGCAACCGCCGGCCCATCTGGCCACTCGACATCTTCATGCCGCTCGCGCTCCCTTAGAAAAAATCCCCAAAGCATTCCCGCCGGATGGCCGGGAATGCCGCACGATCCGCCCTCACAAACGGCCTTCCGGAGATACAGTATCCCGGGCCAGATCGTTAGAACGCGTCGAAATCCAGCCTCTCAAACCATAATTCTAAGGCTCTCGCAATGCAGTAGTGGGGCGCAAAGCCATGCGTCACCTGCTATTCGCCGGATGCCGGATTTTCCAGCCAAATCAGCAAAAACCCGCCGTTTCGCAACCCCGCGCCGCTTGACAGCCGGATTGCCGGATGTAGGCACAGTCACGGCGATCCCGGACGACCTGATTCGCTTGGGCCCAGCCCAGTCCTTGACGGCACGGTAGGTCCTCGACGGCGTGGATCGGCTCTCGGCTGCCTTCAAGGCGCCGTCATTGCGTATCAGTCCGGATGAACCCAGTTACAATGTGTGCTGCCAGCTAGGGCCGGAAACGTCACCGGCCGCTGCCGGAAACCAAGAGGATCGACCCGGATGGGGCGTTCGAAACATCAGGCAGGATCTGGCCTGGAACCGACCCGCTGGCTTGGCGGCCTGCTCGCCGTGGCCTTCCTGTTCGGCCTGACCCAGGCGGCGAGCGCGCAAGGCGCCGTGCGGTCGGTCCATGGCGACTGGCAGATCCGCTGCGACACCCCGCCGGGCGCCCAAGGCGAGCAATGCGCGCTGATCCAGAGCGTGGTCGCCGAGGACCGCTCCAACGCGGGCCTCACCGTGATCGTGCTGAAGACCGCCGACCAGAAGAGCAAGCTGATGCGGGTGGTCGCCCCCCTCGGCGTGCTGCTCCCCTCCGGCCTCGGGCTGAAGCTCGACAACCAGGACGTCGGCCGCGCCGGTTTTGTTCGATGCCTGCCCAACGGCTGCGTCGCCGAGGTGGTGATGGACGAAAAGCTGCTCGGCCAGTTCCGGACCGCCAAGACCGCGACCTTTATTATTTTCGAGACGCCCGAAGAGGGCATCGGCTTCCCGCTCAGCCTGAACGGGCTCGGCGAGGGGTATGACAAGCTGCCGTAGGGGCAAGCCGCCAGCTCTGTTCAACCGGCGCTGGCGTAATAATCGAGCAGCCGGCGGGCCTCCGCGGAGAGCCAATCCGCTTCGCCGCTGATATAGCCTTCGACTTGCCCGGTGACGCCGATCAGGAAGGTGATCGGCATGGCGTACAACGCGAACGGCGTGTCGGCCTGCCCGCTTGCGCCGGCTCGTGCCACGAGGCCATCGGGATCGAGCCCGATAGCGAGGCGGCGAAGCTTCAGCCCTTTCACAAACGGTGCGACGACCGATCGGTCGCGATCCGTCGCTACGGCGATCACTTCAAAGTCCCTGCGGTCGCTCGCCGCCAGCCGGTCCAGCATCGGCAGTTCGGTCCGGCAGGCGGCGCACCAGGTCGCCCAGAAATTGACGAGCACCACCTTTCCTCGCAGGGACGTCAAATCGATCGGGCTGCCGGCGAGACGGGGAATTGGCACGGATGGGACCGGCCTTGCGCCGCGAAGCTGGATGAACTGATGCCGGACGGTTGCGAATGGCGGCGGGCCGCCGGCCCGGGCGCGATTGGATACGGCCGAGGCGCCGGCCCCAAGAAGCCCTGCAACGACGGTACGGCGCGTTAGCCTACGATGTGGCGTCATGGCTGATGTCCGCTTGTCATGACCGGATGTAGGACCAGCCGGCTTCCTGCAATTCGATGATACGCCCGGGTCCGCTCGGCACGATATCGACATTGTCGATCAGCGTGATCGGACGGCCCTCCTGGCGCTCCATGCCGAGCTTGGTTGCCTCGCAGACCACGAATCTGATGTTCGCATTGACTGTCCTCAACACGCGCAGCATGTCTTTCACCGGCGAGGTATCGGCGCGCAACATGTGAACGCCGGCATTATAGGCGACGACCTCGATCGTGAACGCTTCGTTCCTTTCCTGATAGTATTTCGGAAGGTTCAGCGAGGTAGAGATCAAGGCCCGCATGGTCGTGGGATCGTCGGTGTTGATCGGCAGCACCAGCCGATGCACCGGTGGCGGAGCGGGCTTCGCCACCGGCTTCGAGACGGCCGAGCCCGGCTCCGTCAGCAGCAGGGTCACGACCAGCGGCACGATGAAGGTCAGCGCCAGCCCGACCCATTTTGCTATTTGGCGGAAAGACGGGCGCATGGCCGCGGCCTCAAAAGGCCTTGGCGAAGGAGGCAATCTCCTCACGCTGCGAATAGGCAACGAGCGCGTTCAGCGCCAACAGGACAATTGCCGGGACAGGCGATCCGCCGATGACGAACAGGTGGGTGATGACAGCGCCGATCATGATGCAGATGAGCAGCAGCGATCCGAAAGCCGCCTTTCGCGGAAGCACCAGCAGGATCGCGCCGAAAACCTCGAGGCCGCCGGTCAAATAGCGAAACCCTTGCCCGAGCCCGATGTGATGAAACTCTTCCACCATCATCGGCACGCCATAGAGCTTGGCACTCCCGGCCCCCAGAAAGGCCAGCGCCAGCAATCCCCTGACAATCCACACGGCAACATGGGTCCAACGGCGTCCGGCAGGCATAGCAACGTCCGACATAGAAAACTCCCGAAGTTGAGACACGGCCCCCAGCCGCGAATGCGCCCCGGCATTTGAAGGTGCCCAAGGCTTTTGAAGGCGCCTTTCAAAACCAAAATTCGGTACTAAGATGAAATTGACAAGTAGGATGGATTTTCTGGTGTAGTATGAAAAAGCAGACTAATGGGCCCAGGCCTTCCGAATGCACCGCCGCGCCGCAGCTTCAGCGCGCGCTTCGGGTGCTCTCCGGCAAGTGGAAGGGCGAAATCCTGTGGCAGCTTGTCGGCGGCAAGCGACGGTTCGGCGAATTGCGGCGCGCCATTCCCGACGTGACGCAGCACATGCTGACCACCCAGTTGCGCGATCTCGAAAACGAGGGCCTGGTGAAGCGCACGGTGTTTCCCGAAGTGCCGCCGCGCGTCGAATATGAGATGACGCCAGCGGCGAGGGATCTGAAACCGGTGTTCGACGAACTGTCCCGCTGGGCCAATGCGCATGGCAGACTGGAGCCCGCTTCGCCCGACGCGGATGACAATGCCGACGGCCGGCGCGTCGGTTCATCCGAGCGCCCCACGCAATAAGAGCACGACAGGCTGCCGTGAGGACGTCGGCCGCTAAAACAGCAGCCCCATCAGAACCAGGTTTTCGTAACCGCCATCGACCAGAATGCGGTTGCGCTGCAGCCCTTCGATTGCAAAACCGAATTTCTTGTAGAGCTCGATCGCGCCCGTATTGCTCTCCCGAACCGTGAGCTCGACCCGCAGTCCAAACTCCCGCGCCGCGCCGAGCGTCTGCCGGATCAAGCGCCCGCCTATTCCCTGCCGCCGGAATTCCGGCAGCAGCGCGACGCCGAGAACGCCAACATGGGCATAGATCGGCCTTGGGCTGGGCACGATATCGCACCAGCCGATGACTCGGCCGGACGAAACCGCGACCAGTTGCGGGTAACCATGCTGGATATTGTCAAGAACGAAGGCCCGCGTCGCCTCGAACGGCGGGGCTTCCAGAAACGCCAGATAGCGCCGCTCCCGCGCGACGAAGTCGAGGGCGCCGTGAAAACTTTCGATATGGTCTTGCGTTATCGGAACAATTTCGACTGCAGCCATCGTCTCGGCAACGTGTTGATCCCGCCCCTCGCGGAATGGCGGGGAAACAACTATCTTGGATGTGCACCTCCGACAACGGACTGATTTGATGACCAATCCCGCTACAACCTCCCTCCTCGACCGCGCCAATCTCGACCGCGATGCCGTCAGGCGCGAGATCACGCGGGGCCTCCAGGGAGCCGACGACGGCGAGCTGTTTCTGGAATACGGCCAGACCGAAGCACTCGGTTTCGACAACGGGCGCTTGAAGCAGGCGACCTATGACACCAGCCAGGGATTCGGCCTGCGCGCGGTGAAGGACGACGCGGTCGGTTACGCGCATTCCTCCGACGTCTCGCTGCCGGCGCTGATCCGCGCAGCGGACGCTGTGGCGGCCGTGCGCGGCGGCTACAGCGGCAATTTTGCCGCGGCCCCCGCGCACACCAACGTGCGCCTTTATGGCGACGAGAATCCGCTGGATGCGCCGGGGTTCGAGGCCAAGGTAAAGCTGCTGGCCGAGATCGACGCTTACGTGCGCGATAAGGATCCGCGGGTGCGGCAAGCCTCCATCAGCCTGGGCGCCACCTGGCAGGTGGTGGAAATCCTGCGGCCCGACGGCGAGAGCTATCGCGACATCCGCCCGCTGGTGCGGGTCAATATTTCCGTGGTCGCGGGCCAGGGCGACCGGCAGGAAAGCGGCAGCAAGGGCTATGGCGGCCGCGAGGGCTATGCCCGCTTCATCGAAACCAAGGCGTGGCGCGAAGCCGCCGACGGCGCGATCCGCGAGGCGCTGGTCAATCTGGAATCGGTCCCCGCCCCCGCCGGTGAAATGGACGTGGTGCTGGGCGCCGGCTGGCCCGGCGTGATGCTGCATGAAGCTGTCGGTCATGGACTGGAAGGCGACTTCAACCGCAAGCAGACCTCGGCCTTTGCAGGGCTGATGGGCAAGCAGGTCGCGGCCAAGGGCGTCACCGTGGTCGACGACGGCACCATGGCGTCACGGCGTGGCTCGCTCTCCATTGACGACGAGGGCACGCCGACCAACCGCACCGTGCTGATCGAGGACGGCATCCTGGTCGGCTACATGCAGGACCGCCAGAACGCGCGGCTCATGAACATGAAGCCGACCGGCAACGGCCGCCGCCAGAGCTATGCGCACGTGCCGATGCCGCGCATGACCAACACCTATATGCTGGCGGGCAGCCGCGATCCGGCGGAAATTCTGGCGTCGGTGAAGAACGGCGTCTATGCCGCGAATTTCGGCGGCGGCCAGGTCGACATCACCTCCGGCAAATACGTGTTCCAGTGCACCGAGGCCTACAAGATCGAGAACGGCAAGCTCGGCGCGCCGCTCAAGGGTGCGATGCTGATCGGCAACGGGCCGACCGACCTGCACAGAATCACCATGGTCGGCAACGATCTGGCGCTCGATACCGGCATCGGCACCTGCGGCAAGAACGGCCAGGGCGTGCCTGTCGGCGTCGGCCAGCCGACGCTGCGGATGGAACGGATCACGGTCGGAGGAACGGGTTAATGAGCGAGGAGAAAGTGGCATCGACAGCCAAACCCGTGAGCTGGCGCGCGCAGGCCGTGCAGATCGCCGCGATTGTCGGGATCGTGTTCGTCGCCAAGGGCGCGATCGCCGAGCCGTTCTACGTGCCGTCAGGCTCGATGGAGCCGACGCTTCTGATCGGTGACGCGCTGCTCGCCTCGAAATTTCCTTATGGCTACGGCGCGGCGTCGCTGCCGATCCAGGTCACGCTGCCTGAGACCGGACGCGTGTTCGGCGAGACGCCCAAGCGCGGCGACGTCGTCGTATTCCGCTGGCCGGGCGACCGTTCGCAGGCCTGGGTCAAGCGCGTGGTGGGATTGCCGGGCGACCGCATCCAAATGCGCCAAGGCCAGCTCTTCATCAACGACCACGCGGCAACGCTGAAGGCTGATGGCGTGGGCGCTGCCGAAGACGAAAACGGCAACAGCGAACGCGCCTACCGCTACATTGAGACGCTGCCGAACGGCGTCAGCCACGCGATCTTCAAGGTGCGGGACAATGGAAGGCTCGACAACACGCCGGAGGTGACGGTGCCGCCGGGCCAACTGTTCGTGCTCGGCGATAACAGGGACAATTCCGCCGACAGCCGCGTCGCGGTGCGCGACGGCGGCGTGGGATTGTTGCCGATCGACAATCTGATCGGCCGCGCCGACGCGGTGGTCGGTTCCTGGGACCTCGGCATGCGCAGCCAGCCGGTGTGGACCTGGCTGTCGGGTTTCCGGCTGGCGCGGTTTTTTACCTCCGTGCAGTGAGACGCACTCTCTCTCCGTCATGGCCGGGCTTGTCCCGGCCATCCACGTCTTACTTTGGCGCCTTAGACGTGGATGCCCGGGACAAGCCCGGGCATGACGACGAAAGGAAAGCCCGCCCATGACCTTCGACGACGTCAGAAAAATCGCGCTTCGCTGGCCCGAGGTCGAGGACGGCACGTCCTACGGCACGCCGGCCCTCAAAGTACGCAAGAAGATGCTGGTGCGGCTGAAGGAGGACGGCGACAGCCTGGTGATGCCGGGCGTGCCCAGGGACGAACGCGAGATGCTGGTGGAAAGCCAGCCCAAGGCATTTTACTTCACCGATCACTACCGCGATTATTCGATGGTGCTGATCCGCCTGTCGAAGGCCAGCCGCGCCACCGTCGAGCCGTTCCTGCGCCGGCACTGGCGCACGCTGGCGTCGAAGAAGGTGGTGAAGGAATTCGACTCCCAAGCGTAGGGGTGGCAAAGGCGCACTTGCGCCGTGCCACCATCTCGCCTGCAACTCAGAACATGGTGGGCACGCTTCGCTTTGCCCACCCTACGGCGGCCCCGCATGGACCGAGACCAATTCCTCTCAGCCGCCCTACAAAATCCCATCAACGAAATCATCACCGCCAAACTGTTCCGGCTGGCGCTCCCCGACGCGTGGCTGGTGTCCGGCTGCCTGGTACAGACCGCGTGGAACGTGCTGACCAAGCGCGCGGTTGATTACGGCATCAGCGATTACGACGTGTTCTATTTCGATTCCGACACGTCGTGGGAAGCGGAAGACAAGGTCATCCGCACGCTGGTGGAGTGTTTTGCGGGACGCGGCATCGCCGTCGAGGCGCGCAACCAGGCCCGGGTTCACCTCTGGTATTCCGGGAAACACGGCCTGCCCTATCCGGAATTGCGCTCTTCGACTGAGGGCATCGACCGATTTCTGACCAAGAACACGCAGATCGGAGTCCGGCGCGTGCAAGATGGCTACGACGTCTATGCACCGAATGGATTTGACGATGTCGCCGCCCTGATCGTACGACCGAATCCGGGGCCGAATTTTTCCGCAGCGAGTTATGTAGCCAAGGCGGCGCGCTGGAAGGCAGCGTGGCCGGAGATCACGGTGTTGCCGGCGGATGCCGAATGAAGCCGTCATTGCGAGCGAAGCGAAGCAATCCATAGCGCGGCATAGCGGATAGATGGATTGCTTCGTCGCTTCAGCGCAAAATTGCTTTGCAATTTTGTCGCGAGCTCCTCGCAATGACGGCGGACAGAGCTACCGCACCACGCCCGAGGTAAACCCCGCCTTCCGTCGCGGCGGCTTGATGTCCTTCTTCAGGAAGCAGTGCGCTTCCTTGCCGGCATAGCCTGGCCGCGCATAGGTCCAGGCGCGGCATTTGTTGTCGGCGGTGCAGGCGGCCTTACAGGCGTCGTCGCCGCCGTCGCTGCTCTTGAGGTCGAAGCTCTTGTAGTCGCCGCCGAAGCGGTCAATCGAGGTTTCCATGGCCTCGTTGCGCCGCTCGAGCACGCCGGCGCCGCGCACGCCGGAGACGCAGCACTCGCTCTGCACCCGCGCCGGCACGTTGCTCTTGAGCCAGCACACCGCGCGGTTGGCGAGGTCGGTCGGATAGTTGAAGCTCCAGGCGCGGCAGCGCCGATCGCGCTCGCAGACCAGCGCGCATTCGGCTGGATCGCCGGACAGTACGGGCGCGCTGAGGTAGTCGCCGCCGGGACGGTCGAAATTGGCCTGCGCCAGCGCCGGGCGCACGGACAGGGCCGCTGCCAAAAAGGCGAGCGTCACCACACACGCCCTGAGCCAGCGAATAGTCCCCATCTGCGGTAGCTTTCGAATACGCGTTTTCGGAGCGGGATGACTTGTCTCAAACCGTCATCACGCCCTGTCTGTTTGATCCGGGCGCCATTTGAGCGCCATCAACCTGTACGGTGGATGAACGGCCCAAAACCGAGGCAACCCGTTCAATCAGAACGCGTATTCCTGATAGACCGGCTCGACGGAACCGCCCCAGGGGCCGTTGAATTTATCCAGCATCTCTTCCGCCGGCGTGCGGCCCGAATCGAGAATACGCTCCAGGGGTTCGAGGTAACGGCTCTCGTCGCGGCCGGAATGATCGACGTGGTTGCGCCGCCGCAGGCCCGCATGCGACAGCTTCAGGCATTCGCGGGCGATCTCGAACAGATAACGATCCTTGATCCGGGCCTTGAAGCCGAAGCGCGGCACGTCGTCGCGCAGCGCCTGACGCTCCTGCGCGGTCCAGTGGCTGACGAGGTCCCAGGCCGCATCCAGGCTCTGATTGTCGTACAGCAGGCCGACCCAGAACGCCGGCAAGGCCGGCAGCCGGTCCCACGGCACGCCGTCGGCGCCGCGCATTTCCAGATAACGCTTGAGGCGGACTTCCGGGAAAATCGTCGACAGATGGTTGGCCCAATCCGACAGCGTCGGGCGCTCCCCGGGCAGCGAGTTGTTGCGGCCCTCGAAGAAGGCACGGAACGACGAGCCGGCAACGTCAATATAGGTATCGCCGCGCTTGACGAAATACATGGGCACGTCGAGGGCGTAGTCGACCCAGCGCTCGAACCCCATACCGTCCTCGAACACCCACGGCAACATGCCCGAGCGCGCGTTATCCGTGTCGCGCCAGATTTCGGAGCGGAACGACAGGTACCCGTTGGGCTTGCCTTCGGTGAACGGCGAATTGGCGAACAGAGCGGTCGCTACCGGCTGCAGCGCGAGCGAGACGCGCAGCTTCTTGACCATGTCGGCTTCGGAGGAGAAGTCGAGATTGGTCTGCACCGTGCAGGTCCGGTACATCATGTCGATGCCGTACTGACCAACCTTCGGCATGTAATTGGTCATGATCTTGTAGCGGCCCTTGGGCATCACCGGGATCTGCGACCGCGACCAGGACGGCGTCATGCCGAGCCCGAGAAAGCCGATCCCCAGCGGCGTTGCGATCTCGCGCACCTGCGCCAGATGCGCCATCAGCTCGGACTGGGTCTGGTGCACGGTCTCGACCGGCGCGCCCGACAATTCGAACTGTCCGCCCGGTTCCAGCGAAATCGCGCCGCCGCCGGTGACGTCATAGAGGCCGATGATGTTGCCGCGCTCCATGATCGGCTCCCAGCCGAGCAGGAGCTGCATGCCTTCGAGCAGCGCGCCGATGCCGCGCGCGCCTTCGTAGGGCACGGGCTGGCGACCCTCCAGCGTGAACGGGGTCTTCTCGTGCTCGGTGCCGATGCGGAACTCGGACGGCGGCTTGATGCCGGCCTCGAACCACGTGACGAGTTCGTCACGGGATTGCAGCGGCGTCATATCGATCTGGTCACGCGCCATGAAAAAATCCGGATATCTGGCGATTCGACCGAACGCGCCGTGTAACCAAGGGGATGCGGACGACATCGTCCGCACCAACGAAACGTAGCAAAGATGTCATCGCGCCGGCACGCCGTCGCGGGTGGTGGCCGCTGCCTTGACGTCAGAGCAGGAGCAGCCCAGCCGGTCGAGCAGGCCACACAGCTTCAGGGCGTCGGCATCGGACAATTTGGAGCCGACGTGCTTTTCGATCGCCGTCGAATAGGCGCTCCACATTTTCTTCTGCAGTTCGCGCCCGGCTTCGGTGATCTCCACGAACTGGCCGCGCTTGTCGATCTTGCATTCGCGCCGCGCCGCCAGGCCCTCGTCGACCAGCCGGTCGATCAGCCGCGAGGTGGAATATTGCGGGATCAGCATCTGCTTTTCCAGTTCCACGGGGCGCATCTCGCCGGACGGGGCCCGCGACAGTTCCAATAGCGCGTCATACCAGGCCAGCGGCGGAAAGCCGGCTTTCTTCAAATCCTGCTCCACGGCATCCAGCACCCGGCTCTGCACCCGCATCAGGCGGATCCAGGCGGCGGTCGCCTCGGTCGATGGTTTGCGTTTCATGGTCCGGTCCGTATCTGTCACAGATCAGTGTACCGCACTAAATGCAGCTGCATCAATCTTGACTATTTCATGCAGATGCATTTAGTCAGCCCGCCAATAATGTCGAGGGAAGGAAAACCCCATGAAATTGTATTATTCCCCGGGCGCCTGCTCGCTATCCCCCCATATCGCGCTTCTGGAGGCCGGTCTGCCCTATGATCTGGTCAAGGTCGACCTGCGCGCCAAAAAGCTGGAGAACGGTGACGACTTTTTGACGGTCAACCCGAAGGGCCAGGTGCCGGCGCTGGCGCTCGATTCGGGCGAACTGGTCACCGAGGGCCCGATCATCGTCCAGATGATCGCCGACAAGGCCGGCAAGGGCCTGGCGCCGCCTCGCGATTCTGACGAGCGCTACAAGCTGCTCGAATGGCTGAACTACATCACCACCGAGCTGCACAAGAACCTCGGACCGATGTTCTCGCCGCTGCTCGCCGAGGAGGCCAAGCCCTTCTTCAAGGACCGCACCATGAGCAAGTTCAAGTACCTGGAAACCGCGCTAACGGGGCGCGACTACCTGATGGGCAAGCAGTTCACCGTCGCCGACGGCTACCTCTTCACCATGCTGATGTGGGCGACCGACCGCTTGAAGTTCGATCTTTCGGCCATGCCGAACCTGATGGCCTACAAGGCCCGCGTCGCCGCGCGGCCGAAGGTGCAGGAAGCGCTGACCAAGGAAGGGCTGCTGAAGGCGGCGTGAGGTTTTACCAACGGAAATGCGAAAGGGCCGGATCGACGATCCGGCCCTTATTGTTTGTGCCCGTCATTCCGGGGCGATGCGAAGCATCGAACTATGGTGCGCAATTGCGCACCTGAGAATCTCGAGATTCCGGGTCTGGTCCTTCGGACCATCCCGGAATGACGAAGGAGAGCCTTACGCTGCCTGCTTCTTCGGCGGGAAGCGGCCGTAGAAGGTCTCTCCGCTCGCCGCCATGTCTTCCAGCAGTTTCGGCGGGGTGAAGCGCGAGCCGTATTTGGCCTCGAGCTTGTGGCAGAGCTCGACGAACTTCCGCGTGCCCATGAAGTCGATATAGGACAGCGTGCCGCCGGTGAACGGCGCAAAGCCGAAGCCAAGGATCGAGCCGACATCGGCCTCGCGGGGATCGGTGATCACGTGATCCTCCACGGTGCGCGCGGCTTCCACCGCCTGCACCACCAGGAAGCGTTGCTTCAGCTCCTCGATGTCGATGGTGTCAGGGTCGAGCTGTTTCGGCTGCAACGCGGAGAGACCGGGCCACAGGCTCTTCTGGCCCTTGCCCTTCTCGGGATAGTCGTAAAAGCCCTTGCTGTTCTTGCGGCCGAGGCGGCCCTGCTTTTCGACCAGCTCCACCATCAGCTTCTTCTGATCCGGGTTGATCGAGTTGGGACCGAGATCGGCTTCCGTCGCCTTGATGACCTTCAGCCCGAGGTCGAGGGCGACTTCATCCGACAGCGACAGCGGGCCGACCGGCATGCCGGCCATCTTGGCGCAGTTCTCGATCATCGCCGGCGGCACGCCTTCGAGGAACATCTCGTTGCCTTCGGCGATGTAACGGCCGACGCAGCGGTTGGCGTAGAAGCCGCGGGAATCATTCACAACGATCGGCGTCTTGCCGATGATGCGCACATAGTCGAGCGCGGCGGCCAGAGCGACGTCGCCGGTGTTCTTGCCGAGGATGATCTCGACCAGCATCATCTTCTCGACCGGCGAGAAGAAATGGATGCCGACGAACTTGCCCTGCTCCTTGAAGTTTTCGGCGAGCGAGGTGATCGGCAGCGTCGAGGTGTTGGAGGCGAAGATCGCATCCGCCTTGAGATATTGCTGCGCCTTGGCGAAGGTCTCAGCCTTGACCTTGCGGTCCTCGAACACGGCCTCGATGACGAGATCGCAGTCCTTCAACGTGGCGTAATCAGCGGTTGGCGTGATGCGCGCCAGCAGCGCGTCGCGATCGGTGGCCTTGGCGCGGCCCTTGGCGATCTGCTCGTCGATCACCTTTTGCGCATGCGCCTTGCCCTTGTCGGCGCTTTCCTGGTCGCGGTCGATCAGGACGACGTCGAGGCCGGCGCGGGCCGAGACGTAGCCGACGCTGGCGCCCATGAAGCCGGCGCCGATCACGGCGATCTTCTTGATCTTGCTCGCCGGCACATTCTGCGGACGCCGTGCGCCCTTGTTCAGCTCCTGCATCGACAGGAACAGGCTGCGGATCATCGCCGCCGCTTCCTTCGAACGCAGCACCTGCGTGAAATAGCGGGACTCCACGCGCAGCGCGGCGTCGATCGGCAGCTGCAGCCCCTCATAGACGCAGCTCATGATGGCGCGCGCCGCCGGATAATTGTCGTAGGTCTCGCGACGGTAGATGGCGTTGCCGGCCGGGAACATCATCATGCCGGCCTTGGAGAACACCGGGCCGCCCGGCAGCTTGAAGCCCTTTTCGTCCCAGGGCGCGACGGCCTTGCCGCCGCCCTTGATCCAGTCCTTGGCCGCCTTGATCAGGTCGGCCGCCGGCACGATGGCGTGGATCAGGTTGAGTGCCTTGGCCTTCTCGACGGTGACCGGGTCGCCCTTGAGCAGGATGGTCATCGCATCCTGCGGCGGCACGAGGCGCGGCACGCGCTGGGTGCCGCCGGCGCCGGGGAACAGGCCGACCTTCACTTCGGGCAGGCCGAGACGCGTCTTCGGATTCTCCGCGGCGACGCGATAGTGGCAGGACAGCGTCACCTCAAAGCCGCCGCCGAGCGCCAGCCCGTTGATCGCGGCGGCCCACGGCTTGCCGCAGGTTTCGATGCCGCGCAGCACCAGCGAGAAGCGCCGGCTCTGGTCGAACAGCATCTGGTTGGCCGCGACCTCGCCCTTCTCTTTAAAGACCTTGGCGTATTCCTTGTTCATGCCTTCGAGCATCGAGAGGTCGGCGCCGGCGCAGAACGCTTCCTTGGCTGACGTGATGACGACGCCCTTCACCGCGGCATCGGCCGTGGTCTGCTTCAGGATCTCCTCGAGCTCGGTGGTCGAGGTCTCGTCCAGCACGTTCATCGAACGTCCGGGGATGTCCCAGGTGACGAGCGCAATGCCGTCAGCGTCGGTTTCAACTTTGAAATTCTTGAAGGCCATGTGGTGCTCCCTCGATGCCGCAGCCGATGTCAGGCGCGGCGGTTGAACTGGATCTCGTAGGGTGGGCAAAGGCGCGAAGTGCCGTGCCCACCATCACTTGCGGAGAATTCCATGGTGGGCACGCTTCGCTTTGCCCACCCTACGAATGGCGTCGCGTTACACCCGTTCGATGATCGTCGCGGTGCCCATGCCGCCGCCGATGCACAGCGTCACCAGCGCGGTCGCCTTGTTGGTGCGCTCGAGCTCGTCGAGCACGGTGCCGAGGATCATGGCGCCGGTGGCCCCCAACGGATGGCCGAGCGCGATCGCGCCGCCATTGACGTTGATCTTCGCATTGTCGATGTCGAACGCCTGGATGTAGCGCAGCACGACCGAAGCAAAGGCCTCGTTGAGCTCGAACAGGTCGATGTCCGATTTCTTCATGCCGGAACGCTCGAACAGCTTTTCGGTGACGTCGACCGGGCCGGTCAGCATCATCGCGGGCTCCGAGCCGATATTGGCAAAGGCCCGGATTTTGGCGCGCGGCTTCAGGCCATGCTTGGCGCCCGCTTCCTTGCTGCCGAGCAGCACCGCGCCGGCGCCATCGACGATGCCGGAGGAATTGCCGGCATGGTGCACGTAATTGATCTTCTCGACTTCGGGGTGCGACTGGATCGCGACCGCATCGAAACCACCCATCTGGCCGACCACGGTGAACGACGGCTGCAGCTGCGCCAACGACTGCATCGTCGTTGTGGGCCGCATGTGCTCATCCTTGGCGAGGATGGTGAGGCCGTTGACGTCCTTGACCGGCACCACCGACTTGTTGAAGCGGCCCTCGTCCCAGGCCTTTGCCGCGCGCTGCTGGCTCTGCACGGCATAGGCATCGACGTCATCGCGCGAGAAGCCATACTTGGTCGCGATCAGATCAGCCGACACGCCCTGCGGCATGAAATAGGCCGGCACCGCCATCGAGGGGTCCATCGGCCAGGCGCCACCGGAGGCGCCGATGCCGACGCGGCTCATCGATTCCGCGCCGCCGCCGATCACGAGTTCATGCTGGCCGGCCATGATCTGGGCGGCGGCAAAATTCACGGCATCGAGGCCGGAGGCACAGAATCGGCTGATCTGCACGCCGGGAACAGCCTCGCCGAGACCCGCCTTGAGCGCGGCGAAGCGCGCCATGTCGGATCCGGCTTCGCCGACCGGATCGACCACGCCGAGCACGACGTCGTCGACGACGTCCTCACCGAGATTGTTGCGCTCCTTCAGCGCCTGCAGCGGCACGGTGGCAAGCGCCAGCGCGGTGACTTCATGGAGCGCGCCATCGGCCTTGCCGCGGCCGCGCGGGGTACGAACGTGATCGTAGATATATGCCTCAGGCATGACGCCCTCCTGGTATGAGGATCATAATATTATAGGCGAAGGAGCAGAGAAACGGCGGAAAATCTCAGAAGGCTTCCGCCGCCAATTCCATGGTGGTGGCGCAGCCGGTCTGGATGCGCGCGAGATGGACATGGGTTTCCGGCAACATCCGCTCCATGAAGAAGCGGCCGGTCACCAGCTTGGTGCTCAGATAGGGCGTGGCGCCGCTGGCGGCAATCTTGTCCTGCGCCACCTTCGCCATCCGTGCCCACATGTAGCCGAAGGCGACGAGGCCGAACAATTGCATGTAGTCGGTGGCGGCGGCGCCCGCATTGTCGGGCTTGGCCATCGCGTTCTGCATCAGCCAGCCGGTGGCCTGCTGCAAATGACCGAGCGCGGTCGAGAGCGGCGTGACGAACGGCTTCATCGCCTCGTCGGCGCCGTGCTCCTTGGCGAAGCCTGCGACTTCGGCAAAGAACGCCATCGCGGCGCGACCGCCATTGCGCGGCAATTTGCGACCGACGAGGTCGAGCGCCTGGATGCCATTGGCGCCTTCATAGAGCATGGCGATGCGCGCATCGCGCACGAACTGCTCCATGCCGTGCTCGGCGATATAGCCATGGCCGCCATACATCTGCTGCGCCAGCACGGTGTTGGCGAATCCGACGTCGGTCATCATGCCCTTCATGACCGGCGTCATCAGGCCCATATGGTCGTCGGCGGCATCGCGGTCCTTCGGATCGGAAGAGCGGTGCGCAACGTCGCTCTTCAGCGCGGTCCACACCACCATGGCGCGCGCCGCCTCGTTGAAGGCGCGGATGGTGAGCAGCACGCGGCGCACGTCCGGATGCACGATGATCGGGTCGGCCGGCTTGTCCGCCTCCTTTGCGCCGGTCAGCGCGCGGCCCTGCAGGCGCTCGCGGGCGTAGTTGACGGCGTTCTGATAGGCGACTTCGGACTGCGCCAGCCCCTGCACGGCGACGCCGAGGCGGGCCTCGTTCATCATCACGAACATGCCCTGCATGCCCTTGTTCTCTTCGCCGATCAGCCAGCCGGTGGCATTGTCGTAGTTCATCACGCAGGTGGAATTGCCGTGAATGCCCATCTTGTGCTCGATCGAGCCGCAGGACACGCCGTTGCGTGCGCCGAGCGAACCGTCGGCATTGACGAGGACCTTCGGCACCACGAACAACGAGACGCCCTTGATGCCGGCGGGCGCGCCTTCGATACGCGCCAGCACCAGATGGATGATGTTTTCGGCAAGGTCGTGCTCGCCGGCCGAGATGAAGATCTTGGTACCTGTGATCTTGTAGCTGCCGTCGGGCTGCTTCACCGCGCGGGTGCGCAACAGGCCGAGATCGGTGCCGCATTGCGGCTCGGTGAGGTTCATGGTGCCGGTCCACTGACCCGCCACCATCTTTGGCACATAGGTCTTCTTCTGTTCGGCGTCGCCGTGCACCAAGAGCGCCGCGGTCGCGCCCATGGTGAGACCGCCATACATCGAGAACGCCATGTTGGCGGCGCTCTGGAATTCGGTGACCACCTGGCTCAGCGTCACCGGCAGTCCCTGCCCGCCATATTCCGCCGGCGCCGACAGGCCGAGCCAGCCGCCTTCGGCGACCTGCTTGAAGGCTTCCTTGAAGCCCTTCGGCGTCGTCACCGAGGCATCGTCATGCCGCTTGCAGCCCTCGAGATCGCCGACACGGTTGAGCGGCTGCAGCACCTCTTCGGAAAGTTTTGCGGCCTCGCCGATGATGGCCTCACGCACATCGGCGGAGGCGTCGGTGAATCCGGGCAGATTGTCGTAACGATCGATCTGGAACACGTCGTTGAGCAGGAAGGTGACGTCTTCCACGGGGGCTTTGTAGCTCGGCATGGTGTTCTCCCGGCAGCGGCAAAGAGTGGCGAAGGCGTTTGAAAATGAAATTCGTCGGTGGCGGTCCGGAACCCGACCTTATCGCGTTCCGGTAGTCCCAGGGAGTGAGCAGGCCGGCAATTCTCCGGGCAACCGTTGCGACATAAACGGCGCCGCACATGGTCGCGGCCTTGCTCCCTCGCCTCTTGTCACTGCCTGGCGAGTTGCTCCCCCATCAAGCGGTGCAGCAGATTGATTCCCTTCAGCGGACGTACCATCACCTTGAAGTGCGTGATCTTACCGTCATCGCTGAAGGTGATGATGTCGACGCCGTTGATCTTGATGCCCTCGATCTCGTTTTCGAATTCGAGCACCGCGCCGTTCGCGCTGCACCATTCGCCTGTGTATTTGAAGCCGGGGCCGCCCAGCACCTTTTCGGCGCTCGCCAGATATTTGAAGGTGATGTCGCGCCCGCGCTGCGGCGTGTGGACGACGGGGCTTTCGAAGACAGCATCCGGATGCAAGAGATCCCACAACGCCGCCGTGTCGTGGGACTTCATGTAGCCGTACCACTTGTCGAGGCCGCTCATGGTCATCATGTCTCCTGCTGCGGGCGATGACGGGCTGGCACCGGGGAATGAACCTCTCCGGAGCTTATGCGCGTTGACGCATATGCAACTTTATGCATAATGTCAAATCACGATTGAAAGCCGGAGGCTAGCGTCTTGGCGCTGGGTGACGCGATCCTTGCCTGCCTAACCGAACGTCCAATGACGGGCTATGAGCTCGCCAAGACATTCGACAACTCCATTGGATTCTTCTGGAAGGCCGATCACCAGCAAATTTATCGGGAGCTCACCAAGCTTCGCGACCGCGGCCATATCCAAGGCCGCGAGGTGGTGCAATCAGGCAAGCCCAACAAGCTGGTCTATACGCTGACGGCGGAGGGTCGGGCCGCACTGCGGCACTGGGCCGCGCGGCCAAGCGTTCCGGCCTCGATCAAGGACGACCTGCTGGTTCGGCTCTATGCGCTCGACAGCGTCGACGTCGAACCGTTGCGGACCGACCTGATGGCGCGGCTGGAGCATCACCGCGACCGGTTCGCCCGCTACGAACGCCTGCTCAACAAACGATTCCCTGATGGCACGTCGCCGCCGGCCGATGTGGGCAAATTGCTCGGCCTTCGCATCGGCCTCGCCCATGAGCGCGCCGTGGCGGAATGGTGCGAAGAGGCGATCGACGCGCTGTCGGCGCTCGCCTCCGGCGCGGAGCGGGCCAACGTCGTGCCCATCGAGGAAAACCAGCGCGAAAAAGGCGGCTAGCACTACTGAGTCAAGCGGTCGCAGTCCTTGAGGCCGTGAATCAAGTATTTGATGGGATTCGATCTTTGGCACGCGGGAGGGCCCGGATGGATCTTGATCAAAGCGAAGCACGGTTCGCGTCTTACATTGCGGGACTTGGAAGCGTGATCGGTCACGCGGAGCGGACGCGGCCGCTGCGCGACTATTGTACGGGACTGATGTTGCCCGGTGACCGCAAGAGCGTTGAGCCGATGGCAGCGCGGACGGCTCCGGCGAGGACAGCGGCACAGCACCAGTCGCTGCTGCACTTTGTCGCCAACGCCGATTGGTCGGACGAGACCGTGCTGGCCAAGGTACGCGAGATGGTGCTGCCGGCGATCGAGAAGAGTGGACCGATCGAGGCGTGGATCATCGACGACACCTCGTTCCCTAAGCAGGGCAAGCATTCGGTCGGCGTGCACCACCAATATTGCGGTCAGCTCGGCAAGCAGGCCAACTGCCAGGTGGCGGTGTCGCTGTCGATCGCCAATCATGCCGCCAGCCTGCCGGTGGCCTATCGCTTGTACTTGCCGGAAGCCTGGTCAAAGGATCGTGCACGGCGGAAGAAGGCAGGCGTTCCCAAGCAACTCAAGTTCAGGACCAAGCTACAGATCGCGTTGGAGCAAATCGGCTGGGCCTGCGAAAGCGGCCTGCCACGCGGCGTTGCGTTGATGGATGCAGCATACGGCAGGGACGCGCGGCTGCGCGCAGGCATGACGGAACTTGGCGTGCCTTACGTGGTCGGCATCGTGCCGACCATCCTGATGTGGGCCCCTGGCAGCGCCCCACGGCGGATGGACAAGCCGATGAACAACACCGGCCGTCGTGACGAGCCCGCACTGATCTCGGCCCAAAAAGTGGCGCTCGGTCTACCGAAGCGGGCGTGGCGCACGGTGACGTGGCGCGAAGGCTCGGCCGAGCAATTGTCCTCGCGCTTCGCGCGTGTACCTGTCCGCGTCAGCTACAACAAGCTGATCCCCGAGACGCTATCACCTGAGTGGCTGTTGATCGAATGGCCGGAGGGCGAGGCAGAGCCGACCAAATACTGGCTCTCCACGCTGCCGGAGGACGTCAGCTTCACGCAACTCGTCGATCTGGCCAAGCTGCGCGCATCGAGCGCGACTACCAGGAACTCAAGCAGGAGGTCGGGCTCGGCCACTACGAAGGGCGCGGCTGGCGTGGCTTCCACCATCACGCAACGCTGTGCATCGCAGCCTACGGCTTCCTTCTCGCCGAGCAGGCGATGATTCCCCCCTCAGGACCTCGTTCCACCGCGCCAGTCGAAGTCCCTCCGTTACCCGACAATTATCGACCCAGAGGCTCCGCCCGCGCGGCCTGAACGCCATGTCCCGAACTCGATCGCAACTATGCGCGTGCGATTGACCCGCGCACTTATAAAAAACTTGCTGAGATGTCCGTGCTGTGGCGGCCACGCAGCATCGATAAGTCGCGGACCCCTATGACGCAGTAAGACTAGGGCCGGCCGATCGGCCGGCCGGTAACTTTTGAGGCCGTCCGTCCCATTCCTTAACCCGTTATTTACCGTGACGGGAAAAAGTCAGTTCCGACACAGTCAACCTGCGCGAAAATGCGATTGGGACGCGCGGGGAGGCTGATGGCGCTGGTGGGGGCGTCGTAGCGGAACCGGACCAAAGCATGAATTCGCGCGTATCGTGGAGTGTTGACGGCATCGATCCTTCCGTCCGCGAAAGGGCCGAAGCGGCAGCGCGCCGCGCCGGCATGACACTGAACGACTGGCTTAATTCGACCGTCGGCGATCTGGCTCCGCCCAGTTTCGGCGCGGCTTCCGATCAGCGGCAGGCGATGCCCGGCCGGCCGCTCCCCGATGTTGCCGACATTCACCAGCGGCTGGATTCCATCACCAAGCAGATCGAGCAGATTTCGCGGCCCGCGCCACGCGGCGAAGCCACCCGTGGCGAGCCGACGGTTGCCCGCCAGCTCAACGACGCCATTTCGCGCCTCGACGCGCGGCTGTCGCAGATTTCGAATCCCGCACCCGCCCGCCAGGTCCAGATGCAGGAAAAGCAGCGCCAGACCGATCTGGTCGAGCGTGCGGCAGCCCAGGTCTATCGCCCTGCGCCGCCGCTCAGCCCGGCCTCGATGGATTTTGCGATCGCCGAAATCGCCGCGCGCCAGAACGAGCTCGACGGCCCGCCCCAGCGCCCGGCGCCGCCGCGTAACGGCCCAGCCGCTTCCGCGCAGCCCCATGTTGCGCAGCCGGCGATGCAGGCCGCGCCTGCGGGACCGGACTTTTCTTCGCTCGAACGGCACCTGCTGAAGATCACCAGCCAGATCGAGGCGCTGCAGCGTCCCGATCATATAGAACAGTCGATTGCGGCGTTCCGCAGCGAACTCGCCGAAATCCGCCAGGCCATCACCGAGGCGGTGCCGCGCCGGGAGATCGAATCGCTCGAGAACGAAATCCGCTCGCTGTCCCGCCGCATCGACGACAACCGGCAGAACGGCACCGACGGCCAAACGCTGGCCGGCATCGAGCGCGCGCTCGGCGAAATCCGCGAAGTGCTGCGCTCGCTGACGCCGGCCGAGCAGCTCACCGGCTACGACGAGGCGATCCATAATCTCGGCGCCAAGCTCGATCTGATCCTGCGCTCGAACGACGATCCGTCGACGGTGCAGCAGCTCGAAAGCGCCATCGCGGCCCTGCGCGGCATCGTCTCCAACGTCGCCTCCAACGACGCGCTGGCGCGCCTCGCGGACGACGTGCACACGCTGTCGGCCAAGGTCGATCAGCTCTCCCGCTTTGACAGCAACAGCGATGCGTGGGGTGCTCTCGAGCAGCGCCTGACTGCGCTGACCTCGACGCTGGAAGGCAGGCAGCCGCCGGCCGCGAGCGAGCATTCCGAATTTCTCGAAAACGCCGTGCGTTCGCTGTCCGAACGCCTCGACCGCATTCCCGTCGGCAACGACAATGCCTCGGCATTCGCCCATCTCGAACAGCGCGTCTCGTATCTCCTGGAGCGTCTGGAAGCCTCCAACGATCGTTCCGCCGCGCCCGCCATCGATCTCGGACGGGTCGAGGAAGGGCTGCACGACATTCTGCGCTCGCTCGAACGCCAGCACGCCAGCCTGGTCGCGCTTGCCGACTCCAACCGCAATTCCGGCGGTGCATCGCAGCCGACGGACACCGGCATCGTCGATCTGGTCAAGCGCGAACTGTCCGACATTCGTTTCAGCCAGTCCGAAACCGACCGCCGCACGCAGGACTCGCTGGAGACCGTTCACAACACGCTCGGCCATGTGGTCGACCGCCTGTCGATGATCGAAGGCGATCTTCGCGGGGCTCGCGCGACACCGGCTGCGTCCGCCCCTCCGCCCGCAGCGGCCGAAATCCGCGAGGAGGCGCTGCCTCGCCCGACCACGCCGCTGATGACCTATGCGCAGCAAACAAAGCCGGAATTGCCGAATCCGGCTGCGCTGCAAGCACATCCTCAAGAGCATTTTGACGCCGCGCCGCGGGACTTCCACGCCGCGCAGCCCGTCGCGCCGGCCGCTCCGCCGGTGCCGCCGCGCGCGATCAGCGAAATCCTCGAGCCGCACGCCGCCGCCCCGCGCACGGCGATCGCACCGGAATTGCCGCCGGATCATCCGCTCGAGCCCGGCACGCGGCCGCCGCCGCGCGCGGCTTCGCCGTCGGAACGGATCGCCGCGTCCGAAAATGCGATCAGCGAGATCCAATCCGGGCCGAAGGAGCCGGTCAGTTCGTCGAGCTTCATTGCCGCCGCGCGCCGCGCCGCGCAGGCCGCCGCCGCCGCGCCCCCGCCGGAGAAACCCGGACGCGCGGCTGCGAAGGCCGCAGCGAAGGACAAGACCGGCGAGAAGGCCAAGGCCGACGACAAGAACGCCTCGAACATTTCCTCCAGGATCCGCTCGCTGCTGGTCGGCGCGAGCGTGGTCGTGATCGTGCTCGGCACCTTCAAGATGGCGATGACGCTGCTCGATACCGGCAGTGTGCTGCAACTGCCGATGATGGAGCAGTCCAGCGAGCCGGCGCCGCCAGCCCAGGCCCCGGCACCTTCGGAAACCAGCGTCCGGCCCGCACCCGTCATGCCCGCGGCACCCGCGCCCTCAATGATTTCGCCGACGCCGGTCGAGAAGCAGTCGAACAATTCTTCCGCACCCAACACGCTGGATGCGGCACGGATCTCGGCCCCGCCTCAGGCGATCACGCCTCCGTTGGCATCCAGCGACGTTACCGGCGCGATCCAGGCGATGCCGGCAACCGGCGGCAAGCTTGCGATGGCCGTGGTGCCGCCGACCGAGCGGCTGCCCGAGGCGATCGGCGGCCCGGCGCTGCGCGCTGCCGCGCTGAAGGGCGACCCGGCCGCGGCCTACGAGATCGGCGTGCGCTTTGCCGAGGGCAAGGGCGTCGCTCCAAATCTCGACGAGGCCGCCAAATGGTACGACCGCGCGGCGCAGGCCGGCGTGGTACCCGCCCTCTTCCGGCTCGGCACCTTCTACGAGAAGGGCCTGAGCGTGAAAAAGGACGTCGATATCGCGCGGCGTTATTACCTGCAGGCGGCCGAACGCGGCAGCGCCAAGGCGATGCATAACCTGGCCGTGCTCGACGCCGACGGCGGCGGCAAGGGCGCCAATTACAAGAGCGCGTCGATCTGGTTCCGAAAGGCCGCCGATCGCGGCGTCGCCGACAGCCAGTTCAACCTCGGCATCCTCTATGCCCGCGGCATCGGCGTCGAACAGAACCTCGCCGAATCCTTCAAATGGTTCAGCCTCGCGGCCGCCCAGGGCGATGCGGATGCCGGCCGCAAGCGCGACGATGTCGCCAAGCGACTCGATGCCCAGTCGCTGGCAGCGGCCAAACTCGCGATCCAGACCTTCACTGTGGAGCCGCAGCCCGAAGACGCCGTCAACGTGGCCTCCCCCGCCGGCGGCTGGGATTCGGCACCGGCCAGCACGGGCAAGCCCGCCGCCAAGCCGGCGCCGGCCAAGCGCACCGCCGCCGTTAATTAAATTTAATTCCTGGTCGCGACGCCGCGCTGCTGTCGCTGCCACATCCTCGACCATAAATTCGTACAATGGACCGCGGCCGGCCCGATCCCAAACGGGACGGCTTGCAGAGAGGATCGATTGTCAACCGAGGATAGCCAGGACGGAGAAAACCGTTTCCGCAGGTCGCCGACAGGCCCTGCGGTCGTGCCACCGCGCATCCCGCCTCGTCAGCTCCCGCCGCCACCCGTTCAGGCGCCGCGCCGCAATTGGCACCTCTGGTCGATCGCCCTCTTCCTCCTGCTGGTTTCCGGCGTCTGCATTCGCGCCTACCGGGACCTGTCGCAACCGGATGCCTGGCATTACTGGAAGGACCAGTACGTCTCGCCAAGCCTGACATCCCAGGTGATCGACACGCTCTATCTCAACGGCTCGAGCCGGGGACGCCGCGCGCTGTTCGTCAGCGGCACGATCGGCCCCGCTGCCGCGAGCTGGTTTCGCACCAGGCTGGACCAGGCCAATCTCGCACCTGGCGACATCGTGCTGCTGGCCTCTCCCGGAGGCGATCTGAGCCAGGCCGTGATCATGGGCGAGATCATCCGGTCGCGGTCGCTGGCGACCGCGGTCGGCAGCACGGATGCTTCCGGCCGCATCAAGCCCGGTTATTGCGCCAGCGCCTGCGTGCTCGCCTATGCCGGGGGCAAGACCCGCTACGGCGTGTTGGGCTCGGCATTGGGTGTTCATCGCTTTGTCACAACCAGGCCCGTGGACGACCCCGTCGCGGAGGCCCAGCGGATATCGGGCGCCGTTCTGGGCTACATGACCAAAATGGGGGTCTCGTCCTCCATCGTGGAAGCGATGTCCGAGACACGGGATATTCGCTGGCTCAGCCCCAAGCAGGCCCTGGCGATGAACCTCGTCACCGAGCAGCTCGCAAAGCCCTGAGCCGCTCAATTCCCTGAGCCGGTCACCCGCCTCGGAATAAGCTCGTGCGTTCCCGCACGGGCACATCAGGCAAAAATTTGCCTTCCCGGGCATTTTTCATCCCTCACGCAACCGAATTCAGTTATGCAAAGATGCGGGAACCGGCCCTGCGCACGCTAAGGTGCATGCGCGAACCGGCTCCCACTGCCGGCAAACACAAGACAAACCATGTCGTGAAGCGGCCTCCCGGCCGTCCTTTGCGGCAAAGCTACTAAAAGCAGGCGCGCGTGCAGCTCTACCTCCCGATCGCCGATATTCCCGTCAATGTCTTCCTTATCCTGGCGATGGGCGCCGCGGTCGGGTTCGTCTCCGGCATGTTCGGGATCGGCGGCGGTTTCCTGATGACGCCGCTTCTGATCTTCGTCGGCATCGCGCCCGCGGTCGCGGTCGCCTCCGTCGCCAGCCACATCGCGGCTTCCTCGTTCTCCGGCGCGCTCTCCTATTGGCGACGGCGCGCCATCGATCCAGTGCTGGCGGCGGTGCTATTGACCGGCGGCAGTATCGGCACGGCGCTCGGCGTCGGGACCTTCACGCTGCTGCGCTCGCTGGGTCAGCTCGATCTGATGATCGCGATGTCCTACGTGATCCTGCTGACCACCGTCGGCGGCCTGATGTTCTGGGAAGGCCTGCGGGCGCTCTTGCGTGCCCGCCGCGGCGGCCCGGTGACCACGCGCCGGCCGGGCAGCCATGTCTGGATCCATGGCCTGCCGCTGAAGATGCGCTTCAAGCGCTCGAAGATCTATCTGTCCGTCATTCCCGTCGTCGTGATCGGCCTGCTCATCGGCTTCATCGGCGCAGTGATGGGCATCGGCGGCGGCTTCATTCTGGTGCCGCTGTTGATCTACGTGCTGCGGGTGCCGACCTCGACCGTGATCGGCACCTCAATGGTGCTCACCCTCGTCACCATGGTGTTCGCCACCATGCTGCACGCGGTCACCAACCATCTGGTCGATGCGGTGCTGGCGCTGATCCTGATGATCGGCGGCGTCACCGGCGCGCAGTTCGGCGCCCGCGCGGGACAGAAGATCCGCGGCGAGCATTTGCGGCTCCTGCTCGGTCTGCTGGTGCTGGCCGTCGGCGTCCGTTTTGCCGTCGAACTGGTGATCCGGCCCGAGGAGCTCTTCACCATCCGCGAGACGGGGGTGACGGGATGACCAGGCGCCTCATCCTCATGCTCGGATGGCTTGCGCTGGGCGCCGTGCTCGCAGCCTCCCCCGCGCAGGCCGAGCGGCTGATCGTGTCGGTGTCGAACCACCGCGTTACCGTGACGCCGAACTATTCCGGCGAGGAACTGGTGCTGTTCGGCTCGGTGGAGAAGGACGCCAACACGCCGGCCAATCGCAGTTACGATCTGGTGGTGACGGTGGCCGGCCCGCGCGCCGACATGGTGACGCGCCGCAAGGAGCGCCGCTTCGGGATCTGGATCAACACCGACTCCCGGCAATTCCTGCGCGTGCCGACCTACCTGGCGCTGTTCTCCAACCGGCCGTTCGACGCCATCGCCTCGCCCGAAGTGCAGCGGCGGCAGCAGCTCGGGCTCAACAACGTGCTCCTGACCCAGCGGGTCGGCGGCGACTACGCCGACGTCGTGCCCGATGATGTGTTCCGCAGCGCCTTCGTGCGGCTGCGCAAGCAGCACGGCCTCTATCGCGAGGAAACCTCGGCGGTGACGTTCCTGACGCCGACGCTGTTCCGCACCGGGATTCCCCTGCCGGCCGAAGTGCCGATCGGTCTCTATAACGTCGAGATCAAGCTGTTCGCCGACGGTGCGCTGGTGGCCAAGACCGATACCGCGTTCGAAATCGTGAAAGTCGGTTTCGAACAATTCGTCGCCACCACCGCGCGGCAGAACGGGTTTGCTTACGGCCTCGTCACTGCGTTCATGGCGCTGATGACGGGATGGATGGCGTCGATCGTGTTCCGGAAGGATTGAGGTGCGCAGAGCGTAGGGTGGGCAAAGCGAAGCGTGCCCACCATCCTTGCGAGATCCTGGAGAGATGGTGGGCACGGCGCTGTCGCACCTTTGCCCACCCTACGAATTTCCGCCGACAAAAAACCCCACGCCCATCGCCACCACACTCAGCAGCATCGCCACCGTCGACAACCAGCCCAGCCAATAAAGCGGCCCCTCGACGACGAACCTGCCCATCACGTCCCTGCGGCGCGCCATGAACATCAAGAGCACCATCACGGGCACGGCGAGCACGCCGTTGATGACGGCGCTCCAGTACAACGCCGAGATCGGATTGATCGGCGTGAAGTTCAGCACAATGCCGATCCCGGCCGACAACGCCAGCACGGCATAGAAAGCCGCGGCTTCCTTCGGCTTGCGCGCGAGCCCGACCGGCCACCGCCGCCCCTCGCCGACGGCGTAGGCGGTGGCGCCTGCGAGCACCGGGATTGCCAGCAAGCCGGTGCCGATGATACCGAGCGCAAAGATCGCTTCCGCAAACGCACCGGCGATCGGACGCAGCGCTTCGGCCGCCTCCGCCGAGCTCTGGATGTCGGTCTTGCCGGCCGCATGCAGCGTCGCCGCGGCAGTGACGATGATCGACAGCGCGATCAGATTGGAGAAGGCCATGCCGACGATGGTGTCGGCGCGGATGCGGCTGAATTCGCGCCGCGCGCCGTAATGCTTTTCGATCAGGGGCCGCTTGGTCTTGTCGACGCGCTGGTCTTCGGCTTCCTGCGAGGCCTGCCAGAAGAACAGATAGGGCGAGATCGTGGTGCCGAGGATCGCGACGATGGTGGTGAAATAATCAAAACTCCAGCTTATTCGCGGGATCAGGATGCCGGCGAGCGCCTCGCCCCACTCAACCTTGGCAAAGGCGAGCGCTGCGACGTAGGCAAACAGGCTGAGCGTCAGCCATTTCAGCACCGCGACGTAGCGTTTGTAGTCGAGGAAGATCTGCGCCGCGACCGAGGTCACACCGAACAGCAGCACGTAGAAGATGCTGTGGCCGCCGATCAGCAGCTTGGTGGCATCCGCCATGGCACCGAGATCGGCGGCGATGTTGATGGTGTTGGCGATGAACAGCAACGTCACCACCACATGAAGCAGCCATGCCGAATAATGCCGGCACGCATTGCCTGAAATGCCGTGGCCGGTGACGCGGCCGACCCGCGCGGAAATTTCCTGGATCGCCGCCATCAGCGGAAAGGTCAGCAGCATGGTCCAGCCGATGCCGTAGCCGAGCTGGGCGCCGGCCTGGCTGTAAGTGCCGATCCCCGACGGATCGTCGTCGGATGCGCCGGTAATCAGGCCGGGGCCAAGCGCCTTCAGCGCGTCGCGGAAATGAAACGGACGGGCTTGCGTGGCGCTCGCAACCGGCGCGACATGGCCGGAGTTCGTACGTTTGCGATGCTCTAGATTCGATCCGGTACGATGTGCCATGCCGCGCGTTTCCACCGCGGCGACAACAAAGCTGGCGGGGACAAGTTCCTGAGAAGAAACTTGTCCCCTGCTCGGCGGATATGCGGCGAAGTCAGGCGGCGCGTAACGGCTCAATGATCGTCGCAACGCCCGGCTGCAGAATCCGCAAGCGCGATCCAAAGCCCAGCGTGTCGAAGGTGGCGCGCAGATCGACGGCATTCTGGCGGAAGTGTTTCCAACCGTCGGTATGCACGGGCACGATCACTGCATCCGGGAATGCGCGTGCAGTTTCGATGGTGTCGTTGGTGTCCATGGTGAGATGGAACGGACCGCGGGTTTGCGCCGCGCCGGCGAACGGCAACACCACGCCCGCCTTGAAACGCCTCGCCACTTCCGCAACGCCGTCAAACCAGGTGGTGTCGCCGCTGATGTAGATCGGGCGGCTGCCCGGCCTGCTCGATTCCACCACGAAGCCGATGACGTCGCCGGACAGAGGCTCGATACCGGCCGGCCCGTGACGGGCCGGCGTCGCGGTGATGGTCAAGGATTGACCACCTTTCTTCAACTCGGTCGATGCCCAGGGCGCAAAACCTTCCGTCTTGCCGCCGAGCCGCTTGGCGCCCGCCTCCGTCGTCAGCACACGCTTCGCCTGATCGAGAAACTCGCGGCCGGAATGATCGAGATTGTCCGAGTGCTGGTCGTGGCTCAGCAGCACCGCGTCGATCGCGCCGACATCGCGTGCGCTCATCGCGGGTCCGACGAGTTTCTCCAGCCTCACATGCGGCAGTTGATAGTCCTCGCCGGGTTGGTCGAACGTCGGATCGGTGAGGAGACGGAAGCCGTCGATCTCGATCAGCGCGGTGGGACCGCCGATCAGGGTGATGGATAGGCTCATGCCGCACTCCTCTTGTTGTCCGATGTGGTGACCGCAGGCCGCGTCACCAGATAAATGCCGAGCGCGACGGGAACGATGCCGAGCAGGTCGCGAAACTCGACATGCTCGCCGAGCACGAGGAACGCGAACAGCATGCCGAGCGGCGGCATCAGGAAATGGTAGGCGCTCGCGGCCGTCGCGCCACACACTTTCAGGAGATGAAACCAGAGCAGATAGGCGAGGATCGAGCCGCCGAGCACCAGGAAGGCGAACGCACCGAGCAGGCGTGTGCTGGGCACGATGTCGCTGACGCTGGAGAGCGTGAAGGCGAACGGCATCACGGCAAGGCCGCCGGCGATGTTCTGGATGCCGTTGCCGATCCACAACGAGCCCTTCGGCGCCAGCACCTTGAACAGGATGGTGCCGGCGACGATCGAGGCGAGCGAGGCCAGCGTGAACAGGATGCCGTGCCAGTCATCCGTGCCGACGGTCATGCGGTGCCAGACGATGAAGGCGACGCCGGCCATGCCGAGCATGAGACCCGTCACCTTGCGCCAGGTCAGGGCTTCGCCGAGGAACAGCGCAGCCAGCATCGCGATGAAGACGGGATTGGCCGATACGATCAGGCCGCCGAGACCGGCCGACACCGTCTTGAGTCCGGTATAGCCGAGGCCGAGATAGAGCGCGTTGTTGGCGACGCCGAGCACCGCGAATACGGCGGCGTCGCGCCACGACAGATTCCATTCCTCGCGGCGCAGGGCGGATATGCCGAGGATCAGGATGCCGGCCAGCGAGAACCGCGCGGCAAGCAGGATCAGCGGCGGGCAGTCCGTGACGCCGATCTTGCCGGCGACGAAAGCGAAGCTCCAGAGCAGGCAGAACAACGCGATATAAAGTGGGAGCGTGTTGAAGGTCGTGCGGGGAACCGCGACCGAGGGCGCGAGCGACATGGGAAGTCTCCTTGTCCCCATGATCTAGGCCCGCACCTTGATATTTGGAAATTAAATGATAAACTGACATCCAGTGGATTTATAAATGGAGCATGGCCATGCTCGATCTGGAGCTCCTGCGCAGCTTCGTTTCCGTCGTCGATGCCGGCGGCTTTACCCGCGCCGGCGAGCGCGTTCACCGCACGCAATCGACCGTGAGCCAGCAGATCAAGCGGCTGGAAGACGACGTCGGCCAGCCGCTGCTCAACCGCAACGGCAAGGATGTGACGCCGACCGAAGCCGGTGAACGCCTGCTGTCCTATGCGCGGCGGCTGTTGTCGCTCGCGGAAGAAGCGCGCGACGTGGTGGCGCGTCCGGGCAATGAAGGCGCAGTGCGGCTCGGGGTTCCCGAGGATTTTGCCGCCTATCGCCTGACCAAGCTGCTTGCGGCTTTCTCCCGCTCGCATCCCATGCTGCGGCTCGACGTGCGCGCCGACCAGAGCGCCAACCTGAAGCGCGAGCTTGAACGCGGCGAACTCGACCTTGCGCTGTTCAAGCGTCCGGCCGGCGAGAAAGGCGGCATCGCGGCATGGCCGGAGCGCGTGCATTGGGTCACCAGCAAGAGCCACCCGCGCGATACACGCGAGGGCTCCGTGCCGCTGATCGGGTTTCCAACGGGCTGCCTCTATCGCGCAGGCGCCATCCATGCGCTGGAGAGCGCAGGGCGGACCTGGCACATGACCTATACTTCTTCCAACCTCTCCGGCATCCAGGCCGCGATCGCGGCCGGCATGGGCTTGAGCATTTTGTCCGAGATCGCGATCCAGGCCGACCATCGCGTGCTGACCGCGCGAGACGGCTTTGCGCCGATCGACAAGACGGAAGTCGCGCTGGTGGCCGCGCCCAACGCCAGCCCGGCGACGCTGCGGCTGGCGGACCGGCTGGCGGAGTTTTGCGAGACGGTGCAGGCGAAGGCAGCGTAGCGATACGAGGAATCGTAGGGTGGGCAAAGGCGCGAAGCGCAGTGCCCACCATCCATCAACAACGTCGCTCCTGAATGGTGGGCACGCTGCGCTTTGCCCACCCTACGGTCCAAGACCGATCTAGATTCTCAATAACACCGCGACGCCGCGATCGCGTGCAGCCGGTTGTCGCCGAGCACATGCGCCATAAAACCCGGCGTCCCGAAAATTTTTGCGAACGCCGGATCGCGGATGCTGAGGCCGCCGGTATAGGCGCCGAACGCCGGCATCACCGCGCGCTCGCCGTCGCTGGCAAAACAACGCCGCTCCATCGAGCGGCCGCGGGTGGCGACGCGGGCCTTGGGATGCAGATGGCCGGCGATTTCGCCGGCGGCTCCCGTGGGCTCATGGCGGAAGGCAATCGGCCCGATCGCGACCTCGTTCGCCACCGTGCCGCCGAGATCGGACGGCAGCGCCGGATCGTGATTGCCCGAGATCCAGATCCAGTCGCGCCGCGCCTGCATTGCCGAGAGCGCGTCGCGGTCAGACTCAGACAACCGTTCATGCGCCTCGCGATCGTGAAAGCTGTCGCCGAGCGCAATCACCATGCGCGGGTCGTGCCGCGCGATCACGGCGGCGAGCCGGCTCAGTGTCGCGACGGTGTCGTAAGGCGGCAGCAGCACGCCGCGCCTGGCGAAGCTCGAGCCTTTTTCCAGATGCAGGTCGGATACGACGAGGAGGCGCTGCTCCTGCCAGAACAGCGTGCCGGAGAGGTCGGCAACGAACCTGACGTCGGCTACCATGACCTTCGAGGCGCGCATCTCTTGATCGTCTCCCGAAGATTGCGCCCCCGCCGTCACGTGCCTTCCCGTCTATCCCATCGCCTCTTTGACGAGTTCGTCGGCGGCTTCCGCCAGCAACTCGTCGCCCGCTTCGCCATAAACTGACTCGCGGCCGATTTCCAGCATCACCGGCACCGCCAGCGGCGAAACATGTTCGAGTTCCCGATGGGTGATTCGTCCCTGGATGCGGGAGAGCATATCACCCAGACGCTTGAGATCGAGCAGGCCGGCGGCAGCATCAGCGCGCGCGGCACGCAGCAGCACGTGGTCGGCCTGGTGCTTGCGCAGCACGTCGTAGACGAGGTCGGTCGAGAACAGCACCTGGCGGCGGCTCTTTTCTTCGCCGGTGAAGCGCCGCGGAATCAGGCCCGAGATCAGCGCGCAATTGCGGAAGGTGCGTTTCATCAGTGCGGACTCGGCGAGCCACGCCTCGAGGTCGTCGCCGAGCATGTCGGGCGCGAACAGCGCGGCGAAATCGAGCTTGCCGTGACGTACCATGAAGGAGATGTCGCCAAGGCCCCAGATCGCGAGCGCATATTCATTGGCGACGAAGCCGAGCGGCCGGGCGCGGGCGCGCTCCAGCCGGCGCGTCAGCAGCATGCCGAGCGTCTGATGCGCGAGCCGACCCTCGAAGGGATAGCACACCATGTAATGCTTGCCGCCGCGCGGGAAAGTTTCGATCAAGAGCTCGCGCACGGCGGGCACGCGGGAAAAGTGCCGTTGCAGCGACAGCCAGTCGCGCACCTGCTCCGGCAGCGCGTTCCACTGCCGCCGGTCATCAAGCAGTTTCCGGACGCGTTCGGCCAGATAGGTGGATAATGGAAACTTGCCGCCCATGTAGGACGGCACTTTGGCGTCCTTGTCGTTGGCGCGAGAGACGTAGACCTGGTCCTCGACCAGCGCTTCGTAACGCACGATCTCGCCGCCGAAAACGAAGGTGTCGCCGGCGACCAGTCCTTCGATGAAATATTCCTCGATCTCGCCCAGCATCCTGCCGCCGCGGCCGATCATGCCGGTGGAGCCGGCCCCGCTACCGCGGCCGCGCACCAGCCTCACCTTGAGCATGGCCTCTTCGACGATGGTGCCGACGTTGAGACGATAGCTCTGCCGCACCTTTGGGTTGGCGACGCGCCAGCGGCCCTGCTTGTCCTGCTTGATGCGGGCGAAACGCTCATAAGTTTTCAGTGCATAGCCGCCGGTGGCGACGAAATCGACCACGTCGTCGAAATCGTTGCGCGTCAGCGACGCATAGGGTGCCGAGGTCAGCACTTCCTCATAGAGCTCATCGGAAAGAAACGGCTCGCCGCAGGCGCAGCCGAGCACGTGCTGCGCCAGCACGTCGAGCGCGCCGGTCCGCAATGGCGGCGTGTCCTGCGCATTCTCCGCGATGGCATCGATCGCGACGCGGCATTCCAGCACCTCGAAACGGTTGGCCGGGATCAGCACCGCGCGCGAGGGCTCGTCGAGTCGGTGGTTGGCGCGGCCGATCCGCTGCATCAGGCGCGAGGCGCCCTTGGGCGCGCCGACATTGACGACGAGATCGATGTCGCCCCAGTCGATGCCGAGGTCGAGCGAGGAGGTGCAGACCACGCCACGCAGTTTTCCCGCCGCCATCGCATCCTCGACCTTGCGGCGCTGGGCGACGTCGAGCGAGCCGTGATGCAGGGCGATGGCGAGGCCGTCGTCGTTCATGCGCCAGAAATCCTGGAACAGCATTTCGGCCTGGCTGCGAGTGTTGACGAAGATCAGCGTGGTCTTGTTGCGCTTGATCAGCTCGTACATTTCGCCAAGCGCATGGCGCGCGGTGTGGCCGGCCCAGGGCAGGCGCTCCTTTGTGTCGAGCATCTCGACGACGGGCACCGCGGCGCCGCCGGCCACAACGATATCGGCGGACACTTCCCTGCCATCGCGCTGCGGCATCAGAAACCGCGCCAGCGATTCCGGCTCGGCTACCGTCGCCGACAGGCCGATCGCGCGCATCTCCGGCGCCAGCCGCCACAGCCGCGCCAACCCCAGCGACAGCAAATCGCCGCGCTTGGAGGTGACGAGCGCATGCAACTCGTCGAGCACGATGCGCCGGAGCGAGGAGAACAGAAACGGCGCGTCGTCGGAGGACAACAGCAGCGCCAGTTGTTCCGGCGTGGTGAGCAAAATATCCGGCGGATAGCGCCGTTGCCGCTGCCGCCGCGACACCGGCGTGTCGCCGGTGCGGGTCTCGACCTTGATCGGCAGCCCCATCTCCGCGATCGGCGTCTCCAGGTTGCGCGCGATATCGACCGCGAGCGCTTTCAGCGGCGAGATGTAGAGGGTGTGAAGACCGCCGGTGCGCTTCACGCTGCGGCCGGTCGAGATGAGGTTCTTGGTGCCTTCGCCCCGTTGGACGGCTGGATGGGAAAGCTCCACCAGCGTCGGGAGAAAGCCAGCCAGCGTCTTGCCGGCGCCGGTCGGCGCGATCAGCAGCGCCGAGCGGTCCTCCCGTGCTTTCGCAAGCAGCGCCAATTGGTGCTCCCGGGGCGACCAGCCGCGCGCGGCGAACCAGTCGCGAAACTGGCGCGGCAGCAGGTCGGCCGTTTCCGACGGCGTGACGGAGAAGAGATCGAGCGTCGACACGCCCAAGAGGTAAGCGGTTCAGGCGGCCTCGTCGAGGGCTGGAGCCGCAGACCCGTCGTTCCGGGGCGCGCAGCGAACCCGGAACCTCGAGATTCCGGGTTCGATGCTGCGCATCGCCCCGGAATGACCGGCTACTCCGTCACTGGCTTGTCCGAGATATCCCAGTCCTTGCCGTTGAAGATCGAGATGTAGAGCGTCTTCATCGGCGTGTAGTCCTCGGGCGTATAGCTGTAGTTCACGCCGTCGAGGAAATAGGGCGAATGAAAACCCGCCAGCGTCGTGGCATGTTTCAGCACGTTGGCGCGGGTGAGTTCGTCGCCGCAGCGGCGCAGGATTTCCGCCATCGACGCGACCTGGCCATAGCCGGCAAAGGCGATGGTGTTGTCAGGGTCGACATTGGGCAGATACTTTTTGCGTAGCTCCTCGAATGCCATCACGTCCGCGTCCTTCTCGAAGCGCGGCACGCCGACTTCCTTGGCGTATCTGATCGCGACGATGCCGGCGGCGTTCTCGAAACCGGCGGCGCTGAGAATCGAGCGGCCGGTCGATCCCGCCGATAGCAGATGCAGCGGCTTCCAGCCGAGTTCCGCGACTCTGCGGATCGACTGCGACGACGCCTTGCCGGTCGAGATATTGTAGAAAACATCGGCGCCGGATTTCGAGAGACTGATGATCTGCGAATCGATCGTCGGCTCGGTCAGATCGTAGCTCTGCTCTATGATCACCTTGGCGGCGCCGCCGGCATCCGCCAGCACCTTCTTGAAGGGCGCGAGGAAGTCGCGCCCGAAATCGTCGTTCTGATAGAGGATGCCGATCTTTGCGTTCGGCTTCACCCCCACGACATGCTTGGCAAGGATGCGCGCTTCCGTCGGATAAAGCGGCAGGCCCGCCATGGTCCATTTGAAGTTCTTCGGGTCGTTCCATTTCGACGCGCCGGTATTGAGCAGGAGCTGCGGCACGCCCTTCGAGTTGAGATATTTGTGCACGGCGGTCTGCGGCGCGGTGCCGAGCGAGCCATACAGCGCCAGCACTTCCTCCTGCTCGACCAGCCGCCGCGTCGCCTCGACGCATTTCGGCGCGCTGTAGGCGTCGTCCATGGAAAAGAATTTCACCTTGCGTCCGTTGATGCCGCCCTTCTCGTTCAGCATCTGGAAATAAGCCTCGCCGACGCGTCCCAGCACGCCATAGAGCGAGCCGGGACCGGAATGCGGCACGGTCTGCCCGATCTTGATTTCGGTGTCGCTGGCGCCCGGATCGTATTTCTTTTCCGCGGCCCAGACGAAGGGCGCCGGCATGGCGGAAGCGAGGGCGGAGGCAAGCACGGTGGCGCCGAATTCGCGCCGGGTTTGTTTGTTCTTCATTGTTGTTTCTCCCTTATGGGAGCTTGATCCGGCATTCCGGCGCCAGTGGCAATAGCTGACATGTCGCACGCAATGCCGCCATACGCTGTGTGCGTAGCGTCTAGACTCAAGTTTTGGCGGCGACGGCGACCAGGCCCGGTACGGGAGTGTTGTCCTCGTTGCGGGCGGAGCGATCTTCCAGCAGCGATAATTTCAGACCGGAGCTCTCCACCGCGGCACGCGTGTAAGCGGCAGCATGGGCGTAGCGCAGGCCCCGGCCGATGATGACGCCTTCGCCGTCATGGGTTTCGGCGGTGAAGGCGAGCAGGCCACCCGGCGTAAGCACGCGCGCGGCTTCTATCAGCACCGGCGCGAGATCGGCGACGTATACCACGGCATCCGCGGCGAGAATGAGATCGGCGCTGGCATCCAGCCTCGAACGCAAACCCTGCAGCATGTCGGCGACTTCAAGCTCGGCGTAGTGGCCGGTGCCGCGCGCCCGCTCGATCATGCGCGGCGACAGATCGACGCCGATGAAATGATCGGCGTTACTGGCGAAGGCCGACGCTGCAAGCCCGGTGCCGCATCCGAGATCGATTGCGCGCTTGAAGAACGCCGGCTTTCCAGCGGCCGATCGCGCCGACAGCACCGCACGAAACAGCAGTTCCGGACCGCGATAGCCGAGGTCGCCGACCAGCGAGGATTCGAAGCGCGGCGCGTATTGGTCGAACAGGGTTTGCACATAGGCCTGCGACATCCCGGCCAATGGCGCTGCGCCGAGCCGCATCAACCGAAGCGCGGCGCCGTGGCGATCACCGGGATCGCTGGCCCGCGCCTTTTGAAACGCCGAGACGGCCGCCTTATGCTCGCCGAGTTCTTCGCGGATGCCGCCGAGCGTGAACCAGGCGGAGGTGAAGTGCGGCGCCAGCTCGATCGCCTGCAACAGCAGATCAGCCGCGGCCGGCAGATCGCCCTTCAATTGCAGGTCGCGCGCGAATTCGAACCGGCGGTCGGCCATCAGATCGCCGGAAGAGAGAAAAAGGCGGGCGGGCATGGGTTCCGAAATCTGTGATTGCCGGGCGCTTGTCCTCGACCTGATCGGGGATGACCCGGCAATCCATCAAAAGAAGGATTCTTGAGAAGATGGATGCGCGGGTCAAGCCCGCGCATGACGGCTAAACATCGCGGCCAAAGCACCTATATGTCCGGCATGCGTCCGCACGACATCCTGCTGCCAGTTGCTGCCGGCCTGTGCTGCAAGCCGGGCGGCTTCCACATCGATCCGGTGCGGCCGGTCGAACGCGCCGTGATTACCCACGGCCACTCCGATCACGCCCGGCCCGGCCACGGCGCCGTGCTCGCCACGCAGGAAACGCTCGACATGATGCGGCTGCGTTACGGCGACAATTTTGCGCGTTCGACGCAAGCCATTCGCTACGGCGAGGAGATCCGGCTCGGCGACGTCAAGGTCAAATTCCATCCCGCAGGCCATGTGCTGGGCTCGGCGCAGATTGCGGTGAGTTGCAACGGCCTCTGCATCGTCGCCTCCGGCGACTACAAGGACGCCACCGACCCGACCTGTACGCCCTTCGAAGTGGTGCCTTGCGACGTCTTCATCACCGAGGCGACGTTCGGTCTGCCGGTGTTTCGCCACGGCGATGCGGCGGACGAGGTGAAGAAATTGCTGGCGTCGGTGGCGCTGTTTCCAGAGCGCGCGCATCTGGTCGGCGCCTATTCGCTCGGCAAGGCGCAGCGCGTGATCGCGCTATTGCGCGAGCAAGGTTACGATGCGCCGATCTATCTGCATGGCGCGATGGAGGAGATCACACACTACTATCAAAGCCGCGGCGTTGCGCTCGGCGAACTGCGTCCTGTGAAGGGCGTGAAGAAGGCCGATCTCGCCGGCACCATCGCGCTGGCGCCGCCACAGGCTACCTCCGACATCTGGACCAGACGTTTCCCCGACCCGGTTACGGCGTTTGCCTCGGGCTGGATGCGGGTGCGGGCGCGCGCCCGCCAGCGCGGCGTCGAACTGCCGCTGGTGATTTCAGACCATGCCGACTGGGACGGCCTGACCGCGACCATCGCCGCCACCGGCGCCGGCGAGGTCTGGGTCACGCATGGCCAGGAAGATGCGCTGGTGCATTGGTGCAAGTCGCGTGGCCTTGCCGCGCGGCCGCTCGATCTCGTTGGATACGGCGATGAAGAGGAGAGCGAGACGGTCGTGGCCGACGAGGCCGAGGTATGAACCGCTTCGCCGAACTCCTGGACCGCCTCGCCTATGAGCCGGGCCGCAACAACAAGCTGCGGCTGATCACGGCTTACTTTCGCGACACGCCCGATCCCGACCGCGGCTACGCGCTGGCGGCATTGACCGGCGCGCTATCGTTCAAGCACGCCAAGCCGGGACTGATCCGCGACCTGATCATGGATCGCGCCGATCCGGTGCTGTTTGGGTTATCGTATGATTATGTCGGGGATCTATCCGAGACGATTGCGCTGATGTGGCCCAAGGCCGCACTCGCCGGCCACAACAACCCGCCTCCCCCCACCCTTTCCGAGGTCGTCGTCACCCTCCGCACGCTCGGCAAGACCGATCTCCCAAAACAGCTCGCGCGCTGGCTCGATGAACTCGACGAGACCGGCCGCTGGGCGCTCTTAAAACTCGTCACCGGCGCGATGCGGATCGGGATTTCGGCGCGGCTGGCCAAGACCGCTGCGGCTGCACTTGGCGACAAGGACCCGCATGAGATCGAACTGATCTGGCCGGGCCTCGCCCCGCCCTATCTCGACCTGTTCGCCTGGCTGGAAGGCCGCGGCGACAAGCCGGTCAATCGCGATCCCGCACCGTTCCGGCCCGTGATGCTGGCGCATGCGATCGAGGATGCGGATTTTGCCAGTCTCGATCCCACCGATTTCATCGCGGAATGGAAATGGGACGGCATCCGCGTGCAGGCGGTCGTCGGTCGCGACGAGCGCGGACAGATGCAGGCGAGGCTCTATTCGCGCACCGGCGAGGACATCACGAAAAGCTTTCCCGACCTGGTGCCGTCGCTGCGCCTGCCCGGCGCGATCGACGGCGAACTGTTGGTACTGCGCGAGGGCCGCGTGCAGACTTTTAATGTGTTGCAGCAACGGCTGAACCGAAAAGTCGTCTCGCCAAAACTGATCAAGGACTTTCCGATTCACCTGCGCGCCTATGACCTTCTCGGCGACGACGAAAACGATTTGCGCGAATTGCCGTTTGCCGAGCGCCGCGCGCATCTCGAGACCTTCATCAGAAAGCTCGACGACCCGCGCATCGATCTGTCGCCGAAGGTTGCCTTCGATAGTTGGGAGGCGCTGATGGCAGCGCGCGCCGATCCGTCAAGCGCCGGCGCGGGGGAGGACGCCGAGGCAGTCGAGGGCGTCATGCTGAAGCGGCGCGACGCGCCCTATCTGCCGGGCCGCCCCAAAGGCCAATGGTGGAAGTGGAAGCGCGACCCGCACATCATCGACGCCGTGCTGATGTATGCGCAGCGCGGGCACGGCAAGCGCTCGTCCTATTATTCGGATTACACGTTCGGCGTCTGGACCAACGGCGACCACGGCGAGCAACTGGTGCCGGTCGGCAAAGCCTATTTCGGCTTCACCGACGAAGAGCTGCTGCAGATCGACCGCTTCGTCCGCCGCAACACGACAGAAAAATTCGGCCCCGTCCGTCATGTCGTGCATGAGCCCGATCAGGGCCTGGTGCTGGAAGTCGCCTTCGAGGGGCTGGCCCGCTCGCCGCGACACAAATCCGGTGTCGCGATGCGGTTTCCGCGCATCAGCCGCCTGCGCTGGGACAAGCCGCCGCGCGAGGCCGACCGGCTAGAGACGCTGGAGCGGATGCTGAAGGACGTGACGGCAAATTAACATTTCAAAGGCGCATGGCGGCCATTGACCGGCACAAGCGGGTTCCCCATGTGCCCCGCCGTGCCCTATAATGCGCGCGACCCGCGAGGAGAGACCAATGCCCAACGACATCAGAGACCTGCCGGCCGGCAATGACGGCCTGTACCGCTTCCTCGGCGGCTCGCCGCTGTCGGTGGCGTTCCGGTTGATCCTGCTGTCGATCCTGGTCGGTGTCGTGCTCGCCGCCATCGGCTTCGATCCCTGGAATATCCTGCACAGCATCCAGACGCTGTTCCGGCGGCTGTGGGATCTCGGCTTCGACGCCGTCAACTGGCTGTGGCGCTACTTCCTGCTCGGCGCCGTGCTCGTGATCCCGATCTGGCTGCTGTCGCGGCTGTTTGGCAGCTCGCGCGGGCGATAATCCTTCAACAGGCGGTGAGCGGCCGATGCAATTACGATTTGTCGGCTGCGGCGATGCGCTCGGCTCGGGAGGCAGATTCAACACCTGCTTCCACGTCACGGGCAACAGCGTCAATTTCCTGATCGATTGCGGCGCCTCCTCGCTGCCGGCGCTCAAGCGCCTCGGCATCATCAGCGACGCCATCGACCTGATCCTGATCACGCATTTCCACGGCGACCATTTTGGCGGCCTGCCGTTCCTGCTGCTGGATGCGCAGTTCACGCGGCGTACCCGCCCGCTCGTCATCGCCGGGCCGCGAGGGATCGAGACCAAGCTGTCCAACCTGATGGAAGCGTTGTTCGAGCATTCATCCAAGACAAAGCAGCGCTTCGATCTCTCGGTTGTCGCGCTCAAGCCGGAGCAGAGCCGCACGTTCGGCGAGGTCAAGGTGACGCCCTATCCCGTCGTCCACGGCGAATCCGGCGGACCGTTCCTGGCCTATCGCGTCGAGGCCGAGGGCCGCGTCATCACCTACAGCGCCGACACCGAATGGACCGAAACGTTGGTCCCGGCGGCGCGCGGCGCCGACCTGTTCATTGCGGAAGCCTACTATTACGACAAGATCGTCAAGAACCACCTCAGCCTGAAGACGCTGGAAGCGCATCTTGGCGAGATCAACACCAAGCGGCTGGTGCTGACGCATATGAGCGATGACATGCTCGCCCGCATTGGCGAATTGCCCTACACCGCTGCCGAAGATGGCATGGTGATCGAGCTCTAGGATGCATTCGCTCAATCCTGCTTCCAGGGTCACGACCAGACAGGTGTTCGCCATCGCGGGTCCCGCGATGGTCGCGAACCTGACGACGCCGCTGATCGGCATCGTCTCGACGACCGCGATCGGCAGGCTCGGCGATGCCACGTTGCTCGGCGGCGTGGCGATGGCCTCCGTGCTGTTCGACTGCATGTTCTGGCTGTTCGGCTTCCTGCGCATGGGCACGGTAGCGTTCACGGCGCAATCGCTGGGCGCGGGCGAGACGTCGGAATTGCGCGCGATCCTGCTGCGCGGACTGATCGTTGCCGCGCTGGTCGGCGCGGTGCTCATTGCCCTGCAGATGCCGCTCGCCAACCTTCTCCTCAACGCGATGGGTGGCAGCGAGGGCGTCACCGGCGCTGCCAAGACCTACTTCATCATCCGGATCTGGTCGGCGCCGCTGGCGCTAGGCAATTATGTCGTGCTGGGGTGGCTGGTCGGGCAGGCGCGGGCAAAGCTGGCGCTCGGCACGCAGATCACCATCAATCTCGTCAACGTGGCGGCGACCGTCGTGCTGGTGCTGGCGCTCGACTTCGGAATTGCCGGCGCCGCAATCGCCGCGCTGATCGCGGAAGCCGCGGGTCTGATGCTCGGCGTGCTGATCGCGCGCCACCTTTCGAAAGAGCAATTCTCGGCTTCCCGCGCGCTGCTGTTCGATCGGAACAAGCTGATGCGGATGCTTTCGGTCAATCGCGACATCATGATCCGCACCGCATCGCTGATCGCAGCGTTCTTGTTCTTCACTGCGCAGGGCGCGCGTGCCGGCGACACGACGCTCGCCGCCAACGCGGTGCTCAACAATTTTCTGCTGTTCGGCGCGTTCTTCCTCGACGGCCTCGCCAACGCCGCCGAGCAGCTCTGCGGCCGCGCCTATGGTGCCCGCGACAAGGCGGCCTTTGCCGGGGCGGTGAAGCTCGTCGTGATGTGGGGCTTTGGCTTCGCGCTCGCGGTGGCTACCTGTTTCCTGCTGTTTGGAGCTGCGTTTATCGACATGATGACGGCGAGCGTGGACGTGCGGCGCATCGCGCGCGATTATTTGCCGTTCGTGATCTTCGCGCCGCTGCTTGGCGTGTTCGCCTTTGCCTTTGACGGCGTCTATATCGGCGCCACCTGGGCGCGCGACATGCGCAATTTGATGGTGGCCTCGCTCGTGATCTTCCTCACCGCCTGGTTCGCGCTGCGGTCATTCGGCAATGCCGGGCTCTGGGGCGCGCTGCTGGTGCACTACGCCGCGCGTGGCGGGCTGGAGGCGCTGCGCTATCCGGCGTTGTTGAGGAAATCGTTCGGCTCGTAGCCGCGCCTACCTCACCGGCCATTCCTCTGCCGTGATCGTCGCGGCATCGGCGCCGACGATTTCCGACAGCGAGTCGCGCCCCGTGCGCAGCAAGGTGGACGCGAGGTCGTTCTTGATGTCGTCGACCAGCCCCAGCCCCTTGTAGACCAGCGACGAATAGAGCTGGATCAGGCTCGCGCCGGCGCGAATTTTCGTCAGCGCAGCGCCGCCGCTATCGATGCCGCCGACGCCGATCAGCGGAAACGCGCCTTCGGTGCGCACATACGTCTCGGCCACCATGCGGGTCGACAATCGGAACAGCGGCCGGCCGGATAGGCCGCCCTGCTCTTTCGCCTTCGCCTGTTCGCGCAAGGTCGAGGGCCGCGCCAGCGTGGTGTTGCCGACGATCATGCCATCGATACCGCGCGAGCGCGCGATGTGCACGACGTCGTCGAGTTCGGTCAGGCTGAGATCCGGCGCGATCTTGAGCAGCACCGGGGAATCGCCGGCGTTCTTCCGCACCCGCTCGCGCGCGTCGATCACCTTGGCCAGCAGTTCGTCGAGCGCGGTCGATTGCTGCAGATTGCGCAGGCCCGGCGTATTCGGCGAGGAAACATTGACGGTGAAATAGCTCGCGACCGGCGCAAAGGTCTCGATCAGCTTGACGTAATCGGCGACGCGGTCGGGCGAATCCTTGTTGGCCCCGACATTGACGCCGACGATGCCGCCATGATGGGCGCGCGCCGCGAGGCGCCGCAGCGCAACCTCAGCGCCGTCATTGTTGAAGCCCATGCGGTTGATCACGGCTTCATCCCGCTCCAGCCGGAACAGCCGCGGCCGCGGGTTGCCGCCCTGCGGCTTCGGCGTCACGGTGCCGATCTCGACAAAGCCGAAGCCGAGCCGCAACAGCCCGTCGGGCACCTCCGCGCTCTTGTCGAAGCCCGCCGCCATGCCGATCGGGTTGGGAAAATTCAGGCCGAAGGCCCGCACCGCCAGTTTCGAATCGTCCGCGCGCGGCTTGACCGGCGGCAGCAGCCGCAGGCCATGGATCGCCATGCGATGGGCGTCCTCCGGATCGAACCAGCGCAGGAGCGGCAGCGAAAAGGCGTCGAAGGCGCGGATCACGGCGTAAGCTCCGGAATGTCGTGACTGCCGTCGGACCGCGCGCGCATATCGAGGATGGCGGTCACCGCGCCGAGATCGAGCTCGCCGTAGAGATGCGGGAACAGCTCGTCGTTGCGCGAAGGCTCCCAGCGCAACGCATCGCCCAACGCGTCGGCATCGACCGCGACCAGGAACAGGCCGGTCTGGCCGAAATAATGCTTTCGCGCCGTCTCGGCGACCTGGGCGGCGGTCGAGAAATGAATGTATCCGTCGCGCAGATCGTCCGCGCTGCCCCGGTAGACGCCCTGCCGTTCGGCCTCGCGCCAGGCCGAGGCGGGAGTGATTTTATAGATCGTGGGCACGGCTTTCCGGGCTTCCCCTGCTTGTCGTTGAGTCTCTTGGGATTTCCCGGACATGGCCGGGCTGGCGGCCGACCGTAAAGGCGGCAGGCCGCCAACTCAAGCGCTGCCGCCGCAGGCGTGGCGCGAAGATTGCGCAACGGGGCCGGATCAGGTAATAATTCCTAGACCGCTCCCAGGAATTTTCGATGGCGAGGCACGCCAAGGCGCAACGGCTTCTGACCCATAGCCAGGTCTGGACCGCGCTCGACCGGCTGGCGGAACGTGCCGGCATGTCGCCCTCGGGGCTGGCCAGGCGCGCCGGCCTCGACCCCACCACGTTCAACAAATCCAAGCGCATCACCCCCGACGGGCGCGAGCGCTGGCCTTCGACCGAATCGGTCTCCAAGGCGCTGGCCGCGACCAATGCGTCGATCGACACTTTCGTGCAACTGATCGGAGACGGTGCGCGCAGCCTGCAATCGGTGCCGCTGCTCGCGCTCGCGCAAGCCGGCAGCGGCGGCCATTTCGACGACAGCGGCTTTCCCGCCGGAAAGGGCTGGGACGAGGCGGCGCTGCCATCGGCCAGCGACGAGCACGCCTACGCGCTGGAGATCTCCGGCGATTCGATGAGGCCGACCTATCGCGACGGCGACATCATCGTGGTGTCGCCGGGTACACCGATCCGGCGCGGCGATCGCGTGGTGCTCAAGACCTCGGACGGCGAAGTGATGGTCAAGGAATTGAAGCGGCGGACGACAAAGACGCTGGAGCTGCAGTCGCTGAACCCGGCACAGGCTGACCGCACGCTAGAAGCCGATGACGTCGCCTGGATTGCGCGCATCGTGTGGGCGAGCCAGTAGGGTCGCCGTTGCCGTGACGGACGTGCTGAGCGACCTGCTGCAACACTCCCTTCGCATCGTGCTGTGCGGAACCGCCGCCGGCACGACCTCCGCGGCCGAGCGGGCCTACTACGCGCACCGGCAGAACAAGTTCTGGGCGATCCTGCACGAGACGAAGCTGACGCCGGAGCGGCTGCAGCCGCAGCAATATCGTGACCTGCTGCAACATGGGATCGGCCTGACTGATCTCGTGAAAGCGGGCGCGGGCATGGACCGCGCCACGCTGCCGAAGCTGACGGTGGCGGATCGCAGCCGGCTGAGCGATGCGATCACGACATTTCGCCCGCGATTTCTAGCATTCACCAGCAAGACGGCCGGACAGAAATTCTTCGACGGCAAGCGCGACTATGGCGAGCAGCGCGAACTGATCGGCGACACCCGGGTGTGGATCCTGCCGTCGACCTCGGGCGCGGCCAACGGGAGTTGGCAGCCGGAAATCTGGCATCGGTTTGCGAATGAAGTCAGGGCGGCGGGTTGAAGGCCTTTCCACAAGAAGGAAACCGTAGGTGGGCAAATCGAAGCGTGCCCACCATCCGCAGCGCAAATCTGGATGGAAGATGGTGGGCACGGCGCTACGCGCCTTTGCCCACCCTACGGCTGCAGCAAGACTACGTCGCGTAATCGGGCTCTTTCCTGTCCAGCATCCGCTTCAACGCATCGAAATGCCGCTGGGCCGGGGTCGGGCCCTTGTAGAGATGCTCGTCCTTGTAATCGCGCTTGGTTTTCTCCACCACGGGCGCGGGAAGCTGTTTCAGCCTCTGTCCCGTCCACATCGCATAGATCTGCACCTGGGCAGCGCGCTCGACGTAGTAGAGCATGTCATAGGCTTCCGCGACGGTGGCGCCGACGGTGGAGATGCCGTGATTGGCCATGAACAGCACGGTCTTGTCGCCGATCACCTTTGCCAGCCGCGCGCCTTCGGCAGGATCGAGGGCCGGGCCGGTATACTCGTCGTCATAGGCAATCGCGCCTGATAGCCCGACCTCGGTCTGGCCGATCTCCTTGATGCGGGGATCTTCCAGCCGCGTCAGCGCGCTGGCATGCGGCATGTGGGTGTGAAACACCGCCTTTGCCTGCGGCAGCGCCTTGTGGATCGGCGCATGGATGCAATAGCAGGAGCGCTCGACCTCGCCCTCGCCGCTCTTGACCTCGCCGTCGTCGATGCCGACTTCCATGAAGCAAGACGCCGTGACCTCCGACCAATGCGTGCCGAACGGGATCTGGTAGTAGCGGTCGCTCTTATCAGGCACCACGAAGGTCAGATGGTTGAAGATGCCTTCGGAAAATCCCTGGATGAAGGCCAGCCGGTGCGCGGCCGCGAGATCGACCCGCGCCTGCCATTCCTCGGCGCTGTATTCGCTGAGCGACTTCGGCGAAACCCTGAACTGCATGAGCTTTCTCCCTGATCCGCTTGTGATGCCCGCCTCTCACCGGAGGCTTTGATGGCAGTTATGGGTGGCATTGTAGCGCAATCCGGCGCAGGCCGTGGCTGAAATTGCGGCGGGCCTGCCATCCCGGTTTGCGGCACCGGGGCGCACCCCTCCGGTGTCGTCCCGGCCTTGAGCCGGGACCCATAACCACAGGCGTTCGTTGCTTGCATCAGGTTGGAGCCACAGCGAGGCCAACAACGCCACCTGTGGCTATGGGTCCCTGCTTTCGCAGGGACGACAGAGAAGCCTACGCGCTCCGCGCCAGCGCGCCGTCGATCATGTTGACCGCGTTCGTCACGCCATACACCGCGACGAACGAGCCGAAGCGCGGGCCCTTCTCCTGGCCGAGCAGCACCTGGTAGAGCATGTTGAACCAGTCGAGCGAGACGCCGGGCCGGCCATCCTTGCCCTTCTTCACCTGATCCAAAAACGGCTCGCGGCGACCGATCTCGTAGACCACGTTCTGGATGTCTTCGGCGCTCGACCCCGCCGGCAATTGCGACAGCGCATCGCGCAGATCCTGCAGCGCGGCGCGCTCGCTGTCGGTCGGCTCGCGGAACTGCTTCGTCGGCGCCACGAAGTCGCGGTAGTAGTTGATGGCGTAGCCGACCATCGCGTCGAGCTTCGGATGCGACTGCGGTGTCACGCCCGGACGATAGCGGCCGATGAAGCCCCACAGCGTTTCGGCGTTTTCCGCATTCGACGACGACACCAGCGTCAACAGAAGCTGGAACGTGACCGGCATGTCGGCCTTCGGCGGCTTGCCGGAATGGATGTGCCAGACCGGATTGGCGAGCTGCTGCTTGGCATCCTGCCGCGTGAACCCGTCGAGGAATTGCTGGTAATCGTCGACATTGCGCGGGATCACGTCGAAATACAGCCGCTTCGCCGCCTTCGGCTCGCGGTACATGAACAGCGACAGCGATTCCGGCGAGGCGTAGCGCAGCCATTCGTCGATGGTGAGACCGTTACCCTTGGACTTCGAGATCTTCTGGCCCTTCTCGTCGAGGAACAGTTCGTAGTTGAAGCCTTCCGGCGGCGTGCCGCCGAGCGCCTTGGCGATCGGGCCCGAGAGCTTCACCGAGTCGATCAGGTCCTTGCCGGCCATTTCGTAGTCGACGCCAAGCGCCACCCAGCGCATGGCCCAGTCGGCCTTCCACTGACACTTCACATTGCCGCCCGTGACCGGCGTTTCCACCTCGTCGCCCGTGTCAGGGTCGACGTAGGTTACCGTACCCGCAGCAACGTCGCGGCGGATCATCGGCACCTGCAGCACGACGCCGGTGGTCTTGCTGATCGGCAGGAACGGCGAATAGGTCGCGCGCCGGTCCGGCCCCAAGGTCGGAAGGATGATCGCCATCACCTGATCATAGGCGGCCAGCATCTTGAGCAAGGTCGCATCGAAGCGGCCCGACGTGTAGCACTCGGTCGCGCTCGCAAACTCGTAGTCGAAGCCGAAGTGATCGAGGAACGCCCGCAGGCGTGCGTTGTTGGCCGCACCGAACGACGGATGCTCGTTCGAGAACGGGTCCGGCACGCGGGTCAGCGGCTTGCCGAGATGTGCCGTCATCATGTCGCGATTGGGCACGTTGTCCGGCACCTTGCGCAGGCCGTCCATGTCGTCGGAGAAGGCGAGCAGCCGCGTCTTGATCTTGTCCTCGGTCAGCACGCGGAAGGCGTGGCGGACCATGGTGGTGCGCGCGACCTCGCCGAAGGTGCCGATATGCGGCAGGCCCGACGGACCATAGCCGGTCTCGAACAGCACCTCGTCCTTCGGACTTTTCTTCAGCCGCGCGACAATGGCCCTGGCCTGCTCGAACGGCCAGGCGTTGGATTGTTCGGCGAGCGCGCGCAAATCGCTCGGGCTAAAGGCAAGGTCGATGGTGGACATTTTAAATGAGCTCTCTCCGGAAGCCGCGGAAACTAGCGCTTCCGCTGCAAAATGCAAAATGACGGCCGAAACGCCGTAGGGTGGGCAAAGGCGCACTTGCGCCGTGCCCACCATCTCTCACCGCCCTGCGTCTCCGATGGTGGGCACGCTTCGCTTTGCCCACCCTACGCAGCTACGTCAGAACGGACTGATCGAAAAGTACCGCAGCCACAGGTCGGTGAAGCGGCCTTTTTCCCAGATCCGGAACAGCGCCCAGTTCAGCGACGTCCGTAGGAGATCGTTGCCCTTGCGGACGGCGATGCCGATACCCTCGCCGAAATAGCGGCTCTCGACAAAGGGCCCGCCCGAGAACGCGCAGCATTCGGCCGAGTCGGTGCCGTTGATCCAGAACGCCAGCGAGATCGCGTCGCCGAAGATGAAGTCGACCTCGCTGCGCCGAAGCGCCAGCCGCAGCGCATCGTCGTTGGGGTAGGATTTGATCTCGGCATCGGTGAACATCGCCTTCAGATAGGCCTCGTGCGAGGTGCCGCCGATGACGCCGACCTTCTTGCCTTCGAGGTATTCCGGGCGGATCTCCGGCATCACGGCGTCGCGCCGCGACACGAAGCGCGCCGGCGCGCGGTAGTAAGGATCGGTGAAATCGAGCCGGGCGCGCAGGGCCGGCGTCACCGCCATCGAGGCGATAATGGCGTCGCCACGGTTGCTGGTGATGGCATCGACCAGCGTTTCGAACCGCCGCATCTGGATGGTGCAGCTGATCTTGATCTCGTCGCAGAGCGCGCGGGCGAGATCGACATTGAAGCCGGCAGGATTGCCGTCCGGGCCGGTGAAGTTGAACGGCGGGTAATCGGTCTCGGTCAGGAAGCGGATCACGGTCAGGCGCGACATGTCCGGCCGGTCCGGGCGCCGCCGCGGGTCCCAGAAACCGGGCACCGCCTGCGGGGCCGCCTCTACCGCCGGACGGGGCTGGGTTTGGGCCTGAGCCGCGCCGCCGCCGACAGCCGTCAGCGCAGCCGCCATCGACAGCCCGACCAGCCAGGCGCTGACGGTTCGATGCAGACTTGCATTGGTTAACAGGACAGTAAGATTTAGCATCTTCGGCAATGGCTTCGCGGAATTTCCGGCCTTATAGACCATCCGGCCGTCGATGCGAGGGCCGTTTTGGCCCTTTCGGCCAGGCATGCCGCTCAGAGATAGCGCTTCAGGTCCTTGGCGGCCTCCTCCGGCGTCCGTTTCAGATTGAAGGGCGCTACGAATTTGCCGTCGCGGTCCATCAGATAGATCAGCGCGGTGTGGTCCATGGTGTAATCGCCATCCTTGAGCGGGACTTTCCTTGCATAGACCCGGTAGGACGAGATCACCTTGGCCACCGCCTCGGGCGCGCCGGTCAGTCCCTTCAGGTGCGGATCGAAGCTGGAGAGATAGTCCTTCATGGCGGCGGCCGTGTCGCGCTCGGGATCGACGGAGACGAACCAGGCGTTCACCTTGTCGGCGTCCTTGCCCATCGCCTTCAGCACTTCCGAAATCTCGAACAGCGAGGTCGGGCAGACATCCGGGCAATGGGTGAAGCCGAAGAAGATCAGCGTCGGCTTGCCCTTCAAATTCTGCTCGGTGACGGTCTGGCCGGTCTGGTCGGTCAGTTGAAACGGCCCACCGATCGCCGCCGGCGCCGTGACGGTGCGCAGGCCGCCGAGCGCCCACAGCATGATCATGAGACCAAGCGCGAGGCTGGCCGCGAAGGCAGCGATGATCACCAGCGGGCGGATGGTCCGGTCCATGGGGGAATTCCTTGTTGCCCGGTCAGAAGCAGGCCGAGATGCCGGCGGCGATCATTTCGAAAAACACCGCGGTGCCGTAATGGAACCACAATGCAACCGCGCTGAGCACGGCCAGCGTGCCGAGGCCGGCAGCGCTCCAGACGATCATGGATGCCACCCGCCCCTGCGGCCGGGCCGCCATCATGCCCTGCTGGGTGGAAATCGGCTGAACCATTGACTTGAGATAGGGCCAGTTCCCCGGGCAGGCAAGCGGAATGGCCGCAGGGGAAATCACGTCATGCGGAGGGAGCCGCTCCTCAGTTCGTCATGCCCGGGCTTGTCCCGGGCATCCACGTCTTGGCAGTCATGCGGCAACGAAGACGTGGATGGCCGGGACAAGCCCGGCCATGACGGCGAGAGTCGTTGAATGGGACGGACTAACGCGTGCCGTTTAGCGCGTCGCCGGCTTGTTGCTGGAGGCCTGGGCGTCGAGATAGCAGGGCTTGTACATCGCCTGCAGTTGCTTGCCGCGCAGGAAGATCATGCGCTGGGTCAGGCCGCCGCGCGCTGCAATCCACTTCCGGACCGGTACCGGATACATCGAATACAGCATCTGGGTTGCTTCGGCGTTGGTGACGGCGCGGCCTTGGGGCCCGAAATCCCAAGCGGCGTGGAAGCCGAGATTGGCGTGCGAGGTGACGCAGATCCGGTCATGGGGAACCGCGCCGAGCACGATAGTGCAGGCCGAGGCGCACAGGCCATCGATGATGACGGTTTCGCCCGAGGTACGCAGACCCTGGTACTTGTCGACATAGGTACCGATCCGGCCGCCGCGGTCGTCCGCGATCCGCACCACCGCCTGGCTCGCCCCAACTCCCGCCAGCAGCAGCACCGCGGCAAGCAACCCCGTCACCAGCTTCATATCCCAGCCCCAGTCGAAGAAATGTCGAAACCGAATCTGATCGTCTTAGTGATGCAAGACATGATGCAGCGTCGTTGGAGATCGTGATTTTGTCTAGGCAACGAAGGTCTCTCAAAACAAATTCAAATTAAGTGTTGCCGGGCCGCTGCACCCTCCGCGCGAAAAGGTCCCAAACTGGAACAAACGACTCGCGCGAGGGTGACGACGCGGTCACAGGCAAGAAGGCGTTTGCCGTTGACCACACGCGACGACGCGGGCTTGAATCATAAATGGCACGGGGGAGGAAACGATGACTGAGGTCACAGACGTAATCGTGGTTGGCGCCGGACTGGCGGGTCTGGTCGCGGCAACCGAGATCGCAGACGCCGGCAAGCGCGTCATCGTCGTCGACCAGGAAGGCGAACAAAGCCTTGGCGGACAAGCCTTTTGGTCGTTCGGCGGATTGTTTCTGGTCGATAGTCCCGAACAGCGACGGCTCGGCATCAAGGACTCCTATGATCTCGCACTGCAAGACTGGATGGGCACCGCGGGCTTCGACCGCGACGACGATCACTGGCCGAAGCGATGGGCGGAAGCCTATGTCGCCTTTGCCGCCGGCGACAAGCGCGCTTGGCTGCGCGCGATGGGTCACCGTATTTTTCCGGTAGTCGGCTGGGCCGAACGCGGCGGCTATGACGCGATGGGCCACGGCAATTCGGTGCCGCGCTTTCACGTCACCTGGGGCACCGGTCCGGGCATCGTCGAGCCGTTCGAACGCCGTGCGCGCGAAGCGCAACAAAAAGGCCGGTTAACGTTCAAGTTTCGCCACCGCGTCGACACACTCATGATGACGAACGGCGTGGTCGAGGGTGTGAGCGGCTCGGTGCTCGAACCCGACAGCGTCGAACGCGGCAAGAGTTCGTCGAGAAAAGTGATCGGTGATTTCACGCTGCGCGCACAGGCGGTGGTCGTTGCCTCCGGTGGCATCGGCGGCAATCACGAACTGGTCCGGCAGAACTGGCCGAAGCGCCTGGGCGAGCCGCCGAAATTCATGATCTCCGGGGTCCCCGAACATGTCGACGGACGAATGATCGGGATTACCGAGGCCGCCGGAGCCCGCCTGATCAATCGCGACCGGATGTGGCATTACGTTGAAGGCATCCGAAACTGGAACCCGATCTGGCCGCGCCACGGCATCCGCATCCTGCCCGGCCCGTCCTCGATGTGGTTCGACGCCACGGGCAAGCGCCTGCCCGCGCCGCTCTTCCCCGGCTCCGACACGCTCGGCCAGTTGCAATACATCATGTCGACCGGCCATGATTATTCCTGGTTCATCCTGACCCAGAGCATCATCAAGAAGGAGTTCGCGCTCTCCGGCTCCGAACAGAATCCCGACCTCACGGGGAAAAGCTGGCGCATGACCATCAAGCGCGCCACCAACAAGGGCGCGCCGGCGCCGGTCGAAGCGTTCAAGCAGAACGGCGCCGACTTCATCGTGCGCGACAATCTCGCCGACCTCGTCAGCGCGATGAACGCGCTCGCCGGCAACGACCTGCTCAAGCACGATCAGATCAAGGCGCAGATCGAGGCGCGCGACCGCGAAATCACCAATCCTTACGTCAAGGATGCGCAGGTGATGAACCTGCACAATGCACGCCGCTACATCGGCGACAAATTGATCCGCACCGCAAAGCCGCACAAAATTCTCGACCCCGAGCACGGCCCGCTGATCGCGGTGAAGCTGAACATCCTGACGCGCAAGACGCTGGGTGGCTTCGAGACCGATCTCGACTCGCGCGTGTTCGGCACGGACCGCCAGATCATCCCCGGACTATATGCCGCGGGCGAAGCCGCCGGCTTCGGCGGCGGCGGCGTGCACGGCTACCGCTCGCTGGAGGGCACCTTCCTCGGCGGCTGCCTGTTCTCGGGCAGGAATGCCGGACGCGCGGCGGCCAAGGCTGCTGGTTAGGCGACGTATCGATGCAAATAACGCAGTAGCCCTTGAGGCCTCAGCACGCTAAGAAACCGCCGCCCCTATCAGGAGAACAAAATGACCATCCAGCGCTTCGAAACCGGACCTCGCATGAGCCAGGTCGTCGTCCACGGCAACACCGTCTATCTCGCCGGCGTCGTCGCCGGCACGGCGGCCGGCAAGAGCGTGACCGAGCAGACGCAGGACATTCTGTCGATCATCGACGGCCACCTTGCCAAGGCCGGCACCGACAAGTCGAAGCTGTTGTCAGCCACGATCTACATCACCGACATGAAGACGTTCGGTGAAATGAACGCGGTGTGGGACGGCTGGGTCTCGGCCGGCAACACGCCGGCGCGCGCCACCGTCGAAGCCAAGCTGGCGGCGCCGCAGTACAATGTGGAGATCATGGTGATCGCGGCGAAGTAAGGCCTCATCGCTCCACGATTATTTCAAATGCCCCGGATTGCAGATGCGATCCGGAGCATTTTCATTTTGCGCCTCACGCGCTGATCTTTGCTCCTGCGACATCGCCGATGTCGGCCTGAAGCCAGCGGGCGATCCGGCGCCAGGAATGGCTCAACGCCTTGCTTCCCATGAACAGGCCGAGGTGGCCGCACGGCTCGCAGGCGCGTTCCAGCCATGCCGGTTGCGTGCCGAGCAGCCGTGCGGTGGCAAACGCCTGATTGCGCGGAACGACGATGTCGCTCTCTCCCGCCAGCAGGAAGACCGGCAGGCGCACCTCGGCGAGGTCGATCCTGCGGCCGAGCGCAACGAAGCGCCCGCGCGCGATCTGGTTCTGGCGAAACACCCGCTCCGTCACCTCGAGATAATACGTCCCCGGCAGATCCAGTGCCGCGCCATCCCAGCGCGCGAAACGATCCAGCAGCATCCGCGCTTCGTCCGATCCGTCACCGAGATCCTGTTGTAGCGCGGCTTCCACGTCGTGCTGGCTGAACGGAATATTCCAGAACTGCAGCATGTGCTCGCCGCTGACGACGCCGTCGCCCTGCTGCACCATCTGCTCGAACGCCGGCTGCGGAAGCGCGGCCACCATCTTCGAAAGCTCCGACGGCGTAGAAACATCGACCGGGGCGCCGGCGAGCACCAGCCGCCGTACCTTGTCGGGAAAACGGGCGGCATAGACCAGCGACAGCCATCCGCCCTGACACAGGCCGACAAGGTTGACCGGCGCGCCGATCTCGTCGATCGCCACATTGAGTTCGGCAAGATAGCTGTCGATCGACAGGTGGCGCATCTCCGGCGTGGCCGAGCGCCAGTCGGAGACATAGACGCGGTTGATGCCGCCCTTGTGCAGCGCTCCGACCAGGCTATGGCCCGGCGCGAAGTCCGCGATCTCAGCACCATGCAGCGCATAGGGCGCGCAGACGAGGACCGGCTGTTGCTCCGCTTTCCCTTGCAAGAATTGCCGCAGCCGCATCGATGGGAGTTGCAGCGCCACCGTGTTTGGCGTGGTCCAGGCGAGCGGTGCCTGCTCGGGCACATTGGGAGGCGCGGGCTTTGGATCGGCGAACCATTGTGCGTAGCTGTCGAGCGCCAGCTTGGTGGCTTGCAGCGGCCACAGCCATACCTGCTGCGCCCAGTCGGCGCCCACATGCGGCTGCGGCGTTGTCTTTTCCGTCACGGCTGGGCTTTGGCCTTTGATCAGGAACCGACGAGGTTGAGGTCATGATCCTACGCCAGATCCGGCGCGGAACCCAGCCCAATCGACCAGGCGAGAAGCGGTTTCGCCTCACAACAATATGCAGGATGAATATCTGTAGCTCGGAAGACGAACGAGCAACCGGTCTCCATTCTTGACCTGAAGCGTCGCCGTAAGGAGTTCGATAAAGAGCGTGTTGGCGCGATGAGGCGAGCGATGCGCGACATAGATCCATGCCGGTTGCGGCTTCGCGGCTCGATCGCACAGCTCGATATCTATTCGCGTCAGGCTGAACTGCTCCTTGAACCCCGGATCCCATTCGATCGGCAGGGTCGTATGATCGGGATTGAGGATGCGCAGCGGATATTCGAGCTGGAGATTCAGGGTGCCCCACCTGTGCACGTCCCTGATATCAGGAAATTCCCTGACGAGATGCTCGTATTGCTTGGCGACGGTGGTGGTGGCGAGCCCAAGACCGGAAATCTTCGTTCCTGCAATAATTACCGACATATACGCGCTCGCTTCCCGCCTTGCGTCACACCGCGAATTCAAAATCACAAACCTCCGGGTCCGATCCATGACCTCCGAGGTAATCGATCGTCCCGCACCGGTTTTCTATGGTTTACCGATCCGCTCGGCACCAATGAAGGAGAACATCATGACCGACGTCAACACGATCGCCCGCAACTACATCGACCTGTGGAACGAGCGGACGCCCGGCCGCCGTCGCGAAATGCTGGCCGCGAACTGGACCAGCGACGCCCAATATGTCGACCCCTTGATGTCGGGCGACGGCCATGACGGCGTGGACGCGCTGATATCGGGCGTGCAGCAGCGGTTTCCGGATTTCAGGTTCAGGCTGATCGGCGAGCCCAATGGTTTCGGCGACCACGTCCGCTTCTCCTGGGGGCTCGGTCCCGATGGCGGCGACAGCCCGATCAAGGGAACCGACTTCGCCGTCCTCAGCGACGGCCGCATCCGCAGCATCACCGGGTTCCTCGATCAGGTGCCGGCGGCTTGAGGGATGCGTAGATTCCATGAGGCGGTGAGCGTGGCCTTTCCGATAAGGTTTGGGTTTCCACACTCGAACCCCTCGGAGAGTCAGATGCAAGCATCCACCGTAGCCGCGCCCACCGCCGGGCATATTGGCACAATTTTCGTTGCAATCGAACTGAGCCAGCGGAGCTGGCGGGTCGCGCTGCACAGCCCGGACAAGGACAAGATATCGCACCACAAGCTGGAGGGTGGCGATCATGCCGAGCTGTTGGCGTTGGTGGGTCGGGTTCGGGAGCGGGCGGCTCGAGCGCTGGGAGGCGTTCCGGCGGTGGCGAGCTGCTACGAGGCGGGCTACGACGGGTTCTGGCTGCACCGGCTGCTGCTGGCGGCCGGCATCACGAACTACGTGTTTGATCCCGCCAGCATTGCGGTGGACCAGCGGGCGCGGCGGGTGAAGACCGACCGGATCGATGGCGAGCGGATGCTGCGCACGCTGATGGCGTATCTGCGCGGCGAGCCGCGGGTGGTGCGGATCGTCCGGGTGCCTGCCGCCGAACAGGAGGACGCGCGCCGCGGCAGCCGCGAACGCGACCGGCTGATCAAGGAGCAAACCGCTCACACCAACCGGATCAAGGCACTGCTGCGGCTGCGGGGCATGGCGGTCGGGAACCCGCGGCGGCGCGACTGGCTGAGCTGGCTGGCAACGCAGCGGGATTGGCAAGGCCAGGCGGTGCCGCCGCGGATGCTGAGCGAGATCCGACACGAGCACGCGCGGCTGATGCTGGTGCGCGATCGGCTCGATGCGCTCGCGCAGGAGGCGGCCGCAGCGGAGCCAATGCCTGCGGAAGCCGAGATGACCCGGCGCAGCGAACTGCTGCGCCGGCTCAAATGTCTCGGCCCGGCGTTCGCGACGACGCTGACCAGCGAGGTGTTCTACAAGGACTTCCGCAATCGCCGCGAGGTCGGGAGTTATTTCGGACTGACGCCCAGTCCATGGCGGAGCGGCGGCATCGACCGCGACCAGGGCATCAGCAAGGCGGGCAATCCGCGCGCCCGCTGTGCCGCGATCGAACTGGCCTGGCTGTGGCTGCGGCATCAGCCGGACAGCAAGCTGACCCTGGAGTACCGCAAGCGCACGCTCGATGCCGGCAAGCGCATCAAGCGCGTCGCCATCGTCGCCCTGGCGCGCAAGCTGATGGTGGCGCTGTGGCGCTACCTCACGACCGGTCTCGTGCCGGAAGGCGCGGTGCTCAAGGCCGTAAAGATCTAACCACTTCAACGAACGCGTCAGCGTCGCGGCATCTGCCGCGGTCAGCGCGGGATGGATGGTGACCGTGCCACCCTTGGGCCAGCAAACAGGCTGTTTCGTAGATGGGTCTCATCCTCGTGGCTTCCTCGCCGCATGCATGCGGAATGTGGGTGCGGATCACAGCGGTCCGACCGGATATGAGGTGATGCAGTGAGCAACTGCATAAATCGCCGGAAGCCAGTCCCAGAGCGCACCGACCGCGGCGGCACGCTGCGCTACGCATGGCTCCGCGCGCCGCCGCTCCACCGAACGTAAAAATCACATCCAAGCCCCGCCGGGATGCTTGACTCAAAACGCCTCATATGAGGGTGGGCAAAGCGAAGCGTGCCCACCATTGACGCCGCAAATGGGAGAGATGGTGGGCACGGCGCAAACGCGCCTCTGCCCACCCTACGGACCGAAATATTCCAGGAACCTTTTGGTCCTCCCCGCATCCAACCCCAATAGCCTGTTATTGGTGATCATCATGCGTCAGGTCCAGATACCGAAGATCGCGCCCCTCGACACCGGCGACACCGAGCTGGTGCGGCGGGCGCTGGCCCGCGACGAGGCGGCGGTGCGCGCGATCATGCAGGCGAACAACCGCCGGCTCTACCGACTCGCCCGCGGTATCTTGCGCAACGACGGCGAGGCCGAAGACGTCGTGCAGGAGGCTTACGTCCGCGCCTTCACGCATCTGGAAAGCTTTCGCGGCGATTCCAGCCTGTCGACCTGGCTGTCGCGGATCACCATGAACGAGGCGCTCGGCCGGCTGCGCCGCCAGCGGCCCGCCGTCGAAATGGATTCATTGCCGCAGGGCACGCTCGAAGCCCAGATCATTCAATTTCCCCTCGCCGCCCCCGACGATCCGGAAAAATCCATGGCCCAGCGTGAAATCCAGCATGTCGTCGAGCATGCCATCGATGAATTGCCGGAAGCGTTCCGCCTCGTCTTCATCACCCGCGTCATCGAGGGGATGAATGTGGAGGAGACTGCTGAAATTCTTGGACTGAAACCGGAGACGGTGAAGACCCGTCTGCACCGTGCCCGCACCCTGCTGCGCGACAATGTGGAGCGGAAGATCGGGCCCGTGGTGATGGAAGCGTTTCCCTTTGCCGGCCGGCGCTGCGAGCGCCTGACGGACGCCGTACTGAAGCGGCTCGGTTTGGCCTGAAAATTTCGGGAACGTCCGCACGCTTCCGTCATCCAACTCCTGTGCAACAACGCGCGGCTCGCCGCGCCACAGGAGTGTCAAACCATGTTCATTCGATTGAGCGCGGCAATCGCCGCACTAGGCCTGCTGACCGGCGCCGCGCTGGCGCAAGGCGCAAAGCCCACCGACCCGCAGATCGCGCATATCGCCTACACCGCCGGCGTCCTCGACATCAACGCCGCCAAGCAGGCGATCACGAAAGCCAGCAACAAGGACGTCAAGGCGTTCGCACAAGATATGGTGCGCGACCATGAGGCCGTGAACAAGCAGGCGCTCGACCTCGTCAAGAAGCTGAAGCTGACACCGGAGGACAACGACACCAGCAAGGCGCTGTCGAAGCAGGCGACTGAGAAGCTGGCCGAGCTCGATAAACTGAAAGGTGCCGAATACGACAAGGCCTACGTCGCCAACGAGGTTGCCTACCACAAGGCCGTCAACGGCGCACTGGAGACGCAGTTGATTCCGTCAGCCAGCAATGCCGAGCTGAAGAGCCTGCTGCAGACCGGCCTGAAGATCTTTCAGGGCCACCAGCAGCACGCCGAACAAATCGCCGCCAAGCTGAAGTAACGTGTCAGCCATGCGTTCGGGACGCTGTCTGCCTTTCTTCGCCGCCCTGCTCCTTGGCGCGACGGTCGTCCCGGCGCATGCGGCGACGATACAGATCACGATCGACGATCTGGTGTTCGCGCCGGCCGAGGTCTCGGCCAAGGTCGGCGACACCATCGAGTGGATCAACAAGGACGTGTTCGCGCACACCGCGACCGCGCGCAACGGCGATTTCGATGTGGCCACGCCGCCGAAGAAGACGGTGACATCGGTTCTGACGAAGGCCGGCAGCGTGGAGTACTACTGCCGGTATCATCCGAACATGAAGGCGGTGCTGACGATTGCGCCGTAACGCTCAGGCCGCGCGCACCGAGGAAAGAAATTTTCCGACCTCGCGCTTCAGCCGGTCGCTTTCGCCCGACAGCGATTTGGCGGCGGTGAGCACCTGCGCGGAGGCGGAGCCGGTCTCGCTGGCGCCGCGCTGCACGTCGGTGATGTTGGCGGAAACCTGCTGCGTGCCATGCGCGGCCTGCTGCACGTTGCGAGAAATTTCCTGCGTCGCCGCGCCCTGCTCTTCGACAGCGGCGGCGATGGTGGACGCAATTTCCGACATCCGTCCGATGATATCGCTGATCTCCTTGATGGCGCCGACCGATTCCTGGGTCGCGGCCTGGATGCCCGAAATCTGCTGGCTGATCTCGCCGGTCGCCTTTGCCGTCTGTTCGGCCAGCGCCTTCACTTCGGAGGCGACCACCGCAAAACCGCGCCCGGCCTCGCCCGCGCGCGCCGCCTCGATGGTGGCGTTCAGCGCCAGCAGGTTGGTCTGGCCGGCAATGGTGTTGATCAGCTCCACTACATCGCCGATGCGGGCGGCGGCCTTGGCGAGTTCGGCGACGCGGTCATTGGTCTTCTGTGCCTGCTCCACCGCCTCGTTGGCGATGCGCGCCGAGCCCTGGACCTGCCGGCTGATCTCGTTGACGGACGATGCCATCTCTTCGGTAGCGGAAGCGACCGACTGCACATTGGTGGAGGCCTCCTCCGACGCCGCAGCAACCATGGTGGTCAGTTCTTCGGAACGCTCGGCGGTTGCCGTCAGCGTACCGGCGGAGGCTTCCAGTTCAGTCGAGGCCGACGCCACGACCTCGACGATCTCGCCGATCATCGCCTCGAAATCGCTGGTGATCCGGTCGACGCGCTGGCCACGCTGGATCTTTGCATCGGCTTCCACGGCAGCCGCTTCGTCGGCGGCCTTCTTGGCGATGAGCGCGTCCTTGAACACCTGCAGCGAGCCGGCCATGGCGCCGATTTCGTCGGCACGCGCGATGGCCGGGATCGCGACATCATGCCGGCCGGCGGCGAGATCGCCGACCACGCCGGTCAGGTTCGCCAGCGGCATAATCACGCGCCGCCGCAGCATCACGGTGACGCCGGCAAGCACGGCGAGCAGCGCCACGACGGCAACGCCCGCCAGCGCCAGCATCGTCAAGGCAGCGTCGCGCGCGGCGCCTGCGCGTTCGGCGGCTTCCGTTAGCGCCGCATCGCGCACCGCGAAAAAGGCCTGCACCGCTGGAACGATCGCGCCGGCGAGTTGCTCGGCGTTGATCGCGTATTTGCCCTCGGCGCGCCCGGTCGCCATTTCCTTTTCGAGCCATGGCGCGGCCTTGCCGAAATAACCTTCGACGGCATCGTTCATCGCCTTCGTCAGCCGCGGCGGACTGCCGATCTGATCGACGCCGGCCTCGATCCGCTCGCGATCGAGATCGACGCGGCCCTGGGCACGGTCGGTGATGGAAATTTCAGCCGCCGTCAGCGGCCGGCGCGTGCTGATTGCAAGCGACATGGTGGCGGCGCGGCCGCCGGCCGAGATCCGCAGATCCTGCGCGGTGCGGGCGACATTGAGCAGCGCCGTCAGCGATGCATCCGCCGTCGCCACCTGGTTTTCCAGCCGGTTCAGCAGCGGTTCAAGAATCCCGACAACGGCGGCAATGCCCGGCAGAAAGCCCTTGATTGCCGCCGGATCGCGCCCGCTCATCGGCAAGGCCAGCGCGCGATCGCTTGCTGCGCGAACCTCGGCGAGCTTGGCGGCCGCCTGGTTCAGGCCCTGAACGATCGCAGCGCCATCGTTGAGCGTGCCGACCACCGTTTTCGCTTTGGCAAACGCGGCATCCGCGGCCTGCACTGCTTTCGCAGCCGTCTCCATCTGCGCCGGCGTCGCGGCGGTTTCCTGGAACAGCGGGCCGACATAAGGCGCCCGGAAGCCGGCGACCTGCTGGCCAACCGCCAGCACCGCACCATAGGCCTCTACAGTCTTGATCGCCTCGCTCTTGCTGGCAAAGGTACGATACTGCGGAACGAGAACGCCGGCGCCAAGAACGACCGCCAGGATCGTCACCGAAAGCATCGATAGTGCAAAGAGCCGACCGATCCGCATGTTGTGTTTCCGCTGAGTGAAGGAGCGGTCAACGTAGGCGGAACCCGGCTAAGGCAGCCTTAATGCAGGCTTTAATGCGGGACGGTAGAACTACGGGGCTGCACGCCGCTCCGGCATGTCAGTACCGTCGCAAGATCATCGCCAGCCGCACCGCCACCGCCGCCTGCCAGAGCGGATAGAGGAGCGAGACATTGTCGCCGAGCCCGAGCGCGTCATCGAGCGCGAGCAGTGTGCCGGCCAGCGCGCCTGTGATCAACATCGGCCACCACGCCGCGGGCTGCCGCGGCCCCGCCGGCAACAGCGCCATGCCGAGCGCCATGATGGCCGTGCCGACCAGACCACCGGTCAGGCCGGCGAGAAGATAGCGCATGGCCCGCGGGGCATCGCCGGTATTCCCCTCGACGAGGATCGCAGCATCCACCGCACAGACGAAAGCGATGATGGTGACGACGGCGGCGATCAGCGCCGCCCACCATCGATTGGCGCTGAAACGCCGCACGAGGACGAACACGAGCACGGCGAACGGCACCGCGACCAATGAAATGCGAAACTGGCCGTTGGGTCCGGTGATCCTGTCGATCAGCAGCGGCGACAGCGGCGTGAGGATGCCGGTCACGATGCCGCCGGCGGCGACCATCAGCAGATTGTTGCGAGAGGTGTCAGCAGGAGTGATCGCTTCGGTCAACGCTCAGCTCCGCCCTATCGCTAAACCTGGCACCATTCCGGCTCCCCTTTGAAGGGTTGACACCGCACCGTCCACAGCCATGGGTTGCTGGTGCTATCCTGCTCATCCCCTGCAGAATGTCGTCCCTCCCACCTTATCGCGTTTGACCAGCAAATGAGAGTAGTCCGTCGCCTGTTTCTCGGCCTCGCCACGGCCATGGCCGCGCTTGCCCTGGCGCTTCTCTCGCTGGCAATCGTCGCGACCATCAAGTTCTACAGCGACCGCGACCCGGCCCTGTCCGCGAGCCCGCTTGCAACAAGCTCCGATGCGCATCCGAGGCTTGCGGCCGCTGAACGCAAAAGCATCGCGGCAGAGCATCCGGCCTATTTCAGCCGAGGCAAGGAGCAGACATATCTGACGCTGGCCGAGTGGTACCAGGTCTACAGCTACAATGAATTTGGCAATTTCCTTGCGAGCGGAGGACGACAGACCGACTTTCCGTTTGCGACGGCCATCGGGAATTTCTGGAGCTGCTACTTCCTGTCGCTCGAGAAAAGCAAGGGTCAGGAATTCAACTGGCAGTACAATTTTGTTTCCTGGGTCATCGGCATCAATCTGACGGTCGAGTACGGCGTCAAATTCGCCTACGAGAACACGGTCGGCCGCATCACCCAGGCGATCGCCGGGAGCGACACCGAGGCCGATGGTTTCATTGCAAAATCCTGGAACAGCTACGCCAAGACGCTGTACCAGACGACGTGGTACCACTACCCCTACTTCGCCGATCTCCCGGGCATCTGGCGCGAAACTGCGCTCTTCAACGGAGCGTTCGTCAGGAATGCCGAGCGGAAAATCGCGTTCTCGGTCTCGTACCTGCTCAAGGGCTCATACGCACAGCTGTGGCTCCTCGGCGCGGAGCAAAAAGACAATCAGACGTTCAGCGTCGTCCAATCAGCCAATCGCGCGCTTCTGAACGATGACGGCATCAAGGTCCTGAAGGAATTGAGCGGCAATCGCTTTCTCATCGAGACCGAACGATACGCAGGTTTCAAAGCCGCGCTTGTGAAGCTGATCGAAAGAAACGTCTCATTCATCGAGATCATGGGACACGAAACGATCGCGCTCGCGTATTTATCGAAGAACGCCGAGGAGCCGATCTCGGCGTCGGCCAGGGTGATCGACCGGCGAGAACTGTTTTACCATCCGGAGGGGTACAGACACCGGATTACCCTCGAGGCGCGCGTCGACGCGTTGAAGGATACGCTACGCCTGATCGCTGACAACGGTTCGAAATTCGAGATGATCTATGATTTCTGAACCCGGCGTGATGAGAGAGCCGGGAGATTGGAGCGGGCGAAGGGAATCGAACCCTCGTATGCAGCTTGGGAAGCTGCCGTTCTACCATTGAACTACGCCCGCGGCTCGTACCCCATGATTAGCCGACCGCGCGGCATTCGCCAAGCTGTTCCGTTGTTCGCCCGGCCTTACTGTTAACTTCGCCAAAATTCCGGATGCGATTCATCGCGCCGATGCTATGATTCCAAGTCAGGGCTGGGTGGCGTATGACGGGGCGTGGGTACACCATATTTGACACGGCGATCGGCCGCTGCGGGATTTCGTGGAGCCCGGCGGGCATTATCGGCGTGCAGCTCCCCGAAGTCCGCGAGATCGATACGCGGCGGCGGCTCTACCAGCTTTATCCCGATGCCCGCGAGCTCCCCCCGCCCGCGAACGTGCAGATCGCGATCGAGGGCATCGGCGCGCTGCTGCGCGGGGCGGTGTGCGATCTTGCCGACATCACACTGGATATGACCGGCATTCCTGCCTTCAGCCAGCGCGTCTACGCCTATGCACGCCAGATCCCGCGCGGCGAGACCCGGACTTATGCGGAAGTAGCTAGCAGCCTTCGCGCCTCCGGCGCGGTCCATTCGGTGTTGCAGGCGATCGGCCGCAACCCCTTCATGATCATCGTGCCCTGCCATCGCGTGCTCGAAGCGGGCAATTACGCCGACAAGATCTCGGCCCATGGCGGGGCGATTTCCAAGCGGCGGCTGCTTTCGATCGAGGGCGCCAGCCCGACCGCCAGCAAGACGCTCTTCGACGTACTGCTGCCGGTTGCGCCGCCCCGCACGCATCCCTAAATCTGCGGGATGATCGCGACCACGCTCATCGAGCGCAAATCCATCTCGGTGTCGGACTTTCGCTGCACTGCGGGGCCCGGCGATACGCCGTTTGCGGAGCAGCACCGCTGCCACTCGATTTCCTATGTGCGCAAGGGCAGCTTTGGCCTGCACTGCCGCGGCAAGTTCAATGAGCTGGTGGCGGGCTCCGTACTGATCGGCCATCCCGGCGACGAATATACCTGCACCCATGAGCACGTCTGCGGCGACGAATGCCTTTCGTTCTTCCTGAGCCCTGAACTGGTGGACGCGCTCGGCGACAGCCAGACGCCGTGGCAGATCGGCGCCGCGCCGCCGCTGCCGGAGCTCGTGGTGCTGGGCGAGCTGGCGCAATCGGCAGCAGATGGCAGCAGCGACATCGGCCTCGACGAAATCGGCCAGGTGCTGGCGAGCCGCTTTGTCGAGGTGGTGTCCGGCAAGCCGCGCAAATCCGGTCCCGATGCGGCGCGCGATCGTCGCCGCGCAGTGGAAACCGCGCTGTGGATCGACGCCAATTCGCACCGTCAGATCAATCTGGAGGACGCGGCCGCGCAGGCCGGGATCAGCCCGTTTCATTTCCTGCGGCTGTTCTCGGAAGTGCTCGGCGTCACCCCGCACCAATATCTGGTTCGCTCGCGATTGCGCCACGCCGCGCGGCGCCTCGCCGACGACGACAGCGCGGTCACCGACATCGCCTATGACGTCGGCTTTGCCGATCTCTCCAATTTCGTGCGCACCTTCCATCGCGCCGCCGGCGCTTCGCCGCTGAAGTTCCGCCAGGCCTCGCGGGGCCAGCGCAAGATTTTCCAAGAACGGCTGGCCCTCAACTAGCTAGGCTTTCTCCAGGCCGCGCTTTTCGCGGCACTTTCGACTGGAGAATATCATGTACGACCACATCGGATTACGCGTCGGCGATCTCGACGCCAGCGTGCGCTTCTATACCGCAGCGCTGGCGCCGCTCGGCTTCGTGCTGTGCTCGCGCGACGATTCCGGCGCGGGCTTTGGCCCGAAGGACGCACCCGCGCTCTGGCTGCATCTGCACAAGGGCAAGGCCGCAACCGGCGCGCATGTCGCGTTCCGCGCCAAGGATCATGCCGCGATCGAGAAATTCCATGCCGAAGGGCTGAAGGCCGGCGGCCGCGACAATGGCAGTGCCGGGCCGCGCGCGGATTACAGCCCGACCTATTACGCCGCGTTCCTGATCGATCCCGACGGCAACAATGTCGAGGCTGTCTGTACGTAGCCCCACCACTAGTGCGTAGGGTGGGCAAAGCGAAGCGTGCCCACCACAACAACTTGAGCTCTTGGAGAGATGGTGGGCACGGCGCAAGTGCGCCTTTGCCCACCCTACGATTCCCTAACAAACGACGGACTCATCATCATGGCCTCCATCCACAAAGAGATCCTCATCGACGCCAACCCTGACGACGTCTGGGATGCACTGCGCGATTTCGGTGCGCTGCATACGCGGCTGGTGCCCGGCTTCGTGACCGACACCAAACTCGATGGCGACGCACGCATTGTCACCTTCGCGAACGGCACGGTGGCGCGCGAAATTCTGGTCGACTGCGACGAGACGCGGCGGCGGCTGGTCTATGCCATCGTCAGCGAGCGCATCAGGCAGCACAGCGCCTCCGCACAGGTCTTTGCCGCAAGCGGCGGCCGCACCCGCTTCGTGTGGATCGCCGACGTACTGCCGAACGAGTTCGCGCCCTATATGGGCGAGCAGATGGATCTGGGCCTGCTCGCCATGCAGAAGGCGCTGGGGCGCAGCGCGGCCTGAAGGTTCGTGCAAGCGTGATCTCCCGCACAGATCGGCCCACCGCCCGCTCCTAGCTTTTGCTCCATGCGTCCGAACGGCGCCGCGTCCGCGGTGGCCGGCGCATGAGGAGTCAAAACATGACGGGAGCTGACAAGGTAGTCTGCCAGGCGGCCACGCTGCTGTTGCTGTTTGTCCTGACGTCGACGCCGGCGAAGGCGCAATTCGCCGGTGGAGGCGGCGGCCAGGACATGATGACGCAGATGGCGCCGATGCTGGAAATGATGAAGGCAAAGATGGGCAAGCGCCGCTTCGCCGCGATGATGCAGACCATGGGCCCGATGATGAGCCGCATGATGGAAGGCGGCGGCGGAGGCCTGGGTGGCATGATGGGCGGCGGCATTCCGGCCGGCGGCTACATGCCCGACAGTTACGGCATCGGCACCGGCGGCATGAATTTCGGCGGCATGGGCGGCGGCGATTTCATGGGCATGCTCGGCGGCGCCGGCGGCAGCGAGCTGATGAGCATGGTTCCGCAGTTGATGCGCATGACCAATGTCGGCGGCGGCCGTCACGGACGGCGGCATCGACGGCGGTAATTATTCCGTCATTCCGGGATGGTCCGAAGGACCAGACCCGGAATGACAAGTGGTCACGACAACACCGGCCTCGCCTCGGGCACACGCTGCTTCGGCCCCCAGCGGGTCAGCATCACGCTGACGCATGAGAGCACGCCGAGCAGCACCATCGACGACGACGCCAGCACGAAGAAATTCTGCGCAGTGGCGCCGTGCGACAGCAACCACCAGCCACCGGCGAGGATAAACAGCAGCCGCGCGGTTTGCGCGAGCACCGGACCGATCACCTTGGCCGCGCCTTGCGACGAAAAATAGCACGTCGTGGCGAGGCCGAGGAAAGCATACATCGGCGCCGCCGTAGACAAATACTGCCGGCTGGCGGCACGCACGTTCGCATCGTCGGTGAACAGATTCACCCAGATGTCGGGGAATGACGCGATGAAGGTTGCAACCGTGCCGACCGAGACGAATGCAACGCCCCCCGCGATCCAGCAGATCCTGCGGGCCCGCGCAATACGCTCTGCACCAACCGCCATGCCGACCATCGGTACCGTGGCAATGCCGACGGCGAATGCGATCGACGTCAACATGAATTCGAGCCGCGCGCCTATGCCGTAGCCGGCCAGGATTTCGGTGCCGAAACTTGCCAGCATGTGGGTGAAGATGCTGATGGTCAGCACCGATTGCAGCGGCGAGAAGCAGGCAATGGCGCCGACCTTCAAAATGTCGATGAACATCGGCCAGCGAATGCGAAGGCCCCGGATCTTCGGAACGACGCGCGCGCGGCCCGAGAACAGATACCATGTCATCACGGAAATGCTGATGAGGTAGGCGATCAGCGAGCCGGCCGCGACACCGCGCATGCCGAATTGCGGAATCGGACCGAGGCCCAAACCGAGCGTGCCGCCCAGAATGATCTGGCAAACCGCCGACGAGAGCATCAAGGCCGACGGCAGCTTCATGTTGCCGGTGCCGCGCAGGATGCCCGACATCGTGTTCATCAGCCACGGTACCACGGCGCCGCCGAAGAAGATTTGCGTATAGGCGACCGCCTGCGTCAGCACATTGCCGCGGCCGCCGAGCAGCTCGAGCAGCGCAGGCCCGAAGATCAGCATGCCCAGCATGAAGACGAGGCCAAAGCACAGGCCGATCAATAGCGCGTGCGAGGCAAGGGTGGAGGCGCGGTCGCGGTCGCCGGCGCCGAGCGCACGCGCGATCGCGGATGCCACGCCGCCACCCATCGCGCCGCCGGACATCGTCATGGTCAGGATCACCGTTGGAAACACCAGCGCCATCGCCGCCAGCGATTCCACGCCCAGGCGCCCGATATAGGAGGTCTCGGCGATGACGACGCAGGTGCCCGCGGTGAGCGCGATCACGTTCGGCCAGGCGAGCCACAACAGCGTGCGCAGGATCGGGCCGTCGAGCAACGCGTTCTTCGCCCGCGGCTCCGGCGGCGGCAGCGGACGCTCCTTGTCGTCCACGGGAATTTCGGCGACGCCAAGGTCGGACATTTCTGCTCCCCGCGCGCGGTCTTTGGTAGCCCCGGCGTGCGCTTTCCTAGCATGGCTAGGGAACGATTCCGCGTGCACGGGGCGCAATGGGGGCCTGCGGGATTGCAGGCGGGGGCCATGCGTCCACCACCTGCGCGGGCCACGGCGTCGGCCAGCCGCTTCACAGGGAATTCATGCCGACTCCGAGAACGTTCGAGCCGGCACCGCATTGGTAAGGCAACAATCCCTGGAACCTCGCTATGCGCAAGAACATCCTTTTGGCAACATGCGTCGGCGCATTGGCGCTGCCGCTGGCTGCCTGCAACGATCCCAGGGACACCGCGACCGTGGCGCAGAGCTATGGTCCCTCACCCACTTTGCCGCCGCCGGAACATTCATGGATCCCGACGGTCGATATCGCGTCGGTCAACCGCTGGCCGGACGGCGCCAAGCCGACCGCGGCCAATGGCATGACGGTCACCGCCTTTGCTACCGGGCTCGATCATCCGCGCACCGTCTACACGCTGCCGAATGGCGACGTGCTGGTCGCCGAGAGCAACGCGCCGCCGAAACAGAGCGGCTTCAGCATCAAGGGCTTCATCTACGGGTTGGCGCAGAGCCGGGCGGGCGCGGGCGTGCCGAGCGCCAACCGTATCACGCTGTTGCGCGATGCCGACGGTGACGGCGTGGCCGAAACCCGCAGCGTCTTCCTGAGCAATCTGAATTCGCCGTTCGGCATGGTGCTGGTCGGCGAGGATTTCTACGTCGCCAATGCCGATGCGATCATGAAATTCCCGTACCGCGAAGGCGACACCAAGATCAGCGCGGCCGGCGTCAAGCTGGCGGACCTGCCCGGCGGCCCGATCAATCACCACTGGACCAAGGACCTGACGGCGAGCGCCGATGGAAGCAAGCTTTATGCGACCGTCGGCTCCAACAGCAACATCGGCGAAAACGGCATGGAGGCCGAGAAAGATCGCGCCGCTGTGCTGGAAGTCGATCGCGCCAGCGGCCAATGGCGCGTGTTCGCATCAGGCCTGCGCAATCCGAACGGCCCCGCATGGAATCCGACGACGGGCGAGCTCTGGGTCGTCGTCAACGAGCGCGATGAACTCGGCAATGATCTGGTGCCCGATTACATGACCTCGGTGAAGGATGGCGCCTTCTACGGCTGGCCGTACAGCTATTTCGGCGACCGCGTCGATACGCGCGTCGAGCCGCGACGGCCCGACCTGGTGCAGAAGGCGATGGCGCCTGATTATGCGCTCGGCGCGCATACGGCCTCGCTCGGGCTCGCCTTCAACATCGGGAATCTCTTTCCACCCGACATGGAAGGCGGCGCCTTCATCGGCCAGCACGGCTCGTGGAATCGCAAGCCTCGCGCCGGCTACAAGGTGATCTTCGTGCCGTTCAAGGACGGCAAGCCATCGGGCGGGCCGCAGGACGTGCTGACCGGCTTCCTCAACGACAACGGCGAAGCGCAGGGCCGCCCGGTCGGTGTGCGGCTCGACAAGCAGGGCGCGCTGCTGGTGGCTGACGACGTCGGCAACACGGTGTGGCGCGTGACGCCGGCGGCGAAATCGGCGGCGCGGTAGGGCTACCGTCGTCATTGCGAGGAGCGCAAGCGACGAAGCAATCCACCTATCCGGTATGCCGCGCGATGGATTGCTTCGCTTCGCTCGCAATGACGGCGAACGGCGAGCTACACCCGGAAATGCTTGCTCAGCTTCAGTCCCTGCGCCTGGTAGTTCGAGCCGATGCGCTGGCCGTACATGGCGTCGGGGCGCGACAGCATCTTCTCGTAGACCAGGCGACCGACGATCTGGCCGTGCTCGAGGATGAACGGCACCTCGCGCGAGCGCACTTCGAGCACGGCGCGGGCGCCTTGCCCGCCGGCACCGGCATAGCCGAAGCCGGGATCGAAGAATCCCGCATAGTGCACGCGGAATTCGCCGACCAGCGGATCGAACGGCACCATTTCCGCGGCGTAGTCCGGTGGCACCTGCACGGCTTCTTTCGAGGCCAGGATGTAGAATTCGCCGGGATCGAGGATCAGGCTGCCGTCGGGGCGCGCCGGGATCGGCTCCCAGAATTCGTCGACGCCATAGCCGCCGCGACGGTCGACATCGACGACGCCGGTATGGCGCTTGGCGCGGTAGCCGACGAAACCGCCGGAATTCTCGCCGGAAAGATCAACCGAGAGTGCGACGCCGTTGGCCAGATCAGCGTCGTCGATATCGACCAGCCGTTCGGCGTCGTGCAGCGCATCGAGCTCGTCGGCATTGAGGATGGCGTCGCCGGTGCGGAAGCGTACCTGCGAGAGCCGCGAGCCCTCGCGCAGCAGCACCGGAAACGTCTTCGGGCTGATCTCGGCATAGAGCGGGCCGTGATAGCCGGCGCCGATCATGTCGAAGCGGCGGGTGCCGTCGGCGATCACGCGCGTGAACACGTCGAGGCGGCCGGTGGAGCTCTTCGGATTGGCGGCAGCCACGATCTCCGGCGGCAAAGCGAGACTTTCCAGCAGCGGAACGATGTAGACGCAATTGGTCTCCAGCACCGCCCCGTCGGAGAGATTTATTTCGTGCAGTTTCAGTTCGTCGATGCGCTCGGCAACGGTCGCGCCGGGGCCGGGCAGGAAGCTCGCGCGCACCCGGTAGGCGATGTCACCCAGCCGCAGGTCCAGGCTGGCCGGCTGGATCTGGCTTTCGACAAAGGGATAGGCCGGCAGGATCAGGCCCGCATCCGCCATCGCCGCGATCATGCGGTCGGGCAGAATCCCGTTGGCGTCGGGCGGTAGCGTGAACGACACGGCGCGGTCCTCTGAGGTGGCCCTTTCGGATGCCCAAATGTCATCCAAACCTCGTCAATATGGGCTTTTAGGGGTTATCCGATGGCCGCCTTGACTGAAAGGGCGCAAGCGAATATCAGCATGACTTATCCCGTGGTGATTTGAGCCGGCCGGCTTGCAGCCACGTTAAATAAATCGCTAAACAGGCCGGGGACACGTGTGATCCCGGCCTGTGGAAATTTTTCCAGGCCGGTTTTTTGTGACCATTTTCCAGTGGTCACGGCGGAGGTCACATGTCTGAAGTTGGTTCTACCAAGCGCTATCGTCCCGAAACCCGCCTCGTCCATGGCGGCACCCTGCGCTCGCAATTCGGCGAGACGTCGGAAGGGCTGTTTCTCACCCAGGGCTATGTCTACGACAGCGCGGAGCAGTGCGAGGCGCGCTTCAAGGGCGAGGATCCCGGTTTTATCTATTCGCGCTATTCCAATCCCACGATCTCGATGTTCGAGCGCCGCATGATCGAACTCGAGGGCGCCGAAGCCGCGCGCTCCACCGCCACCGGCATGGCCGCGGTGACGACCGCGATCCTCGCGCCGCTCAGGGCCGGCGATCACGTGGTCGCCTCGAAGGCCCTGTTCGGCTCGTGCCTTTACGTCGTGCAGGACCTGCTGCCGCGCTACGGCATCGAAACGACGCTGGTCGACGGTCTCGATCTCGACCAATGGCAGCGCGCCTTGCGGCCCAACACCAAGACCTTCTTCCTGGAGAGTCCGACCAATCCGACGCTCGACGTGCTCGATATTCCCTCGATTGCCGAGATCGCGCACAAGGGCGACGCCCGGCTGGTCGTCGACAACGTCTTCGCCACCCCGATCTGGCAGAGCCCGCTGTCGCTCGGCGCCGACGTCGTGGTCTATTCCGCGACCAAGCATATCGACGGCCAGGGCCGCTGCCTCGGCGGCATCATTCTCTCGTCCGAAGCCTTCATCGCCGAGCACCTCCACAACTTCATGCGCCAGACCGGGCCGTCGCTGTCGCCGTTCAACGCGTGGGTCCTGCTCAAGGGCCTGGAGACGCTTGGCGTGCGGGTGCGCGCGCAGACCGACAACGCGGCGAAGCTCGCCGAGGTGCTGGCAAGCCATCCGAAGATCTCGCGGCTGATCTATCCCGGCCGCGCCGACCATCCGCAGGCGGCGCTGGTGAAAAAGCAGATGCGCGGCGGCTCGACGCTGGTCGGCTTCGAGGTGAAGGGCGGCAAGGCGGCCGCCTTCCGCGTCCTCAATGCGTTGAAGCTTGCCAAGATCTCCAACAATCTCGGCGATGCCAAGAGCCTCGTCACCCATCCGGCGACGACGACGCATCAACGGCTAACGCCGGAGGCGCGCGCCGAGCTCGGCATCAGCGAGGGCTTTATTCGGTTCTCCGCCGGGCTGGAGCATGCCGACGATCTGATTGAGGACGTTGCGCAGGCGCTGGAGAAGGCGTGAAGCTGCGAACGGTAGGGTGGGCAAAGCGAAGCGTGCCCACCATCTCACGCGGCGTATTCGGTTAGAATGGTGGGCACGGCGCTGACGCGCGTTTGCCCACCCTACGAATTCCGGTTCACATCGGCCTATACGCCCGCACGTCCGCCGGCACGGCGACGCCGAGCTTGATCTGGCCGACCGACTTGATGATGTCGTCGCCGAGCAGTTGCGCGAAGCAGGCGTAGCCCCAGTCGCTCATGTGCAGGCCGTCGGAAATCACGAAATTCTCGATCGGGATCGCCTGCTTTTCGTGCCAGTCCTTCATCACCGCAAAGCGCGGGAAGACGCCGACCTTGCGAAGCTCGGCGACCTTGTTGAGCAGCGACATCATCTTGCCCGCGCTCTCGGCGTGCTCGTTGACGCGCGGCGAGTATTGCGGATCGATCAGCACGACATCGGCGCCCGCGGCCTGAATGCGCCCGATGCCTTCCTCGACAAGTTTTGCCGTCTCAGCGGGATCGAGGTTCCGCAGCACCGCGTTGGTGCCGACCTGCCAGATCACCAGATCCGGATGCATATCGAGAACGGAGGTCTCCAGCCGCTTCATCATTTCCGGCGCGTCCTCGCCGCCCTTGCCGGCATTGACGACGGAGATGCTGGCGGTCGGATATTGCCGGCGCAATTGCGCCGCGAGGCGGTTGGGATAGTTGAAGTCCGGCGAGGTCGCGCCGTACCCCTGGGTCGACGACGATCCGAACGCCACGATCACCACCGGCAGGCCGGCGACGAGTTTGCTCGCGACGCGCGGCAACGAGCCCATCGATTTGGAGCCGCCCTTGGGCGGCAGGCACGGGACGCGGTTGAAAATGTCGCTGGCCGATTTGGCGACTTCCTTCACCTTCTCGATCGCCTTGCCGGTAACGCCCTTCGGCACCGCCGGATTGGCGGCAGCCGACGGCGCGGGCTGTGGCGAGGTGGTCTCGGCCGGCTTCCTTTCAGCCTTGCTTTCGGTTTTTGCGCTATCGGACAGCGCCGCCTGCTGGGCGGCCTGCTGCGGGGCCGTCTGCGCATGCAGCGCCAGTACCGAGGCAGGCAGCAGCAACGCCAGGCCCGCGGCGGAGACAGTCAGCAATATCGACAAACGAAAAGGGCAGTAACGACTCATCAACGCTAGTTCCCTAATTCTGCTGCGCCTGGTCGAGGCGGGCCGCATCGAGCACAAATTTCGACAATGCGCGGCCGAGGCAGGCATGAACCCGTTTGGCCATGTCGGTGCCGTGAAACGTGCTGAACAGGTCGAAATCTCCGGCGTCGTTCCAATGACGCATGATGGCGAAGCGATCGAACAGCGGAACCCCGTGCTGCTGCGCCACGACGCGCATATTATCTAGGTACGGCGGCGCGGAAATCATGGTTTCCGTTCGCGGGCTGTATTGCAGATTGACCAAAATCACGTCAGTTCCCGCATTTTGCAGCGCAGCAACGCCGTCATCGACAGCACCGCGGAAATCATCGGGATCGACGGAGCGCATAGCATCGACGGTTCCGGTCTGCCAGATGACCAAAGTAGGCCTTTTTGCTTCCACCAGCTTAACGAGGGTGGTGTCGACCTCCTCAGCCGTCTTCCCGCTCTGTAGTTCTACGGAGAGGTTGACCGGGATCGAGGGCAGCTTCTCCTTCAGGGCGGCCTGCAGCTTGGCCGGATAGGCACTGGCCTCGGAGGACAGGATGGTCGACGACCGGCTCCCGACCACCAGGACGGTCAGCGGCCGGGCGTTCTTGACAGCCTCGGCGACCTTCGGAAGCGTGCCCTCGGTGGAGAGAAGATAGCCTGGCACTTCGCAGGTCTGGGGAGCGGCCTCCTCGGCGCGCGCAGAACCCGTGGCTGCCAGACCCGCGAGCAGCGCCAGGGCCAGCACAGCTCCGAAGCGGGGCCTCATACGCTCCCCCCCGCCAGATCGGCATTGATGACCGGCTTTTTCGTTTTCGACGCTCCCTTGTCGGCCGAATGTTTGTACCACGAAATCACCCACGCCACGCCCCACATGATGAGGATACCGGCAAAGCTGATCAGGGCGTGCATGAAGGCACCCCCGCCAACTTCGGCCAGCACGAAATGCCCCGCAAAGGCCAGGAAAACGCCCAGGCAGAATATCTCAAGCGAATGCTGTCCGCAGAGGATCAATGGTCGCAGCCAGCGCGATTTGAGGCCCGACCAATCCCTTGGCAGGAAGCGCACGGTGAGCGCCGCCAGCGCCAGGAAATGGGCGAACCGCAGCACGTCCAGATCGGTCTTGGTGATCGGATACATCCACTGTTCGAGCCGCTTCGGCATCAGGAAGCTGAGCTGCGGAATGTGCCAGGTCAGCGTGACGAAAAACGCAAACGAGAGATAGACGATGCAGATCCACATCGTCACCGGCGACGACAGGATCCGCGACATCCGCGCAGCACCGCCGAGCGCGCACCAGGCGCCGAACACGAACAGCAATTGCCAGGCGAACGGGTTGAAGATCCAGAACCCGCTCGGGTAGGCCGTCAGGTACCAGTCGAACTGCCAGGTCAGCGCGTAGAGCAGCACCGACAACGCCAGCCCGATGTCGGCCCGCCACTTCAAGAGCCACAGGATAATCGGCAGGAAAAGCATCAGGACGATGTAGAGCGGCAGCACGTCCATATTGACGGGCCTGAACCTCAACAGCAGCGCCTGGACGATGGTGACATCCGGCTGCTTGAGGAAATCCATGATGCCCATTTCCTCGCTGTAGAGCGGGTTCTCGAAACGGGTGGCGACGTAGGATATTTCGGCGAGGAAGATCGTGAACAGGAAGACATGGGCGACGTAGATTTGCCAGACGCGCCGCATGATACGCGCGGTCGCCACCACGAAGCCGGCCTCCAGCATCGCCCGGCCATAGACGAAGGCGGCGGTGTAGCCCGAGATGAAGATGAAGATTTCGGTGGCGTCGGAAAATCCGTAATTGCGGATCGTGAACCAGGTCAGGATGTTGGTCGGCAGATGGTCGATGAAGATCAGCCACAGCGCCATGCCGCGAAACAGGTCGAGCCGCAATTCGCGCTCGCCGGCCATCGGCAACGCAATCGCCGGCGCGGCAGCCGCTGCGGCCTTTGCGTCAGCCTTGGCATCGCTGGCCTTGGCGTCGCTGAGAGGCGTTCCGGCAACTGGATCGGCAATGGACGACATCGGGCACCGTTTGGGCAGTTGAACTTTACGCGTGCACTGTCCGGAAAAGATAATATCGGCCCGCCACTTGCACACAAGATAACAAGCAGGAGATACGGAGCCGGGCAGCGCGCGGTTGCGCTCTAGAATGGAACTATGTTGAAACCGCGATGAGGTAAGCGGCAACCCCAATCGGCAACCCGATGGCGCGGAGATTGGTTCCTCCGGCATTCCCGGCTATGATGCGCGACAGGATTTCCGGAAGCTTGCCCGCATGTATCGCGCCGTTACCCGTCAGATCGAAGTCACCGTTGAACCGAATTTCCTCCCCGGGCGCTCGTCGGTCGACAAGGGACAGTATTTCTGGTCGTACACGATCGTCATCACCAATACCGGCGACGAGACCGTGCAGCTTCGCACCCGCCACTGGATCATCACCGACGCCACCGGCCGCAAGCAGGAAGTCCGCGGCGAAGGCGTGGTCGGCGAGCAGCCTGTTTTGGCGCCGGGCGAGCGCTTCGAATATACCTCCGGCGTGCCGCTGCCGACCGCCTCGGGTTTCATGTCCGGCCGCTATCAGATGGTCAGCGAAAGCGGCGAGCGTTTCGAGATCGACGTGCCGACGTTCTCGCTCGACAGCCCGGATAACCGGCGGGTGTTGAACTAGGGCCACGGATTTCCGTCGCCATTCGTAGCCCGAGGCTCCATCCACGTAGCTGCGCAAGGCTCCGACTGTCGTCCCCCGCGAAGGCGGGGGATCCAGTACGCCGCGGCTTCTCGGCTCTTTCACTGCTGCCTCTGGGATACTTGTATGGGGCTTGGTCAATAGTGGTCGTTGCTAGGTCATTGCGTTGATCTCCGAGGGAGGCCGACATCCCCGCGTGCCGACCTCAAGACGGGCTGTCCGCCTTGGCGCAGCGACCGTCAAGGGTGGCCGGAGGCCATCGCGTAGCGACGCAGCCCTTGACGGTCGCAAGCTTGGCGGCAGGCTTGAGGTCGGCACGCGGGGATGTCGGTGGCGAGATGAGGACGACTTCCGAGGCGAGCCCGCCTTGGACGCGATATCGCGTCGCAGACTTGTATTCGGTTGATCGATCGGGATCAGAACCATGATGCATGCATGCGCATCGGGGCGAGCTCCGGGGCGGCGGGTCCATTCTGGGTCGCGGCGCAAAGGCCATGTATTCCTGCGGATCATCGCCACCTCGGATGCCGTTGGCAGACCGCACGCCGGGCTGCCAAACCGTCAATGGTGTGGGGTTAAGGGAAGCTGCACGGTCAGGTGCCGGCGGGTCGTAACTTGATGTCCTCCGTCAGCTGGCCGGTGGTCACAAGCCGCCACAGGGCGATGAGTAGCTTACGGGCCAGCGCCACGATCATGGTCTTGCGCGTGGTGCGTCGGCCATCGGCGGTGCGCTCACGGAACCAGTTGGCGAGCCGGCTGCCCTTCTGAAAGATCAGAAAGCGCCAGGCCAGTTGGATCATCCCCCGGCGAACCCGGCCGTTGCCGGCGCGGGCTAGTCCCTTCTCGCGCCGGCGCTGACCCCTCTCGTCCGGCGCGCCGGTTAGCCCGGCATAGCGCGCGACAGCTCTGCGATCGCGCAGATTGCGCGACAGAATCTCATTCACCAGCATGTCGGCGGTCTCGATGGCAATGCCCAGAACCCTTGCGATCAGACGAACCATCGCATGGGGTCCTTGTGATGTGGCCGGCGCAGCGGTGAGGCGCTGAAGCCGTGCGCTTTCGATGGCGCGGATCTGGTCGCGCAGCAGGCATAGCCGCTCCAGATCGCGGCGCAGCTCCGCCCTGGCATTGTCCGGCAGCGGCGTTCCTTCCGCGGTACGCTGTGTCTCCAGTTGCTGCGCCGCCTTGCGAAGCCTCGGATTGAACCCGCCGATGCCGAACAAGGCGAGGACGGCTTTGACCCGGTTGACGATCCGCGTCTGCTCGCTCACCAGGCTCTCCCGCTCGCGGCCCGGTCGTCGAGCGTCTTCTTCCGCCATGGTCGGGATCGTGGCCATGCTACAATGGCGCTTCTCACCACGCAGCCAACCCAGCAACGAACGCATCAGCAGTTCCGTGTCGATCCGATCGCTTTTGGGACGCCGGTGCTCGCGAGACACCGCGATGCTCGCAGGATGGATGACGTAAGCTTCGATGGCGCGGGCCTGCAGCCAGCGGGCCAGCCAGAACCCATCCCGTCCGGCCTCATAGGCGCAGACGATTCGCTTGACCGCGCGTCCCGCCTTGTGCGCTTCCTCGCACCAGCGCTGCAGCAGCTTCAGCAGAGCGTTCGCGTCTGCATCAAGCTTCTTCAGCGGCCGGCGTGTGACGCCGGGGATCATAGCTGCAACCAGCCACTTCGACTGGCTCATCTCGATAACTGCAACGAGTGTGTTATCCTGCTCGAAGGCGGTGAGGGACCTGCTGACGTCAAACGGTTGCGACATGGGGGGCTCCATTGCGTGACCACGGCGCCCGAGGTGTCGATACCCTCGCCGCCGCTGACCCCGCCGCCACCCCCCTCATAGCATCTGGGTCGCCCGGTCAAGCCGGGCGATGACAAGTGAGTATAAGTTCGCGATCTCGCGACATGAATTGCCCGAGGCTTGCTATCAACTTCTCGCCCTCTCATTCAGAGGGCGCAGGGAAGACCGGGTGCGCGCCGCACCCGCGGTCTCGCGTGCAGATGCAGACGAAGAGCACGCTCGGTGATGGATGGTGGGCACGGCGCTAGCGCTCCTTTGCCCACGCTACGCTACATCACTGCGGCTACATCACCCGGATCGGAAACCTGATACGACCGCCGCTTCCCGCCGGAAACAGGACTTCCAGCACCACGAAATCAGGTCCGAGATATCCGCGTTGCGAAACATAGGTCGCCAGCACGCCGGGCACGCGGCGTCGATTGCAGACGCTTCTGATATTGGCCTCCGGAAATCTCGGGAAAACACCGGCTGGACGGATGCTCACCCGGCCGTGTTCCGGCGGCTGCACGACACGCACCACTACGTTGCCGGCGGAGCTGCAATCCGGATTGGTCGAATAGCCTTCATAGAGTATCAGCGGCTTGCCGGAGGCCACCGCCTTGTCCGCCTGCGCGGAGACGACCGACAGCAACAGTCCAAGACACGTCAGTACAATTCGCATTTTCTTGATTTCCCCTGCCCGCGATGCCGCCTGGCGGCGGCAGGGGAACTTACACGCAAGAATTGCGCGGCGTCGAGAGGCGTTGCCCTACTCCACGCCGGCCTCTCATGCAGGGTGCACTGGCAAGCGGGAATCGAGGGTGGGAAAAGCGAAGCGTGCCCACCATCGAGAAGCATGCGTGATGACGGATGGTGGGCACGGCGCTATCGCGCCTTTGCCCACCCTCATATGAGGCGTTTTGAGTCAAGCATCCCGGCGGGGCTTGGATGTGATTTTTACGTTCGGTGGAGCGGCGGCGCGCGGAGCCATGCGTAGCGCAGCGTGCCGCCGCGGTCGGTGCGCTCTGGGACTGGCTTCCGGCGATTTATGCAGTTGCTCACTGCATCACCTCATATCCGGTCGGACCGCTGTGATCCGCACCCACATTCCGCATGCATGCGGCGAGGAAGCCACGAGGATGAGACCCATCTACGAAACAGCCTGTTTGCTGGCCCAAGGGTGGCACGGTCACCATCCATCCCGCGCTGACCGCGGCAGATGCCGCGACGCTGACGCGTTCGTTGAAAGTGTTTAGATCTTTACGGCCTTGAGCACCGCGCCTTCCGGCACGAGACCGGTCGTGAGGTAGCGCCACAGCGCCACCATCAGCTTGCGCGCCAGGGCGACGATGGCGACGCGCTTGATGCGCTTGCCGGCATCGAGCGTGCGCTTGCGGTACTCCAGGGTCAGCTTGCTGTCCGGCTGATGCCGCAGCCACAGCCAGGCCAGTTCGATCGCGGCACAGCGGGCGCGCGGGTTGCCCGCCTTGCTGATGCCCTGGTCGCGGTCGATGCCGCCGCTCTGCCATGGACTGGGCGTCAGTCCGAAATAACTCCCGACCTCGCGGCGATTGCGGAAGTCCTTGTAGAACACCTCGCTGGTCAGCGTCGTCGCGAACGCCGGGCCGAGACATTTGAGCCGGCGCAGGAGTTCGCTGCGCCGGGTCATCTCGGCTTCCGCAGGCATTGGCTCCGCTGCGGCCGCCTCCTGCGCGAGCGCATCGAGCCGATCGCGCACCAGCATCAGCCGCGCGTGCTCGTGTCGGATCTCGCTCAGCATCCGCGGCGGGACCGCCTGGCCTTGCCAATCCCGCTGCGCCGCCAGCCAGCTCAGCCAGTCGCGCCGCCGCGGGTTCCCGACCGCCATGCCCCGCAGGCGCAGCAGTGCCTTGATCCGGTTGGTGTGCGCGGTTTGCTCCTTGATCAGCCGGTCGCGTTCGCGGCTGCCGCGGCGCGCGTCCTCCTGTTCGGCGGCAGGCACCCGGACGATCCGCACCACCCGCGGCTCGCCGCGCAGATACGCCATCAGCGTGCGCAGCATCCGCTCGCCATCGATCCGGTCGGTCTTCACCCGCCGCGCCCGCTGGTCCACCGCAATGCTGGCGGGATCAAACACGTAGTTCGTGATGCCGGCCGCCAGCAGCAGCCGGTGCAGCCAGAACCCGTCGTAGCCCGCCTCGTAGCAGCTCGCCACCGCCGGAACGCCTCCCAGCGTTCGAGCCGCCCGCTCCCGAACCCGACCCACCAACGCCAACAGCTCGGCATGATCGCCACCCTCCAGCTTGTGGTGCGATATCTTGTCCTTGTCCGGGCTGTGCAGCGCGACCCGCCAGCTCCGCTGGCTCAGTTCGATTGCAACGAAAATTGTGCCAATATGCCCGGCGGTGGGCGCGGCTACGGTGGATGCTTGCATCTGACTCTCCGAGGGGTTCGAGTGTGGAAACCCAAACCTTATCGGAAAGGCCACGCTCACCGCCTCATGGAATCTACGACGCCGCTACTCCACGCCCGCTTCATGCGGCGTGAACTGGTAGACCGAGGAGCAGAACTCGCAGGTCACCACCACCTTGTCGTCCTTGACCATCTCGGCGCGATCCTTCGGCGCGAAGCTCTTCAGCATCGCCGAGACCGCCTCGCGCGAGCAGGAGCATTGCGCGCGCAAGGAGAGCGGCGTGAACACGCGCACGCCGCGCTCGTGAAACAGGCGATACAATAGCCGCTCGCCCGACAGATCGGGATCGATCAGTTCGACATCCTCGACGGTGCCGATCAGCGACTGGCCCTCGACCCAGGCATCGTCCTCGGCAACGCTATGCGTCACCGTGCCGTCAGGCGCATCGCCCGGATGCAGATCGGCCTGCCGCGCCCGCTCGGGCGACTTCGGCAGGAATTGCAGCAGCATGCCGCCGGCACGCCAGCGATGCTTGCCGCCGTCGCCGCCGCGCCACTCCTCGCCGACCGCGAGCCGCACGCGGGTCGGGATCTGCTCGGAGCGCAGGAAATATTCATGCGCGGCGTCTTCCAGGCTGCCACCGTCGAGCGCCACCAGGCCCTGATAGCGGCTCATGTCCGCGCCCTGGTCGATGGTCATGGCGAGATGGCCCTTGCCGAGCAGGGCGCCCGAACTCTGGCCGTCCTTCAGCCGCCGCGCGTCATAGCGCGCATAGGCGCGCAGCCGGTCCGGCGACTGGAAATCCACGATCAGGAACGATACCGGGCCATCGGTCTGCGTCTGCAGGATGAAGCGCCCCTCGAATTTCAACGCCGTGCCGAGCAGCGTCGCCAGCACGATCGCCTCGCCGAGCAATTTCCCGACCGGCGCGGGATAATCGTGCTTGGTCAGGATGTCGTCGAGCGCGGGGCCGAGCCGGGTCAGCCGCCCGCGCAGATCGAGCGAGGCGACCTCGAACGGCAGCACCGCGTCATCGACGGGAACAGATGAAGGCGCGCGAACGGGCGCCTCGGGTGTGATTTTGATGTCGGGGGAATCTGAGACCATGGCGCTCTATCTGGGGTCGGAAGGAGCAAAGCGAAAGGGGTGGTTCCTGTCGTCCCCGCCTCCGTGCGCGATCGCGCACTCGGCGCAGGGGCCCATAACCACCGATTTGAATTGCAGCAGAAAGCGTCTGCCACAGCATCTCATCGAGAGATCACGCGGTGTGGGTCCCTGCGTTCGCAGGGACGACAATTACGCCACTTCGTTGAAACACCAGGCCAGAATGCCCTTCTGCGCGTGCAGGCGGTTTTCGGCCTCGTCGAATACGACCGATTGCGGGCCGTCGATCACTTCATCGGTAACCTCCTCGCCGCGATGCGCGGGCAGGCAGTGCATGAAGATCGCGTCCTTGCTGGCCAGCGACATCAGTTTCGCGTTGACCTGATAGGGCTTGAGCACGTTGTGGCGGTGCTCGCCATCCTTGTCGCCCATCGAGACCCAGGTGTCGGTGACGACGCAATCGGCGCCGCGCACGGCGGCTTCAGGGTCGGTGCCGAGCACGATCGGCGCCTGCGTCGCCTTGATCCAGTCCTTCATCGCCTTGTTCGGCGCGAGCTGCGGCGGGGTCGCGACATTGAGCTTGAACTTGAAACGCTCGGCCGCATGCGCCCACGACGCCAGCACATTATTGTCATCGCCGGTCCAGGCCACCGTCCTGCCCTCGATCGGGCCGCGATGCTCCTCGAAGGTCATCAGGTCGGCCATCACCTGGCAGGGATGCGAGCGCCGCGTCAGACCGTTGATCACGGGCACGGTGGCGTGCGCGGCGAGCTCCAGCAGCGCATCGTGGTTGAGGATGCGGATCATGATCGCATCGACATAGCGCGACAGCACGCGCGCGGTATCGGCGATGGTCTCGCCGCGGCCGAGCTGCATCTCCGCGCCAGTGAGCATGATGGCTTCACCGCCGAGCTGGCGCATGCCGACGTCGAACGACACCCGCGTGCGGGTCGAGGGCCGTTCGAAGATCATCGCCAGCGTCTTGCCTTCGAGCGGCTTCTTGCCCTTCTCGTGCGCCTTCAGCTTCGCCTTCATGTCGGCGCTGAGCGCCAGCATGTTGCGCAGCTCCTTCGGCGGCAGCTCGTTGATGTCGAGGAAGTGACGGACGGATTTGCTCATCAGCCTGCCGCCTTCTTCAACTGCGTGGCCGACAGCGCGGCGCAGGCGCGCTCCAGCATCTGAACGGACTGATCGATCTCGGCCTCGGTCACGATCAGGGGCGCGAGGAAGCGCACCACATTGTCGCCGGCACCGACCGTCAGCAGTTTCTGGTCGCGCAGCGCATTGACCAGATCGCCCGAGGGCACCACGGCCTTGACGCCGACGAGGAGCCCCTCGCCGCGCACTTCCGAGAGCACGGCGGGATAGCGGTCGACCACGGAAGCGAGTTTCTGTTTCAACAGCAGCGACATTTTCTGCACGTGATCGAAGAAGCCGGGCTTCAGCATCACGTCGAGGACGGCGTTCGCGGCCGAAATCGCCAGCGGATTGCCGCCGAAGGTCGAGCCATGCGAGCCCGGCGTCATGCCGCTGGCCGCTTCCGCCGTCGCCAGCACCGCGCCGATCGGGAAACCGCCGCCGAGTGCTTTCGCCAGCGACATCACATCCGGCGTCACGCCGACGCGCTTGTAGGCAAAGAGATCGCCCGTGCGGCCCATGCCGGTCTGCACCTCGTCGAACGCGAGCAACAGGCCCTTCTCGTCGCAGAGCTGGCGCAAGGCCTTGAAGAAGGATTGCGGCGCCGAGCGCACGCCGCCCTCGCCCTGCACCGGCTCGATCAGGACGCCGGCGGTGTTCGGACCGATCGCCTTCTTCACGGCTTCCAGATCGCCGTGCGGCACCTGGTCGAAACCGTCCATCGGCGGACCAAAGCCTTCAAGGTATTTGGCGGAGCCGGTGGCCGCGAGCGTGCCCAGCGTGCGGCCGTGGAACGCACCCTCGAAGGTGATGAGGCGATAGCGCTCGGGATGGCCCTTGGAGAATTGATAGCGGCGGACGACCTTGATCACGCCCTCCATCGCCTCCGCGCCGGAATTGCAGAAGAACACGAAGTCAGCAAAGCTCTGCTCGCACAGCCGCGCGGCGAGCTTCTCGCCATCGGGCGACTTGAACAGGTTCGACATGTGCCAGAGCTTGGTCGCCTGCTCCTGCAGCGCCTTGATCAGATGCGGATGGCAATGACCCAGCGCATTCACCGCGACGCCCGAGGTGAAATCGAGATAGCGCTCGCCATTGGTTGCGGTCAGCCAGCAGCCCTCGCCGCTTTCGAAGCCGAGATCGACCCTGGCGAAGACGGGGAGCAGATGCGACGTGGCGCTATTGGTCATGGCAATCACAAAAGGTTTGCACTGAAGGTTTGACCGGCCGGGGACACGCAGGCAGTAGCGCGAACGCGGCAGCAGCCGGTCTGGCGAAAACGAAACGTGCCGCCTCTTAAGGGCGGCACGTGAGAGGTATTCTATGTAGGCCGGGAGCGCTGTCAACACGCCATGGAACGGCCTTTCCTGCAGTGCAAGATGCCGAAATCCGTAGGATTGCGGTGTGGTGTAAAACACGCAGTGAAAAGCCTAGATGTCGGAACATGTGGACGTTGGGGCGCGGACTCTTGCGCCCGAGTCACGCCATATTGTAGCGTTTGGGCTGTCGGGTACGACATCTCGTGCGGCAGTTCTGATCCCTAAGAGTCCATTTGTGCAGGCGTAAACGTTCGGGCGCTCTTTCCGCGCCCGGCGAGGGCTAAGGGATTCTGACCGCAGGGATTTTTGAGACGAATGACATCGCCAGCGCTGCCCTCGATTGGCCGGCGCGATGCGAAGGGAAGATTACGATGACGGTTTTAACCTGGTCCGACGATCGCGTCGAGCAGCTGAAGAAGCTCTGGGAAGCCGGATTATCGGCGAGCCAGATTGCCGCGGAACTCGGAAATGTGACGCGAAACGCCGTGATCGGCAAAGTACACCGGCTCGGCCTGTCCGGCCGCGCCAAGAGCCCCTCCTCGGCTGCTCCGCGGCAGCGCAAGGCACGCCCCGCCGCTCAGCAGATGATGCGGGTGTCGCGCCCGGTTTCGCGCGGCAACACCGCGCTGGCGCACGCTTTCGAGGTGGAGATCGAGGCCGATCCGATTGCCTTCGACAATGTGGTGCCGATGAGCCAGCGGCTCTCGCTGCTCGAATTGAACGAGGCGACCTGCCACTGGCCGGTCGGCGATCCCTCGAGCCCGGAGTTCTTCTTCTGCGGCGGCAAGGCGCTCACCGGCCTGCCCTATTGCGCGCATCACTCGCGCGTGGCGTATCAGCCGGCGGCCGATCGGCGGCGGCAGGCGCCGAAGCAGACGCGGTAAGGGGCGCGATTATCTCAACGTCGTCGTCCCTGCGAACGCAGGGACCCATAACCACAGGTGTTTGTGGTTATGCCTCGCTGGGGCTCCAGCGCATTTCAACAATCGAGATTAGTGGTTATGGGTCCCCGCGTTCGCGGGGACGACGGCTGAATGCGCCGAGATGGCAGCGAAGCCTTACGGCTCCACCTTCGCGAAGCGATCATCCAGCGCGTATCCCGCGCCGCGCACGGTGCGGATGGGATCCTGTTCCCGACCCGGATTGAGCAGCTTGCGCAGGCGGCCGATGTGGACGTCGACGGTGCGCTCGTCGATGTAGATGTCGCGGCCCCAGACGCTGTCGAGCAATTGCTCGCGGCTGAAGACGCGGCCGGGATGTTCGAGGAAAAATTCCAGCAGGCGATACTCGGTCGGGCCGAGGTCGATCTGGCGGCCGGAGCGCGCGACGCGGCGCTTCTCGCGGTCGAGCTCGATGTCGCCATAGGTGAGCACAGTAGCGAGCCGCTCCGGGCTTGCCCGCCGCAACAGGCCCTTCACCCGCGCCAAAAGTTCCGGCACCGAGAACGGCTTGACGATGTAATCGTCGGCACCGGTCGCAAGCCCGCGTACGCGCTCGCTCTCCTCGCCACGCGCGGTCAGCATGATGATCGGCAGTTGCTTGGTTTCCGGGCGGGCGCGCAGGCGGCGGCAGAGTTCGATGCCGGAGAGGCCCGGCAACATCCAGTCGAGCACGACGAGATCGGGCACGCGCTCCTTCAGCCGCGTATCGGCATCGTCGCCGCGGCCGACGGTCTCGACCTCATAGCCTTCGGCGTCGAGGTTGTAGCGCAACAGCGTGGTCAGCGCTTCCTCGTCCTCGACCACCATGATGCGTGCGCTCATTCTTGGTATCCTCAGCTATTCGGAACCGTGGAGGCAAACGTCGTCATGTCGCCCTTCGGGCGCTTGTCGAGCATCTGCTGGCCCTCGATCATGTAGAACACGGTTTCGGCGATGTTGGTGGCGTGGTCGCCGATCCGCTCGATATTCTTGGCGCAGAACATCAAATGAATGCAGAACGAGATGTTGCGCGGGTCTTCCATCATGTAGGTGAGCAGTTCGCGGAACAGCGAGGTGCAGATGGCGTCGACTTCCTCGTCGCCCTTCCACACCGCCATCGCCGCCGGCAGGTCGTGCGCCGCATAGGCGTCCAGCACCGACTTGACCTGCGACTGCACCAGATCGGTCATGTGCTCCAGGCCGCGCATCAGCTTCAGCGGCTGGAAATCGTTCTCCAGCGCCGCGACCCGCTTGCCCATGTTCTTGGCGAGATCGCCGATCCGCTCCAGATCGGTGGCGACGCGCATGGCGCCGACGATTTCGCGCAAGTCGATCGCCATCGGCTGGCGGCGGGCGATGGTCAGCACCGCGCGCTCCTCGATCAGGTGCTGCAGGCGGTCGATCTCGACATCGGTCGCGACGACGCGCTTGCCGAGTGAGACGTCCCGGCGGACCAGCGCGTCGACGGATTCGGTGATCATGCGTTCGACCATGCCGCCCATCTCGGCGACGAGGCGGGTCAGCTCCTGAAGATCGCTGTCGAACGCTTTGGCGGTGTGCTCGGAAGCCATCTGTTATCTCCTTAACCAAACCGCCCGGTGATGTAGTCCTGGGTACGTCGATCGCTAGGCGAGGTGAAAATCTTGTTGGTGTCGTCGAATTCGATCAGCTCGCCGAGATACATGAAGGCGGTCTTGTCGGAGACGCGGGCCGCCTGCTGCATATTATGGGTAACGATGGCGATCGTGTAGTCCTCCGCCAGTTCCTGGATCAGTTCCTCGATCTTGGCGGTCGAGATCGGATCGAGCGCCGAACAAGGTTCGTCGAACAGGATCACCTCAGGCCTGACAGCGACCGTGCGGGCGATGCAGAGCCGCTGCTGCTGGCCGCCGGAGAGCGAGAGGCCGCTGGCATTGAGCTTGTCCTTGACCTCGTTCCACAGCGCGCCACCGCGCAGCGCCTTCTCCACCCGGCCGTCCATTTCCGACTTGGAGATCTTCTCATAGAGTCGGATGCCGAAGGCGATGTTCTCATAGATCGTCATCGGGAACGGTGTCGGCTTCTGGAACACCATGCCGACCCGGGCCCGCAACAGATTGAGATCGAGCTTGGGGTCGAGAACGTTGGTCTGGTCCAGCAGCAACTGCCCGGTAGCGCGCTGGCCGGGATAGAGATCGTACATCCGGTTGAAGATGCGCAGCAACGTGGACTTGCCGCAGCCGGACGGGCCGATGAAGGCGGTGACGCGGTTGGTGCCGAGCGTCAGGTTGATGTTCTTCAACGCATGGTGCTCGCCGTAATAGAAGTTCAGGCCGCGCGCGGTGACCTTGGGCGCCGCCTCGGGCAACGGCACCTGCGGGACGGGTCCACTGGCGGAACTCACGGATACGGAAAGATCGGTCATTTGGATGTCCTCTCGGCGCCGAGAATGCGCGCGCCAATATTCAGGGCCAATACGGTGAGCGTGATCAGCAAGGCCCCGCTCCAGGCGAGTTCCTTCCAGTAGGCATAGGGGCTCTGGACGAAGTTGTTGATGGTGACCGGCAGGTTCGCCATCGTCTTGGTCAGGTTCAGGCTGAAGAACTGGTTCGACAGCGCGGTGAACAGCAGCGGCGCGGTTTCGCCGGCGACGCGGGCAGTGGCGAGTAGCACGCCGGTGATCAGACCGCTTCGCGCCGCACGATAGGCGATGCGCCGGATGACCAGCGAGCGCGGCAGGCCGAGCGCAGACGCAGCTTCGCGCAGGGGATTGGGCACCAGCCCGAGCATGTCCTCGGTGGTGCGGACCACGACGGGGATCACGATCACGGCGAGCGCCAGACAGCCGGCGAAGGCGGAGAAGCCGCCCATCGGTACCACGATGGCGCCATAGATGAACAGGCCGATGATGATCGAGGGCGCGCTCAACAGTATGTCGTTGATGAAGCGGATCACCGAGGTGAGCTTGTCGTGCTTGCCGTATTCGGCGAGGTAGGTGCCGGCGAAAAGGCCAAGCGGCGCGCCGATGCCGACGCCGATCACCGTCATGATGATCGAGCCGATGATGGCGTTGCGCAGGCCGCCCTCGGTCGAGCCCGGCGGCGGCGTATCCTGAGCGAAGACCTGCAGCGAAAGCCCGGTCAGGCCGTTGTAGAACAGCGTGAACAGGATCAGCGCCAGCCAGGTGACGCCGAACGCCGCGGCGGCCAGGCACAGGAACTTGATGACGACGTTCTTGCGGCGGCGGGAAGCGTAGATCGGGTTCATCTCAGTTCCCCGCCTTCTTTTCCAGCCGCATCAGCATCAGCCGCGCAGCCGCCAGCACGAAGAACGTCAGCACGAACAGCAGTAGCCCAAGCAGGATCAGGCCGGACTGGTGCAACCCGTCGCTCTCGGCGAATTCGGAGGCGATGGCGGCGGAGATGGTGGTGCCCGGCGCGAAGATCGAGGACTGGATCTTGAACGAATTGCCGATGATGAAGGTGACCGCCATGGTTTCGCCGAGCGCGCGGCCGAGCGCCAGCATGATGCCGCCGATCACGCCGACACGGGTGTAGGGGATCACGACGTTGCGGACGACTTCCCAGGTGGTGCAGCCGACGCCGTAGGCCGCTTCCTTCAGTACCGGCGGCACCGTCTTGAAGACGTCGACCGAGATCGAGGTGATGAAAGGCAGCACCATGATCGCCAGAATCAGCGCGGCGTTGAACAGGCTGAGATAGGACGGGGGACCGGCGAAGACCGTGCCCAGCACAGGTACGCCGTCGAAAATGCTGATCATGAAGGGCTGGAAGGTATTGGCCAGGAACGGGCCGAGCACGAAGAAGCCCCACATGCCGTAGATGATCGAGGGGATGCCGGCGAGCAGTTCGACCGCAAGACCGATGGGACGGCGCAGCCAGAGCGGGCATATCTCGGTGAGGAAAATCGCGATGCCAAGACCGACGGGAATCGCGATCATCATCGCGATCACCGAGGTGATCAGCGTGCCGTAGATCGGGCCGAGCGCACCCAGTACGGGCGGATCGGCCGACGGCGCCCAGCGCTGCGTCCACAGGAAGGCCGCGCCATATTCGCGGATCGCGGGCCAGGCACCGACGATCAGCGAGATGATGATGCCGCCGAGGATGAGGAGAACCGAGATCGCGCAGGCGCGCGTGATCCAGTAGAAGGTGACGTCGCCGAGCTTGAACGCGCTGAGAGCCCTCGCGCGATCGTAAGGTCCGGCAGCGTCCATTACGTCGCTCTCGACCGTCATTTCTGCCACGCCCAATCCCCTTTACATAGCCCAATGACCCGGACTTCGGTGCACGGCTTTTCGGCCCGCGCTTTGTTCTTGCCTCTCTTGTCCCGAGAGGGGTGCTCAACCCGGACGTCCCGGGTTGAGCGATCGCATTGCAAGACGCCGGCCCCGTCAGCTCTTGATCTCAGCCGACCAGGTCTTTTCGATCAGCTTGACGACCGAGTCCGGCATCGGGATGTAGTCGAGCTCTTCAGCCATCTTGTCGCCCTTCTCGAAGGCGTACTTGAAGAACTTGATGGCTTCCTGGGACGCCGCCTTGTCGGTGGCCGCCTTGTGCATCAGGATGAAGGTCGCGGCCGTGATCGGCCAGGAGGCCTCGCCGGGCTGATCGGTGAGGATCACGTAGTAGCCAGGCGCCTTGGCCCAGTCGGCGTTGGAGGCGGCCGCCTGGAAGGCTTCGATGGTCGGCTGCACGGTCTTGCCGGCCTTGTTGATCATCGCCGTATGGGTCAGCTTGTTCTGCTTGGCATAGGCGTACTCGACGTAACCGATCGCGTTCTTGGTCTGGCCGATATTGCCGGCGACGCCTTCGTTGCCCTTGGCGCCAACGCCCACCGGCCACTCGACCGCGGTGCCAGTGCCGACCTTGGCTTTCCAGTCAGCGCTCGACTTCGAAAGATAGTCGGTGAAGTTGAAGGTGGTGCCCGAACCGTCGGAGCGGCGGACCACGGTGATGGCGTCGGCCGGCAGCTTCAGCTTCGGATTGAGTTTGGCGATCGCGGCATCGTCCCACTTCTTGATCTTGCCGAGATAGATGTCGCCGAGCACTTCGCCCGACAGCACCAGTTCGCCCGGCTTGATGCCTTCGAGGTTCACGACCGGTACGATCGCGCCCATCACCATCGGCCACTGCACCAGGCCGTCCTTCTCAAGCTGCTCGGCCTTGAGCGGCGCGTCGGTGGCGCCGAAGGTCACGGTCTTGGCCTGGATCTGCTTGATGCCGGCGCCGGAGCCGATCGACTGGTAGTTCAGGCCGTTGCCGGTCTCCTTCTTGTAGGCGTCGGCCCACTTCGAATAGATCGGGAACGGGAAGGTGGCGCCTGCGCCGGTGATGTCGGCAGCAAAGGCCGAGGTCGACGCGGCGACCATGCCGGCGGCGACGATTGTCCTGACGAAATTCATGGTTGATCTCCGTTTCTGAGCGAAGCGCCGGTGCGCCCGATCGCGCTCATGCCGCCCATGTAGGGGCGGTCGATAGAGCTTTTACGAAGGTTCGATGACAGTTGGATGACACCCTTAAGCGATTGAAATCGCTTAGGTTCAATGCGCTACAGGGGTTTTCGCCTGGGGAAAACAGGCGGCAAAGGTCGCCCCGTTTTTGGGCACGCTTTCGATCAAAAGCCGGCCGCGATGGCGGTTAAGAATATGTTTCACCAAGGATAAACCGAGCCCGGTTCCACCTTGCGCGCGGCTGTCGCCGACATCGACCCGGTAGAAGCGCTCGGTGAGCCGCGGCAGGTGTTCCGGCGCGATCCCGGGGCCGAAATCTTGGACCATGACGCGGAGTTCGGGCGCACCGTCGCCGGATGTCGCCTCCCTCAGGGAGACGACCACCCGTTCGCCGGACGCGCCATATTTGAGCGCGTTCTCGATCAGGTTCTCGAACAGCCGCAGCAGTTCCTCGCGATCGCCCGCGATCGTCGCCGATGCGCTGGGCAGATCGATTTCGATCGCAACCTGCCGCTCGCGCGCCAGCGGCTCCAGCCCGTCGGCGACCTGGCGGATGATCGGCACGATATCGACGCAGGCGTCGGGCCGGACATGGGCCGACAATTCGACCCGCGACAACGACAACAGATCGTCGATCAGCCGCGCCATCCGCGTCGCCTGCGCATGCATGATCGACAGAAAGCGCTCGCGTGCCTTGGTGTCGTCCTTGGCGGGGCCTTGCAGCGTATCGATGAAACCCGACAGCGCCGCGAGCGGCGTGCGCAGTTCATGGCTGGCATTGGCGACGAAGTCGGCGCGCATCTCCTCGACCCGCCGCAGCGGCGTCTGGTCGTGGAAGGTCAGCAGCATGCATTTCTCGGTGCCGCCGAACAGCGTGGGCACCGGCACCGGCGTGATGATCAGTTCCATCCAGCGGTCGACCGGCACCTGGTCGAGATAGCTGGCGCGGCGCGGCTCGGTGGTCGCGATCGCCTCGCGCAGCGCGGTGATGATTTCGGGCGAGCGCAGCGCGAACTGCGCGAGTTCGTTCTTGCGCAGCGCAGGCGCAAGCTGGGCAGCCGCGGCATTGAGGTGAATGACGCGCCCGGCGCGGTCGAGCAGCACGGCCGGATCCGGCATGCCGGCAACGACCGCGCTGACGGCAGCGGACTCGACCGGGCTGACCGCCCGGACATCGTCTCGCGAGGCCGCCGCATGATGCAGCCGCCACGGCACCAGCGCTGCCGCCGAGATGCAGATGAAAACCGCGACGGCGCGCGCCAGCGAGAGATCGGCCAACAGCACGAGCGCGCAAAGCGCAAGGCCGGCGGCCAGCAGGATGATGGCCGAATGGCGCAACCGGTCCGGCCATGGTGCAAAGAACGAGGAAGCGTGAGAATCGTCGATCGCCATGGCGCAGGCCTTCCTCCTCTACTTGCGAGGCGCCCACCGCGTCATCAGGTGCCCGTGTCTCCACGCTCGCGCACATAGACGGGGGCTTCATGCCTCGGCTTGGGATCGGCAGCAGACGCCAGTTGGCGCAGGCGCTTCGATCGCGCGCCGATGATAATCTCCCGAAGCGTCAGCAAGATTACAGATATGACAAAAGGCCCGATATAATAGAGGACGCGGAACAGCAGCATGCCGGCGAGCAGTTCCTCCCGGTCCATCTGCCAGAGACCGACCAGCATGGCGGCATCGAACACGCCAAGCCCGCCCGGGGAATGACTGGCAAAGCCGAGCAGGGTCGCAGAAACGAAGATCACCGCGACGACCACGAAGCCGATCTGGGGCTCGTCCGGCACCAGCATGTACATCGCCAGCGCGCAGAAGCCGAGATCGACAATGCCGATGGCGATCTGCAGCAGCGTCAGCGGGCCGCCCGGCAGCGTGACCGTCCACGGCCCACGCCCGACGCTGCGCGGATGGGCCCAGACCCAGCAGACATATCCGACCAGCCCGATGATGATGGCGAACGCCGCGATGCGGTTGAGCCAGGCCGGCAATTGATCGATCGAGGCGGCGGCTTCCGGGTGGTAGGCGATGCCCAGTCCGAGGACCGCGGCATTGCCGAGCCAGAAGGTGAGCCCGGCCAGGAAGCAGATCTTGGCGACGTCGATCGCGTTCAGCCCCCAGGCCGAATAGATCCGATAGCGCACCGCGCCGCCGGTGAAGACGCTGGCGCCGACATTGTGCCCGATCGAATAGGAGGTGAAGGCGGCCAGCGCGTTGACGCGATAGGGCACATGGTGCTGGCCGATGGCGCGGACCGCGAACCAGTCATAGAAGGTGAGCGTGAAATAGCCCGCCGCCACGAACAGCGCCGCCAGCGCGACCTGGGTCGGCTCGGTGCCCTTGATGGCGTCGATCACCTCGTTGGTGTCGATGCCGCGGAGCATGTGATAGAGCACGTAGCACGCAACGGCGATGACCGTGATGCTGATAACAACCCCGAGCTTATGCAGGACCTGTTTCTGGCGCAGAAACGAAATTGCCCTGCGTATTGCTTCCAGCATCTACACCTCGAATTGCGCTTCTGCGACGACGGCAATGGCGCGAACCCCGCCGACGCTACGCTGCTCCCCTGCCCCTCCAGTAGCGCGTTTTGAGCCGGAGTGGAATTCGCCTGACGACAATAAAACGCGCCCCTTCAACATATTAGGCGTGGTCCATGACGGCGCTAGCACGGTTTTCCTGAAATCCCGCCGCCCGACGGCGGTTCCGGACCATAGAAGGGACTGGTCAACAACCCGTGACAGCAACAGCGGTAAAGTTGACCGGTGCATGAGGCAATCAGGCCGGCGGCGCCGTGCGCGAGACCACCCAGTCGCGCAGCCATGCTCCGACTGCACAACCACAGAGATAAAGACCGAACATGATCAGGCCGAGATCGAGCCAGTAGCCGAAACGGCCGGGCACGACACGCGCGACCGCGGCCGCGACCAGCGCCGCGACCAGAGCCGCGAGCCACCATCGCCACTTCCGCGGGATACCGTCGCCGTGCTGGACCACGGATATCCAGCCCATGGCGAAGCCGAGCAGCACCGATCCCAACAGCCAGCCCCAGTAGAATGTGGTCAGATAGCCCATGCTCACTTCACCACGAAATCGATGCGGCGGTTCTGCGCCTTGCCCTGCTCGGTATCGTTGCCGGCAATCGGCTGCGTCGAACCATAGCCGACCGCGCTGAACCGGCTGGCCGGCAATCCCGCCTTGACCAAATAGTCGGCAACCGCCTGGGCCCGCTTTTCGGACAGCGCCTGATTGGCCGCATCGTCGCCGTCGGTATCGGTGTGGCCGGCGATCTCGATATTGGCGGTCGGACAGCGCAGTGCGGTCTCGATCAGGCGGTCAAGCAGGCCGGCGGAGTCGGCGACAATGTCGGCCTTGCCGGGCTCGAAGCGGATCCGTGCCTTGCCGAGCAGATCGGTGAACAGCTGCTGGCACACCGTCGCATCGACCGGCGCGGCGGGCGGCTTGACCGAAATTTCCGGCTTGAACTGCCAGCCCTGCGGAAAGTCCTTGCCGAGGCCGGCGCGGATCTGACTGGCGGCGGCCTCATAGAGCGCATCGCCCGACAGCTTCACCTCCCGGTCGGAGACGACGAGCGTGCCGGTCGACAGCCGCGACAGCGCGCCGAGCGCCGGTACCACCGCGCTGGCAAAACCCGACGGCGCGCCGATGCTCGCCTTGAGATTGTCGACGACTTTTTCGCTGAAGAACCTGCGTCCCGCCGCCGCCACCAGCGCGGCGTGGACATTGTTATCGGGCACATTGCCGGTCAGCGTCAGCGTCACCGCGACCGGATCCTTGTAGGCCTGGAAGATATAAGGCGGCGCCTTGACGTCGTTGGCTGCGACCGAAAAACCTTCAGGCAGATTTTTCAGCGCGGCGGCGATGGCTTCCCGGCCGCCTAGCTCGCGCGCCATCCCTGATAGGCTGACCTGGGTGTCCGATAACGTGATCTTGCCTTCCTTCAGCTTGCCGATCTGATCGAGCAGCAACAGCGCGGCATTGTCGAAACGCGGCGGCGCGCCGCGTGACAGATCCATTCGGTCGACCACTTCGACGCCGCCGAGATTGGCGCGCGCCGCCTCCATCAACCGGCTCTTGCTGGCCGGTAGCGGCGAACTTCCCGACAGCGTCACCCGAACGACATCGCGTTCGGCCGACCAGACGAACGGTTTGGCCTCGGGAACGAGCCGGGTTTCATCGTTGACAAGCCGCACCCCGGGCACCGTCTCCACCGACGCCACAGCGCTCTGCCGGCCGTCTTCCGAGAACGCATCTGCGGCCAGGGTTACGTCGCGGCCGGCGACCGAGATTCGCGTTTTATTGAGAACGGTGTCCTTGAGTGCGGCGGCCGACCGCTGCGCCAGATCGGCTTCCAGCGGTTCTGTGCTCGTCCAGGCCGCGATCGCCCAAAAGATGACCAGAGGAATAACGCCCGGCCACCATTTACTACTCCACTTGAAAAGTCCGCGCATTCGAGTTCCCGCAGGGTCCGGACGGCAGAGAAAACAAACCCTTGCAGGGCTGTCAAACCCGAAATGTCGCAGGCGCGAAAGGGCCCGGAATCGGTCCGGCTAACTGTTTGTTCAGCGGTCTGTCGGTAATTTCGGCACCGTAATACAACCGGGCAGCCCCCCAACTACAATGAAACTGCTTCGCAACACCGTTATTCGCGCCGGGCTTGAAGCGCTGTACTTCTCCGGGGCGCATTACCTGCTGCGACCAATCTTCGCAGGTGTCGGCGTGATCTTCATGCTGCACCATGTCCGTCCCCGCCGCGACGGCGCGTTTCAGCCCAATCATCATCTCGAGGTCGAGCCGGAATTCTTGCGGGCGATGCTGGCACATCTTCGCGCGCTCGACGTCGACATCGTCACCATGGATGAAGCACATCAGCGTCTCCAGGAGCGCAATTTTGCGCGACGCTTCGCCTGCTTCACCCTCGATGACGGCTATCGCGACAACCGCGATCATGCTTTGCCGGTGATGCGCGAATTTGACGCGCCGATGACCGTCTACGTCACGAGCGATTTCGCCGAAGGCACCGGAAGGTTGTGGTGGGTCTCGCTCGAGAAGGCAATCGCCAAGGCATCCTCGATCGAAGTCCCGATCGGCGGCACAGCGACCCGCCTCGACACCTCGACGCCGGCGGCCAAACAGGTCGCCTTCGACCGGCTGCATGACTGGCTGCGTACGCTGCCGGGCGAGCACGACATGCAGCGCGAAATCTCCGCGCTATGCACGCGCCACGAGGTGGACGAGACGCCGATCGCCCGCGAGCTCTGCATGTCCTGGGAAGAATTGAAGGCGTTCGCGGATGATCCCCTGGTGACGATCGGCGCGCATACGATCACGCATTGCAATCTGGCGCGCCAGAGCGAAGAGACCGCCGCGTTCGAACTGGCGACCAGCCGCGCGCGGATCGAAGCGGCATTGCAGCGGCCCGCGCTGCATCTCGCCTATCCCTATGGCGACCGGATCGCGGCCGGGCGGCGCGAATTCGCCCTGGCGAAGGCTGTGGGATTCAAGACCGCGGTCACGACGCGGCCGGGCATGCTGTTCCCGGAAAGTGCCGACCACATGACCGCGCTGCAGCGGGTCTCGCTCAACGGCAACTACCAGGACGCGCGCATCCTCCCGGTCCTGACCTCAGGCGCGGCCACCGCGATGTGGAACGGTTTTCGGCGCGTTGATGCGGCGTAGACTACCTTGAGGATCTCCTTCCTTCCCTTCTCCCCTTGTGGGAGAAGGAAGAAATCCCCTTCCTTGACTCGTACCGCTGCCACGCCCAAAACCTCCGGCAAAGCAATGGAGGAACGTAATGTTCAAGGATCTGTTCTCGCTTCAGGGTCGCGTCGCGCTGGTGACGGGCGGCTCGCGCGGAATCGGCAAGATGATCGCGGCCGGTTTTCTCGCGCAGGGCGCGGCGAAGGTTTACATTACTGCGCGCAAGGCCGGTCCTTGCGAAGCCACCGCGAAAGAACTCACCGCCGCCTATGACGGCGAATGCATCGCGCTGCCGATCGACATCTCGACGGTGGCAGGCTGCGAGAAGCTCGCCGGTGCGATCATCAAGCTGGAGCCGAAGCTCGACATTCTCGTCAACAATGCCGGCGCTGCCTGGGGCGCGGAGTTCGACGAATTCCCCGAGAGCGGCTGGGACAAGGTGATGGACCTCAACGTCAAGTCGCTGTTCTTCCTGACCAAGGCCCTGGCAAAACCGCTGCGCGCGGCGGCAAGCCCCGAGCGGCCAGCCAAGGTCATCAACATCGCTTCGATCGACGGCATCTTCGTCAATCCGACGGAAACCTATTCCTACGCCGCGAGCAAGGCCGCAGTGATCCATCTGACGCGCCGCATGGCCACCAAGCTGATCAAGGAGAACATCAACGTCACCGCGATTGCACCGGGCGCGTTTGCATCGGACATGAACCGCGCCGCGCGCGACCAGGCCGACGCGGTGGCAAAACGCGTTCCCGCGCGGCGCATCGGCACTGATGAGGATATGGCGGGAGTAGCGATCTATCTCGCCTCGCGGGCGGGCGATTATGTAGTGGGAAATACGATCGCGGTCGACGGCGGCGTGGTGTATGCGAGCGCGGGGAGCGAGATCGCGGGGTAGGATTGCGGGCGACACACGCGAGGTCGTCATACCCCGCGAAAGCGGGGTACGCCCCGGCGCCAATTGGTTGACCGCAGCGTTTCTGCAATTCATGCCGGTGTTTACTGGATCACCCGCTTTCGCGGGTGATGACGGCTTGGGCTGGAGGCGCGGATCGCGTTTCTCTCAGCTCTCGCCCTTCCCGTATTCGAAATCGGCCTTCGGCGCGTTGGGCAGTTCGCGCTCCAGCGCCTCCCGATAGCGCAAACAGCCGCGCAAGAATTTCGGCCAGGGCGGGACGGCGACCTCGGGCGTGACGCGCTCGGGTAGCAGGCCCCAGAGATCGGGGTGGTGCCAGCACAGGTCGTGACCGGTGCTGTCGCGATGGGTGCGAATACCCGCTCTGAGACGCTTCACCTCCGCGACCAGTTGGTCGCGGTTCAGTTGTTCGAGGTCGCGATCGGGGTCCATGGTTGCGGCTCCCCGATTTGCGGGGCGGTTCAGGTTTCGATCTTCACGTACTCGAAATCGCCGGGCTTGTTGTCGATGCCGACCTTCGGCGGCGAGATCCAGGAGGCGTACTGGCCGGCTTCGGTCACCGGCTTCATCAGCGAGGCGATGAAGTCGCCATCCTGCGTTGAAGGCAACCATTCGCTCTTGCGTTGGTTCCAGGTGGCGTCGTCAATCAGCACGCCGTCCGGCGTGGCGTTGATGTCCTTGAACTCGCCGATGTTACGGTGGAACGCAACGTTCGGCAGCGTCAGCTTGTACTGATAGCCGGCGGTCGAAATCACCTTGTTCCAGCGCAGCATGCCCTTGACGCAATCCTGCGTGTAGTCGTCGCGCAGCCGCATGTTGAGCGCGGTCAGCGCCGGCTCGTCGACCCGCTTGATCACGCCGTCGACCAGCTTCAGCACCGGATAGGTGGCGTTCTTGAGCTGGTGGTCGTCGTCGATCTGGGTTTCCTTGTAGCGGCCCTTGATGCCGGCATTGAAGGCGTTGGCCGCGTTGGTCGAGACTTCCGAACCAAAGAGATCGAGCGACAGCGAATAGTGCAGGTTCAGCTTCTTCTGGATGGTCGGCAGGTCGATCACGCCGAGCGCCCGCACCTTGGCGATGTCGGTCGGATCGGTGATGCCGGCTTCCTTCATCGCCTCGCAGGTGCGCTGCACGACGCGGCTGATGCCGGTCTCGCCGACGAACATGTGATGCGCTTCTTCGGTCAACATGAAGCGGCAGGTGCGCGACAGCGGATCGAAGCCGGACTGCGCCAGCGAGTGCAGCTGCATCTTGCCGTCGCGGTCGGTAAAGTAGGTGAACATGAAGAACGACAGCCAGTCCGGCGTCGCCTCGTTGAAGGCGCCGAGCATGCGCGGCGAGTCCGCATCGCCCGAGCGGCGGCGCAACAAATCGTCGGCTTCCTCGCGGCCGTCGCGGCCGAAATATTTCTGCAGCAGATAGACCATCGCCCAGAGATGGCGGCCTTCCTCGACATTGACCTGGAACAGGTTGCGCAAATCGTAGAGCGAGGGCGCGGTCTTGCCGAGATGGCGCTGCTGCTCGACAGAAGCGGGCTCGGTGTCGCCCTGGATCACGATCAGGCGGCGCAGCGTGGCGCGGTGCTCGCCGGGGACTTCCTGCCAGGCCGGCTTGCCGTAATTCTCGCCGAAGGGAATGACGCGGTTCTCTTCCTGCGGCGCCAGCAAGATGCCCCAGCGATATTCCGGCATCTTGACGTAATCGAACTTGGCCCAGCCGCGCGGATCGACCGAATAGGCGGTGCGCAAGTAAACCAGCGACTGCTGGAAGCCTTCCGGCCCCATGTCGCCCCACCAGTCCATGTAACCGGGATGCCAGCCCTCCAGGGCTTTAAGCACCTGGCGGTCTTCGCTGAGATTGACGTTGTTCGGAATCTTGGTCGAATAGTCGACGTTCATGTAATTCATCGCCGTACTCCTTTATGGCTCTCGTGTCCCGGGACGCGATGCGAGGCGAAACGATGCGCCGCAGATCTGGGACCTGTTAAGGTTCTGCGGGCCGCGCCACCAGCGCCGCACGGCGCCCGGGACACGAAATCAAACCCGCGTCATGTCGAATTGCGCCTTCTGGCCGGTGCCGTAACGGCGTAGCGCGCCGTCTTCGCCGACCGCATTGGGGCGCTGGAAGATCCAGTTCTGCCACGCTGTGAGGCGCGAGAAGATTTTTGATTCCATGGTCTCTGGCCCGACGAAGCGCAAATTGGCTTCCATGCCGGTGAGGCCGTCGGGCGAGAACGACGTGCGCTCCTCCAGGAACACGCGCACCTCGTCGTCCCAATCGATGTCGTCGAGCGCGAAGGTGACGAGGCCGAGTTCTTCTGCCTCTTCCGCATCGAGCGCCTTGCCGATGGCGCCTTGCGCGCGCTCCAGATCGGACGGATCGGCCTGGAATCGCGATTGCAACCGGGTCAGGCCGTGGCTCATCGGATAGGGGCCGAAATTCATTGAGGTCAACTGGATCGCGGGCGGCGGACGGTTGTCGCCCTGCCGCGAGCCGATCAGCATGTAGGAGCGGTCGGCGGCGAACACGAGTTCGGCCAGCGTGCCGGCGAAGCAGGAGCCGGGCTCGACCAGCGTCACCAGCGTGCGCGAGGTGACGTCGATGCGCTTGAGCACCCGCTTCCAGTAGTGCCTGATCTCGTTGACCAGCCAGTGCGCCTTGTTGGCGTCGAGGAAGGCGTCGCAGGCAACGATATTGGCGGGATCGCCATGGCTCTTGAACACCAGCATCGCGATTTCGAGTTCGTTGATGCGCAAATGCAGGATCGCGTCATCAAGCTCGCGCGCCACCTGCAGCGGCCAGAACGCAGCGCCCTGCCCGATCAGGCCGTCGATATCGGCGGGAGGAGCCGCTTCCGGCGCCTTGATCGAGATGGTTGCGATCCGCGCAGGGCGGTCGATATCGACGCTGACGAAGCCGTAGCGGATGCCGGCCTCGTCGATGGTGCGGTTGAGCGGCGCGAGCGTGATGCCCTTGCCGGTGCCGTTGCGCTTCGAGGCGGCGGCGAGTTCCTTGGCGCGCTCGGCGACCTTGGCTTCCAGCTTGCTGTTCGGCGCGATCTCGTCGACGAGGCGCCATGCGACGGCACGCTTGCCCTTGATGCCTTCCTCGATGGTGCAGAAGAAGTCGGCATGGTCGCGGCGCACCTTGCGCTTGTCGACCACGCGCGTCAGGCCGCCGGTGCCCGGCAGCACCGCGAGCAGCGGCACTTCCGGCAGCGCGACTGCGGCAGCGCCGTCGTCGGCCATGATGATGTGATCGGTCGCGAGCGCCAGCTCATAGCCGCCGCCGGCCGCGGTGCCGTTGACGACGGTGATGAAGCGCTGGCCGGAATTCTCAGATGAATCTTCCAGGCCGTTGCGGGTCTCGTTGGTGAATTTGCAGAAGTTGACCTTGTGCGCGTGGGTCGCGCCGGCCAGCATGCGGATGTTGGCGCCGGCGCAGAACACGCGGTTCTTGCCGGAGCGCATCACCACGACCTTCACCTCGGGATGCTCGAAGCGCAGCCGCTGCACGGCGTCCGCCAGTTCGATATCGACGCCGAGATCGTAGGAATTCAGCTTGAGCTGATAGCCCTCGAACAGCCCGGCGTTCTCGTCGACGTCCATGGTAAGCGTCGCGACATCGCCTTCGATCGCCAGCTTCCAGTGGCGGTAGCGCGACGGTTCGGTTTGAAAATCGATGTATTTCGCGCCGCCTGCGAGGACGCGATCTTCACCGGCCATGAGCCACCCTCTGTCGTTTTCTCGAAATGTTGTCTGGTTCGTTGCATGCACAATAGTGCATGTTTTTGATTGAGTCTAGCCTAAAATGCCAGAACATGCATTTTGTTTCATGTTCGGCCCGTGACCGCAAAGGTCACCCAGTCGGCCTTGGCGAGCTGCGGCCGCCCCAGTCTGTCCTTGATGACGGCCGCCAGGGCCGCGGCCGGAAAGCAATCGGCAAAGCCGTCGCCGCCGGCATGGCGCAGGCCCAGCGCCTCGAGTTCGACGAGCGCCTCCCCCAGCATCCGCGCCGCGACGTGCGGCTTCTGCATGCGCAGCCGCAAGTTCGCGGTCGCGATCAGGATGCAGGCGCGCAGCAGAATTCGCTCGCGGCCGCCCTGCGGTGCTGCGGCCCACACCGCTTCCAGGATTTCCTGCGCCTCCCAGAAATAGCCGCGGTCGTTGAGCGTGATGCCGTAACGCAGCGCCGGATGCCGCGCCGGCACGTAGCCGCCGAAGCGTGGCGGCACCAGCGCTGCGATCTGCCTCAGCGTTTCGTAGTCGGCGTTCGCAGCGGCTGGGTCGCCCGGCACATAGGCCCAGCGCGGCAACGGAAGATTACCTGTGCCTGAGGGCTGCGTCGTCATCGGGGCCCGGTCCCGGAACGCGCATGAGCGTTACGCGGCCCGCCCCTGCGAACCGTTTTCGAGCTGCAACACCGCCTTTGCGAAATCCGAAATCGCATCGAGCGTCGCCTCCGGCGCTTCGCGATGCGGCTGATGTCCGGCACCCGGGATCACAGTCACATCGACCGGACAGTAGCACTCTTCCTGCGCGATCTCGACCTGGCGCATGGTTCCGTACTGGTCGTCGACGCCTTGCAGGATCGCCACGGGTACGCGGATATAGGCGAGGTATTCGGAAATATCCCAGTTGCGGAAATCCGGATCAAGCCAGGCGCCGTTCCAGCCATAGAAGGCGTTGTCGACGTGCCGGTGCCAGCGCGACAGCTTCCCCTTCAGGCTCGTGGTTTCGTAGGCGGTGCGGATCTCTGCGATCGAGGCGACCGAAATATCCTCGACGAGGAAATGCGGCGCGATCAGCGCAAGGCCCTGCACGCGGTGATCCTGATGCGAGCCGGTATAGATCGCCGCGATCGAGGCGCCGTCGGAATGACCGAGCAGGAGGCCGCGGCGGAAGCCGATCTTGGCGAGCAGTTTCGGCAGCACATCGAGCGCCTCGACATGCATGTAGTCGAGCGGCCGCGGCAGTTTTACAGGCGTCGATGCGCCGTAGCCCGCGCGCGAATAGGCGAACACGCCCGCCCCGGTCGCGGCCTGTAGCTTTTCTGGAAAGTCGCCCCACAGCCCGGCCGAGCCGAGGCCTTCATGCAGCATCACAATCGTTGGCGCGCTCTCGGGCGACGGGCCGATCATGCGGTATTCGAGATGGGAAGCGCCGATCGTGAGGAAGCCCGAGGGGGTAAGGGTTGTCATGTGTATTTCCGTCCACTCCGTCATTCCGGACAGGTCGCGAAGCGAGCTGATCCGGAATCTCGAGATTCCGGGTTCGCGCTAACGCGCGCCCCGGAATGACGACGTCAATTATGTTCGCGCAGCTTGAACCGCTGAATCTTGCCTGTCGCCGTCTTCGGCAAACTGTCCACCACGTCGATCCAGCGCGGATATTTCCACGCGCCGATCTTCTGCTTGACGTGCTCCTTCAGCACCTCGTGCAGATCATCGGTCTTGGCGCCGGGCCGCAATACGACAAAGGCCTTCGGCTTCAACAATCCTTCCGGATCGGATTCGGGCACGACGGCGGCCTCAAGCACCGCCGGATGGGTGATCAGCGCGCTCTCGACCTCGAATGGGGAGACCCAGATGCCGGAGACCTTGAACATGTCGTCGGCGCGGCCGCAGAAGGTGTAACGGCCATCGGCATCGCGAATGTATTTGTCGCCGGTGCGGGTCCAGTGGCCCTCGAAGGTCGAACGGCTCTTGGCGCGCTGGTTCCAGTAGCCCTCGCCGGCGGAGGGCGCGTCGACCAGCAATTCGCCCACTTCGCCGTCAGGCACCTCGGCGCCCGCTTCATTGACCAGCCGCACCTTGTAGCCGGGCACGGGACGCCCCGAGGAGCCGTATTTGATATCGTCGGGCGCGTTGGACAGGAAGATGTGCAACAGCTCGGTCGAGCCAACGCCGTCGAGAATGTCGACGCCGAACCGTGCCTTCCAGGCGTTACCGACGGACTCCGGCAGTGCCTCTCCGGCGGAGGTGCAGACGCGCAGACGCGTGCCGGCGCGGGCATCCTTCACCGTCTCGTCGTTGAGCATCGCGGCGAACAGCGTCGGTACGCCATAGAAGATGGTCGGATTATACTTGTTCATCAGCGCGAACATCGCGGTCGGCGTCGGCCGTTCCGTGTGCAGCACCGTCGAGGCGCCGACCGACATCGGGAACGTCAGCGCATTGCCGAGGCCATAGGCGAAGAACAGTTTTGCCGCCGAGAGGCAGACATCGTTTTCGCGAATGCCGAGCACCTGTCTGGCGTAGGTATCGGCGGTGGCGGCGAGATTGGCATGCAGATGGCGCACGCCCTTCGGCATGCCGGTCGAGCCGGAGGAATAGAGCCAGAATGCGGGCTCGTCCGGATGCGTCGCGGCGGTTGCGAATGTATCGCTCTCGCGCGCCAATTCATCGGAGAGTTTCTTGTGGCCGTGGGCATCCTTGCCCGACACGACGATGTGTTCGAGATCCGGCATCCGAGCGACGACGTCTTTCACGACCGGCAGCAGCGCTTCGGAGACGAACAGCACGCGGGCGCGGCAATCCCCGAGAATGTAGGCATACTGCTCCGAGGTCAGCAGCGTGTTGAGCGGCACCGGCACGATTCCGGCGCGGATGGCGCCGAGGAACACGCACGGGAAGTCCACCGTATCCAGCATGATCATCGCCACGCGCTCTTCGCGACGGACGCCGAGCCGGCGCAGCATATTGGCGACACGGCGGGTCTGCCGCTGCAGATCGCCATAGGTGAGCTCGGTGACGGTGTCGGTGAAGGCGAGCTTGGCCCCGCGCCCCTCCTCGACATTGCGGTCGAGCAACCAGGTCACCGCATTGTACGAACCGGACGTGCCGCTCACGACGCTTCTCCCCTCAGTTTTTAGAATTATAATTCATACAAAGACACCGGCAACGCTTGCTGTCAATCCTCATCGGCATTATGTTTCCGAAATCCGTTCACCCGCAGGTAAAGCCGAACGAGGAAATGACCGAGGCCAGCGCCCCCGAATCCGGCTTTCTCGAACAGCTCGGCCAGCGTGTGCGCACCATGCGCGCCCTTCGCGGCATGTCGCGCAAAGTGCTCGCCAAGGTTTCAGGAATTTCCGAGCGCTACATCGCCCAGCTCGAAAGCGGCAAGGGCAATGTCTCGATCGTGCTGCTGCGGCGCGTGTCAAACGCGATGGGCGCGCATCTCGAGGACATGATTCCTTCCGCCGAGCCCACGCCGGACTGGGCGATCATTCGCGATCTCCTGCGCAAGGCGACGCCGGCCCAGATCGCGCAAGCCAAGGATGCGCTGGCCGGCGGCGGCATCGCGGCGCAGCGGCGGATCAGCTTTGCCGGCATCGCCCTGATCGGCCTGCGCGGCGCCGGCAAATCCACCCTCGGCAGGATGCTGGCGAAGAAGATCGGCTGGAAATTCGTCGAGCTCAACAAGGAGGTCGAGGCGCAGAACGGCTTGTCGGTCGCCGAGATCATCGCGCTCTACGGCCAGGAAGGCTTTCGCCGCATGGAGCAGGCGGCGCTCTCGCAATTGCTGGCGCGCAAGGAGCTGATGGTGCTGGCGACCGGCGGCGGCATCGTCTCCGAGCCGCTCACATTCGACCTGATCCTGTCGTCGTTCTACACCATCTGGCTCAAGGCCGAGCCGGAAGAGCACATGGCCCGCGTCCGCGGCCAGGGCGATCTGCGCCCGATGGCGGACGATCGCTCGGCGATGGCGGAATTGCGCAATATCCTGATCAGCCGCGAGCCGCTCTATGCGCGTGCGTCAGCCGTGGTCGATACCGCGGGCCTTTCCGTCGATGTGGCGGCGACGCGGCTCAGCGACGCGGTAGCGCCGGTGCTGCACGACAAGCACGCGTTCGGGCTGCGCAGCGCGGTCTCCTGATCTTTCTGCGAAAGCGCCAGCTGCAAGGCCTGATTTCCGGGCGTGCGGCGGCTCGACGGTTGCAACCCGAACCGGGCGCCACCATTAACCCTTATACAAGTTCCATGCGAGCGCCGGCTACAATACACCCTGAAGGAGTGTTACTAACGCGTTAATCGCATGGAGGACAAATCGTGCTGGAGCGCCGTCAACACCCGAGAGGCCGCGTCTATTACGGCGGAATGATCGCGTTCAACGCGCGCAACTCGACGCTCGACTGCATCGTGCGCAATTTCAGCCAGGGCGGCGCGAAGATCGAATTCGAGAATTCGACCATCTTGCCCGACCAGATCGATTTCGAAATCGTGCGCCGGGGGCTCTCCTGCTTCGCCCGCCCCGTCTGGCGCGATCACAACACGGCGGGCCTGATGTTCTGCGGCGAGCACGACATGAGCAGCGTTATTCCGCTGGAATGGGCGCGCAAGCTCCGCGCCAGCGAGCGGTCGAACCGGCGGCTGAAGTCGCGGCTCAATCAGCTTCTGAACGAGTTCTAGACCACATGAGCAGCGTTGAAGGCGAAGACGCCCTTCTCGCCGCGGCGAAGACGCCGAAAGTCCGGCGGCGCAAGCTGCGCGCGATATTGCTGGCGTTGGTGACGCAATACGCGATTGTCGCAACGGTTGTCGGCCTGTCGCTCGCGGCGATGCTGCGCTACCTGGTGACGCCGCAGATCGTCGCCAAGTTCGAAGCGATCGAAGCCGCACTCAAGCGCTTGCCGCCTTGAGGCTCAGTCGCGATACTGAGTGCGCATGAAACTGCTTTTCGTCCATGGCGCGCCGGCGGGCTGAACGTTAGAGCGCAGGTCGAGCAGCATGTTCGCCTGGTCGCCGCCATCCCAAGGCGCCAACCCCGTCATTGCGAGGAGCAAAGCGACGAAGCAATCCATGCCACAGCAAGCGGTGAAATGGATTGCTTCGCTTCGCTCGCAATGACGACGCCCTATCCGAGCTTCGCAAAGGCAGGAGCATGCTCAATGACTCCCCTGTCTGCCGGAAGTTCGTTGCCTCCGAGCGGCATGACCATCAGATGCGGACCGGCATAGGGTGAGATGAACCCGCTCGCCTTGCCGGCATCGAAGCCGAAACGCCGATAGAAGACGGGATCGCCGAGGACGAAGATGCCGCGCCAGCCATCGGCCTCGCTGCGGGCGATACCCTGGCGGATCAGCCGGCTGGCAAAACCTGTCCGCCGGTATTCGGGCAGCACCGCGACGGGTGCGAGCGCAAGCGCGGGAAACGGCGCTGTCATCCGTGAGAACAGGACATGGCCAACGACCGTCCCGTGATCCACTGCAACCAGCGAGAAAACCGCATCGCCGGCCGCGCACAGATCGTCGACCAATTGCGCTTCGGCCGGCTGGCCGAACGCCACTTCCTGGACGATACGGATCGCCGCAATATCCTCGGGTGTTTCAGACCGGACGATCATCGTTACACCAGCATCGATTTGACCGACGCCGCCGTCTCCTGCAATCGCGGCAGGAAGCGTTCGACCATCTCGGCCGATGACACACGGTCGACATGCGCGCCCATATTGATGGCCGCGACGATGGCGCCGTCGTAGCGGCGGACCGGCACCGAGATCGAACGGAAGCCCGGCTCGGCCTCGCGATCGACCAGCGAATAGCCTGCCGCGCGATCGGCAATGATCGTCTTCAGCAATAATTTCCTGTCGGTGACGGTGAACGGCGTCAGCGGCGCGAGGTCCATCTTGCCGAGCGCCGCGGCCAGATCGTCGTCTGAAAGCCGCGACAACAGCACGCGGCCGACCGAGGTGCAGAACGCCGGCAGGCGATAGCCGACATCGATGCCCGACGAAAATATCCGTGTCGGGCTGGCGCGTGCGATGAAGACGACGTCGTTGCCGTCGAGGATCGCCATCGACGAGATTTCCTGCGCCTCGCTCGACAACCGATCCAGCGCCGGCTGCAGCACCGAGACGACATGGTTCGAGGCGAGATAGCTGGAGGCCAGCACCAGCACGCGCGGCATCAGGCGAAACAGCTTGCCGTCGGTAGCGACGAAGCCGGCGCGCTCCAGCGTGAAGAGAATGCGCCGCGCAGTGGCGCGCGGCAGGTCGGCGGCCTTGGCGAGGTCGCTCAGCGTCATCGGCTGCCCGCTGCCGCCGAACACCTCCAGCACGCGCAGGCCGCGGTCGAGGCTTTCGATGAAATCGGTGGCGCCGCGGTTGTCTGTACCCTCGGCGCGCTTAAGCTTGGGCATCGCTGCCTCCATAATCCGCTTGCTTAACGCACAGCCTACGTTAAAATCGCACAAAAGTTCAATAGGCGAACAAATCTGATTTGCGGAGGACCCTCGCCATGATGAGCCAGGAAGCGAATGACCTGATTACCCGCACCGGCCGCAAGGACCCCTGCGGCAAGCTGATGCGGATGTACTGGCAGCCGGCGGCGCTGGTGGACGAGCTAGAGGGACCGCGACCGATTCGTCCCGTAAAGCTGCTCGGCGAAAACCTGGTGCTGTTTCGCGATGAAGAGGGACGTTACGGCCTGATCGATCGCCACTGCGCCCATCGCGGCGCCGACCTCGCCTTCGGGCGACTTGAAAACGGCGGGCTGCGCTGCGCCTTCCATGGCTGGCTGTTCGATGTCTCCGGCCAATGCCTGGAGACACCAGCGGAGCCGAAGGACTCAAAGCTGTGCCAGGGCATCAGGCAGCGCTCCTATCCCGTGGTCGAAAAGAGCGGCATCCTCTGGGCTTATCTCGGCGAAGGCGAGCCGCCGGCATTTCCGGAGATCGACTGCTTCGTCGCGCCCGACAGCCATACCTTTGCGTTCAAGGGCCACATCAATTGCAACTGGCTGCAGGCGCTGGAGGTCGGCATCGATCCGGCGCACGCTTCGTTCCTGCACCGCTTCTTCGAGGACGAAGACACGTCAACCGCCTACGGCAAGCAGTTCCGCGGCGCCTCCGCCGGCAGCGACATGCCGATGACCAAGATTTTGCGCGAATACGACAACCCGATCATCAATGTCGAACACACCGAATATGGCCTGCGCCTGATCGCGCTGCGTGAGCTGGATGAAGAGCGCACGCATGTGCGCGTCACCAACCAGCTCTTCCCGCACGGCTTCGTCATCCCGATGAGTCAGGAGATGACAATCACGCAGTGGCATGTGCCCATCGATGATGAGAACTGCTACTGGTACGCGGTCTTCACCAGCTACACGGCGCCGGTCGACAAGAAGAAGATGCGCGACCAGCGGCTCGAGCTTTACGAGCTGCCCGACTACAAGTCACGCAAGAACAAGAGCAACGATTACGGCTTCGATCCGCACGAACAGGCGACCGCGACCTATACCGGCATGGGCAACGACATCAACGTCCACGACCAGTGGGCGGTGGAATCGATGGGCCCGATCCAGGACCGCACCAACGAGCATCTCGGCCAGTCCGACAAGGCGATCGTGCAGTATCGCCGCCTGCTGCGGCAGGAGATCGAGAAGGTTGGCGGCGGAGAAAAGCCGATGCTGTTCCTCGATGATGCGACTGCGCGCAGCATTCAGGGTCCCGCCACCATGGATGGTATCGGGCCAACGCTGGGCTGGGAGCTCTACTGGATGGAAGTCGACGTCAAGCGCCGCCGCGGCGCGCCATGGGCCGCACCGGTGCCGCGCGAGATCGCCGGCAAGGTTCACCATCTGACGGCGGCGGAGTGATGTCCCCTCCCCGTCATTGCGAGCGAAGCGAAGCAATCCATCTCGCGGCTTGCTGCACAATGGATTGCTTCGTCGCTTCGCTCCTCGCAATGACGGTGGCGGGTTGAAGGGGAGAACAACGCGTTGAGTTTCGTTGAGCGTCACGGGCTGTGGTCCGGCGAGCAGCAGGAGGCGGCGGGCCGGCTGCGCCGGATCGTCGAGGAGAAAAACCTCGAAGTCATCCGCCTGTCATTCCCCGACCAGCACGGCATCCTGCGCGGCAAGACGCTGATCGCGAGCGAGGCGATTGCTTCGCTGGAAAGCGGCTGCTCCATCACCACGACGATGCTGGCCAAGGACACCTCGCACAAGACGGTGTTTCCGGTGTTCACAGCAGGCGGCGGGTTCGGCATGAAGGAGATGGAAGGCGCCGCCGACGTCTTGATGGTGGCAGACCCGACCACGTTCCGCGTGCTGCCGTGGGCGCCGACCACGGGCTGGCTGCTGTGCGATCTCCATTTCAACGACGGCCGGCCGGTGCCGTTCGCGACGCGGCATCTCTATCGCAAGGTGATCGATCAGTTGGGCAGCCGCGGCTACGATTTCGTGGCCGGTCTCGAGGTCGAATTCCATCTCTTCAAGCTCGACGATGCGCATATGACGCCGGAGGATGCCGGCCAGCCCGGGCGGCCGCCGTCGGTCAGCCTGCTCTCGCACGGCTACCAGTACCTCACCGAGCAGCGCTACGACCAGATGGAGCCGGCGCTGGAGATCATCCGCCGCGACGTGCTGGCCCTCGGCCTGCCGCTGCGATCGGTCGAGGTCGAGTTCGGCCCGAGCCAGTGTGAATTCACCTTCCAGCCGACCAAAGGTCTGGTGCCGGCCGACAACATGGTGCTGTTCCGCTCGGCCGTAAAACAGATCGCGCGCCGCCACGGCTATCACGCGACCTTCATGTGCCGGCCGAAACTGCCGAACGTGTTTGCTTCCGGCTGGCATTTGCATCAATCGCTGGTGTCGCGCGCTGATGGCGCGAACGCGTTCATGGCTAGCGACAAGGGCGAGGCGCTGAGCCCGTTCGCGAAGCACTATCTGGCAGGGCTGCTGGAGCATGCCCGCGCCTCCACCGTGTTCACGACGCCGACCATCAACGGCTACAAGCGCTACCGGTCCTATTCGCTGGCGCCGGACCGTGCGATCTGGGGCCGCGACAACCGCGGCGTCATGATCCGCGTGCTCGGCGGCCCGGGCGATGCCGCGACGCGTCTGGAAAACCGCATCGGCGAGCCGGCGGCGAATCCATATCTCTACATGGCCTCGCAGATTCTCTCCGGCCTCGACGGCGTCGACCGCAAGCTCGATCCGAGTCCGTCCGCGGATACGCCGTACGAGACCAAGGCGGCACTGTTGCCGAAGAGCCTGCGGGAAGCCGTGTTCGCACTGCAGGACGATCCGTTCTTCCGGCAGGCACTGGGAGCGGAGTTCGTGGACTATTACGTCCACATCAAGAATGCGGAGATCGAGCGTTTTCAGGCCGAGGTGTCGGACTGGGAGCATCGCGAATATTTCGAGATGTTTTGAGGGACGACGCCCTCTTGTCGTCCCTGCGAACGCCGGACCCATAACCACCGATGCCAATAATTAGAGGAAGGCCATCGACCACCGTCTTAAATAACAACGGCCGCGGCGTATGGGTCCCTGCGTTCGCAGGGACGACGACAGAATCGTAGGGTAAGCAAAGCGACTTGTCCGCCGTAGCTCGAAGAGCGAAGGCGGAAGCGTGCCCACCATCATGCACGTGCGATTGGATGGAGGGTGGGCACGGCGCGATGCGCCTTTGCCCACCCTACGCAGCTCTCAAATCCCCAGATACCGGTGCTGCAGGTCCGGCTCCGCGATCAACTGCTCTGATGTCCCCGTCCACACCGTGCGGCCGCGCTCGATGATGTAGTGGCGGTCGGCGATCTTGGAGAGGTTGGCGACGTTCTTGTCGATGACCAGCACCGACTGCCCGCGGCCCTTCAGCATCGACAGGCAGTTCCAGATTTCCTCGCGGATCAGGGGCGCGAGGCCTTCGGTGGCTTCGTCGAGGATCAACAGTTTCGGGTTGGTCATCAGCGCGCGGCCGATTGCCAGCATCTGCTGCTCGCCGCCCGAGAGCGTCACGCCCATGTTGTTGCCGCGCTCGGCCAGCCGCGGAAACAGCGCATGGATCTTGTCGATGGTCCAGGGATCGGACGCGCCCTGGCGGTTGCCGGAGGCCGCGACCAGATTTTCGTACACGGTGAGGTTGGGAAATATCTGGCGTCCCTCCGGCACCAGGCCGATGCCCAGTTTTGCGATCTTGTACGACGGCAGGCGGCGCACTTCCTCGCCCGCGAAGCGGATCGTGCCGGCGCGTGCGCCTGTCATGCCCATGATGGAGCGGATGGTCGTGGTCTTGCCCATGCCGTTGCGGCCCATCAGGGCGACCATTTCACCCGACTGGACCTTCAGCGACAGGCCGAACAGCACCTGGCTGAGGCCGTAGCAGGTCTCGATCCCGTCGATTTCGAGCAATGTTTCAGCCATGACGCGTCACCGCATGCTGGTCGCCGAGATAGGCGCGCTTGACTTCCTCGTTGTTCCGGATGGCGTCGGGATCGCCCGAGGCGATGACGCGGCCATAGACCAGCACCGTGATGCGGTCGGCCAGCGCGAACACCGCCTCCATGTCGTGCTCGACCAGCACGATGGTGACTTCCTTCCGCAATTCCTTCAGCAGCGCCACCATGCGCGCGGATTCGGTGACGCCGAGGCCGGCCATCGGCTCGTCGAGCAGCAGCAATTGCGGCTTGGTCGCGAGCGCAACCGCAAGCTCGAGCTCGCGCTGCTCGCCGTGGCTCAGTTCGGAAACCAGCACGTTGGCACGTTGTCCGAGTCCCACTCGCGTCAGCGCGGCCTGCGCCGCATCGCGCAGGTGCTTCTCCTTGCGGGCAGCGCCCCAGAAGCGGAACGAGTGGCCGTCATGGGCCTGCGCCGCGATCGCGACGTTATCGATCGCGGTGAAATCCTTCAGCAGCGATGTGATCTGGAACGATCGCGCCAACCCAAGCCGGCTGCGCTGATAGGCCGGCACCGCGGTGACCTCGCGGCCGGCGAAGTGAATGGCGCCGGAGTTCGGCATCAGCTGCCCGGTCAACTGGCTGATCAGCGTGGTCTTGCCGGCGCCGTTGGGGCCGATGATGGCGTGCAGTTCACCGGGCAGCACATCGAGCGACAGATTGTCGGTGGCCTTGATGCCGCCGAAGCTGCGGACCAGGTTTTCGACGCGGAGCAAGGGTTCAGCCAAAGAATTAGCCACGGCTCAGCCTCCCGAGCAGGCCCATGATGCCGCCGCGCGCGAACAGCACGATCAGCAGCAATAGCGGGCCCATGATCAGCGCCCAGTATTCGGTGAATTGCGACAGGACTTCTTCCAGCAGGAGGAACACGATGGTGCCCAGGACGGGACCGAACAGCGAGCCCATGCCGCCGAGGACCACCATCACCATGAGTTCGCCGGAGCGGGTCCAGTACATCCCGGCCGGGCTGATGAAGTCGGTATTGTTGGCGAGCAGTGCGCCGGCGAGGCCGCAAATCGTGCCTGAGATGACGAAGCAGACCAGACGATATCTGTTGGCATGATAGCCGATCGCCTGCATGCGCTGCTCGTTGGAGCGGACGCCCTGCACCACCATGCCGAAGCGGGAATTGATGATGCGCCAGATCAAATAGACGCCGCCGAACAGGCAGGCGAGGCAGAGGTAGTAGAACTGCGTTCGGTTCGACAGGTCGATCAGGCCGCCGAAAGTGCTGCGCTTGTAGATGGTGAGGCCATCGTCGCCGCCATAGCGCGACAGACCCGAAGCGATGTAATAGGCCATCTGTGCGAAGGCGAGCGTGATCATGATGAAATAGACGCCGCGCGTGCGTAGCGACAGTGCGCCGATGACGAGCGCATAGAGCGCCGAGACGATGAGCGCGACCGGCCACTGGATGAAGCCGGAGCCGATGCCCTCATGGGCGAGAATGCCCACCGCATAACCGCCGAGGCCTAGATAGGCGGCATGACCGAAACTCATCATGCCGCCATAGCCCATGATCAGATTGAGGCTGGCGGCGGCGAGCGCGAAGATGATGATGCGCGTGAACAGCGTCAGGATGAAGATGTTGCCGGTCAGCGCGGAATAAACCGGCAGCAGGGTGAGGCCAAGCGCGACGAGCGCCACGACGACGTTGCGGACGTTGATGGTAGAAGATTTCATCGCTTGGCAGCCGGAAACAGTCCCTCCGGACGAACGACAAGGACGATCGCCATCAGGAGATAGATCAGCATCGACGAAAGCGCGGGCGCGGCCGTCGAGGCGGCGGCGGAACTGAGCACGGTGCGCAGCAGATCGGGCAGGAAGGCGCGGCCGAGCGTATCGATCATGCCGACGAAGATCGCGGCGAGAAACGCGCCGCGGATCGAGCCGATGCCGCCGATCACGATGATGACGAAGGCGAGAATCAGGATGTTCTCGCCCATGCCGATCTGCACGGTCAGGATCGGCGCCTGCATCAGCCCGGCGAGTCCGGCGAGCGCCGCGCCGAGCCCGAACACCAGCGTGAACAGCAGCTTGATGTTGATGCCGAGCGCGCCGATCATTTCACGGTTGGAAGCGCCGGCGCGGATCAGCATGCCGATCCTGGTCCGCATCACCACGACATACAGCATGGCGGCGACCGCCAGCGCGACCACGATGATCGAGAGACGGTAGGCCGGATAGAACACGCCGGGGACGATCTGCACCGGCACGGTCAGCCAGGACGGCAGCGGCAGCGACAGGCCGGCCGGTCCCCAGATCAGCCGCACGGCGTCGTTGAAGAACAGGATCAGGCCGAAGGTTGCCAGCACCTGGTCGAGATGGTCGCGGCCATAGAGATGCCGCAGCGCCACGAACTCAAGAAGGATACCGAGCAGCAGCGTGGCGCCAAGCGCCATCAGGATGCCCAGCACAAAGCTGTTCGTCCACGCCACGAAGGTCGCGGCGAAATACGCGCCCATCATGTAGAGCGAGCCGTGCGCCAGGTTGACGAAGTCCATGATGCCGAACACCAGCGTCAAGCCGGCCGCCAGCAGGAACAGGAGCAGACCGAACTGCAAACCGTTCAGCGATTGTTCTACGAGGACGAGCATGGATCCCTAAAAACTCTGGGCCTGAAAAAACAGCGGCAGCACATCTGCGCCGCCGCCATTTTCTTGTTGGGCGGATGATCGGTCGCGAACCGCTCCCGGGTCAAGCCCGAGGGCGCGCGATCGGCGATCATGCACCGGTCATGCCAATCACTTCATCGGGCACTTGTCGACGAAGCGGTCCTGGTCGTCCTTGACGATGGTCGCCACCGTCTTGAGCGAGAGCTGACCGTCAGCGTCCTTGACCACGTCCTGCAGGTAGAAGTTCTGGATCGGGATGTGGTTCTTGCCGTATTTGAACGGCCCGCGCACGGACTTGAAGTTGGCCTTCTCCATCTCGGCCTTCATCTCGTCCTTCTTCGAGGTGTCGCCCTTCACCGCAACCACCGCGCTGTTGATCAGGTTCACCGCGTCGTAGGACTGCGCGCCGTAGAAGGTCGGACGCAGGCCGGTGTACTTCTTGCGGTAGTCCTCGACGAACTTCTTGTTCTCGGCGTTCGGCAGATCGTTGACCCATTGCTGGGCGCCGGGCACGCCGATCGCGTTGTCCTTCTGCAGCGGCAGCGACAATTCGTCGATCGTGAACGCCGTATAGAGCGGGATTTGGCCCTTGATGCCGGCCTGGGCATATTGATTGAGGAACTGCACGCCGGCAGCACCTGGATAGAACACGAAGATCGACTCGGCCTTGGAGTTCTTAGCCTTGGTGAGTTCGGCGGAGAAGTCGAGCTGGCTCGGCCACACCGTGTATTCCTCGCCCACGACCTGGCCCTTGAACGTGCTCTTCACGCCGGCGAGCATGTCCTTGCCGGCGGCGTAGTTCGGGCCGATCAGGAACACCGATTTCACGCCCTTCTGGTTCATGTAGGTGCCGACCGCCTGCGGCGTCTGGTCGTTCTGCCAGGAGGTCGAGAATACGTAGGGCGAACAGAGTTCGCCGGCGAGCTGCGAGGGACCGGCATTCGCCGAAATCAGGAAGGTCTTTGAATCGACCGCGGTCTTCAGCGAAGCCAGCAGCACGTTCGACCAGATATAGCCGGCGATGAAATCGACCTTGTCGGACTGGATCAGTTTTTCGGTCTTCTGCTTGCCGACATCCGGCTTCTGGCCGTCGTCCTCGTAGATCACCTCGACCGGCTTGCCGCCCATCCTGCGGCCGAGATGGTCGAGCGCCAGTTCGAACGAGTTGCGCATGTCGTTGCCGATCACAGCGGTCGGGCCGCTGAAGGTCGAGACAAAGCCGATCTTGATGGTGTCGCCTGCGGCCGCGGTCTGCGTCAGCGCCAGAATCGCCGCGCCAGCCAGCCAGAATGCCTTTTTCATATTCACTCCCCTCCTCGTTATCGAACCAGACCCGGTCATCCCGGACGGCCGGCGCTTGTCTCGCGCGCCTCATTATCAGGTGAGGTTATTTTGTGCGCGAAATGGCCGGTCAGCGGCAAGCATGAACCGCCGGCCCGGCTTTGGACCTTCGGCTCATACCCCTGCGGCCTGCACCATAATTCGCAGACAGCGGGGATGGCAAGAATTATAATGCCGGTTGCCAGGGCAACAATTGTCGCACCGCAGCGGGCGCCGGCCGCTCGGATTTTAGGGATTCCCTCAAGCGGCTGGAAGCCAAGCTCCGCTTGCAACCTCCGCGGTTCACAGCTCCGAAAGCAATCTGTAGCCAACTGCGCCGACGAGGTGAGATCCATGCTGGGTTTCCTGTTCGGCTTCAATGCGCGCATCGGCCGACTGCATTTTTTCTGCAGCACGCTCGTGGTCACCATCATGATGGTCGTCGTTTACGCCGCCGCCATCGCTTACGCCTTTCAGACCGCGCCCAAGGGAACAGTGCCAAGCCCGACCTCGGGGCCGATCTTCGCCGCCGCCATCTTCTTCGCGTGGCTCACCGTTACGCTGCAGTCGATGCGATTCAGGGATATCGGATGGGATCCGGTTTGCGTGATGCCGGCGTGGATCGCGGTTGCGATCGTTGACGGGCTCGTCGCCACCAAATTCCCGGCCATGTCACTGGGCCATGAGCGCTGCACGATGGTCGGCGCACTCGTCAACCTCTCGCTCTTTCTCGCCTTGCTGTTTTGTCCGAGCGGCGCGGATGACAGCCCGGCACCGACACCTGACGATCGCTTTCGAGCGCCCGATCCGCCATCGCCCCACCCGGTCGTGGAGACCTTGGCCGCGCCGCAAATCTCGCGGCCAGCCAATGGTGGATTCGGCCGCCGCGGGCTCTAGCTTCAGATCAGATACTCCGCCCCATCGACGACGTAAGGCGCGTGGCGGAAATCCCTGATGGTCGCGACCTTATCTGCCGACCAGCCCAGCAGCATGAAATATTTCGGCCGTGAATCGCTTTCGTCCGGATCGAACACCAGAATGGCGGGACGCCGTTCCACGAGGCCCGGGACCAGTCGCCAATCGCTGACCTTGGCGTAGTTGCCGAAATAGCGGGATACCTCGGCCTTGCCGCGCATCCGGGTCTTGTTGACGAGATCGAGCCTGACATCGTCCGAGATCATGGCGCGGATCGCGTCGAAATCGCGGGCGTTGAAATGGGCGACATAGGCGCCGAGGCGCGCACGATCGGCATCCGACAATCGCTGTTGCGGCGTGTCGTCCGGCTCGGCGGCAAATTCGCGCAACTGCGCGCGGCCGCGATGCAGCGCGGCCTTGGCCGCGGGCAGGCTGCAATCCATGGTCTCGCAGATTTCCTTCAGCGAGCAACCAAGCACGTCCATCAGGATCACGCTTCCGCGCTGCGGCACCGATAGCCGCATGAAGGTGCGCAAGGAAGTGGCGGCGATCTGACGGCTTTCCACGTCATCGAGCTGGTCAACGATCATATCCGCCTCCTCCATCGAGCGGAGCGTCTCCTGGCGGTTGCGCCGGCGCAGGAAATCCAGCGCAGTATTATGCGCGATCCGGAACAGCCAGCCTTCGGGATTGCCGATATGACCGGCGGAGGGATGCGCCTCCACCGCCTTGATCAGCGCGTCCTGCAGCACGTCCTCGCCGTCGATGACCGAGCCGACCATGCGCGCGCAGTAGCGATGCAGTTTTGGCCGCATCGCGACCAGCAGGCGTTCGATGTCGGAAGCGGCGGACGTCTCGGGAAGCGCGGTCATTCTGCCTCCGGCGCAGGTCAGGGCTCGCCCAGCATATGGTATTTGCCGACCACGGTAGCGCCCTTGGGCACCGGCGGTTCGGCGCAACGTTCCCGAATGCCGTTCTGAAACGCCTGAAAGGCCGCCAGTTTCGGCAAGGCGCTGGAGCCGTCGCCGGCCGCACTCTCGACGAAATGAATGAACGTGTCGTCCTCCAGCCGCAGCGACAGATAGCGGAGGCCTTGCGGCTGCGCCGCCTTCAGCTCCGCAAACACCGCCGCGATCAGTTCCGCGTTCCTGTCGGCCATTTCCGGCTTTGTCCTGTACCTGATTACGGTCCGTCTCATGGCATTCTCCTTGTTGCAGGCGTCTCGACCTCAAGGACGTTCGGGCGCAGGCAAAGGATGCGGTCTCCAGGAAATTCTTTTTGCCTTTGCGCGATGCGCTTTCGCTATCGGCCGATTGGCAAAGACGTCTTGGACCGCTGGCGCAAATGGCTACATAATCCAATGCGTCGAGATATCTGAAACCGGGGTCGCATTCCCATGACGACAGTGCCGAAAGAACCCCATCACGTCGTGATTGTCGGCGCCGGATTTGGCGGGCTGGAGGCGGCCTTCGGTCTTGCCGGGGCGCCGGTCAAGATCACGCTGATCGATCGCCGCAACCATCATCTGTTTCAGCCGCTGCTCTACCAGGTCGCGACCGCTTCGCTGGCGACGTCGGAAATCGCCTGGCCGATCCGCTACCTGCTGCGCGGCCGCAAGGAGGTGACGACGCTGTTCGCCAATGTCAGCGGCATCGACGCCGCGGGTAAACGCGTGCTGCTCGAAGACGGCGATACCATCGCCTACGACACGCTGATCCTCGCCACCGGCGCCCGCCACGCCTATTTCGGCCATGACGAATGGGAACCGTTCGCGCCGGGCCTGAAGACGCTGGAGGACGCCACCACGCTGCGGCGGCGCATTCTCGTCGCCTTCGAGCGCGCCGAGCGCGAGACCGATACTGTCAGGCGCGCGGCGCTGCTCACCTTCGTCATCATCGGCGCCGGCCCGACCGGCGTCGAAATGGCCGGCACCATCGCCGACCTCGCCAAGGACACGCTGCCGCCGGACTTTCGCAACATCGACACCCACAAGACCCGCGTCGTCCTGGTCGAGGCCGGCCCGCGCGTGCTGGCAGGCTTCCCCGAGGATCTCTCGGCTTACGCGCAGCGCTCGCTGGAGGAGATCGGCGTCGAGGTGGTGCTGGGGCAGCCCGTCACCGAATGTGCCATCGATGGCGTCGTCTATGGCGGCAACAAGCTCGAGGCTCGAACCATCGTCTGGGCCGCCGGCGTGCGCGCTTCACGCGCGGCGGAATGGATGGGCGCGCCCGCCGACCGCGCCTATCGCCTGAAGGTCGAGCCTGATCTCACCGTGCCCGGCCATCCCGATGTCTTTGCCATCGGCGACACCGTGACGATCGCCGGCCCCGACGGCAATCCTGTGCCGGGCATCGCGCCGGCGGCCAAGCAGCAGGGACGCTATGTGGCCGCACTGATCAAGGCACGCCTGAACGGCGGCACGCGGCCGCCGTTCCGCTACAAGCATGCCGGCAGCCTCGCGCAGATCGGCAAGAAGAAGGCCGTGATCGATTTCGGCTGGATGAAACTGCGCGGCAATCTCGCGTGGTGGATCTGGGGCATCGCCCACATCTACTTCCTGATCGGCCTGCGCAACCGGCTCAGCGTGGCGCTGAGCTGGCTGTGGATTCACGCCCGCGACCAGCGCGCCGCGCGGCTGATCACGCAGGGGTCGAGCAAGGTCACCGGATAGGTTTACGGCGCGCAGGCAAAACTGGCGGCGCTATTCGTCGGCCCCGATTTGTAGTGCGGCCATGCCGGCCATTGGCACAATGGCAGCGCGCGCGTCGTCTCGAACGCCGGCGCCTCCACCTTTTGCTCGATCACTTGGAGATCGCCGGGCGCCTTGCCGTTCTCGACCCAGTCAACCAGCACGGCCAGCATGTCGACATTGGCGGGCGCGCCCGAGCCGACATGATCGACGCCGGGCGCGGTGTAGAGCCGGACGAATTCCGCCGTCTTCTCCTTGCCCAAGGTGCGCTGCACATTTTCAAAGTAGCGGATGCCTGCATAGGGGCTCTGGGCGTAGTCGGCCATGTTTTCGAGGATCACCAGCCTGCCGCCGCGCGCGGCAAAGCGGCTGAGGTCAGGATTGGTCGAATCCATCAGGCGCGACACATACAGCAGGCGCTCCTTGTGCTCCGCGGGCTTGTAGGTCGTGACGTCCAGCTTCGGATCGCGCGCGAAGACATATTGGATGCCGCCCGCGCCATAGATCCAGGCGATCCCGTTGGTGGGCGCCGGTGGCTGCGCCGGGGCCGCCTTGCCGAGCCACCAGGAGACCCAGCCGCCGGTCGGACCGAAGGCCGGGATGTTTTCGCCGGAGACACCCCAGCCCGGATAATCGTCAAGGCCGTTCTCCAGCGCAAACGGGAACTTGTAGGTCGAATGCAGCGTCTTGATCGCCGCGATCTGCGGATCGCTGAGGCACTGGTCGCCGCTCTGCCCCGCCGCGCAGCGCAGCGTTTCAGGTTGGAATTTCGCCTTGCAGCCGACCGGGTCCAGCACCAGCGAATCCTCGGCGCCGTCGGCCTTGTCGCAAGCGGCAAGCACCGCCTTTGCCACCAGTTCGACCTGCGCCGGGCGGATCCAGCCTTCGCCCATGGTGGCGAGGCCCCCACGCGTCCCCGCATGCTGCAACCCGACCCAGTTGATGACGGGTACGCGGGCAAAGATGCCGTCGAAATCCTCAGGGTAACGCTGCGCCATCGTCAGCGCCTCGCGGCCGCCTTCCGACGATCCCATGAAATAAAGTTTGGACGGCGGGTTGCCATAGGCGCGCACCATCAGGGCAACGGCGGCATCCCGCACGCGCTTGTAGGAGCGATGCGCGAAATTCTCGAACGCCTCGTCGTTGAGCGCGAACAATTGCGGCGGCTCGCCCGGCTTGGTCTCATGGCCGGAATCCGTGCCATAGGTGACGAAGCCGCGCGCCAGCGGCGACGGTGCGCCGAACGGAAAGGCCGGCGGCAAGGCAAGCCCGGTGATCAGCACGCCGTTGAAACCGCCGCCGCCATATTGCAGCGAGCGGCCGTTCCACTCGATCGGGAGGTTGACCTGGAATTTGATCGGCGGCGCATTGGGATCTGCCGGCGCGATCTGGCCGAGCACCTTGCAGAATTCCGGATTGGCCGGGGTGACGCGCGCTGCCGGCGTTGGCCCTCGTTCGGCGACGGCGAGTGGTGTGGGTGCAACGATCGAGGCGGAGTCGATCCGGACAACATTGTCGGTCGGCTTGATCAGGTCGCCACAGGTCGCGGCGGGATCGCCGACCATCTTTGCGGCCATTGCATCCGCAGCGAAGAGCGAAGCAGCCACAACCAGCAGAAACTGCGCCCGCACGCGCCTATCGAATTTGAGGTGATGCATCGCTTCCCCCTGCTATCGTTTTGCGGTCGCGTTTGGGCCGGCCGTTCGTGCTTAGAATGGTTCAGGCCGCGTGGACGTCAATCGAAATAAAGAATGATCGGTGGCCGCGTTTGCCAGCCTTTATGCGGTGAAACCCCCACCCCGGCCCTCCCCCGCAAGCGGGAGAGGGAGGAGAGCGGTGCGTTACTTCACCAGCGAGCAGCCGCCATCGGCGAGCGGGCGGAAGGCCTGGTCGGCGGGAATGGTCGAAACCAGCTTGTAGTAGTCGTAGGGGTATTTCGACTCTTCGGGCTTCTTGACCTCGAACAGGTACATCGGGTGAATGACGCGGCCGTCCTGACGGATGGTGACGTCGCCGAACAATTTGTCCTTGCCCCTGAACTTCTTCATCTGCGGTACGGCGTCCTTGGCGTGATCGCTGCCGGTTGCCGCCACGGCGTTGAGATAGGCGAGCGTGGAGGCATAGACGCCGGCCTGGTTGCCGCTCGGCATCTTGCCGTTCACGCCCGGCCGCGCCGCGAAGCGTTTTGCGAACGCGCGGGTGTCGTCATCCATGTCCCAGTAAAACGCCTCGAACAATTGCAGGCCCTGCCCGACCTTCAACCCCATACCGTGGACGTCGTTGATGAACAGCAGGAACGCCACCATGGTCTGACCGCTCTGCTGGAGGCCGAACTCGGCGGCCTGCTTCACCGCGTTGACGGTATCGCCGCCGGCATTGGCAAGCCCGATCACCTTGGCCTTGGAATTCTGCGCCTGCAGCAGCAGCGAGGCGAAGTCAGCCGTGTTGAGCGGGTGCTTGGCCGAGCCGAGCACCTTGCCGCCATGCTTTTCGATGTAATTGGTGGCCTCGGCCTCGATGCCCTGGCCGAGCGCAAAGTTCACCGTGATGAAGTACCATTCCTTGCCGCCGCGCGACATCATCGCCGCTGCGGTCGAATTGCCGGTCGCCCAGGCGTCGTTGACCCACTGAATGGTGTTGGGCGAGCAGGCCTTGCCGGTGAGGTCGGAGCTCGCGGTCGATGACGCCAGGAACGTCATGCGGCTGTCCCGCAGCAGCGAATTGATGGTGAGGCCGACCGCCGAGTTCGGCACGTCGACCACGGCATCGACGCCGTCGACATCGAGCCATTTGCGCACGATCGCGGAACCCACGTCGGCCTTGTTCTGGTGATCGGCATAGACGATTTCAACCTTGATGCCCTTGCCGCCGCCGTTGAAATCTTCCGCCGCCATGCGCGCGGCTTCCACCGAGCCCATGCCGTTGGTGTCCTGGAAGATGCCGGAAATGTCGTTGAGCACGCCGACACGCACGACATTGTCGGAAATTTGCGCACGCGCCGCCGGCGCTATTGCGCAAGACAAGGCAAGCGCCAGACCGAACTTCAAAGCCCTCATCATTTTCTCCCTCTGTATCTGATCTCTGATGTTCCCGAACTTCGCCGGGTTTAAATTCAATGCAGGCGGTGGCCGCCGGTCACGTCATCACGTCTGGCGGTCCGGTAGCCGCAGGACCAAACCGTCAAGGTCCGCGCCAAGCTTGATCTGGCAGGACAGACGGCTGTTGGCCTGCCGCTCGGCGGCGGCGCCATCCAACAGCGCGTCCTCATCGTCACCCATCGCTGGCAGGCGGGCGAGCCAGTCGTCATCGACATAGACATGGCAGGTGGCGCACATGGCGCTGCCGCCGCATTCGGCCAGAATTCCGCTGACATCCTGGCGCGTCGCAGCCTGCATGGCGCTTTCGCCATGGCTGGCGTCGATGCGCTGCTGGCGCCCGTCGGGATGGATGAAGGTGATGCTCGGCATGGGCGGTCCGTCAGGCCGGAGAAATCGTGATGGGAAGACTTTCGAGACCGCGCAGCGTGTTGTTGTAGCGGCGCTTTACCGGCCCCGTGATCTCGATCTTTCCGACCTTGCGGGCGATCGCCGCCAGCATCACCTCGCCCTCCAGGCGGGCGACGAGCTGGCCGACGCACATATGGATGCCGGAGCCAAATCCGACATGGCCCGTGGTGCGGCGAGTGATGTCGTAGCTGTCAGCCCTCTCCCAGCGCCGCGGATCGCGGTTGGCGGCGCCGAGGAACATCAGGACCTTCTCCCCTTCCCCGATACGATGGCCTGACAGTTCGACCTCCCGCGTCGTGGTGCGGAAGAAGGTCTGCACCGGGCTTTCAAAGCGGATCGCCTCTTCGAAGGCGTTGCGCGCCAGCGTCGGATCGCTGCGCAGTTTTGCCAGTTGGTCGGGAAAGCGCGCCAGGCAATAGACGGCTGCGCCGATGCCATAGACGGTGGTGTCGAGTCCGGCCGACAGCAGCGAGCGCACCAATAGCGGCGCTTCCTCATGGGTGATGTCACCAGCATCGGCGCGGGCATGGATGCAGGCGCCGAAGCCACCGGGGGCGAGATTTTCGCGCTGGCATTGTTCGGCGACATAGGCCTGGTGCGGCGCAGAGCGCTCGATCGCTTCCTGGCGCAGCTGGTTCGGCGGCCCGAAGGCGTTGAATACGAGGCTTGCATAAGGCAGCAGATTCTCGCGGCCTTCCTGCTTCAGTCCGAGCGCGTCGGGGAAAACCGACAACGGATAGGCTTCCGCAAGATCGGTGATCGCATCAAAGCCTCCGCGCGCCAGCAATTCGTCGGCCTTGGCTTCGGCCAGTGCGGTGAAATGACTGCGCAGCGGCTTCATCGCGGTCGCCGACAGAATCTGGTTCAGCACGGCGCGGGTGCGCGTGTGCGCCGGGGGATCCGCCTCGAGGATGATGCTTTGCGGACGCCAGGCCTTCTCCTTGGCGAAATCGCTTAAGCCCACGCCGCGGCTGGAACAGAAGGTCATGGGATCGTTGAGGACGGCGTGCACCTCCGCATAGCGTGCCACGCCATAGACGCCCCATTTGTCGAGCCACACCACCGGGCCGGCCTCGCGCAGCGCTTCGTGGATCGGGTGCGGCTCCTCGAAGAACTCGGTCGAGAACGGGTCCACGTCGAGGTGGGGTACGCCGGCCGGCGCACCATGCTCCGGGGTGACAGAATCGGTCCGGGAGGTCGCGCTCATGTGGGTCTCCTGCATAATGTTCTTGCAGAGCGGTATGCGCAGTCTCTATGTCTGGAACGCTGAAGCGGCTTCGGAAGAGCATGAGCAGGAACAGACAGGCGCGCGCCCCTCGCGCGGGCGCGGCAAGCAGGAACGGACGGGCCGAACAGGTGCTCGACCTCGACCGTTACGTTCCGGCGCTCATCACCTTCATCGCCAACAAATTGTCGCGCAGTGCGACCGTGGTCTATCAGAAGCGTTTTGGGGTCAACGTCACGGAATGGCGGATCCTGTCGCTGCTGGCGATCGAGCCGGAAATTTCGGCGGCCCGCATCTGCCACGTGATCGGTTTCGACAAGGGGCCGGTCAGCCGGACACTGGCCGGCATGGAAGAGCGCGGGCTGGTCAACATCCGGGCCGACCGTGAGGACGGGCGCACCCATTCGATCTCCCTGACCGCGAAGGGATACACCACCCACGACCAGGTCATCGCGGTCGCGCTCGAACGTGAGCGCCGCCTGCTCTCCTGCCTGAGCAAGCCGGAGCGGGAAACCTTGATCGCGCTGCTGTTGCGGGTGCACGGCAATCTCGACGCCGTAAAGGGCGCGGGCGAAGTCGACACGCGGGATTGAGCGGCGAGCATTAGTCACGCCGCGGCGAACAGCGCCGTCATCGCGCTTCGCGCGCACCACACTGTGTCGTGACGATCCGACACGCCCGAACATCCGTTTCTCCCTGTGCAGCCCGGCACTCTCGTGCTCTGCGGTCGGCCGCTTGTCGAAAACAGGCTCGCACAAACTAGTTGCCTTGGCAACATAAATAGCAAGCGTCGAGAGCAGAGTTCCGAGAGAGCCTGACTCAAAGTGCAACCAATGAAATCAGGCACTTTCATTTGGCTCGTCATGCCCGGCCTTGTGCCGGGCATCCACGTCTTTGTTCTCATCGAGCAAAAGACGTGGATGGCCGGGACAAGCCCGGCCATGACGGAAAGTGAGGAGTACGCCGCGCGGTCAGGTCACTTCTTGACCAGCGGGCAGTTGCCTTCGCTCTCCGGCCGGAACGCCTGATCGCCGGGAATGGTTGCAACGACCTTCAGAAGATCCCACTTCGACGTCGACTCATCCGGCTTCTTCACCTCGAGCAGATAGAGCGGATGGATCTTGCGTCCGTCGGCGCGGATGGTTCCCTTGCCGAACAGCGGATCGTCGGTCGGCATTGCCTTCATCGTCGCAACCACCGCCTTGCCGTCCACGGCGCCGCCGACCTTGTCGACGGCCTTGAGGTAATGCAGCACGGAGGCGTAGACGCCGGCCTGCATGTCGTTGGGATAATTCTTCTGCGGATGGCGTTCAGCGAAGCGCTTGGCGAAGGCGCGCGTGCCGTCGTTCAAATCCCAGTAGAACGGGTTCATGATCTGCGCGCCCTGCGCCGCCTTCAACCCCAACGCGGGAATGCCGTTCATGCCGAGAATCAGGCCGACCAGCCGCTGCTTCTGCGTCAGCCCGAACTCCGCCGCCTGCTTGATCGAGGTGATAGTGTCGTCGCCGGCATTGGCGACGCCGACGATATCGGCGCCTGAGGCCTGCGCCTGCAAGAGGAACGAGGCGTAGTCGGCGGTGCCGAGCGGATGACGCACGGCGCCGAGCACCTCGCCGCCGGACGCCTTGACGCCTTCCATCGCCTGCTTCTCCAGATCATGGCCGAAGGCATAATCGGCGGTCAGGAAGAACCATTTCTTGCCGCCCTGGGCCACCACGGCTTTGCCGAGGCCGCGGCCGTAGGCGTAGGTGTCATAGGTCCAGTGCACGGTATTCGGCGTGCATTTCTCGCCGGTGAGCAGCGCGGTGCCGGCGCCGGAGCCGATGAAGACCTTGTTCTTCTGCTCGCTCATGGCAGCAACCGCCAGCGCAATCGCCGAGTTCGGCAGATCGAAGATGGCGTCGACGCTTTCGGTGTCGTACCAGCGCCGCGCGATGCCGACGCCGACATCGGTCTTGTTCTGATGGTCGGCGGTGATGACGTCGACCGGCTTGCCGGCGGCCTTGCCGCCATAATCCTCCACCGCCATTTGCGCCGCGATGACCGAACCTACGCCCTGATAGGTCGAGAACACGCCCGACTGATCGTTGAGCACGCCGATGCGGACGCGTTCCTGGCCGTGTGCCGGGCTGACGAGCAGCGCGCCAAACGCGGCAACGAACATCCCTTCGCGAAAAAACTGTCGCATGCATTCCCTCCTGTGTGGAAAAGGCGGCCTTCGCGACCACTTCTAAATTGCTTATAACTTATAAGCATTTTGAGGATTGTCAATTCACGTAATGCCGTGCGAGCTATTGCCCATGGCAAGAATCGGAAAAGTTTCGACGCGCAAGACCAACGGGGGAGCCAGGCCGGCCGAACCGGATTCGGCGCGCGAACTCGATCTGACCGCGCTGCAGCGCACTCCCGGCTTCATGATCCGGATCCTGCAATTGCAGAATTTCGAGGCGTTTTACCCCTATTTCGAATCGTTAAAGCTGTCGCCGCTCGAATACGCCATCCTCGTCGCGGTCCGCGACAACAAGACGGTGACGCAGAGCGAGCTTGCCGCTGTGCTGAAGATGCAATTGCCCAATCTGGTGAAGATCCTGTCTCGGATGGAGGAGACCGGAATCCTCAAGCGCAAGCGGTCGGCGCGGGACCGACGCGCGGTCGAACTCAGCCTCAGCGCGACAGGCGAGCGGCGCGCCGACGAAGCCAGCCGACTGGGTGAGAGTTTCAATGCGCAGACGCTTTCTGCGCTCAGCAAATCAGAGCAAGCCGCCTTTCTCCAGATGCTGGTGCGGCTGGTCGACGCGCACAAGAACGGGTTTTGAGGGCTCGAATTCATCTTACCCGGCGCAGCCGATCCATTCGCTCGACATATCGTCGTCCAGTGTTGCCACCGCGCTCGCACGCCGCGTCAGCACCGCGCGCTGGTTGATGTAGCCCTTGTCGGTGATCTCACCGCCGTCGACGGAGGCCGGCTCGGCCAGCAGCAACGCCCGCGTCGCGTGACCTGACGAGTTGCCGCTCTGCCCCTTCAGTTTAGCAAGGCCGTGTGCGATGGCGCTGCGGACCTTGTCGTGACCGATCACGTCTTTCACGTCGGCATTGTCAGGCAGGCCGGCGTGCACCCGGCAGGCCGCGATGTTCGGAAACACCAGGAAACGAACCTCGTCGCCGCCGTGGCCGGTCACCACGATATCCTGCGCCAGCGGCGCCAGCGCCGCGATGCCGGCGACGCGCAAGGTGCCGACGCTGACCCAGGTGCCGGAATTGAGTTTGAAATCCTCCGCGACGCGACCATCGAAGAACAATCCGAGTTCGGGATGCGCCGGATCGGCAAAGGTCACGGCGTCGCCGATCAGATAAAAACCTTCGGCATCGAATGCCTGCGCGGTCAGCTCAGGTGCTTTCCAATAGCCGGGCGTGACATTCGGGCCGCGCACCCGCACCTCAAGCTTGTCGCCCGAGGGCACCAGCTTCAGTTCGGTGCCGGGGATCGGCACGCCGATATTGCCGGAGCGTTTGGCCTGGAAATGGCAATCGGTCGCCAGCGGCGACGTCTCGGTCGAGCCCCAGGCCGACACCATCGGCAGCACACGGCCGACCGTCTTGATCGAGAGTTCTTCCAGCGCGTCCCAGAGATTTTGTGGGAGAGCAGCACCGGCATAGAAGGCGAACTTGACCTCGCTGAAGAATTTCGTCCGCAATGCCTCATCGCCGCGCAGCGCTGCGATCAGCATGTCAAAGCCACGCGGCACGTTGAAATAAACCGTGGGCATCACGCTGCGCAGATTGGCGAGCGACGCTGCGAACAGCCCGGGCGCGGGCTTGCCGCCGTCGACATAGAGCGTGCCGCCGTTGCGCAGCACCAGATTGAAATTGTGGTTGGCGCCGAAGGTGTGGCTCCAGGGCAGCCAGTCGAGGATCACGAGATCCTCGTCGCTATCCTCGAGGAAGGTCCAGGTCTGCGCCTTGGCCTGCTGGCTCGAGGTCAGCATGCGCTGGGTGTTGATGACGGCCTTTGGCGTGCCGGTCGAACCCGAGGTGAACAGGAATTTTGCGATCGTATCCGGCGTGATCGCAGCAAACGCTGTCGCGACTGCGGGTGTTTCCGGGGTAGCCGCGATGGTACGGAACGGAATTGCATGGCTGTCGTCGGCATCGCCGCTGACGATCGCGACCGAATGCAGCGGCGCGATCGCCGCCAGCGCCGCCGCGAACGGTTTGGCGCTGGAAACATAGATCGCGCCGGGCCCGAGCAGCGTGACCATGCTCTTGAGCTTGTCGAAATCCTTTGACATCAGCGAATAGGCCGGCGAAATCGCGGCCGATGGCACGCCGACATGCTGGGCCGCCAGCGCGAACAGCGCATGTTCGACGCTGTTGTCGGAGAGGATCACCAGCGGACGTTCGGCGCTCAGGCCTTGCGCGAGAACCCACGCCGCGGCGGAGCGCACCTGCCTCAACGCATCCTTGTAGGTAACGGTGACCCACGGCGCATCGACACTGGCGCGATCGGCGAGAAATATCCGGTCCGGTGCCTGCTGCGCCCAATGCTCCAGCCAGTCGCCGATGCAGCGTGCGCTCGCCCCAAGCGGCGTCGTGGATTTCAGGATGATGCTGCCATCGCCTCGGCGATCGCTGGCGATCGCGGGCGTCGCGAAAAGATATTGGGAATCGGCACCGCTGATGGCGGCGATGGTCATGGGCTTCCTCCTAGCAGCCTCGAGCGGGCTGGCTTGACGCTAATGTTGAGCACAACAATTGTTGTCGTCAACAACAATCTTTCCCTTGCGCCCGCGACGCGCTAGAAGGGAAGGATGGCGAGGAACGCTCAGGTATCCAAAATTACCAAATCGCGCACCGGTATCCGGCCGCGCCCCGGCCGCGCGCAAAGCGAAAACGGCAGTGCGCACAACGACCTCCTGAATGACGAGATCGGTCTCGACGCGCTCGCCGGCCACGCCGGCTACGCGGTGCGGCGCTTCCAGATCTGGATCTTTCAGGACTTCATCCGCACGCTTGCCGCCGTCGACATCCGCCCGACGCAGTATTCGGTGATGACGGTGATCGGCGCCAACCCGGGTCTGAGCCAGATGGCGGTGGCAAAACGGCTCGGGATCGAGCGAGCCAGGCTGGTGCATCTGCTGGACAGCCTCGAACATCGCGATCTCGTCAGCCGCGTCAAATCCGCCACCGACCGCCGCTCCCACGCGCTGCACCTGACCGCGCGCGGCCGGACCGCGCTGGCGCAATTCAAGCGCCTCGCCGCCGAGCACGAGCGCCACGTGGCCGAGAAGATCGGCAAGGAAAACCGTGAGCGGCTGCTGCAGATCCTGTCGGCGTTCACCTGATCGCCTCGCCCAAGGCCGGACAGCCTAATTTTTAGGCAGAAACGTGACCGAGATCAGAACGCGCGTACGTCCCACGACGTCATAAGTACATGAAATTACGTCTCTATATTTGAACATTGGTCCACCCGAGCCATTGTACACAATGGCACATCGCTTGCTTCACTCCCGGTAATCTTTGCTCGCTGGAGTTTTGCTCGCCATGGGGTCCGACACGCCTGAAACCGTTGCCGACATCGTCGCCGCGCACCGCGCCGGCGCCATGACCCCGGCGCAGACCATCACCCGCTCCTACCAGCGCATCCGCGACCACAACGATCCCGCCATCTTCATCAGCCTGCGCGACGAGAAGGACGCGATCAAGGAAGCCGAGGCGCTGGCTTCGAAGGACGCGGGCGCGCTGCCGCTGTTCGGCGTTCCGGTCGCGGTGAAAGACAATATCGACGCGCAGGGCTTGGCGACTACGGCGGCCTGCCCGGCCTTTTCGTATTCGCCGGCGCAGGATTCGACGGCGGTTAAAAAGCTGCGCGCGGCCGGCGCCATCATCATCGGCAAAACCAATCTCGATCAGTTCGCGACCGGCCTGGTCGGCGTCCGCTCGCCCTACGGCATTCCGGTCAACCCGGTGCGCGACGATCTCGTTCCGGGCGGGTCGAGTTCGGGCTCGGCAGTCGCCGTTTCCGCCGGCCTCGTGCCGCTCGCGCTCGGCACCGATACGGCCGGCAGCGGCCGGGTGCCGGCGATGCTCAACAACATCGTCGGCCTGAAGCCGAGCCTCGGGCTGATCTCCAACGCCGGACTCGTTCCGGCGTGCCGCACGCTGGATTGCATCTCCGTGTTCTCGCTCACCGTCGACGATGCGATGACCGCGCTGACGGCGATGGCAGGTCCCGACGGCGCCGATCCCTATTCGCGCGAGCGGCCGCTGGCGCCGATGTCGGCATTTCCCGGCACGCTCCGGCTCGGCGTGCCCCGCAGCGGCCAATTGATTTTCTTCGGCGACCGCGCGGCCGAGAACGCCTATGGCGAAGCGCTCAAGCGCTGGACAGCGCTTGGCGCCACGCTGGTCGAATTCGATCTCGAACCTTTCTATGAGACCGCGCGGCTGCTCTACGAGGGCCCGTGGGTTGCTGAGCGTTATCTCGTAATCCGCGACCTGCTGGCCTCCTCACCGGATGCGATCCATCCGGTGACGCGCGAGATCACTGCGGCCGGCGCGCGGCTGACCGCTGCCGACACGTTTGCCTCGCTCTATCGGCTACAGGCGCTGCGGCGCGCAGCCGAGCGCACCTTTGCCAACTTCGACGCAATGATGCTGCCAACGGCCCCGACGGCCTATTCGACCGCGCAGGTACTGGCCAATCCGATCGAGCTCAACAGCCGGCTCGGCACCTACACCAATTTTGTAAATCTGCTCGACCTCTGCGGCCTGGCGCTGCCGGCCGCGATGCGAGGCGATGGCATTCCGTTCGGCATCACGCTGCTGGCGCCCGCCGGACGCGACGCGCAGCTCGCCGGCATCGGGCGGGTGTTTCATGCCGACACCGGACTGGCGATGGGCGCCAAGGGCGTGGTGCAGCCCGCGCTCGCCGCATTGCAAGCCGGCGCGAGTGGCGATGAAATCACGATCGCCGTGGTCGGCGCGCATCTCTCGGGCATGGCGCTCAATAGCGAACTACAGGTGCTCGGCGGACGCCTGCTCGAAGCGGCAACGACGGCGCCGGATTACAAGCTTTACGCGCTCGACACGGTGCCGCCGAAGCCCGGCATGCTGCGCGTGGATGCCGGTGCGGGACATTCGATCAAGCTGGAGCTGTGGGCGCTGTCGGCCGCAGCATTCGGCAAATTCGTCGCCGCGATTCCACCGCCGCTCGGGATCGGTACGGTGCGGTTGGCGGACGGCAGGGGCGTGAAGGGTTTTGTGGTCGAGGCTGCGGCCATCAATGGCGCGCGGGATATTTCATCTTTCGGCGGCTGGCGCGCGTTCATGGCCGAGAAGGTGGCAGTGTAAGTCGTCATTTCGTAGGGTGGGCAAAGCGAAGCGTGCCCACCATCGCATGCAACGGTGGAAGATGGTGGGCACGGCGCTTGCGCGCCTTTGCCCACCCTACGGTTTTGCGCCTACACCGACACCGCGTAGATCTCATACTCCCCGCGCACCTGCTCGATATGCGCGCGCATCGCGGCTGCGGCGCCGGCCTTGTCGCCGCGCATGATCGCGACCACGACGCGGTCGTGCTCGGCGTGCGATTTTGCGAGACGTCCGAGGTTGCGGAACTGGGCGCGGCGGAACGGCTGCACCCGGACCCGCGTCGCCAGCGTCATCTCGGCGATGTAGCCGTTTTGCGAGCCGGCATAGATCGCGTTGTGAAAGCGCTCGTTGACCGCGTGAAAGCGCTCGGGATTGCCGGCATGGCTCAGCACGCGCAATTCCTCGTGGATCGCTTCCAGCGTCTGGCGATCCCCCGGCGGCATCCGTTCGGCGGCGAGACCTGCACACAGCGCTTCCAGTTCGGCCATCGCCTCGAACATTTCCGTCAGACGATCGAGCGAAGGCTGCGCTACCACGGCGCCGCGATGGGCGCGAGCCTCGACCAGGCCGCTCGCCACCAATTGCCGCAGCGCCTCGCGCACCGGCGTGCGCGACACGGAGAAGCGCCGCGCGATGTCGGTCTCGTCGAGCCCCGATCCCGGCGGCAGCACGCCGCGCACGATCTCGTCGGCGAGCTGCAGCCGCAGTTCTTCCGCGCGCGTGACCTTGTCCCGCAATGGCGAAGGGCGATCGACGCGCCTCACCACTGTCTCCGGCTGGGCGCCGGTCTGCGGTCCACGTGCCGGAAGATCATCAAGGCTCATCGCTACTGCCCCTTCGGCTCGTCGATGACGCTGACATGCGCCGCGACGATCTTCCACCCTTCCGGAAACCGGACCCAGGTCTGCATCTGCCGCCCAACTCTGCCCGGCGTGCTTTCGCGGTAGAACAGCGTCGAGGCGACGGCGGTATCGCGGCCATAGGTCGTGATCACCGTCTTGTCGGTTTTGCGCATCAGCCCGACCGGCGAGCGCGCGGCGCGGAACGCCATGATCTGCTCGTAGCCGTAGAGATTTTCGCCGATGCCATAGCGCAGCGTACGGGGATCGTTGCGGAACAGTTCGTTGAGCACCGCGACATCGTTCGACACCAGCGCCTTTTCGTAGCGCTGGAACTGCGCGGTCACCTCGGCCAGTACATCGGGAAGATCGATGTCCATCGTTACAATCCTCTCGGGATCGGCGCTGTTGCGACGCCGGCGCGCTCCAGCGCATGCGCAACGCGCAGCGCGATGTCTTCCCGCCAGGGCGCGGCGATGATCTGCACGCCAATCGGCATCGGCACCAGCGGCACCGGCACCGCGACCACCGGCAGGCCGATGAACGAAATCGGCTGGGTGTGGATGCCGATATTGGCGCGCACCGGCAGTTCGACGCCGTCGAGCACGAAGTTCACCTGGCCCAGTTTCGGTGCGATGCACGGCGTGGCGGGCGCGATGATGACGTCGACCGACTTGAACAGCTCCAGCACCCTTGCGCGATACCAGCGGCGGAATTTCTGCGCGCGATCGACCAGCGGCGCCGGCACCATCGCGCCGGCGATCAGGCGGTCCCGCACCGCCGGATCGAAATCATTCGGCCGCTTGCGCAGGCGATCGAGATGCAGCGAGGCGCCCTCGGTCGTGGTGATCACGTAAGCCGCGGCGCGGGCGCGCGCAGCTTCGGGAATCTCGACCGTTTGCGTCGCGTTCAGGGCCTTGGCGACGCGCGCCACGGCCTCGACGGCTTCCGGAAAGACGTTCTTCTGAAAGTATCCGCCGGCAACCGCCACCCGCAGGCCGTCGATGCCCTGGGCCAACAACGGCGCGACCGGCTCGACCGGCCGCGTCGTGCACGCGGCATCGTCGGCATCCGCCCCCTGCATCGCGTCATAGGCCAGCGCGAGATCGCCGACGTTGCGCGCGAACGGGCCGAGATGATCGAGGCTGGCGACGAATGGAAACGAGCGTGCCCGCGACAGCCGGCCGTAGGTCGGCTTCAGGCCGAAGACGCCGCAGAACGACGACGGCACGCGGATCGAGCCATTGGTATCCGACCCCAGCGCGATCGGAACGAGGCCGCCGCCGACCGCGCTGCCCGAGCCACCTGACGAGCCGCCGGTCATCCGCGTCGGATCGTGCGGATTGCACGACGGCCCGTCATGCACGTTCTCGCCGGTGAAGTCATAGGCGTATTCGCCCATGTTGAGTGCGCCGACCAGCACCGCGCCTTGCGCCTCCATGCGTTCAATCAGGGTGGCATCGCGTGTCGAGGGCGCAAGATCGCGGTTGATCTTCGATCCGGCGCGGGTGGCAAGACCTTTCACGTCGAACAGGTTCTTCACCGCGAACGGCACGCCGGCTAGCGGGCCGACCTTTTCACCGGCAGCGATGGCGGCGTCGACCGCGCGGGCTTTCGCGCGCGCGCGCTCGGCTGTGATGTCCGTGAACGAGTTCAGCACGGAATCGTGCTTGGCGATCCGCGCCAGGGCGGCCTCGGTCGCATCGAGCGCGGAAAGCTCGCGGTCCGTTACGGCTTGCGCGATTTGTTGGGCCGACAGCCCATCGGTGCTTACGGTCATGGCGCTATCAGGCTGTGTAGACACTGGCCGGCTCGGTTTCATCAGGCAGCGGGAATTCATCGACCAGCCGCGCCAGCCTCAGCGACACTTCGAGATTGGCGCGCACCGCCGGCCGCCAGGCCTCTTCGACCGGGAGCGCCAGCGCTTTCGCAACGGCATTGATGTAATCGTCCAGGGGTTCGGCAGCCATTTTGCTCGTACTCAACTTTCTAGTGAACCGGCAACGGCGGATGCGGGATCGCCGTCAGCAACTCCTTGGTGTAGGCATCCTTGGGATCGCCGAGCACGCGTTCGGACGAGCCCTGCTCGACGATTCGCCCCGCACGCATCACGATGACACGATCGCATAGCAAACGCACGACATTCAGATCGTGCGACACGAACAAATAGCTCATGCCCATCGATTGCTTGAGGTCCTGCAGCAGATTGAGCACGACGGCCTGCACGGAGACGTCGAGCGCCGCCGTCGGCTCGTCGAGGATCACAAGTTTGGGATGCAGCGCAATCGCGCGCGCGATGCCGACGCGGGCCTTCTGGCCGCCGGATAATTGGTGCGGGAAGCGATCGAGCAGGTTGACGGGCAGGCCGACCAGCCCGGCGAGTTCCTCGCAGCGGGCGCGCAGCGCGTCGCGTCCCCTGATGTCGCCAAGCTGCATAATCGGATCGGCGATCGCCCGCGCTGCGGTGAAGCGCGGGTTGAGGCTGTCGGCCGGGTCCTGGAACACCATCTGGATGCTCTTGCGCAGCGGCAGCCGCGCAAAGGCCTGCGGCACGATGGCGCCGATCTCCTTGCCGTCGAACGCAATGCGGCCGGAGGTCTGGTCGAGAAGCCGCATCACCATCATCGACGTGGTCGATTTGCCGCAGCCGGATTCGCCGACCAGCCCGACGCTTTCGCCATGGCCGACCGTGAAGCTGATGCCGTCAACGGCGCGGAATATTTCCGCTTCCACCGGCGGCTTGCGGGAGAACAGTTTTGTGAGAACGGCGCTGGCGCCCTGGCGCGGATATTCCTTGACGAGCTTTTCCACGAGGAGAAGGGGCGACTTATTCTCGTCACCCCCGGGCTTGACCCGGGGGTCCATCTCAGAAGAAGAGTCTTTCGAAGAGGGATGGATGGCCGGGTATAGGCGAGCGGAAGCGACGCCGTCCTTCGGACGGCTATGCCCGGCCATGACGGGAGTCGTCTCCTCCTCCGGCAACAGATCGCGCAACGACACGCCGATCCTCGGCGTCGCGCGCATCAGCTTCCTGGTATAGGCGTGCTCAGGCCTCGCAAAAATATCCGCCGACTTTGCCGTCTCCACCACCCGGCCCTTCTCCATCACCACCACGCGGTCGCAATAGGCGGCGGCGAGCCCCAGATCATGCGTGATCAGGATGGTCGACATGTGGCGGCGCTTTGTCAGCTCCACGATCAGATCCATCACCGCCTTCTGCGTGGTGACGTCGAGCCCCGTCGTCGGCTCGTCCGCGATCAGGAGCTGCGGATTGCAGGCGAGCGCCAGCGCGATCACGACACGCTGGCACATGCCGCCGGATAGTTCGAACGGATAGGCGTGATAGCGCTCGCGCGGGCGGGCGATCTTGACCTGTTCCAGCGCCTCGATCGCCTTCTCGCCGCGGTCGCTCGGCGCGCTCTGCACATGCTGGCGCAGCACGTCCTCGATCTGGTCGCCCACCTTGCGGATCGGGTTCAATGCCGCGCGCGGGTTCTGGAAGATCATCGAGATTTCCCGGCCGCGCAGATCGCGCATCTCGTTCTCGCTCGCCGCCTTGACGTCGATGCCGGAGAACATCACCGAGCCCTCGGCGATCCTGCCGGCGCGGTCGAGAATGCGCATCACCGCATAGGATGTCACCGACTTGCCGGAACCGGATTCGCCGACGATGCCGAGCGTCTCGCCCTTGGCGACGGAGATGTTGACGTTCTGCACGGCCTTGACGATGCCGCGCCGGGTGGAGAACTCGACGGTGAGGTCGTGGACGTCGAGAAGAGGCTGGGCCGTCATGACAGCCTTCCCAAAAATATCGAAAACAACCCCATGCAAAGTAGAACGGTCAGCGCTCCTGTCCCATCTCCCCGCATGCGGCCAGGACGGGCAAAGCCTGAATCAGCCATCACGTCCTCCGCTGCGGATCGACGATGTCGCGCAGGCCGTCGCCGAGCAAATTGAAGCAGAACACCGCGATCATCAGCGCAAGCCCCGGGAACAGCGCGATCCACCATTCGCCCGACACCATGAAGGTGGCGCCTTCCGCGACCATGATGCCCCATTCCGCCGTCGGCGGCCGCACGCCAAGCCCGATGAAGGAAAGGCCCGCGGCGTTGAGGATGGCGTAGCCCATGGTCAGCGACATCTGCACGATCATGATCGGCATGATGTTGGGCAGGATATGCACCAGCAGAATGCGCAGCTCGCCATTGCCCGACAACCGTGCCGCCTGGACGAAACCGGCGTTGCGGCGGACATTGGCCTCGGCCCGCGCCACGCGCGCATAGAGCGGAAAGTTCACGATCGCGGTGGCGATGATGATGTTCTGCACGGTGTTGCCGAGCGCGGCCACGATGCCCATCGCCAGCACGAACAGCGGAAACGCCATGATGGTGTCGGCAATGCGGCCGACGATGCGATCGGTCCAGCCGCCGAAATAGCCGGCGGCGATGCCGGCGAGCCCGCCCATCAGGAACACCAGCGCCACCGAAGCGACCGCGATGAAGGTATCGAGCCGTGTGGCGACGACAACGCGGCTGAAGATGTCGCGGCCCAGTTGATCGGTGCCGAACCAGTGCGCCGCTGACGGCGGCTTCAGCGCTGATGCGGTATCGCTGGCGAGCGGATCGTAGGGCACGATGTAGGGCCCGAAAATCGCGGCGAACAGGATGATGACCAAAAGGCCGAAGGCAAAGGCGGTGACGCGGTTTTCGCCGAGCACATAGCGGGTGTGCTCGAACATCGCAGCCACGCCCGAAGTGCGGGCGGAGGCGGCGGGTTCAACGGCAGGCAGAACGGCACTCATCTTCCAACCTCACCCTTCCAGTCGCACGCGCGGATCGATTACGCCGTAGAGAATGTCGATGAAGAGATTGAGCAGCACGTACATGACCGCCATGGTCAGCACGAAACCCTGCACCGGCGCGAAGTCCGACGAAATCAGCGCTTCCACCGCGTAGGAGCCGATGCCCGGCCAGGCGAAGACTTTCTCGACCAGCACGTTGGCGCCGAGCAGGAACGAGAACACCATGCTGAGCGTGGTGATGACCGGCAGCATCGCATTGCGGAACGCGTAGGTGACGATCACGGTCGAGGGCGAAAGCCCGCTGGCGCGCGCGGTGCGGACGAAATCGGAGGCCAGCACCGCCAGCATCGAGGCGCGCGTCATGCGCGCGATCGGCGCCAGCGAGAAGATCGCCAGCGTCGCCGCCGGCAGGATCAACTGGCTCAGCGCCGAACGAAACGCTTCGAGGTCGCGCGCAATCAAGGTGTCGATCAGATAGAAGCCCGTCACATGCGTCGGCGCGCTGTAGAACACGTCGAGCCGGCCGAGCGGCGCCGGTGACCAGCCGAGCCTGAAATAGAACAGATAGACCAGCACCAGCCCCGTAAAGAACACCGGCAGCGACACGCCCGCCGTCGTGGTGACGCGGCAGAGATGGTCGATCCAGGAGCCCGGACGGGTCGCAGCCAACACGCCGAGCGGGATAGCGATCGTGACCGAGACGATGAGGCCGAGCAGCGTCAGCTCGGCGGAGGCCGGCAGGCGATTGCGGATTTCGGTCGCGACCGGCTGTCCCGTCGTCAGCGAGGTGCCGAAATCGCCATGCGCGAGATCATTGGTGTAGCGGAAGAACTGCTCGATCAGCGGCTTGTCGAAGCCGAGTTTCTTGCGGATCTGCTCGATCGCCTCCTTGCTCGCGGCGGGCCCGGCGAAATAAGCGGCGGGATCGCCGGGCAACGCGCGGGTCAGGAGGAAGGTGACGATCACGACGCCGATCAGCGAGGGAATCGCAAACATCAGCCGCTTGCCGATCATGGTCAGCATGGCGCTCGCTCCGCGATTTGCCGTGAGCGCACCAAGCACTCCGCTGCGCTCCCTCCCCCCTTGCGGGCAGGGCAATCGCATGGGGTGTTGTCGAGGACTGGCCGCGGGCCCGCTTCGCCTCTCCCGCTTGCGGGGGAGGCCGACGCGCTCGAAGAGCGCGGCGGGTGGGGGCTCTCGCCACGCAGGGAATCCCGATGCGGAAGCACCCCCACCCCAACCCTCCCCCGCAAGCGGGAGAGGGGGCGCAGTGCCGATGCCGCCGCACCTCGTACCTCATATGCGATTGCCCTACCCCGCAAGGGGGGAGGGAGTGAGAGAGTTGTACCCACCTCACTTGAGTAGAAGGGACCAATGCATGCCGATGTGTCTTGGACCACCAGCATGGCCGATCACGCCTTCACCAGCGCGCGGTAGTCGAGCCTGCGGTGGAACCAGTACTGATAACCCGACACGTTCTTCTGCATCGCGACGTTGACGTAGGGCTGATACAGCGGGATGCGCGGGATGTCCTTGAAGGCGAGGTCCACAAAACCCTTCACGTCGGTATCGTACTTCGCGGTATTGCCGCTCGCGGCCGCGTCGACGGCGCCGGCGATGTACTCGTCCATCGCCTTGGACTGGTAGCTCATGGTGTTGAAGATCGAATTCTTGCCGTCGTAGCACCAGATGAAGAAGTATTCGGGATAGTCGAGCCAGCCGGAGAACACGTTGGTGTAGAGCGGCAGCACCTTCTTGTTCAGCTCGGTCCGCCAGTTGGCGCCGGGGATCTTGTTGATCGTGGTCTTGATGCCGATCTGCGCCAGGGACTCCTGCACCAGCACGCAGAGCGGTTCGTTGACGCCGGCAAAGCCGAGGTCGAACGACAGCGTGGTCTCAAAGCCATTGGGATGGCCAGCCTCGGCCAGCAGCGCCTTGGCCCTGGCGATGTCGGTCACGTATTTGGTCGGCTGCGGCCATGCCACCTCGGTGGCCTTGTCCGCAGGTGCGCCGAACATCGGCTTGGCGAGGCCGAACAGCACCGCATCCATGATCTTCTGGTAGGGGATCGCGCAGGCAACGGCCTCGCGAACCTTGGGGTTGTCGAACGGCGCGATCTTGACGTTCATGCCGATATACTGAACGCCATTGGAATACGGCACCGAGACGATGTTGAGCTTGCCGCTGTCCTTCAGCTCGACGAAATCCTTGTTCGGCAGATCATAGGAGATGTCGGCATCGCCGCGCTCCAGGAGCGCGCGGCGGTTGCCCGCCTGCGGCACCATGCGCCAGATCACCCGCTTGACCTTGGGCAAGGGACCGCCGGCCCACGCGTCATTGCGCTCCATGACCACTTCGGTGCCCGCCGTCCATTTCGTCACCTTGTAGGCGCCGGAGCCCGCGGTCTGCTGCTTGGTGTATTCGAGGCCCCACGGGTCCTTCTCGGTCGCGTTCTTCTTCACCAGTTCGGAATTGACGACGCAGGGCACGATGACGGCGAGATCGGGAAGCGTGAGACGGTCCTTCTTGGCGAAATCGATCCGCACCGTGCTGTCGTCGACGATGACGAACTGCTCGGTCTTGGTCAGCGAGCCCGCGCCCATCTGGAAAGTCGGAAAGCCGCCGACGCTCACCGCGCGATCGAGCGACCATTTGACATCCTTGGCCGTAACCGGCGCGCCGTCGTGGAATTTGGCGTTCTTCTTCAGCTTGAAGGTCACCGACATGTCGCCGACCTTCATGTCCTCGGCGAGCTCGGGCTTGAACTTGTCGCGGTCGTAATACGGCACGCCGCCGGGACCGCTCTTCATCTCGTGGCTGATCAGGCGGTCGTAGCAGTTCCACGACACCTCATAGCCGGGCACGTTGGTGCCGACGCCGTGAATGTCGAGATTGTTGGGGCCGCTCTCCGAGACGATCAGCAGCGTTTCCGACCGCGCTTGCGCCTTGGCGGAAGACCAGATCGCCGGCGCCGGCGTGAGCGCGCCGGCGGCCGCCAGCCCCGACACGGATTTGAGGAAATCGCGACGCTTCATGGGTGATGCTCCAACGCCTGAGGGGAAACGGCCTGGAACTGGAATCGCAAGGTTTATGCCAACCTTTAAGGAAAGCTTTCTCTCGCTCTAACTGATTGATGCGGCTTGAAATTCAAAACGAAATGGGCGCCATATCAAGGTGCGACATCCTGTCGAATTGCATACAAAGCGGCAGATTTGCCTATAAAATATGCAGAAATTTTGGGCGCTCCATTGCTGGGCGACGGTCAGATCGGCCAGAGCAGATCCTGCAATTCGTGGAGATTGGCGGCCTTCTGTTGCCAGCCCTCGATACAGAAATGCCTGACCGGATCGCTGGCCCGATGCAGCAGCATCAGCACCATCAGCCGCCGCTTCAGGTCGGGCGTGACATCCCCGACCGAATATCCGAAGCCCTCGAACAGGCTTCGCACGCGCCGCGGCATGCCTGATGTCATGAAGGCGCTCGGACCCAGCAGGTCGTATTCGCCCCTGCCCGTCATCACGTCGCCGAAATCGAACAGCCCCGCGAGGTGCCACCCTGCAGCGCCATGGCTCAGCAGAAAGTTCTCCGGGATGTATTCGCCGGTCAAGATCACCGGCGGCCCGTCGAGCGCCGTCAACGCGACTGCATCGCGCAGCAGGTCGTCGAGGCCGTCCAGAAATTTCTGCGGCAATCCGAGCCGCGCGTGCCGGGCGCGACATCCCTCGATCTGCCGGCGCATGAGGGCGTCCCAGCCAGGCTCGATCCGGCCAAGTGGTCCGACAGGGACACGCTGCACTTCGGCGATGGTCTCGCCGATCCCGGCCAGCACGCGCTCCTTGTCCGCTTCCGGCAGCGACGGCCAGACATCCGCACCCAGCTCGCCGGATAGCCGCGTGATGACGAGATATGGCCATCCGTCGCGCTCCCCTTCGACGACGATGTCAGGGATCGCGACACGAAGCCGCCCCTGAAGCTGCGTCAGCGCGCCACGCTCCGAGACGAACTGGCCGCGAAGAAACGGCGGGAAGATCTTCAGGATGAGGTTTTCGTCGAGGGCAAGGACGAGATTGGTGCCGGTGGAGAATACGTGCGGCGTGGCGCAGGCGAGGCCGTGACCACGGACGATATCGTGCGCGATCAGCAGCCATTGCGTCGGATCGGCGCGCCAGATGCGAAAGGGTTCGTAGTCGGTGAATGCCGGCAGGGCTGTGGTCATGGTGATGCTGAACGTTGTCTGCCGTCATTGCGAGCCACCGGGTCGGCGCAAAGCGCCGCCCGATGACAGGCTCCGCGAAGCAATCCATGCCTCAACGCGGGGATAGATGGATTGCTTCGCTTCGCTCGCAATGACGGGGAGAATTCACTGCTCCGGATTTGCACGCTCGAACTGGCGCAGCAGGCGGTTGCCGCGCTCGACGGCGAGATCGAGGGCTGCCTGCGCAGATTGCTTGCCGTGGAAAACCTGCTCGAGTTCTTCGTCGATCACGCTGCGGATCAGCACAAAGGAGCCGAGCCGGATTCCTTTCGAGTTCTCGGTCGGCGATTTCAGGGTCATCTGCTCGATACCGATCGCCGCACCGGGATTGCGGTCGTAAAAGCCCTGTGAGCGGGTGAGATCGAAGGCGGCACGGGTGATCGGCAGATAGCCGGTGTGCTGGTGCCAGGCGGCCTGAACTTCCGGCTTCGAGAGATAGGCAAAGAATCGCGCGACGCCAGCATATTCGGCGCGCGGCCGGTCGCGCAGCACCCATAGCGTGGCGCCGCCGATGATGGAGTTTTGCGGGGCGCCGGCGATTTCGGGCCGGTGCGGAATCATGCCGTAGCCGACCTCGAATTTGGAATTGGCCTTGATGTCCGCGCGCGTGCCGGACGAGCCGATGAAGATGGCGCATTCGCCCTTCTGGAAGCGCGGCTCGGCCGATTGCCCGCGGCCGCTATACTCGAAAGCCTTCGTCGCCTGCCATTCCGCCAGTTGCGCGACGTGCCGCACCACGTCCGGATTGTTGAAGGTCAATTCGGCATCGAGGCCGCCAAAGCCATTGCCCTTGCTGGCCAGCGGCAGGTTGTGGAAGGCGGAAAAATTCTCGACATGGACCCAGGACGGCCAGGACGTGGTGAGCCCGCAAGCCGAACCCGCCGCGCGCAGGCGCTTCGCCGCCGCGCCGACCTCGGCCCAGGTCTTCGGCGCCGCCTCCGGGTCGAGGCCGGCGGCGCGGAACTGATCCTTGTTGTAATAAAGGATCGGCGTCGAGACATTGAACGGAAACGAGAGCATGTTGCCCGCGACGTCGGAGTAATAGCCGGTCACGACCGGCAGATACGCCTCCGGCGCGAACGGCTCCGACTGATCGCGCATCAGTTCGAACACCGGATAGATCGCGCCCTTGGCCGCCATCATGGTGGCGGTGGCGATCTCATTGACCTGAACGATGGCGGGCTGGCTTCGCGAGCGGAAGGCGAAGATCGCCGCCGTCACCGTCTCAGTGTAGTTGCCCTTGTAGGTCGGCACGATCCGGTAGTCGGACTGCGACGCATTGAAATCGGCCGCGAGCTTTTCGAGTTGCTTGCCGAGTTCCCCCGACATCGCATGCCACCACATGATCTCGGTGGCAGCCTGGGCTGGAGACGCCAGCGCCATGGCGGCGAGTGCTGCGATATGCAAGAATTTCAAGGCCAGTTTCACCGGTGATTACCCCGCTCCGCCGCGCCTGCGACGGGCCCGTTCCCTGCCCCTCATAAATCCCTGCCATTGCGGTTTCAATCCGCCGACATCACCGCACCGCACACTTCAAGATTGTAACGAATTTCTCAGGATAACCCCAGGCTACCCCGCGCCGGCCGCCCGACCAATAGCCAAGCATCGGCAAATTCTGCTAAAATTGCGTTGAACCTTTTTTCTCCGCTGCAGACTCCTTCTCTAAGGGGATTTGTCGCCTGTGTACCGCCGCGCCAACCTTTCGCGGGTCTTCGTGCTTGTTGTCGCGCTGTTGCATACGGCGGTCTCAACGGGTGCGCTTGCGCGCGAGTCTGGCACCGGTGATCCCCGGAGCGAGGTACGTCGCATCGACGGGTTCCAGTCCCGTCTGTCCGGCGTAGAAAGCGCCCCCCTCGAACGGACCCGCACCGGCGCACCCGATCTCTACCGTACCAACGTTGCATTGATCGGGACGATGGCGCCGCTATTGGTCGGGCCCTTTCGCAAGACGGAGCGAATTTGACCGACGCACCGCAACAGCCACGAACATCGGAACGGCCGGCGAGTTTCGCCGCGCGCGGCCGGTTTCACGTGGTCCAGTGGCTGCGCGCGGTGCCGATCCGCTGGCGGATTCTCTCGATCGCAGCCTTGAACTCCGCCGTCGTCGTGGTGCTCGCGGTGCTGATCTGGAACGGCGCCAACGTGCTGGGTTCGGCCTGGGACGACGTCCGGCAGGTGCGGGAGTCCGACAAGATCCTGGCGCATCTGGAGAGCGAAACCAGCCGGCTGCAGAACCTGATCCATCGCTACATCAACCAGCCGAGCCCCGAGCTGTTCGCCGAGATCCTGCTGCTGCGCGAGGCCGTGCTCGGCACGCTCACCACGCGCGCCTCGAACGACCCGATTCTTTCGGGATCGGTCGAGCGGCTCGAACAGGTCACCGACCGCTTCCTCAACGGCTTCGGCGAATTGCGCGCCGTGCAGGCCACCATCACCAAGACCTATGAGCAGCAGGTGCTGGGACCGGCCAGGGAAATGGCCGGCCTCTATTCGGTCATCGAGGGTGCCACCGGGCACCGCGACGCGCAGATCTGGCCGTCGCTCGGAAGATCGCGTGAAGCGTTTACGGCGCTATTGGTCGCAGCCAACGCCTATTATTTGTCGCCGGGCTCGGCCTCCGCCGAAGACGCCCGCAGGCATACCGAGACGATCGAGAAGACCATCCCCGTGATGGCCGACCTCGCCGACAATGATTTGCAGCGCATGGCGCTGACGCGGCTGCAGGCCCGGACGGTGGCATTGCGCGAGGGCATGGCCAAGCTGACCGAGCAACTCGCGATCAGGACCGAGCTGTTGCGCAATACCATCGACGCCAGCCAGGCCGACGCCATCGCCGTCATCGACGAATTGTCGGTCAAGATGCGCCAGCGCGAGCAGAAGGCGCAGGAGACGTTCGACAAGACGCTGTCGGCGATCTCGCGCCGGGTGCTGTCGATCGCGGTGATGTTCCTCGGCATCATCCTGTCCGCCGGCGTGCTGATCGCGCTCTCGATCCGCCTGCCGCTGCAGCAGATCCTACGCTCGATGCACGCGATCACGTCGGGCAATCTGGATCGCAGGGTTCAAGGCACCACCGCCAGAGACGAGGTCGGCGCGATGGCGCGTGCCGTGGATGTGTTCCGCGAGAACGCCATCGCCAAGCGCAAGACGGAAGCCGAATTGCGTGCCGCCAAGGAGAAGGCCGAAACCGCGCTGATCGAGCTCAACACCGCGCAGCAGAACCTGATCGACGCCGAACGGCTGGCGGCGCTCGGCGGGCTGGTCGCCGGCGTCGCCCATGAAGTGAACAACCCGATCGGCATCAGTCTGACGGTGGCGTCGAGCTTTGCGCGGCGGGCCGATACGTTCGAGGCCGAATTGCGCAGCGGGCCGCTGCGGCGCTCCAAACTCGACGACTTCGTCAAGAGCTCGCGCGATGCAGCCCAGCAGCTGGTGGCGAACCTGCACCGCGCCGCCGAGCTGATCCAGTCGTTCAAGCAGGTGGCGGTGGACCGCTCGCATGCCGAGCGCCGGCAGTTCAACCTGAGCGAGGCCACCGACCAGATCGTCGCGAGCCTTAGGCCGGTATTGAAGAAGGCCGCGATCACGCTGTCGGTCGACGTGCCGGAAGGGCTGGTCATCGACGGCTATCCCGGCTCCTACGGCCAGATTTTAACCAATCTTTTCCTTAACGCCGCCAACCATGCCTTTGCCGACGGCCGTTCCGGCGCGATCTCGATCTCGGCGCGGGCGCGCGGCAGCGAGGATGTCGAGATCATCTTTGCCGACAACGGGGCCGGGATGACGCCGGATGTGCAAAGGCAGGCATTCGACCCCTTCTTTACGACGCGCCGCAACGAAGGCGGCACCGGACTGGGCTTGCATATCGTCTATAATCTTGTCACTCAACAGCTCGGCGGCCGGATGATGCTGGAGTCAAGGCTGGGACAAGGCACCACATTCCGCATTATCATGCCTAAAGTCGCCAAGGGCGGACCCACGAGTACAGACCAGACAGCAGCCGACGGAACTTCGCAATGGCCGAACAGGACGATGTCCTCCACCTGATCGACGATACCGGGGCCGCTCCGGAGGACTCGTCCGCCCGCAAATGGAAGATCGCCGTCATCGACGACGATGCCGCCGTGCATGAGGGCACCCGTTTTGCGCTGAGCGACTACAGCCTCAACGGCGCGACGCTGGAGATCCTCTCCGCCTACTCCGCGGCCGAAGGCCGCACCTTGATGCGCGACAATCCGGATGTCGCGGCCGTGCTGCTCGATGTCATCATGGAGACCGACGTCGCGGGACTCGAGCTCGTGGAATACATCCGCAACGAGATCAAGAACGAAACGGTGCGCATCATCCTGCGCACCGGCCAGCCGGGACAGGCGCCCGAGCGCCGCGTCATCGTCCAGTACGACATCAACGACTACAAGGCCAAGACCGAGCTGACGGCCGACAAGCTGTTCACCTCGCTGACCGCCGCGCTGCGCAGCTACCAGCAGCTCGAGCGCATGGTGCAGACGCGGCGTGGGCTCGAGATCATCATCGACGCCGCCTCGACGCTCTACGATTTCAAATCGATGCAGCGGCTGGCGGAGGGTGTGCTGACCCAGCTCGCCTCGCTGCTCAATGTCGACTGCGCCGGCATCCTGGTGCTGCGCGACGACGGCGCCGCGGGCAGTGAATTCTCGGTGCTGGCCGGCTCGGGCTGCTACAGCCGCTTCATCGGCACCACGAGTTCCAAGGCGCTCGACCCGGACCTGCGACAGATGGTGGAAGCCGCCTTCCAGCGCCGCAAGAACGAATTCGCCGACCACCGCAGCGTGCTCTATCTGCGCACCGGAAGCGGCCGCGAGGTGGTGGTGCTGCTGCAGGCCGAGCGCCAATTGTCCGACACCGACCGCGCGCTGGTCGAGATTTTCTCCAGCCGGCTGTCGATCGCGTTCGACAACGTGATCCTTTACCGCCAGCTGCACGAGGCCAATACCCAGCTCGAAGACCGCGTCGCCCAGCGCACCCGCGCGCTGATGCAGGCCAACCGCAGGCTCTCGGCGCAGTGGCTGCGGCTGCAGCGCGCCAACGGCTTCAAGAACGAAATCCTCGGCACCGTCGCGCATGACCTGAAGAATCCGCTCGGCGTGATCCTCGGCCGTACCGAGATGCTGACCGAGCTGATCGGCGCCGGCTCGCCCAAGGAGAACGTCAACGCGCAGGTCGAGCACATCAGGGACGCCACCAAGCGCCTGACCTCGATGGTCGATCACCTGATTTCGGATGCGATGGCTGATGCCTTCGACATCACCATCCGCCGCGAAGCGGTCGATATAGCGGCGCTCGTGACCGAGGTTACCGATTCCAACCTGCCTTCGGCCGTCAACAAGCAGCAGGCCATCACCGTGTCGGCGCCGCCGAATGTCGTCACCATGTGCGACACTGACCGCATTCGCGAAGCGATCGACAACCTTGTCAGCAACGCCATCAAATATTCGCCGATCGGCGGCAGGATCATGGTGACCGTCACCCACGAGAGCGGTGACACGGTGATCCGCATCACCGACCAGGGCGCCGGCCTTTCGCCGGAGGATCTCGGCCGGCTGTTCGGGCGTTTTCAGCGTCTATCGGCCAAGCCGACGGCCGGGGAAAGTTCGACCGGCCTTGGACTATCGATCGTCAAACGTATCATCGACATGCATGGCGGCCATGTGACCGCGGAAAGCGCCGGCCCCGGACAGGGGTCAACGTTTACGGTTAGACTGCCTGCGACAGAGACGACATGACCCAGAGCCCGCACATCTTCATCGTCGACGACGAGGCACCGGCCCGCGAGATGGTCGGCGATTACCTCAAGATGCACGGTTTCGGCGTCACGCTGTGCGACGGCGGCAAGAGCCTGCGCAAGGAGATCGAGAACGCCGTGCCCGACCTTGTGGTGCTCGACCTCAACATGCCCGAGGAAGACGGGCTTTCGATCATTCGCGACCTCAAGAGCCGGATCAACGTTCCCGTCATCATGCTGACGGCGACCGCGAGCCCGATCGACCGCGTCGTCGGCCTCGAGCTCGGCGCCGACGACTACATCGCAAAGCCCTGCGAGCTGCGCGAGCTGATGGCGCGCATCCGCTCGGTGCTTCGCCGCAGCACGCCGGCCAAGACGGCCGCCGCGGCCGAGGCTGCTCCGGCAAAGACGGAGAAAGAGCAGCTGGTGCGCTTCGGCACCAAATGGCTCGACCTCGAAGCCCAGGCGCTGCGCGACGACGAAGGCAATGAGCACCCGCTGACGGCATCCGAATTCGGCCTGCTGAAAGTGTTCGCGGCGAACCCGAAGCGGGTGTTGTCGCGCGAGCGGCTTTTGGAATTGGCCAATGCGCGCGACGCCGAGGCGTTCGACCGCGCCGTCGACCTGCGCATCATGCGCATCCGCCGCAAGATCGAGATCGATCCGACCAAGCCCGCCGTGATCCGCACGATTCGTGGCGGCGGTTATCTGTTCTCGCCGACGGGTGAGAAGGGTTAGGCCCGCTCCGTCGTCCCTGCCTAGTGCGCGGTTGCGCACGGAGCAGGGACCCATACGCCGCGGCGATGATTTTGACCCGTCGGGGTAGACGTCCTTTCCAGGCAACAACGTCCTGTGGTTATGGGTCCCTGCGTTCGCAGGGACGACAAAAAATTGCACCTATCGTCGGAACAAATCCGCATCTGAAATCTTCCAATTTTCCGCATATTGAAATTATTGGCGTTTTTGGCCCGAATGTTTCGTCGCAGGCCCGGCGGCGAAACAATTCTCTCCGGCACGAAACCATTTTCCCCTTGTGGAGCAGACATCCCGAAACCGAGCCTAATTAACAATTCTCCCAACGAAACGCCGCCCGGCGTCGGAATTGGGAGCCTGTCATGTCGAACGTTATCGCCATCAACGCCGCAGCCAAGAAGTCGATTGCCGCCGCCCGCGCGACATCCGACGAGATGCTGCTGCAGAGTATTGCCAAGGGCGACCGTACGTCGATGCATGTGCTTTACTCCCGCCATAACGTCCGGGTTTACCGCTTCGTGCTGCGCATGGTGCGCGACACCACCATGGCGGAAGACCTGGTCAGCCAGGTGTTCCTCGACGTGTGGCGGACCGCCAGCCAGTTCGAGGGCCGCTCGCAGGTTTCGACCTGGCTGCTGTCGATTGCCCGTTTCAAGGCGCTGACCGCGCTGCGCCAGCGCAAGCATGAGGACATCGAGCAGGAAGACGTGCTGGAGATCGCCGACGACGCCGACACGCCGGAAGCTTCGCTCGACCGCAGCAACACCAGCGCGATCCTGCGCGCCTGCGTCGCCAAGCTGTCGCCGGCGCATCGCGAGATCATCAACCTGGTCTACTACCACGAGAAGTCGGTGGAAGAGGCCGGTGCGATCATCGGCATTCCCCAGAGCACGGTGAAGACCCGGATGTTCTATGCCCGCAAACAATTGGCCGAGTTGCTTAAGGGCGCCGGCGTCGACAGCCTCGCGGCATAAACCAACGTTATTTCAATAGATTATATCAGTATCGGGGACGGGAAAACGGGCCGGTTTCGACGGACAAAGATTACCTCCGACGAAACAAATGAAACAAATCACGACATTACCCGGAAAAACTCACCCCCTATACCTGACACCAACGCAACGCCAACGCCGAACAGGAGAGCGAACATGCTGAAGCCGTCCTTCCGCTTTTTCATCGTCCCGCTCGGCGCGGTCGCAACGCTCGCCACGCTTTCGGCTCAGAACGTCACGCCCCGCGCCCAGCGCGACAGCGGTTCGACGTTCGTGCGCGAACAGGTGGTCGATTGCGGCACCAAAAGTCCCAAGGAGATTTGCGTGATCTCCTACAACAGCGAGACCCCCCGCTGAATTTCCGTCACCTCCAAGTTCGAGACCCAAGCTCTGGACCTCCCAAGTGACCTCCAACGACCCGGCCGGGATGCCCCCCAGCCGGGTCGCTCTGTATTTTGGGGTCCGATTTTCGTGTTCGCGACATGGAAAAGACTCATGTCTGACTGCGAAGTTTGATCGCGATTGGCTGGGCGCAATCTTGCTTGATCCGCACGCTTTGCCGCTTGACGTGACCACGCCGGCCGTGATGTTTGCCGCCCGCGATGGATGCCGTGACAAACCAGAATGAAGTCAGGTTACGCAAGGGCACGACGCTCAACGAGCGGCTCGTTCTGGCAGGCATTGCCGTGATTTTGTGTCTGATCGCCCTGCCCGGCCTCGCTCACCTTGCAAACGACCAATGGCTCGGCATCGCCGCCCTCTTTGCGTTGCTGTTCGGGGGTCTTCTGCTGGCTGCCGCGCTGTTTGATCGCAACGTCGTCTGGATCATCACGCCGGGCGAAATCCTCATCGGCGAACAACGCCCGTTCGGGAAATTGCACCGAAGATTGATCAGGGACGATGAAATATCGAGGATGCGCCTGCGAAAGAGCCTCGGCAAATCCGTGGAGTTCACCCTCGTCATCGAAACCCAATCGGAAGATACGCTCACCTCACCCCCGCTGCCTGACATCACCCAGGTGCAGAAAACCACCGCGCAGATTGCGCGGCTGCTTCAGTTGCCCGCTCCCGAATTGGCAGAAAATCCGTTCGACGCCGCCAATGCCGCGATACGGTTGGGCAGGCCGATCGGTCCGAAACGCCTCCGGGCATACAGGGCTCTCATCGTGCTGCTTGCCTGCTCGCTGAGCCTTCCATTCATCTATGCGCTCTGGAGCGGCAAATTGTCCGCTCTTGGAATCGCAGTCTGGTCGCTCGGCGCGATCATGGCCTTCGTGCTGATCAGATATCTCTATCGGACCAGTGCATTCTGGATTGTCCACGACGGCGCCCTCAGGTTCGAACGGCTGTCTTTGAAGGGCACGACAGACACGGATACAGTCAGGGGTGACGATGTTGCGCGCATCGACATCGAAAGCGGCGGACGGCGGGGCAGCCACTACGTCATCGCGATCCGGCTCCGCACCGGCAAGAAGATCCGCAGCCCGGTGCTGGTCGGCAAGGATCAGACCCGCGCCGTGCAGGCCGAGATCATCCGGCGACTGGAATTGAATTGATCGGGGAGCAGACAGGCCTGCAGGCCTGTTCCGCGCGGCATGCAGGCATACACGCCGGTATAGTGTCATCGTCGCATCGGGCGTGATAGGGTACACGCGTGGATCGGGCGCAATTTTCGAAAACTGTAGTTCCTTTTTTCGAAGAAGATCGCATCCGACGAAACTGCGACAGGTGGTGCCGATGTTCGAAGGCTGGGATGCGGTCGTATTGGCCCGGGCGCAGTTTGCTTTCACGATGTCGTTCCACATCATCTTTCCCGCCTTCTCGATCGGGCTTGCCAGCTACCTCGCGGTGCTCGAGGCGCTGTGGCTTGCGACCGGGCGCGAGGTCTACATCAACCTGTTCCAATACTGGCTGAAGATCTTTGCCGTCGCCTTCGCCATGGGCGTGGTGTCGGGCATCGTGATGTCCTACCAGTTCGGCACCAACTGGTCGGCCTTTTCCGACAAGGTCGGCCCGGTGATCGGGCCGCTGATGGCCTACGAGGTGCTGACCGCATTCTTCCTCGAAGCGGGCTTCCTCGGCGTGATGCTGTTCGGGCTGAAGCGCGTCGGTCCACGACTGCATTTTCTGGCAACGCTGATGGTCGCGATCGGCACGCTGATCTCGGCGTTCTGGATTCTCTCCGCCAATTCCTGGATGCAGACGCCGACCGGCCACACCGTCAATGCCGACGGACAGTTCATCGCTGCCGACTGGCTCAAGGTGATATTCAATCCGTCATTCCCCTACCGTCTCGTGCACATGGTGCTGGCGGCGTATCTGACCACCGCGCTGGTGGTCGGCGCGGTCGGCGCCTGGCACCTGCTGCGCGACCGCCACCTCGCCGGCCCGCGCGTGATGTTCTCGATGGCGATGTGGATGGCCACCCTGGTGGCGCCGATCCAGATTTTCGCCGGCGACCAGCACGGCCTCAACACGCTGGAACATCAGCCGGTGAAGATCATGGCGATGGAAGGCCACTTCCATAGCCACAAGGACGGTGCGCCGCTGATCCTGTTCGGCCTGCCCAACCAGCAAGCCGGCAGGGTCGACTACGCGATCGAGGTGCCGAAGCTGGGCTCGGTGATTCTCAAGCATTCGCCGGATGCGCCGATGGCCGGGCTCGACACCGTACCGCGTGAAAACTGGCCGCCGGTGGCGATCACGTTCTGGTCGTTCCGGATCATGGTCGGCATGGGATTGCTGATGCTGGCGCTCGGCCTGTTCAGCCTGCTGATGCGCCTGCGCGGCACGCTGTATGATAGCCGACTGCTGCACATGTTCGCGGTCGCGATGGCGCCGGCAGGCTTTATCGCCGTGCTCGCGGGCTGGATCACCACCGAAGTCGGACGCCAGCCGTTCACGGTCTATGGATTGCTGCGGACGGTTGACTCGGCTTCGCCGCTGGCGGCGCCGGCGGTCGCCTCCTCGCTGATCGCGTTCATCATCGTCTATTTCGTGGTGTTCACGGCCGGCATGATCTATCTGCTGCGGCTGATGGCGGCGCCGCCGCATCCGGGCGAAGAGGGACCGTCGCACGACGCGCCGATCCGCACCGCCGGCATCACCCCCGCCGCCGGCGCCGCAGTCGAGGGAGCCGCCCAATGATTGCGATCGATCTAGCCATTGTCTGGGCCTTCATCATCGCCTTTGCCGTGTTTGTCTATGTCGTGATGGACGGCTTCGATCTTGGCCTCGGCATCCTGTTTCCGCTCTTCCCCGAGAAACACGATCGCGACGTGATCATGAACACCGTCGCCCCGGTGTGGGACGGCAACGAAACCTGGCTGGTGCTCGGCGGCGGCGGCCTGATGGCGGCGTTTCCGCTCGCCTATGCCGTGCTGATGCCGGCGCTCTATACGCCCATGATCGTGATGCTGCTCGGCCTCGTGTTCCGCGGCGTCGCCTTCGAATTCCGCTGGCGCACGACCAGGGAACGCAACAAGTGGGACGTCGCGTTTTTCGGCGGATCGATCCTGGCGACGCTGGCACAGGGCATCGCGCTCGGCGCCATCCTGCAGGGTGTGCATGTCGAGGGACGGCACTATGCCGGCGGCTGGTGGGACTGGCTGACGCCGTTCAGCATTCTGACCGGCGTGGCGCTGGTGATCGGCTATGCGCTGCTCGGCGCGACATGGCTGGTGATGAAGACCGAAGGCGAATTGCGCGACCGCGCCTATCATCTGAGCTGGGTATTCCTGCTGGCGATGCTGGGCGCCATCGCGGCAGTTAGCCTGGCGACGCCATTCCTGCACGTGCAGTACACGCAGCGCTGGTTCGCGTGGCCGAACGTCCTCCTGACCGCGCAGGTGCCGATCTCGGTGGCCGTCATCACTGCGCTCTTGCTGCGCAGCCTCGCCAAAAAATACGACTACCAGCCGTTCTTTCTGACGCTGGCGTTGTTTGCGCTCTCCTACGCCGGCCTTGGCATCAGCATGTTTCCCTACATCGTGCCGCAGAGCATCACGATCTGGCAGGCCGCGGCGCCCGCGAACAGCCAGATCTTCATGCTGTTCGGCGTCGCCGGGCTGATACCACTGATCCTCGGCTACACCGCCTGGGCCTATTGGGTATTCCGCGGCAAGGTCAAACCCGGGAGCGGCTACCATTGACCCAGATCAAGCCAGGCCAGCGTCCATTGACACAGCGTCTGCTGTGGTTCGTTGCCCTGTGGCTTGGCGGCGTCGGCACCGTGACGCTGATTTCGTTCGTGCTGCGGCTATGGATCGCGCCGAAATAAGGCCGTGCAAGGTCCCATGAATATGGCGACCTACGGAAATTCAAGATATTTCAGTGGGATGTCCGTCGGATTCGCCCTAAACTTGCCATCAAGCTAGCCCTGAGTTTTGATGGTTCCTCTTGATTTGGCCAACGCGCCGCTAGGAGAATTCTGCGATGAAAAAATTTCGGCACCTGATCTGGATGTTGATCGCGACTGGCGGTCTTGTCCTTTCGGCCTCGCAGAGCCAGGCACAGTTGCGCCAGCCCGATGTCGGCGACCAGCCTGGACTGATCGCGGACGACTCCGTCGAGCTCGAACCGCAGTTCAGGAAGACGGCGGTGTTCTACCGCACCAACGAAGCGCCGGGCACCATCATCGTCGTCACGGCCGAGCGGCATCTCTATCTGATCCAGGGCAACGGCCGCGCGCTGCGCTATGGCATCGGTGTCGGCCGCGAGGGATTCCAGTGGCAAGGACTCCAGAACATCACACGCAAGGCGGAGTGGCCGGACTGGACGCCGCCGCCGGAGATGATCGCGCGCCAGCCCTATCTGCCGCGCTTCATGGCGGGCGGCCCCGGCAATCCGCTCGGCGCGCGCGCGATGTATCTCGGCACCACCGTTTACCGCATTCACGGCACCAACCGGCCCGACACGATCGGCACCGCCGTCTCCTCCGGCTGCTTCCGGCTCGTCAACGCCGATGTCGCCGATCTCTATGAGCGCGTTCCCGTCGGCACCAAGGTGATTATCCGGCAGAAGCCCGAGCTTTAATTCCTCCGCTGTCTCTCCAGACGATCTATTCCTCCCTGAAAATTGGCGAGTTGAACAATGCTACGGACATTTCGAGGCGGCCTCCTCATCGGGCTGGCGGTCGCAATCGCGGTCGCGGCCGCTGCAATCACGTATGAGCGTTACGACACCAAGACGCTGAAGCGGACGATCAAGCGCGGCGAAGTGCTGTGCGGCGTCAACAAGGGCCTGCCCGGCTTCTCGATCCCCGACGACAAGGGCGACTGGACCGGCTTCGACGTCGATTTCTGCCGCGCGGTGGCCGCGGCGATCTTCGACGATCCCAAGAAGGCGAAATTCATGCCGCTCGACGCCAGCGAGCGCTTCAAGGAGCTGCAGAGCCGCAAGGTCGACATCCTCGCGCGCAACACGACCTGGAGCATGTCGCGCGAGAGCAACTACGCGCTCTATTTCCCGGCGGTCGCCTATTATGACGGCCAGGGTTTCATGTTGCCGCGCTCGCGCAACATCGATTCCGCGCTCGACCTCAACAACAGCAAGGTTTGCGTGCAGGAGGGGACGACCAACCTGCTCAACGTCGCCGACCATTTCCGCGCCAACAACATGAAATACACGGAAGTGAAGCTGCCCAAGCTGGAGGACGTGCTCAAGGCCTATGAAGGCGGCAAGTGCGATACCTTCTCGGCCGACATCTCCCAGCTCTACGCACTCCGCCTGAACCTGATCCAGCCGAGCGACCATGTCATCCTGCCCGACGTCATCTCCAAGGAGCCGCTCGCGCCCGTGGTGCGCCAGCGCGACGACGACTGGATGATGATCGTGAAGTGGACGCTGTATGCGATGATCAACGCCGAGGAGCTCGGCATCACCTCGAAGAACATCGACGAGGCGCTGAAGTCGAAGAAGCCCGACGTGATGCGGCTGGTCGGCACCGAAGGCGCCTATGGCGAGGACCTCGGCCTGCCCAAGGACTGGGCTGCCCGCATCATCCGCCATGTCGGCAATTACGGCGAGGTCTACGAGCGCAATGTCGGCGAAGGATCGAAACTGAAGATCCCGCGCGGCCTGAATTCGCTGTGGAGCAACGGCGGCATCCAGTACGCGCCGCCGATCAGGTAGGCTCTATCACCGTCATTGCGAGGAGCCAAGCGACGAAGCAATCCATACCGCCACCGCGGTGCTATGGATTGCTTCGCTTCGCTCGCAATGACGGAGAAACAGGTTTGTCGTTACCCGCGAAGGCGGGTGACCCAGTACGCCGCGGCCCATCGCCTCGAGCATTGCCGTCTCTGGAATACTGGGTCGCCCGGTCAAGCCGGGCGATGACGGCGCTGTGTGGGGCGCCGCTTGTGCCTACCTCAATAACTCTTCATCCGCGCCAACTGGTCGGCGTGGTAGTTGCTGTCGCCGAACAATTCCTGGCACACCCGCGCGCGCTTCATGAAGAAGCCGATGTCGAACTGGTCGGTCATGCCCATGCCGCCATGCATCTGCACGCCCTCCTGCACCGCCAGCGCTGCCGTGGTGCCGGCGCGGGCCTTGGCGACCGCGATCGCAGCGCCCGCATGGTCGAAATCGCCATCGAGCGTCTGCAGCGCCTTCAGCACCGCTGATCGGGTGATCTCGATGTCGACATAGAGCTGGGCGGCGCGGTGCTGCAGCGCCTGGAATTCGCCGATCAGCTTGCCGAACTGCTTGCGCTCTTTCAGATAGGTCACGGTGCGGCCGAACACCTCTTCGCTCAGGCCCACCATCTCGGAAGCGACCGCGCCGCGGCCGATGTTGAGCACGCCGTCCAGCAGCTGATAGCCCTGATCGACCTCGCCGAGCACATGATCGGCATCGACCTCGACATTGCTGAACTCGATTCTGGCCGCGTTATGCGCATCGACCATCACCGTGCGTTCGATCGCGACGCCCTTGGCTTTCGGATCGACCAGAAACAGCGTCAGCCCGTTGCGGTCGCCGGCCGCGCCGCCGGTCCGTCCTGCAACGATCAGGAGATCGGCGGTGTGGCCGTCGACCACCAGCGCCTTGGCGCCGCTGAGCTTGAAACCGTTGCCGGAGCGCACCGCCTGCAGATTGATCTGCAACGGACGATGTTTTGTGCCCTCGTCGATGGCGAGCGCGGCGAGCCGCGAACCGTCGGCAATCTTCGGCAGATGCGCCGATTTCTGCGCCTCGCTGCCGCCGCGCGACAGTGCTGATACCGCCAGCACCGCGGTCGACAGGAACGGCGACGGCATCAAGGTGCGGCCGATCTCCTCCATCACCACGCCGGCCTCGACATAGCCGAGCCCGCTGCCGCCGAAATTTTCCGGCACCAGCAGACCGGAAAAGCCCATCTCCGCGAACGCCTTCCAGAGGTCGCGGGAGAAGCCCATTTCGTCCTTGCTGTCGCGCAACTGGCGCAGATGCGACACCGGCGCCTTGTCGGTGATAAGGCCGCGCGCGCTGTCGCGCAGCATGGATTGTTCTTCGGTGAGGACGAGTGGCATTGAGGTATCCGCTTTGGAATGAATTAGGTTGCTTCGTCGTCCCTGCGAAAGCAGGGACCCATACGCCGCGGCTTCTCGAGTAGGAATGGAGCTAGCGTCACAATCAACACTCAAAAGCGGTGGTTATGGGTCCCTGCTTTCGCAGGGACGACGTGGAGAGGTTCTGCGCTCTACGCCCCCGGCAGATCGAGGATGCGCTTGGCGACGATGCCGAGCATCACCTCCGATGTGCCGCCTTCGATCGAGTTGGCCTTGGTGCGCAGCCAGGCACGCGGCCGGGCGCCGCCTTTGGAGCGATCGCTTTCCCATTCCAGCGCATCAATGCCGCCGGCCGACATCAGGATTTCGTGCCGGCGCTTGTTGAGCTCGGTGCCATAATATTTCATCGCCGAGGAAAACGCCGGATGCGACTGCCCGGCCTTTGCCAGATCGATCGCGCGCTCGGCCACGGCGGCGAATGCCGCCTCGTCGATGTCGAACATCGCGATCTGACCGCGCAGCATCGCATCATCGAGCCGGCCGGAATCATCGCTACCGACGGAATCGGCGGCGACCTGCCCGAGCGGACGGCCAATGCCGCGCTCGCCCGTGCCCGAGATCATCGCGCGCTCATGCTGCAGCAGGTATTTCGCGACGTCCCAGCCGCGGTTGACGGTGCCGACCACATGCGATTTCGGCACGCGCACATTGTCGAAGAAGGTTTCGCAAAAAGGCGAATAGCCCGAGATCAAAAGGATCGGTTTGGTCGACACGCCCTTCGAAGCCATGTCGAACAGGATGAAGCTGATGCCGTCATGCTTCTTCGCCGCGGGGTCGGTGCGCACCAGGCAGAAGATCCAGTCGGCGTAGTTGGCATACGAGGTCCAGATCTTCTGGCCGTTGATGACGTAGTCGTCGCCATCGCTCTCGGCACGGGTCTGCAGCGAGGCGAGGTCCGATCCGGCGTTCGGCTCGGAATAGCCCTGGCACCAGCGGATCAGGCCGGCGGCAATTTTCGGCAGATGCTCCTTCTTCTGCGCCTCGTTGCCGTACTTCAACAGCGCGGGGCCGAGCATCCAGATGCCGAAGCTCGACAGCGGCGCACGCGCGCCCATCGCCGCCATCTCCTCGCGCAGCACCTTGTGCTCGGCGCGGTCGAGCCCGCCGCCGCCATATTCCTTCGGCCAATCCGGCACGGTCCAGCCCTTGTCGCGCATCCGCTCGAACCAGACGCGCTGCGGCTCCGATGAGAATTTTGCGTTGCGCCCGCCCCAATAGGTGTCGCTCTCCGAGGTCATCGGACGGCGCATCTCCGGCGGGCAATTGGCCTCCAGCCAGGCGCGGGTTTCACGGCGGAATGTTTCCAGGTCGGACATATCAGGCGTTTCCATGTGGGAATGTTTGGAGGTGACCTTAGCCGTCACATGGCGGAATTCAATATATGTCTGATGTCAGCCCATGCAGCGCTGACGGTGGTCACAATGCCCGATCAGGTGTATTCGCAGAGCTGTAACGCTTGAAAAACAAGAGGAAACGGGCATGCGGTTGAAGTTGCTTTCGCCTGGCGAAATGAACGCGCACCAGAAAGAAACCTACGACGAGGCAATCGCGGGCAAGCGCGGCGCCCCGCCGGCGCCGATGATGGCCTGGCTCAACAGCCCGGACATGGCGCGGCACGCGACGCGCCTCGGCGAGCAGCTTCGTTTCAACACGATGTTCCCGGCAAAATTGTCCGAGATCGCGATCCTCGTCACGGCGCGGCACTGGACCTCGCATTACGAATGGTTTGCGCACAAGCGACTGGCGCTGAAGGGCGGCATGGACCCGAAGATCATCGAGGATATCCGCGACCGCCGCACGCCGACCTTCGACGATCCGAAGGGGAAGATGATCTACGACCTCGCCAAGTCACTGCACGAGGGCAAGGGCGTGTCGCAGGCGCTGTATGACGAGGCCGTAAAGGTGCTCACCGAGCGCGGGATCGTCGAAGTGATCGGGCTGTGCGGCTACTACACGATGGTGTCGATGACGCTGAACACGTTCGAGTTCGGATTGCCGGAGGGCGAGGTGTCGGACTTGGCGTGATGGATTGCTTCGCTCCGCTCGTAACGACATGGAGACAACCGTAGCCCGGATGAGCGGAGCGATATCCGGGAAAAACTTATCAGCCGGAGAGACTGTTCCCGGATGTCGCTGCGCTCATCCGGGCTACGGGTTCTACGGGTTCTTTGCGCGGCCTCGCACCATGATCAGCATCGCCGCCGTCAGCTCGACGCCGATGCAGGCGTAGAACGGCAGTGTGTAACTGCCAGAGAGATCGCGCAGCAACCCCACCACACCGGGGCCAAACGCATAGGTGATCTGGTTGATCGCCGTGATCAGGCTGATCAGCACGCCGAACGAGCGCGGATCGAACTCGCGCTGCACGATCAGCGCCGGCAGCGTGATCAGATTGCCGACCGAAAAGCCGAATAACGCGCAAGCGGCGATCAGCGCGTAGTCATTATGCACATTGATGACAATGAGCAGTGCAACCGCCTGGCTGACAAAGGAGAGCGAGGACGCCAGCCGCTGGTTCATCCGGTCGATCACGAAGGAAAACAGCACACGGCCGACCACCGCCATTGCCGTCAACAGCGCCATCGCAACCGTGGCGCGCTGCCGCCCAATCACTGAATCCAGAAAGGCGATCAGGTGCACGATGAAGCCGACCTGCGCGAACAGCACCAGCGCGAACGCAATCGAGACCGAGAGGAAGCCGATATCGCGAAAGGCGCGCGCGCGGATTTGCGTTGGCGACGGCGCGTCCGCGGCATCGACCGCGCCCACGTCGAGGTGAAGCGGCGGCCGTCCGACCAGCAGCAGGATCACCGGAACCATCAGCGCGACCATCACCACGGCCGAAACGGTCATCGCGCCGGAAAAGCCGAAATAGCCGATCGCGGTCACCAATAGCGGCACGCCGACGATGCCGCCAAAGCTCGCCCCATTCAGCGCCAGGCTGATCGCCATGCCGCGCTTGTCGTCGAACCATAGGCCGAGCGTATTGGTGATGATGCCAAGGCTGGTCCCCGCCCAACCGAACGCCAGCACGGCATTGGCAAGGTAAAGCTGCCAGGGCTCGCGCACCTGACCGATCGAGATCGCCGCCGCGGCCATCGCGAGTGTCCCCGCGATCAGGCAGTTGCGCGCACCGAACGCCTTGATGGCTTCGCTGACGAAGGCGACCAGCGCCGCACCGAACAGATAGAAGAACGTGGTGCCGGACGAGATCAGCGACGCCGGCCAGCCGTGCAGCCGCTGCAATTCGGCGACATAGACGCTCTGGCCATAGAAGCCGAGCCCCCAGCCGAAGGTCGCCAGCAGGAAACAGACGAGGACGATGCGCCAGCCGTCGTAGCGGATGGAGGTTTCGTCGATGGAGGTGTAGTTTCGAGCGTCCAATGTTTTTCTTCTTCTCGTTCTCTCGCCGTCATGGCCGGGCTTGTCCCGGGCATCCACGTCTTGGCAACGGTACAGATAAGACGTGGATGCCCGGGACATCCAGCGCGAAGACGCGCTTCGCGCTTTTGCCCGGGCATGACGACAATCATTAGCAGAGCAATAAGGCCATCAATTCGATGCCGACCGAACTGTCAGCAGATGGCAACTAGGCGGCCGGCTTCGACGGATCGTAGAAGAACCGCTCGCGCCAGACCTTGTCGCCGCGCCATTCCTGCAGCGCGACCTCGTCGAACCGCCCCGTCTTGCCGGACTGGAACACGAACTCGAACACCCAGTGGATCGCGACGCGATCGCCCTCGACGATCGAGGTCACGCAGGTCGAGGTCACGCGCTTGACCCGCTCCAGCACCGCGCGCTCATGCGCCACCAGCACGTCGCGGCCGACCCGCGGCGGCGCCTCGTTCTCCTGCATGCTGGCGTCCTCGGTATAGAAGCGCTCGATCGCCCCGGCATGGTCGCCGGAGACGACGGCTGCAATGAACTCATCAAGACGGGCGCGCGTCGGCATAAGAGGCCTCCGGTAATTGAGTGAGAACTAGATATCCGGCCGCAATTTAGCCCGCCGCCTGGCAAATGACGCAAGCGCCAGGACGGCAAGGCCGAGCAGCACCGGCGGGAACACCACCATGTTGACCATGGACCAGCCGTAATGCGCCAGCAACTGGCCGGACGAGAACGACCCCAGCGCCATCATGCCGAACACCAGGAAATCGTTGAAGGCCTGCACCTTGTTGCGTTCCTGCGGCCGATGTGTCTCCAGCACCAGCGCCGACGCGCCGATGAACGCAAAGTTCCAGCCCACGCCAAGCACGATCAGTGTCGCCCAGAAGTGCATCGCGGTGATGCCGGCAAGACCGATGCCCGCCGCCGCCGCTTCCAGCAGCAGCCCCACTGCCACGACGGCCGGCGCGCCGAAGCGCGCGATCAGCGAGCCCGTGAAGAAGCTCGGCCCATACATCGCCACGATGTGCCACTGAATGCCGAAATTGGAATCGCTGACGGTGAGCCCGCACATCTTCATGGCGAGCGGCGCCGAGGTCATCACGAGGTTCATCATGGGATAGGCGATCACGCCGCACAGGGCGGCGGCGATGAAGCGCGGCTGCCGCGCGATCTCGAACAACGGCCTTCCGCCATGCATATCCGATGGCGCAGGCTTGGGTGCATCGACGCCGGAGAGCACCGCCATCGCCACCAGCGCGACAAACGCCTGCATCACGAAGCTGAAGGCAAACAGATAGGGTGGCCAGATATCCATGGTCCACTGCACGAGCTGCGGCCCGAGCACACCAGCGAATACGCCGCCCGCCATCACCCAGGACAGGGCCTTGGGACGGAACGCGACGCTGGCGCCGTCGGCGGCGGCAAAGCGATAGGATTGCGCCACCGCGCCATAGAGCCCGCCGAGAAAAGTCGCGAAGCAAAACAGCCAGAACGATCCGTGCAGGATCGCGGCCGCGCCGAACGCGCCGGTCAGCACGCCGCAGAAGGTGCCGATGATGAACGCGACACGGCGGCCATAGACACGCGAGATCGCGCCGGTCGGCAGCGTGCCGGCGGCAAGGCCGAGCACATACATCGAGAGCGGCACGGTGGCGAGCGAGATATCGGGCGCCAGCGTCGCGCCGACGATCGAGCCGGTGGCGAAGATGACGGCCGAATTGGCGCCGGTCAGCGCCTGCGCCGCCGCGAGCCGCAGCACATTGGCGCGTGCGCGCGCGTCATTGGCAACCTCTTCGGTGGCTGTCGTATCCAGCATCGGCCTTCCCGCCCGGCGCCCCCCGGGCAGGGAGCCTCATTGATTTGCGCGGCACTATGGCGATGTGAGGGGACGCGATCAACCGTCGCAAACGGGCGCGCGCTATGCGGACTGCGCGCATTGGCACCTCACGGAGAACTGATTACACCGAGGTCGCCTCGATCGTGCCTATTGCGATACACGCAGCCGGCATTTCTGGAGTTCAAGCCATGAAAATCGACGACCGGCCGACCGTCGCCGCGCCCGACGATGATCCCTATCTCTGGCTCGAGGACATCGAAGGCGAGCGCGCGCTCGATTTCGTCGACCGGCAAAGCCGGCTGACAATGGAAACTTTCGGCGGCCGCCAATTCGCGGCAGATCGCGACACGCTTGCGGCGATCTATGACCGCTCCGACAATATTCCCTACATCACGCGCCGCGGCGGGTTCGTTTACAATCTCTGGAAGGATGCCAAAAATCCGCGCGGCCTCTGGCGACGCACGACGCTCGCAGACTTTCGCAACGCGGAGCCCGCCTGGGAAACGCTGCTGGATATCGACCGCCTCGCCACTGAAGAGGACAAGGATTGGCTGCTCAACTGGACTGAGCCGCAGTCGGGCAATGATCCGCGCGTCATCATCGCCCTTTCCCGAGGCGGCAGCGACGCGGTGGTGCTGCGGGAATTCGATCTGGATGCGAAAGCCTTCGTCGCAGACGGATTCACCTTGCCGGAAGCCAAGAGCGCAGTCCAATGGGCCGACGCCGACACGCTGCTGCTTTCGAGCGCCCTCGGCGAGGGCATGGCGACGACGTCAGGCTATGCGAGAACAGTCCGGTTATGGCGCCGCGGTGAACCTGTGGAGCAAGCACCCGTGCTGTTCGACGTGCCGGCCGACCGGATGGGCGCGTATTGCGGCGTTGACGACACCGCTCCGACGCCGCGGGTTTGGTTCATCGATCGGATCGATTTCTTCCACCAGAATATCTGGCTCGGCACCGAGGCTGGTCCCCACACAAGACTCGACCTGCCGACCGACGTCTGGCTGGAAGCGCATCAGGACTGGCTGGCCGTGAAGGTGCGTGGCGCCTGGACGATCGCGGGCAAGACCTATGCGCCGGACAGCGTGCTCGGCATCTCGCTTTCGGCCTTTCTGGCTGGCGATCGCCACTTCACCCTCGTGTACGAGCCGGGGCCACGGCGGGCGCTGCAGGGATTTTTCTGGACGGCCGGCAAGCTCGTATTGTCCGTTCTCGACGAGTTGCAGCCGGTGTTCGAAATCTGCACGCCATCGGCAATCGGCTGGACGCGCGCGAGACTGCAAGGCCTTCCCGAGATCGGCGTCGTCGATGTCTGGCGCCTCGACCGTCACGAAGCCGAAAGCAATGGCGACCTGCTCGCCAATGTGCAGGATCCGCTGACGCCGTCTTCGCTGATGCTGATCGAAGGCGCCGCCGCGCCGGCGATATTGAAGCAGGCGCCAAAGACTTTTTCCGCCGACGGGTTCGTGGTTACCCGCCACGAGGCGATTTCGGCGGATGACGAGCGCATTCCCTATGTGCAGACCGGTCCCGCCACCACGACCGGGGATGCACCGGTCTACATGAGCGCCTATGGCGGCTTCGGCCTCGCGGTAAGGCCCTCTTACAGCTCCGCACTCGGCAAGCTCTGGCTTGAGCGCGGCGGCACCACGGTGCAGGCCAATATCCGCGGCGGCGGCGAGTTCGGCACACGCTGGCACGATGCCGGCCGTTATGCCGGCAAACGGCTGGCGCATGATGATTTCGCGGCCGTTGCCGCGGACCTCGTCAAGCGTGGCGTGACGCGCACCAGCAGGATTGCCGCCGAAGGCGGATCGAACGGCGGCATCCTGATCACCAACATGCTGGTGCGCTACCCCGAACGATTCGGCGCGCTGTTCTGCACGATTCCCCTGGTCGACATGCGCCGCTACACCAAGCTGCTCGCAGGCGCGAGCTGGATCGCGGAATATGGCGATCCCGACAAGCCCGCGGAGTGGGAGTGGCTGAAGACCTATTCCGCCTATCACACCGCAACGCCGGGCCAGAACTACCCGCCGATCCTGATCGCCACCACGCGGCGCGACGACCGCGTCCATCCCGGCCACGCCCGCAAGATGGCGGCCAAGCTGCAAGCCATGGGATATGAAGCCTATTTCTACGAGCCCGCCGCCGGCGGTCACGGCTACGGCAAGGACAATCGCGAACGCGCCGGCTTCATCGCGCTGGGATATGCGTTCCTGAGAAACAAGATCGGCTGGGACGATGGCGCCGTGTAGCGCATAGGCCTGCGGGACCTGTAGGGTGGGCAAAGGCGCTTGCGCCGTGCCCACCATCAGCACTCCACTCGGGATGGTGGGCACGCTTACGCTTTGCCCACCCTACAAGGATGCTATGCGCATTACGCTCCACCAATCCGCCATACGAATGGAGGGCAAAATGGACGCGCAAGCCGAACTCCGCATCATCCGTGCGGCCTACGCCAAACAGGTCCTTGCCGCGGCAAGCGTTGTCGATGCGCGCCTGGCGCAAGCGTTCGCGGCCATTCCGCGCGAGGACTTTCTCGGTCCCGGTCCGTGGCTGGTGCTGCGGTGGCTTCGCAACTATGTGCCGACGCCCGACGCCGATCCCGTCTATCTCTATACCGACGATCTGGTGGCGCTGGAGCCCGAGCGGAACGTCAACAACGGGCAGCCGTCGTTGCATGCCCATCTCATTCACCAGGCAGCACCCGCCGCAGGCGAGCACGTGGTGCATGTCGGAACGGGCACGGGCTATTACACTGCCATCCTCGCGCATCTCGTCGGACCGTCCGGCCGCGTGACGGGAATCGAGTATGACGGCGCTCTCGCCGCACGCGCCAAAGCTAGCCTGGCGCCCTATTCGAATGTCACCGTGATCGAGGGCGACGGCACGCAGGTGCCATTCGATGCCGCCGATGTCATCTATGTCAACGCAGGCTGCACGCAGCCAGCGAAACGCTGGCTCGATGGCCTTGCCGATGGCGGCCGCCTGATCATGCCGATGACATCGGATCAGGGATTTGGCGGTATCGCGCCGGAGCGCCTGGCGAGCGCCGGCGCGGTGTTCCGAATTGAGCGAAGAGCTGCGGACTATCTTGCATGCTGGATCTCGCCCGTTGCGATCTTCCCCTGCGCCGGCGGCCGCGACGAGGCGTCCGAACGGGCGCTGGCCGAAGCCTTTTCCGGTGGCGATGTACAGAGGATCACGCGGCTGTACCGCGACCAGGACATTCCCGACGAGCGCTGCTGGCTGCGCGGACCGGGGTGGTGCCTCGCCTATCACTAAGGCCCAGTCTGTAAGATGGGCAAAGGCGCGCTTGCGCCGTGCCCACCATTAGCACTCTGCTCGAGATGGTGGGCACGCTTCGCTTTGCCCACCCTACAATTTACGCCGACGCGTCAGAGCGCCCGAACACTAAAATCATATTGTTGGCGGGCATCTGCACGGTCTCAAACAGGACAAGACCCACGCCGGCGGCGAGCTTCTCCACCTCGGCGATATCACGCACGCCCCATTCGGCATCCTGCTCGCGCAGGCTGGTGTCGAACACGGCATTGCTCATGGCGGTGTGCTTGCCGGCGCGCTTGAACGGGCCATAGAGAAACAATCGTCCGTCGCTGCGCAGATAGCGGCCTGCACCGGCGAACAGGCCTTCGGCCACGCGCCACGGTGCGATGTGGATGACATTGGCGCAGAACACCGCCAGCAATTCGCCCGGCCCGCTGTCATCATGCATTTGCGGACACCAGGCGGGATCGGAGAGATCGACGCGGAGCGGCGGACGGATGTTCGGCAAGGCGGTGTGTGCGCGCCATGCTTCGATGCTGGCGAGATGCCGTTCGTTGAGATCGCTCGGCCACCAGGTGATGTCGGGCGTATGTGTTGCGAAATGCACCACATGCTGGCCGGTGCCGCTGCCGGCCTCCAGCACGTCACCGGATTTGTCGGCGAGGAATTTCTGCAGCACCGCCCAGATCGGCGCATGATTGCGGTGAAATGCTGCCGCATCGAGCCTGCCGTCGGGCTCGACCGGCCGGCCGTCCTTGCCGAACTCCACCACAAACTCAGCCATCTCAATTCGTTCCTGCAACAAAGTGGCGCAGCATCACTTCAGATCGCCGCAGAAAATTTCCTTCAACACCCCAAGCAGACGCAATGTGCGCTGGTCGGCGACGCGATAATGCAGCGTCTGCGAGGTACGCCGGAATTCCACCAGGCCGTCGGCGCGCAGTTTCGCCAGATGCTGCGACAGTGCCGACTGGCTCAGCTTCACGACAGCGACGAGTTCGCCGACCGTCATCTCGCCGCGCACGGCAAGAAAGCAGAGGATCAGCAAACGCTTTTCATTGGCCAGCATTTTCAGGAGTTGGGCCGCCTCGCCGGCCTGCTTCGCCAGCGTCTTCAGCGCCGCCTCATCGTCGGCGCCGGGGGCGAATTGCATCTCGTCGGCGGCCGTAGCGACTGCGCTCATTTCTTCATATCCAGAATAGTTTTCCGCGCCTGCGAAGCACAGATATCATACTACTGCGCCATCAGTTCTTTAGCATTGACTAAATTAGCAAGCGTGGATATTCCTTCAAAAAAGCAAGAAATGATGCGGCGATGCGGCCGCGAGGGGAAGAAAACGTGCGGCCGGACCCGTTACGCAGCAAAGCTGTTCTCTCCGATCTCGCCAGATCACCCACACCTTTGGGCCGCCGCAGCTTCCTCGGCCTCGGCGCGCTCCTGACCGGCAGCCTCGCCCTTGGCGGCAAACCGGCGACCGCCGACCCCGCGCAAGATTCTCCCCCGGCCGATGCCCCCTGGTCGCAATCGATCGGCGCGGGCGTGGTCGATCGGCCCTACGGCCGGCCCGCCGATACCGAAGCCTCCGTCATCCGGCGCAACGTGCCCTGGCTGACCGCCGGCACGGAATCGTCGGTGAGCTTTTCGCCGCTGCAGGAGCTGCAGGGCATCATCACGCCGAACGGGCTGTTCTTCGAGCGCCACCATGCGGGATGGCCCAGCATCGATCCGGCGCAGCACAAGCTCATGATCCACGGCCTCGTGGAGCGGCCGCTGCTTCTCACCATGAAAGACATCCTGCGCTTCCCGCAGACCACGCGCATCCATTTCATCGAATGCCCCGCCAATGGCGGCATGAACTGGCGCGCGGCGCAGATGAACTCGCTGCAGTTCAGCCACGGCATGGTCAGTTGCGCGGAATGGACCGGCGTAAAACTGTCGACGCTGCTGGAAGAGGTCGGCATCAAGAAGGAAGCGAAGTGGGCGATGGTCGAAGGCGCCGACGGCGCGCATATGAACCGCAGCCTGCCACTCGACAAATGCCTCGACGATTGCCTCGTGGTCTATGCACAGAACGGCGAGGCGCTGCGGCCCGAACAGGGGTATCCGCTGCGGCTGGTGGTGCCGGGCTGGGAAGGCAACGTCAACATCAAGTGGCTGCGGCGGATCAAGCTCGGCGAAAAGCCGTGGCACACCCGCGAAGAGACCTCGAAATACACCGACCTGATGCCTGATGGCACCTCGCGCGGCTTCACCTGGCTGATGGACGCGAAATCGGTCGTCACCTTTCCCTGCCCGGAAAAACCGATCGATGGGCCCGGCCTCTATGAGATCAGGGGACTGGCCTGGACCGGCAACGGAAAGGTCAAGCGCGTCGACGTCTCCACGGATGGCGGCGTCAACTGGCAGGCCGCGCGGCTGCATGAGCCGATATTGTCGAAGGCACTGACGAAATTCACGCTGCCCTGGCGCTGGGACGGCCGTCCCGCGCTGGTCGCCTCCCGCGTCATTGACGAGACCGGTTACGTGCAGCCGACGGTTGCACAACTCCGCGCGCAACGCGGCTCCAACTCGATCTACCACAACAATTCGATCCAGACCTGGCAGGTCAAACCGGACGGAAGCGTGTTCAATGTACAGCTCGCGTAGGATTGGCCTGCTGCTCGCAGCCCTGCTCGCAGCCGCCTGCACGCGCGCAGGCGCGGCGGAGCCCGGCCATTTCGGCTACGGCAGCGTGGCAACGCCGGCGCAGATCGCCGGATGGGACATCGACGCGCGCGGCGAGGACGGAACAGGCCTGCCGCCGGGCAAGGGCACGGTCGACCGGGGCGCCGAGGTCTATGCCGAGCAATGCGCCGCCTGCCATGGAACCTTTGGCGAAGGCGAAGGCCGTTTTCCGAAGCTGGTCGGCGGCGTCGGATCGCTCCGGGACGAGCGCCCGGAGCCGACGGTGGGCAGCTACTGGCCGTTTGCCCCGACCCTATGGGACTATATTAACCGCGCCATGCCGATGCCCGCGCCGCACACATTGTCAGCGGATGAAGTTTATGCTTTGACCGCCTATATTCTGAGCCTCAACGACCTTGTTCCCAATGAATTTGTTGCCGATCGCAACAGCTTGCCGAAAGTCAAAATGCGCAATCGCGACAATTTCATCTGGACCGACCCGCGCCCGGATACGGCAGCCAAGCCTTGCATGAACGCCTGCGTGAACGCCGCCGATGTCAGGATCGCGTCGACGGCCGAAGGCAGGAACCTGACGCCGCGCACGACCGGACCGCTCGACACGATGCAACCGAAATAGAAATTACGGAAACGCCTGTGACCGATCACTTCAAGACCAAATCTTCGAGGTTCCCGGCGTTCGCGCTGGCACTGGCCATCGGCGCTTTCGCATCCGCAAGCTCCGCGCAGGCGCAGTCCGCGGTGGACGAAGGCCGCAAGCTCGCCTTCGACCGCAGCAAGGGCAATTGCCTGACCTGCCATGTCATCAAGGGCGGCAACCTCCCCGGCACGATCGGACCCGAGCTGGTCGACATCAAGAGCAAGTATCCCAAGCGCGAGGAACTCGTCGCCATTCTCCATGACGAAACCCTGCGCAATCCGCTGACCGTGATGCCGCCGTTCGGACGGAATCGAATTCTGACCGAAAAGGAAATCAACGCCGTGGTGGATTTCCTGCAGACGCTGTGACGCAAGACGAGAAATCAGGGCTGAGACGTGCGCACGCACGCATGAGGAGACGAGATATGAGTGACGTCGAATTTTCGGCCACGCGGCGGCTGATCCTGCAGGGTGCAGGCGCAGTTGCGCTCATCGGCCTCGGCAATTTGCCCTTTGGCCTGACGCCGGCGCTCGCTGCGGCCAATGACAAATATCCGGAAGAGGCGTTCAAGCAGAAGAGCGACGCCGACGCCATCAAGACGCTCTATGGCAAGACCGCCGAGCCTTCGGACAAGGTGAAGCTGGACGCACCCGAAATCGCCGAGAACGGCGCCGTCGTGCCGATCTCGGTCTCTACGACGCTTGCCGACGTGACCTCGATCGCGTTCCTCGTCAGCGAAAATCCGAACGTGCTGATCGCAAAATACAACATCCCGGCAGGCACGCTGCCGAACGTCGCCAACCGCATCAAGATGGCCAAGACCAGCAATGTGACGGTGCTGGTAGAAGCCGGCGGCAAGCTCTTCAGCGCCTCCAAGGAGGTCAAAGTCACCGTCGGCGGCTGCGGCGGTTAAGGCATCGAGGGAGAACTCACATGGCATCCACCATTCGCGTGCGCGCCACGTCAAGCGGCGAGACTACCGAGGTGCAGGCGCTGATCCAGCACCCGATGGATTCCGGCTTCGTGAAGAACGCCAAGGGCGAGACCATTCCGCCGCATTTCATCCAGCAGCTTACCTTCGAGCATGACGGCAAGAACGTATTCATCGCTGATTGGGGCGGTGGCATTTCCAAAGACCCCTATGTCAAGTTCACCTTCAAGGGCGGCAAGAAGGGCGATGAACTGAAGATAAGCTGGGTCGACAACAAGGGCGCAACCGACACCACCACGGCGAAGATCCAATGAAGCTGCGATCCGCGATCTATCTGGCTTCCGCCGCGCTTTCGCTTGCGCTGTTGACGCTTGCCAGCACGCTGCCGTCAGGCGCCGCCGACAAGGTCGACCCTGTCGCCGACGCCAAGGCGTTCAAGAAATTCTTCACCGACAAATTCCCGAAGGTGAAGCTGGAGGATTTCGTCAACGGTCCCTATTCGATGAACGAGGACCTGCACAAGCAATGGCAGGAGAAGGAACAGTTTCCGCCTTACGAGTTCTCGCTCGAAATGGGCAAGGAAATGTTCTCAAAGCCGTTCAAGAACGGCAAGACCTACGCCGATTGCTTCGAGAATGGCGGCATCGGCGTCCGCCAGAACTATCCTTACTTCGACGCGAAGGAAGGCAAGGTCATCACGCTTGAGCTGGCCTTGAACCGCTGCCGCGAGGCCAATGGCGAAGCGCCCTATTCCTATGTCAGGGACGAAATGGCGGCGCTGACGGCCTACATGGCCTTCACCTCCCGCGGCAAGCCGATGGACATCAAGATCCCGAATGATCCGCGGGCGCTCGCAGCCTACGAGGCCGGCAAGGAATATTTCTACACGCGGCGCGGCCAGCTCAACTTCTCCTGCGCCACCTGCCATGTGCAGAGCCCGGGCGAGCGCATCCGCGCCGAAATCCTGGCGCCCGCGCTCGGCATCGTCAACGCGATGCCGATCTATCGCTCGGAATGGAGCGGCATGGGCACCACCAGCCGGCGCTTCACCACCTGCAACAGCCAGATCCGCGGCGTGCCGCTGAGCCCGCAGGACGACGAATATCGCAACGTCGAGTACTACCTGTCCTATGTCAGCAACGGGCTACCGATATCGGGTCCGGGAGCGCGGCCATGAGGAACCTGATGCCAAAATCCGCATTGGTCTCGACACTGGTTCTGGCGCTGCTGGCGACCGGCGGAACGAGCGCGCTCGCTGCAGGCTCCGAGGAGGACTACAAGGCAGCTTATGCTGCGGCCGAAGCCGCCAACAAGGAGGCCGGCAAGCTCCGCAATCAATGGACCACCACGGCGAACACGCTGGCGGCGGCGAAGAAGGCGGCCGATGTCGGCGATTTCGACAAGGCCACCGCGTCGGCCAAGGAGGCCGAGGCCCTCGCCAAGGCTTCGATCTTCCAGGCTACCAGCGAGAAGACCCGCTGGAAGGACATGGAAATTCGCTAGAGCATGATCCGGAGAAGCGGAAACCAGTTTTCCGCCAAGATCATGCTCCACAAATAGATACCGTTACGACGCGCGGAGACCCGCATGACCATCCGCCGCCGCGATTTCCTGACGCTCGCGGGCGCCGCTACTCTCTCCGGCAGCCTGCCGCGGCTGGCGCGCGGCGCCGACAATACGGGCGTCTACGATCTCGAGCGCTTCGGCAACGCCCGCATCCTGCACATCACCGACGTGCACGCGCAGCTCCGGCCGGTGTTTTTCCGCGAACCGAGCGTCAATCTCGGCATTGGCCCGATGCACGGCAACCCGCCGCATCTGGTCGCACGTGCCTTTCTCGATCGCTTCGGCATCCGGCCCGACAGTGCCGACGCCTACGCCTTCACCTGCATCGAATTCGAAAAAGCCGCCGGGCGGTTCGGCAAGCTCGGCGGCTTCGCGCATCTGAAGACGCTGATCGACCGGCTGCGCAGCGAGGTCTCGTCCGGGCGTTCCCTGCTGCTCGACGGCGGCGATCTCTGGCAGGGCACCGGCCTTGCCAATACGCTGCAGGGCGCCGACATGGTGGACGCCGCCAACCAGCTCGGCATCGAGGCGATGACCGGCCATTGGGAATTCACCTATGGCGAGAAGGTGCTGCGCGCCAATCTCGAACGCTTCAAGGGCGAATTCCTGGCGCAGAACGTCTTCCTCACGGAAGAAGCCGCCTTCAACGATGCCAAGGCGTTCGACCCGGCTTCGGGGCGCGTGTTCAAGCCATCCGTGATCAAGGAGATCGGCAGCTATCGCGTCGCCGTGATCGGACAGGCGTTCCCCTACGTGCCGATCGCCCATCCGAAGCGCTTTACGCCGGACTGGAAGTTCGGCATCCGCGATGAAGAGCTGCAAAAGCTCGTCGACACGCACCGCAACAACGACAAGGTCGACGCCGTCATTCTTCTGTCGCACAACGGCATGGATGTCGACCTGAAGCTCGCCAGCCGCGTCACCGGGATCGACGTCGTTCTTGGCGGCCACACCCATGACGCCGTGCCGCAGCCGATTGCCGTGACCAACGCAGGCGGCACCACGCTCGTCACCAATGCCGGCTCGAACGGCAAGTTTCTGGCGGTGCTCGATCTCGAACTCGGCAAGGGCAAGGTCAAGGATGTGCGCTACCGGCTGCTGCCGGTGTTTTCCGAATTGCTGAAGCCCGATCCGGCGATGCAGGCGCTGATCGACAAGATCCGCGGGCCGCATGCGGCGGCGCTGGACGAAAAGATCGCCGCCGCCGACCGCCTGCTCTACCGCCGCGGCAATTTCAGCGGCAGCATGGATCAGTTGATCTGCGACGCGCTGCTCGGCGAATTGAATGCCGAGATCGCGCTGTCGCCGGGTTTCCGCTGGGGCACCACTGCGCTGGCCGGCCAGCCGCTGACGATGGAGGACGTGATGGCGCAGACCGCCGTCACCTACCCCGAGACCTACGTCCAGACCATGACCGGCGGCCAGATCAAGGACGTGCTGGAAGACATCTGCGACAATCTCTTCAACACCGATCCCTATTACCAACAGGGTGGCGACATGGTCCGCGTCGGTGGCCTGCATTACACCTGCAGCCCGAATGAGACGGTGGGCAAGCGGATTTCCGAACTCAAGCTCGACAGCGGCCGCAAGCTGGAGGCCGGCAAGCGCTACAAGGTCGCAGGCTGGGCTTCCGTCAACGAGCAGACCGGCGCGCCGATCTGGGATGTGGTCGCCAGGCATCTGAGGTCGGGCAAGCCGCCCAACCGGGCCGCGCCGGGCGTGACGCTGAAAGGCGTGGATGGCAATCCGGGCATTGCGGGACAGGCATGACGATTTCGAGCACGCTTCGGATCGTGATCGCGGCGCTGTCCATCGCGGTCGCCGCGCCTGACGCTCGCGCCCGCTGCAAGACAAGCCGTTTGCCGAGCACAAGATCGTGCTGCAGCTCTCCGATAACGACGCGCGCAAGCAGGCCCTCGTGCTCAGCGTCGCCAGCAACCTGATGAAGCATTACGATCCCGACAAGGTCGCAATCGAGATCGTCGCGTTCGGTCCCGGCATCGACCTGCTGCGCCCGGAAAATCCCAACCGCAAGATGGTCGAGAGCCTGGTGGCGCAAGGCGCCCGTTTCGACATCTGCCTCAACACCGTCGATACGCTGGAGCGCGAGAACGGCAAGCGGCCGGAGTTCATTGCCGCGGCAACGCCGGTGCAGGTCGGCGTGGCGCAGATCCTGTTTCTGACGGAGAATGGATATACGCTGGTGCGGCCGTGACCGCTTCAGCCGTCATTGCGAGGAGCTCGCGACAAAATTGCAAAGCAATTTTGCGCTGAAGCGACGAAGCAATCCACCTATCCGTTATGTCGCGAGATGGATTGCTTCCGCCTTCGCTAAAGCTACGGCGGACAAGTCGCTTTGCTCGCCATGACGGAAGATTACGTGCGGCCTTCAGGAAGTAAAATTCCTTCGAAAAGACCGCTCCAAATAGATGAAAGCTATTTGAGAAGACGGCCAAACTAGAATAATATCCTGCGCGAGATCTAGATTGAGAGCGCGGCAGCAGCCATGATCTTTCGCCAACTCTTCGACAGCGTTTCCGGCACCTACAGCTACCTGCTGGCGAGCCGCGCCGGCGGTGAGGCGCTGATCCTCGATCCCGTGCTGGAGAAGGCCGACCGCTACTGCCAGCTCCTGCGCGAGCTCGATCTGCGGCTGGTCAAGGCGGTCGATACCCATCTGCACGCCGATCACGTCACGGGCTTGGGCGAGCTGCGCGACCGCACCCAGTGCATCACCATCATGGGCGAGCAGAGCAAGGCCGACGTGGTGTCGATGCGGGTGTCCGACGGCGACAAGGTGACGATCGAGGGGCTATGCCTCGATGTCATGTACACGCCCGGCCACACCGACGATTCCTATTCTTACCTGATGGGCGACCGGGTCTTCACCGGCGACACGCTTCTGATCCGCGGCACCGGCCGCACCGATTTCCAGAACGGCTCCTCGCGTGCGCAATACGAGTCGATCTTCAACCGGCTGCTGAAGCTGCCGGAGGAAACGCTGGTGTACCCTGCGCACGACTACAAGGGCGACACGGTTTCCACCATCGGCGAGGAGAAGCGCCACAATCCGCGGCTGCAGGTGCGCAACGTCGACGAATATATCGAGCTGATGGCCAATCTGAAGCTGCCGAACCCGAAGATGATGGACGTCGCCGTGCCCGCCAACATGCATGTCGGCCTGCACCAGGAGGAACTGGCCAAGCAGGGGCTGGCACTCTCGGCCCGCGACGCCATCAACAGTCTCGGCCGGCCCGATATCCTCCTGGTCGATCTGCGCGAGACCGGCGAGCGCGCCAAGCACGGCACGATCTCCGGTGCGCTGCATGCGCCCTACCCCGGCATCAACGAAAGCCTGCAGCCCGGCGGCATGCTGCGCGAAGTCGCCGCCGCCACCGGCCACCGCGTGGTGTTCTTCTGCGCCTTCGGCGAGCGCTCGGCGATGGCGGTGGCCGCGGCGAAGAATGCGGGGCTGACCAACACCGCGCACATCGAAGGCGGCATCGACGCGTGGAAGAAGGTCGGGGGCCCGGTGGTGATCGGGTGAGCACCGGCGCGTAGGGTGGGCAAAGGCGCTCTTGCGCCGTGCCCACCATCTATCAACAGATCGCGCTTGAATGGTGGGCACGCTGCGCTTTGCCCACCCTACGAATTACCGCCCCACCCGCTTCAATTCCGCCGTCAGCGCATCGAGCGCGTCCGCCAGCAGCACACCGCCGCATTCCGTCATGCGTTCCGGAATGACAATCCGTTTCGCCGGCGGATAGAAGCGCTCCAGCGCCGGATGCAGCAGGAAGGCCTGACCGTCATCGCGCGCGACATCACCGGCCTGTGAAACCACCAGGAAATCGGGCCGCAAATTCACGATCGCCTCCAGCGAAGCAAAACCGCCGAAGGTAAAACCGAGATCGCCGGCCGCGCTGCGCAGTCCGGTCTCAGTCAGCAGCGAACCGACAAAACTGTCGCTGCCGGCCACCCAGCCGCGCCGCGACAGCGGCAGCACGCGATAATGCCGTTCCGAAACCGCCTGGCGGGTGCGCGCCAGCGCCGCATCGAGCCGCGCGATTTCCGCCGCCGCGCGATCCGGATGACCGGTGATGTCGCCGGCTTCCCGGATCTGCTGCCGCGCCTCATCGAGCGTTCGTGGCACCGCGAGTTCGGCGAGACGAAGCCCTTTCGCCTTCAACAACTCGCGCGTCGCGCGCTTGTCGAACGCGCTGGCGACGACAATGTCGGGCTTTATCAGCAGCACATCCTCGGCTCCGCCTGACAGCACCGGATAGCGGCTGAGGTCACCCGCCTGCGATTGCCAGCCGTCGCGCGAGAACCGGCTCAATCCGAGAATCTGCTCGGGGTCGGCGAGCGTCAGCACCAATTGATCGGTGCAGACGTTCATCGATACCAGGCGCGGCAGATTGGCGGCCGACGCGGGACTGCCCGACATCGTCAGCACCGCGGCCACAATTGCGAACCGCCATTGCATCAAACATCCGCCCACGGCACGATCACCGCCTCGCGCTGATATTCCGCGCGATAGGCCGAGATCCGGAACACATCGGCCATCACCTGTTCGGACAGCGCCGCTGCCGGCGCGCCCTGCGACACCAGCCGGCCCTCGCGCAGCACCAGCACATGGTCGGCAAACCGCGCGGCCAACCCCAGATCGTGCGTTACCACGATCACCAGCACGCCGTTGTCGGCGGTCGCGCGCAAATTCTGCATCACGTCGATCTGGTGCCGCGGATCGAGCGAGGCCGTCGGCTCATCGGCGAGGATGACCGGCGCCTCCACCGCCAGCGCGCGGGCCAGCGCGACGCGGCTGCGCTCGCCACCGGAGAGTTCGGTGACGCGGCGATCGCTGAACTCGATCACGTCGACCGCCTGCATCGCACGCAGCACGGCTTCCGCGTCCTTCGGCGACAGTCGCGCCGGATCGGTCGCGCCATGCGGATAGCGACCGAGCGCGACGATATCGCGCGCCGGCAGCGGCCAATGGACGACATGCCCCTGCGGCAGATAGCCGAAGCGTTTTGCGCGCTCGCGCAGCGGCAGCGAGACCAGCGTTTGGCCGCCGATCTCGATCTCGCCTTCGGAAGGAATCAGCCCGGCCAATGACCGCAACAGCGTGGTCTTGCCGGCGCCGTTTGGTCCGACCAGCGCCACCAGATGGCCCGCTTCAAGCGCGAGCGAGACGTCCTTCAGCACGACGCGACCGGCGAGCCGCACGCTAAGTCCCCTTGCGGTCAGCAGTGCTGCCTCGCTCATGCGACGCCTCCGCCGAGCGCGCGGCGTTCGCGCATGATCAGATAGAGGAAGAACGGCACGCCGATGATCGAGGTCAGCACGCCGACCTTGATGTCCGAGGTCGAGGGGATGATGCGCACGGCGATATCGGCTGCCAGCAGCAGCGCCGAGCCCGCGAGCGCGCTCGGCACCAACAGCCGCCCCGGATCGTGGCCGATCACGGGCCGCATCAAATGCGGCGCGACCAGACCGATGAAGCCGATGGTGCCGGTAACCGCGACCGCGCCCCCAACGCCGAGCGCGACGCCCGAAATCACGAACAGCCGGAGGCGGCCGACATCGACGCCGAGGCTTTGCGCGGTTTCTTCGCCCAGGCTCAGCGCGCGAAAGGCATGGCGCTGGCTGAACAGCATGATCGCGCCGGCAATGATGAAGGGAAACGCCAGCACCACATGCTGAAAGCTGCGGTCTTCCAGCGAACCCAAGAGCCAGAACGCGATCTCCAGCACCACGAAGGGATTGCTGGAGAGGTTCATCACCAGTGCGGTGGCAGCGCCCGCAAAACTTGAAATCGCCAGGCCGGAGAGAATGAGGATCAGCAGCCCGGCATTGCGGCCGGCGATCGACAGCAGCACGAAGACAGACGAGAACGCCGCGACAATTGCTGCGACCGGCAGCGCGTAGGAGCGCACATCGGCGAGCCCCAGCGCAATCACCAGCACGGCGCCGAAGGCGGCCGATTGCGGCGCGCCGAACAGCGAGGGCGAGGCCAGCGGATTGCGGAGCAAGCCCTGCAACGATGCGCCCGACAGGCCGAGAATGGCGCCGATCGCGAGCGCCAGCAGCGTGCGCGGCAGGCGGATCTCCCGCACGATCACCTGCGACACGTCGCTGCCGGCGCCCAACAGCGCCTGCGCCACTGAAAGCGGCGACAGCCGCACCGGCCCGATGCCGAGCGAAATCAGCATCAGGAACACAACGAGGACGGAAAGCGCGGCCACCGCGCCGATCCGCCGGCGCGCGGCAATCTCGTTGGTCAGGGTTACGGCCTCAACACTCATCGATGGTCCTAAAGCAGGTTTGCGCGCTCTGGTACAGAGACGGGCACGCGTGCTCATGCGGCAAAAATAGCGCACTCGTCCAGTAGGGATTGCTGGGCGCGCCGGAGCGGATTGACTCGAACTTTGACGAACTTCTACCATAGTTCCCGACGGTTCCCGTTTGGGGATCAAAAGGGAATGCGGTGCGGGGAGATCCCCCAATTCCGCGGCTGCCCCCGCAACTGTAAGCGGCGAATCCTTCGTCACACGCCACTGGGCATCTCGGTCCTGGGAAGGCGACGATGGGGTAACGACCCGCGAGCCAGGAGACCTGCCGTCAGCCGTGGTCACACGCGAAGATGTCGGTCGGGGAGTACAGGCATTAGCTTCACCTAAGCTCGGTTAGCATACGGTGAGACTTGGTTCGCTGTGACGTGCCACTGACGTCATACCGGGGTCTGAACCATGTCTTCCATCAGCAGAGCCGCCAAGCGCCGCCGCGTCTGGCTTACCTCCAGTTTTCTCCTACCGATCGTATCGCTCGGCATTTCCGGAGCAGAGGCGCAGACGCCGCCTGAGCAATTGCCGCCAATCGAGGTCACCTCGCCCACCGACCCGAACCGGACCCGCGCCAAACCGACCACCGATGAAGGATCGACCTCGCGCCGCGTCGTCCCGGCGGCAGCGCCCTCGACCGGTAGGCGGCCAGCAGCCGGGACGGGCTCGGACGCCTCATCGCAAAGCGCTTCGCAAGGCGCTGATGGCAGCGGCGGCCGGCAGTTCTCCGGCATCGTCGGTACTGCGTCGACCGTAATTACCGCCGATGAGATCGCTCATTCGCCCGCACAAACGTTGCAGGAAATCATCGCGCAAACGCCCGGTGTGCAGCTGACCAGCCTGTTTGGCGGCGTCAACGGCGCCAAGACCAGCGTCGACCTCCGCGGATTCGGCGCGTTCGCAACGTCAAATACCCTGGTGCTCATCAACGGCCGAAGGCTCAACGACATCGACATGGCCGGCGTCGATTTTTCGACCATTCCGCGCGATTCGATCGAGCGTATTGAAATCACGCGCGGCAACAGCGGCGCGGTGCTTTACGGAGACAATGCAGTCGGCGGCGTCATCAATATCGTCCTGAAGAACGGCGTTGGCGGCCCGCCAGTTGCCATGCGCGCGGAGGCCGGCGTCGGTTCCTTCAACCAGCGTCTGGCCAATCTCTCCGTGGCGACGAATACGGGGCCGTGGTCGACGTCATTTTATGGCAACGCCATCAAGTCCGACGGCTATCGCGAAAACAACGCGCTCGACCAGAAGAACGGGGTCGGCAATCTCAATTACACCACGCCCGACCTCAAGGCCTTCCTGACGGTGACCGGCGACGACCAGAAGCTCGGATTCCCCGGCGGTCGCATCGTAGATCCCTCGATCGGCGTCAATGAGCTGGTGACAAACCGCCGGGGCGCCGCCACGCCGTTCGATTACGGCAACCAGCAGGGCGCCAGCGCCACCACCGGCTTTACCAAGACAATCATGAACGGCATCGACCTGATCGTCGACGGCGGCGTTCGGAAGAAGGACACGCAAAGCGGTTTCTTCGGCGCTGTGCCGTTTGCCTCGCCGCTTCCGAGTTTCTCCTCCACTTATAACGACGCATCATTGCTGACCTGGTCGATCACGCCGCGATTGAGCGTCAAGCACTCGATCTTCGGAGTTCCCTCGCAGATCCTGACCGGCATCGATTATTACGACGCGACATTCAATCAGGATCGCGGAGCGTTCAAAGGCCTTGCGCCGACCCATATCTACGACCTGTCGCAACAGACGCTGGCCGGCTACTGGCAGCACACTCTTGGCCTGTTGCCGACGACCGATTTCTCCTATGGCGCCAGGATTCAAAACACCAGCCTGAGTGCCCGGGATCGGTTCGATCCCAATGCGCCCGGTTGCGCCATGTTCTTCAATTGCAGCCCCGCGGCCTCTCCGTTGGACAGCAACGAAACGCAATATGCGCTGCATGTTGGCCTCGAGCATCGCTTCAATAGCGTGTTCTCGGTATTCGGCCGCGCCGCGCGCGCATTCCGAACCCCGACCGTCGACGAGCGCGTCTCCAACGGTCCCTTCTTCGTTCCAGGGACTTTCCAGTTGAAGACCCAGACCTCGTACGACATCGAGGGCGGATTCCGCATCAAGAGCGGTGGCTTCCAGATGCAATCGAGCATCTACAACATGGATCTCGAGAACGAGATCCATTTCATCCCGGCGCTGTTTTTCAACGTCAACCTCGATCCGACCCGCCGCTACGGCTCCGAGACCAGCGCTTCGCTGCGCGTCAGCGACACGGTGACGCTCCGCGGCGGCGTGGCCTATACCCGCGCGGTGTTTCGCGAAGGGGAGTTCGCCGGCAACGACGTGCCGCTGGTGTCCCGCTACACCGCGAGCGGCGGCGTGACCTGGAACATCTGGCAGAATTACCTGGTGTTCGATGCCACGGTGCGCGCCTGGAGCGAACGCTTCATGGACAATGACCAGGCCAACACCCAGCGGCGTATTCCGGCGGACGCCACCGTCGATCTGAAACTGAGCGGCGCCTACGATCGCTTCTTCTGGTCGGTGGGCGTGAACAATCTGTTCAACGCACTCTACTATGACTACGCGATCGCCAGTTCGTTCACGCCCGGCCGCTTCTCGGCCTACCCGCTCGCCGGCCGCACCTTCATGGTGAAGGCCGGCGCGACGTTCTGACCCGAGCCGCCGGTTCGGCGACAAGCCGGGCCGGCTTGTCCTGACCTGACGAGAAGGTATTCTCCTTTCGCTTATTGCCGGGGAGAATATCTTTCATGCCTGAACCGCGTCCGTTCCGGCGATGAGTGCCGCCGCCATCGATCTTCTGCGGCGGGAAATAGCCAATCCCGATACGCAATGGAGCCTCGGCACTTTCGGCGCCATCGCCGAGTTTTCGCGCGATCAGGGCGAACCAGTGCGCCTCGTCCAGTCGGACGAAGCTGTTTCCGCGGTGACCCCGCGCGGTGGTATCGCGCTGAAACCCGTTGCCGGTACCCGCGCCTTTCCCTCGGAGGGCATCACCAAGACCGGCTGGAATCAGCGGGTCGCGCTGGTGCTGCCCGCGGACCATTGCGCAATGAGCCGGCGCACCGTGCTGACGGAGATCGGCACCGATCGCGAGGCGCTGCGCGCCGAGGATCGCCGATCCATCCTGTTCGACCTCGGTCTCGGCGCGTTGCAGGCCGACTTCTGCGTCCGCATTGCCAACCCCGATCTCGCCGCGCGGCTGCGCGAACTCACGGGCCGCGCCGTGTTCGCAGCCGATAATCCGGCGATGGCGCTGATACTCGCGGCCAATCCGCATCGCGTCTTCATCAGCCGGCTCGGGCGCATCGAGGTCTATCAGACGATCCCGCCGCCATCGGGCAAGAGCCCGGAGGGGCCTCACACGCATGTGCTGCCAAAGCTGTTGAACAGCGGCCGCACCCATCCGGCAACCGAGCCGGTGCCTGAAGGCATGGTCCCCTGCGCGCATCTCTATCCTCCGCATCCGGCGCGCGATGGGCTGGGCGAGGCCCGGCCGTTCGACGTCACGCATCATCGCGCGTTTCAGGCGATGCTGGCTGTGTGCGGCGATCCCGAAACATTGGCGGTCAAACAGCGTGTGATCGATGCAGTGCTTACCGGCGAGCCGCCTTCGGCGATCGCCTCTGGTCGTCACGGCCGAACCAGCATCCGCATCGCCTTGCGGCAGATGAAATCGCAAGGATATGCATCAACGGCGCTGGACGCCTGGCTTGCCAGCTTCGACCTAGGCAGCCCGGACGAACAGGATGATGCAGCGGAACTGCACAGGCATGATTGATTTGGAAAGAAAGCGACATCTTTTCGACCAAAAATAACGCTTTCTGTGATCAGATCCCGTGATAAATGAAGCCGCAAAATCGCTCGACGATTTCTGTCGTAACTCGAAAGACGTGACAGGAGCGAATGTCGAAGCTGCCGCCTATCCAAACTGATTCGGTTGGGCTAGCGGTCAAAAACAACACAGTAGATTGAGACTGACTTGAAATGACGAACGACGATCAAGATCGCTCCGACCGGGCCGCAAGAGCGGCCGAGGAAGCCAGGTCCGCCATGGCCGAGCGGGAAGCCGCCACGAAAGCCACGCTCGATAACATGGCGAGGTTGAGGGCATTGCGGCTGGCGCGCGAAGCAGCCGAGCCGCCGCGTGCGCCTGCGACAAAGAAGGCGCGCGCTGCCAAGGCACGGAAGCCGGCGGAGAAGACCCCGGCCCTTTCCGACTGGCTGGCGAACCAGCAAAGCGGCGGACGGCGAATCTGAGCGAGCCGCTCAGAAGTCCGGTGCGTTACGCCGGCCCCGGCCAATCGATCAGCGATCGCGTCTTGTTCTCGGCGTCGTAGACCTGCACCTGCAGCATCTGGAAGCGGTTCTTCAATGCCATGCCCGCTTCCTCCGCCGACTCGACCGTATCATGATGCGACTTGAAGTGACCATCGACCACCAGTGAGTAACCGGTGGTTGGCGCCTTGTCGGCACGGATGGTCTTGCGCGGCTGCGGTTCATCCAGCGCAATGCGGGGCTTCTTCATACTGGCTCCATGTAAGGCCCTTCGGGCTGCAGCCGCAAAAAGGGCGAGAAGAATCGTCTGACTGGCGTTAGGATGCCGGCCAAAGGCGGCAGATTGAGGTCATGCCGTTACCCTGAGTCGGCACGCAGCGCAAACGTCGATTGATCCGGCAAGAGGCATCACATGGACATGGGCGGAACGGGCAGGAAGAACGAACCTCCGAAAAAAGCGGACGACAAGCCGAAGAAGCCGGAGCGCATTCCGGCCGAGGATGAGGATTACGAGGACGGCGACATCGCGACGCCGAAGCATGATCGCTCGGATAATGATGATGAGCCGTTGTGAGCGCGGCGTACTCCACGGCGCTCGTGATCAACAGGTAAGACCGTAGGGTGGGGCGGCTCGTCCGCCGTAGCTCAGCGAGCGAAGGCGGAAGCGTGCCGATAATTCAGGATTACGTTCGCGGATAGATACGGCGCGTCACGCCTTCGCCACCCGACGATTCCAGCGCTTACTTCGCTGCACGAGCCGAGATGCTGGAACCTTCCGAGACGAACTTCCGGAGCGGCCTTGCGGGATCAGGCACATCCGATCATTGCCGCGCCAAGCGGCCTTTGTCTTCCCATTTCATGACACCGTTCGCGCGCCCTGCCCTCCGCAGGGGCAGCCATGCAGCGGCATTCATGGACAAATAACGGCCTGCCTATATTTTCAGCCCGCCCCACCGGGTCGCAGTCACACGGGATCTTGAGCTGACATGGTCGATATTCTGGCCGCACCGCAACGGGCCAAGGCGGATAGTTCGCTGCGCACGCTCGCAGCGATTTCGGTCGCCCATTGGGTCAGCCATTTTCATCTGTTCGTGCTGCCGATGCTGTTTCCGTTCCTCAAAGCGCAGCTCGGCGTCGGCTATATCGAGCTCGGTTTCGCACTGACCGTGTTCGGCGTCGTCTCCGGCCTGACGCAGGCCCCGATCGGCTATCTCGCCGACCATATCGGCGCGCGAAAGGTTTTGCTGATCGGCCTCACCGTCGGTGGCCTGGCGCTGATCATGCTCGGCCTGCACCTGAGCTACGCCTCGCTGATCGTCTGCGCCGCCCTGCTCGGCCTCGCCAACAGCGTCTATCACCCCTGCGACTACGCGATCCTGTCGACACATATGGATACACGGCGGATGGGCCGCGCCTTCTCGATCCACACCTTTGCGGGTTTCCTTGGCGGCGCGGTGGCTCCCGCAATCGTGGCCGCGCTGGTGGCAGCCTTCGGCGGCCTTGGCGCGCTGATCGTCGCCGGCGCGGTCGGCCCGGCGGTGGCGCTGCTATTGATCGCCGTGAAGATTCCCGATGCGAGTTCGGCCGATCGCAAGGCCGATGGCGCACCGGCGACGCAGCAGAGCATCGTGACGCCGACCCTGATCGTGCTGACGATCTTCTTCATGCTGCTTGGTCTGTCCAATGCCGCCATCAGCAATTTCGGCGTGGTCGCGCTGATGAGCGGCTATGGCGTGACGTTCTCGGCCGCCAACATCGCGCTGACCGCGTTTCTCGGCGCCAGCGCGGCCGGCGTGCTGGCCGGCGGCTATCTCGCCGACCGCACCAAGCGTCACGGCAATGTCGCTGCCGCCTGCTTTGCGATCAACGCCGTCATCATCACGATTATTGCGGTGACCAACCTGCCACCGGTCGTGCTGACCGCCGCGATGGGGCTGGCCGGATTCCTCGGCGGCGTCATCGCACCCTCGCGCGACATGCTGGTCCGCAATGCCGCACCGGCAGGCGCTGCCGGCCGCGCCTTCGGCATCGTCTCCACCGGCTTCAATTTCAGCGGCATCCTCTCCCCGCTGCTGTTCGGCTGGATCATGGACCAGCACCTGCCGCATTGGGTGTTCGGCGCGTCCGTCGCCTTCATGGTGCTGACCGTCCTGCTGGCGCTGGTGACGGACCGCAAGCCCGCGGAACCCGCCAAGGCATAACTACCTGCCGATGCATTCCTGAGCCTCATCCCCGGCGGTTGACAGCATCTGGCGGCGTCGGATGATGCGGCAACAAAACAAATACGGGATGGAAGCCATGACCTCGACCCCCGACCTCGTGATCCGCGGCGGCACCATTGCCGATGGCAAGGGTGGCGATTTGTTCGAAGCGGATGTTGCCATCTCGGGTGGCCGCATCACCGAAGTCGGCAAAGTCGCCGCCAAGGGCAAGGAAGAGATCGACGCCAAAGGCAAACTGGTCGCGCCCGGCTTCGTCGACATCCACACCCATTATGACGGGCAGGTCACCTGGAGCCAGGACATCACGCCCTCGTCGCAGAACGGCGTGACGACCGCGATCATGGGCAATTGCGGCGTCGGCTTTGCGCCGTGCCGTCCGGCCGATCACGTCAGGCTGATTCAATTGATGGAAGGCGTCGAGGACATCCCCGAGCCGGTACTGAGCGCCGGCATTCCCTGGGCGTGGGAAAGCTTTCCGGATTACATGGACTGGCTGTCCAAACGAAGTTTCGACATGGATATCGGCGCGCAACTGCCGCACGCGGCGCTACGCGTTTATGTAATGGGTGAGCGCGGCGCACGGCGCGATCCCGCAACGCCCGAGGACAATAAGGCGATGGCGGCGCTCGCCGGGGACGCCGTGCGATCAGGCGCATTGGGATTCTCGACCTCGCGCACCCTCAACCACCGCACCTCGACCGGCGACTACACGCCGACGCTGAAGGCGGGCGAAGATGAATTGACTGCGATCGCCGCCGCGATGCATGGCGTCGGCCGCAGCGTGCTTCAGTTCGTGCTCGACCAGAGCACCGTGCACGAAGACCTGCCGATGATGCTGCGGGTCGCCGAAAATACCAGATGTCCGATCTCGTTTTCCGTCGCCCAGGCGGACAAGGCGCCGCGGCGCTGGCGGCAGACGATGGACACCATCAATGAAGCCGCCGCTCGCGGCCTCTCGATCACCACCCAGATCGCCGCGCGGCCCGTGGGGTTGCTGCTTGGGCTGGAATTGTCACGCAACCCGTTCCAGACCCATCCGAGCTACCGCGCGATCGCCAACCTGCCGCTGGCGGAGCGGCTCACGCATTTGCGCCGGGCGGAAGTACGCGCCGCCATCCTGAGCGAGACGGCGACGGCAACCGACGATCCGCTGTTCTTCCGCCCGAACTACGACAAGATGTATCTACTGGGTAATCCCCCTGATTACGAGCAGCCGCCGGAAAATGCGCTCGGCCCGCAAGCCCGCCGGCAGGGCCGACAGCCGGAAGAACTTGCCTATGAGGCGATGCTGACGGACGACGGCCGCGGCATGCTCTATGTGCCGTTCCTCAATTATGCCGACGGCAATCTCGATGCCGTGCATGAGATGCTGCGCGAGCCCAGCGCCGTGCCGGGCCTTTCCGACGGCGGCGCGCATTGCGGCATCATCTGCGACGCCAGCTTCCCGACCTACCTTTTGACGCACTGGACGCGCGACCGCAGCCGCGGCGAAAAACTCTCGATCCCGTTCGTGGTCGCCGCGCAGTCACGCAAGACCGCGCTCTCGGTCGGCCTCTACGACCGCGGCGTGATCGCGCCCGGCTTCAAGGCCGACGTCAACGTGATCGACTATGACCGCCTGCATCTGCATCCGCCGAAGGTGCATTACGACCTCCCCGTCGGCGGCCGCCGCCTGATGCAGCAAGTGGATGGCTATGATGCCACCATTGTCTCCGGCGTGGTGACGCAGCGCGGCGGCAAGGCCACCGGCACCCGTCCGGGCAAACTGGTGCGCGGCGCGCAAGGTTCAAAGCCGCAGATGGATGCGGCGGCGAGTTAGCTTCATCTTCCCCTGGAGGGGTCCGAGACGAGCGAAGCTCGCTCGTGGATCGGTTCTCATGAAATGCGAACCGAGGTGGGGTGACGGTCTCTCCACGTCCAACAGCGCCCGGGTGGATAGACTGTCGCCCCACCTCGTCTTGCATTCGCTTCGCGAAAGCAAGACGACCCGCCCCCTCAAGGGGCGGGTGAAGTGCCGCATCCCTCACGCAAACTTCGGCTGTGCGGCGGCCTGCGCCATCAGCCTTGCGCGTTCCGTGTTCGGCCAGAGCAGCAGCAGCCCAAGCAGGCCTGAAGCCGCCATGATCACGGCGTTGATGGTGAAGCCGGCCATGTAACCGTCGAGCGGCACCGCCGCATTCTGGATCACGGCGCCCATCACGAACGGCGCGATCATTCCCGCCAGCGTGTAGATTGCGCCGTAGATCGCGAGCACGGCGCCGCGCTGCTGCACCGGCGTGAATTCGCCGAGCATCGGCGGGCAAACCACATAGATCGATCCGCACAGCCCGGAGCCGATCACGAGCAGCGCGATCTGCAACCCCGCGCCGTTGATCAGCGGCAGCACGGCAAGGATCAGGCCACCGACGATCAGCGGCACCGAGCCGAGCACGCCGCGGGAGACGCGCGTCGTGAAGCCGCGCGCCAGCATCACCTGCGAGATCCAGCCTGTCAGCAGCACGATGGTCGCGCCGAATACCCAGGGCAAAACTGAAATCCAGCCCGCATCCTTCTGCGAGAAGCCCAGCCCCTTGACGATGAACGGCGTGAACCAGGTCAGGCCGAGCGACAGCGCCCAATAGGCGCCGAAGGTCGCGGCGCAGCAGCCGATGAAGGTTCGTGAGGTCAGGAGCTGGAAATAGGCAACGCGCGGATCCGTCGTGGCCGTCTGGACCGTCTGCACCAGCGGGCCTTCCTTGCCCAGCACCAGCCACGCCGCCACCCACATCAGGCCGACCACGCCGAGCGCGCCGAACGCGTAGTGCCAGCTATGATTGACGATGATCCAGTTCAGCGCGGGCACCGCGAGGATCACGCCGAACGCCGAGCCCTGCGAGAGGATGGCGGTCGGCAGCGTCCGCTTCTCGTCGGGAAACCATTTGTAGATCGCATGCGCCGCCACGGCGAATGCCGGCCCCTCGCCGGCGCCGAGGATGATGCGGCAGATGACGAGCGTCGTGAAGCTGACAGTGCCGACCATGGGAAATTGCGATATCGACCAGATGATGGCCATCACGAGCAGCACCCAGCGGGTGTCGACGCGGTTGACGATGAAGCCGACGACGATGGCCGAGATCGAAAACAGGAAGAAGAACGAGGAGCCGAGGAAACCGAACTGCTCCGGCGACAGTTTCAGCTCGTCCATGATCGGCGCGCCGGCGAGACCAACCACGATCTTGTCGGCGAAGTTCACCAGCATGAACAGAAACAGCAGGAAGGTGATTGTCCAGGCGCCCTTGGGTGTCGGCTGCACGGTCATGCTGATTTCCTCATCCTCTTTGCTGGCTCTTATTACTGGCTCTTAAAGATCGGCCGGTTCCAATGGTACAAGGCGACTTGCGGCCAAGGCAACCGGGATTTCCACGGGACCCCTGCAACGCAACTGCCGACTGTCGCGACAGGCGGACGCCACCAACCGGATCACGATCACGTCGCCCCACAATTGAGGCCGTGATCCGGGACGCGCGCCCTGATATGTTGCATGCCATCACGTCAGGGGATTTTCATGGTCAATTCGGTCCATCGTCGCGCATGACCAACGGCAATCCCAGTGTGCCCGGTCCCGTGCTTCACGTGACCGGCCTGACCAAGAGCTACCGCGCGGCCGGCGAAGAGATCGCGGTGCTGCGCGGAGTGAATCTTATAGTCGCGGCCGGCGAGAGCGTGGCGCTGACCGGAGAATCCGGCAGCGGCAAAAGCACGCTCCTGCATTTGATCGCGGGCCTCGATGCCGCCGATGGCGGCGAGATCAGGCTGGCCGACGCGTCCGTCTCCGAGCTCAGCGATGCCGGCCGGGCGGAATTGCGCCGTGACCGGCTCGGCCTCGTGTTTCAGCAATTCAACCTGATTCCGAGTCTCACGGTGGAAGACAATCTCGTTTTCCAGTCGCGCATCGCCGGCCGTCATGATGCGGCCTGGCACCACGAACTGGTGGAGCGGCTCGGGCTCGGTCGTTTTCTGAAACGCTATCCCGAACAATTGTCCGGCGGCCAGCAGCAGCGTGTCGCGATCGGCCGCGCGCTGGCGACAAAACCGCTGCTGCTGCTCGCGGACGAGCCGACCGGCAATCTCGACGAGGACACCGCGGACGAGGTGCTGGCGCTGGCACGCGATCTGGTGACGCGCAGCGGCTGCGGGTTTCTGATGGTGACGCACAGCGCGCGGCTCGCCGCAACGCTCGACCGGCAGGTCAACCTTCATGCCGGGGTGATCGCGTGAAACGCGCGCTGTGGGCGCTGGCCGTGCTGCTGAGCCATTGGCGGCGGCACCCGATGCAACTCGCGACCCTGCTGATCGGATTGATCTCGGCGACCGCGCTCTGGAGCGGCGTGCAGGCGCTCAACCAGCAGGCGCGCACCTCCTATGATCGCGCCGCCGCGACGTTCGGTGGCACCCGCACCGCCATGCTGGTCGCCCGCAGCGGCGCAGCCTTTCCGCAACAACTCTTCGTCGATCTGCGCCGCGCCGGCTGGCCGGTCTCGCCGGTGCTGGAAGGCCGCATCCAGATCGAGGGACGGTCGTTCCGCCTGCTCGGCATCGAGCCGGTAACGCTGCCCGCCGAAGTCGGCGACGCGCCTGCGGTCGGCAAGGCCGATCTGCAAGCCTTCATGACGCCGCCGGGTACGATGCTGGTGGCACCAGAAACGCTTTCCGATCTCAAGCTGGCCGAGAGCACGCGCCCACAAGCCAACGGCGGCGCATCGCTGCCGCCGCTTCGCGTGCAGCCGAACCTCGTGCCCGGCGTGCTCGTCGTCGACATCGGCATCGCGCAGAGCATCCTGAAAATGCCGGACCAGCTCTCGCGCCTCCTGATCGGCAAGACGGCGGGCAGGCACGCGCCGCTCGAAAGCGTTGCCGGCGACAAGCTCCGCCTGATCGAGCCTGATGCCGAGACCGACCTCGAACGCCTTACCGACAGTTTCCACCTGAACCTGACCGCATTCGGGCTGCTGTCGTTCTTTGTCGGCCTGTTCATCGTCAATTCCGCGATCGGGCTCGCCTTCGAGCAACGCCTGCCGACCTTGCGCACCCTGCGCGCCTGCGGCGTCTCGGCACGGATGTTGAACGTCGTGCTGGTGATCGAACTGGTGTCGCTGGCGCTGGCCGCGGGGCTGATCGGCCTCGTGTGCGGCTACTTCATCGCAGGCGCGCTGCTGCCCGACGTCGCCGCATCGCTGCGCGGGCTCTACGGCGCACAGATTCCAGGACAACTGACGCTGAAGCCGCAATGGTGGTTCGCAGGGATCGCCATCAGCATTCTTGGCGCGCTGGCGGCGGCTGCGGCCAGCCTGACCAAGGCGCTGCGGCTGCCGCTGCTCGCCACCGCCCAGCCTTTCGCCTGGCAACAGGCGCAGCGGCGCTGGCTGAGCTATCAGAGCGCGCTGGCGCTCGCGGCGTTTGCAGCGGCTGGCGGCTTCCTGTGGTTCGGCGATTCCCTGATTACGGGCTTTGCCGTGCTTGCCGCACTGATGCTCGGCGCCGCGCTGATCCTGCCGATGCTGCTGGAGATCGTGCTGTCGCTTGGCCAGCGCTACGCGCGCGCGCCGCTCGGCATCTGGTTCTGGGCCGATAGCCGCCAACAACTGTCCGGCCTGTCGCTCGCATTGATGGCGCTGTTGCTCGCTTTGGCAGTGAATGTCGGCGTCTCCACCATGGTCGAGAGTTTTTCCCGCACGTTCCTGGTCTGGCTCGATGGGCGGCTGGCGGCGGATGTCTATGTCAATGCCGCCAATGACGAACAGGCGCACGAGATCAAGGCGTGGCTGCGCGAGCGGCCCGAGGTCGAGGCGGTGCTGCCCGGCGGCCGCGCCGATACGCAATTGGCCGGCGCGCCGCTCGAAGTGCTGGGCCTGCCCGATCACGCCACCTATCGCGACAACTGGCCGCTGCTGCAATCGGCCGACAACCCGTGGACCAAGCTTCGTCCCGGCGACGCCGCGCTTGTCAGCGAACAACTGGCGCGGCGGCTGCACCTTTCCGTCGGCGACCGCATCGAGGTATCCGCATCGGGCGGCAACTGGACGCTCGACGTGGTCGGCATCTATGCCGATTACGGCAATCCCAAGAGCCAGATCGCGGTAAACTTCGCCGCGCTGACGCGGCGCTTTCCGGAGATCCCGCTGACGCGGATGGGATTGCGGGTTACGCCGGAAAAAATCCCGACGCTGATCTCGGCGCTGCAGGAAAAATTCGCGCTCGGCGACCGCAACATTGCCGATCAGGCGACGATGAAGGCGGAATCGACCCGGATCTTCAACCGCACCTTTGCGGTGACGGCGGCACTGAACGCCTTCACGCTCGGCGTGGCCGGTGTCGCGCTGCTGACGAGCCTGCTGACGCTGGCCAATTCCCGCCTGCCGCAACTGGCGCCGCTATGGGCGATCGGCGTCACGCGGCGGCGGCTCGCGGCGATCGAGTTGTTGAAGACGATGTCGGTGGCGCTGATCACCACGATCTTCGCACTGCCGCTGGGGTTGCTGGTCGCGTGGTGCCTGCTCGCGATCGTCAACGTCAAGGCGTTCGGCTGGCGATTGCCGTTTCATGTGTTTCCGCTGCAACTATTGTGGCTCACCGGCGTCGCGATGGCGGCGGCGTTCGCGGCTTCCGCGCTCCCCGTCATCAGGCTGGCGCGCATGCAGCCGGCCAGCCTGATCAGGATCTTTGCCAATGAACGGTAGCGGCCCCATCACCCGCCGCGGCTTCGTCGGCAGCGCGCTCCTTGCCGGGCTGGGCGGCAGCGCGTTCGCGCAGGGTTTTGCGGGGTTGAGCGAAAGCGCGGATGGATTTGCAGCCGTTGTCCCCGGCAGGGCATTCGCATTTCCTGGGGATCACGGACCGCATCCGCAATTCCGGATCGAGTGGTGGTATGTGACGGCCAATCTCACCGATGCGCGCGGAACCGCCTACGGCGCGCAATGGACGCTGTTTCGCCAGGCGATCGCAGCTGGCGGAGCGCAGGAAGGCTGGGCCAACCAGCAGGTCTGGATGGGCCACGCCGCCGTCACGCGCGACGATACCCATCGCTTCAGCCAGACGTTTGCGCGCGGCGGCGTCGGCCAGGCCGGCGTCGAGGCGGCGCCGTTTCACGCCTGGATCGACGCCTGGGAGATGCGCGCCCTCGATTCCATGAACGATGACAATATCGCTCCCTGTGCGCTGAAAGCAGCGGGCGCCGACTTCAGCTACGCGCTGCGCCTCGATGCGGAGCGGCCGCTGACGCTGCAGGGCGACGGCGGCTACAGCCGCAAATCGCTGCGCGAACAGGCGTCCTATTATTACAGCCAGCCGCACTATACGGCGGCGGGCGTCCTCACCATTGACGACAAGCCCATCGACGTCACCGGCATGGCCTGGCTCGATCGCGAATGGAGCAGTCAGCCGCTGGCCGCGGACCAGAGTGGATGGGACTGGCTCTCGCTGCATTTCAATTCGGGCCACAAGCTGATGCTGTACCGGATGCGCCAGAACGACGGCCAGCATTACGGCTCCGGCAAGTGGATCTCACCTGACGGCACCGCCGAGATGCTCGGCTCCGACGACATCGTCATGACGCCGCTCATCGTCACGCAGATCGCGGGACGAAAGATCCCGACCTCCTGGCGCATTGCGGTCGCAAAAATGGCGCTGGCGATCGAATGCAGGCCGCTCAACCCGAAGAGCTGGATGGGCACGAGCTTTCCCTATTGGGAGGGCCCGATCCGCTTTGAGGGCAGCCACAGCGGGGTGGGCTATCTGGAAATGACGGGCTATTGAGCCCACGACACAAAATATCGAAAACAACCCCATGCAAAGTAGGGTGGGGCCCGAGTCGTCGTCCCCGCGACGCATTGCGAAAGCAGGGACGGCAGGACTCGTAGGGTGGGCAGAGGAGCGAAGCGACGTGCCCACCATCCATCAGCGAACCAACTGCGATATGGTGGGCACGCTTCGCTTTGCCCACCCTACGACATCTAGCCGGTCGTCCCCTGCTTTCGCAGGGACGACAGCGATTCCTACTTCACCAGCGGGCAGCCGGAATCTTTTGCCGCCGGAAACGCCCTGTCGCCGGGAACGACGGCGAGTTGCTTGTAGTAGTCCCACGGCTTCTTCGATTCAGACGGCTTCTTGACCTCGAACAGGTAGAGATCGTGCACCATGCGGCCGTTCTCCAGCACCTTGCCGCCTTGCGCGAAGTCATCGTCGACGGGCAGCTCCTTCAGCTTCTTCGCGACTGCCTCGGTGTCCTTGGTGCCGGCGGCCTTCACCGCCTTCAGATACTGCAGCGTCGCCGAATAGGTGCCGGCCTGGATCATGTTCGGCATCCGGCCGGTGCGCTTGAAGAAGCGTTCGGCGAGGTTGCGGCTCTTGGGGTCACGGTCCCAGTAATAGCCTTCCGTCAACACCAGGCCCTGCGCGGCGTCGAGCCCGAGGCCGTGCACTTCGGCCAGCGTCAGCAACAGACCCGCGAGCTTCTGGCCGCTCTTGACGATGCCGAATTCGGCCGCCTGCTTGATCGAATTTGTCGTGTCGAGGCCGGCATTGGCAAGTCCGATGATCTTCGCCTTCGAGCTCTGCGCCTGCAGCAGGAATGACGAAAAGTCCGCGGTGTTGAGGGGGATGCGGACCGCGCCGAGCACCTTGCCGCCCTTGGCCTTGACGAAATCGCCCGTGTCTTTTTCCAGCGCATGGCCGAAGGCGTAGTCGGCGGTCATGAAGAACCAGCTGTCGCCGCCGGATTCCACCAGCGCGCCGCCGGTGCCGTAGGCGAGCGCGTGGGTGTCGTAGGCCCAGTGAAAGCCGTAGGGCTGGCAGGCATCGCCGGTGAGACGCGAGGTCGCGGCCCCCACGACGATGTCGATCTTCTTCATCTGCTTGGAAAGATCGTGGATGGCGAGCGCGACCGAGGAAGTCGTCAGCTCCGTGATCATGTCGACGCCTTCGACCTCATACCAGCGCCGCGCAATCGCGGTGGCGAGATCCGCCTTGTTCTGATGGTCGGCGGAGACGATTTCGATCTTGTGCCCGAGCACCTCGCCGCCGAAATCCTCGATCGCCATCTTGGCGGCCTCGAACGACCACTTGCCGCCATAATCGGCGTAGACGCCGGATTGGTCATTGAGAATACCGATCTTGACGCCCTGCGCCGATGCAGGCGCGGCGAGCAAGAGCCCACCCACCGCAACGGCGGCCAACAATCCCGACTTCATTTTTTTCTCCCGGAATTTTTTGTCAGAGGAACGGGGCGACATTATTCAATAACCCCGCAAGTGCCCATCCATTTCGGATAGGCCAAAAGTATTGGGGAACTCGGAGTTGGGCGCATGTCGCGGTGAATCATGCGGCCCGATGGATTCCGGGTTCGCGACTTCGTCGCGCCCCGGAATGACAGTGCTGAAAAAATCCGCACCTAAGCCGCAGCCGGCTTCTTGTCCTTCCTGCCGTCCGCGAGATTGCGCACGATGACGTAGAAGATCGGTGTGAACACCAGTCCGAACAGCGTCACGCCGAGCATGCCGAAGAACACGGCGACGCCCACTGCCTGACGCATCTCGGAGCCGGAGCCCGATGAGATCACCAGCGGCAGCACGCCGAGGATGAAGGCAAACGACGTCATCAGGATCGGCCGCAAGCGTAGCCGGCAGGCTTCGATCACGGCGTCCAGACGCGCCTTTCCTTCCAGCTCGATATCGCGGGCGAACTCGACGATCAGAATGGCGTTCTTGGCCGCGAGCCCCACCAGCACCACGAAACCGATTTGCGTGAGGATGTTGACGTCCTGCCCCATGATCCGCACGCCGACGGTCGCGGCGAGCAGACACATCGGCACGATCAGGATGACGGCGAACGGCAGGCTCCACGAGCCATATTGCGCCGCCAGCACCAGATACACGAACAGCACGCAGATCGGGAAGACGAGGAGACCGGTATTGCCGCCGGTGACCTGCTGATAGGAGAGATCGGTCCATTCGAACGCGAAGCCGCTCGGCAGCGTCTCGTCCGCCACCCTCTTCATGGTGTTGATCGCGGTTGTCGAACTGGTGCCCGGCAGGGTGTCGCCCTGCAGCTCGGACGCGGGATAGAGATTGTAGCGCGCGACGCGGTCGGGACCCGAAATGTCGCGGAAGCTGACGACGCTGCCGAGCATCACCATGTCGCCGGCGGCATTGCGGGTGCGCAGCCGCGCGAGATCGGACGTCTCCTTGCGGAACGGCAGATCGGCCTGTGCGGTGACGTGATAGGTGCGGCCGAACAAGTTGAAGTCGTTGACATAGGACGAGCCGAAATAGGTCTGGATCGTGTCGGTGATGTTGGCGATGGGAACGCCGAGCTTCTGCGCCTTGACGCGATCGATATCGACGAACAGTTGCGGCGTGTTGGCGGCAAACGGCGAGAACACCTGCGTCAGCCCCGGCGCCTTGCGCGCCGCGCCGACCAGTTCGTCGGTCGCCGCCGCCAGCATCTCGGAGCCGCGGCCCTGGCGGTCCTGGATCCGCATGGTGAAGCCGCCGCCGGTGCCGATGCCGGGCACCGCGGGCGGCGGGATGACGATGATGAAGGCGCCCTGGATGCTGGCCAGCCGCTTGCGCAACTCGCCGGCAATCGCCGTCGAGGACAGCCCCTTCTTGTGACGCTCTTCCGGGTCCTCGAACACCGGGAATAGCGCGGCGGCATTGCTCGCCTGCGTGCGGGTCGCGCCCGAGAAACCGGCAAACGCCGCGACGCGGACGATGCCGGGCGTATCCAGCGCGATCCGCTCGATCTCGCGGACCACCTCGGTGGTGCGCGCCAGCGAGGCCGCGCCCGGCAATTGCACGGAGACGATGACGTAGCCGCGATCCTGCGCCGGGATGAATCCTTGCGGCGTGGTCATCAGCAGCCATCCGGCGCTGCCGATCAGCGCCGCATAGAGCACCAGCATGACCACCGAATGGTGGATCACGAAATCGGCGGCGCGGGCGTAGCCGTGTGCCAGTCGGTCGAAGCCGCGGTTGAACACACCGGTAAAGGCGTCCCAGCCGCGGGCGATGAAGTTCCAGCGCGCCGGCGGCCTCTTGTCCTCATGCGGCTGCAGGATCAACGAGGCCAGCGCCGGCGACAGCGTCAGCGAGCAGAAACAGGAGATCGCGGTCGCGACCGCGATCGTCACCGCAAACTGCTGGAAGAACTGCCCGGAGATGCCGCCGAGGAATGCCGTCGGCACGAACACCGCGCACAGCACCAGCGCAATCGACACCAGCGCACTGCCGACCTCGTCCATGGTGCGAAGCGCGGCATCGCGCCGGCTCATGCCGTGCTCGAGATGGCGCTCGACATTCTCGACCACCACGATGGCGTCGTCGACCACGATGCCGACCGCCAGCACGAGGCCGAACAGCGTGAGATTGTTGATCGAAAATCCGAGTGCCGCCATCACCGCAAAGGTGCCAACCAGCGAGACGGGGATGGCAATGATCGGGATGATCGCCGGGCGCCATCCCTGCAAGAACACCAGCACCACGATCACGACCAGCGCCATCGCCTCGTAGATCGTCTTGATCAGCTCGCTGACGGATTGCGCGATGAATTCGGTCGGGTTGTAGCCGATATTGTAGTCAAGCCCCTTCGGGAAGCTCGTCTTCAGCCGCTCCATGGTGTTGGAAATATTCTTCGCGGTCGCCAGCGCATTGGAGCCCGGCCGCTGCGTCACCAGCATGGCGACGGCGGATTTGCGCAGCAGAAAACTGTTGGTCGAATAGGCCAGCGCGCCAAGCTCGATCCGCGCGACGTCGCGCAGTTTGACCGTGCGTCCGTCGGCGCCGGCCTTGACCACGATCTCCTCGAACTGTTTCGGGTCTTTGAGACGGCCGGTGAAGGTGAGATTCGGCGAGAAGGCGCGGTCGGCGATCGGCGGCTCCGCGATCTGGCCGCCCGCGATCTGCACGTTTTGCGAGCGGATCGCCGCCACCACCTCGGCCGCGGTCAATCCCAGCGTGGCGATCTTGTCGGGGTCGAGCCACAGCCGCATCGAATAGTCGCGCGCGCCGAAGATCTGGATGTCGCCGACGCCGTCGAGCCGGAGCAACTGGTCGCGGACCTGCAGCAGCGCATAGTTGGAGATGTAGAGTTGGTCGAACGTGTCGTCCGGCGACAGCATGAATACGACCATCAGGATGTCAGGGCTGTTCTTGCGGGTGACGACGCCGTTGCGCTGCACCTCCTCCGGCAGCCGCGGCTGCGCGATGGCGACGCGGTTCTGGACCAGCACCTGGGCCTTGTCGAGATCGGTGCCGAGCTTGAAGGTGACGGTAATCGTCAACTGCCCGTTCGAGGTGGCCTGGCTGTAGAGATACAGCATGTCCTCGACGCCGTTGATTTCCTGCTCGATCGGCGCTGCGACGGTGTCGGACACGGTCTGCGCCGACGCGCCCGGATATTGCGTGGTGACCGTGACCGTCGGCGGCACCACTTGGGGATATTCCGAGACCGGCAGCGTGGTGTAGGCGATCGCGCCGACGATCAGCAGCACGATCGACAGCACCATCGCCAGGATGGGCTGGTTGATGGAGAGACGGCCGAGATTCATGTCTTGCCACCGGCCGGTTTGATCTCGGCCGTATGTGGGTTGACTTTCGCCCCCACCCGCGCCCGCTGCAGACCGTCGATGATGATGCGATCTTCGGCCTTCAGGCCCTCGCGGATCACGCGCAGCCCCTCATCGAGCGGCCCAAGCACGACCTGCCGCTCCTCGACCGTGTTGTCGTCCTTGACGACGAAGACGATCTTGCGCGACTGGTCGGTCGCAATGGCCGTATCCGGCAGCAGCAAGGCCTCGTAAGGCGAACTGCCGATGATCCGGACGCGGCCGAACTGTCCCGGCAGAATCGAAAGATCCTTGTTCGGAATGACTGCGCGGCTGCGCAGCGTGCCGGTCGAGGCGTCGAGGCGATTGTCGAGGAAATCCATCTTGCCGTCATGCGAGGGCTTGGTCTCGCCCGTCAGCGTCACCTGCACCGGATTTGGCGTATCGCGCGAACTCGGCCGCTTGCCTTCGAACCAGAGCTTGCTGTTGCGCTGGTAGGTCGCCTCATCGACGTCAAAATAGATGTAGATCGGATCGAGCGAGACGATCGAGGTCAGCAGCGTGGCGCCGCCCTCGGAGCCCTGCACGAGATTGCCCGGCGTGACGAGATGCCGGCTGACGCGGCCGGTGATCGGCGCCATTACGTGGGTGAATTCGATATTGAGCTTGGCGGCCTTGAGCGCGCCCTCGGCCTGCATCTCCGCCGCCCGCGCCGCCTGCAGGGTCTGGCGGCGTTGATCCACGATGGAGTCCGATACGGCTTGCGTCTGGTTCAAGGTCAGCGCGCGGTCGAGTTCGCGCCTGGCGAGTTCTCCCTTTGCGCGCGCGTCCGACAACTGCCCGTCGGCCTGCTCGGCGACCGCCTCGAACGGACGGGCGTCGATCACGTAAAGCAGATCGCCAGCGCGCACGATGGCGCCGTCGCGGAATTCGACTGATGTCACGAAGCCGCCGACCCGGGCGCGGACCTGGACTTCCTGCACCGCCTCGAACCGGCCGGTGAATTCATCCCAATCCGTAACCGTGCGTTTCACCGGCTGTGCCACCGTGACGGACGGCGCCGGGGGAGCTGCCTGTTGCGCCGGCGTGTTGTCGCAAGCGGACAGGGTCAGCGCGAACAGCGGGGCTAACCATTTGAGATGGCGCAGTGTGTGAACGCCGATGTTTGCCGGTGCGGCCGGACTTTCCAATTGCTCAGTCGTGCTCAATCCCATCTCTCCTGCACTCACTACATCCTGATCGATGGAAGCGGCTGCCGTGGAACCTTGAAGGCGGAGGCCACAGATGTGATCGGTTCCCAGTCTCGTCAAGAACCCGGCGGGATCAAGCACAATCGTTAAGCATCCGCATAGCCAACGCCCTGCGCCACAGGATTTCGCGCTTTCCGCACTGCGATGAAGGCGGGATCCGTCGCGACGAAGACCCAGCTAATCGCGGCCTGATGACGAAAACGTGACATGATGTGCGGCTGTCCGCCATTCCGGCTCGCGCCCTCTGGGCGCGAGCCCAGAATGACAAGCAAAATCGCAAAATTGCGCCCCACCGTCATTGCGAGGAGCGCAGCGACGAAGCAATCCATCTCGCCGCAAGCGCAAGCGGAGCGATGGATTACTTCGCTTCGCTCGCAATGACGGTGGCGGCCAATCGTAGGATGGATATCGCTGCGCTCCACCCATCCCACGAATCGCCCCCCGCATCATCTTCGGGCATGACGTGCCTGATTTCCTCCGCTAACCTTGCTAGCCAAGGCCCGCGACAAGGGCCAGAAAATGTCCGGGGAGGACAAGGGTGCACAGAGGGCGTGTCGTGTTCGGCGCCATGGACGAGGTCGTGTTCGGGCGGCCGGCGTCCGAGGCGCTCGTCGAGCAGTTGAATCGGGTCGGCGCTACACGCGCCTTTCTGATGGTCAGCGGTACCCTCAACCGCCAAACCGACGTGATCGAGAACATCCGCCGCGCGCTGGGACCGCGCTGCGCCGGCACCTTCGACGCGATGCCGCCACATACACCGCGCTCGGCCGTCATCGCCGCCAGCGAACAGGCCCGCGCCGCCGGCGCCGACCTCATCGTCACCATCGGCGGCGGCTCCATCACCGACGGCGCAAAAGCGGTGCAGCTTTGCCTTGCCAACGACATCCGCAAGCCTGATGACATCGACCGGATCAAGGCCGGTCGCGGCGGCTCGCCGCAGCTGGCAGCGCCGACCGTGCGCCAGATCAGCGTACCGACGACGATTGCCGGCGGGGAATTCTCCGCCACCGCCGGCGTCACCAACGAGAAGACCAGGGTCAAGGAAGGGCTGCGCCATCCGCTGATCATGCCGCGCGTGGTGATCCTCGATCCCTGGCTCGGCCTGCACACGCCGGAATGGCTGTGGCTCTCGACCGGGATCCGCGCCGTCGACCATTGCGTCGAGGGCATCTGCTCGCGCGAGGCGCACCCTTATGGCGACGCGCAGGCGCTGAAGGGCCTGTCGATGCTGGCGCAGGCGCTGCCGCGGGTGAAAGCCAACGCCAAGGACCTCGACGCGCGAATGGATTGCCAGATCGGGACCTGGCTTTCGACCGGACCATTGGCTTCAGGCGTCCCGATGGGCGCCAGCCACGGCATCGGTTACGTGCTCGGCGCCGAGTTCGGCGTGCCGCACGGCTACACCTCCTGCGTGATGCTGCCCTCGGTGATGCGCTGGAACAAGACGGTGAATGCCGAACGTCAGGCGCTGGTGGCGGCCGCCATGGGCCACCCGAACGAGGACGCGGGCGGCGTGCTCGACCGCTTCATTCGCAGCCTCGGCATGCCGCGCAGCCTGCGCGAGGTCAAGGTCGGCTCCGAGCATTTCGACCGCATTGCGGAGGCCGCGATGGCAACGCCCTGGGTGCCGCGCAATCCGCGCAAGATCGAGGGACCGGCGCAGGTGCGCGAAATTCTGGATATGGCCGCGTAAGGGGGACCGAACTCGAGATGTACACCGGCAAGCACGTTCATCTTCGCCCGCTGCAGCCCGCGTTCATCATGGCGAGCACGGGCGAAACCGTCACCTATCGCGAGCTGGACGCCCGCAGCAACCGGCTGGCGCATCTGTTTCGCAGCCGCGGCCTCAAGCGGCTCGACCACTATTCGATCTTCATGGAGAACAACAGCCGCTACTTCGAAGCCTGCGGCGCCGGCGAACGCTCGGGCCTCTATTACACCTGCGTGAACTCCTATCTGACAGCGAGCGAGCTCGCCTACATCCTGACCAACAGCGAATCGCGCATCCTCATCACCTCGAAGGAAAAACTCGATGTGGCGCGCGAAGCGTTGAAGGAATGCCCCAAGGTCGAACTCTGCATCGTTGCCGATGGCGAAGGTGAAAGCGATCGCATCGTCGGCCTGCAAGCGGCAACGGCCGGCTTGCCGCACACACCAATCGCCGACGAGTGTGTTGGCACCGCGATGCTTTATTCCTCCGGCACCACCGGCCGCCCAAAGGGAATTCTGCGTCCGCTGCCGGAACTGCCGGCCGATCAGCAACTGCCGCTGTTCGATTTCCTGGTGAAGATCTGGCAGTACCGCGAGGGCATGATCTATTTGTCGCCCGCACCGCTCTACCACTCGGCGCCGCAGGCCGCGGTCAACCTCACGATCAAGATGGGCGGCACCGCCATCATCATGGAACGGTTCGATCCCGAACATTATCTCGAACTGGTTCCCAAATGGGGCGTCACGCATACCCAGCTCGTGCCGACGATGTTCTCGCGCATGCTGAAACTGCCGGAGGAGGTGCGCAAACGCTACGACCTCTCTTCCCTCGAGATTGCGATCCACGCCGCGGCGCCCTGCCCTGCCGCCGTAAAGGACGACATCATCAAATGGTGGGGGCCGATCATTCATGAATATTACGGCGCCACCGAAGGGCTCGGCTTCACCTCCTGCGACAGCGAGCAATGGCTTGCCCATCGCGGTACCGTAGGCCGAGTGCTGCTCGGCGACCTGCATATCCTCGACGAGAACATGCAACCGTGCCCGGTCGGCACATCGGGCACGGTTTGGTTCAAGACCGCCACGCCGTTCGAATATTTCAACGATCCGGTCAAGACCCAGGAGGCCCGTTCGGCCGATGGCACCATGAGCACGGTCGGCGACGTCGGCTATGTCGACGATGACGGCTATCTCTATTTGACCGACCGCGCGACCTTCATGATCATCTCCGGCGGCGTGAATATCTATCCGCAGGAATGCGAGAACCTGCTGATCACCCATCCCAAGATCGCCGATGCCGCGGTGTTCGGCGTGCCCAATCCGGATCTCGGCGAGGAGGTGAAGGCCGTGGTGCAGCCGATGCCGGGCGTTTCGCCGGGGCAGGAACTGGCGGACGAGCTGATCGCCTTCTGCAGCCAGTCGCTGTCGCGCCAGAAAGTGCCGCGTTCGATCGACTTCGAGGCGGAATTGCCGCGGCTTCCGACCGGCAAGCTCTACAAGCGGCTGTTGCGCGACCGCTATTGGGGCAACAAGACGTCGCGGATCGTCTGAGGATGCGACGATGTGAGATACCGAACGCTAACGTCGCGATATCAGGTGGTGCGGTGCATCATCGGGTGAGGCACTTTGGCGCGAGCCGCGAGCGGCTGCACTGCAACGAACCTGCCGGTTTCGCAGAAGGCGGGCCACGGCGCACGCGTTCCGCCACACGGATTTCGATTACGTCGAATTGCCGATGTCAGCACGGGCTTGCCCGGTTGCCCGGACGGATCGTCATGCTATCGTCCCATGCAATCGGCCCCGTTGAGACCGAATAAAAGTGGAGGAGACCATGCGGAGCGTTCATGCGCTTGCCGCTGCAGCGTTGTTGTTGCTGCCGGCTTACGACCTTGCTTCTGCCGGCGAGCCGAAACAGGGCGGCATTCTCAGAATGTATCACCGCGACAGCCCGGGCAGCGCCTCGATCCATGAAGGCGCGACCTATTCGATCAACGTTCCCTTCATGCCGGTCTTCAACAATCTCGTCATGTTCAAGCAGGACGTGGCGCAGAACAGCGTCGATTCGATCGTGCCCGACCTCGCCGAGAGCTGGGCCTGGAGCAGCGACAACAAGAAGCTGACCTTCAAGCTGAAACAGGGCGTCAAATGGCACGACGGCAAGCCGTTCACGTCGGCCGACGTCAAATGCACCTTCGACATGCTGATGGGCAAGTCGCAGCAGAAATTCCGCCAGAATCCGCGAAAGTCCTGGTACGATCAGGTCAACGAAGTCACCGTCAACGGTGATTTCGAGGCGTCGTTTGAGTTGAAGCGGGCGCAGCCGGCGCTGCTGTCGTTACTCGCGTCCGGCTACACGCCGGTCTATCCATGCCACGTCTCGCCGGCCGAGATGCGGACGAAGCCGGTCGGCACCGGGCCGTTCAAGTTCGTCGAGTTCAAGGCCAACGAGTCGATCAAGCTCACCAAGAATCCCGATTACTTCAAGAAGGGCCTTCCGCACCTCGACGGCATCGAATTCACCATCATTCCGAACCGCTCGACGGCGATCCTCGGATTTGTTTCCGGCAAATTCGACATGACCTTCCCGACCGAAGTGTCGATCCCGCTGCTCAAGGAGGTCAAGGCGCAGGCCCCCAACGCGGTCTGCGTCGTCGAGCCGATCAACGTCTCGACCAACATCATCGTCAACTCCTCCTCCCCGCCGTTCGACAACCTCGATATCAGGCGCGCGCTGGCGCTGGCGCTGGATCGCAAGGCGTTCATCCAGATCATGTTCGAGGGACAGGCCGACATCGGCGGCACCATGTTGCCGGCGCCGGGCGGCCTGTGGGCGATGCCGAAGGAAATGCTGGAATCGATTCCCGGCTACGGCCCCGACATCAACGCCAACCGCGAACAGGCGCGCAAGCTGATGCAGAAGGCCGGCTACGGCCCGGACAAGCGCCTCGCCGTCAAGGTTGCTACCCGCAACATTCCGATCTACCGCGATCCCGCCGTCATCCTGATCGACCAGATGAAGAACATCTATATCGACGGCGAGCTTGACGTCGTCGACACTGCGCAGTGGTTCCCGAAGGTCGCGCGCAAGGATTACACGCTCGGTCTCAACCTCACCGGCAATGCGGTCGACGATCCCGACCAGTCGTTCTACGAGAATTATTCCTGCGGCTCGGAGCGCAACTACACGAATTACTGCAACAAGGAGATCGAAAAACTGTTCGATCAGCAATCCGCCGAGACCGACAAGGAGAAACGCAAGAAGCTGGTCTGGGAGATCGACAAGAAGCTGCAGGAGGACGTGGCGCGCCCGATCATCTTCCACGGCCGCACCGGGACGTGCTGGAACCCCTACGTCAAGGGCATCACCGTGATGGTGAACAGCTCCTATAACGGCTATCGTTACGAAGACGTCTGGATGGACAAGTAAACGTCCAGCCTGAAAAAGCCGATGATTCAGGGAGAGTAGCCGGGTGTTTGCTTACATCGTGCGACGCCTCGCCTTGATGCTCGTGACCCTGGTCGGGATCTCGATCATCATCTTCGTCCTGCTGCGCGTCGTTCCCGGCAATATCGTCGACATCCTGTTCGACGCCGCCGGCTTCGTCGATCCCACCGACAAGGCCAACCTGGAAAAGGAGCTTGGCCTCAACCTGCCGATCTACCAGCAATATCTGAACTGGATCGACGGGCTGCTGCACGGCGATCTCGGCTATTCCTACGTCTCGGAAAAGCCGGCGCTGCAGGAAATCCTGCCGCGCATTCCGATCACCGCCCGGCTGGCGGCGCTGGCGCTGTTGTTCTCGGCCTCGATCGGCATCCCCCTGGGCGTGCTGAGCGCGGTGCATCAGGGCTCGAAGCTTGACTATACGCTCCGCGTCGTCAGCCTCAGCGGCCTGTCGCTGCCCTCGTTCTGGCTCGGCCTGCTGATCCTGATGGCGTCGGTTTCGCTGTTCGGCACCATGCCGATCTACAATCCGAATCCAAAAACCTGGACCGAGGCGCTCGCGATCTATGCCGTCCCAGCCATGGCGGTCGGCTTTCGCAGCGCCGCACTGACCATGCGCATCACGCGCTCCTCGATGCTGGAAATCCTGCGGCAGGATTACATCCGCACCGCGCGCGCCAAGGGGGCCTCCGAGACATCGGTCAATTATCGCCACGCGCTCAAGAACGCCATTCTGCCCGTCATCACCGTGATCGGCATCGAGGCGGCGTTCCTGATCGGCGGGCTGATCGTCACCGAAACCGTGTTCAATATTCCCGGCGTCGCCCGCTTCCTGGTCGAGGCGCTGCGCTGGCGCGATTACCCGATCGTACAGAACCTCGTGATGCTGATCGCCGTGGTCGTGGTGGTCGCAAACTTCACCGTCGACATGCTTTACGCCGCGATCGACCCGCGCATCCGGTATGGGGACTAGCCGCGTGACCACGATCAACTTCGACAATGAACTGAGGCGGGCCGGCGCGCATTCGACGCATGGCTGGCGCCGGCTGCTGTTCCTGGCGCAGCGCTATATGCTCGGTACGTTCGGCCTCATCATCATGGTGCTGTTCGTCTGGATGGCGATATCGGCCGACCTGATTTGCCGCTTCAGCCCGCTGAGCGTCGATTCCGCGCACCGGCTGGCGCCGCCCGACGCGGTGCACTGGATGGGCACCGATTCATTCGGCCGCGACGTCTGGAGCCGGATCGTTCACGGCGCGCGCATTTCGCTTGCCGTCGGCATCGGCGCCACCGCGCTGGGATCGACGCTCGGCGTCATCGTCGGCCTCGCATCGGGTTATCTGTCGGGCTGGGTCGACCTCTTATTCCAGCGCGTCACCGACATTTTGCAGGCCCTGCCCTTGCTGGTGCTGGCACTGGTGATGACGGCGGCGCTCGGGCCGTCGCTGCCGAACGTGATTATCGCCATCGCGATCCCGCTGATCCCGACCGTTGCCCGCGTGATCCGCGCCAATACGCTGGCGCTGCGCGAACTGCCGTTCGTCGAGGCCGCCAAGTCGATCGGCATGAGCGAGACGCGCATCGCGCTGCGTCATGTGCTGCCAAACACGCTGGCGCCCCTGATCGTGCTGGCGACCGCACAGCTCGGCTCCACCATTCTCACCGAGGCATCGCTGTCATTCCTCGGCCTCGGCATTCCCGAGCCCTATCCGTCGTGGGGGCGCATGCTGTCGGAATCGGCGGCGGAATATGTCCGCACCGCGCCGTGGCTCGTGATCTTTCCGGGGGTCGCCATCTCGCTCGCCGTGTTCGGCACCAATCTGTTCGGCGATGCGCTGCGCGACATCCTCGACCCGAGGCAACGCGGCTGATGAGCGAGGCGCGTAAGGACGACACCATTCTCGACGTGAAGAACCTGCAGACGGTGTTCTTCACCAATTCCGGCCTGTTCCGGGCGGTCGACGACGTCTCGTTCAACGTCCGCCGCGGCGAGACGCTGGCGATCGTCGGCGAATCCGGCTGCGGCAAGAGCGTGACCGCGCTCTCGGTGATGCGGCTGGTACCGGATCCGCCGGGCCGCGTGGTCGGCGGTACCGTGACGCTGGAAGGCACCGATCTGCTCAGTCTTGACGAAGCCGAGATGCGCAAGATCCGCGGCAACCGGATCTCGATGATCTTTCAGGAGCCGATGACCTCGCTCAATCCGGTGATGCGGATCGGCGACCAGATCACCGAGGTGCTGCGCCTGCACCAGGAGATGACGTCGAAGGAGGCCTGGGCCAGGGCGGTCGAGATGCTGCGCCTGGTCCGCATTCCCGAGCCGGACCGACGCGCGCAGGAATATCCGCATCAATTGTCCGGCGGCATGCGACAGCGCGCGATGATCGCGATGGCGCTGGCATGCCGGCCGGCACTGCTGATCGCGGACGAGCCGACCACCGCGCTCGACGTGACCATCCAGGCGCAGATCCTGGCGCTGATTGTCGACCTGCAGAAGACGCTCGGCACCGGCCTGATCCTGATCACGCACGACCTCGGCGTGGTGGCGCAGACCGCCCAGCGCGTCATCGTGATGTATGCCGGCAAGAAGGTCGAGGAAGCGGCGGTCGAGGACCTGTTCGAAAATCCCAGGCATCCGTATACGCGCGGACTGATGGCCTCGATGCCGGCGGTGATTTCCTTCGGCGCCAAGACCGACGCGCGGTTGAACGAGATTCCCGGCATGGTGCCGTCGCTGACCAACCTGCCGCCGGGCTGCGCCTTTGCCCCGCGCTGCAGCCTCGCGGTGGACCGCTGCCGCGCCGAATATCCGCCGTTGCAGGAAATCGACGGCGATCATTTCGCGGCATGCTGGCGCGCGGCCGAATTGGTGGGTGCACCATGACCGACCAACGCCCCCTTCTCGAGGTCACCGACCTCGTCAAGCATTACGCGGTGCGCGGTGGCGTCCTGCGCCGGCGCGTCGGCACCGTGCATGCGGTAGACGGCGTCAGTTTTTCCGTCGGCAAGGGCGAGACGCTCGGCCTCGTCGGCGAATCCGGCTGTGGCAAATCGACGGTCGCGCGCAGCGTGCTGCGGCTGGTGGAGCCATCGAGCGGCGCCATCAAGCTCAACGGCACCGACATCACCGGCCTCAGCAAGGCCGAGATGCGGCCGCATCGCCGCTCGATGCAGATCGTGTTCCAGGACCCGTTCGCTTCGCTCAACCCGCGCATGACCGCGGGCGACATTGTCGGCGAGCCGCTCGGCGTGCACGGTCTGGCCACCGGCCGCGCGCAGCAGGAACGCGTCGCCGAATTGTTCGCGCAGGTCGGATTGCGTTCCGACCAGATGAAGAACTATCCGCACCAGTTTTCCGGCGGGCAACGTCAGCGCATTTGCATCGCACGCGCGCTCGCGCTGGGGCCGAGCCTGATCGTGTGCGACGAGCCGGTCTCGGCGCTCGACGTCTCGATCCAGGCGCAGGTGATCAATCTGTTGATCGACCTGCAGCGCAAGAACGATTTTTCCTATCTGTTCATCGCCCACGATCTCGCCGTCGTCGCCCATATCAGCCACCGCGTCGCCGTGATGTATCTCGGGCGCATCGTCGAGATCGCCGACAAGTCCGAGCTGTTCGCCAACCCGCGCCATCCCTATACGCAGGCCCTGCTGGCGTCGGTCCCGGTCGCTGATCCCAAGGCGAAGAAACTGGCGCCGATGATCGACGGCGACGTCCCGAGCCCGATCAACCCGCCCTCCGGCTGCGCCTTCCACACCCGCTGCCGTTACGCGATGGACCGCTGCAAGGTGGAGCGGCCGGCGCTGGTGGAGGCCGGCGGGCGACACGAGGTGGCGTGCTGGCTGAATGATGGGACGGGGCGGCCGGAGTAGGTTTCCGTCGTTTCGTAGGGTGGGCAAAGCCACCGGGTCGCGCGAATGCGCGCCCGATGACAGGCTCCGCGTGCCCACCATTTCACGCACGGCAAGAATGGTGGGCACGTCGCTTGCGCTCCTTTGCCCACCCTACGCAGCTGCGCCATACTCACCGTCATTGCGAGCGAAGCGAAGCAATCCATACCTCAACGCGGGGATAGATGGATTGCTTCGTCGCTGCGCTCCTGGCAATGACGGCGGAGGCAGCTACGCCGCCGCAATCTCCACGACGATCCTTCCCGTCGTCACCTGCTCGCCTTCGGCCACATCGATCGCCGACACCGTGCCCGCGACGCCTGCCGTGTGCACGTGCTCCATCTTCATCGCTTCCAGCGTCATCACCGGCTGGCCGGCGGCGACCTGATCGCCCGGCTGGACCAGCACCGCCACCACGCGGCCGTTCATCGCCGCGCGCACCTTGCCGTCGCCGCCAGCCGCGGTAGCCGACACGGGTGCCGCGAGAGTCAGGTCGCGGACCTCAGTTGTGACGCCGCGATGCAGAACGTAGAGCCGGTCGCCATCGCGCAAAAATCTTGCGGATTCCATCACGCCGTCGGTACGGAAGCGGATCGCGTCTGAGCCGAGTTCGTCGATCTCGAAACGATGTTCGCTGCCGTCGAGGATGGCGGTGTAGCCGCCATCGCGCTCACGTACGATGTCGACTTCAAGCACCCCACGACCGGGATCGATCCGCATCGTCAGCGGAAATGTCGCCGCCAGCGACCGCCCGCTTCGCCACGGCGGCGCATGCGGATTGGTGACGTAGAGCAACAGCGCCGCCAATGCGGCTTCCGCCTTGTCATTTGCGCGCGGCGCCAGCAGTTCGTCGCGATGATTGCCGATGAAGGCCGTGGTCGCCTCGCCCTTGGCGAAGGCGGCATGGCGGAGGCAGGAGATCAGAAATCCCTGATTGGTGGTCACGCCGAACGCGGCGATCTGCTCCAGGGCGCAGATCAAGCGGCCCCGCGCCTCGTTGCGGTCCGTGCCATGGCTGATGATCTTGGCGATCATCGAATCGTAGAACGGCGGGATTTCGGAGCCGGATTGCAGCGCGTGCTCGGCGCGGATGCCCTCAGGCATCTGCCACAGCGCCATGGCGCCGGACTGTGGCATGAAGTCATGGCCGGCGTCCTCCGAGCACAGCCGCACCTCGATGGCATGGCCGGAGAACTTCACGTCCTCCTGCCTCAGCCCGAGCGGCTCGCCTGCGGCGATGCGCAACTGCAGTTCGACCAGATCGAGCCCGGTGATCGCTTCGGTGACGGGATGCTCGACCTGCAGCCGTGTGTTCATTTCCATGAAATAGAACTCGCCGGACGGATCGAGCAGGAATTCCAGCGTGCCCGCGCCCTCATAGCCGATCGACTTGACCGCATTAACCGCGACCGCGCCCATCCGCGCCCGCAATTCGCCCGTCACCTTCGGCGAAGGCGCCTCCTCGATCAGCTTCTGATGCCGCCGCTGCACCGAGCAATCACGCTCGCCGAGATGGATGGCGTTGCCGTAGCGGTCGCCGAACACCTGGATCTCGATGTGGCGAGGATCGACGATGGCGCGCTCCAGGATGACGGCGGGATCGCCGAATGCGCCCTGCGCCTCCGACCGCGCGCTGCGCAGCGCATCCGGAAAGGCGGCGGCATCCGCGACCAGCCGCATGCCGCGCCCGCCGCCGCCGGCGACCGCCTTGATCATGACGGGGAAACCGATCTTTTTGGCCTCCGCCAGCATCACGGCGTCGCCCTGGTCCGCGCCCTGATAGCCTGATACGACAGGTACGCCCGCCTCGCGCATGATGTCCTTGGCGCCGGCCTTGTGGCCCATCGCCCGGATCGCCTCGGGCGACGGGCCGATGAATACCAGCCCGGCATCGCGACAGGCCTGGGCAAAATCCTCGTTCTCGGCGAGGAAGCCGTAGCCCGGATGCACCGCAGTCGCGCCACTGGCCCTGGCGGCGGCGATGATCGCATCGATGCGCAAGTAAGACTGCGCCGGCAATGCCTCGCCGATCCGCACCGCCGAATCGGCCTCGCGCACATGCAGCGCGTCGCGGTCGGCATCGGAATAGACCGCGACCACGCCATAGCCGAGCCGGCGCGCGGTGCGCATGACCCGCAGCGCAATCTCGCCGCGGTTGGCGACGAGGACCTTGAAGAACGGCGTCCGCTTCATTTGCATCCCGCTCACGGCCGCGCGACCGAAAATTGCATGCGCTGCGGCGTGCGGGCCTCGGCCTCACGGCAGATCGCCAGCACCTCGGCCAGCACGCTGCGGGTATCGCGGGGATCGATCACGCCGTCGTCGAGCACGCGGGCGCTGGTCGAGAACACGTCCATCTGGCCATCGAACACGCCGGTGATCTGCGCCTTCATCGCCTCCAGCTTTTCCTTCTCGATCGGCTTGCCGCGCCGCGCGGCGGCAGCCTCGGTCACGATCGCCATCGTTTCGGCCGCCTGTTCGCCGCCCATCACGGCGGTCTTGGCATTGGGCCAGGAGAAGCAGAAGCGCGGATGGAAGCCGCGCCCGCACATGCCGTAATTGCCGGCGCCGAACGACGCCCCGCAATAGATCGTGATCTGCGGCACCGTCGCCGACGTCACCGCCTGGATCATCTTGGAGCCGTGCTTGATCATGCCGGCTTCCTCGTAAGCCTTGCCGACCATGTAGCCGGTGGTGTTGTTCATATAGAGAATTGGCGTGCGCGACTGGCAGCAGGCCTGGATGAAATGCGTCGCCTTGTTGGCGCCGGGCACGTCGAGCGGACCGTTATTGGTGATGATGCCGATAGCCTGCCCTTCGATCCGGGCGTGGCCGCACACGGTCGCGGGGCCGTAGTTCGCGCCGAACTCGGTGAAATCCGAATCGTCGACGAACCGTGCGATAGCCTGACGCATGTCGACAGGACGCTTGTGGTCCATCGGCATGATACCGAGCAGTTCCTCCGCATCATAGCGCGGCGGCTTGAAGGAAGCTTCTGCCGGTCTCGGTCGATCCCACTCCAGATTGGCCATGATGTCGCGCGCGATGCGCAGTGCGTCGCGATCGTCTTCGGCCAGATAGTCGCCGAGGCCGGATATGGAGGTGTGCATCTCGGCGCCGCCGAGTTCCTCTTCGGTCGCGATTTCTCCCGTTGCCGCCTTCAGGAGCGGCGGCCCGGCGAGGAACGCGCGGGTGCGGCCGCGGACCATCACGATGTAGTCGGACAATCCCGTCTGATACGCGCCGCCAGCCGTTGACGATCCATGCGTCACGGTGACGACGGGCAAGCCGGCCGCCGACAGCCGTGCCAGATTGCGAAAAATGTTGCCGCCGCGGATAAAGTCCTCGACACGGTAGCGCAGCAGGTTGGCGCCGGCGCTTTCGACCAGTTGCACGTAAGGCAGCTTGTTTTCCAGCGCCAGTTCCTGCACCCGCAAGGTCTTGTCGAGACCGAATGGCTGCAGCGCGCCGGCGTCGATGCCGGAATCATTGGCGCTGACCATGCAGCGGATGCCGGAGACGAAGCCAATGCCCGCGATCACGCCCCCGCCGGGCACGCTCTTCTCCGCATCCGGAACGTCGAACATGTATCCGGCGAGCGTCGACAATTCGATGAAGGGCGAGCCGGGATCGAGCACCAGCGCCACGCGCTCGCGCGGCAACAATTGCCCGCGCTTGTGGAAGCGCTCCTTCGCCGCAGCGGACGCCGCCCGCGTGCGATCTTCGAGAGCGCGCATGCGGGTGATCAGCGCCAGCATGCCGTCGCGGTTGGCTTTGAATGCGGCGCTGGAAGGAACTATAGTACTTTCAATCGTTGCCATAGATTAAGTTTGCTCCGTCATTCCGGGGCGACACGAAGTGTCGAACCCGGAATCTCGAGATTCCGGGTTCACGCTTCGCGTGCCCCGGAATGACGACCTCAATGCCGTGTCCCGAAAATCGCCCGCGCCTCCGCCGGGCTCGCGATCTCGCGGCCGGCGCGCCGGGCGCAGGCGGCGATGGCTTCGACGAGTTGCCCGTTCGAGGTCACCTTGGTGCCGTCGGCGAGATAAAAAGTATCTTCCAGCCCGGTGCGCAGATGCCCGCCGAGATCGGCGCAGCGCTGGTGCAGCGGCCAGATTTCGGCGCGGCCGATCGCGGTGACCTGCCAATGCGCTTCCGGCAATTTCAGCTTCAGCAGGATCGGCAGCAATTCCGGATCGGCGGGCATGCCCGAGGCGACGCCCATGACGAAGTTATATTCGAGCGGACCGGAATACATGCCGGTCTGCCGGTACATGCCGACGCAACGGACGATGCCGACATCGAAACATTCGAATTCGGGAATCGTGCCGGCTTCCTTCATGACGTCGAGATAGTCCTGCACCTTCTCGACCGCGTTATCGAACATCATCGGCGGCCAGGCCCAGGTGTTGTCGGCCTTCACCTTGAGATAGTTCAGCGAGCCGGCGTTGCAGGCTGCGATCTCGGGCCTGGTCTCGCGCACGCAATCGAGCGCGCCCTGATATTTCGGGCCTGAGGTGCCCGTGGTGTGGTTGATGATGACGCCCGGACAGGCCTCGCGAATGGCCTGCTGGATTTCCTTGCTGACACTGACGTCCCAGGACGGCAGATGCCCCTTGTTCGGCTCCTGCTGGCGCAGATGAACGTGCATGATGCTGGCGCCGGCGTCGAAAGCCGCCTTGGCCTCGCGCGCCATCTGTTCCGGCGTAACCGGAACGTTATGCTGCTTCGGATCGGTCAGCACGCCGTTCAGCGCGCAGGTAATGACAGCCTTGTCGCCCATGGATCAGCCTTCGAATGCAAGACGGGATCGCGAAAAAATTCAGCGCGATCATGCGTTCCGCATCAGCCGGCTTCTTGCGTCCACCCGCTATCCGGCGCTCGCATGGCGGTGGCTATAGATCGCCAGATCGCGCGAGCCGGAAAAGATCGCGCGCGGCTTCAGGCCATAGAAGCGGCGGATCGAATGACTGAAATGCGTGGAGTCGGGATAGCCGATATCCTGCGCCAGATGCGCAAGGTTGATGTCCTGGTTGGCGAAGTGCAGCAGGTGCCGCGCCCGTTTCCAGGCACGGAACGAGCGGAACGAAATGCCGGTCTCTTCCTTGAACAGATGCAGGAATCGCGACGGCGATAGCCCCGCTTCCGCAGCGCAGCTGGCCGCCGTCACAGGCTCGCCGGAGAATTTTCCGATCTGCAGAATCGCGCGCGCCACGCGGGCATCGAGTTTGCGCTGTGGCAAGACTTCGCCAAGACATAGGGCGTCGAATTCGGCGCTGGAAAAGTCATTGCCTGCGTGATGCTCGCGCAGTTCGCGATAGGCCGCGCGGATGCGGCTGGCAAATATTGTGCCCTCCGGCCCCGCGAGACGCTGCGCCAGTTCTTCAAGCGCACCTGGGCGAACGCTCTCCGGCTCGATCACGACGCTGAGCACCGAGCGATGATCGCTGGCGATGGTGTGCCTGATGTTCGGCAACAGCGCGACCATATCGCCGTGGCTTTCCTGGCCGTCAGCGGTGGTGAGCCAGAGACCGCCTTCGATCGCGACATAGATGTTGAACCCGCCCGAACAGCGTTGCCGGGGCCGACCGAGCAGGCCGGCATAGAACACGCGCTCCGGGGTAATCAGCATCAGATGGCCGGATTTGTGGCCGGTATCGTCCATGGCTCGTCCTCCTCGCGCGGCTCTTTGGCCGCTGCGATGGGGTCAACCATAGCGGAAAATTGGGGACTGACTACGGCGGATTCCGTCATTCCGGGGCGATGCGAAGCATCGAACCCGGAATCTCGAGATTCTCAGGGGCGCAAGGGCGCCCCATAGTTCGCTTCGCGCCCCGGAATGACACAGCCATCACGCTCGTATGCGCGGCGCGACGTTTTGCTCGACACCCGCCTTGCGCTCGGCCGCAACCGCGCGCTGGTAGCCCTCGCGTTCCCGCAACCGGGCCCAATACGCCGCGACATTGGGCCCAAAATCCTTGGCGAGCCCGATATTGCCGGCGAGCCGCAGCGCATAACCATTGACGATGTCGGCGGCGGTGAAGCGGCCGGCGCACAGATTTTCGCCATTGGCGGTCGCTGCCTCAACCGCGCGCAGCCGGCCGAGGAACCATTTGGCGTAGTCGCCGGCCACTTGCGGGTTCCGCCGCTCTTCCGGCTCGAGCTGGCTGTATCTCAGCACCAGCGTTTGCGGAAAGGTCAGCGTGGCGTCGCTGAAATACATCCAGTTCAGGAAGGCGCCATAGGCCGGATCGTCCTGCCCGACCACCAGCGGCGTCGGGCCGTATTTGGTGCCGAGGTAGTAACAGATGCCGGATGACTCCGTCATCCTGGTCTCGCCGTCGATCATGAACGGAATCGTGCCGAGCGGATTGATCGCGAGATATTCCTTGGCCAGCACTCGCGGCGGGAATGGCAGCATCTTCAACTCGTAGGGCAGCCCCATCTCTTCCAGCATCCAGAGCGGACGGAACGAGCGCGCGCCGTCGCAGTGATAGAGCGTGATCATCAGGCATTCCTCATCGTTACTTTCGACCGTTTATTATTAGCTTTTCGGCAGCGTGCCCATCATCTTGCTCAGCACCGTCAGCATCACCTCGTCGGCACCGCCGCCGATCGAGGTCAGTCGGCTGTCGCGATAGGCGCGGCTGACCGGCGTCTCGTTCATGAAACCCATGCCGCCCCAGAATTGCAGGCAGGCGTCGGTGAGTTCGCGACCCAACCGGCCCGCCTTGAGCTTGGCCATGGTCGCAAGCCGCGTCACGTCTTCGCCCGCGATCAGCGCTTCGGCGGCACGATAGACCAGCGCGCGCAGCAGCTCGACTTCGGTCTGCATCTCTGCGAGCTTGAAATGAACCGTCTGGTTATCGAGGATCGACTTTCCGAACGCCTTGCGGTTGCGGGTGTATTCGATCGTCTCTGAGATGATGAACTCATGCGCCTTGAGGCAGGCGGCTGCGCCCCACAGCCGCTCCTCCTGGAACTGCACCATCTGGTAGGTAAAACCCTTGCCCTCCTCGCCGATCCGGTTGCGCTTGGGCACGCGGACATTGTCGAAGAAGATCTGCGCGGTGTCGGACGAGCGCATGCCCATCTTGTCGAGCTTGCGCGCGACCTGCACGCCCCTGGTTTTCATCGGTACGCAGATCAGCGACTTGTTGCGATGAACCTGGCCGTCGCTGGTATTGGCGAGCAGGCAGATCCAGTCGGCCTGCACGCCGTTGGTGATCCACATCTTGCCGCCATTGATGACGTAGTCGTCGCCGTCGGAGCGCGCCTGCGTCTTGATCGAGGCGACGTCGGAGCCGGCGCCCGGCTCGGAAACGCCGACGCAGGCGACCGCATCGCCCGCGATCGCAGGCGCCAGGAACTCGCGGCGCACGTCGTCGGAACCGAACCGCGCCAGCGCGGGGGTCGCCATATCGGTCTGCACCCCGATCGCCATCGGCACGCCGCCACACGTAATGGCGCCGAGCTCTTCCGCCATCATCAGCGCATAGGAGTAATCGAGCCCCTGGCCGCCGAACTCGACCGGCTTGTTCAGGCCGAGAAAGCCGAGATCGCCGAGCTTCTTGAACAGCTCATGCGCCGGGAAGATGTCGTTCTTCTCCCATTCGTCGACGAAGGGGTTGATCTCCGCGGCGATGAATTTTTGCAGGATACGGCGGGGTTCGTCGTGGTCGGCGGTGAAGAGCATCGTTCGTTTTTCTCCGTCATTCCGGGGCAGCCCAAAGGGCTGAACCCGGAATCTCGACATTGTCTGACTCATCTCCGGATTCTCCGATGTGCAATTGCACATCGTAGTTCGCGCTCTCGCGCGCCCCGGAATGACGGCGCATCACAACCCCATCTGCCTTGAGGCGAGATCCTTCATGATCTCCTCGGTGCCGCCGCCGATGGCATTAACCTTTACCTCGCGGTAGATGCGTTCGACCTTGACGCCGCGCATGAAGCCGGCGCCGCCGAAAATCTGCACCGCCTCGGACGCGCAGAACGCCATGGTCTGGGTGGCCTGGTTCTTCATCATGCAGATTTCGGCAACCGGGCTTTCGCCCTGTCCGAGCCGCCACGCCAGCATTTCCAGCATCGCCTGCGAGGCCGCAACCTTCTGCGCCATGTCGACCAGCTTGTGGCGGATCACCTGGTGCTGTGCGATCGGCTTGCCGAAGGTCTTGCGCTCCTTGGCGTAGGCAATCGCCTCCTCGACGCAGACGCGGGCATAGGCCGTGCAGCTCGCGGCCATGCCCATGCGCTCGCTGTTGAAATTGTGCATGATGATCTTGAAGCCCTGACCTTCCTCGCCGATCAGGTTTTCGCACCTTACGCGGCATTCGTCGAAATGCAGCGTTGCGGTATCCGACGCCCACCACCCCATCTTCTTCAGCTTCGTTCGCGACAGGCCCGGCGTATCGCCTTCGATCAGCAGCAGGCTGACGCCGCCCGGCCCCTCACCACCGGTGCGCACTGCGACGGTCAGATAGTCGGCCCGCATGCCCGACGTGATGAACGTTTTCTCGCCACTGACGACATAATGGTCGCCATCCCGCCGCGCCTTGGTGCGGAGGTTGGCGACGTCGGAGCCGCCGCTCGGCTCGGTGATCGCAAGGGCGGAAATCTTCTCGCCCGCCAGTACCTGCGGCAGCACGCGCGCCTTGACCTCCGGCCGCGCAGCGCGGGCGATCGGCGGCGAGCCGATGGTGTGGCTCATCAGGCTGGAGCTGACCCCGCCGGCGCCGGCGCGCGCCAGTTCCTGCGATGCCACGATTTTCATGAACTGGTCGGCAGGCACACCGCCAAATTCTTCGGGAAAGCCCAAGCCTAGTAACCCGATCTCGGATGCTTTCCGATAAAGCTCGCGCGGAAATTCGCCGGCCTCGTCCCATTCATGGGCATAGGGTTCGATCTCGCGCGACACGAAGCGACGCATCACATCGCGGAACGCTTCATGGTCCGCCGTATAGAACGGGCTTTGCACTTTTGTGCGCTCCAGCATGTTCTCCTCCCGAGGGATTACGATGCCGCGATTTGGCCGGCACAAACTTGCGTTGAGCGGCTGGCATTATCTTGCAGGCCGGCTCTGTTGCCGGTCGCTTTCCGGCGCATGCCGCGTCCAGCAACTGAACACAAGACCGATTTCCCGAGCATGCCCTAGCCTTGGCTCAAAACCAATAACATCATCGGCCATTCGCCGGGGAGGATGAAGCATGATCCGATCGAGCAAATTCGCCCTGGCATTCTTCTTTTCGCCATTCCTCGCCGTCACGGCCGCGACGACGGCCTTCGCCCAACACCCCGGCATCACGGATACCGAGATCAAGTTCGGCAACATCATGCCGTATAGCGGCCCGGCATCGGCACTCAGCGTCACCGGCAAGGCGTTTACAGCCTATTTCGACCTGATCAACGAGAAAGGCGGCGTCAACGGGCGCAAGCTTAACATGATCTCGCTCGACGACGGCTTCTCGCCGCCGAAGACGGTGGAGGCAACGCGCCGGCTGGTCGAGAGTGACGGCGTCGCCTTCATGTTCGGCACCATGGGCACCGCGCCGAGTTCGGCGACCGCGAAATATCTCAACGGCGCCAAGGTGCCGCATCTGTTCCTGATCAGCTCCGCTTCGAAATGGAACGACCCGGTCAACCAGCCCTGGCTGATGGCGCTGCCCTGGGCGCCGAATTATGTCGAGGAAGCCGGCATCGAGGTGCGCTTCGCTCGCGCCAAGAATCCCAATGCGCGCTTTGCGATCCTTTATCAGAACGACGACGCCGGAAAGGATTATCTGCGCGGCGTCAGGCAGGCGCTCGGTGCGGACGCCGACAAGGTGATCGCCATGGCTGCGAGTTTCGAGGTAGCGGATCCCACGGTGGATTCGCAGATCCTCACGCTCGCCAACACCAAGGCCGACGTGTTCCTGATCTACAGCGTGACGCCGCGGGCGTGCGCGCAGGCGATCCGAAAGGCGCACGAGACCGGCTGGCGGCCGATGCGCTTCATCTCCTCAGGCTGCGCCAACAAGGAATTGGTGATGGTGCCGGCGGGGCTTGAAGCGGCAACCGGCATCATGTCGGTCGGAGCGCTCAAACCCTATTCGAGTGACTCCACCGATTCCGACCTGGTCGCCTACCGGGAATTCATGAAGGCAAGGCTGCCCAATATCGATCCGGCCAATCTGGCGGCCGGCTATGGTTACATGGTGGCGCAGGCATTGGTCGTGGTGCTGACTCAGTGCAAGAACAACCTCAGTCGCGAAAACATCATGGCGCAGGCGGCCAACCTCAAGGACGTATCGCTGCCGATGCTGATGCCCGGCGTCAAGCTCAACACCTCGCCAAACGACTACCGTCCAATCAAGGATGGCTATATGGTCGAGTTTCGCGACAACCAGTTCACCGTGATCAGCGAATTGCTTCGCGGCTCCTGAACTGGCGGCAGGGTCAGACCTTGCCGTCTCGCGTCTTATCAAGAGAGATGCCCAGCCCCGCCAGGTGTGTATCCACGAATTGCGCCAACTGTTGGCGCAGCTTTTCCGGCGGCACCGCGACCATTCGCTCTTCCAGGCCGAGCGAAATGATGCCGTGCACGGCGGAGAACATCATCCGCGCCAGCAACGCCACCTCTTCCGGATTTCGGTCGGGCAAGAGCCGGACCATCGGCTCATGCATCAGAGCAAACGCCTGCATCACCATCTTCAGGATGTCTTCGGGGAAAGGCCGGTCGTCTTCCATCCGATGCTCGAACAGCGCGCGCAGAAGATTGGCGTGATCGGCCGCGAATGTCAGGTAGGCCTCGGCCAATCCGTGGAGTTGGCGGACCGGGTCTTCGGCAGGGACCGCGACCAGGCGGGCGGTCAGAGCCTGAACCGTCTCGCGATTAACGGTCAGGATCAGGCCGTCGAAGTCTCCAAACTCGTTATAGACGCTCCCGATCGAGCAATCGGCGGCCTCGGCGACATCCCGAACCTTCAATGATCTCAATCCATTAGCGGCAATTATGCCCCGTGCGGTCTCGATCATGAGATGGCGCCGCAAAGTTTTTTTGCGGTCCCGCAAAGATTCTTCTTGAGCATTGCTCACGTTTGGCCTATACATTTTGAACAATGTTCATTTTCAACCCCGGAGGATACCCAAATGCAAACCCTCGTTTCTCAGCTGACCACCACTTTCGTCGACGATGCCATCGAACTCGTGAAGGGATTTGGCAAGGTTATCGTCCACATCGCCACCGCGCCGATCGAGCGCATTGCCAATGCCTGCGACGTCGGCGGGGTTCTGACCCGCCGGCAATCGGCGCGTCGCCAGCGCGCGACGCCCTATCGTGCTCGCGGCCTGCGGAAGCTCTCGCCGTTCGCTTCGCTCCACCATTTGACCTGAGGCGCGGCCATTTTGCTTCAAATGTGTCTCCGTTCGTAAGAAAGGGGTCACTATGCCGCAGCAAAGCCTCCACCACGTCCCGCGCACCAATGTCCGGATAACTTTCCGTACAACCTTTCAATGCAAGCGTGCCCGGCGACCACTTCGCGCATTCGCCACACCTTTCACGCGACCGACGACGCTCACGTTAGCAGCTCACGATTTGCAGACCACATCCGGGATTGCCCGGCCGAAGTAACAGGAAATAGTCATGATCAGGGAATTGCTGTCCTCTCGCCGCTTCGCCCCGCTGTTCTGGTCGCAATTCTGCTCGGCATTGAACGACAATGTGCTGAAGAATGCACTCGTCATCATGCTGCTCTATGGCGTGGCCACTGAGGAGGGCGCTCCACTGGTGACGTTGGCCGGTGCGGCCTTCATCTTTCCCTTTTTCGTGCTGTCAGCGCTCGGCGGCGAACTGGCCGACAAATTCGTCAAAATGAACGTCGCGCGACGCCTGAAGTTCGCCGAAATATTTGCCGCCTGCTTTGCGGCCGCCGGCTTCTACATGCATTCGATCCCACTGCTGTTCGTGGCGCTGGCGCTGTTCGGCGTGATAGCCGCGCTGTTCGGCCCGGTGAAATACGCGATCCTTCCCGACCAGCTATCGGTTTCGGAACTCGCAAGCGGCAACGCCCTCGTCGAGGGCGCGACCTTCATGGCGATCTTGATCGGCACGATCGCCGGCGGTGTGTTCGTTGCAGGCGCCTCGCATATGGCGTGGATTTGCCTGGCCGTGGTCGGGCTGTCGATCCTGTCCTGGGCGTTCGCGGCCCGTATCCCCGTGACCCAGCCGTCCGCGCCTGATCTCTTGATCACAGCCAATCCTTGGACCTCCACGGTTCGTCTTTTGAAGACGCTCTACGCCGAACCGCGCCTGTGGGACGGCATGATCATCGTGTCCTGGTTCTGGATGGTCGGCGCGATTGTGCTGTCGCTGCTGCCCGCGCTGGTCAAAGGCGGCGTCGGCGGCACCGAAGGCGTCGTGACGATCTGCCTCGCCGTGTTCGCGATCGGCATTGCTGCGGGCTCGCTGTTTGCCGCGCAGCTCAGCCACGACCGCCCGAATCTCGCGCTGGTGCCGATCGGCGCGATCGTGATGGGTATCGTCGGCCTCGATCTGGCATGGGCCATCGGAAGCACGGTGCGCGGTGTAGACGTAACAGCCGCTGCATTCATCACCTCTTTTGCCGGTGTCCGGATGCTGGTCGACTTCTTCCTGTTCGCGTTTGGCGGCGGCTTGTTCGTGGTACCGTCCTTCGCTGCGGTCCAGGCATGGTCTGCGCCGTCGGAGCGGGCCCGCGTGATCGCGGCCGGCAACGTGCTGCAGGCTGCCTTCATGGTGGTCGGCTCATTGCTCGTCGCGGGCTTGCAGGCGGTTGGCCTTCCGGTCGCCTGGATCTTCTTCGGCCTTGCGATCGCAAGCTTTGGCTCGGTCTGGTTCGTGCTCGGCAAATGGGGCCGCGAAGGCGTGCGCGACTTCGGCGCGCTGCTGTTTCGTGCGCTGTTCCGCGTCGAGGTCCGCGGCATGGAGAATCTGCCGCCGGCCGGCACCCGCATGCTGATCGCGCCGAACCATGTCAGCCTGATCGATGGCCCGCTGTTGCATGCAACGCTGCCGATCGACGCCAGCTTTGCCGTCGACACCGGGATCTCCAAGGCGTGGTGGGCGAAGCCGTTCCTGAAGCTGATCAAGCACTACACCATGGATCCGACCAAGCCGCTGGCGGCGCGCGACCTGATCAAGCTGGTGGCATCGGGCGAGCCGGTGGTGATTTTCCCGGAGGGGCGCATCACCGTCTCGGGTTCGCTGATGAAGGTTTACGACGGCACTGCGATGATCGCCGACAAGGCCGATGCGGTCGTTGTGCCCGTCCGCATCGAAGGCGCGCAGCGTTCGCGTCTGAGCTACCTCAAGAATGGCGAGATCAAGCGCTCGTGGTTCCCCAAGGTGACGATCACGATCCTGCCGCAGGTGAAATTGTCGATCGACCCATCGTTGAAGGGCAAGATCCGCCGCAACGCGGCAGGCGCCGCGCTGCAGGACGTCATGATCGACGCCGTGGTCAGGAACGCGATGCTCGACCACACCCTGTTCGAAGCGCTGGCGCATGCCCACCGCGATCGCGATACCGGCAAGCCGATCATCGAGGACGCGCTCGGCACCAAACTAACCTATGGCAAAATGATCCTCGGCGCCCAGGTGTTGAGCCGCAAGCTCGAGCAGGGCACCAGAGCCGGCGAAAATGTCGGCGTGCTGCTGCCGAATTCGGCCGGCGTCGCCGTCGTGTTCATGGCGCTTCAGACCATCGGCCGCGTGCCGGCGATGCTCAATTTCTCCGCCGGCCCGGTCAACGTGCTGGCGGCGATGCAGGCCGCGCAAGTGAAGACCGTGCTGACCTCGAAGGCGTTTATCGAGAAGGGCAAGCTCGACAAGCTGATCGCTGCCATCGCCGGACAGGCCAGGGTCGTGTACCTGGAGGACGTGCGGGCCGGCATCGGTTCGCTCGACAAGGTCCGCGGACTGCTCGCCGGTACCGCGCCGCGGGTGGCGCGCAAGGCGGACGATCCGGCGGTGGTCCTGTTCACATCGGGCTCGGAAGGCACGCCCAAGGGTGTCGTGCTCTCCCATCGCAACATCCTGGCCAATGCGGCCCAGGCGCTGGCGCGGGTCGATGCCAATGCCCATGACAAGGTATTCAACGTGCTTCCCGTGTTCCACTCCTTTGGCCTGACGGGGGGAATGATGATGCCGATGCTGGCCGGCATTCCAATCTTCATGTACCCGTCGCCGCTGCATTACCGGATCGTACCGGAACTGATCTACCAGACCGGCGCCACCATCCTGTTCGGCACCGATACCTTCCTCTCCGGCTATGCGCGCTCGGCCCATGCCTACGACTTCCGCACCTTGCGTCTCGTGATCGCCGGCGCGGAAGCGGTGAAGGACCGCACACGGCAAGTCTATATGGAGCGCTACGGCATCCGCATCCTCGAGGGTTACGGCGTCACCGAGACCGCGCCCGTGCTCGCGATGAACACGCCGATGGCGAATCGGCCGGGCACCGTCGGCCGGCTGTCGCCGCTGATGGAAGCCCGCCTCGATCCCGTTCCCGGAATCGAGGAAGGCGGGCGTCTGTCGGTGCGCGGGCCCAACGTGATGCTCGGATATCTGCGTGCGGAAAACCCCGGCGTGCTGGAGCCGCTCGCCGGCGGCTGGCACGACACCGGCGACATCGTCGCCATCGATGCGGCCGGCTTCATCGCCATCAAGGGCCGCGCCAAACGCTTCGCCAAGATTGCCGGCGAGATGGTCTCGCTGTCGGCGGTCGAAGCCATGGCCGCAGCGCTGTGGCCACAGGCGATGTCGGTTGCGGTGTCTATTCCCGATGCACGCAAGGGCGAGCGGATCGTGCTCCTGACCACGCAGAAGGATGCCGAGCGCTCGGCTATGCAGCGCCAGGCCAAGACCGTCGGCGCGTCCGAACTGGCAGTGCCGGCGGATATCCGCGTGGTCGGCAACGTGCCACTGCTGGGCTCCGGCAAGACCGACTATGTCGGCGCGACCAACCTCGCCAAGGAGCTTGCGACGCCAGCCGAGCCGGTGCGGCAACAGGAGGTTGCTGAAGAGGAAGTCGCATAAAATTATCGCGTCGCCGCGGGATCAGTGACGATCCTGCGGCGTGTCTGCCAAGGCTGGTTAGCCAAGGTCGTCGCGGCGCCGCGTGGAAATGCCCGAACAGTCCGCCCCAGCCACTCCACGCAAGACAGCATCCCTGCTGACTGCTCATCTGCTGAATGGAATGCCGTCAAGCACAACAGGCGGCGCTAGACCGCTGGATGTGGAGGGAGATGTGTCCGTACGCCATTACGACTGGATCGCGCATTTCGGCCGCCGCACGCCGGACAAGATTGCGGCCGTCGACCTCGCGAGCGACCGCCGCCTTTCCTATGGCCAGTTCAACGCGCGTATCTCGCGTCTTGCTACCCATCTGCGCGACATGCTCGGCGTCAAGCGCGGCGATCGCGTTGCCGTTCTGGCACTGAACACCACCGATACCTTAGAGGTGCAGTTCGCCTGCGGCCGCCTCGGCGCGGTGTTCCTGCCCTTGAACACACGGCTTACGGTACCCGAACTGCAGTTCATCGTTGGCGACGCCTCGCCGAGCGTGATGATCCACGACACTGATCTTGCCGAAATTGCGCTGACGGTCGCCAAGCTCTGCGAGGTGTCGTCGACACTGCTGTTGGGCGCAGGTGGCAGCTATGAAGCTGCGATCGCCGCCTCGAAACCACTCGACAAATTCGAACCCGTCACCCACGACGATATCTCGACCATCATGTACACGTCAGGCACGACGGGCCTGCCCAAGGGGGCGATCATCACCCATGGCATGACGTTCTGGAACTGCGTCAATCTCGGCGGGCCCGCCTATGTCTCGCCGTCGACGGTGCTGCTCACCGTGCTGCCGCTGTTTCATACCGGCGGGCTCAATTGCTACACCAACCCGGTGCTGCATGCCGGCGGCACCGTGCTGATCATGCGCGCGTTCGATCCCGGTGTGGCGCTGCAACTGATCAGCGATCCCGCTCGCGGCATTACCCAGTTCTTCGGCGTGCCGTCGATCTACCAGTTCATGGCGCAGCATCCGTCGTTCGCGACGTCCGATTTCAGCCGCCTCGTGATCGGCGGCGTCGGCGGCGCGCCGATGCCGGTACCGCTCCTGAAAGTGTGGGAAGAGCGCGGCGTCGCTCTCCAGCAGGGATATGGCATGACCGAAACGTCGCCGGCGGTGCTGGCGCTCGACCGCGAAGACGCCGCGCGCAAGGCCGGTTCATCCGGCAAGCCGGTGCTGCATACGGAAGTACGGATCGTGCGCCCCGACGGAACAGATGCGGATGTCGGCGAGCTCGGCGAACTCTGGGTCAGGGGACCGAACGTCACGCCCGGCTACTGGAACCGGCCGGACGCCAACCAGTCATCCTTCACCGACGGCTGGCTGCACACCGGCGACGCCACGCGTATCGATGAAGAGGGCTTCTACTACATCGTGGACCGCTGGAAGGACATGTACATTTCCGGCGGCGAGAACGTCTATCCGGCCGAAGTCGAGAGCGTGCTGCATCAGCTTCCCGCGATTGCCGAGGCTGCCATCATCGGCGTGCCCAACGAGCAGTGGGGCGAGGTCGGCATGGCGATCGTGGCGGTGAAGCCCGGCCATACGCTGACGCCGGCCGAAATTCACGCCCATTGCGCGGCAAATCTGGCGCGGTTCAAATGCCCAAGGCTGATCGAGTTCGTCGACGCGCTGCCGCGCAATGCGACGGGAAAGATTCACAAGCCGACGCTGCGACAGAAATTCAACGCGCCAAAGGCGACGGACAAGCTGGCGTCGTAACGCCTTGTCATGCCCCGCGAAGGCGGGGCATCCAGTAACCACCGGCAGAAGTGATTGAACCGAACCGCCGCGGCGTACTGGATCGTCCGCATTCGCGGACGATGACGGGCGGGGGATTAGATAGAACTATCCCTGCATGAACAGCGCAAACGATTCATCCGTCGTTCGCCGCAAATGCTGGCGGTACAGCGCGAAATTGGGATCGTCGGACGAAATCCTGCCAAAGGTCGGGTTAGCCACCATCTTGATCGGCAGATAGGCGATAGGCGCCGCGATCGGCGTCAGCAACGAGCCGCGCCCCGCGAGCAGCGTCGTGATGATCCCGTACATCTCGCCCGAAATCGCCAGGTGCGCCACCGTGATCAGGCGATGCTGGCCATGCCGGTTGGTGACGAGATAAATGTGTCTCGACTGGTTCGGCACCGCGACTTCGCCGAACTGGGTGAACGCTGCGTCCTGCCGCTCGCTCTCGTGAAACACCAGCGATGACGCCGCGGCATCCCAGGTGATCTCGGTGCGATAGGCGAAGATTGCGTCCTTGTCGCCGAACGACGGACGCACCGTGACATAGGTTCCTTCGATCCACGCCACCGCGCGGCGCGAATAGGCGCCGAGGCTATCGGGCGCAACCTCGCCGTTGACGGCAGCGACAGGCGCAGGCGCCTCCGGCATCTTGCGCAGGGAAACGCCGAGCGCCTGTTCGAGGCGGACGGTGGTGGCCAGCGTGAACGGGCGGCGGCCGCCCAGCACCTTTTCCAGCGTGGAAAGGCTGAGTTTTGCCAGTTCGGCCAGAGACTGCCGGGAGATGCGGCGGCGGGCGAGCTCTTCGCGAATGGTGTCGGCAATCTGCCGGCTCTGCTCGGCGGAAAGCTGCTTGTCCGGCACTGGCATCGTCATCCCTGCTTCAACTTCCGCCATTGTACCAGACGCACAATCCATCACAAACCCGCACGAATCCGTCTCAGCTGTGGCGGCGCGCGGTGGCCGGCGACGGAACAAGGCCGATCATTCCGCTCGCGCCAAATCGCTGAATTCCACACCCTCTCACGAGCGAAATCGCCGTTCGGGAGTTGCACGACATGACTACATGCGATGAAATTGAGGCCGACAAACGCAGCGAACAGCCCAGCCTGATCGGGATGGTGCTGTTCTTCGTGATGCATGGCGTTGCCGTAATCCTGGTCGGGTTTGCGGCATTATTTTTGAGCTTTCAGCCGGTGTGGTCGGCGGAGCGCCTGCAGTCGGCGTTCCTCAAGCCCGGCGACGCGCGCGCCGGCTCGCTGCTGCTCAAGATCGACGAGGGCTATGCCGACGCTTCGCGGCTCGGCGTCGACGTCGATCTCACCGTATCCGGCCCCACCGTTCGCGCCCGCGTCACACAAATCTTCCGCAACCCTTCGAAAGACTGGGTCGAGGCGATCTATGTCTATCCGTTGCCGGCAGGCGGCGCGGTCGATTCGCTGAAGATGGTGATCGGTGATCGCGTCGTGGTCGGCGACATCAAGGAGCGGCAGCAGGCAAAGATCATCTACGAACAGGCGAAGCAGAGCGGGCACAAGGCGGCGCTGACCGAACAGGAGCGGCCGAACATCTTCACCAACTCCGTCGCCAATATCGGCCCCGGCGAAACCGTGCTGGTGCAGATCGAGTATCAGGAGCCGGTACGGCAATCCGGCGACGAGTTCTCGCTGCGGGTGCCGATGGTGGTTGCCCCGCGCTACAATCCCGCGCCCGTCGTGCAGAGCGTCGATTTCAAGCCTGATGGCGGCGGCTGGGGTTCGGCCAAATCCGATCCCGTGCCGGATCGCGACCGCATCTCGCCCGAAGTGCTCGACCCCGCCACCAACGCGCCGGTTAATCCGACCCGCATCACCGTGCGGCTGCAGGCCGGCTTCCCGCTCGGCGAGGTCAAGAGCCATCACCATGCAGTCAAGACCGAGAAACCCGACGCCAGCACGAGCATCATCCGCCTTGCCGAAGGTCCGGTGCCGGCGGACCGCGATTTCGAACTGAGCTGGAAGCCGGCGGCCGAGAAGGCGCCATCGGTCGGGCTGTTCCGCGAGCACGTCGGCGACAGCGATTACCTGCTGGCGTTCGTCACGCCGCCTTCCGTCGAGCAGGCGCAGCAGAAACCGCTGCCGCGCGAAGTCATCTTCGTGATCGACAATTCCGGCTCGATGGGCGGCGTCTCGATCATCCAGGCCGAGGCGAGCCTCATCTATGCGCTCGGCCGCCTGCAGCCGAATGACCGGTTCAACGTGATCCGCTTCGATCACACCATGGATATGCTGTTCCCGTCAGCGGTGCCCGCAAACAGGGAGCACATCGGGCGGGCCACTTCCTTCGTCGGCGCGCTGCAGGCCAATGGCGGCACTGAAATGGTGCCGGCGATGCGCGCGGCGCTGTCGGACAACAGCGGCGACGCCGGTTACGTCCGTCAGGTCGTATTCCTCACCGACGGCGCCATCGGCAACGAGCAGCAATTGTTCGAAACCATCAGTGCGCTGCGCGGCCGCTCCCGTGTCTTCATGGTGGGCATCGGCTCGGCGCCGAACACCTATCTGATGACGCGCGCCGCCGAACTCGGCCGCGGCACCTTCACCCATATCGGCGCGGTCGAGCAGGTCGAGGACCGCATGCGCAGCCTGTTTGCCAAGCTGGAGAATCCCGCGGTGACCAACCTGACCGCGAAATTCTCCGATGCCACGGCCGACATCACGCCGGTTGCAATTCCGGATGTCTACCGCGACGAGCCACTGGTGCTGGCCGCAAAACTCGACAAGCTCGCCGGCTCGGTCGAGATCAAGGGCCGCATCGGCGATCGTCCCTGGAGCGTCACCCTTCCGCTGGCGAACGCGGCCGAAGGCAAGGGCCTGTCAAAACTTTGGGCGCGCCGCAAGATTGCGGATGCCGAAGTGGCACGCACCACACGGCAGGCGAGCCCGGAAGATGCCGACAAGACCATTCTGGCGCTGGCGCTCGAGCATCAGCTTGTCACGCGGCTGACCAGCCTGGTCGCCGTCGACAAGACGCCGAGCCGTCCGCAAGGCGAGGCGCTCAAGGTTTCGGAACTGCCGATCAACCTGCCCGCCGGTTGGGATTTTGAGAAGGTGTTCGGCGAACGCCCGCGCATGCCGGCAACGCCTGTGGAACGGCGTGCCGATACGGAGGAGGCGAGGGTTCAGATTGCGGCGCTGAAGCGGGTGCAGCCTGTCGTCACCCCGGCGCCCAACACGGTGACGCTGCCGAAGACCGCAACGGATGCCGAGTTGAAGATGATTGCGGGTGTGATCCTGCTCACTTTCAGCCTGATCCTGCTGGTGTTCAATCGACGTCAGATGTCACGGTGTTGACGTCGGCTGAAAGGAGGAGGCCCCCCTACCTTCTCTTTCCAGAGCGCGCGCGGCTCCACCCGTCCCCCAAGGCCGCGCGCGCCCCCTTTTTTCTTTTGCTGTCATTCCGGGATGGTCCGAAGGACCAGACCTCAGGTGCGCAATTGCGCACCGGGGAATCTCGAGATTCCGGGTTCGATGCTTCGCATCGCCCCGGAATGACGATGCGAGATCGCTTCGCTCGCAATGACGGAGACGTTCCCCATGCCCCGCTTTATCCTCCCTCTCCTTCTCGCCATCATCGGCCTGATCCTGTTCGGTCAGGGCGCCTACATCCACGCCAAGGCGCTGGTTGCTCAGGTGCTGCTGGAACGCGCCTTCGACAAAACCATCGCCACCGGACACGAGACAAAGCCATGGTCATGGGCCGACTCGTGGCCGGTCGCGCGCATCGAAGTGAAGCGGCTTCATGCCAGCGCCATCGTGCTCGCCGGCAGCAGCGGCCAGGCACTCGCCTTCGGTCCCGGCCATGTCGAACGCACGCCCGACGCCGGCGAGCGCGGCGTCGCCGTTTATTCAGCGCATCGCGATACGCATTTCGCTTTCCTGAAGAACGTTGTCACGGGCGACGAAATCGAGGTGACGCGAAGCGACGGCAAGCGCTTCCGCTACCGAGTGGATGCCACCTCGGTCGTGCGCTTCGACGCGTCCGGCATCTATCCGCTCGCGGATGGATATCATCTGGTGCTGTCGACCTGCTGGCCATTCGAGACGCTGACGCCGGGGCCAGAACGCTATCTTGTGCACGCCACCATGATTGAGTCCGCATTGCAGCCGCACTGAATTCTCCGCCAGCCGGGATATCGTGCGCGGCGCGAATGGCGCTGCGCGCGCAACGCGTGTTGCCACCCCTGCCAAGTCTCAATAAAAAGGTCGCAATCAAAAACGCACAGCGAGCGTTGTCGATCGCCGCTGCCAAACAGCAGAATAAGGGACATCCATGGACGCTCAGGCAAGCACCGCATCGCATCAAGCCGAACAATGGTCGCCCTCGCCTGACGCCAGCGACATCGTCAAGAGCATCCATGCGATGCTGCACCCGCGCAATATCGTGCTGGTCGGCGCCACCGACAAGCCCGGCAACTATGCCGAGCGCATCTGGAACAATCTGATCAAGTACAAATACGAAGGCGGGCTGTTCCCGGTCAACGCCAAGCGCGAAACGATCTGGGGCGTCCCCTGCTACAAGGATTTCGCCAGCCTCCCCGAAAAGCCCGATCACGTATTGGTGCTGGTGCCGGCGCGTTTTGCCGTGCAGGTGATCCGCGATGCCGCCGCAGCCGGCGCGCGCTCCGCCACCATCGTCACCTCGGGTTTCAGCGAGTTGCAGGACGAGGAAAGCCAGCGGCTGGCGGTTGAACTGAAGCAGGCCGTGCAGGAGACCGGCCTTGCCGTCACCGGCCCGAACTGCCTCGGCAATCTGAGCGCGGGCGAAAAGCTGTTCACCAATATCGACGACCGCATCGTCACCATGGAAGCCGGTCCCGTGGCGATCGTCGGGCAATCCGGCGCGATCGTGATGGCGATCCGCCAGACGCTGGAAGATCGCGGCGTCGGCGTCGGCTATATGGTCACGACAGGCAACGAGACCGGCCTCGAAACACCGGACCTGATGGCCTATTTCGCTGCCGATCCGTCGATCCGCGTCATCGTCGTCTACCTCGAAGGCGTGCGGAACACGAAAGTGTTCCGCGAGGCCTGCAAGGCCGCCCGCGCCGCTGGCAAGCCCGTGATCGCGCTCAAACTCGGCGCCTCCGAAGGCGGTCGCGCCGCCGCGATGGCCCATACCGGCGCGCTCGCCGGCTCGATCGAAACCTTTGATGCGATCTCGACCCGCGAGGGCGTGATCCGCGTCCGCGGATTGGACGAACTGATCGAGACCACCGAGTGCTTCGTCCATGCCGATCCGCCCAAGGGCAACCGTCTCGCGGCCGTGTCGCTGTCCGGCGGCAAGCGTGGCCTTCTGATCGACGCGTTCTATTCGGCTGGCATGAACTTCGCTCCGCTCAGCGCGAATGCGACGGCCCAACTGGCGCAGATGCTCGGACCCGGCAGCATCGTCGGCAATCCGCTCGATGCCGGCTTTGCCGCCGTCGTCGATCCTTCCGTCTACATGAAGTCGATCAAGATCATGATCGACGATCCCGATACCGACATCGTCATCATCGATGCCGAATTGCCGAAAGCGCCGCACGAACTGCGCGAGCGCAATTTGCGCATCGTCAACGAGATGGCGGGCGATGCCAACAAGCCCGTGGTCTATATCAGCGCAATGTCCATCGGCTTCACCGAATTTACCAAGGCCCTGCGCAAGTCGCTGCCCAACATCGCCGTCATGCAGGGCCTCGATCGTGCGGTCGGCGCGATCAAGTCGCTGATCGAATATTCGTCGCTGCGCAAGGAAGTGCCCGACATCGTGTCGAGCTCGAAGGCTTCCGCGCGCGCGATGCTGGAGAAGACGCTGAAGGCCGCCAACGGCGCGGCGGCGCTGGACGAGGTCGCCTCGAAGAAGCTGCTCAAGGCCTACGGCATCCCTGTCTCGAAAGAAGAGATCGCGCAAACCGCGACCGAGGCCGTGAAGATTGCCAAGAAGATCGGCTTTCCCGTCGTCGCAAAGGTCGTCAGCGCCGACATCCTGCACAAATCAGATATCGGCGGCGTGGTGCTGAACCTCAACAGCGCGGCCGAGGTGAAAAAGGCGTTCAACGACATCACCGCGCGGGTGAAGAAGATCAAGAGCAAGCCGAAGCTCGAAGGCATTCTGATCGCCCAACAGGTCAAGGCCGACCTTGAGCTCGTGGTCGGTGCCTCGCTCGACGCCGAGATGGGGCCGGTGGTGCTGTTCGGCACCGGCGGCGTCGATATCGAACTGATGAAGGACGTCGCCCTCGCCGGCGCGCCGCTGGACGAGGCCGAGGCGAAGCAGTTGATCGCCAAGACCAAGGCCGGCGTGAAGATGAAGGGCTATCGCGGTAAGCCGGCGCTGCATGAGCCTTCCGCCGTCAAGGCGCTGGTCGGCCTTTCCAATTTGATGGCGGATGCCGGCAACCGCATCGCCTCGATCGATGTGAATCCGTTCCTGATCAACAGCAAGGTCGGCGTCGCCGTCGACGGCCTGATCGTGCTGAACAACGCCGCCGCGAACAAGGCGGCGGGGCATTAGTCGCGAAAGCCGTAGGGTGGGCAAAGCGCAGCGTGCCCACCATTCAAACCATCGGCATGGAAAGATGGTGGGCACGGCGCTGACGCGCCTTTGCCCACCCTACGGCATCGCGCAAGCTATAACCCCGCGCCCCACTTCTGCGCGGTCTGCAATATCCAATCGCGATACAGCGTCAGCGGCGTGACGCCGGTCATGCCGCCGCAACCTGCCGAGCCGTTCGGCCCGGTTGACCAACTGACCACGCCGACGATCACCGGGCCGGTTTGCTTGTCCTCGAAAACAGGCGCACCGGAATCGCCGGTGCAGGCGCCGAGCCCGTCGCGCGTGCCCTGGCCTGCGGGATCGACCAGCCTGATCTGCAACGTTCCCGGTCTGCCCGTTGCAATCAGTCCGGCGACGCGAATGGTGCCGCCGCTCTTGCCATCGCCGCGCGCCGTCACGCCAATGCCTGCAATGGTGAAACGGCTGCCGACATTGATCGGGATATCAGGTAATCCGAGCGCGGCGGGCGTCTTGCCCTTGGGCGGCACGGCCAATTGCAGCAACGCGACATCCGCCGTTGCGCGATGGCCCGACATCGCCTGCATGTTGAAGCCGGGATGAATGGCGACGCTCTTCACATCCTGCAGCGATGGCTGCCGGTTCGCGCCATATTCGACGATCTTGTATTCCGCGCCTGATGGCACGCAGTGCGCCGCGGTCAGCACCAGCTTTGGCGCAATCAACGCCCCGGTGCAGAAATTGCCGCGCGAGCCGACGATGGTGACGACCGAACGGGCCACCCCTTCCGTCGACGGCGCACCGCCGCCGACGATGGCATGCGCGGGAACGGACAGCAGCAGCGTGAGGGCGGCGATCGTGTAAGGCGGGATCTTCATCGCCGCAGCAATAGCCTTTGGTGCGCATATCGCCAAGCGCCGGATCGGGCTGGTTCTCAAGGGCGTTCCGTGTTAGCCGCTCCGCAAACATATTTTCAGGCAGGGAATGATGATCGAGGCAGTGATCTGGGATTTCGGCGGTGTGCTGACCACCTCGCCCTTCGAGGCCTTTGCGCGGTTCGAGACCGAGCGCGGGCTGCCCGCCGACATCATCCGGCGCACCAACGCCGCCAATCACCTGGAAAACGCCTGGGCCAAGTTCGAGCGCGCCGAAGTCGACATCGAAGCCTTTGACGAATTGTTCGCAGCGGAATCGCTGGCGCTGGGCGCAGCCGTTCGCGGCAAGGACGTGCTGCCGCTGCTGTCGGGCGACCTGCGGCCCGAGATGGTCGAGGCGCTCAAGCGCGTGAAGGCCAAGTTCAAGACAGGCTGCATCACCAACAACCTTCCGGCCAACGCCATCGGCAGCAAGAGCGGCCGCACGCTCTATGTCGCCGAAGTGATGGCGCTGTTCGACCATGTCATCGAATCCGCCAAAATCGGTCTCCGCAAGCCCGACCCGCGCATCTACCGGATGATGGTCGAAACGCTGCAGGTCGATCCCAGGAACTGCGTCTATCTGGACGACCTCGGCGTCAACCTGAAGCCCGCGCGCGAGATGGGCATGACCACGATCAAGGTAGTCAATGCCACGCAGGCGATCGGGGAGCTTGAGGCCGCGACCGGACTGCCATTGCGTTAGGCGGAAAATACCGGAACTTGCGCCCTCGTTATGCCCAAACGGCGCTTGTCCTTTGCCCGCAACAGGGGCAGAACATTCCGAAATCCATCGAATTCGGAGTTGAAAACCCGTGGCTGATACCAGGCCTTCGGCCTCGATCGAGGCAGTGGAAAGCGGTCTTGCGGCGCAGGGCTATATTGCGAGCCGCCAGATCGCGACCGCCGTCTATCTGGCGCAGCAGATCGAAAAACCCATCCTGGTCGAAGGCCCCGCCGGCGTTGGCAAGACCGAGCTGGCGAAGGCGATCGCCGCCTGGCGCGGCATGAAGATGATCCGCCTGCAATGCTACGAGGGGCTGGACGAAGCCAAGGCGCTCTATGAGTGGAAATACGCAAAACAGCTTCTGTACACGCAGATCCTGAAGGACAAGCTCGGCGAAGTGCTCGGCGGCGCGCCGACGCTGGAAGCGGCGCTCAATCAGTTACACGATTTCGGCGATGTGTTCTTCTCCAAGGAATTCGTCGAGCCGCGCCCGCTGCTGCAGGCGCTGGAGCAACCGGCCGGCTGCGTACTGCTGGTCGACGAAATCGACAAGTCGGACGCGGAGTTTGAGTCCCTGCTGCTGGAAATCCTCAGCGATTTCCAGGTGACGATTCCGGAACTCGGAACCGTGGTCGCGGTGTCGCCGCCGACCGTGATCCTGACCTCGAACAGCGAACGCGATCTCGGCGATGCGCTGAAGCGCCGCTGCCTGCACCTGCACATCGGCTTCCCCGAGCAAAAGCTGGAAGAGCGGATCGTCGAAAGCCGCGTGCCCGGGATTTCGCAGACATTGCGCCGGCAGATGGTGGGCTTCATCAACGAGGTCCGCACGCTGGACCTCAAGAAGCTGCCGTCAGTCAGCGAAACCATCGACTGGGCGCGCGTGCTGGTGCTGCTGCAGGCGCCCGAACTCGGCCATGAGGTGGTCAAGGATACGCTCAACGTTCTCCTAAAATACGAGGCGGATATCGAGGCGACCATGCCGCAGGTCTCCACCTTCATCGCCAAGGCTTCGCGTCAGGGCGTCTTCGGGTAAGGTGCGCATGAGGGAGAACCTGCATCGCTTCTTTCGTGCGGCGCGGGGCGCAGGCGTCAGGCTCTCGCCGGCCGAAAGCATCGATGCGATGCGGGCTGTCTCCAAGGTCGGCTTCACCGACCGAACCATCCTGCGCGACACCTTCCTGCTGACGCTCGCCAAGACGCAGGACGAGAAGAAGGCGCTCGGCGACTGCTTTGACCTGTTCTTCGATCAGCCGGAGCCGGAAACGCCACCCGAGGACGGCAAGACGGAAGAGCAGGATACGCAGGGATCCAACGCGGCATCCGATTCACCTGGCGAGACCAGCGGCGGCGAGCAGGCCGAAGGGCTCGGCCAGCTCGCGCAGATGCTGCTGGCGCAGGATCGCAACCAGATTTCCGCCGCCATCGCCAATGCGGCGAGCGCCGCCTCGCTGTCCGACATCCGCTACTTCACCCAGCGCGGCATCTTCTCGGGCCGCATCCTCGACCAGATGGGCCTCCAGCGGCTGCGCGACGATCTCGACAATCTCACGGCGACCAATCCCGCACTGGCGGAACGGCTGACCAATGCGCTGGACGGGCTGCGCGGCACCGTCCGCGATACGGTTTCGCAGGCGCTGATGCTGTACGGGCGCGAGGAAGCGGAAAACCTGCGCAACGAAATCCTGCGAAACGCGCCGCTGTCGCGGATCGAGCCGCGGCAGGTCGAGCAGATGCGCCATCTGATCCGCCAGATCGCCCGCCGACTGCGCGAGCGCTACTCCAAGCCGCGCAAGCGCCAGCGCCGTGGCCATCTCGACGTCCGCCGCACCATCCGCCGCAACGCCGCCTGGGGCGGCGTGCCGTTCCTCACCGCGTGGAAACGGCGGCATCGCGACAAACCGAAAATCGTTGCGCTGTGCGACGTCTCGGGATCGGTGGCGCGGGTCTCCGATTTCTTCCTGCTCCTGATCCACAGCCTGCATGAGGTCGTGGACGACGTCCGCTCGTTCGCCTTTTCGGGCCATCTGATCGAGGTCAGCGACATCCTGGAATCGAAGTCGCCGGAAGAGGCGATGGCCGAGATCATGTCCAAGGTCGGCTTCGGTTCCTCCGATTACGGCAGCTCGCTGGACGATTTCGAACACGGCTGGATGAACGCGATCACGCCGCAGACCACCGTGATCGTGCTCGGCGACGCCCGCAGCAACAACCTCGATCCGCGTGCCGATATCCTTCGTCGAATTGCCGAGCGCTCGAAGCGGCTGGTATGGCTCAACCCGGAGGGCCGCATGGCCTGGGGCTGGGGCGATTCCGAAATGCCGCGCTATTCGACCTTCTGCACTGTCGTCCGCCAATGCGCGACCGCGAAACAGCTCGAACGCGCGGTGTCGGATATCGTGGCGAGCTATCAGTAATGTCGTCTTCGGCAGTTCTTCCCCGTGACAATGCCCCCGATGCGCTGTCGGTGCTGAACTCCGTGTTCGGCCTGCCGGCCTTTCGCGGCGCGCAGGAGGAAATCGTCCGGCACGTGACCAGTGGCGGCAATTGCCTGGTGCTGATGCCGACCGGTGGCGGCAAGTCGCTGTGCTATCAACTGCCATCGCTGTTGCGCGAGGGCTGCGGCATCGTGGTGTCGCCGCTGATTGCGCTGATGCGCGACCAGGTCGCGGGCCTGCTGGAAGCCGGCGTCAACGCGGCGGTGCTGAACTCGACGCTGTCGTTCGACGAGGCCTCGGAAGTCGAGCGGCGGCTGCTGGCGGGCGACCTCGACCTGCTCTATGTCGCGCCCGAGCGGCTCCTGACGCCGCGCTGCCTGTCCCTGCTCGGACAAGCCAACATCGCGCTGTTTGCGATCGACGAGGCACATTGCGTGTCGCAATGGGGGCATGATTTCCGCCCCGAGTATATCGGCCTGTCGGCGATTGCGGAGCGCTTTCCGGACGTGCCGCGCATCGCGCTGACGGCGACTGCCGACGCGATGACGCGCAAGGAGATCGTGACGCGGCTTGGACTTGCCGGCGCGCCGAGCTTCATCTCGAGCTTCGATCGCCCGAATATCCGCTACGAGATCGTCGAGAAGCAAAACGCCCCGGCCCAGCTCAAAGCCTTCATCAGCGAACGCCATGCCGGCGATGCCGGCATCGTCTACTGCCTGTCGCGCGCCAAGGTCGAGGACACCGCACACGCGCTGAGCAGCGCCGGCATCCAGGCCCTGCCCTATCACGCCGGCCTCGACGCCGGCGTGCGTGCCCGCAACCAGGACCGCTTCATCAACGAGGACGGCGTCGTCATCGTCGCCACCATCGCCTTCGGCATGGGCATCGACAAGCCGGACGTGCGCTTTGTCGCGCATCTCGATCTGCCGAAGAGCATCGAGGCCTATTACCAGGAGACCGGCCGCGCCGGGCGCGACGGCAAAGACTCCAGCGCCTGGATGGCCTATGGCCTCTCCGACATCGTGCAGCAGCGCCGCATGATCGACGAATCCACCGCATCAGATGCATTCAAGCGCGTGTCGATCGGCAAGCTCGATGCGCTGGTGGCGCTGGCGGAAACCGCCGGCTGCCGCCGCAGCCGCCTGCTCGGTTATTTCGGCGAGGAAGTCACAGGCAGCAACTGCGGCAATTGCGACAACTGCCTGTCGCCGCCGCAGCTCCGCGACGGCAAGGTCGCCGCGCAAAAATTGTTGTCCTGCGCTTACCGCACCGGGCAGCGGTTCGGCGCCATGCACCTGATCGACGTGCTGGTCGGGCGCCTGACCGAGAAGGTCACGCAGTTCAACCACGACAAGCTGTCCGTGTTCGGCATCGGCCGCGATCTCAACGAGAAACAATGGCGCGCCGTGATCCGCCAGTTGGTCGCCATGGGCCATCTGCGCGCCGACAGCGAGGCGTTCAACGCGCTGAAGCTGACCGAGAGCGCGCGCGGCGTCCTCAAGGGCGAGACCGAGATCATGCTGCGCGAGGCGGCGCCGGGCACGCGCATCCGCGTCAACCGCGCCAAATCAAGGCGCGGCGATCTGGCGCCGCGCGCCGAGACCAAGCCCGCCGATGCTCCCCTGCAGGCTGCGTTGCGGGCATGGCGCGCCGAGATCGCACGCCAGCGAAGCGTGCCGGCCTATGTCGTGCTGCACGATTCGACCATCGACGGCATCGCCGCCGCACGCCCAATGACGCTCAACGAACTCCGGAATATCCCCGGCATCGGCGACAAGAAGCTCGAGCATTACGGCGACGAATTGCTCGCGCTGGTGCGCTCGGCGGACGCTTGAGCCTCACCCGTTGCGGAAGGTGTAGGCGTAGCCGTTGATCGCGGGGGCGCCACCGAGATGGGCGTAGAGCACCTTCGATCCCTTCGGGAAATAACCCTTGTTCACGAGATCGATCATGCCCTGCATGGATTTTCCCTCGTAGACGGGATCGGTGATCATGCCTTCGAGACGCGCGCAAAGCCGGATCGCCTCCTTGGTCTCTTCCGAAGGAACGCCATAGGCCGGATAGGCGTAATCCTCGATCAGGACGACATCGTCCTCGACGAGGTCGCGGCCGAGCTCGACGAGCTTTGCGGTGTTACGGGCGATATCGAGCACCTGGGCCTTGGTCTGCGCGGGCGTAAAGGAGGCGTCGATGCCGATCACCTTGCGCTCGCGGCCGTCCTTGGCAAATCCCACCAGCATGCCGGCATGGGTCGACCCGGTGACGGTGCAGACCACGATGTAGTCGAAGGCGAAGCCGAGTTCCTTCTCCTGCGCCCGCACCTCCTCGGCGAAGCCGACATAGCCGAGCCCCCCATATTTGTGGACGGAGGCGCCTGCCGGAATCGCATAGGGCTTGCCGCCCTTGGCCTTCACATCCGCAATCGCCTCTTCCCAGCTCTGGCGAATGCCGATGTCAAAGCCTTCGTCGACCAGCCGCACGTCGGCGCCCATGACGCGGCTGAGCAGGATGTTGCCGACGCGGTCATAGACCGCGTCCTCATGTGGCACCCAGCTTTCCTGCACGAGGCGGCACTTCATGCCGATCTTGGCCGCAACGGCAGCGACCATGCGGGTGTGGTTGGACTGCACGCCGCCGATCGAGACCAGCGTGTCCGCGTTGGAGGCGATCGCATCGGGAATGATGTATTCCAGCTTGCGCAGCTTGTTGCCGCCGAAGGCAAGGCCGGAATTGCAGTCCTCGCGCTTGGCGTAGAGTTCAACCTTGCCGCCGAGGTGCTGCGACAGCCGCTCCAGCTTCTCGATATGGGTGGGCCCGAAGGTGAGCGGATAGCGTTCGAATTTCTCCAGCATCGTGGTCCCCGTTGATGATCGGATGTCTGGAAACGCCCCTAGCATTGAGGGCTGGAAAGGTGCTCTCTAAATTAACACCTGCTCTTCACGAAGATTGCACCCATATTCGATCCGATTACTACTCCATCCGCTATCTGATATAATTTCGAGAGATTCTTCCATGGCCGGCAGGTTGGACCGCACCGACCTTAAGATACTGCGTTTGCTGCAGAATAGCGGCCGGCTGACCAATGCCGAGCTGGCCGAAATGGCCGGCGTCAGCGCCGCCACCTGTCACCGCCGCACCCAGCGGCTGTTCGACGAGGGCTATATCCCCCAGGTCAGGGCGATGGTCGCGCCGCGCAAGGTCGGCAAGGGCGCACTGGTTATGGTCGGCGTCGTGCTGGACCGCTCCACGCCGGAGAGCTTTGCCGCCTTCGAGCGGGCGATCGCGCAGCTGAAATTCGTGCTCGATTGCCACCTGGTGGCCGGCGATTTCGACTATTTCCTCAAGATCCGCGTCGGCGACATGGAAGATTTCAACCGCATCCACGGCGAGCAATTGATCGCGCTGCCGGGTGTCCGCCAGACCCGGACCTTCTTCGTCATGAAGGAAGTGGTCGACAACGCACCGCTCGATTTCTGATGGGAAGCCAGTCGTGGAACTGGCGAGATGCTGGTCACACCGCGCGCCATGTTCTATCAACCGGGCATGACCAGAAAGCTTTGCCGGCAGGCTTTCGCGCTTGCCACCATTTTTATTGCGATGCCGGCCCTTGCCTCGGACGAACTGCAGCGGCAACAGCCCGATACCGTCATCTTTGCGATGATGTCCGGCAAGTGCGCTACGCTCAAGGTCGCGGGCCGCGATTTTGGCTGCCGTGCCGTAGCCTTCTTCCAGACCGAGGAAGGCAGGGCGAATTTTACCGTGGCGCTCGACGACCCCAACGACGACAGCCACATCATCACGTTCTCCGGCGACAACGGACGACGGCCCGAGACCAATCTGTACGAACTGCCGATCGACCGGATGCTGCTGAAATCCAAGGACAGACCGAAGGCCGATGGCTTGCCGGTGCCGGCAGTCGAATCGACCGCTGGCCTTTGCAAACAGGTCGGCAACTTCGTGACGCTCGAGCTTTCTTCCATCTCCTGCACCGCAGTCGACAAGAACGGCAAGAAGTACGAGCTGCAATATCAATCCGACGGCGCGCCGATGGCGGTACGCCGCATCAAGCGGATGCGCGTCGGCAGCCCCGCGGTGTCGCCGTTCGACGACGTCAAATGAAAGGCCGCCGGCGGTAAACCGACGGCGGCCAGCGTCGATCCACGCATGGCTCGCGACTGCGCAGACAGCATCAGGCTAGTTCGAAATTCCTCTCAAGCGGTGCAGGCGATCGGTCGAAGTCGAACGATTGCCTTCACACGGGCTTTACCGTGAACCGCCGCGCTCGCGCCCGCTCCTCGTCGGCAGGATGGAGGCTGCGATTTCAAACGCGACGGCCCATCTCGGCTTTTCTTCCTCGGCGCCGGGTACGTTGATCTGCACGCCGCCACCGTCCGTGACGGTGTCGGACGCGGCCAGCACGGCGGCTTCGAGGGCGGCGCCGCGCGAATCGTAGACGCCGCCGATCTTGATGTTATCTGCAAACACCGACCAGCCCAGCGGGGCCTTCACGACTTCGAACACCGATCGTTCCATCAGGTCTCCTGCATCGGTTTCACCTGTATCGCTTCCGCGCCTCGCCGACCCGGCGAATCCTGGCGAAGGAAGCGTGGTGCCGGGACACCGGCTTGTCGTCGGCGGTGGCCTTGGTCCGCCACTCGAAAGCCCGCAACCCTGTCGGCAAATTCACCACCGGTGCCAGCGCGACTTCCTTCCGCACGGCATCGACAATCCGATCGAACTCAACTTCGCTCATCGCACGCTCCATTGCGCCAGGCCGGCATTCTGCCGCCAGGACGATAAGAGGGGACCGCGCTGAGCACAGATCGCCATGCAAGTTTGTTGTTTGAAGGCTCGCCCGCGGTCGCTTCGATGGCAAAAACGGGCCGAAATCGGGAAGGTTCGAATCGTTCCGTGCGAAACCAATGGCCCTCGAGGAACCCGCCGGTGGCCCCCTTGGCCGAACTTGCCCCTTGCGTGCTAGATTCGGCCGCGAATCAGGAGGGTTTGCATGCCTGTAGACAGTGACAGCGCCATTGCGTGGCACCGGGCGCAGCTCAAGAAGCTTCGCGAGACCTTGAGGAGCATCGAGACCACGAGGTTCATGGTGGGCGAGTCCGCCCAGGCAAGCAGGACCGGCAGGACCCAGAAGACGATTGCCGAGCTCGAGCAGAAAATCCGGCAGTCGCAACACATCATCGCCGCCTACGAGCGCCAGACCCGGCGGCCGCTGGCGACAGACCAGCGCAGCCTCGCCAGCGTGAGCTGGAGTAGCTGGACCGCCCAGACGGCGCACGGCCGGGGCAATTCGCGGTAATTGCCGCGTATCCCGAAGGCCGCCGGCATTCCGGCGGCTGGCACAGCGGCAACGACTCTTCCGCCCATGGCTTGGGGCCGGGCGACCTCTGTACCTAATTCTTTGCCGTCTCTTTCTCCTTCGCCCTGGCTTTGCAGGAAATCAGAAACGTAAACGCCCGCGCGTTGCGCGCGATATCGGTCGTCTTCAATTCGGCCTTGGCGTCGGAGATCTGATACGGCACCACGCTGTTGTCGAGGAAATCCCGTAAAGCGCCGGTCTTGATGGCGAAATTGATGTTCTCGGGAATGTTGCCGGTTGCCCGCGCAAACTTGAGTGCATTCAGTTTGGCGGCGACGACGCCGACCACGTCGCCGCTCGAGGCCAGCAACGGCCCCCCGCTGTTGCCGGGCTGAACGGCCGCGCTGATCTGGAGAAAGCGCGTATCGTTGAGGATGCCGCTGAGCGAGCTCACGATCCCCGTCGTCACCGTGAAATCGGACGTCAGCAATCCGTGAAAGGGATAGCCGATCGCCACCACGCTGTCGCCGGACTGAATCGCCTTGTCGCGGATCCTGGCAACGTCCTTGAACGAGCCCGTCACCTGCAGCAGCGCAAGATCGTTGGTCTCGTCGCTCGACACCAGGCGCAATTTGGCGGGCGCCTCGCCGGACAGACTGCCCTGGATATCGCCGACGCATCCCTGCACGACATGGGCGTTGGTGACGAGGTGGCCATTCGCGCTCACCAGAAAGCCGGTGCCGGTCTGGTCGAACAAGTCTGTCGGGCTTGCCCGGCGCAGCATCCGGCGCCGCCGCTGCGGCGACCGGCTTGGCCACGGGAAGAACCGAGAAATCGCCGGCACTGGCCAAGCCCGACTGCTTGATCCTGGCAACGCAGTTCACCAGTACCGGCAATAGCTGTCCGGTCTGGTCGAGGTTGAACTGGAAGAGCTGTCCCCGCGTAAAGGCGGTCATGGCCTTCGCACGCCGGAACTGGCTGATCAGCGAGGAGTTGCTCGGCATCGGCACGCGAACCAGCTTGTCGGCGATCGGGATGCCGTGAACGTTGAACGGTTGCTGGCCGTCGAATGTCAGGGTCAGCGGAAAAGCCTGCCCGGTCGTCAGTCGCCATTCTTCATGCATGAAGCCGAGGCTCCAGCCGCCAGTATGATCGATCATCACCAGAAAATAGATGCCGCTGGCATATGAAGCGCCTGCCGCACAGTGCGAGAAGGATCCGGTCTGGTCGTTGGTGTAGGCCCCGCCCTTCCAATTGCCGACACTGATCGAACCATAGGGCCCGCGCGCTTGCGCATTCGAACCGGCAAAAATCATACACAACAAAGCTGCGACTGCAGCAGAACGGCATTTCATAAGCACTTCCCCCACATTCCCAAGGTGAGCATATTTACCTTTGCAACCGGTGTCTATTTGGACCGGCACGGGGGCGAAAATTCTTCCGCGGCAGCACGAAAGCAGGCTCGCCGCCGGTCACGCGCGGTGCGGCAGCGGCGGCCTGAAACCCACTTCGTTAAGTTCTTTGCCGGATACTCCGTCCATCGTCCCGATCGTCGTAAGGTCGAGACCGATTCGCATCCGCCCGTCGCATGGCGGCTCATCGCTTGGCAGGACAACGCATGGACTTGGCATACGGCGGAGGCCACTTCGAGCACCGGGCAGGCTTGCGTCCGCCTGCGGTCGTGCTGATCCCTGCCCTGGCGATGTCGTTTTACATTTGGCTGATTCTCGTCACGACCATTCCCTACCCGGGCAAGATCGGGCTCGACTACAATACCCTCGGCACCGACTGGATGGTGTTCTACGGCGCGATCCGCTCGGTGCTCGACGGCAACGCGCCGTTGATCTTCGACGGTGATCGCTTCACCGACTACATCAACACCGCGTTTGCAGGCTGGCTCTCCGCGCCGCTGGAATTCCGGCCATGGGCCTATCCGCCGAGCTTTCTCCTGATCCTGCTGCCGTTCGCGCCGTTGGGTTTCTTCGGCTCCTATGTGGCATTTCAGATCGTGACCGCCGCCGTATTGGTGGTAGCGCTGCGTGCGTTTGCGGCAAACAGCCTGCCATCGGGTGCCCTGCTCGCGGCCGTACTAATTTGTCCGGCGTCGGCCATCAATGTGATCAACGGTCAGGCCGTCTTTCTGGTCGCAGCCCTGATCGTCGGCGGGTTCGCCCTTCTGGAACGGCGGCCTTATCTCGCCGGTTTGGTGCTGGGGCTGCTGACGTTCAAGCCTCAATTCTGCATCCTGGTCCCGATCGCACTCGTCGCGGCCGGGCAATGGCGCGCGCTTTTGGCGTCGGGCCTGTCTGCGCTCGTCATGATGATCGCGAGCGGACTGATTTTCGGATGGGACCTGTGGCTGCGCTGGCTTCCCCTCATTATCGAAAATCTCGTCAGCCCGAACGAGAAGTGGATCGAGTACGGCCGCATGTGGGGCCACAGCGTCTATACCTGCGCGGTTCTGCTCGGCGCGCCGCAGCAGCTGGCATCGTGGGCCCAACTGCTCGCCACGTTGGGCGCGGCCATATCCGTCGTTGTCGCCTTCCGGTCGAGATTGGGAGTACGGGATAAGATCGCGGTTTTTCTGGCTGCCACCGTCCTCGCCGCGCCGCACTCCGGTCCCTATGACGGGACGCTATTGGTGATCGCTGCAGCCTTCTGGTTGATGGCGCGGGCCGCTCCCCTGCCGTTGTGGTGCTGGACCCTGGCGTTCATGATCTGGCTGCTGCCGATGCTGAGCCCGCCGCTGGTGTTTCCCGTGGGCCGAACCGCTCCGCTTTTCCCCGTGCTGCTGATCGGGCTTCTGCTTCGTCCCGCAGGCCCCGTCGAGGGCGTAAAGGCGCCGGTTCCCGCCGGATAGCCCTTGCGCGCCCCTCTCCGGAACGATGGCGCGGAAATGTCCGTCGGCAGCGACCAAACGCCCCGGTGCCGCCCTCTTTTCGGCCGATCATTTTGATGGATCGGGTCTGGCATCTTGCATACGGTAGGGGCCCCATTGCCTTATCCATTCCGGGCCAACGCCGGAACTAGGAAGGCAAAAATCAATCGCGCCGCCGCTGGCGGACGCCAATCTTCAATAATCGGAGGAAAATGCCGTGAAGCCAAGAGTTGTCCGGTCCGCCCTGTTTACACTTCTGGCGGTCGTATCCGCCATGGCCGGCCAGGCGCAGGCCCAATCATGGCCGGAAAAGCCGATCACCTTCATCGTGCCGTTCGCGGCCGGCGGCGGCACCGATGCCTTTGCCCGCCCGCTGGCGGCCCAACTCGACACGCAACTGGGCAAGCGCGTGCTGATCGAAAACCGCGCCGGCGCCGGCGGCACCGTCGGCGCATCGCTCGCGTCAAAGGCTGCGCCGGATGGCTACACCTTCTTCATGGGCGCGGCGCATCACGCCATCGCCCCCTCGCTCTATCCCAACCTCGACTACAATTTCGAGAAGGATTTCATTGCGGTGGCGCTGGTCGCGCGGCCGCCGCAGGTGGTGGTCGTCAATCCGGACAAGGTCGCCGCCAAGACGCTGGCCGAGTTCATCGCCTATGCCAAGGCCAATCCCGGCAAGCTGAACTACGGCTCCGCCGGAGCCGGTACCACGCACCATCTTGCGGGTGAGCTGTTCAAGATCCTGACCAAGACCAACATCCAGCACGTCCCCTATCGCGGGGCAGGACCTGCGATGCAGGATCTCATCGCCGGCCACGTGCCTGTCGTGTTCGACGGGCTGGGTTCGTCGGCAGCCCCGGTCAGGGCCGGACAGTTGCGGGCGCTGGCCGTCGCCGCACCGAAGCGCGTACCGGCATTCCCCGACCTTCCGACCGCCGCGGAAGCGGGTCTGGCCGGCTATGAAGTGTCGACCTGGTACGGCCTGTTCGCGCCGAAGAACACGCCGCCGGCGATCGTCGAGCAGATGGTCAAGGAGTTACAGAAGGCCATGCAGACTCCTGCCATCAAGGAAGCCTGGGAGCGCAACGGCTCCGATGTCCCTGACGTCACGGGTCCCGCATTCGCCAAAATGGTGTCCGCTGAGGTCGAGCGCTGGCGCAAGGTCGTGACCGAGGCGAACGTGAAGCTGGATTAAGCTGGCAGCTGGGCGCGGCACCGTTTCACGACGAGTTGCCGCGCCGCGCTCGCTGATTAATTGCCGTTGCGTACGCCATAGCGCGTGAAGTCGTCATCGATCCCGGCCTGGATCGTCCTTGCCGCGGAGATATCGGCATCGCCACCGGTCTTGTCACCGCTCTTTAGCCTGGCGAGCCCGCGCCCATAGAGCGCACTCGCCAGCTTCGGATCGAGCCGCAGCGCGGAACTGAAATCATTTATTGCCGCATCGGCTCGCCCCATCTTCAGGTGGATCAGTCCACGCGAGTCATGGGTGGCGGCGTCGTTCGGCAACGACTGCAGCACCTTGTTGCAGTCCTCGAGCGCTGCCTGCAACGAGCCGAGGATGGCCCGGGTCCAGCAGCGTCCGCTCCACGCGGCTTCCAGATTGGGCTCGAGGCGGATCGCCTCGTCGTAGTCCCGCGCCGCGCGATCGTACTCGTGCTTTTTCAGGTAGACTCCGGCACGGTTGGCGAATGCCCTGCCGTAGTTCGGATTGAGCTTGATCGCCTGATCGAAAGATTTGATAGCGAGGTCGTACTTGGCCTTCTTCAGGTAGGCCGCGCCGCGGTTGTTGAAAGCCTTGGCGGAAGTTGGATCGAGCTTGATCGATTGGTCGAAATCAGGGATCGCCTGGTCAAAGTCTCCGTTTGCGGCATGGGCGTTGCCCCGATTGTTGTAGGCAATAGCAAGGGCCGCCTTGCCTTGACCGGACTCGATGAGCGCCGTGCAACCATCAATCCGCGCGGCGAGCGGCATGCGGCCGGTACCGTTACACAGTTCGATGTTCGCGAGATAGTCATCCTTCTTGGGGCTCTGCGCCGCAGCCAGCGTCCCGAACAGCAGCAAACCAAGAAGGGTTGCGGCGCCGCCGCTCGCACAAAACTTCATACCGGAGCCTTCTCGATTCTGCGCTGGGTCATAAGCCGCCGTTGACTTCAACTCCCCACGCCCGGACGTCTCAGGTTGCGAGTGGCGCGAGCGGCTCGCCTCCCACAACGGCGCTAGCACCCCCGACAGATGTTCAGGTTCGATTTTGGAAAAGCCCTTCGTTCGGGTTGCTGTGCTGCAGGTGCCGCCGGCTTTCCCGCAGGCTTGCTCTTGCCCTCTTCGATGAGCGTTGAAAATCTGACTGTCCCATCGTCCGAGATTTCGACGCGTGGCGTGGTGCCGCGAACGCCCATGGTCGCGACCGGGGTGTCGACCTTCATATCCCCGGTCTTCGCGATTTTGCCGGCGATGATGGTGAAGGTTCCCTTGGTCAGATTGATCAGGCTGGAATTGGACGTCCCGTTTGGGTCGTAAACGAACTCGTTCAAGACCATGTGCGCGTTGTTCGCCAGATTGAACGAGGTGCCGTCGGTGAAGTTGATACCGACCCGACCGTCGGCGCCGGTCGCAACCGCGTCGCCCTGATAGACGAGATCGCCAACTTTTGCCTGACCGGCCTGGCCTGCGGTGCTGGCCTGAACGACCACAGCACCCGCACGTTCAATTGTGACCGAACCTGTGGCGACGACAACTCTTCCAATGGGTTTTGATGCGACATCCTGAACGGCGGGCGTTGCCGGACCGCGTTGCGCTTGAGCCGAACCGGGGAACAACCCTGCCGCTGCCAGAGCCAAACCTGCCACCAATGCGGTAATCGCATGCGTGCACATGATCGCCCCTCTTGTTGAGAGATCTTCGTAACAGCACCAGCCAGGGCGACATTAAACCCCGGTTCGGGGCAGCGCACCATCCGGCATTTGCTCAAAAGGATTACCTCTTTTGGGCCTAAACCTGATGCACATGGATTGGTCTATTTTGGAACCGGAGGTCTCGGCGGTCGGCCGTCGGCCGGAAGCGCCGGGATATCATGGTGCGCGCAGAGGCGGAACAGGAGGAATGCGCACCAAGGCGAGTGGCAGAGGGGGTCAACCATGCTCACTGGCAACGAACGAAAACCGGCGGCGGCCCTAGTTCCCCGTGTTATCAGCAACATCAAGGCGACGGCCATGCGGAACCTGCTCGGGCGTGCGAACGGCACTGCAGCTCAGGTGGTGGTTGGCGATCCCCGAAGCCGGGCCGATGCCGGCAGGTTCGGCATGCTGTGGCTGACAGCGCTGACCTTCTCGATGACGAACAAGGTCCAGGCCGCCGACCCGGACGTCACATTCCTGGACGACGACCTCATCACATACAAGGACCTCGAGCACGGCGCGTTCGAGCTTGTAACCAAGGAGGCGATCCCGCGGCACTTGCTCGTTGAGGATCCCGGTCAGACAATCGTCCTGCACCGGCAAGGGTCCTCGGTCAGCGTGAACGCAGTCACGAATTCTGCTGCGCGAATGGCGGAGTTGCAGGCGGCTCAGCAGGAAGCGCTCGCCACTGCCGAGAAAGGACCGGGGGCACCCGGATCAAGCACGCCTCCCTTCCTCGCCCCCCTGCAGGTGAAACCGATCAATTTCATTCAGATTGAGGAAGCCATCCCGGCGCAAAATTCGCTCACAATGCCCCCGCTGCTCTTCACTCCGCCCCCGAGGACATTCTCGGAAAGATACCGCCTCTGCCGCCGACACTGAACGCCGCGGCCGGGCCAACCGAAATCGACACCGTGGTCTTTGACGTCTTCACGGCAACCAGCGGCACCTTCGTTGCGAGCAGCTCCAACAGCAACGCCGCACTGACCTTCGGCATCAGCGGAGGAAGCACCGGCAGCACCGTGCTCGATGGGGTGACGTACGATGTATCGAGAACCGGTCCCTACGGCACGCTTTACGTCAACAGTGCGACCGGCGCCTATACGTTCGTTCCGAATAGTGACGCCATCAACGCGCTGACCGCACCCACGACCACGAACTTCGTCATCACGGTATCCGACGGCACGCTGTCGGCCAGCCAAACCTTCACGATCGCCATCAACGGCGCCAACGATGCGGCCATCATTTCCGGCGCGATATCCGGCGCAGTTATCGAAGCCGGCGGCGTCGCCAATGCCACGCCCGGCTCACCGACCGCGACCGGCATACTCACCGATACCGACGTCGACAATCCGCCCAATACTTTCACGGCGGTCACCTCGCCAAAGGCGAGCGCGGGAGGCTACGGCACTTTCACAATGACGGCGGCCGGCGTGTGGGCCTACACGCTCAACAACGCCAGCAGCGCGGTGCAGGCGCTCAATGCCGGCGACACGCTGACCGACACCTTCACGGTGACGACGACCGACGGTACGCCGCAAGTGGTGACGATCACCATCCACGGCGCCGGCGACGCGGCCATCATTTCCGGCACGACCACTGGCTCAGTCGTCGAAGCCGGCGGCGTCGCCAATGCTACAGCGGGCACCCCGACTGCGACGGGCACGCTTTCCAACACCGACGTCGACAATGCGTCCGACACGTTCACGGCAGTTAGCGCGCCGGCAGCGAGCGATGGCGGCTACGGCACCTTCACGATGACGGCGACCGGCGTGTGGACCTACACGCTCAACAACGCCAACAGCGCGGTACAGGCACTCAATGTCGGAAACACGCTGACCGACACTTTCACGATAACCACCATAGACGGCACCGCGCAGGTGGTGACGATCACCATTACCGGCACCAACGACGCGGCCGTCATTTCCGGCACAGCGACCGGCTCGGTGATCGAGGCCGGCGGCGTGGCCAATGCCACGCTTGGCACCCCGACCGCGACCGGCACGCTTACCGACGCTGACCCCGATAATGCGTCCAACAGCTTCACCGCGATTAGCTCGCCAAAGGCGAGCGCGGGCGGCTACGGCAGCTTCACAATGACCGCAGCCGGCGTGTGGATATACACCGTCGACAACGCCAACAGCGCGGTGCAGGCGCTTAATGTCGGCGGCACGCTCACCGACACTTTCACGGTAACCACCGTGGACGGCACCGCGCAGGTCGTGACGATCACCATTACCGGCACCAACGACGCCGCCATCATTTCCGGCACCGCGACCGGCTCGGTGATCGAGGCTGGCGCCACGCCCGGCGTGCCGAAAGCGACCGGCACGCTCACCGACACCGACGTCGACAATGCGCCAAACACGTTCACGGCAGTTAGTGCGCCGGCGGCGAGCGACGGCGGCTACGGCACCTTCACGATGACGGCGGCCGGCGTGTGGACCTACACGCTCGACGACGCCAACAGCGTGGTGCAGGCGCTCGATGTCGGCGACACGCTGACCGACACCTTCACGGTGACCTCCATAGACGGCACCGCTCGAATGGTGACGATCGCCATCCACGGCGCCAGCGACGCGGACCCCAACGATTTCGACAATCTGGCCCTCGGGACGGCCGTAAGCTTCGAACCGCCGAACATCGTCCATGGAACTCCTGGACATGACTCCATCGCAGGAGGCGGCGATGAGGGACAAATCATCTATGGGGGCGCCGGTGATGACACCCTCAACGGCACCGGCAAAGCGGACATCATCTACGCAGGCTCCGGCAATGACACGGTCAAGGGCAATGACGGAGATGACACGATCTACGGCGGCTCGGGAAGCGATACCATCAATGCCAACAATGGAAATGACACTATCATCGGCGGATTTGGAGCGGACTTTCTCACCGGCAGCAATGGAGACGACACCTTCGCTTATCTGTCCGCAGTGGACTCCAACAGGGCACAGTTCGACATCATTTCCGATTTCAGATCGGGAGCCGATAAGATCGATTTGACGGCATTGGGTGCACTTGCGTTCCTGGCGCTGACGTCCACCAGCACGTCCGTGCCGGCGCATACTGTCGCGTGGCGCTATGACAGTGCAAGCAACGAAACAATCGTATACGTCAATCCGACGGATCAAACCTTGAGCATTGGCGATTCCAGCCTGGTGGAAATCCACCTGCAGGGGATCGCGACCGTTCAGCCTTCGGATTTCATCACGCAATCGGCGGCCGCACCCGTCGTGGCAGCCGAGGAGCTGATCAGCCCCGAGCTGACCGCTACCGTTACGGAAGAAGAGGCGGCTGTCGCCACCACCGCCGAAATACTGCCGGACTCGCCTCTCAATGACGGCACGCTCGTCGCTAATGGGAACTGGACGCCGCAAACGACCGGCGTGGACGGCAGCTACGAGGCCGCTCGAAATCACAACGATTCGATCGATTATTCCAAGTTTGCCAGTTTCAGCTTCGACCAAGTCCCGACGCAGCCGACCGAAGCAACCGATGACGGGTCAGTTGCGCCGGCGAGTGGAGCAGCAATCGATACGAAGACCGTCCACACCACGACGCCGACGGAGCAGAACTTCGCATTGAACCAGCAGGCGGTGATCGACACCGCCCTCTACGGCACGAATGTCGTCGCGATGAACGACGATATAGCCACGTCGCAACAGATCGACGATGGCCGCCCCCTGCATGAGAACAGCCGTGCCGAGCACTCGCACACTGAGGCGCCGTCGCATTCCGCAACGCACTCCAACATTGCTTGGAACAACGAAAATCAGGGACAAGGCCACGGTGCCAAGCCGCCAGTGGCGAATGACGTCGCGATCGATGACGATCCTAACGGCCATGCAAGCCATGCGAACTCAAACAGCCACCATTCGGCTTCAGACGAACCGAACAAGCACGCAACGGCGTCCAAGCATGAAGCCGCTGAGTTCGAACCAACGACAACCGCTGCTACTCCTGCCCCAGCGGCGGCCCATATGCATGGGCTTGGAGGCTCATTCCACTTCAAGGAAAAGATTTCTGCCGCTGGAGCCCCTACCGTCGTCGAGGACACGGAGGTGGGCCACATCGCAGTGTCGATCGGTCATCCCGCAGGAGCGACGGACCCCAACGATCTATCGGCGGTTTCGGAGATAGCCCAACCAATTGAACCGTCCTCACCAACGGACCACGCAAATTTCGGCCACGCCTGGGGCCACATGGGGCACGCCGCGGCCCATGCGGCGCACGAACTGATGGTGTGAGGGGCCGCTGATTGCAGCGCTGCCACCTCGGGCATCCCGAGTTCGGCCCAAAAGGATTACTCCTTTTGGGCCTAAAGCCTGACGCACATGGATTGGTCTACTTTGGAACAGGAGGTCTCGGCGCCGGGCGCGCCGGGATATCACGTGCGCGTGAAGCCTGAACAAGAAGAAATGCACACCAAGCAAGTGGCTGAGGGATCAACCATGCTCACTGGCAACGAACGCAAGCCGGCGGCTCTGGTTTCTCGTGTCATCGGGAACCTCAAGGCGACGGCCGGCCGCGGCCCGCTCGGGCGTGCGAACGGAACTGCCGCTCAGGTCGTGGTTGACGATCCCAAAAGCCGGGCCGATGCCGGCAGGTTCGGCATGCTGTGGCTCACGGCCCTCACCTTCTCTATGACGACGAAGGTCCAGGCCGCCGACCCGAATGTCACATTCCTTGACGACGACAGCATCACATACCGACACCTCGAGCACGGCGCGTTCGAGCTCATCACCAAGGAGGCAATCCCGCGGCACTTGCTCGTCGAGGATCCCGGACAGACCGTCATCCTGCGTTCGCAGGGATCCTCGGTCAGCGTTACTCAGAGCACGAACTCGGCTGCGCGAATGGCCGAATTGCAGGCGGCCCAGCAGGAGGCGCTCGCCATCTACGAGAAGGGATTGGGGTCGACCGGATCGAGCACGCCTCCTGCCCTCGAGCCGCTGCCGGTGCAACCGATCAATTTCATCCAGACGGATGATTCTGCCCCGGAGCAGGATGCGACTGCTTTGCCGACGGTGATCCAGGCATCGGTCCAGGAGATGATCGTTGGAAAAATTCCGCCTCCCCCGCCAATACCGCCGACGCTGAACGCGATAATCGGGCCGACCGAAATCGACACCTCCATCTTTGACCTCTTCACCGCAACAAGCGGCACTTTCGTAGCCAGCAGCCCCAACAGCCCGACACTGACCTTCGGCATCAACGGAGGAACCGCCGGCAGCACCGTGATCGATGGCGTAACCTACGATGTGTCAAAGACTGGTCCCTACGGCACGCTTTTCGTCGATAGCACAACCGGCGACTACACCTTCGTTCCGGACAATGACGCGATCAATGCGCTGACTGCGCCGACCACCACGGATTTCATGATCACCGTATCCGACGGCACGCTCTCGGCCCGTCAGCCATTTACGATCGCCATCGATGGCGTCAACGACCATGCCATCATCTCCGGCGCCACCGATGGCACGGCGATCGAGGCCGGCGTCGCCGCCAACACCACGCTCGACGCGCTGAGCGCCAGCGGTGCGCGGAGCGCCAGCGGGACGCTCACCAGCGCCGATGTCGATGACGCGCCCAATACTTTCACGGCTGTTGACACTCCGGCCACGAGCGCAGGCGGTTTCGGCGCCTTCACGATGACGACGGACGGCGTCTGGACCTACACGGTCGATGATTCCAACAGCGCGGTGCAGGCGCTCAATATCGGTGACACGCTGACCGACTCCTTCACGGTGACCACCATCGACGGCACCGCGCAGGTTGTGACACTCATCATCAAGGGCGCTAACGACGCAGCGGTCATTTCCGGCGCCACGGCCGGCTCCGTGACCGAGGACGGTGGCGCCAAGTGCGAGCCGCCGACGGCGACCGGCACGCTCACCGCTACCGACGTCGACAACGCGGCCGGTTTTACGGCGGTCAAATGCCCGACGGCTAGCGATGGCGGCTATGGCACCTTCACCATGACGAAGGACGGCACGTGGACCTACACGCTCGACGACAGCAACTGCGCGGTGCAGGCACTTAATGTCGGCGACACGCTGACCGACTGCTTTACGGTGACCTCGCTGGACGGCACCGCGCAGCTGGTGACGGTTACCATCAATGGCAACAATGACGCCGCTATCATTTGCGGAACCAAGCATGGCTCGGTCATCGAGGCTGGCGGCGCGGCCAATTCCGCATCCTGCAAACCAACCGCGACCGGCACGCTCACCGACACTGACGTCGACAACGCTCCCAACACCTTTACGGCGATCGATTCGCCAACAGCGAGCACGGGCGGCTACGGCACCTTCACCATGACGAAGGACGGCATCTGGACCTACACGCTCGACAACACCAACTGCGAAGTGCAGGCACTCAATGTCTGCGGCACGCTGACCGACTGCTTTACGGTGACCACCATCGACGGCACCCCGCAGGAGGTGAAAATCACCATCAACGGCGCCAACGACGCTGCCGTCATTTGTGGCACCACGACCGGCTCGGTAACCGAAGCCGGCGCTTGCACCTACGGTACGCCGATCGCGAAAGGCACGCTCACCGATACCGACGTCGATAACACGCCCAATACCTTCACCGCCGTGTGCTCGCCGAAGGCAAGCGATGGCGGCTACGGCTGCTTCACGATGACGGCGGATGGCGTCTGGACCTACAAGCTCGACAACGCCAATTGCGAGGTGCAGGCGCTCAACGACTGCGACACGCTGACCGACACTTTCACGGTGACCACCATCGACGGCACCGCACAGGTGGTGACAATCACCATCAACGGTGCCGACGACAGCTTCCACTTCAAGGACAAGATGTCCAACGTCAGCACTTCTGACGTCATCGACCTTGCGGAGGATAACCCGGCGCCCATCGGCTCGACCGCAAACGCTGCGGAAACCAGCGGACCGCCGGCGATTTCAGAGGCGATCGAGCTGCCTGCATTCGTTTGGAATCAGCCCCATGCGCCGCAGGATCTGATCGTGTGACGAACTGCGCCGCTTTCAGCGCAGCCGGCCCGCGCCGCACGAGACGCCCTACTTCGCTTCGCTCGCCTTGATGCCTGAACTTTCAATGAGCTTTGCCACGCGCGGCAAGTCGTCGGCGAACAGGCGCGCATGTGCCTCAGGCGTCAACTCGTTGGCCGGGAATGGCAAGGTCCCGAGCTGCTTGAGTTTCTCTACAAGCTCCGGCTCCGACAGCGCCGCGCGGAGCGCGGCATTCAGCGCATTGATGGTTTCTTTCGGCGTGCCTTTCGCCACGTAAAGCCCATGCCACATCGAGTAACTGACCTCGGGCATGCCGAGCTCGGCTGTGGTCGGCACGTTCTTCAACTGTTCGAGCCGTTGCGGCGACGTGATGGCGATGCCGTGCAGCGTTCCGGCCTGAATTTGCGGCAGCGCGTTGGTGACCTGATCCCACAGCAGGTCGATCTGCCCTGCCAGCAGATCGGCGATCGCGGGAGCTGATCCGCGATAGGCCACGACCGTCGGCTTGAAGCCGAGCACGTTACCCATCATCACGGCGCACAGGTGACTGTTGGTCCCGAGGCCGCCATGCGCGAAGTTCGCCTTGTCGCGTTGCGCCTTGATCCACGCCACATGGTCCTTCGGGCTTTCGCCGGGGATCGACTTCCGGCCAATCAGAACCATCGGCGCATTGTTGACGAGGCCGACCGCCTCGAACGCCGTTTTCGTATCGTACCGCAGGTTGGTGAACAGGCTGGGCGCCGCCAGCAGCGCGACGTGATTGATCAGGATCGTGGAGCCGTCGGGCGCCGATCGCGCCACGCGATCATTGGCCAGCGTGCTGCCGCCGCCGACCACGTTCTCGACAATGACGGTCTGGCCGAGCGTCTTCGACATCCGCTCGCCAATCAGGCGGGCGACCGTATCCGTGCCGCCGCCGGCCGCAAAGGGCACCACCAGCGTCACCGTCTTCGCGGTCGATTGAGCGTGGGCCTGCGGCGTGAGCGCCGCGATCAAGAGGCCAAGGCCGATCAGCGCGCTGTTACCAAACCGGTTGATCATGAGAGCTCCTCCCAAGTCTTGTTGTTATGGCGCATTCTTTGCGATGCGCATTCATTGGCGAGGCTCCGCCGCCGGCTAGCAGCGCGACCCCGCATGAACCGGGATCATGCTGATTGCATTTCTACAAATCAACTGCAAAGCGAGTGTATTTCGCGCAGGCGAAGCGGCATTTGGTCCTTCGCTGCGCCGTCGGTCCAGCACCGCGACAGCGGGCAGACCGGCGTGGTATCATGCCGCTGAGACGTAGATAGCATCGGAACGAACTTGAAATGAGCCAGCCTGCATTTGTCGCGGTCGATTGGGGCACGAGCAGTTTTCGGCTTTGGCTCGTCGATCGAACCGGCGACATCCTCGGGGAACGGCGCAGCCACGAGGGCATGACGACGGCGGGCAGACTGGGCTTTCCGGCGGTGCTGCAATCGCATCTGGACGCTGTCGGCGCCGCGGATGGGCTGCCCGTTATCATCTGCGGCATGGCCGGCGCCCGGCAGGGATGGGTCGAAGCCGGATATGTCGACACGCCGGCGCCGCTCGCATCGATCCTGAAGCAGGCCGTTGCGGTGCCGGGACAGAACCGTGACATCCGCATCCTCCCGGGAATTGCACAACGAGACCCCAAAACGCCCGATGTCATGCGGGGCGAGGAAACACAATTGCTCGGCGTCCTGGGCATGGATGCTGCGGGGGATGCGCTCGTCTGCATGCCGGGCACCCATTCGAAATGGGTCAGGGCGAATGGAGGCACCGTCGAAGGCTTCGCCACGTTCATGACGGGAGAGCTGTTCGACGTCATATCGCGCGAAACGATCCTGTCCCACGCGGTGGCCGGCGCCGATGAAGCCCCAGATATCGACGCCTTCAAGTCCGCAGTCATCAGCGCATTCGAGACGCCCGCGAACGCCGCCAATCTGCTGTTCCAGGTGCGATCGGGCCAGCTCCTCTACGGCGGCACGCCATCTTCCGCCCGCGAGAAAATATCGGGTACCTTGATTGGCCTCGAATTGGCTGGAGGGCTTGCCGGACAAATGCCCGAGAACGGCATCACGCTGGTGGCCTCAGGGCGGCTCCAGACGCTCTACGAATTGGCGTTTGACACGGTCGCCGTTTCCATCCGATCAATCGGCGCCGAGGATGCGGTCCGTCGCGGCCTTTCGATGGCCGCGCAATCGATCTGGAATGTCTAAAGCGTGATGACTTTTCTTCGAATCGTCATCCCGCTTTATCTTTTTGTTTGAGCATGATCTTTTCGGAAAACCGCTACACACTTTTCCGGATCATGCTCTAGAGGATCACCCGAATGCGCGTCGCCCCGTTCCCCCCGATGAAACGCCCGCTGGTCGCGATCCTGCGTGGCGTGAAGCCCGACGAGGCGGGCGATATCGTCGCCGCGCTGATCGACAGCGGCATGACGGCAATCGAGATCCCGCTCAACTCGCCAGATCCGTTCCGTTCGATCGAGATCGCCGTCAAGAAGGCCCCTGCCGGAATTCTGATCGGTGCCGGCACCGTGTTGACGCTGGACGATGTCGCGCGGCTTCACGACGTGGGCGGTCGGCTTCTGGTCAGCCCCAATGTCGATCCGGAAATCATAGCGGGCGCCCGGGCGCTCGGCATGGTCACGATGCCCGGCGTCTTTACCCCGACGGAGGCGTTGCTGGCCGCCAAGTCGGGCGCCTCGAGTCTGAAATTCTTTCCCGCAAGCGTGCTCGGCGCCGCCGGCATTGCCGCCATCCGCGCCGTGCTTCCCCCGGACCTGATGATCGCCGCGGTCGGCGGCGTCTCCGACAAGAATTTTGCGGACTACGTCAGGGCCGGCATCATGGCATTCGGCCTTGGCAGCAGCCTCTACAAGCCCGGCATGACGGCGGCGGAAGTAGCGGATCGCGCCAAGGCGACGATCGAGGCGTATGACGCGGCGGTTCGAGAGGTCGGGTAGGACCGCGGCCCGCCGTCGCATGCTCTCGTCGCGGGCATGCCGCGCCGAAGCGTACGTCACCCATGTCTCAGGTACGTGCCGTTACCCATGCCAAAAATATCGAAAACAACCCCATGCAAAGTAGCCGGCGGCCGCCGCAACCAGCAACCTGGACCGAAAATTTGACACGCCGGGCAAATCAGCGGCACAATCTGATCATCCCGGAATTCGCTAAACGACGGCGTGCGCGCAATGGCGACGCAATCATGTTCCGCGTCGCTGGACCGCCGAAGACACGCCGCCAGCGCTTGCGCGAGCGTGCAGAAACCGCGAAAATCCCGGCTGTTTCAGAACTTGTCAGAGGAATTCGGCACAGATGCAGTTCGATGACGTCATTCTCGGTCGCCGGAGCATCCGCGGCTACAAGCCCGATCCGGTACCCAAGGCGCTGATTGCGGAAATCATTGGTCTGGCGATGCGCGCTCCGTCGTCGATGAACACCCAGCCCTGGAATTTCTACGTCATATCAGGCGAACCGCTGGACCGGATCCGCGCCGGCAACACGGAAAGGATGGTCGCGGGCATTCCGCAGTCGCGCGAATTCCGCACGGGGCAGCCCTTTGCGGGCAAGCACCGCGACCGGCAGATCGGCGTCGCCAAGCAATTGTTCTCCGCGATGGGCATCGAGCGCGACAACAAGGACAAGCGCCACGACTGGGTGCTGCGCGGCTTCCGTCAATTCGACGCGCCCGTCTGCGTGATCATCACCTATGACCGCGTGCTCGACGGCAGCGACGACACGCCCTTCGATTGCGGCGCCGTGGCGACCGCGCTGGTGAATGCCGCCTGGTCTCGCGGGCTGGGCGCTGTGATCAACAGCCAGGGCATCATGCAATCCCCCGTGGTGCGCGAGCACGCAGGGATCGCAGACGATCAGGTCATCATGAAAAGCATCGCGCTGGGCTGGCCGGACGAGACGTTCCCGGCGAATGCGGTGGTGTCGGAGCGGAAGTCCGTGGAGGAGGCTACGGTGTTCGTCGGGTTCGAGAAGTAGCGGCGAGCGGACGAAGTGGCTGGAGGTGCAACAGTGATCCCCGCCATGGTCCGACGCGCACTTGTGCTGGCGGCGGCTGTTGCCGCGGCCTTGACGCCGGTTACGTGCCTTGGCCAAACCACAAAGCCGTTGCCGGCCAAGGCCACACAGGAACTGCCGCCCGAACTGCTCGCACTGCTCGAGCAGAAGAAGATGCCGAAATATTCGCCGATCGTCGTGCGTGTTTTCAAGGAAGAGGCGGAGCTCGAAGTCTGGAAACAGGACACGACCGGCCGTTTCCAGATCCTCAAGACCTATCCGATCTGCCGCTGGTCGGGCGATCTCGGGCCGAAATTGTACGAGGGCGACCGGCAGGCGCCGGAAGGGTTTTATACGATTACACCTGAGTTGATGAATCCCAACTCCAACTTCTATCTGTCGATCAACCTCGGCTACCCCAACAGCTTCGACAAGGCGAACAAGCGCAACGGCAGCTTCCTGATGATCCACGGCGACTGCTGGTCGAGCGGCTGCTATGCCATGACCGACGAACAGATCAGCGAAATCTATTCGCTGGCGCGCGACTCGCTCAGCGGCCGGCCGTCGTTCCAGGTGCAGGCTTATCCGTTCCGCCTGACGCCGGCGAACCTGGCGCGGCATCGAAACAGTCCGAACCTCCCCTTCTGGAAAATGCTCAAGATCGGCAACGATCATTTCGAGACGACGCAACTCGAACCCAAGGTGGATGTGTGCAACCGCCGCTATGTATTCAATGCGCAACCGCCTGCGAATTCGCCGCATCCTCTCGTGTTCAACCCGAACGAAAAATGTCCCCCCTTCGTCGTCAATCCGGAAATCGCGCGGCGGGCACTGGAGAAGCGGCGCGCCGACGAGCTCGCGTACGCGAAATTGGTTAAAGACGACGTGCCGGCTGCCCCGATCTACAGCGGACTCGACGGCGGAATGAACAAGGCGTTCGTCGCAAAATTTCCGGGCAGAGTGACGCTTGCGAAAGTGATGCCGTATGCATCTTATTTGCCGCAATTGCCGCCGATCCCCTGGATCGACAATGATGGCTCGTTGACGAGCAAGTGGTTTGGGAGTTCGTTCTCCAAGCCGGTTGTGTGTGATGCGGGCCGGGCCGGCTTCCCGTCGGGCCGGTGCTAAACACTTGTGCGACGTCAGCGATGGATCATCGGCAGACCACGCCTGGCATCAACATTGCGTCTGCTCACTGTCGGACAGCAATGCAAGCGTCGCAAGGCAACGGCGTTCAGAAGGACTCTGTCTCTCTCGTCCGTCTCGGCAAGTGCCGCTGTAGACTTGACCATTGAGCCACCTCCAAAATCATCTCGTCATATAAGGAAGTTCAGCGCGCGGTCCAATAATGCGACATACGGACATTTCCGCTTCGGGTTACATGCAAACATAGCCACTCCCGTTAGGGTGACCACTTGCGGATAGCAAAACTGATCTCTGCCAGCGTGCCCAGCGCTACCGCAACGAGGATGGTATAAATACCCAATCAATGTTCTTCCCTGGTGATTTGCCAACGTAGCGTTATCTCATCCGGTCCCGCCTAGAGCCCTATCACGGCCGAGAAGACACAACTCGCCATCAAACGCGAACACGCACTCGGAGTTGGTTGTAGAGGTTGATTTCAGCCTCATGCTCCAACTCAACGGCCACCGAGAAGCGTTGATGGGTGATCTCCTCTCCGGCCCACCGCCGTTCAGCGAACACAGCTAGTCGAGCGTTTCCTTGGTTCGAATCATAATCAGGCGGCCTCGGCAAGTTTGTAGGACCAAGTATGGATGACCGGATGGCGGTTGACGTCGTCGATGCCGGCCATGATGCGCTCCTTCAGCTCGTGTTTTGAGGTCACCCGGATGTGGCGCAACGTCGAGCGGGCAAACTTGGAGAAGAAGCCCTCGATCAGGTTGAGCCAGGAGCCGTGCTTGGGAGTGAAGGTGAGTTCAAAGCGTCCGACGGGGCGGGCGTTAAGCCACGCTGTGGTTTCTCTCGATATGTGCGCGGAATGATTGTCGAGGATCAGCTTGATTGCAGTGCCTCTCGGATAAGCGGCATCGAGTAACTTGAGGAATTCAACGAACTCCCGGCTGCGATGGCGGTCTCTCACGAGAGCATGGACCTTGCCGGTCAGCAGATCGATCCCGGCCAACAGACTGAGCGTGCCATGACGTTTGTACTCGTGATCCCGCGCAAAGGTGGCGTGAGCCCCAGGCACGGGCGGCAAATCCGGCGCCGTCGTTGCGATAGCCTGGATTCCTGGCTTTTCGTCGCAGGAGACGATTGCCACCGGCTTGCCTCGCCTCTTCGATCCGGTAGAGGTTTTTTTCAGAACCTCGACTTCACGATAGACACACAGGACCTCGGCCATCTTCTGTTCGAATTCGCTGTCGCGGTTCTCCAGATAGTAGTGCACCTTGTGCGGCTTGATTTCCTCTTTGCCGAGGATCTTGCACACCGTGCCCTGGACCAAATTGGCCAGACACCTGTGCCCTGCCGCTGGTCCATGCACGCGCGCATGGCGTGCCAGCAATCGCGTCGTCCACAATTCATGCGGATGGCCGTGGTCTTTGGCCTTGTCGCACGCCAGCGACGCCAGCCAAGCTTTGGCCTCCGGCGTGATCGTGGGCTCCCTGCCAGGCCGCGGCCGATCGTCGAGGGCCCCCAGCGGGCCATGGGCCAGCGCCCGCTCGACACAGCGCTCGACGGTCTGGTGATGGACCCCAAGTCTGCGCCCCACGGCACAGAACGACGGATTATCCCGGTAGGCCAGCAGCATCTGTGCCCGCGAGACCCGGCTCGCTGGCTCGGTTCTTGACCGCGAAAGAGCCGCCAACGTCTCAACCTCATCGTCGGTCATCGCCAATTCGATCGCTTGCCGCCATCCTGCCATGATACTGTTCCTCGTCGCGCCAGCCGCAACCGAGGAATCCGCCAACACTCAATCAGTTCCAGTGCGGGTTTCTTGGAATCGAACGTCTAGATAGTAATCGTCGCCATACCTATCAATGTTCTTCGCCATCTTGAATACTGAGCATTGCAGCGTACTCGTTCCACGCACGTCACGTGACGGTAACAGGCTGCACTTGGCTGTGCCCGGCAAATCCTCAAAGGGAGCTTCATCTTTGTTCCGGTGCCGGAAATGTTCAATGATTGCCTCTGGTGTCATTCCACGAAGCAAATGATAATTCATCCTCAATCCGAGGTATTCGAGTCTGCTATGACGGACGGGTGGATCAAAGGCTAAGCTCACTTTGATGGCTCGCTTTCCCTTTGTTGATTGAAAATCCTTCGGCAATGGTACGCGGTAAAGCGCGAATTGGTCGATGGGCAATTCCTGCCGATCTGCAAACATGATGACGCGCGCCTCTTCGGAATTCAGCGCGCGATATAGATCTGGTATCCCGTAACCCAAGCAGTGCCTCATCGCTTTGTCGCCCAATGGTGACAAGGCTTGTATCGCTTCGGACGGATGGCTCGCAGACACTGCAAGCAATGCTCTTACTAGGTTCGCTGATGCATCCGGAAGCGCTCGAAGGAGCAACGCCGCTTTGTAGACAATTCGCGGGGCAGCCATCGATGTACCCGTCGCGGAGGCTAACAACCCTTGGATATAGTCCGCTCGAAGAGTGAGCATGCCGGAACTCGCAAAATCTTCGCCCGCAGCAACTCGTTGAGTGCCTCCATCGAATACACAGGTACCACCAAAATCAACGAGGTCCGGCTTGATTGCATCGTTGATGCCCGGTCCGGATCGTGTGATCGGTGTTGGGGTGTTCGTTGAGGTTATCGCTCGCAGTTCAGCGCCTCCAAAGTCGGCCGGGAGACCATTAGCGTGGGCTAGGCTTCCCACGGTCAATGCTATCGCCGCCGTCGCCGGTTCAACAATCCGATTGTTGGGAGCGACAAGGTAATTTGGATAAGCACCGATGATGTTCTCAGCCGGAACACCCCATGGCGCTTGTGCGCCACCGGCCGAGTTCCCGGCCGATACGACAATTACTACATCAAGCTCTCGCGCGAGTTGATCGAGCGTCGCGGACCATTGCGAGACGCGTCCTCCATCATAGGGAATTTTGTATTTATCACCGAGCGATACGTTTATCAGTCGGCACCCGCGCTCATGGAGTGCCGTGATCGCCTGCTTCATGACATGGGGAATGGTTTCGACATCATCGAACTGACCTTGGTCATTGACGACTTTAACAGAAATGATGCGAACCGGACTTTGAAAGGATTGCTGATCAACGCACTCGCGCACGTCCCCGAAAGCTGCAATTCCTGCCACTTTCGTCCCGTGCCCCCAAATGTCGGCTGTACCCAAATTAGCGGGCACTCCGATTGCTTCGATGAGACTTGGAGTAAGCAGCGGATGATCAACACTTCCGCTATCAACAATGCCGATAATCGGCGCGTCGGCAGGAGGAGCCGTTGCTTCTGGCTGCCGCTCCAAGTGGATCAATGGAACGTCACGTTCGCCGAGATCAGGGATCGGCCGGTAATCGACGCACGATACGGCTGACATTTCGAGGACGGCGCGCAAGAGCGAGCCTCTCATGCGTGCGCGTAGAACAATCAGCCCGGCCGTCCCGATGTACCGGGATTGGACCTCCCCACCCTCATTTTGGATGTGTTGCACTAGGAGTTGGACACGGACTTCCCTGTCCATTTGGGTAGGCGCATCCCAAAGTTCGACATCGATACCATAGTCAGCATCAACCCTGATGTCGTTCAATTGAACTATGCCATCGTTGCGCAGCCGGGGACCAATCCTATCGCTCGGGGAAATACTTCCGATATCTTCGATTGATGCGAACAACGAATTGTAAGCGGGGTTTTGGCGGCCTTCCGGTGTATCAGCCTGATATTGGCCGAGCCGCGTGCGGAATTCGCGTAACTCGACGTCATCAGAGAATAGAACCAGAATATCATTAGGCTCCTGCGCAAGCACTTTCAGCCCCGCAGTGCGCCAACTATCCTCTTGGACCGGATGGGCAAGCGACACCTTGAGGATAAGTTCAGGGTTAATTCCCTCGACTGGCGGAACCACCCTTTGCTCAGCTACGGCAGTATCTACTTTCGCTTGGATTTGTGCAGCATGTGCTGGGGCCGACCTCTGAGGCGGCCCCACGGGATTAGGTACCCGACGCCGGTCGATATCGCCCACCAAACGTTCAAGCGGCAGATGGGGAAAAGTAGCCATTCGCCCGCTACATTTTCCCGAGCGAAGTTAGCCCCTTCCGTCGCATTTCCTGTCTAAGAGCAGAGGCAAACTCTGTTTCGCTGACGGATTTGCGTTTTTTCAACACTGCTTTCTTAATTGCATCAACGCAAATGCGCTCAATATCAGCGTAGGACATGCCCATGAGCTTGGGACTTATGCTCTCAATATTGAAATGCGGTGGAAAGTTCGCGAACTGGCGAGCTAGCAAAAGCGCAACTTCTTTTTCTCCCGGCGGATCGAAAGATACAACTTCGTCAAAGCGACGCCATATTGCTTCATCAAGGAACTGCGGCAGGTTAGTCGCGGCAATAACCAATCCTGGCCCGCGAAAGCGTTCAATCATATGAAGCAGACTGTTCACAACACGACGCAATTCGTTGTGTTCAGTGGTGTCGGCACGAGTTCTTGCTAACGCGTCAAACTCATCCAGAAACAACACACAGGGTCGACGCCCTGCGAATTCAAACAGGCGGCGGAGATTACTGGCAGTTTCACCCAAGAAGGATGAAACGAGAACATCAATACGCGCCGCGAATAAGGGAAGAGACAACTCTCTTGCCAAGACTTCCGCACAAAATGTCTTTCCGCAACCCGGTGGCCCCGCGAAAAGTATGCGCGTCGATAACGGCAGCCGATGACGCCTAAGCTCTTCACTTCGCCGGCGCTCTTCAATAATGCCTTCAACGAGTGACCGTGTATCGGCGTTTAGCACTATGTCCCGTAGGCCGCGAGTGACATTGATTTCATCAACCAAGCTCGTGGCGGGATCGACCTGCGACCCTAGCGACGTTAAGCGCGGTTGAGAGGCTTGATAGTCCGGGCTGACGTTAGCATCGAGAATTTTGCGGAGTGCGTCAGCAAAGGGTTTTTTACCTTGGTTCGCCGCTTCATCAATGATCCGAAGCGCCGCCGCGCGAAACTCCTGCGACCGGCCATAGCTGCCGACAAGTTTCTTGATGTGGTCGGCCTTAGCCATGAACGCACCGGAGCGAGGGAAACGCGATCAAACTAGCCTGATTTGCCCAGCGACGAAAATGGCCGACATCGGCGTAGAGCAATGAAGTTGTGTACTACCCACGTTACTCGCCACCGCGATCTAACCGCCCTCCACGCAACGTGGGAACGCCAAGACAGTCCAGAAGGGTCGGGAAGATTGGGGAACGTCCCTCCGAAATTATGAACTTTCCTAGAATATACAAAAGGGTTGTCCCGACTGACTGGCGGAGAGAGTGTCAGTCAATCCCCATTGAAAGATAAAGCATTTTCGACCTTCCTGGACCAAAACCCACCGTTTGAGCTACCGGCGGAAAATGGAATTCGGCATTCGACAAAACCTGTCCCGTCCAATGACCCGCCGACAACACTGCCATCAAGCGACTAGCGAAACGCAAATTGCCGTCGCACCACTGCACCTCTGGCCCGGCCGTTCGTTTTCCGTCGGCACTCGATGGGCCGCAGGACGGGCCATAACACTGTTTCGCAGAGCGCTTGGCCGCGGGGGGTGCAACACTCGATTCCCTTTGATTGGTCCAAGGGCAATCCCACGGCTCGCGGCATAGCTGCTAATCGGACTGCCGGCGCCGAACGTCAGGCCGGCGCCTTGAAATCGTAGGAGATGCGCCCGGCCGGCAGATAGAACAGGGCGATCACCGCGCCACCCCTGACCTCGGGATAATGCCGACTGCCGGGATCCGGCGCCGTCCAACCGGGCCCCTGCCAGCCCTGCAATCCCTTCAGTTGCGCGCCCTTGTCGAGGGGAACGACGAGGTTGAGCTCGCCATAAGGATGGCCGTGATATTGCCCGCGCAGCACGTCGTGATCGTCCTCGTCCTTGAAGCGGCGTGGATCGGTGCTGTTCATGTAGACCGCAGTGATGCTGAACTGGAACGTCTCGGGGACCGGCTCAAGGATGCGGCTGCGCCGATAGTTCGGGCCATCCACCTCCTGGTTCGCCGCCCAGCCCTCCTCGACCCCCATTTTGATGAGACGGGCGAGATCCCGGTAGAGCGCGCTGTCCTCTCCATAAGTCTCGTTGAGCCATCGCTCCATCGCCGCGCCCGGCGTCATGTCCTTGACCTCACGCAGAAACGGAATGCTGCGTTCGATCAGCTGTTCACGGCTTCCCATGACTTTCTCCTGTTCTATTCCTCGAAACCCTTGAAGGAGGCGAACGCCTCCACATCCGCGCGCGGCATCAGCCGCGCTCGCGACCGCTCCTTGGGGTGGCCCATCGAAATCCCGCAGGCCACCATCTGTTCGGCGGGGATCGACAACAGCGGACGCAATATCCGGTGGAATTTGGCGAAGGTTTCCTGCGGACAGGATTGCAGCCCGCGTCCCACCGCAGCCAACATCACGTTCTGGATAAACATGCCAAGATCGAGCCAGCTTCCCATGGCCAGGCGGCGGTCGATGGTGACGATCAATCCAACCGGCGCGCCGAAGAACGCGTAGTTCTTTGCAGTCTGCCGGCTCCTCGCCGCAACGTCGCTTTGAGCTATACCGAGCGAGTCATAGAACAATCGCCCGAACTCCTGGCGGCGGCTGAGATACGGCTCGGGGAAAGCGCTGGCGTAGTATTGATATTCGGAGACGTGCTCGCTCGGCTCGTTCTCATATGCATGCAGAAGCGCAGCGGACACCTCGGCCCTGGCTGCGCCTGCAAGCACGTAGGCGTGCCACGGCTGGATGTTTGCACCGCTCGGCGCGAACCGCGCCACGCGCAGGATTTGCTCGATGGTCGATCGCGACACGGGACTGCCGGAGAACTCACGGCACGAGAGCCGGCCAGCGATCGCCTCGTCGATCGGACTGCGCGCAACTCCGCACGCCGCGTCCCGGTCGATCACGGCTTTTTCACGCGCGAGCATCCGCCCTCCTCCATCGGTCTGAAGGCCTCTTCCCCCGGGATCGTGGCTAGCAACTGGTAGTAGTCGAACTGGTACTTCGACTCCTCCGGCGACTTGACGCGGAACAGATACATATCGCGGACCAGTCGGCCGTCCTGCCGGATCCTGCCGTTGCGGGTCATGAAATCGTTTACCGGCAGCTCGCGCATCTTGGCGGCAACAGTGGGTCCATCGAGCGTGCCTGCGGCTTCGACCGCCTTGAGATAGTGCATCACCGCACCATAGGTGCCGGCATGGATCATGGTGGGCACCTTCTTCGTCTTCTCGATGAAGCGCTTCGACCATGCACGCGTCTCATCGTTGAGGTCCCAGTAGAACGCTGAGCTGAGCATCAGGCCTTGCGCGCTTTGCAGCCCGAGGCTGTGAATGTCCGCGATGAAGACGATCAGGCCAGCAAGCTTCTGCCCGCGCGTCACGCCGAACTCGCCCGCCTGCTTCACGGCGTTGATGAAGTCGCCGCCGGCGTCGGCGAGGGCGATCACGTCCGCTTTGGAGGCTTGCGCCTGCAGCAGGAACGACGAGAAATCAGACGTATTGATCGGATGCTTCACGGCGCCGACCACCTTGCCGCCGGCGGCATCGATCACCTTGCGGCTGTCGGCCTCGAGCTGCGCACCGAGCGAATAGTCTGCCGAAAGAAAGAACCAGCTCTTGGCACCGAGACGTGAAATCGCCCTCGTCGTCCCCTGCGACAGCGCATAAGTATCGTACGTCCAGTGGATACCGGTCGGCGAACATTCATCGCCGGTCAGCCGGGACGTGGCCGCACCGGTGGCGAGAAACAGCTTGTTCTTGTCGCGCGTAACGCCCTGCACGGCCAGCGCGACGGCGGAATTCGCGACGTCGAGAATCGACTCGACGTTCTCGTTCTCCAGCCACCGCCGGGCGATCGCCGAACCGATATCCGCCTTGTTCTGGTGATCCCCCGCAACGATCTCGATCGGACGCCCGAGCACCTTGCCCTTGAAATCGTCGACCGCCATCTGCGCCGCGACGACCGAGCCCCGCCCGCCATTGTCGGCGTAGAGCGACGACATGTCGGTCAGCACGCCGAGCCTGACCGGCCCGTTCTGTGCAGCCGCCGACGTCGCCGTCGCCACGAGCATCAACGCCAGTCCGATCGATTTACGCGCGCCACTTCGGGCCGACATCACCCAGGCCTTCATCGCTTTTCTCCTCCCAACCCGGTGCCGGCAATCTTGGCCAGAACGCTGCGTTGCGGAAGTGAAAGTCTTGCAGAGTGATCCTGAGCCAGCTTCAGCTAGCCGGCGGCCGCGAGAGGACGATGCGCTCCGCACGATCCGATTGGTTGCATCCGCCAATCGACTGGCCTTAACTGCCGTCGATCGTGGAATTTTGCCGAAGCGAGCGATCCGCTACAGACAGGACTCTCAGCGTGTCCGTTTCCTTCAAGACCCTGGATCTGAATCTGCTCAAAGTATTCGACGCCGTCATGGAAGAGCGCAGCGTGCTGCGGGCCAGCCAGAAGGTCGCGCTGAGTCAGTCCGCCGTAAGCCACTCGCTCGCGCGGCTGCGTGAGATGCTGGACGACGACCTGTTCGTGCGCACTGCCACCGGAATGCAGCCGACGGCCCGCGCGTTGACGATGGCACCGCAGGTTCGCCAGGCGCTGCGATCGCTGGAGGCCGCGGTCGAACTGCCGACCTTCGCTCCGGCGGTCTCGACCAAGCCGTTTACGCTCGCAGCCAACGACTTCACGACGATGGTGCTGGCGCCGCCACTCCTGAAGATCTTGAGCCGGGAGGCTCCGTCGATCGACCTCACCATCAAGCCGGTGACGCGGATCGATCTTGCCGAGCAAATCGACCTCGGCCGCATCGACGTCGCGATCGGCGTGTTCTCGTCTCCGCCGAGCCGCTTCCGCACGGCGCTGCTGTTCGAATATGACGATGTGCTGATCGTTGGCAGAAAGCGCAAGCTTGGCCGGCTCGACAAGGCAAAGCTCGCGACCTTGCCGCTGGTCGTCGTGTCCTTTGGCGGCGAGCAGGAGGGCGCGATCGGCGGTTTCATCTTCGAGCGCGGACTTGCCAGACGCTCGGAGATGTACGATCGCCCCGCGCTCGAACGGTCGCTGTCCGACAGCGACCGGCCGCCACGGATCGCGGTCTCGCTGCCGCATTTCCTTGCCCTGCCCGCGCTGCTGGTCGATTCCGAGCTGGCGGCTATCGTTCCGCGACCCCTGGCGCGTGTGCTCGAACAAGCGCATGCGATCACGACCCATGAACTGCCCTACACCACGACGCCCGTGGAGGTTCGGCTGCTCTGGCACGAACGCGTCGAGGACGAACCCTCGCACGAATGGCTTCACGAGGTGCTCCGGCGCGCCACCGAAGAGCTGAGGCACAGGCGTTAGCTTGCCGACTGCACCTCAGCTGCAATCACCGGCCGGCGCTTCATCGCGCGGCCGTGGTGCCGGGCATCGGAACCCAGCGTTCGCCATAGAATGGCAGAGAGGACCGTCGCAGCGGTATTCCCCGCTGCTATGGAAATTATACATGTCGGCTATTGGAAAATTTCGTCCCGCGCTGCGATCAGTGGATACCAGTGTCGCAGATTTCATCGAGTAACGCCCAAGGCAACCTCAGTCCGAATCCAATCTCCCCGAATATACCGCATCGGACAACTTGATCCTGCCGAAGAAACTCAATGCGTAGGTGTTCGTCGGCTCACCGCTCACTCCCAACGCGCTCAAGAGGTATCCATGGCTTTCACATTAAAGATCAACGGCACACCCCATCAGGTCGATGTCGACGGCGACATCCCGCTTTTGTGGGTGCTGCGCGACGTGCTCGGCATGACCGGGACCAAGTTCGGCTGCGGCCAGGCGCTCTGCGGCGCTTGCACTGTGCATGTCGGCGGTCAGCCTGTCCGCTCCTGCCAGACGCCGCTCGACAGCGTCGGCGACAGCGCGATCACCACGATCGAGGCGATCGGCCAGGCGCCGCAGGGCGCGGCCTTGCAGAAGGCGTGGCTGGAGCTGGAGGTGGTGCAGTGCGGCTACTGCCAGTCCGGCCAGATCATGTCGGCGGCGGCGCTCCTGAAGGACACGCCGAAGCCGACGGATGACGACATCGACGCCGCCATGTCGGGGAATGTCTGCCGATGCGGCACCTATCAGCGCATCCGCGCTGCGATCAAGCACGCTGCGGGAGTTTTAAATCATGGATAAGCTCGTTCTGAAAGAGCAGATTGCCGATGAAACAGCGATGTCGCGGCGCGCCTTTCTTCAGGGCACGGGTTTGCTGCTTGGTTTTGCGGTGACCGGTGCAAGCACGGAGTCCGTCTTCGCGGTGCCTGCTTCGCAGGTGGTCGAAAACGAGGTCACGGGTACTTTCGCGCCGAACGGATTTATACGGATCAATCCGACCGGCGCCGTGACCCTGATCATTCCGATGATCGAGATGGGACAGGGCGTTTACACGTCGCTCTCGATGCTTCTCGCTGAAGAACTGGAAGTGAAGCTTGACCAGATTCAGGTTCAGCATGCGCCGCCAAATCATGCGCTTTACGCCAACTCTATCATAGGCATTCAAAATACAGGTGGTTCCGCCTCTGTCCGCGCCTTCTGGACGCCGCTGCGTCAGGCAGGGGCGGTGGGTCGTAATCTGCTGATTGCGGCAGCCGCAAAGCGCTGGAACGTCGATCCAGCGACTTGCCGCGCCAAGGACGGCGTCGTGTTCGATGCATCAGGCTCGAAGCATCTGAGCTACGGCGAACTGGCGAAGGCCGCGGCGAAATTGCCTGTGCCGCCTGCGGCAAACGTCAAATTGAAGGATCCGAAGGATTTCACCCTGATCGGCACGCGTGCCAAGCGCGTGGATTCAGAGATAAAGGTCGATGGGCGCGCGCTCTACGGCATCGATACGCGGCTGCCGGGTATGAAGGTTGCAGCGGTTGCTATTTCGCCCGTGCTCGGTGGCAAAGCGAAAACGGTGGACGAGAAGGCCGCGGTGACGGTGAAGGGCGTCCGGCAGGTGGTCAATATCGATGAAGCTGTTGCCGTGGTGGCGGATCATACGGGTGCGGCGAAGAAGGGGCTCGAGGCCGCCGCCATCACGTGGGACGACGGGCTGAACGGCAAGGTCAGCAACGCCGGTATCGTCAAGCAATTGGAGGAGGAATCCAAAAAGCCGGGCGCAGTTGCTCGTAACGATGGCGATGCACGGAAGGCTCTTGCGGAGGCGGCGCAACGGGTTGACGCTATCTATCAGGTGCCTTTCCTGGCCCATGCGGCGATGGAGCCGATGAACTGCACCGTTCATCTGCAGAAGGATCGTTGCGACATCTGGGTCGGGACACAGGCGCCTACGATCACGCAGTCTCTGGTAGCCGAACTCACCGGCCTGCCAAAGGATGCGATCAAAATTCACAATCATCTGATTGGCGGTGGCTTCGGCCGAAGGCTGGAGGCCGATGGCACGGTGCTGGCCGTCAAGATCGCCAAGCACGTCCATGGCCCGGTGAAGGTGATCTGGAGCCGCGAGGAAGACATCCAGCACGATATGTATCGGCCGTACTATCTCGATCGGCTCTCGGCCGGACTTGACGCGGCCGGCAAGCCGGTTGCCTGGACGCATCGCATCGCCGGCTCCTCAGTCATGGCTCGCTATTATCCCCCTTACTTCAAGGACGGATTGGACCCCGATGCCGTAGAGGCGGCGGAGAAACCGCCCTATGCGCTGCCGAATATCCTCGTCGACTTTGTCCGGGTCGAGCCCCCTGGTGTCCGGACGTCTTGGTGGCGCGGCGTCGGACCGACTCACAATGTTTTTGTGGTCGAAAGTTTCATGGATGAGCTCGCTCATGCCGCGAAGCAGGATCCTGTCGCTTATCGAAAGGAATTGCTTGGCCACAATCCGCGAGCGCTTGCTGTTCTGTCGCTTGCTGCAGAAAAAGCAGGGTGGGGATCGCCACCTCCCTCACGGCATGGCCGCGGGATTTCGGTACAATTCGCATACGGAAGTTACGTGTCGCAGGTCGCCGAGGTCGAAGTGGCGGCCGATGGCTCTGTCAAAGTCAAGCGGATCGTCTGTGCGATTGATTGCGGCATGTACGTCAATCCCGATACGATCGAAGCACAGGTTCAGGGTGGAACGCTTTTCGGGCTGACCGCCGCGCTCCATGGCTCGATCACCTTCAAGGATGGACGCGTCGAGCAGAGCAATTTCGACACGTATCTGCCGATGCGTATCGACGAGGTGCCGCTGGTGGAGACGCACCTGATCAAGAACGCAGAAGCTCCAGGTGGCGTTGGTGAAGCTCCGACAGCTATTGTCAGTGCGGCGGTCACCAATGCGATCTTCGCCGCGACCGGCAAGCGTGTGCGCAGCCTGCCAATCGATACAAATTCGCTGAAGTCGTCGTCTTAGTCCTCTCCCGTCATCCCGCGCGTCGCTGCGCGCACGGGATGACGGTCCAGGACTAAAGCCCCGGAGCATAATGACTACGGGAGCGTTCGCGGTCTCTGCTCGGAAAAGTCGCCTCTCAGAAGGACGCCGTCTCGGATTGCAAACTCGATCCACTTCGAAGCTGTAATGTGTGGTGCCGGCAACCGAAGTACGGCTTGGTCCGTTCAGTGCCCCAATTTCGTCTCGAGACGTCGCGAGACTCGATTGGCGAGAGACGAAGTGGCTCAGTACAACTTTTTGGCTTGCCCGCAGCACGCTGCGTGACGGCGTCCAAGACCTTATTGTTGTCAGCTTCGATCTGAAGGCGGCTCAGGATTGATCTGCGAGAATTTCACTTCCATACTACGGTGTTCTGATCATGATTGCCCCATTTAGTTCCGGGAAGACGGTCAGTCAGTGGCGAACGAGCATGGCGACGCCCTCGCTGATCTTCGGAGAACGGGCTTCGGAGCACTATCGGCACCGGTAGCCGAGCAGCAAAGGGCTACTACAGTCATGCACACTTCGAAAGCGGTCCCAACACAGGCTCTCTTCGGGCAGAACGTTTCGCTGGCCACGGGCTCCACTGTCAAATTGTCTACAACAGACCTCGACAACTTGATGCAGGCGCTCGACATCGATGTCATCGCGCTGACTGAGATTCTGGTGCCGCACGGTCATCGAGTCGAAATGGGAATGATTGACGCACCCGGGATCCACTACAACTTGAGTGGCGTGGGTCGCATATCGATCAACGGCGGACCCGAGATGCCGTTGAGCCCTCATTTGCTCATCATCGTGCCGCCAAACACTCCGTTCGCGATCGAGGTCGACGGTGGAAGTGGCCCACCGAAGCTCATTTCGAGAGACTGCTGGACTCGTCAAGACGGCATCCTCCGCGTCGCAGTGCCGAATGAGAAACCCGAAATCGTTCAGGTATGCGGCTTTTTTAATGCATCCTTTGGTCAGTCTGTGAGGTTGTTCGGAGAACTCAGCGAACCAGTGATCGAGCAGTTCGAGCCGGCGGACAAGATCGATCTGAAGCTTCGCGAGGCTATGGACGAGTTGCTGCAGCAAGAGGTCGGCGTTGGAGCCATGACAGCGTCTCTGCTCAAGCAAATCGTTGTCTCATTGGTGCGACGGTCCCTCAGGTCATCCCAGCGTTGGACTGAGCGATTCTCGATACTTTCCGACAGGCAGGTCACTCGTGCTTTTGCAGATATGGTGGCGCGGCCAGGAGCCGCCCATTCAGTTCAAAGCTTGGCACATAGTGCAGGATTGAGTCGTTCGGCGTTCATGGCGCGATTCTCGGACATCTTTGGACAATCCCCGATGGTCGTCTTGCGAGACTTGAGAATGCGCCAGGCTGCGATCAATTTGACGACAACGACGATGTCGATCGACGTCATTGCTCATAATGCGGGGTACGAGAGCCGTTCAAGTTTTGTGCGAGCTTTTCGAAAGGCGTACAATCGAGATCCCAGCGACTATCGGCGGATAGCCAAGGAGGGCAAAGCCCAGAAGGGTAAGCACCCTAAACCGAGTGTCTGATGGGTTGGACGTGCGCAGCCAAAGCACGAGTTCGTTGTGTATCGGGGCTGCTTGCAACATTTCGCTTCAAGTTGACCGCAGTGTTCAACGAAGTGCACGTGATTAGCTTGGGTGGGCGATCGTACAAAGCACGTAAGATTGGCGGCCAATTGTCGATGCGTTCCAAAAAGGCATGCGCCTCGTCGCTGAGCCTCCTCCAAGCGTGCGTCTATGACGTCGGCGAGTTCAGACGAGCAGTCCACTGTCATACGTAGCCGTCGTTGAATTTTCGGAACTCTGTATTCTCCACAAGCTCTCGTCGGAACCGAGCTTCATGAAAGTCACCAATAGGAATTCCCAGTAGGGGTGCCCATCCGCGCCAGCCTGCCGCGCAAGCACTTCGCGACCCAAGCCGCAAAGGGCATCTTTCGACTGCCTTTCTTGATGGCATGATCAACATGGTCGTCGGTCCATGCGGGGAGCGGGCCTTCGGCGGGCAACAGGCGTGCGCTCGGGATTAAGCTCTCCTAGTCGCTTCGAACAGGAACCACGTGCGGCGCTCTGCCTCGTCGATCCAGTTTTCGATCAGGCTGGCCGTGGCGACATCGCCATGTTCGTCGCAGACATTGTGAGTCTGCCGCATGCGCTGGGTGAGCGCAAAGTTGTCTTCCTTCAGCTCGGCCAGCATGCCTTCGGGTGTAACAAAATCCGTATCATTGTCCTCGATATGCTTCACCCTGGCGATGTGGCCGATCGAGCGAATCGTTGTGCCGCCGATCTTGCGGGCTCTTTCGGCGATTTCATCCGTCATCGCGAAGATCTGCTCGGCCTGCTCGTCGAGAAGGAGGTGATAATCCCGGAAATGCGGGCCCGATATGTGCCAATGGAAGTTCTTGGTCTTGACATAAAGCGCGAATACGTCCGCCAGAAGCACAGTGAGGGCGGCCGAAATATCCTTGGTGGCATTGGAGCCGAGATTGCTCGGCGTGTCGAGCGGTGCCTCGCGGCGCTTTCTCGCGTCTTCTAGACTCATTTTGATGCCTCCTTCAGGGTTGATGCAGTCTTGCCGTTCGCAAGGGAATTGCTCTGAACAAGCATTTTGCGAAACCGTTCACCGAGTGGCAGTGGGTTACGATCACGAACACCCCGCTCGCCTACTCGTTCTGACAAGAGTATAGACAACTCCCACCCCGCCCCCGGCGAGCGAGGTCGGGAGACTGCTGCCAGCGTCGTCGCCGGCTTGCGCCGGAGCTTACTAGGTCCGCTTCAGATCCTCGACCAGCATCGCCGTGGCGTGGCGCGCGAGCGCCTGGGTCGGGGCGTTGGTATTGCCGCTGGTGATGTTCGGCATGATCGAGGCGTCGATCACCCGGAGGCCGTCGACCCCGCGGACCCTGAGCCTTGCGTCAACCACCGCTCGCGCATCCTGGCCCATCCGGCACGTTCCGACCGGGTGCCACATCGTCGTCACGACACGCTTCACCCATTCGCCGATCTCCGCGTCCGACTGGATATGCGGGCCGGGATCCATCTCTTCCTCGATCACCGACGCCAACGACTCCTGGGCCATGACCTTGCGGATCGCGCGTACCGATTCCACCGCGGCCTTCAAGTCTTCCTCCTCACCGATGAAGTTCGGGTTGATCAGAGGCATCGACGTCGGGTCGCTGTCGGCCAGCCGCACCCAGCCACGGCTCCTGGGCTGAAGCACCACGAGTTCGAAGGTGACGCCCGAGCGGTCGCCCGCCGGGCCGAGTTGCTCGTTCAAGACGATGGGAGCGTGATAGCATTGGATCGTGGGTTCGGCGGAGAAGTCGGATGGATTCCAGTGGGTAACCGTCTCGATGCCGTTGCCCGACGCCGGGCCATCCTTGGTGATGAGATAACGCAGGCCCGCCTTCACGGTGCCGAGGCCCTGCGCGGCCGCCTGATAGCCAAGATCGCCCTCTACGTAGGCACGGACCGGTACCATCGGGTGGTCCTGGAGATTTTCGCCCACCTCCGGAGAATCGACGATCACCGCGATGTCGCGCTGGCGAAGGTGCTCGGCCGGTCCAATGCCCGAGTGCATGAGGATCTTCGGGCTATGGACGGACCCGGCCGACAGCACGACCTCGCCGGCCATGATCCTCTCGAGGCCGTTGTCCTTCAGCTCGATGCCGACAGCCCGCTTGTTTTCGATAAGAATCCGAACGACGGTCTTGCCAGTGAGAAGCGTGACGCGGCCTGAGGCGAGGTGCGGACGCAGATAAGCGTCGACCGCGCTGCACCGGCGCTGATTTCCGACCGTCGACTGCACCGGCGAAACGCCGATCTGGCTCTCGCCGTTATAGTCGGGATTATAGGGAATCCCATATTCCTGGAAGGCCTTGAGGCAATATTGGTTCAGCTCGTTGATGCCCTTGGGCAACTGGACCGCCAGACCACCATTGATGCCGTGATATTCGTCATGGAAGGTGTCGTTGCGTTCCTGCGCCATGAAGACGGGAAGCAGGTCTTCATACGACCATTTGCCGGTGTCGCCGACCGCGTCTTGCCACGCGGCGAAGTCGCGTATCTGACCACGGACGTAGCACATCGCGTTGATCGAGGAGCCGCCGCCGAGCACCTTGCCTGAGCGATATGCTCGCTTGGTGCCGTGCTGGGGAACCGTCTCGTATTTCCAGACATGCCGGTCGTGGACCAGTATATTGGCGAAGCCGGCGGGAATGTGGATGAACGGATCGCGATCCATGTCGCCCGCTTCGATCAGCGCGATCGACGCATTGGTGTGTTCGGCGAGATAACTCGCGACGACGCAGCCGGCCGCGCCTGCGCCAACAATGACAATGTCGTACCCCTCTTGAGACATCAGCGTCTTTCTCTTTCGCACCATTTTATCGTTCAATGAACACCCGTAGTCGGCGGAGCGCCATCGCGGCGCCCGATCCAGAGATTGATTGGACCTTGATTTTGGAGAGTGACCTTGCAGCGCCGGCCACGGAAATCACCTCTCGCCATAGAGTCGATAGCCGATCGTTATTGTCGCTCGCCGCGCCGCATGATGCCGTAGCGAGGAATGCCACCAGCCGCATCGCACCTCGAAACCGAGTTTTTATTCTCTTCAATTGTCTGAGACGAGATGGCGATCAGCGAACCGCCACGTGCCTAGATTAACGGGCGAACCTCTTCGAGCGCCCTTAAGTCGAGATTGCATGCGGGACACCAACTGCCGCAATAGAAGATTAAAAGGAGCGGACCGCGGCGCAGCATCGACGCCGACGAGGATTTTGCGCCGTCTTGATTGGGCTGACAGAAGCTCCGGGGTGTTGTCCAGCGGTTAACGCCTTTCTCAACTCGGCCGGAGGCCATCAGGTTTCGGCAGCCCGCACCAGGGCAATCGCGATAGCGGTGGTCATTTCCGGCGTCCAGCATGCCGAACAGCTCGCGCTTTTAATCAACCTTTTGCGGGTCTATCGTTGCGAGTCAGTTCCCGACACAGGCCACGTGATCCCGTAAAGATGGATCGGCTCGGCGCGACCACGCAGCGCATGACGACCCAGGTCGGCAAACATCCGTGCTAGATCGCCGCTACCCTCCGCATGGAGCGCATCGATGAATGAGGCTGTGACGAGCAAGTCGAAGCCGAGAGTGCGGCAGGACGCTTCGACTCGGCTGGCGATATTGACCGTATCGCCGACCACGGTCAGTTCGAGCCTGCTTTCGCTGCCGATGTCACCTTGCACGATCGGACCGTGGTGAATTCCGACAGCCATGCGTATCTCCTCATCACCGGATTGAAGGCGTCGCTTATTCCAGTCGGCGATCGAGTGCAGGATCTTGAGCGCGCCGCGAGCTGCGTTGGTGGCATCGGTCGAGCACGGCAGCGGCGCACCGAACACCGCCATCAGCCCGTCGCCGAGGAATTTGTCGATGTAGCCATTCTCGGAGAAAACGCACTTGCTCAGCAGCGCCTGCAGGTCGCGCAGAAACGCGATCACATTCTCCGGTGCCAGCCTCGCACAATATGCTGTGAAGCCTACCATGTCGACGAACAGCACGGCTGCCGGCTGATGGTGGGTAAGGGAAAGCGGCGTGTCCATCTCCGCAACTTCATCCACCAGCTCCGGTGCAAAGAATCGTGCCAGATTCGCACGCTGTCGCTGGCTCGCTGAAAGCCGCTCATTCGCCGAAATATTCTGCAAGGCGAGGAACGTGGTAATGCCGATAGCCGCAAGACCCATGGCAGCTCGGAGGATCGCCGCATCCGGGAACCTCGGACCATGCACCAGCACCAGGCTCAATATGGTCAGCACTGTGGATCCCGCGGCGGCGACCATGACGCTACGACGGTTGAGACCGATTGTCGAAACCAGCACGACGAAAACATAGAGCACCGCGACGGCAAACTCGAAAGGGGTGAGCGTATCGATGACGAAGATGCCGAGAGCCAGCGCGAATGCAGCAAGCTGCGGATGATTAGGTCTCTTTTTGTTTGCAGGGATCATCTGGCTGGCTCGTTAAGGGCCCGCTCGGCCATTTGCTGCCGTGCACTCTGGTCAGTAACCGGGGAAGTGCTCGCGCATCGCCTTTTCCTCCTGAAATATGCGTATGGCCAGCGGAACGGCATAGATCGCCAACCCGACCACGAGAGTGAAATAGGCGTGTTGCACAAGCGCGAAACCGACCAGCTCCGGAAGAATGTTGAGATAGTAGTTCGGGTGGCGAACCCACCGGAAAAGCGGGTGTTTCACCAGCACATGGTTCCGGGCGATCATCAGCTTCACCGTCCACAGGCGGCCGAGCAGATGCGATACAACCAACAGCATCCCGACCCCGAAGACGTAGAGAACTAGTCCCATGATGGTGATGGGGTCGAAAGAGGCCGCACGGGCGATGCCTTCAATTGAAGCTGCGACATAGAAGGCGATATGCGCCAAGGCGAGCCAACGCGAGTTCCTCTCGCCGTACTCGACGGCCCCGTCCTTTCGAAGCGCCCTTTCGTTCCGCATCGAAACCACGAGCATGGCGACGCGAAACACGACGGCTGCAGTGATGAACAGGAAAAGCATACGGACATCCATGAGGTTTACTGACATAAGGCTGGAGTGTTTGTCCGCGCTTGCTGAGATTAGTGCCCAACCATTCGTGCAAACACTCCCGGCGGTATTTGATCACAACGACCTCCGGTTGCCCGATTTCATTTTTATGGTCTCCTCACAGCCCGCAACTCACCCCGCCGCGGCCGTGGCCGCCGTCGTCTGGGTCGACTTGCCCTCGTTCTTGCCTTCCGCGAGGTTGCGCACCACCATGTAGAAGATCGGCGTGAAGATCAGGCCGAACAGCGTGACGCCGAGCATGCCGAAGAACACGGCGACGCCGACCGCCTGGCGCATCTCCGAGCCGGAACCGGTCGACACCACCAGCGGCAGCACGCCGAGGATGAAGGCGAACGAGGTCATCAGGATCGGCCGCAGGCGGAGCCGGCAGGCCTCGATGACAGCCTCCAGCCGCGGCTTGCCCTCGTTCTCGATATCGCGCGCGAACTCGACGATCAGGATCGCGTTCTTGGCCGCCAGTCCCACCAGCACGACGAAGCCGATCTGGGTCAGGATGTTGACGTCCTGCCCCATGATGCGCACGCCGATGGTCGCTGCGAGCAGGCACATTGGCACGATCAGGATCACCGCGAACGGCAGCGTCCAGCTACCATATTGCGCCGCCAGCACCAGATAGACGAACAGCACACAGATCGGGAACACATAGAGGCCAGCATTACCACCCGTCACCTGTTGATAGGACAGATCGGTCCATTCGAAGGAAAAGCCGCTCGGCAATGTTTCGTCGGCCAGTTGCTTGATGGTGTTGAGCGCCGTCGTCGAGCTCACGCCCGGTGCCGGCTCACCCTGCAGCTCGGACGCCGAGTAGAGATTGTAGCGCGCGACACGATCGGGTCCCGAGGTGTCCTTGAAGTCCACGATGCTGCCGAGCATCACCATGTCGCCGGCCGCGTTGCGGGTACGCAGCCGCGCGAGATCGGAGGTCTCCTTGCGGAATGGGAGATCGGCCTGCGCGGTGACGTGATAGGTGCGTCCGAACAGGTTGAAGTCGTTGACATAGGTCGAGCCGAAGTAAGTCTCGATCGTGTCGGTGATGTTGGCGATGGGGACGCCGAGCTTCTGCGCCTTGACGCGATCGATATCGATGAACAGCTGCGGCGTATTCGCCGTGAACGGCGAGAACACCGAGGTCAGGTTTGGCGACTTCCGCGCGGCGGCAACGAGCTCGTCGGTCGCGGCTGCGAGCCGCTCGGGACCGCGCCCTTGTCGATCCTGGATGCGGATGGTGAAGCCGCCGCCGGTGCCGATGCCTGGCACCGCGGGCGGTGGAATGACGATGATGAAAGCGCCCTGGATCACCGACAGCCGCTTGCGCAGATCGGCCGTGATCGCGTTGGCCGACAATCCCTTCTTCTGCCGTGCCTCCGGCTCGTCGAACACCGGGAACAACGCCGCGGCGTTGCCGGCCTGCGTGCGCGTCGCGCCGGAGAAGCCGCTGAACGCCCCGACACGGACGATACCTGGCGTATCCAACGCAATCCGCTCGATTTCGCGCACCACCGCGGTGGTCCGCGCCAGCGACGCGGCGCCTGGCAATTGCACCGAGATGATGAGGTAACCGCGATCCTGCGCGGGAATGAAGCCCTGCGAGGTGGTGGCGAGCAGCCAGCCGGCGCTGCCGATCAGCGCGAGATAGATCACAAGCATCACCACCGTATGCCGGATCACGAAGTCGGCGGCGGCCGCGTAGCCATGCGCCAGGCGATCGAAGATGCGGTTGAACAGCGCGGTGAAGCCGTCCCAGCCGCGCGCAATGATGTTCCAGCGCGCCGGCGGACGTTTCTCCTCGTGCGGAGTAAGGATCTGCGAGGCCAGTGCCGGCGACAGCGTCAGCGAGCAGAAGCAGGAGATCGCGGTCGCGACCGCGATGGTGACGGCGAATTGCTGGAAGAACTGCCCGGAGATGCCGCCCAGGAAGGCTGTCGGCACGAACACCGCGCAGAGCACGAGTGCGATCGAGACCAGCGCGCCGCCGACCTCCTCCATGGTCTTGAGCGCCGCCTCGCGCCGGCTCATACCGAGCTGGAGATGTCGCTCGACATTCTCGACGACCACGATGGCGTCGTCGACCACGATGCCGACCGCGAGAACCAGACCGAACAGCGTCAAATTATTGATCGAGAATCCGAGTGCCGCCATCACCGCGAAGGTGCCGACCAGCGACACCGGGATCGCGATGATCGGGATGATCGCAGGCCGCCACCCCTGCAAAAACACAAGCACCACGATGACGACGAGCGCCATCGCCTCGTAGACCGTCTTAATCAGCTCATGGACCGATTGGGCGATGAATTCGGTGGGGTTGTAACCGATATTGTAGTCGAGCCCCTTCGGAAAACTCTCCTTCAGCTTCGCCATGGTGGTGGAGATTGCCCTCGCTGTGGCGAGCGCGTTCGATCCGGGCCGTTGCGTCACCACCATTGCGACGGCCGACTTGCGCAGTATGCGGCTGCTGGTGGCGTAGGACAGCGCACCGAGCTCGACCCGGGCGATGTCGCGCAGCCGCACAGTACGGCCGTCGGAGCCGGCCTTCACCACGATGTCCTCGAACTGCCTGATATCTTTGAGACGGCCAGTGAAGACGAGGTTCGGCTGGATTGCACGATCGGCGATCGGCGGTTCCGCGATCTGTCCGCCGGTGATCTGCAGGTTCTGGGCGCGGATCGCTGCCAGCACCTCGCTCGATGTCAGACCGAGATTGGCGATCCGGTCGGGATCGAGCCACAACCGCATTGAGTAGTCGCGCGCGCCGAACATCTGGATGTCGCCGACGCCGTCGAGCCGCAAAAGCTGATCGCGGACCTGCAGCAACGCGTAGTTGGAAATGTAGAGCTGATCGAACGTGTCGTCGGGCGACAGCACGAACACGGCCATCAGGATATCGGGCGAATTCTTGCGGGTGACGACGCCGTTGCGCTGCACCTCCTCGGGCAGCCGCGGCTGCGCGATCGCGACGCGGTTTTGCACCAGCACCTGGGCCTTGTCGAGGTCGGTGCCGAGCTTGAAGGTGACGGTGATGGTGAGCTGGCCGTTCGAGGTCGCCTGGCTGTAGAGATACAGCATGTCCTCGACGCCGTTGATCTCCTGCTCGATCGGGGCGGCGACGGTGTCGGATACGGTCTGCGCCGAGGCGCCCGGATATTGCGTGGTGACGGTAACGGTCGGCGGCGCCACCTGCGGATATTCCGAGACCGGCAGCGTCTGGTAGGCGATCGCGCCGACGATCAAAAGCACGATCGACAGCACCATCGCCAGGATGGGCTGGTTGATGGAGAGCCTTCCGAGATTCATGGCTTGGCACCTGCTGGCCTGTCGCCTGCCAGAGCCTTGTCGGCTGCCGGCGCCTGCACCATTTTCGGCGTCACCTTGGCGCCGACGCGGGCACGCTGCAGCCCGTCGACGATGACGTGATCCTCAGCCTTGAGGCCCTCACGAATCACGCGCAGCCCTTCGTCGAGCGGCCCGAGCACAACCGGCCTTGCCTCCACCGTGTTGTCTTCCTTGACCACGAACACGATCTTGCGCGACTGGTCCGTGGCCACAGCGGTGTCCGGAATCAGCAGCGCCTCGTACGGCGCGGAGCCGATGATTCGGACGCGGCCGAACTGCCCGGGCAGGATCGAAAGATCCTTGTTCGGGATCACGGCGCGGCTGCGCAGCGTCGCGGTCGAGACGTCCAGTCGATTGTCGAGGAAGTCCATCTTCCCCTCATGCGAGGGCTTTGTCTCGCCGGTCAGTGTCACCTGCACCGGGTTCGGCGTGTCGCGCGAGCTCGGCCGCTTGCCTTCGAACCACAGCCGGCTATTGCGCTGATAGGTCGCCTCGTCGACATCGAAATAGATGTAGATCGGATCGAGCGATACGATCGAGGTGAGCAGCGTCGCACCGCCCTCGCTGCCCTGCACGAGGTTACCGAGGGTCACCAAATGGCGGCTGACGCGGCCGGTGATCGGCGCCAGCACGTGGGTGAATTCGACGTTGAGCTGCGCGGCCTTCAGCGTACCCTCGGCCTGCGTCTCGGCCGCGTGAGCCGCCTGCAAGGCTTGACGGCGCTGGTCGACGACCTGTTCGGAAACTGCACTGGTCTGGACCAGAGTCAGCCCACGGTCGAGTTCGCGCTTGGCAAGCTCCGCCTTGGCGCGCGCATCCGCAAGCTGTCCCTCTGCCTGCAGCGCCACCGCCTCGAACGGACGCGGGTCGATGGTGTAGAGCAGATCGCCGGCATGGACGATCGCGCCATCCTTGAACTCTACACTGTTGACGAAGCCGCCGACGCGGGCGCGGACCTGAACCTCCTGTATCGCCTCGAAGCGGCCGGTGAACTCGTCCCAGTCGGTGACCGTACGCTTGACCGGTTGCGCGACTGTCACCGGCGGCGGGGCCGCGGCCGCCTGCGATTGCGCCTTCTCGTTACAGCCGGCGAGCGCCAGCGCGAACAGCATGCCGATCGGTGCGCCGCCGCATCGTGGAAGGCGACGAAACGAACCGCGATCAAGCCGGGTCGCCGGAGCGGGATGCTCCGTTCTGTCAGTCGTACTCACTTCCGTCTCTCCAAGGACCTAGAATGTTGCGATTAAATTGGACCAGGTCGCACTGTTACCGCCGGCCGGTCTCAATACAGGCAGCAGCATTCGCACCGCAGTTTCCGATGACGATCTCGAACTTGATTTCAATGGCGCGGCCGCTCTCTCGGACAAATCGCTGAACCTGGCCGAGACCGAGACTCGAACCTTGGCCCAACCGCTTCGTCGTCAAATTGGAGTCGAACGCTTGCCAAAGCACTTTCTCGTAATGTCAGCGTGCCCATGGCGCGACGATTTCAATTACGTCGTTGCTTTGCATATCGACCCACTGCCCTTTTTGATCTTCTATCGTTTTCCGCTTATCGATCGCGGAACCGCAAGTGTCGGCTCGACGATGCTTTGGAGAATGACCTCGCAACGCCGGCGACGGAAATCACCTCTCGCCATGGAGTCGATAAACGGTCGTTATCGCCGCTCGCCGCACGAGCGTGACTTCGGCTCGCTGGAAGTCAATGCACCGTTCGTGAGCGGGAAGACCATCAAGCCCGCTGCATGTGCCTTCACGGATTTTCCTAGTCGTGGAGCTTCGACACTGACTTCACTGAGCATTCCGGGCGATTATGGATATGATAGCTTTACCCGAATGGTCGCCGGATTTAGTTGCTCAACGCACTGGCTGAAGCGGACGCGGCGCTGAGATCTCGCACAAAACTCTGAGGCTCGTTTTGCGCTACACACTCGTCGAAGCCGGCGGATTAATCATTCGAACGATCGGGACCTAATCATGACCAAGATCCGCGAAGTTGTCGTCGCGAGCGATCCCACCCATCATGGCGCGCTTGTTGGTCGTGTCGACGCATCTCAGTTTCCCATCGGCGGCCCAGATGGAGCCGGCCACATATCTCCCGGTCCCAATCCTTACGACCTTCTTGGCGCGTCTCTCGCTGCATGCACCGCTATGACTGTTCGTTTTCACGCCCGGCGCCGAGAATTTCCGTTGGAGCGGGTAGAAGTGAGCGTCAGCTTCCACCACGGCGCCCGGGGCGAACGAGATTCGTTCGAGCGCACTCTCGTGCTGGAGGGAGAACTCGACGCGCAACAGCGCGCATTCTTGCTGGAAGCCGCAAACCTCTGCCCCGTTGGCGAAATTCTCGGCATTAGCGCGGATATACACACACGCCCGGACACCACTACTTCGGGCCACAACGCAAGCACTCAGGCCAGCTACGAGGATGATCTGGCTGAACTCCAGATCCCGTATATCGATCCGGATTGAGCATCTCTCGTACCGTCGATCACTGCACCGGGGCACCAGCAGCCTGTCATGCCCGCGAGCTCTCAAGTTCCGTAAACCCGTGACTCTGGTTTCTCCACTGACTGGCGATCGTCGCTCGCGCGTTCGGCCTGCGTTGAAAGCTATCCCGAGAGTTGCGCGCCGGTGAAATAGAATGTGGTCTCGACCTTGCCGTCGTGAACGGCGAGTCGAGCTCGGCACTGACGATGCCAGCTCGGTACGTAACAAGCCCAGAAGAGATCGCCGAGTACGCCGATATTAGCCGCCGACTGACGCGTAATTTGACCTGCCTACCACGGCCTTGGGAACGTCGCAGAAGTGGTTGATCTTATCCATTAGCGGCTCGTTGACAACAATCCGGCTGACTCCTGATCTTAGCCAACAGCACCGGTTTTCTTCCGCGCGTTCCAGTTCTCACTTGCGTCCTCAGCGCCCGGAAATCATGCCCTCGCGGGGCATTCGATCCGGTTCACCGCCGCGTTTGACGCGCTTTGATTTTCGCTCACCGCATGGCATCGATTCCATAGCCACCCGTCATTGGACCATCGAGTTTCGCGGTCGTATTTTTTTCGCCCGCAAAGGAATTCGGAAGATGACGATATACCACACACAAGGAGGTGGCGATGAAGGCAATCGTTGTGAGGGACCAGGCTGCGGGAACAGCCGGGATGACGCTGGTGGAGCGGCCCGAGCCGCAGGCAGCGATCAACGACGTCGTCGTTCAGGTTCATGCATCGGGATTCGTTGGGACTGAGCTTATGTGGCCCTCGACGTGGGCCGATCGTCTCGACCGTGACCGTACACCGTCGATTCCCGGGCACGAGCTGGCCGGCGTGGTCACCGCCCTCGGCTACGGCACGACGGGGCTGTCGGTGGGACAGCGAGTGTTCGGCCTCACGGACTGGACTCGCGACGGCACCTTGGCGGAGTATGTGGCCGTCGAAGCACGCAACCTGGCGCCGCTTCCGGGTGACGTCGACTTCACGGCGGGCGCGAGCCTGCCGATCTCGGGCCTGACCGCGTGGCAGGGACTGTTCGTGCACGGCCGCCTTCACGCAGGGCAGAGCGTCCTCGTGCACGGCGCGGCCGGCGCAGTCGGGTCGATGGTGACGCAACTCGCACGATTGGCCGGCGCCTACGTCATCGGCTCCGGACGCGCCGCCGATCGTCAGAAGGCGCTCGACTTCGGCGCGCGGGAATTCGTCGACCTCGAGAAAGACGTCCTCGAAGACGTCGGCGGCGTCGATCTGGTGTTCGATATCATCGGCGGCGACATCGGGAAGCGTTCCGCGCGCCTGATTCGAGCTGGAGGGACACTGGTGTCCATCGTCGGGCCGAGCGAGGCGCGGCCCGCCGCCGGCCTGGCGGTCGACTTCGTTGTTGAGTCCGATCGCGCCCAACTGGGTGAGATCGTTCAGCGGGTGCGGGACGGACGACTGCGGACGAACATCGGCAACATCGCGACCCTCGACGATGCCGTCGCTGCTTTCAATCCGACCAAGCGGATCGGCGGGAAGACGATCATCCGCGTTCGTCCGTGAACGACACGCACCTTTGATGCACGCGGCCGGCTGCGTCCCATCAGGCGCCCCACGGCAACCTGGGAAACTACCCATGGACCGTGGCACGGGATGTCGAACGGGCTCCATCGCTGCAGCATTTCCAGCAAAGAGAGCGAAAGCACCCTCGTACCTCAACCTATCAGTTCACCCATAGCAATTACCATGACTAACGGAATCACCATGACCAACGCCGTCATCGAATGTATCCTGAGCCGCGCCGCCGCCAAGTATTACGACCCTGCCGCCACCTTGAGCGACGACCAAATCCGCGAGCTGGTGCGAATCGGAACCACTGCGCCGACATCCTTCCACTTACAGAACTGGCGCTTCATCGCCGTACGCACGCCCGAAGCCAAGGCTCGGCTACGTCCGATCGCCTGGAATCAGCCCGCGATCACTGAGGCGGCCGTTACGTTCATCGTCTGCGGCCAGTTGGCCGATTCCGCCGTCGTACCGGAGCGCCTGGCATCGGTGGTGGAAGCGGGCATCATGCCGGCAAAGATGGTGCCGGAATGGGAGATCCCCGCACGCGGTCTGTATAAGGATTATCCGCAGCGCCAGCGCGACGAGGCAGTACGCAGCGCCACCTTTGGCGCGGCGGCGATGATCTATGTGGCCCGCTCATGGGGCTTGGGTTCAACGCCGATGATCGGTTTCGATGACGAAGCGGTGCACCGCCAGTTCGGACTGGCCGAGGGCGAAGTGCCGGTCATGCTGTTGTCAATAGGGGCGGAGCGTCCGGGAAACTGGCCGCAGAAGCCGCGCCGTCCGGTGGCCGATGTGTTGGATCTCATTTGATTATTAGTTAAACCGGTAACTTGCGGAGACTACGATGCCAAGATGTGCAGCTCTAAAGCCGGAACAGGTGCCGGCCGACTCGAAACCGACCCTCGATATGTTCACCAAGAACGTCGGGTTCACTCCAAATATGATGGCGACCTTCGCGGCAAGTCCGATCGCGTTCAACGCATGGGCCACCCTGCTCGGCTCCTTGAGCAAGGCGCTCGACGTGAAGACGCGTGACAGCATCGGCCTCGCTGTCTCCGAAGTGAATGGCTGCAACTACTGCCTGACGGTACACAGCTTTACGGCCGATCATATGGCCAAGCTGCCGGCCAATGAAATCATTCTCGCTCGGAAAGGCCATGCCAGCGACCCGAAGCGGGACGCCGCCATCCAGTTTGCGCGCAAAGTCATCGAGACCCGCGGCAAGGTCAGTGACGCCGATCTAAAAGCCGTCCGCGATGCCGGCTACACGGATGCGAACGTCATCGAGATCGTCGCGCTGGTGGCCATGTACTCCCTGACGAACTTTTTCAATAACGTGTTCGATCCCGAGAAGGATTTTCCCGCCGTAGCGCCGGCTGGCTCGATCTGAACTCTATCCGGTCGCATCGACCATCTCCGAGGGTGCTTGGAGCTTTGCACCCAGGAAAGATTCTTGGGAACGCGTCCGAGCTTTTGGTATGCGCCGACAAGGTTAGGATACTGCATGAGTTCCTCGTCCCTCCGCTTCATTGAGGCGATCGAGATCATCTGCGCCCCTTACCAGACGACCTATCGAGTCGAACGATTCGAGCCCGGGTCGTATCGGTTCGAACTCATAGCATGGAAAGGAACGAGAAATGGCAGTCGCGACATGGAACGGAACAGTGATAGCGGAATCGGAGAAGACCGTTGTCGTCGAAGGCAACCACTGCTTCCCGCCCGAGTCCGTCAATACGCAACATCTTAAGCCGAGCACGACGACCAGCCGGTGTCCATGGAAGGGCCTTGCCAATTACTATTCGCTAATCGTCGATGGCAAAATTAATGAAGACGCAGCATGGTGTTACGCCAAGCCCTCCGATGCAGCAGCGGCCGTCAAAGGCTACATCGCGTTCTGGAAAGGTGTGGATGTGAGGTAATCGCCTGACCGCCGTCATCACCCGACTTTCCGCCCAAGTATGATGTATTCAGCCTGCACATGAAATGTGCAGCAATTCGACGATAGGCTGTCAGTAGCGAATGAGTCCGAACAGGCCGAAGAGCCCGTCCGCATCCTGCCAAGCCTCGGCAACCCTCCATCCGCCAGAGCGGGCAAGCCGCTCGAAGCTCTCGGCAGTATATTTTCGGGAGCTCTCAGTGTGGATGGTTTCCGACGTTCTGAAATGGAACGTGCGGCCACAGAGTGTAACGCGCTGATCGCATAAGCTGACCAGGTGCATCTCTACGGCTTTCTCGATCTCGTTCCAGCGCGCCACGTGCTTGAACTGCTCGATACAGAAGTCGCCATCCAGTTCGGTGTTGATCCGCTCAAGGAGGTTGAGGTTAAAAGCGGCCGTCACACCCGCGCTGTCGTCGTAAGCACGCAGGAGCGTATCTACGTTTTTCTGGAGATCGACACCGATGATTGCCCGTCCGTCGTCGCCCAGGTGTCGCCCCATCTGCATAAGCAAGGTCTTCGCCTCGATCGCGTTCAAATTCCCCATCGTCGAGCCCGGGAAAAATCCAGTCCTGCCGCCGCCGGCGCCATCAAACGGAACCTCAAATACATCCAGAAAATTGCGCTCGATGGGCCGAACCGAGAGCGATGGAAAGCGCGAAGCGATCCTCTTCGACGTTTCTGCAAGGAAGCCGTCGGCGATATCGATCGGCACGTAGCCTCGCGGGTCGCGCAGCCCCGCCAGCACAAGCTCCGTCTTGACGCCGGCTCCCGCACCATACTCGATGAGAATCGCGCCAGACTCTACAAAATCGGCGATGTCACTCTGCCGCTCTCGCAGGATCGACGTTTCGGTTCGAGTCAGGTAATACTCATCCTGCCTCGTTATCTCTTCAAAAAGTGCAGACCCACGCTCGTCGTATAACCAACGGCTCGGCAGTGTCTTCACATCAGCGGATAATCCGCAGACGACGTCTCGGGCAAATGCATTTTCAACACGGCAGATGCTGTTATTTGCATGAAGCATATTTTCCGCTTTCGGTGACACGGCGGATGACGGCCGCGGTAAACTCGCGGCCGATGTCATCACCGCAGATTCTCGGCTGGCGCAGCCAGTAGGTTATTTGATGGGCGTGGTCAGCGGGTTGTCATTGGTGTCGAGGACGAAGACAGCGAGCAGCTTTGCCGGCTCTGTCTTGCTCGCGTTGCGGCTGATCGAATGGGTCGCGCCCGGCGGTTCCGACCAGCTCTCACCTGCCCGATAGATGCGCTTCTCGCCGTCATTCACCTTCGACTCGATCACGCCCGAGATCACGTAGGCGTAGATGAAAGCTGACTTCGCGTGGGTGTGGGACGGAGAGGCCGCGCCCGGCGCGTAATCGACCTCCAGGGCGAGCAGCGACTTGCCAGGGATATTGGGAATGACCGCCTCGAAGTTCTTCGTAACGGTTTGCGCTTCGCTATCATGGGCGGCCATTGAGAAGGCGAAGGCGGCGCAGGTGGCGGCGATAATGGTTCGGATCTTCACGGGCTTTCTCCTTCTGCCTATAGGTTGGTCTTCGTTCTTCATTGTTTCCTCCCGGCCTTGCCGGCCTGCTGATTACGGACACCGAACGGGTCAGTCTCGCGGGATGAAGTCGACGTGGGGCCCCGGCTCGATAATGAACACCGCGAGCGTGGCGAGAACGCAGGCGACCGCGGCGACAGCCATCGCCATGTGGAATCCCGAGAACAGTTGAGGACCGCCCTGCTGCAGGACGCCGCCGAGCAGAGCGATGGCGAAGAGCGACCCGGCGCGCGAGACAGCGCTGTTGACGCCAGACGCGGTTCCGGCGCGATCGAGCTCGACGGAGGTGAGGACGAGGGTCGTCAACGGTGCGATCACCAGGCTCATGCCCAGCGCCAGCAACAGGATGCTGGGGAAGATGTCCGCCCAATAGCTCGCGTTCGGACCGACGCGGAGCGCCATGGTGCATCCCGAAGCGGCGACGGCGCCGCCGGCGAACAACGGCAAGCGCCGGCCGAACCGGCGGCAGAGCATGCCGGCGAGCGGCGAGACGACCGTAATCAGCACTTGCAGGGGAATGAAGGCCAGGCCCGCCACCGGCGTCGGCAGGTGCGCGCCCCGGATCATCACGAACGGGATCAAGGTTAGCATGACCGTGAACGGCCCGTAGAGGAGTGCGGTGAACAGGTTCGCGCCGACGACCGACCGCGAGGCGAAGAGAGACGGCGGCAACATGGCGTTGTCGCCTAATCGCCGTTGCGTCACGATGAGGCCGGCTAAGCCGCTCAGACCGACGATCACGGTGACGAGCACCCAAAGGTTCAGACCGGAACCGTTGGTCAGGCTGGTCAGCCCTGCGCCCAGCCCGCCGAGCCCGACTGCCGAAAGGACTGCCCCACCGACGTCGATCCGGGCGTGGCTGGTCGGGGCGTCCTTGGGTATCCACATGGCGCCGACGGCCAGCGCGCTGGCGACGACGGGGAGGAGCATCAGAAAGGTCGTCCGCCAGGACCCGTGATCGAGGATTGCGCCGGCGATCGCGGGCGCCACGCCACTGGCGACAGCCGCGGCGGCGGACCAGATGCCGACCGCACGGGCTTTCTTGTCGGCGGGAAAGGCCCGCCCAAGCACGGAAAGGCCGTTGGGCAGAATCACGGCTTCGCCCAAGCCTTGCAGGAAGCGGCCGACGATGAGCGGCGCGAAACTCGGTGCGAAACCAATCGCGGCCGCGCCAAGGCCGTAGAGAGCGATCCCCCCGAGGAAGATCCGCTTCTGTCCGAACCGGTCACCCAGAGCGCCAGCGACCAAGGTCAGGGCCGCGAGCGGCAAGAGCTCGGCGTTCATCACCCACTGCAGCTCGAGCGGCGACAGGCGCATGTCTCGGCCAATCGCCGCGAGCGCGACCGCGACGACGGCGCTGCTGACGAACACGAGGCAGCCGCCCAGGCTCGACGCGGCGAGCACCTTGGTGCTGCCCTGCGCGCCGACGGCCTTAGGCTCAGAGAGCGCCAGGCCAGCGTCGGTCAGGATCAGGGACGCGCTGCTCACGACCTAACCCCTCATGGGTACGGCGCCGGCCAGCGCGTGAAGATCTGATGATCGAGTGTCACTTTCTTGCTCCTAGATGAGCCGGCCGAGCTGTAGGGACATGGCCGATCTTCCGCCTGGATGCGCGCCGAGCCGGCAAGGAGCGCAGAACCGTTCTCCGCACCCAAGTCCTCACGGGCGAACGCGAATAATTGTCTTCCCCTTGCGTCGCTCGGTCCGATTAAAGGCGGCGACGGCATCGTCGAGGGTCGCGATGGTGCCGATGTTCGTCCGCAGTCGTCCGTCCCGCACCCGCTGGACGATCTCACTCAGTTGGGCGCGATCGGACTCGACCACGAAATCGACCGCCAAACCATTGGCGGGCCGTGCAGCGGCCGGGCCGGCGATGGTCACCAGCGTTCCTCCGGCTCGAATCAGGGTTGCGGACCGCTTCCCGATGTCGCCGCCGAATACATCGAAAACCAGATCGACTTCGCCGACGTCTTCAAGCGCGTCGTTCTCAAGGTCGACAAACTCATTCGCGCCGAAGTCGAGCACCGCCTGACGGTCGGCAGCGCGTCCGGTGCCGATGACGTAGGCGCCGGCCTCACGTGCGAGTTGCGTCACCATCGAACCGACTACGCCGGCCGCACCGTGCGCGAGGACGCTCTGCCCTGCCCGAAGGCGGCCGTGCACGATCAGTCCCTGCCACGCGGTCAGACCCGGCATCGGCAAGCTCGCGCCCACCGTGAAGTCGACATCGCCCGGCAGCGGCGCAAGGTTGCGCGCCTCGACGGCCGCATACTCGGCTAGGGCGCCGTCGCGAGTCCAGTCCGTGAGGCCGAACACCCGCTGCCCAACCGACAGCCCCGTCGTGCCATAGCCGAGCGCGGTGACAACGCCGGCCAACTCGTGCCCAGGGATCGTCGGTGTTCGGTCTCGATCGAGGCGATCGGTCCAGGTCGGGGGCCACGTCAGCTCATCCCAGGTGAATCCCGATGCATGAACCTGAACGACGACGTCGTTGATCGCCGCCCGCGGCTCGGGCCGCTCCGCCAGCTTCATCCCGGCCGTTCCCGCGGCCTGGTTCGTTACAACAATCGCCTTCATGTGAATTGTCTCCTCGGTCATTTGCCTCTTTGCTGGATATGTTCCAGCGACAAAAGCCCGTTCGACATCTCATGCCAGCGGCCATGGGTAGCTTCCGAAGCCGAAGGTAGAAGAGTGCTTTGCCAGTGGAGCATCATAGTAAAGAGTCGACGGTCCATCGATTCGAGCCGGCGAGACCCAGAAACAGGGCGCAGCACATCGCAGCGAATACAGAGTAGTCGAATGGCGACTTGATCCCAAACGAGATCGCCATGGCTGCACCGAATAGGAAGAGCAGGCCCGCGCTACCGAAAGCCGCCCACCGCAGCGCGAGTCCGAGTACCAGCGTAACGCCAAATAGGAGCTCCAGCACCGTCGCGGCCGTGCCGAGAAAGGGCATCATCCATGCTGGTGCGAACGCATTTACCTTGGCCGCGTAGTCCAAAAATCGCTCGAATGTTCCCCAGGAAACCCCGCGCTCGCCTGGATTGCCGTAGAACCCGAGCCGGTCGCTGACCGACAACAAGAATGAGACTCCCAGTGCCGCGCGGCTTCCGAGCGAAAGAAGATCGAGGGCAAGAGAAGCTCGTTGGTCCGCGGATTGCAGCTTGAGGATGGGTTGGCTACGCGAAGTGCGCAGGACGCTGCGAAGCGTTTCGGTTGTTGCCATCATGGCCATACCTTTTTCCCACGCAATTGAGTAATATTCGTCCCAAGTTGCCCTGGGCGTTACTCGATGAAATCTATGACGGTGGCACCCATTGATCGCAGCGCGGGACAAAATTTTCCAATAGCCGGTGCATATAGTTTTCATAGCGGCCGGGAATTGTGCCGCGACGGTCCTCTGCCGTTCGTAAGCCAAGGCAAGTTGCGCAGGCCGCGACGGCATCACGCCGCGCAGCGAGGCAATAGCGATCGTCTATCGATTCTATGGCGAGAGGTGATTTCCCTCGCCGGGGTTCGACGGCCACAGTGTGAGACCGCTGTCAGAAGCGACTACAACCCAAGATGAGACTGCAAATGCCCCCTCCTACAAACTGGAGACAGCGAACTTGTCGCCACGTGGCGCAACCGTTTGTAGAACCTTGCGGCCGCGGTGTTATCGATGCAGAACCCTGCCCGCGAGAGCTCGGTCGGGAAGCGCCGCCTCGGCGGGGCATGGTGCTGACGGCCTGCGTGCTCGCGTCCTCCATGGCGTTCATCGATGCGACAGCGCTGCCCGTTGTGCTGCCGAGATTGCGCGCCGATTTCGGTGCGGACCTCGCCTCCGTTCAATGGGTTCTCAACGGGTACATGCTGGCGCTCGCCTCACTGACATTGATCGGCGGCGCGCTCGCGGATGTTTATGGCAAGGCGCGCATGCTCGCGCTCGGCTGCATCCTGTTCGGTCTGGCATCCGCGGCTTGCGCGATGGCGCCTTCGCCCACCTGGCTGATCGCTGCCCGCGTCGTGCAAGGAGCGGCCGCGGCGATCGTCACCCCCGCCAGCCTCGCCCTGATCGGGGCCACCTATCCGCGCGCGGAGCGGAACCGGGCGATCGGCATATGGGCCGCGGCATCGGCGCTCACCACGGCCGGAGGTCCTGTCCTGGGCGGTTGGCTGACCGAGACCTTTGGCTGGCCATCGGTGTTCTGGATCAACCCGCCGATCGCGGGTGTAGCAGTAGGAGCTCTGCTGGTCTTCGCACCTAAAGATGGCCGCATCCAGCGCAGGTTCGACGTGATTGGCGCCGCGATCCTGGCTTCCGCGCTCGGCGCGCTCGCCTGGGCGCTCAGCCAGATCGGCCCCGGCGAAGCTCAGGCCGCAGCGGACGCACCGGCCCAAATGGGCACCGTGCTCACTATCGTCGCCGGGCTCGGCATTGTCGGTCTCGCCGTCTATGCGTTCTGGGAGCGCAGAAGCAAACACCCGATGACGCCACCTCGCCTGGTGGAGAACCGCGCCTTCCTCGGGCTGAACGTCGCGACCCTGATGATCTATGGGGCGGTTTCGATCATGTTCTTCCTGCTCCCATTCGATCTCGTCGACCGCCGCGCCCTGCCGGCGACCGGTGCCGGTTTGGCGTTCTTGCCGTTCGCGCTCGGCGTCGGACTCCTGTCGGGCGTGTTCGGCGGGTTGGCGGACAAGATTGGAGCGCGGGCCATGCTCATCGCGGGGCCTGCAGGTGCGGCGCTTGCTTATGTCTGGATGGCGCTCGGCCGGGAAGAATCCCTGATGCTCGGCGTGATCGGGCCCATGACACTGCTTGGCCTGTCCTTCGCAGTGCTCGTGGCACCGCTCACCGCGTCCGTCCTGTCGAGCGTTGACCAGACGGACGAAGGGCTCGCTTCCGGCATCAACAATGCGGCAAGCCGGATTGCGCAGCTTGCCGGCGTGGCACTGGCCGCCGGTGTCGCGTCATTCGAGTCCGGCTACGAGGTCGGTCTTGCCGTAGCCGCTGCGGCCTCGATCGGCGGCGCTTTTACTGCTGCAATAACCCCGACGCCGGCCGCGGCGAAAGCGGGCGGCTCGGGAGGGGCTTAGAATCTGAACCGACGAGCGCTGCTGGTAGCGGCTCCCATCAGAGCGAAGGCCATTCCGGCGACCAAACAAAAGACCGCGCCATGATCTCCGCCCAAGCCGAAGATCGGTGAGACCAAGGCGGAACCAAGTGACCATCCGACGTAGCGAGCCGCAGCATTCATTCCACCTGCGGCCCCGCTACGCCCTATGGGTCCAGCCGTCATCATCGCAGTGTCGCCGCGATGGTAGGCCCCAATGCTCCAGGTATCGCCACCGCTAATGCGACCAACGCGAGGCCCTTACTGATCATGCGGTGCGGATAGATCACGCGTACAAATGCAACGCCGGCCACGGAAACCCCGGCCGCTCCGACACCCTGAATCAAGCGCACTCACCAGCATCGGCAATGTTGGAGCGAAAGCGCAACCCAACGACGCCAGGACAAAATAGCCAGACCGGCGGCATAAACGCGCCTAGACCGAGTGATTCGGCCAGACTTGCAACGAGCAACAAGCAGACCGTTGCCGAAAGCTGATAGGCATTCACGACCCAAACGGTTGCCGCGTCACTACTTTCGAATGAACGCGAGATATTCGGCAAGGCGATATTCACGATCGCGCTTCCGAGGGAACTTAGACCAAGTCCAAGCAAGATGCAGAGCATTACCCAGCGGCGCTTCGACGCCGTTAAACATTCGACGCCGTCCATCAGGATGCAATCTCCGGCGCGAACTTTGGGCGGCCGACTTTGCGCGTACTCTCAGTAGCAGATTCTATAGACCGATACTTGATGTTGAGCGAACAGTTGAGTTGTGTTGGCCATGAATGCACACCAGCGACCGCTATTCTCTTCAGCATTAGCCCTCTCGTTAGAACAGGTGCGGCGCCCGAGTGATTCCGGCCATGACAGCAACAATCTTGAAGGCCTCGGCCCGTGTCGCGCACCCGCCTCTCACGAGTAGTCGCCGCCGCTTTGCTGACTGAGGTTGCCGAGGTAGTCGCGCTTCCCGATCTTCGCTCCGAGGTGCCGAAGGATCGCGTGCGCAATCGACATGTGGAAGAAGAAGTCGGGTAGCACCAGGTGCCGGATGTAGTCGTCGCCGCCGAACCACCCGCGCACGATGGGCGGCGTCAGCTCATATGTGTGGGACTGCGCGCCGGCAATCTCGTCCGGCTGCACGTTTTGCAGGAAGCCGCGGGTCTCAAGGAGCCGCTCTTTCAATGCCGGGTACATCATGGGGGTGTTGTGCGGTGCTGGCGCGTCGCGCTGCATCAACTTCGCCATGTGCGCATCGACCTTGTTGCAGCTTACGGAAAACTGTTCTCCGAAAGTCAGCATGTCGGGCACGAGCCGCTCGCCAAGGATCCTCCCAGGCTCAATCCCCCTGGTCCGCTCGAGCGCTTGGGCGTGGTCGAGATAGTCGTCCATCACATTCAGTCCGTGCACCATGACAGGGACCGTGATGTCATAGACCGAGAAGGACACGTCAAACTCCATGCGCTCGTCTGTACTCTGAACGTCGGTCGGCCCCGAAAGGTCGATAACCGAAAACGAACGGTCACAATAAGCTCTTCAGTCTTCCCGCTTGCAGTACCAGCTTGCGGGATTCGACATTAGCCTCCGCGAAACTGCGGCAAGAGGAGAGCGCCCGCGCATACGGTCGCCTAGTGACGCAGGACGGGATATCCACTCACATAAATCCAGTCCGTGGCCTGGGCAGGCACGTGGCACCCCTGGCAATCGGAACGGTAGTCCGTCGAGGTGGTTTTGAACGGCTTGTCCACGTCGAACCACGACCATCCCCACCCGTCGCCCCACAACGGGTTGCCGGGGTGCGTTCCCTTGCTGTCTTTCACCATGACGAACCAGCCCTTGAGCTTGTCGGCGTGGCTTACTGTGCCGGTGGTCAACTCGTTCGTCGAGGTCTCGAAGACCTCTTTCACCAGGACGGCGCCGTCCGGGAAGTGCCCCGTCTTCCGGTAGGCGTCGATCGCCCCCGGGGATACGTAGACGGTGTGCATTTCCTTCGAGCCTTGGCCGCTGTCGGCGGCAATCGCCCAGGTGCCGAGCGCTTGGTATAGGGTTCGGTAGTCTTCCGGCACGCGCAGATGCCCGGCGCCGTCCACCACGTTCGCGGTCGGGCCGGCCGGAGCCGCTCCGCTGATCTGAGCGAGCGCCGCCACGGCGCCAGCGACCAGCGAGACCGCGACAACCAGTCCGACAGTCCTCGATAATTTCATGTGGGGTCTCCTTTGCTGCTCGCGCGCGGCACGGTGACTTGGCGCAGCGGCTTCAATCACTGTTTCAATCGCTGTGGAGGCGACCGCGTGCGCTCGGCCGGCCTAGCAGACCCAAGGATCGGACGCCGCCGACGAAATTAGAAATTCCCTTTGGACATGCATTCGATAGGCACGAGGTATCATCGTCCAAGAGCGCTATGCGCGCCGGCGTCCCATCCGTCCGCGATCAGCCGTCGAGGAGTGCGCCGTACTCGGGGTGCCGGGCTACGTAGGAAGACATGAAGGGGCACTTCGCGATTACTCTTTTCCCGTCGCTTCGCAACGCTTCGAAAACGCCATGCGCCAGCGTCGATCCGTACCCCAGGCCGGACAGTTCTTGTGGCACCTCGGTGTGGAGCAGGACGACGCGACCGTCTTCGACCTTGTAGTAGGCGACTGCGAGCGCGCTGTCGCCGAGGGGCATTTCAAACCGACTCATTGCCGGACTGTCCCGGATGTCGCTTTCCACCTTCCGCCTCCCTCACTAGGGCGTGGAAGCGGCCTGCCGCAGCGAGGCCAGGATTTGCGCCGGCTCCTCCCGTATCGTGAAGTCAGGCTCGACGAACGCGCTGCGGATCCGGCCTTCTGCGTCGATCACGTAGGTCGCGGGAATGGGTAGCATCCAGACCGGTGACCCGTGCCGGGCGCCGAAGTCGAAGCCTAGCCCGGAATAGTGCGCCTTGGTTTCGTAGGGCACCCGGAATAGTACGCCATACGACATGGCAACGCCGTGGTCGACGTCGGAGAGCACCTTCAGGTCCAAGCCCAGGCTCCGCTTGAGCTGCCGCGGGAAGTCCCTCGTCTCGGGTGTCACCACTGCGAGGGTCGCGCCGACGCTCTCGAACTCTTCCTTCGCGGCCTGGAGGGCGCACAGCTCAGCGGTGCAGAACGGACACCAGCCGCCTCGGAAGAAACTCAGGACGAGGGGGCCGTTGCGGCGTAGCTGTTCAGAGGAGTGGAGACGGCCATCGGCGTCCGGCAGGAGGAAGTCCGGTGCGTCGTCTCCGACCTTCAATGCATGCGATGCCACGTCTGTATCGCGGAGCCAGCCCACGAGGTGGTTGTATGACTCCCAATCCGCGGCGCTGAACGTCGTCAACAGCTCGGTGCGAATCTGGGCGAGTGTCTTGTCGGTCTGGTTTGGCATCGGTGGGGCGTCGTCAAGCTGCTGATCGATTGGCTGGAAGCGGTTGGCGGTCGGCGTGCGTGTCGTGGTCATGCGGGCGCTCTCGCCACCTCCGGGACCGTTGCGTGCGGCAAGCCGCGGTTGGGGACTTCGAACGACCAGTCGCGAAGCCGCGTGACCTTGACGAAAGCGTCCAGCGCCGGCGAGTAGCGGCGCCCCTGCACCGCCAATAGCCGCACCTCCCGCGAAACCGGGTCGCCTTCGAGCGGAATGGTCTTGAGCGTCGGGAGGCGCGGCATGTGCTCGGGCGCGAGTATCACGCCGAAGCCAGCGGCGGCCATGTGCTGCAGGTGTAAGTCGTGACCGCTGCAGTGGCCGAGGTGGGGCGGTTCTTCGGGGAAGTACGACCGCTGGATCTTCGGGGCGACGTCGCATTGGGCGCGTTCCAGCAAGACGGTCTCACGGAGGTCGTCGATGCCGATCGAGGGACGGTTTGCGAGCTGGTGTGTCGGCGCGAGAACCACGACGTAGCGCTCCTCGAACAGCGACCAGTCGTCGATACGGGCGGGCATGTCCTGCACGTCTCCGACTACCGCGGCGTTGATCTCCCCCTCAAGCAAGAGGTCGACGAGCTTCTCCGCCGCGCCCTCGCGCAGCTCGACGTGAAGACCAGGGACGAACTTTGCGATCTCCGCGATCGGATCGAGGACGAGCGACGCCGAGATGGATGGGGCGAGGCCGATCTTCAATGGCGCGACCTCCTTGCGCCGGAACTCCTGGGCCCTGCGACGCACCGCCTCTGCCGAGGCCAGTGTGCGCTCCAGCATCGGAAGGACTTCCTTTCCAAGGTCGGTGAGCTGCGTCAGCTGGCGTTCGCGGTAGATCAACTGGCCGCCGAGTTCCTGCTCGAGCTTCTGCACACCCTTGGTCAGCGCGGGCTGCGTGACATTGCACTGCTCGGCTGCGCGGGTGAAGTTGAGTGTGGACGCGACGGCGAGGAAGTAGCGAACTTGATGAAGCTCCATGGATTATTCTCCGTCAAGGTGCGGCTGTCTATACTGATGAGCCTTTGCACTCGACGACGTGACGGGGCACGTCGCAATCATGGGGCATAGATGCAGCTTGCATGCACACGTTGGAATGGCCCGGCCTATTGGTTTGGACGCACGGACACGCTTTCTGGAGCCTCTGTGAACCGGGCTAGTGCGCGGCGAGGTGGGCGAGGGCCGGGATCAGTTCGGACGGGTCGCCGCGCCGCGTGTAGTCGACGCTGATATCGGCGTACTCGATCATCCCGCTGTGCGCACTAGGGCAAGGCCCACCGCACCGGTGGCGCCAGCAACAGAGATTTTCATGATGAACTCCTTCGCGGTGTCAGTGCGCCGGTACGGTGCGCTTCGCTTCGTTTTTGATTGCCGCCTGGGGCGTGTTGCGGAAGCTGATCGCCATGCGATTGTAGGCGTTCATCAGGCTGATCGCGATCGTGAGGTCGACCAGCTCCTTCTCGCTGAAAACCGCGCGTGCTGCCCGGTACGCTTCGTCCGGCACACCGGTTTGGGCCACACGCGTCACCGTCTCGGCCCAGGCCAGGGCGGCGCGCTCGGTGTCGCTGAAGAGGTTGCCGCCTTCCTCCCAGGCCTGAACCAGGGCGAGCTTTTCGACCGGCACGCCTTTCTTCGCGAGATCGCGCGTGTGCATGTCGAGGCAATAGGCGCAGTTGTTGATCTGCGAGATGCGCAGATTTACAAGGTCCACCAACTCGGCAGGCAGGCCGCTCTGCACGACATAGCCATAGACTCCACCGAGGGCCTTGGCGCCGTTCGGAGCGATTTGGTTATAGTCCAGGCGTTTGGTCACGTTGCTCTTCCCTTGAAGATTATTTGACGGGCGTGGTCAGCGCTTTGTCACTGGTGTCGAGGACGAAGACAGCGAGCAGCTTCGCCGGCTGGGTCTTGCTCGCATTGCGGCTGATCTGATGGCTCGCGTTGGGCGGTTCGGACCAGCTCTCGCCTGCCCGATAGATGCGCGTCTCGCCGTCATTCACCTTCGACTCGATCGCACCCGAGATTACATAGGCGTAGATGAAGGCCGACCGCGCGTGGGTGTGGGATGGGGAGGCCGCGCCCGGCGCGTAATCGACTTCCACGGCGATCAGTGACTTGCCGGGGATATTGGGAATGGCCGCCTCGAAGTTCTTCGTGACGGTTTCAGCTTCGCCATGGGCGGAGACGGGGCCGGCCATCGAGATTGCGAGGGCGGCGCAGGTAGCGGCGATGATGGTTCGGACTTTCATGGGCTTTCTCCTTCTACCGCACGGAAGATGCCCTTGTGCTGGGCTAGAAAAAAGCACCAAGAACGCGAAAGAACAGTGTACTACGGTGACATGACGAAATCCCTGAAGCTGAAGCTCGACCGCTCCGCCAAGCCGACGCTCGCCGAGCAGATCCGACACGGAATTGCCACCGCGATCGAAAGCGGCGTGCTCGAACCGGGCGCCCGCTTGCCCTCTTGGCAGGACCTCGCCGCCCAGCTCGGCGTTGCCCGGGGCACCGTGCGGACAGCCTATGAGAAGCTGGACGCAGCCCAGCAGATCGTCGCGTCCCGCGCGACCGGAACCCGCGTCGCCCCGCGTCCTCGCGCGGTGGTGAAGAGAGAGCAGCGGCCGGATCCCGGGTCGTTCCTGGAAATCTATCAGGAGATGACCCAAGGGCCCGCCTTCTTCCAGATGGGCGTCCCTGCGACGGAGACCTTTCCAGCAACGCTCTTCGGGCGCATCCGCGCAAAGGCCGTCCGCGCGGAAGCGACCGCGGCGCCGATCTATCCGGATCCGCGCGGCGAACTCGAACTCAGGCGAGAGATAGCAGGCTATCTCGCCATCGCCCGCGGTATCGACTGCTCACCGTCGCAGATCATCGTCACGGGCGGATATAGCGCTGGGCTGGGGCTCTCACTCCGGGCACTCGGCGTTGAAGGGCAGAAAGCCTGGATCGAAGATCCGGGCTTTCCGTTTACCCGGAAGAGCCTTGAACTCGCGCGATTGCCTCTCTCACCAATCCCTGTCGATGCGGACGGCATCGACATTGACCATGGTCTGCATCACGCGCCCGACGCAAAACTGGTGGTCGTGACGCCCGGGCAGCAGGCGCCGCTCGGACCGACATTATCGCTCGAACGGCGCCTCCGATTGCTCGACTGGGCGGCCGCGAGCGGGGTCTGGGTCATAGAGGACGACTATCTGAGCGAGCTGCAGCTGGCAGGCCGGGCCGCGCCGGCGCTGGCATCGCTCGATCGCGCCGGGCGGGTCATTCACATCGGCTCGTTCAGCAAAACGATCAGTCCCACGCTCCGTCTCGGATTTATCGTCGCGCCGATCGGCCTCATGGCTCGCTTTGCCGAGGTTGCAGCGTGTCTCGCGCCACCGCCGGGGCCTTCGGTGCAGCTCGCGACCGCGGAATTCATGCGGGAAGGCCATTATCTGCGTCACCTCCGCCGTTTGAAGCGCGCCTATACTGCCAAGCGGGAAGCCTTGCTGGCGCAGCTTCGGCCCCATTTCAACGTCGTGGCGACCGGCTTGGCCGTCCTGCTGCGGCTGCCCGATGCCACGTCGGATCTCACCATTGCGCGCGAGATGCTGGCTTTCGGCATGTTTCCGGCTCCGCTCTCGGCCTGGTATGCTTCTGCGGAGACCAGCCGGTCTGGACTCCTGTTGGGTGTCGCGACATCGCCGACAAAGGAGCTCGCGAGATCCTGCGACCGCTTGATAGATATCATCCGACGTTTCAGCTGAGTCCCCGATGCGCGGATGGAGCTAAGCCCCTCTCTTAAGCTGTTACACAATGATGCAAATAGTAGGGGTGCTCCGGCACTTGGCGAATGCCTCTTTGCGCAAAAGCCTTGCAGATCGTTTCGTTGCGAGAATCCCAGCCGGGATGGGGCGGCGGTCTGGAAGACCTCGTAGGAGACGCCGTTCGGAATCGTGATTATGATGAAGTGCTGATTTGCGGGCATCGCCAGATTGGCGCGGACCAGTTTCTCGAGCATGGCGGTCGAATAGTGCTCGGACGCATAGATGGCCGGGCTCTCATGCGTGTTCTAGCGCAGCGGGCCGGCCCTTCCCGACGGAGCGGTGTCACGCGTGGAGGGTCTCGCCGCCCTTGGCATCTGCGTAGTACTGAGGCGCCTCGCGACGGTCGTATTTCCCGTAGTCGCGCACGATCCGCACTTTCCGGACCCTCGCCTTGTCATTCGGCGCGGAAGCGTCCTCGTAGGCCTGCGCTGCAGCGGCATTCTTCCAGGATATCAGCAGAATCAGGTCGCCGGGCGTGAGCACGGCGTCGAAGATGTCCCAGGACATGCAGTCGGCGGCCCACGGGTTCAGTCCGAGCCACTCGGCGCAGTCGTACGGGTTGTTGGTCTGCTTCCAGTCCGCGGGGCGAGTCGCGTCGATCAGCGTGACCGTCGTTCCCTCCCCGACTTCGGTCTCGTCGAGCCGCTGCTCCGCGAAGGCGTACCCCGCGGGCATCCGATTGTCGGCAGTGATCTGACCGACGCGCAGGTGGTAGTCTGAGAGGATTTCGTCGCGGCCCTTCTGCTGAACCTCGTGATGGCGCATGCGGGTGCGCCAGCGGACGAGCGACTTCTCGTCCCGCCAGTTCGAAAGCGAAAGGATCCAACCCTCGCGGATCAGGCTCTTGTAGCGGATGTTGTCGACGAAGCCCTCGACCTGCTCCAGCTCGGGGCGCAGCATCTTGGCATTGTCGAGGTAGTCATCCCAGTTCTCTTTATTGGGGAGGACTTCGAAAATCACTGAAAACATGGTCGTATCCCGCTTCTAGAGTGCTGTGACGAAGTCGATCTCGATGTCGGAGTGCCCCCGCCATCCGCGCCGCCTTCACGGCAGAAGACCTTCGAGCCGTCGACATCGATCGTCTTGGACAGCATCCGCGTGGCTCCCGTTTCGTTCACTGTTGCGTATCCTTGCATTCAGCGCGACCGTGATCGCCGCAGGCCGCACGGATAATCTGGCGTATGCGAAAACTATCCTCTCGCGAAGCGAGAGGGATCGTCTCTCAAGCGCCATAGCGTTCGGTCTTGATCGCTCCGGCTTCCAGTCCCAAAGCGAGCGCGGCGTCCGCCGCGATGTCGACGAAGGCGTTCGACCCGCACACGAAGGCGCAGCCGGGGGACACAGGCAGCCGCCCCGCGACGTCAGCGACCATCCTGCCGTCGATCCGCCTGCTGAAGTCAGTTCGGCATCGCCAGCTCGCGTGTCAGAGCCAAGGCGAGCGCGAAATCGGGAAGCGACCTCTCGAGCTCGAGGAGCTCGTCCCTGAACAGCACGTCACCCCAGGTCCTGGAGGAGAGCAACAGCGCGACAGGCACTGGCTCACCGCTGGCCTTCCGATACCGGATCATCGCCATGAGCGGCACGACGCCGGAGCCGGCGCCGATCAAGAGCACTGGTTTGTTGGAAGGCCCCGGCCAGAGAAAGTGTCCGCCAAGCGGCCCGCGAAGCTCGATCGTGTCGCCTACTTGGGCGACGTCGTGGAAGAACGGGGAGACCTCGCCGTCCGGGAGGCGCTCGATCGCCAGCTCGATCACCTCGGAGTCGCTCGGGGCCGAGGCGATCGAATAGCTGCGCATGGCAGTGTAGCCGTTGGGCGCAGTCAGCCGCACGTCAACGTGCTGTCCGGCCGTATAGTCGAACGGTTCGGAGAGGCGGAGAAAGAAGCTCTTGATAGCCGGCGTTCTCGTCGCGACCTCGACAATCGCACAGCTCTGCCATCGCCCGGTTGCGGCAATCGCTTTAGTCATTCGTGTATCGCTGCTCATTCCACGGATCGCCGTACATGTGGTCCCCGCGCAGCTCCCAGAAGCCGGCCTCGTCGCGCTCCGTGAACTGAAGCCCGTTTACCCACTTCGCCGACTTCCAGAAGTAGAGATGCGGCACGAGCAGGCGCGCCGGCCCCCCATGGTCGCGCGGCAGCGGCTTGCCTTCGTATTTGAGCGCCACCATCGCCTTCCCCATTGCGAGGTCGGCGAGCGGCACGTTGGTGGAGTATCCGTCATAGCTGTGTGCGAGTACAAACGGAGTGGGCGCGCTAAGGCCAGCGTCGGCGAGGATGTCGTCGACGGCCACGCCCTCCCAGCCGGTGTTGAGCTTCGACCACGAGGTCACACAGTGGATGTCTCGCGTCATCTTGGTACGTGGGAGCGCGTTGAACTCCGACCAGCTCCACGCTTTGACCGGACGAGGTCCGACCTTGAGCGTGAAAATCCAGTCCGCGGGCTCGATTCGCGGCGTGGGGCCGGCCGTGAGCACCGGGAAATCGTCGACGGGGTGCTGTCCCGGGGGAATCCGGTCCGATGGTTCTGATCCGGATTGGCGACCTGTAAAACCGCGAGTGACCATAGCGGATTTCCTCCGTGCCTGCGCGTTGAATCAATCATCTAGCGCGGTCGCGAGCGGCCGGCGCCCGGGCCCGCGCGCACGGTCACGAACGCCGCGCGCCGCGGTCGCCGTCCCTAGGGGAACGACAGGCCGAAAGCGGCCGGATCGGGCTGCTCGCCTTTCCGGGGGACCAAGAAGCGCTCCAGCCCACCCGGCACGAAGCTGAGCAGCAGGGTCGCCTGGTCGCCGACCACCTCGATCGTATGCGGCACACCGCGGGGAAGAGCCGCGTAGGCGCCCGGCCCAACCTCGACACGGGCATCGCCGACCCGCGCGATTAGCTTCCCCTGCACCACGTAGAGCAGTTCGTCCTCGCGCGAGTGGGTGTGCAGCGGCGGCTCCTCCCCGGCCCGCACCGTCCACATGACAGCGCCATATTCGCCTCCGGTCTGGCTGCTCTCCACTTTCATCTCGACGCTCGAGCCCCCGCTCGAGGTCACCGTCTCGCCGCCGTGGGGCGGCGTGAGAACCGGCTGCTTCACTGACATTTGTAGCCTCCTGATTGTGGGACCCTTGTTCGGGTGTCGGAGTGGCGGCGAAAGGTTGCCGCTCACGCTCGTCAGCATGGGATTGCGCGCGGCGAATGGGAAATGACGTCACGCCATGAAGTCGATAGCCGCGCGTTATGATGGCCGTAGGCACGTGAACATCTCTTCGCGGTCGCCGAGAGTTCCATCGGGTGAGTGCTCGCAGACGGAAGCGCCGCACCCGCTCCGCAGCGTGCCAAGTGTCTCTGACCCATTCCGATAACGGTCGGCTATCGACTTCATGGCGAGAGGTGATTTTCCTTTAGACCGCCATAGACTCAATCTTCGAGGTGTCGTCGCCCGCCCTCGTATACGGGCCGAAGTCGGCGTTCCGTTGAATGGATCGCAAGCCAGGAGGTCCGCCATGCAGATCAAAGAGACACCCCACGTTTCCTTCCCCGGCGCGGTCGAGAGCCCTCCGCTGGAGGATATCGTCGTGCTCGCGGCCGGCGCCGGCGTCGCGCTTGGAGTACAGCGCGCGTTCGGCGCGAGGGTGCGGAGCGTCCACGATGACGGCAGTGGCCTCATTACGTCCAGATGCGTGGACATTCCGCTCGTCGGGCGCGGCGGCGAGATCTCCGGGCTCCTGTGCCGGACCGCCCCACGGTCCGACGCGCGCGGCGTGTTCTCCTCCCGCGGGCCGGAGGGGGCGGGGGCGATCGGGGACGTGGCGCAGTTCGTGGTCCACGACATCAACAACCTTCTCGCTGTGATCGGCAGCGGCCTGCGGCTGCTCGAGTGCCAGAGCGACGCTACCTACCGAGAGGCCATCGTCAGCAAGATGCAGCACGCGATCACGCGAGCAGCGTTGCTCAGCCGTCAGTTCCTCGACGCCGCGCGACCACGCGCCGAGTCGATCGGCGGGTTCGTCGCAGGCAGCCGCCTTGCAGTGCTGGCGGGCACGCTTGACCAGGCGTTGCGTCCCTACATCACCGTCCGCACCGATATCGCCCCTGATTTGTGGGACTTCGACGCTGACCCGGACGATCTGTACTTCGCGCTGCTGAACCTCTGCCGAAACGCGGCCGATGCTATGCCGAACGGCGGCACGATCACCGTCGCGGCGCGGAACGTCGAGCCGTCCGCCAGCGCGGTCCGGGGGGTCGTCGAGATCGTCGTCGCGGACGACGGGGAGGGCATGACCGAGGAGGTCCTCTCGCAGGCGTTCACCCCTTACTTCACGACAAAGGCCGCTGGCTGCGGCACATGCCTCGGACTTGCCCATGTCCGGCGATTCGAAGGGCGAGGCGGTGCGATCGGTATAGAGAGCGAGCGAGGTGCCGGCACGCTGGTGCGTCTCTTCCTCCCGCGCGTGCACGCAGCTGGGCTCCCCAGCAGTATCGTCGGCACGGAGATCGCGTACACGCCGTCAGCCAACGGCGGAGTATTCCAGGTCGTCAACCCAGCGGCAGCTGCGCGGACGTCGTAGCCGGTGCGAACACCTGGAGACTGGTTCAGCGATGGAGCTCATGATCCCGCCCGGCCGCCTCGACCCTCCGGTCGACCACGAGACGGACCACGTACTCGGCCCTGCCGATGCCGAGATCACGCTCGTCGAGTACGGAAGCTACGCGTGCCCGCACTGCAGGGCCGCCAACGAGCGTATCGCGCAAGCACGCGACCAACTCGGCGACCGCGTCCGCTACGCCTTCCGACACAAGCCGCTCACGGACAACAGCCTTGCGTTTCGAGCCGCCGAGCTCGCTGAGCTTGCCCAGACGCCCGAGGCGTTCTGGTCCGCGCACATCAAGCTGATGACGAGGTCGATGCAGCTCACTGAAGACGACCTCGTCGCGGTGACCGCCGACCTCGGCGCGAACGCCGACTTCGTGCTCGGCGACAGCAACGCCGTGCGGCTCGCGAGGGCGAGGGTGGAGGCGGACGTCAGAAGCGCACGCGCAAGCGGCGTGAGGTTCACGCCGACCTTCTACATCAACGGCCGGCGCTACGACGGGCCCTGGGACGAGAGCTCTCTCGTCGACGCGATGCTCGGCACGCTCGGCCATCGCGTCCGAACGGCAGCCCTGGACTTCGCGAGCTGGGGCCCGTCCGCCGGCATTTTGCTGGCCCTTGCGACCGTGGCAGCGATCGTCCTGACGAACTCGCCGGTCGGGCCGGCGTTCGAGGCGCTCTGGCGCCAGGAGCTCGGCGTGAGCTTAGGCGACGCAGCCTTTCAGATGTCCATCCTACATTGGGTCAACGACGGCCTGCTGACAGTGTTTTTCCTCGTCGTAGGATTGGAAGTGAAGCGCGAGATGACAGTCGGCCACCTCGCAAGCCGCCGCTCCGCCGCGCTTCCCATCGCGGCCGCGCTCGGCGGCATGGTCGTGCCGGCGCTTCTGTACGCGCTGATCATCCCTGCGGGGACGTGGTCGCACGGGTGGGGCGTTCCGATGGCGACCGACACCGCGTTCGCGCTTTCCTTGATCGCCGTGATGGGCGCCCGCGTCCCCGTCGAGCTGCGCATCTTCCTCACCGCGGTGGCCATCGTCGACGACATCGGTGCGATCGTCGTCGTCGTTGTGTTCTACTCCGGCGATATCCATCCGGGCTACCTGGCTGCGGCTGCGGCGATGGTCGTTGTGCTGGCGCTGCTGAGCCGATCGAGGGTCTATCTGCTGTCGCCCTACATCCTGTTGGGCGTCGCGTTGTGGGCGTTCGTCTACGCGGGCGGCCTCCACGCTACGCTGGCCGGCGTGGTACTTGCACTGTTCATTCCGACGCGGCCGCCAGCCGACTTGGCCGCCCTGATGACGCAGGCCAGCACCATCATTGCTTCCGAGGCCCGGCACGAGGGCGAAGTTCTCAGGCGCGGCCCCTCCACGCCGGCGCTGCACGCGCTTGACGCAATCTACGACAGACTTGAATCGCCCGCGGACCGGCTGCTGCGGCACGCCGGCGCGCGGTCAAGCTACGCTGTCCTTCCGATCTTCGCACTGGCAAATGCGGGCGTGGCGATCAACCCAGGCGTCTTCGCTGGGCATGGTTGGCTCATGGCCGCGATCGTCGCCGGTCTCGCCATCGGAAAGCCGGTCGGCGTCTTCTTCGCCGCCGCCGCGGCCGTGCGCGCAGGCGTAGCCGTCAAGCCGACGCAGTACACATGGCGGCAGTTGGCCGGGGCGGGAGCCCTCGCCGGCATCGGCTTCACGATGTCGCTCTTCATTGCCGGGCAGGCGTTTCCAAGCGCCACCGACTTCTCGGCGGCCAAGATCGCCGTGTTCGCCGCGTCGATTCTTTCGGCCGTCGTTGGGACTGCCCTGCTCTGGGGCACTTCGCGCCAGGAGCTTATCGAAAAGGCGCCGCAGAGCGCCGGCATGCAAGTGAACGGGAGGTCTTTCGATGATTCTACCTACCGGTACGACAGTAGCAGTCGCTGACGGCAAGACGATCCGCCTGTTCCACAATACAGGCGTGAAACCTGGGGTGCACTTGGTCGAGATCACGGCGGCTCCGCCTGCGCCCGTCCGCTCAGGCTCGGGTGCGCGGCATCACACCGGCTCCGCCAACCCCGATGGCAGGCGACTCGTCGAGGACGACTTCGCGGCAGCGACGGCCGCGTTCCTGAACAAGCTCAGCCTGGACGGGACCATAGAACACCTGGTTATTGTCTCCGATCCCAGGACCCTAGGGGAGATGCGCAAGCACTTCCACGACGACCTGAGAGTCAAGATCATAGGCGAGCTCGCGAAGGACTTCAGTCGGCGTTCGCTTGAGGACATCGCCTCACTGATCGCCGACGCCTGACGCGCTTCTGGAAACGGCTGCCTACGCAAGCCTATCCGATCATAACCTGCGCGAAATAGCGGCTACGACCGACACTGATCCCCTTGTAACCTTTGGGAAGAACCGACCGTTAGCGCCGCGTGGCCTCTCGCCGGGCCTGGGCGCGTCCGCTGACAAGAAAGCGGCAACCAGCTTCATGAGTTCACTCGGGCGCGCCGACTCAGACGGCGGTGAGTGGCTTCGTCCTCCCATGGAGCACCGTCCCGACCTAGTCGAGAGTTGATCTGCTTTTTGATGAGCATCGTTGCCTTCTCGAAGGTTGCGCCGAAACGTCCGAGCCGTTGTGACGGAGTATGCGTAGGCGAGCATTGCCAAGCTCCTGGCCAAGCACGTCCCGCATCCGAGGCATCTCACTCGCTCGAAAAGCGAACGAGCCGATCGTTGCTCATTCGCGATCCGCGCGACAACCGCTACCGGCAAGCGCACGAAATCGTAGAAAATCGTGGTTTGGCGTACAAAATCGTGCAAATGGCGGAGAGAGTGTCGGTCAACTCCCATTGAAAGATAAAGCATTTTCGACCACCATTTGAGCTACGGCCGAAAACTGGCGTTTCGCCAATCTTTCATAGAATCTGTCGAATGCTGGCCAACCCTTCAGTTTCCCTTGGCGGTGAACAGTAGGGTTGGTTAGCGTTTGCCCTACGAAAGGCATGCGCCAGGTCGGCGGCTATAGCAAAAAGGTTGCTGGGTTAGGAATTTTAAAATCTCTCGAAATCTGTGACCCGCCAGAAGATTTGAATCTATCCAACGCCTTTCAACAAGTGTCTGTAACCGTGTTCAGTCATCCACTGGGCTCGGGCGAGATGGCTTTCAAACGTTTTGCGCGCCTGTTCCGGGTCGCGATCAGGATCGATATGCAACACGATTCGCACGACCTCGCGCCAGTCGGTACCCTCAGCGTGTGCGTCGAGCAATCTGAGATAAGTCACACGGTGGGCGTGGTCGTAGGGTGTCAAGGCCGGTTCGGCCGGCGCAATTGCGGCAATACCGGCGTGGTTCGGCGCATTGGGCATAATGTCCTCCCATCTACTCACATCGGTACGAATTCGGTTTTAAAGCCGTGGGTCAATAAACCACAAGTCGCTTGGCTGGCGCAATGGATCTGCGTCAGCTATTCGCAACGAACTTGCGCCGCATTCGGCACCAGCGAGGAATTTCCCAGGAGGAGCTAGCCCATCTGGCTGCTATCGACCGTGCTCATGTGAGCAAGGTGGAAAGGGGCATTACCTACGTAGGTTTGGAAATTATTGGCAAGTTTTCTGGCGCCCTTGACGTTGAACCGGCGGAATTCTTCAAGCCGGCCAGCAAGAAAACGAGGCCCCGTTAGCGGATCGGCAGACGGTGGCGTGCTGAAGTATTGGCGCAAGCCTAGTCCCATGCCAGTCCTTTGGACTCTCGCTGGACGCGGCGTTTTCGTCAGCTTTGAAATGTCTGCAATGTTAGCCTGATGGCCGCGAAACATCACGCCATCCCCTGTCCAGTCGCACGGCGCTGACGAGGGTACTGGCGCGGCCCGCAGGATAACGACCGTCTTCGCCGCTTAACCAGCAAGCGGGGCACCTAACTCTGGGGCGCAGAATCATCGACCTCGCTCACCCATTGGAGCGGGAGTGCACTGCTCTCGATAGGCCTTACCTGCTTGGCCAGCCCTTCCCGGGCCGGCGACATCCGGTCAAGGCCGCCAGCCGCGAAGCGGGGGCGCGGTAGCGCCAGCTTTGACGGGATGGCGGTGGTCCGGCCCACTCGCACCAGGCAGGCAACGCCCCTCGCTGGCCGCGCTCACAACCCAAGTTCTCGTTTGCGGCCAAAGCTCCACTCGATGCCGCTGCCATCGCCCCGCATGGCGCCGGTGATGTGCTGGCCAATCCGTCGATCCAGGATGGGCTGCCATGGCACGAGGCTGAAGCCGAGGCCTCCGTCGCCGAAGGTTTCGATCATCGCAAAACGCCCGCTGGCAAGGTTGGCCGAACCGAGCAGCCTGCCACTGACGTATTCCCCCGCCTTGGGTGATCGAAACGTCAGCTTGCGGGCTGCGGCCATCTCGGCGCCAACGCGGGCGACCTCGGCACGCTCGAGGGTCGCAACAAGGTCCTTTGGACCCTGGATCCTGCCATTCGGCAGGCGGGTGGCATATCCCATGCTGACCAGGCTCTGTCTGCGCCGCTCCAAGGCGTCGGTAACCTCGCGGCCGAAGCCGGCCGCGACGAGAGGCGTGCGGCTGCGCGAGGCAAGTTCCCGGTCGAGCCAGGTCGCCCCGTCGCTGCCGACCTGCCGTTCGAGATCAAACGTCGAGAGGGTGCGGACCGAGAGCCCATCGCCGCTGCCCTGGCTGAGGTCATAGGCCATTCCCCGCTTCGTAATGTCCTGCGGTATCTTCCAGTGGTCGGCGCCGATGCGCTCGACATGGCCGGCCCGTCGCAGGGCCTCCAGGCGGCGAACATGGGAGCGGACGAAGGCGTCCGGGTCCTTGCCGGTTGCCTCCAGCTGGTCCCGGATTTGTGCCAGATGGCGGCTCGGCCGATAGGAGCCGTCATCGCCCCCCGCCACGATGGCAATGTTGCGATCGGATGCCCTCGGTCCGGAGACGACAGGGGCTGCCTCGACGATCATACTGCGGCTGACATCCTCAAGGCGGGAAGCATCGGCGAACTCGATATGATGGACGCGGCCATCGACGCCATCGATGACGAGATAGACCCGTTCCCCCATCTCGTCGCCGCCAAGGCCTTTGCCGACGACACGGCCTATGACCGGCTCTGCAAGCTTGCCCCCATGGACGGCGTACTGGTTTACGCCGCGCCGTTCGGCGAGGCCGTGATCGGCCAACGCCCGGTGCACGGTCTTGATGATGTCATTCCGCTCGCCGAGTTCCTTCAAGATCGCCTCGGCCCGGTCGGAGATGGTCCAGCGTCCGGGTTCGTGCTCCGAGGCGAGGCCATAGCGCTGCAGCCGCTTCATCCTGTCGATCAACAGATGGCGGTTCTCGCGAACGAGAAAGTTCTGTCCTTCGCTGGCTCTGAGGTCGATGACACCTTCGTCCCGTTGTTGTTCGATCAGTATCCGGTCGAGCCGGGTCAGCCGTTCCGCGTCAACTTCGCTCGCCAGCTTGCGGGCAAGATCCAGTTCGGTTTGCGGACCGAGTTCAAGCGTTATCAGTTCACTCGCCCGATGCCGGACACCGTGCGCGATGTAATCGCCCGCGATGTTCAGGATCTTGCCATCGTCGGTGATGCCCCGGACCAGGATGTGGGTATGGGGGTGACCGGTGTTGTGGTGATCGACCGCTACCCAATCCAGCTCCGTCCCGAGATCAGTTTCCACCTGCCGCATGAGGTTGCGGGTAAAGGCGCGCAGGTCGCCCATCTCGGCGGTATCCTCCGGCGCCACGATGAAGCGGAATTGATGCCGGTCCTGGCGGCCGCGCTCGATGAAGGCCCGGCCGTCGGCCTGGTCCTCCACCGAAGAATAGGCCCGCCCCTGTTCACCGTCCCGCGTGACGCCATCCCGTTCGAGATAGCGCAAATGCGCATCGACCGCTTTGCTGAGCACGCCTCGCATCTTGGAACCACTACGGGCTCCCTGCCGATTGAGTTTGACGACGCGCGCCTTGACGACGACCCGCCTTGCCCTGAAGCGGACGCCGCTCCCGTCCGGGCTCCACCCTCCGCCGTCCCTGGGAAAGGACGCCGCCACCTTTGCGCCCCGGCCCCGGGCGTTGAACCGGCCGCTCCGCCCGCCAGTCCCGAGTAACCGATTGGGGTCACCGCCGGCGCGCCGGATCGCATATTGGACATCGCCCAGAAAGCTGGTCGGACGTCGACGCGCCCCACCTGTCCGGCCAGCGCGCAATCGAGCGCCACCACGGTCACGGACTTTACCTGGACGGATGCGAAAACTGTCTTCGTCGTGCGCCATGAAGCGACAATTGGAGCTCGGAGCAACTCCGGCAAGATCGGAAATCCAGTCAGTGCATTCTCGCGTCGAATGACGTGCGCAATCGTACTCAGAAGAAGGCTCAAATCGCTTTCACATGACGAGTGGTGCCGCTTGGAGCATTGAAAGCCAAAGAGAAAATGGCGACAGCGCCGCCTGCGCACCTTCTCGCCACTCCACTGAAGATCGGAAAAGACAATGTGCAGACAATAACTTGACGAGTAAAGCGAGGCGCGAACGAAAGTTCGCTTTATCTTGCCCTCTTAATCGAATGTCTCGTCTGCTTGATCTCACTCATTCTCGCTTCCTTTCTCGTTTGCGACAAGGCCCTCTACGCAGCGCCTGAACGCGATGCGCCACAACAGCCGCGAGTCCCGGTGCGCCGTGCACTCTTCCGCACTCATCGACGGCACAAGGTCGCTGCGGCAAGGCAGCGGGGAAGCCGTCGCGGCGCACTTTTCCATCGGCATGACGGAGCCACATCACAGGCAATCCGGCGTGGTCCAGCTTGCACATCACGTGCGTGGCCACAGGCAAGATAACGTGCGTTCCGTCGTCGTTGATCTGCACCAGGTCTCTTCCGCTGTCGTGGAGCTCCGTGTTCAATATATTGCGCTCAACCCCTCATGGCGGCGTTGCAAGCTGGCTCTCATCTCACGCATATCGCCGCAGCAGCTTGCTGTCCTTGACGGCGGCATAGGCGCGGACATCCGCCGGCGCCGCTGTCGGATCGCCGCAGTAAAACGTGCCGTCAACCCACATCGCATGCACGATCACGGCAAGCTTGCGCGCCACCGCCACCGTCGCCTTGCGGTGCGGGGCGCGCCTGGCTATCGCCATTCCCCAGCTCTTGACCTTGTCCTTGCACTTGAACCGGGTCAGCAGGGCGCTGGCCGCCTCATAGAGCGCGCGGCGCACATCGCCATCGCCGGCCTTGCTGATCCGCCCCTGCACGTCGATCGAGGAGCCGGACTGCCAGCGCCGCGAGGTCAGCCCAAAATAGGCCGCCACGTCACGCGACCTCTTGAAGCGCGACGGATCGTCGACCGCGGTCACAAAGCTCAGCGCCGCCACCGGACCGACACCGGGAATCTGCATGAAGCGCCGGCACAGCTCATGGCCGGCGACAAACCTGACCAGCAGCTCGTGCAGGCGGCAGTACTCCTTCCACAGCGCCGCACGCGCATTGAGCATGGCGTCGATCAGCTCGGTGACCAACGCGTCGCCTGCAACCGCTGCACGGACCGCCTGCGCAAAGCCGCCGCGACCGGTGCCCTTGATGCGGATACCGAAGCTCTTGATCGAATGCCGGATCGCGTTCTCGAGATCCAGAAACTTGCGCTTGAGGTTGCGCCGGTGCGTCAACAGCAGTCGTAGCCGATAGCAGCTTTCGGTCTTGATATGGGCCTGGCGGAACCAGCCGGTGCGCATCAGGTGCGCCAGCCCGAGCGCGTCCGCCTTGTCGGTCTTGTTGCGCTGCGCCGACATCGCCGCCCGCACATGCTGGGTCTCCAGACACACCGCCGGCAAGCCAAGCCGCAGCAGTTCGGGGGTGCAGCCAGGGCGACAGCGCGCCGGCCTCGTGGCCGACCCGCCTGAGCCGGCCAAGATACGGCTTCAGCGCAAGCTTGATCGTGTCCGGGTCGGTCACCACCGTCACCTCCAAGGCCACCTCGCCCTTGTCATCCACCACGCAAATCGCGGTCTCCTCCATCCCGACTTCCAGTCCGCAAAAGTATTCCATCGCGCGCCTCCCGTGTTGCCGAGACGGCTTCGGTGGCGCCGCAACCGCGCCGTTTGATGGTCGCGGAGAAGGTTTTCCACCGCCTTGCCGATTACGGGCGGCATTCCTAATCGGGTGAGCAAAGTCAACTCATTCCTACGCTTTTCTTCGACTCTTCGATCTTCCGCCATTTCCGCCTCCCTGCATCATCAACGCGCAAGCTTCACCACAGCCGCGACCGCGACGTGCATTCACCAGGCGGGGTCCATGCGTTCCTTCGCGTTCAGCACCAGGGCTGTCGCATGCTCTTCATCAGGTTCGTAAACAGGGCTGTCCAAGCAGTCCGGCGCTCTCGTCCCCGAAGGGCGGCAGCAGCAAGAGATAGCGGACATTCCCCGTTTCGCGGCCCCGCCAGGGGACGCTCACCGCGCGCGGATCTCTAATGTTGGCTCCTTTCAACAGGCTGGATGCAATCCCAGCGCTACCCTCTTGTGATGCACGCAGCAGCTACTGCGCCGGCTTCAACCGCAGCCGCTGCGTGACCTTGGCGCCAAAGCCGACGTGGAAGTCGGTTTCACTGACCCACATCCGATGCAATGCTCGCCAGCTTGCGCGCGACCGCGGTGATCGCGCACAGCATGCTCGAGCGTTTGGCGATCCGGAGGCCCCACGCCCGCAATGCCGACCATTTCCTAACCCGCAGCAGCAGGCTTGCAGCCGCCTCGCAAAGCGCCTCGCGCACAGCGACATCGCCTTGTTTGCTGATCCGACCTTCATTGCGCGCCGACCGTCCGCGATCGGGCAAAGCGACGGGGGTCGTCGACGCCGACCTTGAACGACAGGGCTGCAACGGGACCGACGCCGGGAACTGTCATCAGACGTCGGCAGACAGCATCATGCTGGACCACCTGCAGGAGCACACGATGCAGCCGATCGTAGCCCTCGAGGATCGCGCGGCGCACGTCCAGCATGGCCTCGATACTCATCACAAAGATTGGATCGCTGCGCTCGATCAGCTCGCGGACGCGGGCTTCGTAGGCACCGCCGGCGACGGCTCCGACGAGCAACCCATAGGCCCGCAGCGCGCCACGAATGTGGTTTTCGAGGTCGATCAGTTTGCGCTTGAGCAGCTTCCGGTTGGTCAACGCTGCGGCAACCCGCTCCTCAGCGACGTCGGTTGCTACCCGCAAGACAATGAAGACGTTACTCCCAGTCCAGACGCTCGGCACTCTGGTCATGGCGGAGTGCTTGAGCTTCGTAACTGTCTGCAAGCGTGTCGAGAGCCTTAGCGGTATGCGGATGGTCGAAGGAGATCGCCTTCGACCAGTTGCGGTACTTCGCAGCCTCCTTCCGCTCCAGATCTCCGCCATCGCGCGGCGATCGTGTTGTAACGCCGCGTCGATTACTTTTACCCGCTACAAAACCGTTGATCATCGGTTTGCTACGGAATAGATCGATCACATCGCGTACCGCCTCGGCCGGCCAGTTGCCGTCCGCTCCATTCTTGGATGCAGCCAAGACATTGCCTATCCGACTGTCGGCAATGTCTTCTCGCCCCGCTGCCTTGGCTAGCGAACGAGCTTCCTTGATCCAGGACTCCAGCGCTGTGCTATCGATTGTGCCGTCGTCCCGGGTTCCAGGAAGACGATCCCATTGTTCAAGCAACCGATAGGCGTGGCTGGCGACGGCGCGAGCCCGCTCGGGGTTTTCCGGTTCGGCGTCAACGACGCCGCTCTCCTCAGTCGCCTTGAATACCACGCTGAGTATTTCAATGAAGAAGGATGGCTGTTCTGAGAGCGCTTTCATCAGAACTTTGGCTGGCCGGCGCGAACGAGCCAGGATCGGCAAATAGTCCCACTCGATCCTAATCAACGCATTACTGTCGACGTCGCCGCGTTCATCTAGATTCTGCAGGATCTCTGCGACGTAGTGCTGGAACATCGTTGCTTCGTTCATGTCGCCCGTGTTTTCGAACGGCTGGCGTGCCGCCTCATGCAGGACCTCTAGGAGGAGATTGGACGGCAGATCAACCTTGCTATCGCGTCCCGCCAGCGACAGGGCGTGACGAGCGCGTCCGACAGAAATGAGTTTGCGGATTGCGAACTCGACGTTTACATCCTCGCTCATCCAAAACACAGGCGTTCGACGCCAATAGCTTTCTTCGATTTCTGCACCAGCCTCGGTCGCTTGATTCCAGGTCCAGGGTTCAACCGGGAGAGCACGCAGGATTGTGAGCAGCGCCGTGTCGCCCCAGGTTTGCTCCTTTGCCCTAGCAATCAAGGCTGCGGCCCAAGGCTCTTTTCGATCTTGAAAGATATAGGCAATCAGACCGTGGGCGACGTCGCGTTCACGGCTATTGTCGCTTCTAATGGCGGCTTCCAGCAACTGTTCGAGATCGGACTCAGAAAGGCCGCTCTCATAGAGAGCCTTGCCAATGTAGCCAGCGGCATCGACGAGGCGCGCGAGTGCAAGGACGGTTGCCACTCCACCTTCTGCGAATAGGACTTGTGCCGCTTCCTGCCGCGCCACGTCGACATCGCGTCGCTCTGCTTTCCAGCCTTCAGCAGATGGTCTTGGCAAAGCGACGGATTGCTCGAAGAGCCAAGCCACACGTTCAAGGGGATCGCTGGGCGCAAAGCGCGCGTAGATCGCATCAAGTCGGTCTAGTACCTCGCCAGGCAGAGACCATTCGGCATCCGGGAATTGCCGGTGGTGATGGAGCACGCGTCGCAGGCTTGTCCAAACGGCCGCGCGATCAGCCTTCTTGGTGATCTTTGACTCTGCCGCATCCAGTGCCTCAAGCGCACGTTTAGTGTCGGGTACGAGATCGGCGAAACGATCGAGCAGCGCCGACCATCTGGTGGAATCTGTGCCGACATCTGTGAGCAGGCGTTCAGTGATCGCCGTGGCCCCGCGAACCATCAGACCTCGAGTGACGATCTCGACCTCGTCGACCGTGAAATCACGCCAACGCGGCATCGGTGACGGCGTGGACGTATCATGGCCTTGCGGCAGGACACCGAGCATCAACTTCCAGGCGGAGCCGCTCTCTTTTTTGCGGATCAGATCAAGCGCCTGAAGTCGTAGATCGAGAGGAGCATAGGTTTGTGGGATCCAGAGAAGATGGATCTCGCGAAGACTGTTCGCCGGTCTGTTCATGTATCGACCGGGTGGGTTGTCGATGGCGTCGAGACGAGCCAGGACGTGGGTCACTCGTGGCATTAGATGTGGCGACCAAGCCAGGGACTCCAGCGCCCAAAGCAAGTCAGACAGGTGTTCGGCACCGAATACACCTTCGCCGTCGGTGCCGAAAAGGGCACGAATGGGCGGATCGTGCAGTTCGAGGCTATCTTCAATGGCGCTGAGAAACGCGGTAGGTGAAGCCTCCGCCAGCAGTTGGAAGTCCCGGGAAAGCGACCACCAGCGTTGTTGAGTCGCGTGAGCCAGGAGTTTAGCGACGATATTATTTGCGCGCCCTGGAGCATCGGGGACAGTACTGACTTCCTTACCCCAGAGGGCGAGCAGGATCAGCACTTGCCCGATTCCGTGACGCATCATTCCCGAATAGGAGCGGCGGACGCCGCGGACGTCCGCCATCCAGCGTTCGTTCGGATCCATTTCGAAGCGTGGATCCGCAGAGCCGAGCACAGCGTGGGCCGAGGCTTCGAAACGTTGAATGTCGATGCGCGTCAGGTGCCGCGCGAGCAGGAACCATGCATCCTGCGGCGACGCGATGCGCCAGGTCGAACCGATCTTCTGCAATGGACTGTCAAATTTTCCGACGTAAGGCACAAGGGCGCGAATGACGGCTTCATACGGCTGGTCGGCGAGCTCTGCGAGCCGGGCTCGATCCGACTCTGCGTCCTCGTCCCAGCCGCCCGCAAGTAGCGCCGCCAGCAAAGCTTGCGGCGGTGCCTCTTGCGCCCACTGAGGCAGGCGCCCCGGCGCGCTTGGAATGAGACGGCGCAGGATTGCCAGATTGCGCGCACTGTCGCGCGCGTACGCCTCGGCACGAGGTTCGGCTATGCCTGCCGCGATCAAGGCGCTCGCGATCCCTTCGCGTGACGGTCGCGCGAGGGTGTGAACGTCGCCGCGGGAGACCGGTCGCTCATCATAAGCTTGCAGGACGTAGTGGCCGCGCTCCGCAAGCGACTGTGCCAGACCCGGTTCAGAGTCAGTCATAACTATAATCAAAGGCCCTGACGCCTGAGCCAGTGCCCGAGCGGCGGCAGCCGTCGTCGCCACCAAACAGCGGGCTCTATATGCCGCCGCCATATCTTCCGGCAGCATGGAGAGGGTCGCGTGGAAGAACGCCACAATTTCGTCTGTCGTGGTCGCTTGGAGAGAGAAAACAGACGGCTCGTCGCGGAGCCAACGAAGAACGTCAGCGGCAGCTTGGTCCCGATCGCTCAGGGCCAGATCTTCTGTGAGCGGCCATTTGGTCGCCTGCGACCATTCTTCCCAAATTTCTTCGAGCTCGCGTGTTCCTTCCGGTCGCTTCCCAAGGCGAACCGCCAGCCAAAGTCCGATCGCCGGTGTTTGTTCGATCCAATGAACGAGGTCATCGGCGTCGTATGCGAGAACTTTCGCCCAAGGTCCTTCTGCCTCTCGCGCCTTGGCCCACTTATCCTTGCCGGGCCAGTGGCGGGGAGTGACGAACACATAGGTGGCGTTGGTAGGATTGATCGGTTCGGGCGCCTTGGTTCGTTTGCGATAGTCCTCCGTTGCTTTCTTTTCGATTTCGCGACGCTGACTGCCGATCTCCCAGCCGGTTTCTCCCTGCGGGACGTAAGTGTTTCCGATCTCGATTTTGGTCCGTCCGTCCCAACCCGAGTGGAGAACACCCTCGCCGGCGGGGAATCGGAGGTATGCTGAGGGGCCAGACGTGGCGCGGATCAAATAAGCGAGGAGAGTTGGCAGGCTGGCGGCGCCATCAATTCGGTCTGCCCATTTTGAAAGATCTTCCGCATCCACCCATCGGATGGGCGCGCCAGGGCGTCCGGATGCGGTAATAATCGGGACGGCAGGCCCGATTACCGCTCCCGTTGGCAGGAACCTGATACCGGCGCCCTCGAGCGCCGTGCGAATGGCTTGGGCATTGTTAGCGACCGGGGTCCGTTGCCCTCTCTCGAAATCGGCCACAGTCGAGGTCGATACACCGGCTTGCTTGGCCAAGTCCTGTTGGGACCACGCCAAAAGAGCACGAGCAGCCCGCACGAGCTTTGGGGAGAGGTCGAGTGGGGAACTTTGTTGCGCCATGGTCATAAGAAATATATGACATCAGTTGAAGTTTCCCAACTGTTCTTTTTTGTCGACAAGCTACTTATTTTTGCCGACAATAGATAACAACATGGCTGAACGTCATATAAATCATCGTCAGAACGCACTCAGTCTCATCCGAGATCGAGGAATTGCGCGCGCACGCGATTTCAAGGCGGCAGGCATCCCGCTGGTCTATCTGAAACGCATGACCGATGCCGGCGACATTGTCCGTCTCGGCCGCGGCCTTTACCAAATCCCTGAAGGAGTCGGCGAGGATATCGCCCACGATCTGGCGGAAGCGGTGCGCCTCGTGCCGAACGGAGTCGTCAGCCTGGTCAGCGCACTTCGCCACCACGAACTGACCACCCAGCTCCCGCACGCAGTGTGGATGACCATACCTCACAAAGCCCGGACACCAAACATCAAGGGCCTGCGGCTCGAGATTGTCCGCGCGACAGGCGCAGTCCTTACCGCGGGCGTCGACCATCTTCGAGTCGAAGGAGTTGATGTGCCGATCTACGGCGTTGCGAAAACAATCGCCGATTGCTTCAAACATCGCCGCCACGTTGGCGAGGATGTCGCGATCGAGGCGCTCCGAGACGCCCTGCGGCTCCGGAAGACCACGGCGAGCGAGCTCATGAAATATGCGGCCATCGATCGGGTCACCGCACGGATTGAGCCCTACATCAAGGCGATGCAGTAATGGCCAAGGTCCTCAGGAATCCTGCGGCGTCGATCAGGGCGCGCCTACTTGCTCACGCCAGACAGCACAATGACGACTATCAGCGCATCCTGACGCGTTATGCGATCGAGCGGCTGCTCTTCCGTCTCAGCCTGACGGAAGCCGCCGGGAGATACGTGCTCAAGGGTGCGATGCTGTTTGTGACCTGGCCGGAGCACGTCTTCAGGCCAACCGGCGACCTCGACCTCCTCGGCCAAGGTGACTCCGACCCCGCCGCAATTACTGAGCTCTTCAGCCGAATTTGCCAAGTGGAAGCCCCGGACGACGGCATCATCTTCGATCGAGCCAGCTTGAGGGTCGAGCAGGTGCGTGAAGAGGACAAGTATCAGGGCGTCCGGCTGAGCCTCAGGGGCGAACTGGCAAGGGCGATGATTCCAGTCCAGGTCGACATTGGTTTCGGCGATCACGTCTACCCGCGACCGACACGCCATATTTTTCCGAGCCTTTTGCCGGACCTGCCGGCGGCGAACATCCTGATGTACCCGCCCGAAACCGTCGTCGCAGAGAAGTTCGAGGCGATGATCCGCTTCGGGGTGACAAATGGCAGGATCAAGGATTTCTATGATATCTGGGTCACGCTCCGTACATTTCCATTCGACCTGTCGGGACTGGTGGAGGCCGTCGGCGGAACGCTTCGCCGACGAGAGACCGCCATCCCGGCCGAGATGCCTGTAGGCTTGATGGACGAGTTCGCGAGGATCACCGAAGAACGCGGTCATTGGACCGGCTTCCTTCGCCGAAATCCGCCGACGATCGAGCCACCACCTTTTGCGGAGCTTCAGGTGGAGCTGCGACGCTTCTTCGGTCCCGTGATCGACGGCCTCGCCGTGCCGGAAGGCGCCCAGGGTCGATGGGATCCGGCCGCCGGAGCTTGGCAGTAAAGCTTGCTTGTTCTGAACTTCCACCCGGTGCGTTGTTCGCTACAAGAACCAACTCAGGCAGGCTCTGCAACCTGAAAGAACAGCGTGAACGAAAACACAGATGACCCGTTCGAGGACATGCCAGTGCCTTTTAGTTTTGGCACAGTGCCGCTCGATGTTATTAGTCAAGAGTGCGCAGAGCTTCTAACAGCAATCGAAGCGTATGATCCCTTGAGGCTTGCAAGCTGCTTTGGCGGCCTTCTTTGCGAACCGTTGTTACAAAGTAACTGTGTGCGCCTGGAAACACTGGTGCATCTTTCTCTTGCCCGCGCCAAAGGATCAAAGAAGCCGAACGAGAAGATCGTCCAGCGCCTGTTCGAATGGATTGGAAGCAGTTCTGTCGGGATGCTCGAAGATCCCGCAGAGGATCTCTTCGTAAGCCTAATTGTAACACCCCGCGGAAACTTCAGGGTGCTGGAAGGCATTTGGGAATCCGCGGGTTTTCATACCCAGCGCGTTGTGAAGGCCCTCGATCTGCTGCCGCCTTACCCCCGGTTCAATAGCATTAAGGATTACGTGTATGAGTTGCTACGGCTTTCAGACCTTGTGTGCGAACGTGCATCGCTGAACCGCCTAACGGAAGGGAGCACGATTCCTCAGGAGAAGATTTCGTCGGCTGTCTTAGGGCGGTTGTCATCCGTTCGACGCCGTATTCGCTTTTCGGAAGCGGACCTTGCCGAAAGCGGGATATCGTTGGACCAGCTCGGTCCCTTCGCATTCGACCCTTCGAAGCGTGCTGACCTGACTACAGACAAGATAGGCCACTCAAGTCTAGAGCGTTATCCGTTGCTCTACCGCAACGGTGATCTCTACTTGCTTCTACCGACAGCGATCACCTCTGCCATTCGTCGTTTTGTCATCGAACAGATGGATACGCCCCAATTGCGAGATGCTTTTGCGGGAACACTTGCCTTTGAGCTGGCGACATCAGTATCGAAGATTCCCTTACTCGGTGAAAGAACGGGAGCTCCGATAGAGTTCAAGAAAACGGACAACGGCCTTCTTGCTGGCATCATGACCGCTGCTGATCGTGGAATATATCTGAACTTCGTTTTCTTCGCTGACACGCTTGATCACTTCGAGGATGACGGTCTGGTTGGAGTTTATCCCCGCGACACCCCCGAGAGACTTGTTAAAGATATCGAGCGCTGGATTGATGAGGCATACGGAGCCGTTGTCGGCAGGCGCGACTTCAGAGCCGGGGTGACATTGCTGGTGAGCAGCGGGATCGGTCGTGCCATGCTGGATCTCACACCGAAGAAGTCTTGGGCGAGTTGGCAAGTTGAGGCCGTTGGGGCTTCCGATCTCTTCACGTTGAGTTGGTTGCCAGATTTCAAGCAGATGTCGTTGTGGCGCTTGCTGAAGGGCCGAGAGAAACTGGAATCGATCGGCATCAATCTATTCAACGTAAACGGGCTTTTGAACCTTATTGCATGGTCACGAATGCTCGGCGGCCATCTTGTCCCTCACGCTAGTCTACCGGAACAATTTATCGATGCTAGCACGAAGCGCATGATCTTTGTTGAGCAGAATGCGCTACTCAAAGTGCGCCAAGAAGCAATAACAACCTTCGACGAACATGCATGCCAGTTTATAGATGGCCGTTTCTTCGTTGTCCGTCGCACAGGGGAATCCATCTTTGAAGAAGATCAAGCGCGGCCCTTCTATGTTGCGGAAGACTCAGACAGCCGCTGGCCAAAATCGGTTTACGAGACCACGCGCCGCGCTTGGTGGGTACAACTGGAGACGACCGATGCTACGGCGGGCCAGTGGGCCTACCAGCGCTTCCAGATGCTAAAGACGTGGATTTGCCTTTCTGCTCCGATACTAGATACGGAATTCCCGGCGTTGCCGGAAGGGCCGATACTTTGGCGGGCGAAGTTTAGCGGGGAGCTGGGTGACAAGCTCGGAAGAGGCGAAAGGGAGTTCCTCGATCTAGAGAGGACTCTACCATTCATACGCGCAACTATCGACTCGCCGATCCTCGCAATGGAAATCGAAGAGGGTTTCGAGCAAGCGATATTCAACCCGGAGAACGTCGCAGAACGAGCACTTGTGACAAGGCTGGTGGAAGCCGTTTTCGAACTTGCGGGCCAACCTGTCGATGTCAGCAAGCGCGACAATATTATCGCAAGGATCGTGACCAGTCCGCAGGCGCGTCAAAGCCATGCATTCATGGCCCGGAACTTCCGCGATTACGTGCGCAGATCGATCAAGCCGTCACCAGTCAAGATCGATGTGGATGATGGCGCTATCGTGAAGCTCGGTTTAGGTTGGCGAGTTCGCAATCCATCCGAAGGAAGTGAAGTAAGGGGCCGCGAGGAATGCACGTCCTATCTTAACGCCGTCGTTCGCATCCTAGAAGACGAAATATGTGATGAACTGAGAACATTGGATCGGCGAGCGGTTATTGATTTTGCGCTCACGAACCACGAGAGCGCAATGGCTGATCGAGACAACTGGCGCCGGACCTCCGCCGCTGTCGTCGCGCTTCATAGGGATAAAGCGGCCACGCTCTCGACAATCGCGATCCATGAAGCAGAATTGAATGCCATCTTTCAGGCAACCCGCCTTATGATTGAATTTGCAATCTGCGAATGCCCTGAAACAGGCGGCAGGCGTCCCGGCAACTTTGACATGTCCAGCATGATGTCGAAGATCATGCTGACTTGCGGACTGGGCGGATGGTCCGATGCGATACACTGGCAAGCCATGGAGCCTCTCGTCCGGATCACCCCGCTTGGTGACATCCACGCCAATGTTTCGTTCCACGAGGAGATTCTTACGCCGTATGGGCAGGCTGCCACCGATCTTACGGTTCAGGACAGTATAAAAAACTATGCCGTAAATCTGCAAGAACGAACGCTTGATGATGGCAGATCAGCGCAGATCGAGCCGGAATTCGTGGAGGCATTTGAAGAGCAGTTCGGGGCTTCGCTCGAACTCACGCGCCTCTTCGTAGACGGCATCGAAAATATGGGCTTCAAACGCGAGCGTGCGATTTTCCCAGTCAAACGTTCAGAGCTCGTCAGAGAAATGATCGACGGGGCGTCCCTTGACGAAAGGGCCGTGGAAAAGCTCTTGGAGTTTCTGACTTTTAAAAGCCGCCCGCGCTGGCGCGACGTTCCCGACGGGTTTTCCGACAATGACATTTTCCCGTGGAGATTTAGGCGACGGCTGTCGCTATTGCGCAGACCACTTGTGCAAATGGACAACTCAGAAGACCCGATCGTCTTGATAGCGCCCGGCATTGTGCGCGATTCTTTCGGTTATATGTTCAGACAGTATTACACAGGCGATTTTCCACGATGGCAACTCACGGCGAAGATGAATAGGTGGGCTGGCAGATCCCGAGACCGAATGGGTTCAAAGTTCAGCGAGGAAGTCGCGTCGAAGCTCCGAGAACTTGGCTGGAGCGCAGAAGCCGAAGTAAAAATCACGAAGCTGCTCCGCAAGGGTTTTGACCGCGACTACGGAGATGTTGATGTACTAGCATGGAAGCCCGGTACAGCACGCGTATTGCTGATCGAATGCAAGGATGTCCAGTACCGGAAGACGGATGGCGAAATTGCGGAACAATTGCTCGACTTTCGTGGCGAGTTAAATGCGGAAGGCAAACCTGACCTCCTGCTCAAGCACCTGAACCGCGTCGCGATGATCGAACAGCATGTGCCAGAAGTAATGAAGTACGTGCGGCTCGATCAAACCCCGAAGCTTGAACCGTTGCTTGTGTTCAAGAATCCGGTGCCCATGAAATTTGCATGGGCGAGAATGGAGGAGCGGGTGCCACTACGCCTGTTTTCTGACCTAGCGAGCCTTTAATGCCGAGGGCAGGTGGAGATGGACATCTCCGAGGCCTGCTCGTCGGCGCCGAAGGCGGCCGATGCCCGCTTGGCATTCTCGATGGAGCCGGTCACACCTTTGCGCCGCGAGACCTATTCGATCGCTCGACGGACGTGCTTTCCTCACAAGAGCCAAGCCGTCCCGGCGGTTAGACTCGGACGGTGAGGAATATAACGAAAGTGGTTGCCGCCCTGTCTAACCGGTGATCGTTGGTATCGGCAGAAAAGACATTGATACTCTCCTTCATTTCCAAAATGATAAGTTGTCTTTTCAATGCCGGCCAGGTGGCTATTCTCACCTGAAGCCGCCAAACGGCGGTGATCATTTTCTATCGGATGCGGCGCGGCTGCGCCGAACCGCTTCTGCTGCCAGTCGGCGTTCGATGTAGTCGTTGATCGATTTGACTGTGATGCGTCGCGATTTGCCTTCGGTATAACTCTCCAACTCGCCCGTGTTGATAAGTTCGTACAGTTTTTTGCGCGAGACTTGGATCGCCCTCATCGCCTGATTCGGCGATGCTACGAGCGGGGCTTCCAACGCGATAGGCATGGCGCGAGACATACAAAGCATCCTGTTGTTCCCGGATGTTTCTGAGCCTGCCAGAACGGATTGACGGCGCAAAGCCCTCAGGGGACTACGCGCATTTTCGGATGCTAAGTCGCATGGCTTCGCGCTCGTTACGGTCTACGGCTTCCATTTTTGTTATGATCGAGTACTTCCCAATCGTCCCGAACCCGCTGACAAAACGATTGGGCAAAACCAAACGCCTTGCGAATTGGTTTTGCGTTTGAACGAAGGTCGAGCTGCCCAAGATAGATCAACCCACCTCGCCAAGGCGGATAACGTCGGATCCTTGGAGGAATTGCGCCCAATCTTTCATGAGGGCGCGTCGCTTCTCGAGCTTTTGCCCGCGCTGGTAGGCTGCCGTGGTCTCCGATTTGTATTTGTGCGCCAGCGCTGCCTCGCGAACTCCATCAGGATAGTCCGTGCATTCTTCGGCCCAGGTTGCGAACGTCGAGCGAAAGCCGTGCACCGTGACGTGGCCGTAGCCCATGCGGTCCAGCACGGCGAGCATCGCATTCTCCGAAAATATTCCGCCCTCGGGATTCGGGAAGATCAATTCGCCCTCGGCGCCATCGTGGATCTCGTCCAGGATGGCAAGAGCGGGAGCCGACAACGGCACGACGTGGTCCTGGTTCATCTTCATACGTTCGCCGGGGATCTTCCAAGCGGAGGACAGCCGATCGATCTCGGACCGGCGGGCCTCTACTACTTCGTTGGTACGGCAGGCCGTGAGGATGACAAAGCGCAGCATCGTTGCGGCTGTGCCGACTGCCGCTGCAAGTTCAGTCACGAATTGCGGTGCCTCGGCATAGGGCAGTGCAGGATGATGTCGGACGACGCGTTTCGGTCGCCTTGGAAGCTTCTCGCGCAGCTGTTTAGTGAGCCCGGCGGGATTTCGAAAATCGGTATCGTCAACATCGGCGTTCTTCGCGATGATGGTTTCGATCCGTCCGCGGACACGATTAGCCGTCTCTCGCTTCTCAACCCAGATCGGCCGCAACAATTCGTAGACGTGGCTGGGCTTGATTTCCGGGATCGTGAGTTTTCCGATTGTCGGGTAAGCGTACCGTTTGAGCGACGATGGCCATTGACTGCGATGCTTCTTGCTCCAGGTCGACCAGTGCTCGCGTATGTAGATTTCTGCGCACTGCTCGAAAGTAGGCAGGGTGACCTTGGTCTCGACGGCTTTCGCTTCCTCACGCGCCGCTCGCTTCTCCTGCACGATGTCGACGCCGGGTGTGCTGCGATCGCCTTTGACGCGAAGACGCGCTGCATCGCGAGCAAACCGCGCGTCCTTTAGCGACACGTCCTTGACCGACCCTAGGCCGAGCCAGCGCTGCTTGCCGTCTTTCCAGTACCGGTAGCTCCAGTTCTTCGATGTGGCACTCGCGATGACAAGGTAGAGACCGTCGCCGTCGGGGTATTTGCCGGGCCGAGTTTCGCGTTCGACGTCGAGCGGCTTGAGCTTGCCGGGCATGCGTTCTCCATCGCGAAAATCCGTCCTCCGAACCCACGGGCAAAAGCTACAGTTTGCGCGGTGACTAGGGGTAACATCGCGGCACTAGCCGCGACAGCCATTGTCGCGCTACTCGTTGTTTTTGCTGTCGATTCGAACAATCGGATACAGAGGAGAACAGTGTAGTGGCGGAGAGAGTGGGATTCGAACCCACGGTACGGTTTCCCGCACACACGCTTTCCAAGCGTGCGCCTTAAGCCACTCGGCCATCTCTCCGGAGGCCCTCTCTTGAAGGGGCAGGAGTGATTTTGCAAGGGACGCCGGGCAACGCGGCTAAAATTTCCCCAATTCATTGAATTTGTTTGGCAATTCGGAGCGTTCCGGCATCGGATAATTGGCGCTTTGCCGGGGCTTGAACCGGAATCCGGCCACGATCGATGGCGATAGATGGCAGCGCAACTGGTGGAGGACGCATAATGATCGCACGGACGCTCTTGCTCTCGGCTCTGGCCGTAACTTTCGCAGGCACCGCGGCCAGCCCGGCGCTGGCGCAGGCCTGCACCAAGCAGGGCGTGGACGTGACCTGTGACGACGGCCGGCGCGGCATCTTTGCGGGCGACTCCATCGTGTGGGCCGACGGCTCGAAATCGAGGCTGGCCTCGCCGCATCCGAGCGTCATCATCGGCAACAAGTCGTCCGTCGTCATCGGCCCCGGCGTGTTCGCCGGCAACGGCAAGGGCGGTTACGTGCCGATGGAAAATCCGAGCGCGCCGAACAAGGCGCGCTGCCCGGTGCTGGATGGCGTGTCGTATTGTTATTGAGCGGGGCCGGGGCGTGACCGCCTCGGGCTGAGGAGGCTATCCCAAGCAAAAGCGTATCAGGAGCGCACCGCCTTCTTACCCGCCCCTCGAGGGGGCCGAGACGAGCGAAGCTCGCTCGGGGGTCGGCTCGCATTGAGCGAAGCGAAAAGCGAGACGGGGTGGGGTGATCTCTCCACTCGGGCACTGTTGGACGCGGAGAGACCGTCACCCCACCCCGTCACGCATCTGCGATGCGTGACGACCCGCCCCCTCGAGGGGGCGGGTGAAGCACGGCGGCTAGCCCCAAACTAGTGATACCGCGCGCCGCCATTGGTGGCGGAGCGAACCGGCCATAGCGCGGGCTCCGTCATCACAGGCGCCAACTCGCTCTTGTCGAGCTGGCAGTCGTGCAGCGCTTCGGTGAAGTCGGCGAACCATTGCTGGATCGTATGGCCGCGCAGCTTCGCCATCATCGCTTCCCAGCGCATCCGCCGTTCGGTGAGCGGCATCGACAGCGCGATCGCTATGGTGCGCGCCATGCCGTCGATGTCGTGCGGATTGACCAGCAATGCCGTGTCGAGCTCGTTGGCGGCGCCGGCGAATTTCGACAGCACGAGCACGCCGGGGTCGACCGGGTTTTGCGCGGCGACATATTCCTTGGCGACGAGGTTCATGCCGTCCTGCAGCGGCGTTACCACGCCGACCTGCGCGGTGCGATAGAGGCCCGCCAGCACGGCCTGGCCGTAGCCCTTGTTGAGATAGCGGATCGGCGTCCAGTCGACCTCGCCATGCTGGCCGTTGACGTCGGTAACGAGCTTGGCGACCTCGCTCTGCAGATTGCCATAGGCCTCAATCGCGCCGCGCGAGGGCGTCGCGATCTGCAAGAGCGACACGGTGCGCGCCAGCTGCGGATGCAGCGTCCACATCTGGTCGAATGCCTTGATGCGGTTGATCAGGCCCTTGGAATAATCCAGCCGGTCGACGCCGATCGCGAGTTTCTCGCCGTTCAGGCTGCGCCGCAGTCGCGAGACATCCGGATGGGTCGACGCCTTCGTCGCCAACTGGGCGAACTGCTTCGGATCGATGCCGATCGGAAATACCGCAGCGCGCGTCCGGCCGTAGCGCGAGATGATCACGCCGTCATGCACGACGAGGCCGAGATCGGACTGCGCATAGGATACGAAGTTCTCGCAATCTTCCTCGGTCTGGAAACCGATCAGATCATAGGCCAGCATCGCCTCGATCAGTTCGCGATGATGCGGCACGCCTGATATCACCGAACGCGACGGCCACGGCGTGTGCAGGAAGAAGCCGATCGGCTCGGTGACGCTGAGATCGCGCAACTCGGCGCCGAGCGCCAGGAAATGGTAGTCCTGCACCCAGAACGCGGAATCGGTTTTTCGGAATCGCAGCAGCGCGCGCGCCATGAAGGCGTTCACTTCGCGGTAGCTGAGATAGTCCTCCTGCGACGCGCGAATCAGATCGGCGCGCGAATGCAGCGCCGGCCACAGCGCGGAGTTCGCAAAACCTTCGTAATAGCCGCCGTAATGCGCGGCCGGCAGATCCAGCATCGCCAGCGCGCCGGTACCCAGCGCCTCGACTTCGGCAAAGGGTTCCTTCTGGTTCCCGTCACGGACTCTTCCGCTGGAGCCAACCCAGATAGCACCCGACTTCTCGACGATCGGCAATAGCGCCGCGGCGAGTCCCCCCGTCATGGGTTCGTTGGGTTTTCCGCGCGAAACGCGGTTAGAAACGACGACGAGGTTCACAGGTCCCCTCCCGTTGGTACGCCGCGGTTAACAACCGTTCATCAATATGGTTCCTGATCACCCTTTCAACGAATTGAAACCAAATTCGGGCTGCGGTGTGCAGGAACTCACCGGAACTCACGAAAAATAAATTTTGTCGTGAACCTCGGCGCCAAGGGCGAGAATCTATGTTCGAATCTCGTCGAGACGAAAAACATTATGGCAGCGCTGCGTCCCTTTCGTCATCAAGCAGGTGTGTAAGGAATTCCCTGACATCGCTCGGCGCATCGAAATGTCCCGCAACGCCTTTGGCACGGCGGCCGACGGAAAAAGCGAGGCCATCGAGATCAGGCATGATCGCAAATACCGTTTCGTCGGTGACGTCGTCGCCGATGAAGAACGGACGGCGGCCCTTGAACGGCTCGCGCGTCATCAATTCGCGCACGCCGCTCGCCTTGGTGAAGCCGGAATGCTTGATCTCGCAAACGCATTTGCCGGGCAGCACCTCGATCGGCGCGTTGGGCAGGTCCGCCCTGATCAGCGACACCGCCGCATAGATCGCCTTCTCGGCGTGCGGCGCGAGGCGGTAATGCAGTGCCAGCGAATAACCCTTGTCTTCCAGCAATATTCCAGGGCTGAGTTTTGCAATCGCGGCCAGCCGCCGCTTCAATTCCTTGTCCAGTGGCGGCGCATGGGCGTCCACTGACTCGCTATCCGGCTCGATCCTCATCTCGGCACCGTGGCCGCCGACGGCCGGGAATTGATCCGGCGCGAAAATCAGATCGATGTCGTTGAGCGAGCGTCCTGAGACCAGCGCCAGCGCGCCATTGGTTCGCACAAGCAGGCGGTTCAGCGTCTTCACCAGCCCCGGCGGCACCCAGACTTCACGCGGCGTCGGCATCAGATCGAGCAGCGTGCCGTCGATGTCGAGCAGAACGGCGGTCTCGCTCAGATGCGGCACCAGCGAGCGCGGCACCGGAACGGTTTCCGGCGCGGCGTCGTCTTCGCGGACAATATCTTCTTCCAACGGCATTTCCAGCAGATCCTCGTTCATCTCATCCTACTCCACAAATGCAAGCGGCCGTGCGACGGATTCGAGCGATTTGCGCTCGGCCGCCACGGCATATCGCCACGCAACGAGCGCGGCCACGATCATCAACGTCGACCCGAACAGGTAGCCGGCGAAGACACTGTTGCGCGATCCGGTATCGATCAACGCGCCGAACAGCGCGGGCCCTGCCACGCCGCCGATGCCTGTTCCGATCGCATAGAACAGCGCAATGGCCAGCGCGCGCACCTCCAGCGGAAACGTCTCGCTGACGGTGAGATAGGCCGCGCTCGCCGCGGGCGAGGCAAAGAAGAAGATCACCATCCAGGCGATGGTCTGGGTCTGCGCGGTCAGAACGCCGATCGAGAACAGGTAGCCCGACAGCGCGAGCAGAATTCCCGAAACGCCGTAGGTGGTGGCGATCATCGCGCGCCGGCCGAGCGTATCGAACAGGCGGCCGAGCAGCAGCGGCCCGAGGAAGTTACCGGCCGCAAAGGGCAGGATGTACCAGCCGACATGGCTGGCCGGGATGTCGAAGAAATCGGTCAGTATCAATGCGAAGGTGAAGAAGATCGCATTGTAGAAGAACGCCTGCGAGGCCATCAGCACCAGGCCGACCAGCGAACGTTGCCGATAGGTCGTGAACAGCGTGTGCGCCACTTCGCCAAGCGGCGTGTGGCTGCGCATCTTCAGCCTGATCTTCGGGAATATTTCATCGGCCGGATGATCCGGATGCCGCGTCGACGCCCGCTCGATGTCGTCGACGATCGCGTGCGCCTCTTCGGGACGGCCATGAATCATCAGCCAGCGTGGACTTTCCGGAATCCACATCCGCATCACGAACACGATCAGGCCCAACGCTGCGCCGATGAAATAGGCGAGCCGCCAGCCTATGTCGGGCGCGAACATACTGGGATCGAGCAGCACGATGGCGGCGACCGCGCCGATCGCGGCCCCGATCCAGAAGCTGCCGTTGATCACGAGATCGGTCCAGCCGCGATAACGCGCCGGCACCAATTCCTGGATCGTCGAGTTGATCGCGGTATATTCGCCGCCGATGCCCGCTCCGGTCAGGAAGCGAAACAGCGCGTAACTCGCGACGTTCCACGACAGCGCGGTGGCCGCAGTCGCGGTGAGATAGACCGCGAGCGTTATGAAGAACAGTTTCTTGCGCCCGATCCGGTCCGTCAGCCAGCCGAAGCCGAGCGCGCCGAGCACGGCGCCGGCGAGATAGGCGCTGTTGGCAAGGCCGACGTCGAAATTCGAGAATTGCAGCGTCGGGCTTTCCTTCAGCGCGCCCGACAGAGCGCCCGCAAGGGTGACTTCCAGCCCGTCCAGAATCCAGGTGATGCCGAGCGCGGCCACGACGCGGGTATGAAAACCGCCCCACTGCAAGCAATCGAGCCGTGCAGGTATACTGGTCTCGACGACGCGGTCATTGCCCTGCGCCGCCGGTGCGGAGATCGAGACACTCTCACTCACTGCCGCACCGTGCCGTATTGCTGTCGGACCCATCAGATTGGACCAATGAAAAAACACCCCGGAACGCCCCAGCCCCAGGGTTTTCTCGCTCAATTGCGGCAAACATGCTGCCCGCCACCGAGATAACGCCCTCGGTTGGCAGGGGTTCCGACGATTTTCGCGCCGCGAAAATGCATAGCTGTCATGGTGTGCTGGGGCATGCAAGATATTTGCTGCGGCCTTTCTGCGTCATTGCGAATGAAGGAACAGAACCACCGACCGCCCGTTCTTCGGCGAAACAGCATGGAGCCGATCATGGCCGAACGTCGGAAAACATCCCGTCCGCGCAAGACCGCCGCTCGCAAAAGCAGTCGCACGACAGCGACGAGGAAATCATCACCGAAGCGGTGGTCGCAGCGCGTGACACGGGAAAGCGACGCGCTCGATCTGAAGCGCGGCGTGTTCAAGCAGACCAGCGCGAAGAAGATCGCGGCCTCGCTGAAGCGTTCTGCCGAGCATAGTTCACGCAGAAAGAGCGGCGCCTATCGCTCGGCGCTGTCGATGCTGACCTTCTACATCAACCGCGCCGGCAAGACCCTGCCGAAGACGCAGCGCGCGCGGCTGGAGCGCGCGAAAGTGGAGTTGAAGCATCAGTTCGGGAGGGAGTGAAGCCGGCTTCTCACTAGAGCAGCGATAGTGTCCCTCCTCTAACCGTCATGCCCCGCGAAAGCGGGGTATCCAGTACGCCGCGGCTTCTCGGTTAAGCACAGCCGTCTCTGGAATACTGGATCGTCCGGTCGAGCCGGACGATGACAGCCTTGGATGGGATTGATCCGCCTCGCCGGAGCGATATACTGGACCCCGCTCACGCCGCCCGGATATTCCCCATGAAGCGATCGAGCTCTTCGCGCAGCCGCGTGCTTTCGCTCGACAACGTTCGCGCCGAATTCAGCACCTCCTCGGAGGCTGAGCCGGTTTCGGTCGCGCCGCGGTTGACGTGCATGACGTTGGCGGCGGCCTCCTGGGTGCCTTGCGCGACGTTCTGGACGCTGCGCGCGATTTCCTGGGTCGCCGAGCTTTGCTGCTCGACGGCGCTCGCGATCGTCGAGGCGATGTCGGAGATTTTTCCGATGGTACCGCCGATCTCCTTGATCGCGGCGACCGATTCCTGCGTCGCACCCTGCATGCCCGTGATGTGATTTGAAATCTCGTCGGTCGCCTTCGCGGTCTGGCTGGCGAGCGATTTGACTTCGGATGCGACCACGGCAAAGCCGCGGCCGGCATCGCCGGCGCGGGCCGCCTCGATGGTGGCGTTCAGCGCCAGCAGGTTGGTCTGCTCCGCAATCGCCGTGATCAGCTTGACGACGTCGCCGATCTCCTGCGCGGCGCGCGACAGCTTTCCGATCCGCCCGTCGGTCTGTTCGGCCTGACGCACGGCCGCTTCCGCAATCTGGCTGGATTCCTTGACGCGCCGTCCGATCTCGTCGACGGAGGCCGACAATTCCTCGGTCGCCGACGCCACCGACTGCATGTTGCTGGAAGCCTCTTCCGAGGCGCCGGCAACCTGGCTGGACAGGCTCTGGGTGGTTTCAGCCGTCCGTGTCAACGTGCCTGCGGCGGCTTCAAGCTGCACGGCCGAGGACGACACGTTGGAGACGATGGCGCCGACGGCGGCTTCGAACTCATCGGCGAAGCGGATGAGCTCGGCGCGGCGCGCGGCGCTCGCCGCCTTGTTCTGCGCTTCCTGGGCGGCGGCGTCGCGCTCGGCGCGAGCGATCGCCTGCACCTTGAACTCTTCGACCGCGCTTGCCATCTCGCCGAGTTCGTCCTTGCGGCCGAGACCGGGCAGCACGACTTCGAAATTGCCGGCGGCGAGTTCGCGCATCGCCTTGCACATCGCAATCATCGGCCGGGAAATGCCGGTGCCGAGCAGGAACGCCCAGACGCAGCCGAGCAGGAAGCCGCCGGCGGCAAGGATCAGGATCAGCCGCTCGGTCTCGCCGATGGTCGCGTTCGATTCGGCCTCGAGCCGCTTCTGATCGGCCAGCAAGTCCGACTTCATCGCAAGCGAGCCCTTGTTGATGGCCGCCGCCGATTCAGCCATTTCCTGGATCAGGTCATCGATCTCCTTGGCATTGTCGACCAGCTTGGTGAGCGCCTTCTGGTATTCTTCCAGCAGAGCCGCGATCTCCTGGACTCCCTGGCGGATCTTGTCATTGTTCGCCGGGATCGCCTTCAACGAGTTGCCGAGAAATTTCAGGCGCGCGAGCGCGCTGGAGGCGACCGTCTTGTCCGAATTGATGACAAAGGTGTTGGCGAGCCCCACCACGGCCTGAAACTCATCGGCCACTTTTTTTGCACTGAAGGTGACCGCCTGAAGCTCGGATTCATCAGCGTTGCTGGGGAGATCGTCGAGCTTGTAATAAAGCGACTGGCCATTGCGCGTCAGCTGGTTTTGCGCAACCCGCGCGCTCTCGTCCTTGACCTTGAGGATGTCGGCGAAAATTTTCGTAAAGGTGCGGAACTCGCGTTCCAGCTTCGCGACCTGCTCGAGCCGGGTCGGGTTGGTGGTCCCCTTCATCGAGGCGATGATCGCGTCCTTCAGGCCGGCCTCGGCTGCCAGCGCCGCCTTGCCGTCCTCTTCCTTGCCCGTCGCCACGAAATAGCGGGCGAGCGAACGATAGGAGATCAGCTCGCGATCGATGTCGCGCGACAGGTCCGCCTCCAGCACGCTGCGCCGATAGGAATCGACGCCAGCAGAAACATGTTCGAACCCAAGATAGGCAAACCCCATGCTGGCGGCCGAGATCGCCAGCACGACGGCAAAGCCGAGCATGATCTTGGCGCGGAACCGCAGGGTCAGGATCTTGAAAGACGAGCCGCTACGTTTCGGAAATCGCACGTCACCCCCCGTTTTCGTTCTAAAAACAGGCATCGGCGGCCCCCGCCCCCGATCCGGTGCGCAAACTTAAGGCACAATGGATAAAGGTGGGTAAATCCGGGCAAAAGTTGCAAGGGGGTGCGGAGTGACCGGTCTCGCACCCTCCCCTGGAGGGGTCCGGACGAGCGAAGCTCGCTCGGGGGTCGGTTCGCATGAGCGAAGCGAAATGCGAAACGGGGTGGGGTGATCTCTCCACTCGGGCACTGTTGGATGTGGAGAGACCGTTACCCCGCCCCGCCGCGCGTTACACGCGCGTCGACCCACGAGCGAGCTTCGCTCGTCCGGACCCCTCCAGGGGAGGGTAAGAAAAGGCTCTCCGCGAGAATCCTTGGGCGCACATCGCGCCGATGTCATCACAATGACCCGGCCCACAAAAATCCCAGTTGCAAGTTCCCTCGCCGCTGTTTCTAATTGGAATAATTATAAAACATCGGGAGGTACCACGCGTGTCTACAGTCAAACTGACCGTGAACGGCAAAGCCGTGTCGGCCGACGTCGAGGACCGGACGCTCCTCGTCCATCTCCTCCGAGACCACCTGAACCTGACCGGCACCCATGTCGGCTGCGACACTAGCCAGTGCGGCGCCTGCGTCGTCCATATTGACGGCCGGGCGGTCAAATCCTGCACCGTGCTGGCGGGCCAGGCGGCGGGCTCCAGCGTCACCACCATCGAGGGCATCGCCAAAGGCGACGAGTTGCACCCGATGCAAGCGGCGTTCCGCGACAATCACGGCCTGCAGTGCGGTTACTGCACCCCCGGCATGATCATGTCGGCGATCGATATTGTGCACCGCCACAGTGGCCAGCTCGATGAAGCAACCGTCCGGCACGAGCTGGAAGGCAATATCTGCCGCTGCACCGGCTACCACAACATCGTCAAGGCAGTGCTCGATGCGGCCGGACGCATGAAGGTCGCGCAGGCGGCTGAATAAACCGCCTGCCAGCAATTTCTCGAATTCAAGACCGCGTTTCGACGGAAATGGCGGGAAACAAATAACTCCGGTTGGGAGGATCAGGACATGGGCGTTGAAGGCATTGGCGCAAGCGTCGTGCGCAAGGAAGACCGCCGTTTCATTACCGGCAAGGGACGTTACGTCGACGACATCAAGCTGGTGGGCATGACCCACGCACACTTCATCCGCAGCCCGCATGCACATGCCAAGATCAAGAGCATCGACACGTCGGCGGCAAAGGACATGCCGGGCGTGGTCGGCGTGCTGACCGGCCAGCAGATTGTCGACGACAAGATCGGCAATCTGATCTGCGGCTGGGCCATCACATCGAAGGACGGCACCGGCATGAAGATGGGCGCATGGCCGGCGATGGCGCCGGAGACGGTGCGCTTCGTCGGCCAGGCCGTCGCGGTCGTGATCGCCGAGACCAAGAACCAGGCCCGCGATGCGGCGGAAGCCGTCGTGGTCAATTACGAGGAGCTGCCCGCCGTTCCGGATATCCGCGCCGCGATCAAGCCGGGCGCGCCGCAATTGCACCCGGAAGCCCCAGGCAATGTGATCTACGACTGGGTCATCGGCGACGAAGGCGCAACCGATGCCGCCTTCAAATCGGCAGCCAATGTCGTCTCGCTCGACATCACCAACAACCGCCTGGTGCCGAACGCGATGGAGCCGCGCGCCGCGATCGCCGAATATAACGAGCCGGAAGAGCACTTTACGCTCTACACGACCTCGCAGAACCCGCATGTCGCCCGCCTCGTGCTGTCGGCGTTCTACAACATCGCGCAGGAGCACAAGCTGCGCGTGGTGGCGCCCGACGTCGGCGGCGGCTTCGGCTCAAAGATCTTCATTTACCCTGAGGAAATGGTGGCGCTGTGGGCCTCCAAGAAGGTGGGACGTCCGGTGAAGTGGACCGGCGACCGCACCGAAGCCTTCCTCACCGACGCCCATGGCCGCGACCACCTCACCAAGGCGGAGATGGCGTTTGACAGGGATAACAAGGTCACCGGGTTGCGCGTCAAAACCTACGCCAATCTCGGCGGCTACATGTCGCTGTTCTCGTCCTCGGTGCCGACCTATCTCTACGCGACGCTGCTGTCGGGCCAGTACAACATCCCGAACATCTTCGCCGAGGTGATCAGCGTCTACACCAACACCGTGCCGGTCGACGCCTATCGCGGCGCGGGCCGCCCCGAAGCCAGCTTCGTGGTGGAACGGCTGATGGAAACGGCCGCGCGGCAGTTGAAGGTCGATCCGGCGGAGTTGCGCCGCAAGAACTTCATCACCCAGTTCCCGCACCAGACGCCCGTCATCATGGCCTATGACATCGGCGATTTCGGCGCCTCGCTCGATGCGGCGATGAAGGCGATCGACTACGCCGGTTTCGCAGCGCGCAAGGCGAAGGCGAAATCCGAGGGCAAGCTGCGCGGCATCGGCGTCTCCTGCTACATCGAGGCCTGCGGTATTGCGCCGTCGAAGGCCGTCGGCAGCCTCGGCGCCGGCGTCGGCTTGTGGGAATCGGCGGAAGTGCGCGTCAACCCGGTCGGCACCATCGAGATCCTCACGGGATCGCACAGCCACGGCCAGGGTCACGAGACCACGTTCTGTCAGCTGATCGCCGATCGTCTCGGCGTTCCCATCAGCCAGGTCTCGATCGTCCATGGCGACACCGACAAGGTGCAGTTCGGCATGGGCACCTATGGCTCGCGCTCGGCGGCCGTGGGCCTCACCGCGATCCTGAAGGCGATGGAGAAGGTCGAGGCCAAGGCCAAGAAGATCGCGGCCCATCAGCTCGAAGCTTCCGAAAACGACATCGTCATCGAGAACGGCGAGTTGAAGGTTACCGGCACCGACAAGTCGCTGGCCTTCCCGATGGTCGCGCTCGCGGCTTACACCGCGCACAACCTGCCTGACGGTATGGAGCCGGGGTTGAAGGAAACCGCGTTCTACGACCCGACCAACTTCACCTTCCCGGCCGGCGCGTACATCTGCGAAATGGAAGTCGACGCCGCGACCGGCAAGAGCACCTTCGTCAACTTCGTGGCGGCGGATGATTTCGGGCGGCTGATCAACCCGATGATCGTCGAGGGCCAGGTCCATGGCGGCCTTGCCCAGGGCATCGGCCAGGCGCTGCTGGAGGGCGTGGTGTATGACGCTTCCGGCCAGCTCCTGACGGCCTCGTTCATGGACTACACCATGCCGCGCGCGGACGACCTGCCCTCGTTCAAGCTGTCGCACACGACAACGCTGTGTCCAGGCAATCCGCTCGGCGTCAAGGGCTGCGGCGAGGCCGGTGCGATCGGCGCTTCCGCCGCCGTGATCAACGCGATTACGGATGCGATCGGCAACAACAAACTCGAAATGCCGGCGACGCCCGATCGCGTCTGGCATGCGATCCACGGCTAGCGCGCAGCCCGCAAAAGTGGGCACCGGTTTTGCGACCGGGCTTCGCGCAACAATAAAAGATTTGGAGAAACATCATGCACCAGACAACCTATCATCGCCCCTCCTCGGTCGACGAAGCCGCAAGCCTGTTCACCAAGGGTTCGGATGCGAAGTATCTGGCCGGCGGCCATACGCTGATCCCTGTCATGAAGCAGCGGCTGGCCTCGCCGTCCGACGTCATCGATCTCGGCAAGATCAAGGAACTAATCGGCGTCGAAGCAACCGGTGACGGAATCGTCGTCAAGGCGGCAACGACCCATTACGACGTCGCTTCGAGCGAAACGGTACGGAAGGCAATCCCGGCGCTGGCCTACCTCGCCTCGCTGATCGGCGATCCGGCCGTGCGACATCGCGGCACCATCGGCGGCTCGCTCGCCAACAACGATCCGGCGGCGGACTATCCGGCGGCGGTGCTGGCGCTCGGTGCCACCGTGAAGACCAACAAGCGCTCGATCTCGGCGGATGATTTCTTCAAGGGCCTGTTCTCCACGGCGCTTGAGGACGGCGAAATCATCACCGCGGTGTCGTTCCCGGTTCAGGCCAAAGCGGGCTACGCCAAGTTCAACCATCCGGCCTCGCGCTTCGCGCTAACCGGCGTATTCGTCGCCAAGACCCCGGCAGGCGACGTTCGCGTCGCCGCGACCGGTGCATCGCAAAGCGGCGTCATGCGTGTCGGCGCGATCGAGGCGGCGCTGAAGGCGAACTGGTCGCCCGGCGCAATCGACGGCGTCAAGATTTCGGCGGACGGGCTTCTGAACGACATCCATGGCACCGCCGATTACCGCGCCAACCTGATCAAGGTGATGGCGCAGCGCGCGGTGCAAGCAGCCGGCTGATCTATCCCTCCTTGAGCCATGCATGCGGCGCGCAGCGATGCGCGCCGCATTGCTTTTGGGCCAAGATTTGCTTGCCACTCGGCCGCGAAGGCGAGACAATTTAGCTAATCGGCTAATTAAAAGATCATTCGAGGAAGCACCGTGCTCGACAAACCAGCCACCCAATCTGCTACCCGCACCTCCGGTCCGCTCGCCGGCTTCCGCATCGTCGAATTCGCCGGCATCGGCCCGGGTCCGTTCGCCTGCATGATGCTCGCCGACATGGGCGCGGAAGTCGTGACGCTCGATCGCGTCGGTGCGAAGAAGAATTTGAAGTCGGTGGCGGGACGCGGACGGAAGGTGGTCGAACTCGATTTGAAGGACAAGGCCGCAGTCGCGCAGGTGCTCGATCTGCTCGCCAATGCCGACGCGCTGATCGAAGGTTTTCGGCCCGGCGTGATGGAGCGGCTGGGTCTCGGGCCCGATGTGGTGATGGCGCGCAACCCGCGGCTGGTGTTCGGCCGCATGACCGGCTGGGGCCAGGAAGGCCCGCTGGCGCATGCCGCCGGCCATGACATCAACTACATCTCGGTGACCGGCGCGCTGGCTGCGATCGGCACGAAGGAGAAGCCGGTGCCGCCGCTCAACCTCGTCGGCGATTTCGGCGGCGGTGCGCTCTATCTCGTGGTCGGCGTGCTCGCCGCGCTGCTGGAAGCGTCGAAATCCGGCAAGGGCCAGGTGGTCGATGCTGCGATGTGCGACGGCGCAGCCTCGCTGATGTCGATGTTCTTCGACATGACCGCGATCGGCCGCTGGGTCGAGGGGCGCGAGCAGAATTTCCTCGACGGCGGCGCGCATTTCTACGGCATCTATGAATGCTCCTGCGGCAATTTCATTTCGATCGGCTCGATCGAACCGCAGTTCTACGCGCTGCTGCGCCAGCATGCCGGCCTCACCGACGCCGATTTCGACGCGCAGATGGACCGCAAGGCCTGGCCCGCGCTGAAAGACAAGCTGACGAAGGTGTTCATGAGCAAGAGCCGTGAGGACTGGTGCAAGATCATGGAAGGCACCGACATCTGCTTCGCGCCGATCCTGACCATGGCGGAAGCGCCAAAGCATCCGCACAACGCCGCACGCAACATTTTCGTCGAGCGTCACGGCGTGACGCAACCGGCGCCGGCGCCGCGGTTCTCGCGGACGCCGTCGGCGATCCGGGATGCGGAGAAGGCGGAGATTGCCGAACTGACGAGTGCGTGGAAGAGATAGCCGTCATTCCGGGGCGCTCGCGAAGCGAGCGAACCCGGAATCCAGAGGTCGTAACATCGAGATTCCGGGTTCGATGCTGCGCATCGCCCCGGAATGACAGCGGCGGGTTCTACGCCGCATTCCCCACCTTCAACACGCCCCGCCGGATCTGATCCTCCTCAATCGATTCGAACAGCGCCTTGAAATTGCCCTCGCCGAACCCGTCGTCGCCCTTGCGCTGGATGAATTCGAAGAAGATCGGCCCGATCGCATTGGCAGAAAAGATCTGCAGCAGCACCTTGGTGTGGCCGCCATCGACCACGCCCTCGCCGTCAATGAGGATGCCGTTGCGCTGCAGGCGCGCGACTTCCTCGCCATGTCCCGGCAACCGCGCGTCGATCCTCTCGAAGTAGGTATCCGGCGGCGACGGCATGAACGGAAGGCCGGAGGCGCGCAAGGTCTCGACGGTGCGGTGAATGTCGCGCGCGCCGCAGGCGATGTGCTGGATGCCCTCGCCGCGGTAGATGTTGAGATATTCCTCGATCTGCCCGGAATCGCCGGCGTCCTCGTTGATCGGAATCCGGATCTTGCCGTCGGGGCTCGTCAGCGCGCGCGAGAACAGGCCGGAGGCGCGACCCTCGATGTCGAAGAAGCGAATCTGGCGGAAGTTGAACAGTTTTTCGTAGAAGCCGGTCCACACATCCATGCGGCCGCGATGGACGTTGTGGGTGAGGTGATCGATGTAATAGAGCCCGGCGCCCGCGGGCCGCGGATCTTTCGCTCCGAGCCATTCGAACTCGAGGTCATAGGCCGATCCCTTGGCGCCGTAGCGGTCGACGAAATAGAGCACGCTGCCGCCTATGCCCCTGATGGCGGGAACATCGAGTGTCTTCTGCGCGGCGGAGATATCGGCGGCTTCCGCGCCGAGCGACAGCGCCCGCTCATAGGCCCGCTTCGCATCGACGACACGAAACGCCATCGACGGCGCGCACGGCCCGTGGGCGGCGACGAAGCCATATCCATGCGTGCCGGGCTCCTCGTTGACGAGATAGTTGATGTCGCCCTGACGATAGACCGTGATCTTCTTGCTCTTGTGGCGCGCGACCGGCGCATAGCCCATCAGGCGGAGCAGTGCGTGCAGTTCCTCAGGCTTCGGGTGCGCATATTCGACGAACTCGAACCCGTCGGTGCCCATCGGATTGTCTGATGTGATGGTGGCGGCCGGCGCGTCGTGCGGAAACGGACCCATGGCGAAATCTCCCGAAAATTGATCTGGATCAATATCGGGCGAAATGGACGCAAAGTGCATGCAAATGGAGGCGCATTCGGCTATCGTGACGCACGATCCGTGCACCAAACCGGTAATTTGCGCATGATCTCCGTAGACGCCTTCGATCTCAAAATGCTGGCCGCCCTGCAGGACGACGGCCGGCTGACCAACCAGCAGTTGGCCGACCTCGTCGGCCTCTCCGCCTCGCAATGCTCGCGGCGGCGAATGCGGCTGGAGGAGGAAAAGGTCATCGCCGGCTACCACGCCGACCTCTCCGGTGAGGCGCTCGGCTTCAACCTGATCGCCTTCGTCCACATCACGCTGGCGACGCATTCGCCCGACAATGCCAAGAAATTCCGCGCGCTGGTCAACCGCGTCGACGATATCCAGGAGGCCTATTCGCTCACCGGCGATGCCGACTACGTGCTGAAGGTGGTGCTGCGCGATCTGAAGGACCTCTCCGACCTCGTCAACAACGTGCTGATGCCGCACCAGAGCGTGGCACATGTGCGCTCGTCGATCGTGCTGGACCGGCTGAAGGAGAGTTCGAGGCTGCCGTTACGGAAGTAGCATGGCGCAATTGGAGGGAAATTCGTCATTCGCGTTTTCCAGCCGATTTGCAATGATCCCCGAGGAATCAACCTACGAGGCGACGATGGCGCTGCAACTCCGCCCCAACTGCGAATATTGCGACAAGGACCTGCCGCCGAACGCGACCGATGCGCTGATCTGCTCCTATGAATGCACGTTCTGCGCTGATTGCGTGGAGAACAAGCTGCACAATGTCTGCCCGAACTGCGGCGGCGGCTTTGAGCGGCGGCCGATCCGGCCCGCCACCGAGCGGCGGCCGGGTGTATGTGTCACCAAGCAGTTGCCGTCGGACAAGCGGGTGCATTTGAAATACAGCGTCGAGGATGTCGCCGCGCATTGTGCGCGAATGCAGGATATTCCGCCGCAGGAGCGGTAACTTCGTAGGGTGGGCAAAGCGAAGCGTGCCCATCATTTCGCAGCGTGCTCGACGACGGATGGTGGGCACGTCGCTCCGCTCCTTTGCCCACCCTACGGCTCCGCTATTCAGCCGCCAATATCGTCCCCTCGACTTCGCCAAAGCCGACGCGGTAGCCGTCGCCCTGGCACCAGCCGCGCATGACCAGCGAATCGCCATCCTCAAGGAAGGTTCGCTTCACGCCTTCGGCCAGTTCGACCGGCTCGGTGCCGTTCCAGCTTATCTCCAAAAGGCTGCCGCGCTGGTCCTTCTCCGGGCCGGAGATGGTGCCGCTGCCTAAGAGATCGCCGACATTCATGGCGCAGCCGCAGGCCGCGTGGTGCACGAGCTGCTGCACCGACGACCAGTACATGTATTTGAAATTGGTGCGGCTGATATTTTTCGGCGCATTCATGGGCGCCGCACGCATCCCGACCTCCAGCGCCATGTCGTAATTGTTCGGCTGCGCCTGCTGCAGATAGGGCAGCGGCTTCGGGTCCTGCGCCGGACCATGCAGCCGGAACGGCTCCAGCGCCTCGCGCGTCACCACCCACGGGCTGATCGAGGTCGCGAACACTTTTGCCTGGAACGGTCCCAGCGGCACATATTCCCATTGCTGGATGTCGCGCGCGCTCCAGTCGTTCAGGATGACGAAGCCGAAGATCATGTCTTCGGCCTGCTTCTCGGTGAGCATCTCGCCCATGTCAGATGGCTGGCCGACCACGACGCCCATTTCGAGCTCGAAATCGAGCCGCTTGCACGGCCCGAAGCTCGGTACGTCGGCGCTCGGCGGCTTCAACTGTCCGCGCGGCCGGCGCACCGGCGTGCCGCTGACGACCACCGTCGAGGCGCGGCCGTTATAGCCGATCGGCATGTGCAGCCAGTTCGGCTGCAGCGCATTGTCCTTGCCGCGGAACATGACGCCGACATTGGTGGCGTGCTCCTTGGACGAATAGAAATCGGTATAGCCGGAGACGGCGAACGGCAGATGCAGCTTTACATCGGCCATCGGCACCAGCGCGCGTTGGCGCAGTTTCTCGTTGTCGCGCAGCTCCGGATTATCATGACGCAGAAGTTCGCTGATCCGCGCCCGCGTGCTCGACCACACCTTTGGCCCCAGCGCCATGAATGGATTGAGCTGGGACGCTGCGAATACCGCGGGCTCGACGAGGTCGAAGCGACAATCCTGCGCGAGCTGCCAGAGATCGAGCACGTAATCGCCAATTGCAACGCCAATGCGCGGGGCAAGGCCGTCCTTGGCGGAGAATACACCGTAGGGGAGATTCTGGATCGGGAAGTCGGACGTGGCGTCGACCGGGATGAAGGAACGGAGCTTGGGATCGTTGGGATGGGGCATGGTTTTCCCGATGGAGCATGAATACCAGTGCGGCGGCTTTCTCTTCACCCTCCCCTGGAGGGGGAGGGTCGGCACGGATCGAGCGAAGCGAGATTCGTGACGGGGTGGGGTGATCTCTCCACTCGGGCACTGTTGGATGTGGAGAGACCGTCACCCCACCCCGCCGCTCATTTCATGAGCGTCGACCCTCCCCCTCCAGGGGAGGGTAAGAAACTAAGGCTTGTTTGGATCGAACCGTTTCTCCAAACCCTTCCAGCAGTCCGCATAATCGTCCTGCAGCGTTGCCGACGTCGCCGCGTGTTGGGTCACCCGCTGCGGAAAGCGGGTTTCGAACATGAAAGCCATCGTGCCGGTCAATTTCACCGGCTTCAACTCGCCATTGCTGGCGTGATCGAACGCCTGGCGGTCCGGGCCGTGCGGCAGCATCATGTTGTGCAGGCTGATACCACCGGGGACAAAACCTTCCGGCTTGGCGTCGTAGACGCCGTAGATCAGCCCCATGAACTCCGACATGATGTTCATGTGATACCAGGGCGGACGGAAGGTGTTCTCGGCGACCGCCCAGCGCTCCGGGAAAATGACGAAATCGATGTTGGCAGTACCGGCGGTTTCCGACGGTGAAGTCAGCACCGTGAAGATCGAGGGATCTGGGTGGTCGAAGCCGATGGCGCCGACGGGAGAGAAGGTGCGCAGATCGTATTTATAGGGCGCGTAGTTGCCATGCCATGCGACGACATCGATGGGCGAATGCGGCAGCGTGGTCTTGAACAACGAGCCGCCCCACTTCACGTAGAGTTCGGTTGGCGTGTCCTTGTCTTCGTACGACGCCACCGGCGTCAGGAAGTCGCGCGAGTTGGCAAGACAGTTGGCGCCGATCGGCCCGCGCTCCGGCAGTGTGAACGCGCCGCCGTAATTTTCGCAGAGATAGCCGCGCGCCGGCCCGTTCAGAATCTCGACGCGGAATTTCACGCCGCGCGGGATCACCGCAATCTCGCCGGGCTCGATGTCGATGCGGCCGAACTCGGTGACGAGGCGCAGATTGCCCTGCTGCGCCACGAACATCATCTCGCCGTCGGCATTGTAGAAATGCTGATCCACCATCGACTTGGTGATGAGGTAGACATGTGCGGCCATGCCGGCCTGCGTATTGGCATCGCCCGCCGTCGTCATGGTCTGCACGCCCTGCAGGAAGGTCGTATCCTCCTTCGGGATCGGCGCCGGATCCCAGCGCAGTTGCGCGATCGGCAGCTCATATTCATGGCACGGCGCGGTGCGCCACAGTCCGGCGTCCGCTTTTTCAAAGCGGCCGGAGTGCTTCACCGACGGGCGGATGCGGTAGAGCCAGGAGCGCTCATTGGTGCCGCGCGGCGCGGTGAAGGGCGAGCCGGACAATTGCTCGGCATAGAGCCCGTAGGCGCAGCGCTGCGGCGAGTTGCGGCCCATCGGCAGCGCGCCGGGCAAGGCCTCGGTCTCAAAGCTGTTGCCGAAGCCGGACATGTATCCGGGCGTTATCTGCGCCGTGCTTCGGACGATCTGATCAGGCGAGGTATTGATATTCATGGTCATCCTCCTCCTTGCAGGGCGGCCCACATTTCCTGGTCGCGCTTGTCGGTCCAGATCACGGGATCGTCGATCCCCGATGCTTCGTCGAACGCGCGCGAGACGTTGAACGGCAGGCAGTGTTCGTAAATGGCGAAGCTGGAAAACTTGGGGTCCATCACCTCGCGCGTCGCGGCAAAGGTCTCTTTCAGCGTACGACCCCTGGCGACCGAACTTTCCGCCGCGCCATAGAGCGAGGTGACGAAATCGCGCGTCATGGCGATCGCATCGCGCCCGGTCGATAATCCCTTCAGCGCGTCACCACGGCCCGGCGCGATCGCCTTCGGATTGAAGGCACGGATTTCATTCAAGGTGGAAGGCCATTCGCGCAAATGCGCATCGCCGCAATAGCAGGCCGAGTGATATTCGATGAGGTCGCCGGAGAACATCACCTCCGCATCCGGCACCCAGGCAACGATATCGCCGGACGTATGCCCGGCGCCGAGCTGTATCAGCCGCACCTCACGTTTGCCGAGATAGATCGACATCTCGCCTTCGAAGGTGAGCGTCGGCCAGGTCAGGCCGGGAATGCTCTCTGCATCCTGGAACAGGCGCGGGAAGCGGCCGTATTCGGAATCCCAATCCTGCTGGCCGCGCTCCTCGATCAGCCGGTAGGTTTCCACCGACGCCACGATGCCCTGCGCCTTGTAGGCGGAGGCGCCCAGCACGCGGACGGCATGATAGTGCGACAGCACGACATATTTGATCGGCTTGTCGGTCACGGTGCGCACGCGCTCGATTACCTTGTTGGCCATCGCCGGCGTCGACTGCGCGTCGAACACCAGGCAGCCGTCGTCGCCGACGATGATCGCCGAGTTCGGATCGCCCTCGGCGGTGAAGGCATAGAGATCGGTGCCGATTTCGGAGAAGGTGATCTTCTTCTCCGCGAGATCGGTGGTGGACGCGAAACCTTTGGCCATCGATTCGATTCCTGACTTCGTTCGGGACGTGAACTATTGCTGCTGTTGTTGCGCTTGCTGCTGGCTCGCACCGAGCATGCGCTGGGCGGCGAGCGCGATGGCCTCCTTCAGCACATCGAGATCGCCGATGTGATTGGCGAGAATGAGAACCAGCGCCGCATCGAGATCGGCGCTTTGCTCGTCGTTGAGCCCATGATGCGCCTCGACGATGGCGCGGAACGCGTCGTCGGGCTTGGCAAAGTTCGAACGGGTCGATAGCGCCATGACGAAACCTCAAATATGGCCTGCGGCGCGCGCCAGCGCGGCATCGAGCGCCGCCCGCGTCGGGTGGCGGAAGCGTGCCGCGACATAGCCGTCGGGGCGCAGCAGATAGGCGGTGCCGGGCTCGGCATCGTAACGCCGGGCGGCAAGGCCCGCAGAATCGGCCAGACCGCCCTTGCCGCCGATCCGGATCGTGCCCAGTCCGTCGGGCCGTTCCGACGCGGCGCCATTGCTAAACTCCAGCAGCGTGAACCCTGTTCCGGCGCCGATGAAAGCTTCGGTGAGATAGATCGGTTCGCCGCCCTGCCCTGTTATCGGCGCGTCCGGCATCGAGGCGCCGGGACGCGGCCCGCCGCGCCAAGGGTCGCCATCGGCGGTCGACAGCGGCGTCTCGTAGATCGAGGGCGTCGAGAGCCGTCCGCCATTCACCATGCGTTTGCCGAACTCGGTTTCCCTGGCGAGCGACAGCACCGCCTTGCGCAGCCGCCCCTCCTGGTGGGAGTTCGGCGCCATGAAGTCGGTCGAGCGGGTGGATTCACGGATGTTCTCGTCGGCCGCGGCGCTTCGCTCGATGTGGTAGCTGCCGAGCAGCGCCTCGGGCGATGTTCCCCGCAGCACGCGGTCGAGCTTCCACGCCAGATTTTCGGCATCCTCCAGCCCGGAATTGGCGCCACGGGCGCCGAACGGCGACACCTGATGCGCGGCATCGCCGGCAAAGATCACCCGGCCGTGGACGAACTTGTTCATTCGCCGGCACTGGAATTTGTACAGCGATATCCATTCGAAATCGAACTTGTCGTGCCCGAGCATGCGGGCGATGCGCGGCCGAACGTTTTCCGGCAGCTTTTCGACGGCGGGATCGGCAAAACGATTGAGCTGCAGGTCGATCCGCCAGATGTCGTCGGGCTGCTTGTGCAACAGCGCCGAGCGTCCGGCATGGAACGGCGGATCGAACCAGAACCAGCGCTCGGTCGGGAATGCCGCGGTCATCTTGACGTCGGCGATCAGGAACTGGTCCTCGAACACCTGGCCGGCAAATTCCGCACCCACCATCTGCCGCAGCGAGGATCGGGCACCGTCGCAGGCGATGACATATTGCGCCGCCAGCCGATAGGGCCCGTCAGGCGTCTGGACCGTCAGCACCACACCGTCGTTGCGCGGCTCAAGCCCCGTCACCTTGTTGCGCCAGCGCAGGTCGATGGCGGGCAGCTCCTCGACGCGATCGACCAGATAGGCCTCGGCATAGAATTGCTGCAGGTTGATGAAGGCCGGCCGCTTGTGGCCTTCCTCCGGCAACAGGTTGAATTGATAAAGCTGGGACTCGCCGTGAAAGATCTTGCCGACGCTCCACACCACGCCCTTGTCGACCATGCGCTGGCCGATGCCGAGCCGGTCCCAGAATTCGAGCGAGCGTTTGGAGAAGCAGATCGCCCGCGACCCCTCGCCGATCCGGTCGGCGTCGTCGAGCAGCACCACCGATTGCCCGCGCTGCGCCAGATCGATCGCCAGCGACAGGCCAACGGGACCCGCGCCGACCACGACCACGGCATGTTCGGCGATATCGGCGCCCGCCCGATCCTGATCGGGGTGGCGACGATAGCCGAACTGGGTTTTAGTCAGCGCCATGCGGGCTCAACCCCGTGACTAGAGATCTTGTTTTGACGCGTTTTCTTGGCGCGAACCGGTATCCATCCACGGATCAAGTCCGAGGACATGCTTCGCCTGAAAACGCTAGCTAGTAACCTGTGGTCCTGCTAAATTAGTCTCACCTGCAACTATCTTAAACCCCGGGCCGGGTCCGGCGTCAACCGAAATCGAGGCTGTTCTTGCCAAAAGCGATGTCAGGCGAAATGGCGGCCGGTCCGCAGGAGGAGAGTGCGCCGAAGAAGGTCGCGCGGCTGGATCTCTTCAAATTCGTGCCGTTCCAGCTCAACCGGCTGGCGGCGGAAGTCAGCTCCGCACTCTCGGTCGAGTATGCGGCCCGCTACGGCCTCGATATTCCGGAATGGCGCGTGCTGGCGACGCTCGGCTTCCGACACGATGCCTGCAGCGCGCAATATATTGCCCACTGCACCCGCACCCACAAATCCACCATCAGCCGCGCCGTCACATCGCTGATGAAGCGGCAGATCATCGAGCGCGTCGAGAACGAGGATGACCGCCGCGAGTTCCGCCTGCGCCTGACACGCAAGGGCGCACAGCTCTACGAGGAACTGATCCCGCGCCTGTTGCGCAAGGAGCAGGAGATTCTCTCGTGCCTTTCCGCGCAGGAGCGTCGGGATTTCGCGCGGCTGCTCGGCAAGATCGAAGAAAGCCTAGAGCTGGTGCAGACCAGCGAAGAGGCGGATGCGAAAGAGGCTTACTGACCGGCTCGAGCGCGGGCCTCGCGGCTCACTTCACCGCCGTCACCACGATCTCCACGATATGCGGCGGTTCGAGATCGACGCCGAGGCAGGCGCGCATCGGCGGATTCTTGCGGTCGACCCATTCGTCCCAGGCGCGGTTCATCTCGGCCTTCTGCTTGATGTCGGCGATATAGACGATCGCCGACAGGATCTTGCTCTTGTCCGTGCCGCACAGAGCGAGGCTTTCGTCGATCCGGGCGAGCGCCTTGACGCTCTGCTCGTACATCGAGGGACTGACCGGATCGGGCGCGACCGCCACCGTGAAAATCAGATCGTCGTGCGCGACGGCACGGCTGCGGGTGGGTGTGAGCCCTGCAAAGCGTTGAATCATGATCGTCTCCGGTTAACAGCTATCAGAGTATGGTGTGCACCGTCATTCCGGGATGGTCCGAAGGACCAGACCCGGAATCTCGAGATTCCGGGTCTGGTCCTTCGGACCATCCCGGAATGACGACGTTCATAACCGATCAATATGTTTCGCGATGACCGGGAAATAATTATCTCCCGATCCCGCATCGATCGCTTCCTGCAACACGGTGCCGATCAGTTCTGCGCCACGGATCCTGATGCCGGCGTCGGACGCGAGCTCCAGCGCGTAGGACAGATCCTTCAGCGCATATTCGGTCGAGAACGCGCGCTCCGGGTAATTACCCGGCACGATCGCCTTCATGCCGTGATTGCGCAGCGCAAAGCTGTCGGCTGAACCCTTTGAGAGTGTATCGAGCAGCAGCTTTGGATCGACGTCATTATGCTTTGCGACCGCCACCGCTTCGGCCAGCGCGTTGACGGTTTCGAACAGCACCATGTTGTTGAGGATTTTTGTCACCTGTCCCGCGCCGACATCGCCGCAATGGGTAACGTCGGTGGCAAAGCAGCGGATCAGCGGTTCGATATCGGCGTAAAGCGAAGGCGTCGTTCCAACCATGACGCTGAGCGTGCCGACCTGCGCCGCCTGCCGCGTGCGCGCGATTGGCGCATCGGCCCAGGCTGCGCTCCTGGCCTGCAATTGACGCGCGAAATCGCGGGTCTGGCTGACCGAGGACGTACCGAGGTCGACCACGATCTGGCCGCTGCGAACATTCTTGAGAATGCCGTCGCCCTCGTACACGGCGCGCACATGCTTGGCGCTCGGCAGGCACAGAAACAGCAGATCGCTTTGCTTGATCACGTCGGCAACGGAGGCCGCCACCTCGGCACCGTCGGCCTTGAGCCGCGCCAGCGGCTCCGCCGACAGATCGAAGGCAAGAACGCGCTTGCCGCTCTTCTTCACGAGATTGCGGCAGATCGGCTCGCCCATCACGCCGAGGCCGATGAAGCCGATTGTCTTGTATTCCGGCATTTTTAGCTGAGCCTATTTTGCAAAGGACCGCGAGGGCACGAGATGCAGCGCGAACGCATCGACCTTGTCGCTGGCGCGCGGGTAGATCTCGCTGACGATCGGATCGTGGCCGGGAATGAAGCGGTCGGGATGGCCGGCCAGCCGCTCGACGGTTTCCCAGCCCTGCGCCATGTCGCCGACATTGTAGACGATCGGAAACGGGCTGCGCTTGTGCAGATTGGCGTAGTAATGCGCCGCGTCCGACGCCAGCACGACCGGACCGCGCGCGGTTTCCACGCGCACCACCTGCAAGCCGTCGGAATGGCCGCCGACCCGATGCACGCTCACGCCGGGCGCGATCTCGCCATCGCCGGAATGAAAGGTGACGCGGTCGCCATAGACATGACGCACCATGGTCGTGACGTGCTCGACCGAAAACGGATGCCGCAGCATGCCGTTGCACATGCAGCGTCCGGTGGCGTAGCTCATCTCGCGCTCCTGCAGATGAAACCGCGCGTTCGGGAAACGATCGAGATTGCCGGCGTGGTCATAGTGCAAATGGGTGACGATCACGTCGCGGATCGTATCGGCGGCGACGCCGAAATTCGCCAGCGCATCGACCGGATTGAGCGTGAGCTTGCGCGCACGCGCTTTCGCCTCTTCGGCGTTGAATCCGGTATCGACCAGGATGTCGCGGCCGACCCCTCGGACCAGCCAGACGAAATAATCGAGGTCCTGCGCCGTGGTGTCGTGCGGATCGGGGACCAGAAAATTCAAATGGGGGGTGCGCGGCGACATCGTCGCATAGCGCAGCGCGTAGATTTCGTAGGCATTTCCCATCGGTGTCGCTTTTCTTTTGTTGTGAACCTGGGCGATGCGGCAGCAAGCCATTGTCATTCGCAAAGGTCAAACGCAGCGCGCGAATGACGACCGCGTAACAATTGCAGAGCTATGTGAGAGGGATCACAATACCATCGGCGGTTGCCACTGAGGACGATCCGCAATTCCAGAGCAGCGGCGATCAACTCGACAGGCGGCGTATCGGACCCCCGCCTTCGCAGAGCAGACCGTCATATTCGGACGCGGCCGGCGATGGACGAAAGCATGGTCGAGCGGATCGGGAACCAGTTGCAATGGCCCAATCACGCCTCAGGTGTTGCCGCCGGTCCACATTGTTAACTCGATTGTTAACTCGGCTTCATTCGCGACGTGCGGTCGCGGTTATTTGTCGCAATTAGTGATGCGATCGCAAGCGGTTGACGGGCAATGCGCGCGGTTTGATAATGCAGGGAGCGTAGAGTATGGTCGCCGCGGCGCAAGCTGGTATCGGCGCCATTTTGGCTGGATTGCCGTCAATATGAAAACCCGCCTCGTATTGTTTTTCTCCCTGTTTTTTGCGGTGGCGTCGGTCGCCCCGTCGTTCGCAGCCGGCGAACGTTATGCACTGGTGATCGGCAACGCGAAATATCCGGACGCCGAGGCGCCGCTCAAGGAGCCGATCAACGATGCGCGCGACATCGCCGAAGAGCTCAAGCGCGACGGCTTCAACGTCGACATCGGCGAGAACCTGACCGGCGAGCAGATGCGCCGCGCCTTCGAGCGCCTTTATGGCAAGATCAAGCCGGGGTCGGTCGCACTGATCTTCTTCTCCGGCTTTGGCGTGCAGTCGAGCCGTCAGAGCTACATGATCCCGGTCGATGCGCAGATCTGGACCGAGCCCGACGTTCGTCGTGACGGTTTCAGCCTCGAGACCGTGCTCGGCGAGATCAACAGCCGTGGTGCCGGGGTCAAGATCGCGCTGATCGACGCCTCCAGGCGCAATCCGTTCGAGCGCCGGTTTCGCAGCTTTTCCGCCGGCTTGGCGCCGGTGATCGCGCCGAACGGCACGCTGGTGATGTATTCGGCGGCGCTCTCGTCGGTCGTTTCCGACAATGGCAGCGACCGCAGCTTGTTTGTGAAAGAGCTGCTGAAGGAAATCCGCACCCCCGATCTGATGGCGGAAGAAACGCTGAACCGCACCCGCGTCGGCGTCACCCGCGCCTCGCGCCAGGAGCAGGTGCCGTGGATCTCGTCGTCGCTGGCGGAAGATTTCTCCTTTATCCCTGGTGGCGCCGGTCCGCGACCGGCGAGCCCGCCACCAGCTCCCGTGGCCGCCGCGCCACCTTCACCTCCCGCACCGGCCCCCGCCCCTCCTCCGCCGGCTCCCGCACCTGCCGCGCCCCAGGTAGCTGCGCCTGCGCCCGCACCACCTCCTCCGGCGCCGCCAAAGCCGGTTGAGGCCGCGATTCCGCCACCTCCACCGCCGGCCAAGCCGGTCGAGAGTCCCAGCCCGAGCGTGCTCGCGCTGGCCGACGACCCGACGATCAAGAGCCTGACCACCAAGCTCAATGACAATCCGGACGACGCTGCCGCGCTGTACCGACGCGGGCAGGTCTATGCCAGCAAGGGCGCTTACGAACTCGCCATCAAGGACTTCAACAATTCGCTGCGGCTGAACCCGAAGGATGTGGAAGCCTACAACAACCGCTGCTGGGCCCGCACGGTGATCGGCGACCTGCAGGCGGCCCTGAAGGATTGCAACGAGGCGCTGCGGCTGCGGCCGAATTTCGTCGACGCGCTCGACAGCCGCGGTCTCGTCAACCTGAAGAGCGGCCAGAACAAGAATGCAATCGCTGATTTCGATGCGGCCCTCAAGATCAACCCGAGATTGACCTCGTCGCTGTACGGCCGCGGCCTTGCCAAGAAGCGCAATGGCTCGATCCCGGAAGGTGATCTGGACATCAATAACGCGAAAGCGATGGACCCCAACATCGTCAAGGAGTTCGCTGATTACGGGGTGCAGTGACGATTTTTTTAAGTGAAGGCTGGCGGCCACTCGAACCCTGTGGCCAGCGCATAGACTAAAGCATAGCAGCCGGCCGCCATCACGCCCCGGCAGCTCATTTGGACAATACGGAACCGCGTGGGAAGCCCGCAGGAGGGAACAGCAATGGCGAATTTCTCGGCAACGAAAACCCTAACCGCAATCGTCTCGGTCGCGGTGCTCGGCGCCGCCGTTTCCTTGAGTGCGGGAACCGCCCTGGCCCAGGACAAGAACGTCACCGAGGATCAGATCATCCGCGCGCTGGCGCCCGAAAAGAAGCCGCTCACCCGCGGCCTCTCGGTTGGCCCGCAGCAGACCGTCGATCCGACCGTGACCGCCGCCGAAAGCAAATTCGTCCAGAAGTTCCGCGGCCGCTCCACGCGGTCGCTCTCGAGCGCCGAGCGCGAGGAAATCGCCACCATCGTCAAGGACAAGCCCAAGATCGATCTGGAGATCAATTTCGACTACAACTCGGCCGATATCAGTGCGAGGTCGCTGCCGTCAGTTCAGGCGCTGGGTCGCGCGCTCACCAACAATGACCTCAAGGGCTCGACCTTCGTGGTCGCTGGCCATACCGACGCGGCCGGCGGCGAGGCCTACAACCAGGACCTCAGCGAGCGCCGGGCCGATGCGATCAAGCGCTATCTCGTCGACAAATATGGCATCAACGGCACCGACCTCGTCACTGTCGGATACGGCAAGAGCAAGCTCAAGGATGCGAGCCAACCGCTGGCGGAAGTGAACCGCCGCGTCCAGGTCGTGAACATGGAAAACAAGGCGACGGCGTCGGCCAAGTAAGGGCGTGGCGCCGAGCAACCGTTTCCGGCTACAATACGTCCCGCAGCCCCGCGTGCGGGACGTATTCGTTTTGGGCTTCATTGCAGGCCGTCGGCCGGCTCAATGAGCCCGTTTAATTTGACTTTCAGTCTGGATTGATGCGGCGATGAAATTCTCCGAATACCTCAAACCTGCGCTCGGAACGACCTTCGTTGTCGTTGTCGCCGCTGGTTATTACTGGTTCGAGCACCGTCCGCGGGCCGAACCAAAGGATACGCCGGGCCAGGCGCTGGTGATCGTGACCAAATCCACCAATGCCTGCTTCTCCGACATGGTCCGCGTTACCGGCTTCATCGTGCCGCGCCGCGAGGCGCAGGTCGGCGTCGATCAGGAAGGCTCGAGGGTAACCGACCTCTTCGTCAAGGAAGGCGACACGGTTACCGAAAACCAGGAGATGGCGCGCCTCACCGCGCCGCCGCAAATGCCAGGCGCCCCCGCCGGCCGGCCCGGGCCGATCTCGCTTCGCGCGCCGGCGGCCGGCCTCGTAACCGAGGCGCGGACCGCGATCGGCGCGCCGGCCTCGCCGCAGGCCGGCCCGATGTTCCGCATTTCCGTGAACAATGAAATCGAGCTGGAAGCCGAAGTGCCGAGCGTTCATCTGCTCAAGCTCAATCCCGGCGCTACGGTTCGCATCAGCCGTGACGATGCGCCCGATGTCGTCGGCAAGGTCCGGCAGATCTCGCCGCAGATCGACCGCACCACCCAGCTCGGCAAGGTGCGGATTTCGCTCAACAACAATCCCTCGCTCAAGGTCGGCATGTTTGCCCGCGCCAATATCGACGCCAAGCGTTCCTGCGGCGTCGCCGTCCCGCGCACCGCCATCGACCGCCTGACCCTGCAGGTGGTCAAGGGCAACACGATCGAGACGCGAAAGGTGCGGGTCGGCCTGACCTCCGAAACCTCAACTGAAATTCTTGAAGGCCTCGACGTCGGCGAAATCGTCGTGGCTGATGCTGGTACCTCGCTGCACGACGGCGACCAGGTCAAGACCATGTTCGCCGACGAACTCGAACGCACGCGGGCACGCTAATGGCTTTGAATATCTCGGCTTGGTCGATCCGGAACCCGCTTCCATCGGTCGTCTTTTCAATCATTCTCCTGGTCCTGGGCTGGGTCAGCTTCACCAAGCTCGCGGTGACGCGGCTGCCTAGCGCCGACATCCCGGTGATTTCGGTCGCCGTCGCGCAGTTCGGCGCCGCTCCCGCGGAGCTGGAATCGCAGGTCACCAAGACCATCGAGGACGGCGTATCCGGCGTCGAAGGCGTGCGGCATATTTCGTCGTCGATCACCGACGGCCTGTCGGTGACGACGATCCAGTTCGCGCTGGAGACCAACACCGACCGCGCCCTGAACGACGTCAAGGACGCCGTCACCCGCGTTCGCGCCAACCTGCCGCAAAACGTCAACGAACCGCTGATCCAGCGCGTCGACGTGATCGGCCTGCCGATCGTGACCTATGCCGCGATCTCGCCGGGCAAGACGCCGGAGCAGCTCTCCTATTTCGTCGACGACGTCGTCAAGCGCGCGCTGCAGGGCGTGCGCGGCGTGGCGCAGGTCGAGCGCATCGGCGGTGTCGAGCGCGAGATCCTTGTGTCGCTCGATCCCGACCGCCTGCAGGCGGCCGGGCTCACCGCCGTCAATGTGAGCCAGATCCTGCGCGGCACCAATGTCGACCTCGCCGGCGGCCGCGCCGAAATCGGCAAGAACGACCAGGCGATCCGCACGCTGGCCGGCGCCAAGACGCTGAACGAACTCGCCGGCACCATGATCCCGCTGTTCGGCGGCGGCGAGGTACGGCTCGACGATCTCGGCACCGTCACCGACACCATCGCCGACCGGCGGACCTTTGCCCGCTTCAACGGCGAGCCCGTGGTGGCGCTCGGCATCAAGCGCTCCAAGGGCGCCAGCGACGTGGTGGTGGCGGCCGCCGTGCAGAAGCGTATCGATGCGCTGAAAGTCGCCTATCCCGACGTCGACCTGAAGATGATCGACACCTCGGTCGACTTCACCAAGGGCAATTATGAAGCAGCGATCTCGACCCTGTTCGAGGGCGCGATCCTTGCCGTCATCATCGTGCTCCTGTTCCTGCGCGATATCAGAGCCACCATTATCGCCGCGATCTCGCTGCCGCTGTCGATCTTCCCGGCGTTCTGGGTGATGGACCTGCTCGGCTTCTCGCTCAACCTGGTCTCTTTCCTCGCTATCACGCTGTCGACGGGTATTCTGGTCGACGATGCCATCGTCGAGATCGAGAACATCGTGCGCCACATGCGCATGGGCAAGTCGCCCTACCGTGCGGCACTCGAAGCTGCCGACGAAATCGGCCTCGCCGTGATCGCGATTTCGCTGACCATCATCGCGATCTTTGCACCCGCCAGCTTCATGTCAGGTATAGCCGGGCAGTTCTTCAAGCAGTTCGGCATCACGGTGTCGGTGCAGGTGTTCTTCTCGCTGCTCGCCGCGCGCTTCGTCACGCCGGTGCTCGCGGCCTACTTCCTCAAGGATCACCCGCACGACGACCCGCCGCCCGGGCGCATCCTGCAGACCTACACCAGGCTCGTGACCTGGTCGGTGAAGCACTACTTCATCACCGTGCTGATCGGCTTCGGCGTGTTCGCGGCGTCGATCTGGAGCATCACGCTGCTGCCGCAAGGCTTCCTGCCGGCGCAGGACACCGCGCGCTCGCTGCTCGCGATGGAATTGCCGCCCGGCTCGCAGCTCGCCTACACCGAAAAGGTGACGGAAGAAATCGTCGCCCGCCTGCGCAAGCGGCCCGAAGTGAAGAGCATCTTCGTCGATGGCGGAAGGGTGCCGCCGGGAACGCAGGAAGTTCGCCGCGCCGCGCTGATCATCAACTACACGCCGAAAGCCGATCGCAAGATTACCCAGCGGCAGCTCGAGCTCGAGATCGGCCAGGAACTCGAAAACGTTCCCGATATCCGTTTCTGGTTCCTCGACGAAAACGGCCTGCGTGCGATTTCGCTTGTTGTGACCGGCGTCGACAGCAACATCGTCAACAACGTCGCCAGCGAATTGGCGACGCAGATGAAGCGGATTCCGATCATCGCCAACGTGATCTCGGAAACCGCGCTCGACCGGCCCGAGCTTCGGATCCGGCCACGCGCCGAACTGGCGGCGCGGCTCGGCGTCTCCACCGAAAGCCTGTCGCAGACGATCCGCGTCGCTACCATCGGCGACGTCGGTCCGGCCTTGGCGAAATTCGACGCCGGCGACCGTCAGGTGCCGATCCGCGTCCAGCTCGAGGACAGCGCGCGCAGCGACCTGCAGATGCTGCAGCAGTTGCGGGTACCGCTCGGCCAACGCGGCGAACGCGGCGGCGTGCCGCTGTCGGTCGTTGCCGACATCCAGCTCGATCAGGGCCCGACCAGCATCAACCGTTACGACCGCGAACGGCAGGCGACGGTGGCCGCCGACCTCGTGGGCAACGCAGCGCTCGGCGACGCGACCAGGATGATATATGAGCTCCCGGTCATGAAGAGCCTGCCGAAGGGCGTGAGGGTGAGCCCGTCCGGCGACGCCGAAAGCCTCAACGAGCTGTCGGAAGGTTTTGCCACCGCCATCACCGCCGGCCTGATGATGGTCTACGCAGTGCTGGTGCTGCTGTTCGGCACCTTCCTGCAGCCGATCACCATCCTGTTCTCGCTGCCGCTCTCGATCGGCGGCGCGATCATTGCGTTGCTTCTGACCGGCAAGCAGCTCACCACGCCGGTGTGGATCGGCATCCTGATGCTGATGGGCATCGTCACCAAGAACGCCATCATGCTGGTCGAATTCGCCGTCGAGGCAATTCGCGAGGGCAAGAAGCGCGACGAGGCGATCATCGACGCCGGCATGAAGCGCGCCCGCCCGATCGTGATGACGACGATCGCGATGGCCGCCGGCATGATGCCGTCAGCGCTCGCCTTCGGCGCTGGCGGCGAATTCCGCTCGCCGATGGCGCTCGCGGTGATCGGCGGCCTGATCTTCTCCACCATCCTGTCGCTGGTGTTCGTGCCGGCGATGTTCATGGTGATGGACGATATCGGCGCCCTGTGCTGGCGCTTGGGCCAGAAACTACTCGTCTCCAGCGGCGAGAGCGAGCCCGCCGGTCACGAGGCGGATCATCATGGCGAGCCGCCCGCCACCAAGGGCCCGCCCTCCCCGCCACCGGCGATGTGGCCTGCGGCGAAGTGAGGGAACGCACCGCTTCACGCAAACTTGCCGCGACATTTGCCGCACCAGTTGCGGATCGCTCTCTCAAATATTCGCTCTCGATCGGAGAACGCCGCGGGCGTATAGCATACCCTCATCCGTCGTGGCGCTTGTCGGCTTCGGCAATCAGCTCGTCCGACACGAATTCCCCACGATCGGCCTCAGCCAGCCCCCTGCTGACCGCCACCCGCTCGTCGTCTGACATCGTGTAAACGCCTGTCCGGCGCGCCTCGATCTCGCGGGCGTATTCGGCAAGCTCCTGCTGGTCCTCGAGCGGCCAGGTCTCGGCATGCTCGATCATTTCCTTGAGTATCCTGTTCATGCGATCATTGTACGGCAGCAGGCGATACCTGACGACGGACAGTAACCTACTCGTTCCTCGCCACCGCCGTCAGCTTGGTCATGTTCTGCAGCAATATCCGTCCGCGCTGCAGGTCCAGGATGCCGTCCTTGCGCCAGAGCTGCAGCTGACGGTTGACGCTTTCGCGGGCGGCGCCGACGAAGACGCCGAGCTGTTCCTGCGAGATATGGACTTCGGAACCGAAATCGGAAGCCAGCGCGCAGAGGCGCCGCGCCAACCTGACCGGCAGCGGTTGCAGCACCGATTCTTCCATCCGTTCGCTCTGCCAGCGGATGCGCTGGCACAACAGCATGATGATCTTGATCGCGACCTTGGGCTCGCGCTCAAGGAAGGCGAGGAAATCCTCGCGCCGCAGCACGAACAGTTCCGACGGCTCGCCGGCGGTAGCGTCCGCGGTGCGGCTCTGGCCGTCGAGCACGGCGACCTCGCCGAAGAGGTCACCGGGGCCCATGAAATTCAGCGTCAGGCGGCTGCCGTCGGAGGCGCCGGTCTCGATCCGGATCTGGCCGCGGCGGACGCCGTACAGGGCGTCGCCAGGATCGCCCTTCTGGAACAACATTTCGCCGATGCCGAGCTGCTGGGTGTGGCAAAGGCCGGAAATGCGCTGCAATTCGTCAGCGCCCAGATCGGCGAACATCGGGTTCATTTTCAAAATGACCGCAAATTCGGCCTGTTTGCTCATTGTCTTGCCTTCCAGATCGGCTTTACCGCCCCCGAACGCCGTTAGCAGGTTTCTCCTGCCGGCAAGTGTGTCATAAGTCACATAACTTTGCAGCAGCTGCGGAATATTTTTGGCTGCTTTGGGCGCTATCCCTTTCCGGGATAAGCTCGCCTGACCGGTTGCGACGGCGTGTCGAGCCACCGAAATAAGAGCCGTTTGCGCGGTCTGGAATATCGATATGAGAGCACTGAAAATTGCCGGCGCCGCCATCGTCGCCGTGGTCGTCGTCATCGCGCTGCTGCTGGTGATCGGCGTCCCCTCCGGCTACCTGACGGCGCAGATCCAGGAGCGGGTCGAGCGCGAGACCGGCTACAAGCTCGCCATCAATGGCGGCGCCAAGGTCGGCCTGTGGCCGCAGCTTAACATCCGGCTGTACGACGTCACGCTGCAGCCGCCGAGCGATCGCGACATCAACCGCCGCTTCGCGGCCTCGGTCATCGAGGCCGACGTGACGCTTGCGAGCGTGTGGGCCGGCAAGCCCCAAATCACCGACCTCGTGATCATCCGCCCGGTGGTGAATCTGCCGCTGCAACGCGAGCGCGCGAGGGACGCTACCTCCGCCGCGAAGCCCGCAAGCGGCAAGTCCGCCGCCGACTTTTCGATCGAGCATATCAGCGTCACCGGCGGCACCATCGTGTTCTCCAATGTGCGCGACCGCGTCGAGCGAAGAATCGAGACCGTTAACGCCGACATCACCATCGATGCCGACCGCAAAGTGGTGGTGACCGGCAGCGGACGCAGCAGCAGCTCTCCGCTGAAATTCGAGATCAAGGCGGCGCTGCCCGCAAGCCCGGTCGAGCGTCAGAACATCCCGGCCGAGATCAAGATCGACGCACCCGACCTCCTGCCTGCGCAGCTCACGGCCAAGGCCGAAGCCCGGCTCAACGGCTCGGTCGTGATGATCAACAGCGTCACCGGCGCGCTCGGCGACGGCGCATTCAACGGCTGGGCCTCGGTCGATCTGTCGAGCAAGCCGCTGGTCAAGCTCGACCTCGATTTCCAGCGGCTTACGGTCGCGATGTCGCGCAGCACCGATTCTTCCTCGGCGCAGCCCTGGAGCAATGCGACGATCGACGTCAATGGCCTCAATTACGTCGACCTGCAGGCGCGCATTTCCGCGGCCGAACTCAAGGTCGGCGACGCGCGCTTCACCCCCGCCGCGATCGAGGCCAACCTCACCAACGGTGTCTTGAAGGCGCAGGTTTCCAATCTCGGCGCCTATGAGGGCAACGCCAGCGGCGACCTGACCGCCGACGTCTCGACCGCCACTCCCACCTATGCGATGCGCGCCGACCTCACCGGCGTGCGCGCGCTACCGCTGCTGAGCGGCCTTGCCGATTTCGACAAGCTTGACGGCAAGATGCAGGCGAAGATCAGCGTGCGCTCCTCCGGCACCAGCCAGCGCGCGATCATGTCGAACATGGCCGGCACCGCCTTCGTCGTGTTTCAGGACGGCGCGATCAAGGGGCTCAATGTCGCGCAGATGATCCGCTCGCTGACGGCGAGTACTTTGTCGGGCTGGCAGGAGGGCGCGGAGAAAGCGACGGATCTGTCGCAATTGTCGGCGTCGTTCAGGATCGACAAGGGCCAGGCGCAGACCACCGACCTCAATCTCGTCGGGCCGCTGGTGAAGATGACCGGCGTCGGCACCATCGATCTCGGCACCAAGCAGATCGGTTTTCGCGTTGAGCCAAAACTCGTGATGACCACCGAAGGCCAGGGTCGCGCCGGCGATCCGGTCGGGTTCGGCATTCCCGTGATGATCGAAGGCCCATGGGGGAGTCCGCGGATCTATCCGGAATTGCAGGGCATCCTCGACAATCCGGAGGCGGGCTATGCCAAGCTGAAAGAAATGGGCAAGGGCCTGTTCGGGCCCAATGGCGCCGGGCTTGGCGCTGCGATCGGCAACCTGCTCGGCGGACAGCCGGGGACGGGTGGCGGACAGGGCAATGCACCCGGCACCGGCCAGGCCGGCAAGCCGAACGAGCCGCTCGGCGGCCAGCTCGGCGAGACCATCGGCAATCTGATTCAGCAGGGTCTGAGCGGATTGGGCCAGAGCCAAGGACAAGGGCAAGGCCAGAGCGGCGCGCGGCCGGGCGGTCAACGCAGCCTGACGCCAACCTCGCCCGCCGAGGCGCCGACCCAGGCTGCGCCAGCGCCGGCCGAACCCGCCGCTCCGGCGCCGCCCGGCGATACGACCGCGCAGCAGGACAGCCAGCCGATGAACGAAGTGTTGCGGCAGTTGTTCAATCGGTGAGGCTGCGAAGCTCACACCGGAACGACGAATATGGCGTGATTTCTGCCTAAAATCGCGGCTAACCATGCCGGCGAACGGTCGGCCGGCCCTCTCGATTCGTGCTAAAAAGGCCCTCATTTCGGGGCGCCAATTGTGGCATGCCCCACAAGCGACGAACGGCTGCGCGCGCTATTCTTGGGCGTGGCGCACGAGGGTCCGGATGAGCGAGGGCAAGGACAGGGTCTGGTTTCTGCGCGAGGGGCTGTTCGCCAAATACGTCGTCGCGCTGGTCGGGCTCGTCGTGTTCGTGCTGGCCGTCAACGGCGCGATGGAAATCTGGATCACCTATCGCGGCATCAAGAGCTCGATCCACGACGGCATGTCGGAAAAGGCGGAGGCGACCGCCAAGCGAATCCAGCAATCGATGTCCGACCTCGAGCGGCAGATCAACTGGGTGACGCGTGCTTCCTCCAACACGACGGACCTGCGCCGCGACGATTATGCGCAATTGCTGCGGCAGGTGCAGCAGGTGAGCCAGCTCTCGCTGCTCAATGCCCAGGGCCGCGAACAGCTTCGCATGACGCGCCAGATCGTCACGCCCGGCAGCAACGCGGACTTCTCCCGGGACGTCAGGCTGACCGAGACCGCCGCACGCGGCACCAGTTTTGCCCCAGCCTACTTCCGCGGCGAGCGGCCGTTCATGTCGATCGTGCTGTCGCATGCCGATGGCAGCATCACCGTCGCCGAGATCGATCTTGATTTCCTGTCCGAGTTCCTGATCGACGCCCAGATCGGCAGGGTGGCGTACGCCTATGTCACGGACGCCAGGGGCGACGTGCTGGCCACGTCCTCGACCGGGCCCGAGGTCAGCAAGAATTTGTCGAAGCTGCCGCAGGTCGCAGCCGTCAGCAGGCCCGGCGGCGTCGCGCCGGCGTCGGGCAGCGATATCAGGGGCGATGCCGTGCTGACGACATCGAGCGTGGTGCCGAAACTCGGCTGGCGCGTGTTCTTCGAGCAGCCGACGGCGCAGGCGCTGACGCCGATCCGCGATCAGCTGGTACGGATCGCGCTTCTGATCGGGCTCGGTCTCGTGGTCGCGATCATCGCCGGCACCATCATGGCGCGGCGCATGCTGGTGCCGATCACGGCGCTGCAGGCCGGCGCGCGGCGGCTCGGCGCCGGCGATTTCGGCCACCGCATCGAGGTGAAGACCGCGGACGAGCTGGAGGAGCTCGCCAACCAGTTCAACGGCATGGCCGGGCAACTCGCCGAGACCTATTCGAACCTCGAATCGAAGGTCAAAGAGCGGACGCGGGACCTGGCGCAATCGATCAACGAGCTCAAGGTGCTCGAGGAGGTCGGCCGCGCGGTCGCCTCCTCGCTCGACCTCAACGCTGTGCTGCCGACGGTCGCCGCGCGCGCGCTCGAAATCACCCACGCCGACGCCGTGCTGATCTATGGCTATGACGCCGGCAATCATCAGTTCAACCTCACCGAGGCGATCGGCATCGACAAATCGGCCGAGGGCCGCCATCGCGCCATCGACGCCGACCACTCTCCGCTCGGCGAAGCCGCCACCAGCGGCGAGCCGATCGCGATTCCTCAGCTCAGCGCGATATCGGAACATCCGCTGCGCGATGTCGCGATCGAAGCGGGCTTCCACTCGGTGCTGGTGGTGCCGCTCGTCGACCAGACCGGCATTCTGGGATCGCTGGTGGTGCTGCGGCGGAACGAGGGCGACTTCTCCGCCAACCTGATCGGCCTGATGAAGACCTTTGCGCACCAGGCGGTGCTGGCGATGCGCAATGCGCGGCTGTTCACCGAAGTGGACCACAAGAGCCGCGAGCTGCAGGACGCCAACAGCATCGTCAGCCAGCAGGCGAGCAAGCTGCAGGAGCAGACCGACCAGCTCCGCGACTGGAACCGCTCGCTGGAGGAGCGCGTCGAGACGCAGCTCGGCGAGATCGAGCGCATCCGGCGTCTGGAGCGTTTCCTCGCGCCGCAGGTGGCGCAACTGATCGCCTCCTCCGACGGCCATGAGGGCCTGCTCGACAGCCACCGCCGCGAAGTGACCGTGGTGTTCTGCGATCTGCGCGGGTTCACCGCGTTCACCGAGACCACCGAGCCGGAAGAGGCGATGAACGTGCTACGCGAATATCATGCAGCCCTGGGCGAGTTGATCTTCAAGTATGAGGGCACGCTCGACCGCTACGCCGGCGACGGCGTGATGATCCTGTTCAACGCGCCGATCCAGTTCGACGACCACACCGCGCGCGCGGTGCGGATGGCGGTGGAAATGCGCGACACGGTCGGCGGCCTGACCGAGAAATGGCGCAACCGCGGCCACAATCTCGGCTTCGGCATCGGCATCGCGCTGGGTTATGCGACGCTCGGCCAGATCGGTTTCGAGCAGCGGCTTGAATATGCGGCGATCGGCAGCGTGACCAATCTGGCCTCGCGGCTGTGCGATGAGGCGAAGGCGAACCAGATCGTGGTGTCCAGGCGCGTCTACGGCATGGTGGAGCAGTGGGTTGAGGGTCGGCCGATCGATGATTTGAACCTGAAGGGATTCAATCATCCGATTTTGGCGGCGGAGATCGTGAGCTGGCGCGAGGCGGTGGATAATGTGGTGGATGCCGCGTCCGCCGCGGCAAGGTTGAAGAAAAAATCCTAACCGTCGTCCCTGCGAACGCAGGCACCCATAACCACTGCTCTGAGTTGTTGAAACAAAGCCGTCTCCCCGCGTGCCCGTTACGCTGGCCGCGGCGTATGGGTCCCTGCGTTCGCAGGGACGACGACGAAGTAACGCGCGCCGCACAGCGCCGCCGCCTCCCATCCCCCTCAATGCCACCCCGGCTGCTGCAGTCGCGCGCGGGTCTGCGCAAGGTCTTCAAGGTTGCTCTCGATCTGCCCGCGGCAGATGCCGATATCCCTGAGTTCGCGGTCGTCGAGCTGGTAGAGCGCGGCGCGCACGGCGTTAGCCTCATGGCGCGCGATCACGCCTGCGAAGAAGCGGTTGATGAAACGGCGCAGGTGCGCCAGCCTAACCGCAGTTCGCAACGCAAATGGCCTGGTGGCGGAACTCTGTATGCTGGTCAGAACAGTCATTGCTGTGTTCTCCAAAGCCGGAACCCGTTGGCCCTGCCTGTCCTCCCTTTCTACCGAAGGCCTGCTGCCAGCATGGTGTCAGCAGCGTCGCGCCGGGGAGATATGGCGGGCCCGCTTCCGCCTTCGCTCTGGCGAGCTACGGCGGACAGGTCGCTTTGCTACTAATGCGCCATTGATTTCAAACAGCACGATCTCGATCCGTCATCTCAGGCAATAAGCGCGCTTGCGCTTGTTCCGAAGGAACGCGGAACGCACGTCTCGAAACACGACGAGTTGAACATTTCTCCACGTGCCAAAACAAAATCAATGAGCGCGGGAATGTGGCGCCGACAGAAATCGCTGCTGGCGACAGCCATTAATCCCGCTTGGCGCCAACGTGCCCTTTCTGGTATCCAAGGCCCTGAATTTGAGAAGGAATTGCCGATGCCCGTTCTTGCTGCGCGCGATCTCACGCCGAAGCTCACTGCCGTGATTGTCGCAAGCGCGCTCTGCCTTTCCCCCACCGCCCTCCTCGCTGCCGACGAGGACGCCGCCCCCAAGGGCGCCGCGGTCACCGTGCTCAAGGCCGCGAAATCCTGTTTTGCCAATATCGTCGAGGTCTCCGGCACCATCATTCCGCGCGAGGAGACGCAGGTGCGGCCCGAGCGGATGGGGCTGAAGGTGGCCGAGGTGATGGTGGATGCGGGCGACAGCGTTACCGCGGGGCAGGCGATGGCGAAGCTGAATTTGCCCGAGGGCGGATCGATCACGGTGCAGGCGCCGGTGGCGGGGGTGGTCTCGGCCTCCACCGCGTCGGTCGGCGCGATGGCCTCAGCCAAGGGCGAGGCGCTGTTCTCGATCATCGCGCGCGGCGAGTTCGACCTGGTCGGCATGGTGCCGACGCGCGATATCCAGAAGCTGCAGGTGAACCAGACCGCGCGGATCAAGGTGATCGGCGCCGGCGAGGTCGACGGCAAGGTGCGGCGGCTCTCGACCACCGTGGAGCCGAACAGCCAGCTCGCGCAAGTGTTCGTCGGCGTCACCACCAACCGCCGCCTGCTGGTCAATTCATCGGGCCGCGCGCAGATCAAGACCGGGCAGAGCTGCGGCGTCGCGGTGCCGCTGACCGCGATCCTCTACGGCACCGCCGGCACCGTGGTGCAGGTGGTGCGGCGCGCCCGCGTCGAAACGCGGCGGGTGGAGACCGGACTGATGGCGGCCGGCCAGGTCGAGATCACCTCCGGCCTGCAGGAAGGCGACATCGTGGTGGCGCGCGCCGGCGCGCTGCTGCGCGAGGGCGATCCGGTGCGGGCGGTGACGGCGAGCGCCGACGCGAAGTAGAGGCCACCGTCATGCCCGGGCAGAAGCGCGAAGCGCGTTCGCGCCAGATGTCCCGGGCATCCACTTTCTACATTTCGGCGGATGCAAAGACGTGGATGGCCGGGACAAGCCCGGCCATGACGAAAGAGAGCGATGTCTTGATGGGTGCGCGGGTCAAGCCCGAGCATGACAGCCCGAATTACCCGCCGATGCGGACGTCTTCCATCAGGGACGAGGAGACCTGCGGCACCTGCTCGCCATCGGAGGCGCGGGAGATCGAGATGCGGGTCTTGTTGAAGGCGCTGGCGGCGCCGGACTGCGAACTGAGATTGTTCAGCAGCTCGGTGACGAGCACGCTGTACTGGCCCTTGCCGTCATCGGCGACCTTGCCCGGCGTCGCCGAGGTCAGGATCAACGCGTTCTCCGGCGCCGAGATCGGGGCGAGGCCGTGGGAGTAAGAGCGGAAGCGGCGCTCATAGGGATTGCGGCGGGACGCGTCGACGACGACGAGCTTGGCCTTGGCGCCCTTCTCGGTCATCGCGTCCAGCACCTGCTCAATCGAGACGCCGTCGCGGCGGACGTCGCCCTCCTTCCAGATCGCGGCATCGACCGGGATCATGAAGCTCTCGCGGCCGACCTGGACGCCAAAGCCGCCGAAGAACAGCATCGCGACCGTGTCCGGCTTGATCTTGTCCTTCAGGCGGGCGACGGCGCGGGCCATGTCGTCCTTGGTGGCATCCTCGACCACGTCGACGTCAAAACCCTTGGCGCGCAGCGCAGCGGTGAGGCCGCGGGCATCGTTGATGGGCTGGGACAGCGGCGCTGACGCATCCGGATAATGGCCGTTGCCGATGACCAGCGCGACGCGGTTGCCGGAAGCCCCGATCGAGCCGGTCTGCTCGGTGCCAACAGCCTTGGCGGCGTCGAGCGAACGCTTGTTCAGCGCGGCATGGGCGCCGATCGCCAGCGACACCAGGCCGACAAACGCCACGGCAATGGTGACGCTGCGGCGGGAAATGTGGAGCTGACCGAGGTTCATCGCGTTACCATTCCCAAGTTTCTGTCTGAAGGCGCCGAGCAAGACCGCGCCAGTTAGTCGCGTGAGCAGCATTCAGGTTTGAAGGGGTTGCACGGTGTGTGCCGCCCAATTGCGCTCAATTTGCGGCACCGCAACAACCCGGCTTTTAGCCTGTCAGCCCCTCCCGAACAACCTCATTTGATGCATGGGGCCGCCCGCGACAGACGATGGATAAAGGTTAAGATTTGCTATGTGACCTGCATCACTGTTTGTGTTTTCTGCCGATTTGTATAGTTTTCAAGGGCTTGCAGGCCCGAATCCGGCCGGCGGTGGCCGCGCTAAGCTATTTGCCATGCTCAACGCGGCCCTCCCTTCACCGTTCCGGCGGAAAGAAACTGCATGGGTTTTCACACCATCGCCGGCGCCGCATTTCGGGCGCTGACCGCGCGGAAAGACGGCCCGTCGCTCTACGACGTCTGCGACCCCGTGCTGCTGAAATACCGCGGCGGCGACCCGCACCTGGGGAAGTTCTATCGTACCGCGCTCGGTAACCCGGCGCTGCGGCCGCTGTTGCGGCGGACCGGGCATCCGGCCCTGCAGGACGAGAAGCGGCTTGGCGCCCTGCGCGAGGCGCTGGTCCGGGCCCGCGACGATGCCGAGCCGGACTGGGCCGCGGTCGGCCAGCCGATCGCCGAGCTGATGGCCGACATCGACGTCCGCCACCCCTCCCCGCCTCATGTGAAGGCGCCGGCGCAGGCGCCCGGTGCCGCCGAGATCGACCGGGTGATCCGCCGCTGCGGCGCGCATCTGCTGGGCTCGTTTTCGAAAAACGGCTTCCTGCCGACCTACGCCGCCTTCAACCTGATCGGCGATGCCGACATGGGCGGGCGCGAAATGCTGATGGCGCTGACCGGGCTGAACTCGCGCGGCTACAAGAACTCGACGCTGTTGTTCAGCCTGGCGCGGATCTTCATCGCGCATTCGCCGGCCCGCGCGCTGATCAACCCTCCTTGGACGGGTATCGCCGAGCCGATGTGGGAGCCGGTGCAGATCCGCCACCGCTCCGCCTATTACGACGCCTTCTTCACCGAGGCGCTGCTAAGCTATCTCGAGACCGGGCTGGCGTCGAAGGAAGAGACCGTGGCGTCAAAGCGCGCGATCGACGAGATGGTGGATTTCTGCCTGAAGACTTCGGCCGAGGAAGTGCCCTCGCATGACGGCTCGACGGTGCGGGTGATCACCGCGCTAGCGCCGCTGCCGCATCCGCGCTTCTCGCGCTTCTTCGCCCAGATCAAGCAGGACCTGGGCTTCGGCATCTACGTGCCGGACTGCGACACCACCGCGTGCTCGTTTTCGGCGGCGACGCAAGCGGGTTCGACCGACCCGATCCTCGACCAGCCGCTGCTCGATTTCTACCGCGGCTATCAGGTGCGCGAGGGCGCCAACGAGCCGCGCGTCACCGTGCCCCTCAACGACAATATCGATTACGAAGGCGGCGTCGTCACCTGGATCGACAATATCAAGGGCGAGCGCCCCTACGGCAACGACCTCGATCCCACCCTCAATCTCGATATTCTCGAAGTCTCTTTCCGCAACCTTGCGCGCTGGAAGATCCTGGAGACGCCGCAGCGGCTGGAGACCGTGCATCGCATCATCGGCTTCCAGCGGAGGCTCGCCGAAAGCGGCGCCTTCGCCGATCCGCGCTCGCATATCTACTATCTGCCGGAACTGTACTCCGCCTATTTCGGCCGCTGCCATGCCGCATTCATGGCATTGCCCGAAGCCGCGCGGCGGAGAATCGATCCAGACGGCGCGTTCGAATTCATCCGGGGCAAGGTGCTCGCCTATGTCGAGGGTGAATTGATCGCGCGCGAGATGAATCCGTTCGACGCCGCGCTGGCGTTGATGGCGCTGGCGCATCTCGGCGCCGACGCCTCGACGTTCGCGCCAGCGCTCAACTGCATCGTCGCCCAGCTCGGCGAAGGCGGCCGGCGCGGGCCGTACCGCGCCTATGAGTGGAACAAGATGAAGACGCCGACGCGGATTCTGGTCGGCGGCCCCGAGGTGACGTCGGCGTTCGTGCTGATGGGCCTGGCGCTGGCGCGGCGGGTGATGGGGAATTCGTAGGGTGGGCAAGGCGAAGCGTGCCCACCATCCAGACGATGCGTTGCGGATAGATGGTGGGCACGGCGCAAGAGCGCCTTTGCCCACCCTACGATTCCGGCGCTTGCGGAAGGGCTCACAAATGACAGGAAGTTGAAAGCGATGCGACGCTGCGGCTCTGGCACGTCGGCCGCTTTGTCCGCACAATCCGCCGAATTGGTGCGCATCATTCCGCTGGGACCGCTGATGACATTACGGAGATTGCTGTCCGCGCTCTTGCTGCTGTCGCTTCCCGCCGTCTCCCACGCGGCCGACATCACCGGCGTGCCGAAGATCCGCGAAGGCGATCAGCTGCAGATCGGCAACCACCGCATCCGCCTCGGCGGTATCGACGCGCCGGCCGTCGATCAGCTCTGCCTCAATACCAAGGCCGAGCGCTGGACCTGCGGTGCTGCCGCGCGCGACGAACTGACAAAACGCTTCGGGGGCAAGAGCTGGACCTGTCAGGCGCGCAACGTCGTCGATCGCCGCGGCCGCATCGTGGCGCGCTGCCAGGCGGATGGCGAGGACATCCAGAAATGGCTGGTGTCGAACGGCTGGGCACTGGCGCTGACGCGGATCTCGCGCGATTACGAGGCGGACGAAAAGGCCGCGCGCGAGGCCAAGGTCGGGATGTGGCAGGGCGCGTTCATCGCGCCGTGGGACTGGCGCGTCCGCAACAAGAAGACCGCCGTTCTCGGCGCCGTCACACCGCCCGAAAATGCCAGGGCGGTTCTGCTGGCATCGGCATCCGGCCCGGTCGCGCCATCGCCCGATTGCACCATCAAGGGCAACGTCAACCGCTCCGGCGAGTGCATCTATCATCAGCCGACCAGCCGCTGGTATGCGAAGATCGAGATGAAGATTTCGAAGGGCACGCGCTGGTTCTGCTCGGTCGAGGAGGCCGAAGCCGCGGGCTGCAGAGAGACGCGGCGGTAGTTTTCTTTCTTGCCTCGCCCCGCTTGCGGTAGGCTTATCGCCTATCGTCATGGCCGGGCTTGTCCCGGCCATCCACGTCTTTTGGCGCGGAGATTAAGACGTGGATGCCCGGGACAAGCCCGGGCATGACGAGTTTGTGGACACACAGAACCCTCTCCCCGCGAAGAGGAGCAGGGAGAGAGAGCGGCAGCGACGGTGCCTGATCAACGCATCGAAAAGCGATTGCGGCGGCAACGGCGGGGCGGATGGCGTCGCGCCTTCATGCTCGCGGCCGTCATCCTCGGCGGGTACGGTCTCCTCGCCTACCTGGTGCTGCCGGGTTTCTGGACGCATTACGAGCATCAGCGCGGGCTCGCCGAGATGCCGATGGTGACGCGCACCGCCCAGGGTATTCCGGGCGACCCCATGAATGTCGGGCTGATCGGCGACACGAGCGACATCGTCTGCGCGATGCACGCGGCCGGCTGGTATCCAGCCGACCGGATCACGCTGAAATCCTCGATCGAGATTGTCGGCAGCGTGCTGCTCGACCGTCCCTACAAGGACGCGCCGGTCAGCAATCTCTATTATCTCGGCCGCCGCGAGGATCTTGCGTTTGAAAAGCCGATCGGGACCAGCGCCGACCGCCGCAATCATGTGCGCTACTGGAAGGTGCTGGAGAGCGGCGAGGAGAAGCGTCCGGTCTGGCTCGGCGCCGCGACGCAAGATCGCGGCGTCGGCGTCAGCCACTACACCGCCGCCGTCACGCACCACATCAGCCCCGATCTCGACGCTGAGCGCGCGTTGCTTGCGGCTGACCTGGAAAATGCCGGCATGGTGGAAGCGAAATACCAGGTCACCGGGATCGGGCCGACACTCGCGGGGCGTAATGGCGGCGGCGACCTCTATTACACTGACGGCGAAATCTGGGTGCTGCGGCTGGTGGAAGCCTGCAAGAAGCGCGAGGGACCCGCGGTTGCGATCCCGAGCCCGCCGGCGACCCAATTGAAGGACCAGATCTGGCGCGCGATCGCGGATGCCGTGGGGAAATAACGTGCGGCGCAGTTTCGAGGCGCGGAGCAATCAGAACAATTTGATCCTCTTTTGCGACCCTGGATTGCGTCGCTGCGCTCGCAATGACGGTTCCGATCGAATATTATCTCGGCCAAACCTCACGCCTCGATTCCGCGTGCTTGCCCATAAGGAAAACCAACAATGACCGTTCGCGCGGGCCGGGAGTTTCTGGCCATCCCGGGACCTACCACCATGCCCGACGAAGTGCTGCAGGCGATGCATCGCCCGGCGCTCGACATCTATTCCAGCCAGATGGTGGAACTGACCGAAAGCCTGCTCGCCGATCTATCAAAACTGTTCGCGACCAAGGGCAAATCCTACATCTATATCGCCAACGGCCATGGCGCGTGGGAGGCCACGCTCTCCAACGTGCTGTCGCGCGGCGACAAGGTGCTGGTGCTGGAAAGCGGGCGCTTTGCGATCGGCTGGGGCCAGGCCGCTGCCGCGATGGGCGCCGAGGTCGAGGTGCTCAAGGGCGACTGGCGGCGTGCGATCCGAGCGGCCGAGGTCGAGGCGCGGCTGAGGCAGGACAAGGATCACACCATCAAGGCGATCGTGGCGGTGCAGGTCGATACGGCTTCCGGCGCCTATAACGACATCGAGGCGATCGGCAAGGCGATCAGATCGACCGGACATCCGGCGCTGTTCATGGTCGACACCGTGGCGTCGCTCGGCTGCATGCCGTTCGAGATGGACAAATGGGGCATCGATGTCGCGATGTCCGGCTCGCAGAAGGGCCTGATGACGCCGCCGGGCTTAGGCTTCGTCGCCGCCAACGAGCGCGCGCTGCAGGTTCACAAGAAGGCCGATCTGCGCACGCCCTATTGGGACTGGACCGAGCGCGAAGGCAGCGAGCACTACCGCAAATATGCCGGCACCGCGCCGGTGCATCTGCTGTTCGCGCTGCGCAAGGCGATCGACATGCTCCATGCCGAGGGGCTGGAGAACGCGCATCTGCGCCATCGCCTGCTCGGCGAAGCGGTGCGCCGCGCGGTTGCGGTGTGGGGCGAGGGCCAGGTGCTCGGCTTCAACATCGCGGAAGCCAATGAGCGCTCCAACACGGTGACGACGGTGACCATGAACGGGCACGATCCCGCCGCGCTGCAGCGCTACTGCAAGGAGAAATGCGGCGTGGTGCTCGGCACCGGAATCGGCGAACTCTCCGGCCAGGCGTTCCGCATCGCCCATATGGGCCATGTGAATGCGCCGATGATTTTGGGCACGCTCGGCGTGGTCGAAGTCGGCCTCAACGCGCTCGGCATTCCCCACGGCAAGGGCGGAACCGAAGCCGCGATCGAATATCTCGGCGAGAACGTCGGGGCGTAAGAGCTGTCGTCCCTGCGAACGCAGGGACCCATAACCACGATTTCACATTGTGAGAGACGCCATCTCCTCGCGTGCCACTTCCGCGGGGCCGCGGCGTATGGGTCCCTGCGTTCGCAGGGACGACAACGTCGTTTTCGTTCCGGAGCCAACTCTCTTTCCCTACACGCATTAGTGCGTATACTGGCATACCAAGCCGGGCGCTGATCCGTGCACGAACAAAGAGTGGGAGTGAGGCGATTGGCGTCCGTTGGTTTGCGCGGCCTGACCAAGCGATTTGGCTCGCTTGCGGTGGTCGATAACGTCTCGCTGAAAATCGACCATGGGCAACTGGTCTGCCTGCTCGGCCCTTCCGGCTGCGGCAAGACCACAACGCTGCGGCTGATTGCGGGCTTCCTCGAACCTTCCGACGGCGAGATCCATGTCGGGGAACGGCTGGTGTCGTCGAAAACGCGCACGCTGCCGCCCGAGCAGCGCAACATGTCGATGATCTTTCAGAGTTACGCGCTGTGGCCGCACATGACGGTGACGGAAAACATCGTCTACGGCCTGCGCCTGCGCAAGCTCGATCGCGACACCATCGCCAAGAAGCTGGCGGCAATCCTGGCCACGACAAAACTCGAGGCGCTGGCGCAGCGTTATCCCGGTGAACTCTCCGGCGGGCAGCAGCAGCGCGTGGCGCTGGCGCGCGCGCTGATCGTCGAGCCGGAGACGCTGTTGCTCGACGAGCCGCTTTCCAATCTCGATGCCAATTTGCGCGAGGAGATGCGGTTCGAGATTCGCCGGCTGCACGACGAATATCGCTACACCACCGTCTATGTCACCCACGACCAGTCCGAGGCCATGACCACGGCCGACCTGATCGCAGTCATGAACGGCGGCCGGGTCGACCAGATCGGTACGCCCGAGGACATTTACGCGCGGCCGGAATCCGAATTCGTCGCGCGCTTCATCGGCGCCAGCAACGTCATCAAGGGCACCGCGCGCGACGCCAACCATGTCGCCTTCGCGGGCGCGACATTGAAGGTCGTCGGCGCGCCGCTCACAGCGGGCCAAGACGCTGTGGTCGCGATACGGCAACACGATATCGGGCTTTCGACGCAGGCGCCGGCTTCAACAGAAAATGCGATCAAGGCGGTCGTTACGCGGCAGGTCTATCTCGGCGCGGCGCGCGACTACATGGTGGAGGTCGCCGACGGCACCAGCTTGCGCGCCACCACGCCGACCGAAACCAATGTGCCGAAAGGCAGCGAGGTCTGGCTGACACTCCCACCCGAGCGCTGCCGGGCGCTCAGCCGATAAACAGGAATAACACGGGAGGACGCGGTGAGGAGACGAAAACTTTCGAGACGCGATATCCTGCAGGGCGCGGCCACGCTTACCGCGGGAAGCGTGTTTGCCACTCCCCTTCGCGCGCAGGCGCCGGAGCCGATCGCGGTGACATCAGCGCTGGTGGAGGCGGCGAAGAAGGAAGGCAAACTGATTTTCTATTCCTCGATGGACCTGCCGGTTGGCGAGAAGCTCGGCAAGGCGTTCGAGGCGGCCTTTCCGGGCATCACCATCCAGATCGAGCGTTCCGGCTCGGAGCGGCTGTTCCAGCGGATCGACCAGGAATTTGCGAGCAACATTCGTGCCGCTGATATCGTCAACTCCTCCGACGCCTCGCATTTCATCAGCTGGAAGAAAAACGGCTGGCTGATGCCGTTCGTGCCGGAGGATGTCGCAAAGCATTTTCCGGAAAATTATCGCGATCCCGACGGCCTGTTCGCGACCTCGCGGGTGTGGCTGTCGTCGATCGCCTACAACACCAATCTGGTGAAGCCGGAGGACGCGCCAAAGAGCTTTGCCGACCTGCTCGATCCCAAATGGGCCGGCAAGATGGTGAAGGGACACCCGGCCTATAGCGGCACCATCATGACCGCAACGTTCCAGATGGTGCGCGAGCTCGGCTGGGAATACATGGAGAAACTGGCGAAGCAGCGCGTGATGCAGGTGCAGTCGTCGACCGATCCGCCGAAGAAGCTGTCGCTCGGCGAGCGCGCCGTGATGGCCGACGGCAACGAATACGGCATCGTGCTTTTGAAGGAGGCCGGCCAGCCCGTAGAGCCGGTGTACCCGACCGAGGGAACGCCGACGATTTCGGGGCCAACCGGCATCTTCAAAACCGCACCGCATCCCAATGCCGCAAAGCTGTTTCAGGCCTGGCTGCATACCCGCGAGACGCAGCAGTTCTTTGTCGACTTCACCGCGCAATATTCGGTTCATGCGCAGGTACAGTCGAAGCCGGGGCGTCGGAAGATCTCCGATATCAAGCTGATGAAGGAGGATGCCGAGGGCGTGGAAAAGATGACGGAAGAAATCAAGACGCGCTATGCGCGGCTGTTCAGGGTTTGAGGATGCTGTTCGCCGGATATACCACCGTCATTCCGGGATGGTCCGAAGGACCAGACCTCAGATGCGCAAATTTGCGCATCGGGGAATCTCGAGATTCCGGGTTCGCGCTAAGGCGCGCCCCGGAATGACGGAGAGAGCATGACCACCATCACCGCCACCGACACTCCCAAACGCCGCATCGACTTCACGCGCCCCGTCCTATGGCTGTTCGCGGCCTTCATGATCGTGCTGATCGTGCTGCCGCTGTCGTGGCTGGTGGTGTTTGCCTTCACCGACAAGGCGCGGCGGCCGACGCTGCAGAATTTCGTCACGCTGTTCACGGATCCCGCATTCCTCGATCCGTTGATGACGACCGCGATCATCGCCACCACGTCGGCAACGATCTGCTGCCTGGTCGCCGCTCCGATCGGCTGGCTGGTGTCGCGCACCGACATGCCGGGGCGGCAGATCATCCGGGCGCTGGTGACGGCTTCTTTCGTCACCCCGCCGTTTCTCGGCGCTGTCGCCTGGGAACTGCTGGCGGCGCCGAACAGCGGCATGCTGAACCAGCTCTATCGCTATCTCACCGGCGCCGAAGATCCCCTGTTCGACATCTATTCGCTGACCGGGCTGATTTTCGTGATCTCCTGCTACACCTTTCCGTTCGTGTTCGTGCTGGTCGCCAACGCGCTCGACAACATGCCGGGCGAACTGGAAGACGCCTCCGCCATTCTCGGCGGCAAGGCCTGGACCACGGCGCGGCGCGTCACGATTCCGCTCGCCCTGCCCGCACTGGTCGCCGGCGCGCTGATCGCGTTCCTGCAGGCGATGACGCTGTTCGGATCGCCCGCAATCCTGGCGCTGCCGGCAGGCTTCCACACCATGACGACGAAAATCTGGAGCCTGTTCCAGTATCCGCCCAAGCTCGAGCTCGCCGCCGCCGCCGCCGTGCCGTTATTGCTGCTGACGATCCTGCTGCTGCAGGGCCAGAAATTCCTGCTCGGCCGCCGCGGTTTTTCCGTGGTCGGCGGCAAATACGGCGCACCGCGGCCGATCGAGATGGGGGTATGGCGCTGGGCGGCGCTGGCGTTCTGCCTCCTCGTGCTGCTCAATCCGGTGTTCCTGCCCTACTTCGCGCTGCTCAACGCGGCGTTTTCGCCGAACGCGACCACGCTGGTGACGCCATCGACGGCCACGCTGCACAATATCGTGTTCGTGTTCACCGAATTGTCGTCGACCCAGCTTGCGCTCAGGAACACGGTGATCCTGGGCGCATCGACAGCGACCGTCGGCACCATCCTCGCGCTCGTGGTCGCCTATGTCACGACCCGCCGCGTGATCGCGACCCATCGCCTGCTCGGCTTTCTCGCCACCGCCCCGGTCGCCGTGCCCGGCATTGTCCTCGGCGTCGGATTATTCCTGAGCTACACGCGGCCGCCTTTCGTGCTCTACGGCACGCTGTGGATCCTGCTGCTGGCGTTCCTCACCATCAATCTTCCTTCTGCCTATCAGCAACTGCAGGCCGCATTCGCCACCATTCACCCCGAGCTGGAAGACGCCAGCCGCATCCTCGGCGCGACGCGGCTGCAGGCGCTGCGCCAGATCACCGCGCCCTTGTTGCGCACCGGCGTGATCGCGACCTGGTGCTTCATCTTCATCGGCGTGATGCGGGAACTATCCGCCGCGATCGTGCTGTTTACCTCGCAGACCAAGGTGCTGTCGGTTTTGATCTACGACCTCAACGAGAGCGGCGACCTCGCCGCGATTGCGGTGCTCGGCATCGCGATGCTGGTGATCACCTTTACGGTGGTGCTGGCGGTGAACCGGATCCCGATGTTCGGGGGCGGCGCCGGGGCGAGGTTAAGGAACAGTTAGAGGTTCGGAGCCGTAGGGTGGGCAAAGGCGCTCTTGCGCCGTGCTCACCATCAAGCATCCCGCAAAAGGAATGGTGGGCACGCTTCGCTTTGCCCACCCTACGGATCGCATCTGGTAATCCGCCACATTCACCCCGATATAAGGCTCAATCATTGAGCCATACGAGGACCGCGTGACCCAAGCCGCCGCCAGAAAAACTGCCCTGTCGCCCCCCGTAGCGCCGAAGCACCCGCATACCTTCACCACACACGGCATCACGGTGACAGACGATTACGCCTGGCTGAAAGACGCCCGCTGGCAGGAAGTGCTGCGCGACCCCTCGATCCTCGATCCGGATATCCGAAAATATCTGGAAGCCGAGAACGACTACACCGAGAGCCTGCTCGGCCACACCGCGCCCTTGCAGAAGAAGCTGGTCGCGGAAATGCGCGGGCGGATCAAGGAAGACGATTCCAGCGTGCCGGCGCCGGACGGCCCGTTCGCTTACTTGCGAAAATTCCGCGAGGGCGGACAGCACGAAATGTTCGGCCGCACGCCGCGCGATGGCGGCGACGTGCAGATCGTTCTCGACGGCGATGCGCTGGCCAAGGATCATGAATATTTCAAGTTCGGCAGCGCGCGGCATTCGCATGACCATCAATTGCAAGCATGGAGCGCCGACACCAAGGGCTCGGAGTATTTTTCGATCCGCGTGCGTGACTGGAGCACAGGCACCGACCGCGACGACCTGATCGAGGAGACCGACGGCGGCATCGTCTGGACCACGGACAGCTTGAGCTTTTTCTACGTCAAGCTCGACGACAATCACCGGCCGATGCAGGTGTGGCGGCACAGGCTCGGCACAAAGCAGGCGGACGACACGCTTGTTTATGAAGAGCAGGATTCCGGCTGGTTCACCCATCTGCATGAAAGTTCCTCGGGCCGCTTTTGCGTCATCGCCGGTGGTGACCACGAGACCTCGGAACAACAGCTGATCGATCTCGCCAACCCCGACGCGCCGACGCGCCTCGTCGCGGCGCGCGAGGAAGGCGTGCAATATTCGATCGCCGATCGCGGCGATGAGCTGTTCATTCTCACCAATGCGGACAACGCCATCGACTTCAAGGTCGTCACCGCGCCGCTCGCCGCGCCCGAACGCGCCAACTGGCGCGACCTGATTCCGTATCGCGAGGGCGTTTACGTGCTCGATGTCGAGCTCTATGCCGACCACATGGTGCGGCTGGAGCGCGCCAATGCGCTGCCGTCGATCATCATCCGGGATCTCAGAACCGGAGAAGAGCACGCCATTGCCTTCGACGAGGCGGCCTACTCGCTGGACACCATGGGCAGCTACGAGTTCGAGACCACGAATTTGCGGTTCTCCTATTCGTCGATGACGACGCCGGCGGAGGTCTATGATTACGACATGGCGACGCGGGCGCGGAGCTTACGCAAGCGGCAGGAGATTCCATCGGGCCATAATCCCGCCGACTACGTCACCACGCGCATCATGGCGACATCGCATGACGGCGCGCAGGTGCCGGTCTCGATCCTTCATCGGAAAGACCTTGTGCGCGACGGCAGCGCGCCGCTGTTGCTGTATGGCTACGGCTCCTACGGCATGGCGATGCCCGCATCCTTTGCCGCCAATCGGCTGTCGCTGGTCGATCGCGGCTTTGTCTATGCGATCGCGCATATCCGCGGCGGCGCGGACAAGGGCTGGGGCTGGTATCTCGACGGCAAACGCGAGAAGAAGACGAACTCGTTCGACGATTTCGCCGCCGCCGGCCGCGCGCTGATCGAGGCAAAGTACACGGGCTCAAAACGCATCGTCGGCCATGGCGGCAGCGCGGGCGGCATGCTGATGGGCGCGGTCGCCAACCGGTCAGGCGAGTTGTTCGCCGGCATCGTCGCGGAAGTGCCGTTCGTCGACGTGCTGAATACGATGCTCGACGACACGCTGCCGTTGACGCCGCCGGAATGGCCGGAATGGGGCAACCCGATCGAGAGCGAGAAAGATTTTCGCACCATTTTGTCCTATTCGCCGTACGACAATCTCGCCGCCAAGGAATATCCGGCGATCCTGGCGATGGGCGGACTGACCGATCCGCGCGTCACCTATTGGGAGCCGGCGAAATGGATCGCGCGGCTGCGCCCGACGATGTCGGGCGGCGGCCCGGTGCTGCTGCGCACCAATATGGGCGCGGGCCATGGCGGCGCATCCGGCCGCTTCAACCGGCTCGATGAAGTCGCGATCGCCTATGCGTTCGCGCTGTGGGCGGTGGGATTGGTGGAGAGCGCGGAGGTCTGAATTGAATCCAATGGACTGAGGATTATCTGGGTACGATCAGACGGGACTTCATTTAGGCACGACGGCGCGTGGCTGGCCACGCGCCCATAGCGACAACACCTGAATCATCACCTCACGGCAACGTGTAGGCCGTCTTCACCGTTGTATAAAATTCGGCGGCATAGCGGCCCTGCTCGCGGGCGCCGAAGCTGGAGCCTTTTCGGCCACCGAACGGCACGTGGTAATCGACGCCGGCGATCGGCAGATTGACCATCACCATGCCGGCTTCGGAATTGCGCTTGTAGTCGCTGGCGTATTTCAGGCTGGTGGTGCAGATGCCGGATGACAGACCGAAATCGGTGTCGTTCGCGGTCGCCAGCGCTTCGGCATAATCCTTGACCCGGATGACCGCGGCCACCGGCCCAAAGATCTCCTCGCGCGCGATCCGCATCTTGTTGCTCACATCGGTGAACAACGCTGGCTGCAGGTAGAAGCCGGGCGCCTCTCGGTTGAGCCGCTCGCCGCCAAAGGCGAGCTTGGCGCCTTCGTCCTTGCCGATGCTGATATATTTGAGATCCTGATCGAGCTGGCTCTGATCGACGACGGGGCCGATATCGGTACCGGCCTTCACCGCGTCATCGACCTTCAGGCCGCGCATCCGCTCGGTCAGGGCCTCGACGAATTTGTCGTGAATGCCTGATGTGACGATCAGCCGCGAGGCGGCGGTGCAGCGCTGGCCGGTGGAAAAGAACGCGCTGTTGGCGGCGCATTCCACGGCGACCTTCAGATCCGCGTCGTCGAGCACGACCAGCGGATTCTTACCGCCCATTTCGAGCTGAAACTTCTTCATCGGTCGCGAGGCGATGCAGGCCGCAGCCACCTTCTGGCCGGTGGCCACCGAGCCGGTGAAGCTGATCGCGGCAACGTCGGGATGCTCAAGCAGGACCGCGCCGACTTCCGAGCCGCGCCCGATCACAAGATTGAGCACGCCCTTGGGCAGGCCGGCGCGATGCAGGATATCGACCAGCGCCCAGGTCGAGCCCGGAACAAGATCTGCCGGCTTGACCACCACAGTATTGCCATAGGCCAAAGCCGGGGCGATCTTCCAGGCCGGAATGGCGATCGGGAAATTCCACGGCGTGATCAGGCCGACAACGCCCAGCGCTTCGCGTGTAATCTCGATGTCGATGCCCGGGCGCACGGAAGCGAGCTTCTCACCGGCCATCCGCAGGCATTCGCCGGCAAAGAACGCAAAGATCTGGCCGGCGCGCGCGACTTCGCCGACGCCTTCCGGCAGCGTCTTGCCTTCCTCGCGCGACAACAGCCGGCCCAGTTCGTCCTTGCGGGCCAGGATTTCGTCCGATGCCTTTTTCAGGATGTCGTAGCGCGCTTGCGGCGTCGATCGCGACCATGCCGGAAACGCCGCTTTGGCAGCCGCAATCGCAGCCTCGGCTTGCGCACGCGTGCCGCGCACGGCTTCGCCGACGATGTCCTTGGTATCGGATGGATTGACGTTCGGCGCGCGAGCGCCATCGGACAACCATTCGCCGTCGATCAGATTGTTGAACATCAGCATGGTGGTCTCTCCACTGTTACATCGTTTTTGCATCCCGCGTCCGGGAATAGAGGGCTATCGTCCGTTGGCCTTGCGCCAAGCAGCAAAATCCTTCGGCGTCTGCTCGTCTGTTGCGGGATAGAGGCCGAGGATCGAGCGACCCTTGCGCACCTCCTCCGTAACAAAATCCTCGAACGCGGTCATCTCGACCGCTTCGTCGGCGATCTCGTCGGCGAGGTGCGCAGGGATCACGATCACGCCGTCGGCATCACCAAGGATGACGTCGCCGGGGAACACCGGCGCGTCGCCGCAGCCGATCGGCACGTTGATCTCGATTGCCTGATGCAGCGTCAGATTGGTCGGCGCGCTGGGCCGGTGGTGATAGGCGGGGAAGCCGAGGGCGGCGATTTCAAACGAGTCGCGAAAACCGCCATCGGTGATCACGCCGGCGCAGCCGCGCTGCATCAGCCGCGTCACCAGGATGGCGCCGGCAGACGCCGCGCGCGCGTCCTTGCGGCTGTCCATCACCAGAACCGCGCCGGGCGGGCAATCCTCCACCGCCTTGCGCTGCGGGTGGCCGCGATCGCGGAACACGTCGATCTTGTTGAGATCCTCGCGCGCCGGCATGTAGCGCAGCGTAAAAGCCTCGCCGACCAGCACCGGCTGGTTCGGGCCGAGCGGATGCACGTCCTGAATCATCTGGATGCGGAAGCCGCGCTTGAACAAGGCGGTGGCGACGGTGGCGGTGGAGACGGTCTTGAGTTTGTTGCGGGTGGCGTCGCTCAGGTTTGTCATTTCATGCATCCCTTTTATTCGTCATTCCGGGATGGTGCGCCAGCACCAGACCCGAAATCTCGAGGTTCTCAGGTGCGCAATTGCGCACCATAGTTCGCTTCGCGCCCCCGGAACGACATCGTGGCTCAAACCGCCCCGTGCGATTCCACATATAGCGCGTAGACCGAGTGGCAGCTCGTCATGTAGAGGCGGTTGTTCTTCGGGCCGCCGAAGGTGAGGTTGGCGCAGCGTTCCGGCAGGCGGATATGGGCGAGCGGCTTGCCAGTGGAGCTGAACACCATCACGCCGTCGAGGTCTTCCGACTTGCCCCTGAGCTGGAACACCTTTCGGCCGCCGACCTCGGTCGGCTCGGATTGCAGCGCGCCGTTGGAGCCCCAGCCGCACCACAGATTACCGTCGCGATCGACGCGAAAACCGTCGATCGCGCCCTGATCCGCGGCGTCGATCAGCTTGGTCTTGTTGCCGACCGTACCGTCATCATTGACGTCAAAGCTCCAGATGCTGCGGTTCGGCGTGCCCTTCCATTCCACGACGTAGAGCTTTTTCTCGTCGGGCGAGAAGGCGAGGCCGTTGGGATTGAAGATATCGGTGATGACAGCGGTAAGCTTGCCATCCTTGGTCAGGCGGTAGACGTTGGTGGTAGCCTGCTCGGGCTTCTCCTTCTTGCCTTCCCACTCGCCGTTGATGCCGAACAGGGGATCGGTGAACCAGATGGTGTCGTCGGATTTCACCACGATGTCGTTCGGCGCGTTCAGCCGCTTGCCCTCGAACTTGTCGGCCAGCACCGTGAGCTTGCCGTCCTTCTCGGTGCGGGTGACACGGCGGGTGACCGAGTGCTCGCAGGTGACGAGCCGGCCCTGACGATCGCGCGCGTTGCCATTGGCGTAGTTGGCGTTGGCGCGGAAGACCGAGGTCTGGTTGGTCTTCTCGTCGAACTTCATGATGCGGTTGTTGGGAATGTCGGAGAACAGGAGATAGCCGCCCTCGGGGAAGTAAGCGGGACCTTCGGCCCAGCGCATGCCGGTCGCGACCTGCTCGACCGTCGAGGAATAGATCCGGTATTTTGCGAAGCTTGGATCGAGGATCTGCACGGCGGGATCGGGATAGCGCTGGTTCGGCGTGAACGGGAACGATTGCGCGCCGGCGGTTCGCGCGAGAACCGTAGAAGCGGCGGCGGCACCGGCGCCCGCGAGCAGATTGCGTCGATTGATGGTCATGGTGGTCCTCCCCTGTGATGCTTTTTGTTTGGCAGTCATTCCGGGGCGAAGCGCCAGCATCGAACCCGGAACGACGGCGGCTAGTAAATCGACGGCTCGCTGACCGGGGCCCCAAATCCGGTCTCCAGAAAATCGAAATCGCAGCCTTCGTTGGCCTGCTTGATGTGGCGGGTGAACATCCAGCCATAGCCGCGCTCGTAGCGCGGCTCCGGCGCCTTCCATTCGGCGCGGCGCTTGGCCAGCTCCGCCTCCGGCACATCGAGGTTGATGGTTCGGGCGTTGACGTCGAGCGTGATCTTGTCGCCGGTGCGCACCAGCGCCAGCGGCCCGCCGACATAGGATTCCGGCGAGACGTGCAGGATGCAGGCGCCGTAGCTGGTGCCGCTCATGCGCGCATCCGACAGCCGCACCATGTCGCGCACGCCCTGCTTCACCAGTTTTGTCGGGATCGGCAACATGCCCCATTCCGGCATGCCGGGGCCGCCCTGCGGGCCGGCGTTGCGCAGGATCAGCACATGGTCGGCAGTGACATCCAGATTCGGATCGTCGATCGCCTTCTTCATCGAGGGATAATCGTCGAACACCAGCGCAGGCCCGGTGTGCTTGAGAAAGCGCGGCTCGCAGGCGCTCGGCTTGATCACGCAGCCATCGGGCGCAAGATTGCCCTTGAGCACAGCCAGCGCGCCCTCAGCATAGATCGGATCCTTCACTGTGCGAATGACGTCGTCATTATAGACCTCGGCGCGGGCGATGTTGTCGCCGAGCGTCTGGCCGGTGACGGTCATGACGTCGAGATGCAGATGCTCCCTGATGCGGCTCATCAGCCCCGGCAGGCCGCCGGCATAGAAGAAGTCCTCCATCAGATATTTGTCGCCGCTCGGCCGCACATTGGCGATCACGGGCACCTTGCGGCTCGCCTTTTCGAAATCGTCGAGCCCGATGTCCTGACCGGCGCGGCGCGCCTGCGCGATCAGATGGATGATCGCATTGGTCGAGCAGCCCATGGCCATCGCGACGGTGATCGCGTTCTCGAACGCCTTTCGGCTCTGAATCGTCTCCGGCGTCAGGTCTTCCCACACCATCTCGACAATGCGGCGGCCGCATTCGGAGGCCATGCGGATGTGGCCGGCATCGGCGGCGGGAATCGAGGACGCGCCCGGCAGCGTCATGCCGATCGATTCCGCAATCGCCGTCATGGTGGACGCCGTGCCCATGGTCATGCAGGTGCCGTAGCTGCGGGCGATCCCGGCTTCGACATCGACCCAATCCTTGTCGGAAATTTTTCCGGCGCGCCGCTCGTCCCAGTATTTCCAGGCGTCGGAGCCCGAGCCCAGCGTCTTGCCCTTCCAGTTGCCGCGCAGCATGGGTCCGGCGGGAAGATAGATCGTCGGCAGGTTCATGCTGGTGGCCCCCAGCAGCAGCCCCGGCGTGGTCTTGTCGCAGCCGCCCATCAACACGACGCCGTCGACGGGATGACCGCGCAGCAACTCCTCGGCGTCCATCGCCAGCATGTTGCGATAGAGCATGGTGGTCGGCTTCAGGAACGATTCCGACAGTGACAGCGCCGGTAATTCCATCGGGAAACCGCCCGCCATCAGGATGCCACGCTTGACGTCGTCGACGCGGCTCTTGAAGTGCATATGGCAGGGCTGCGCGTCCGACCAGGTGTTGAGGATCGCAATGACCGGCCGGCCCTTCCACTCTTCCGGCGCGTAGCCCATCTGCATCGCGCGCGATCTGTGGCCGAAGGCGCGGAGATCGTCGGGGGCGAACCAGCGGGCGCTGCGGAGGTCGGCGGGCTTCTTCTTGCTGCTCATGATTGCGTGCCCCATTTCTGGACGGTGTTGCGCTCGATCGTGCGGAAGATCAGGTTCTCGACAATCAAGCCGATCACGATCACCGTCAACAGGCCGGCGAACACCGCAGGGATGTCCAGGAGATTGCGGTTCTCGAAGATAAACCAGCCGAGACCGCCCTGCCCCGACGACACACCGAACACCAGTTCGGCGGCGATCAGCGTGCGCCAGGCGAATGCCCAGCCGATCTTCAATCCGGTCAGGATCGAGGCGAACGCCGCGGGAATCAGGATGCGGAACACATAGGGAAGCCCGCGCAGGCCGTAATTGCGGCCGACCATGCGCAGCGTGTTCGACACGCTCTTGAAGCCGGAATGGGTATTGAGCGCGACCGGCCACAGCACCGAATGGATCAGCACGAAAACAAGACTGCCATTGCCGAGCCCGAACCAGATCAGCGCCAGCGGCAACAGCGCGATCGCCGGCAGCGGATTGAACATCGCCGTGATGGTTTCGAGGAAATCCGTACCGATCCGGGTCGAGATCGCGAGGATCGTGAAGATCGCCGCCAGCGCGATGCCGGCGGCATAGCCCATGAACAGCACCTTCAGCGACGCCCAGGCACGCAGGGGAATAGTGCCGTCGCGCACCTTCTCGAACATGGTGACGATGGTGTCGTGGAAGGTCGGAAACAGCAGTGGATTGTCGAGGATGGTGCCGTAGGTTTCCCACGCCGCGGCGAGAAAGATGATGATCAGGGATTTGCGGACGAAGCCGTCGTTCCACAACAGTTCCAGCACGGTCAGCTTGCGCTCGACTTCGGCCGGCACCGCCGCCGTCAGATCGGCGGCATCGCGCAGCAGGATTCTTGCTTCACCCATCGCGCGCTCCCTTCAATGTGCCGTAGCGTTGTCGGCGAACAACAGATCGTGGATCTGCTTTTCCAGCCGCGCCGCGCTGCCGTCCTCGCCGTTGACCTTGTCGACGTCGACCACCTCGGCCTTGACCCGGCCGGGATGCGGCGACAGCAGCAGGATGCGGTTGCCGATCTTGATCGCCTCCGCGATCGAATGCGTCACGAACAGAACGGTGAATTTGGTTTCCGCCCAGAGCTGCAGCAATTCGTCCTGGCAAGTGCGCCGCGTCAGCGCGTCGAGCGCGGCGAACGGCTCGTCCATCAGCAGGATATCCGGCTCCATCGCCATGCCGCGCGCGATCGCGACGCGCTGCTTCATGCCGCCCGACAGCGTGTGCGGATAGGCATCGACCACGCGCGTCAGGCTGACCTTCTCAATATAGGCCCGCGCCCGCATCTCCGCGTCCTTGCGCGGCAGTTTTCGCGTCATCAAGAGCGGAAACATCACGTTTTCCAGCACCGTCTTCCACGGCAGCAGCTGGTCGAACTCCTGGAAGATCATCATGCGGTCAGCGCCGGGCTCGGATATTTCGCGGCCCGAAATCCGCATCTTGCCTTCGCTCGGTTTCATGTAGCCGCCGACCGCCTTCAACAGCGTCGACTTGCCGCAACCGGAGGGGCCGAGCAGCACGAAGCGATCGGAACGATCGACCGTGAAGCTGACCCGCTCGGTCGCGGTCACCACCGCGCTCGAAGTCTTGTAGCGCAGCGTTACGTCACTGACATCGAGAAGCGCGGTCATGGCGATCAATTGCCCTTCAGGTCGTGCGCGACCGGCAGGTAGTAGTCGGTCCACGCCTTGGGCATGGTCTTGAGTGTGCCGACCTTGGACAGATGGGCGGCGAACTTCATGGTGCCCTGCGGCTGCAGGTTCCACTCCATCATGCCGGGCTCCTTCAGCCACGCCAACAAATCCTCGACGCTGGTCTTGTCGCCGGTGACCTCCTTGTAGATCTCGACGGCGGCCTTGGTGTCGCTGCGGATCAAATCCTGCGCTTCCTTGGTGGCGTCGCGCACCGCCTGCACGATCTTCGGATTGGCGTCGGCGAATTTGGTCGTGGTGAAGAACTGCGCCTGGCTGAGCGGGCCCCCCATCACGTCGGGCGAGGACAGCACCACATGCGCGCCGGGCACGTTCTTCAGTTCGAGGAAGGTGAACGGCGGGATCGCAAAATGATTGCGTACCTCGTGCTGGGCGTTGGTCATGGCGACGTAGGCGTCGGGATGGCCGAGTTGCACGGTATTGGCGTCGAGCTTCGACCACTGGTCGGCGCCGAACGCTTCGGCGGCTGCGATCTGCAGCACGATCGCCTGGGTCGAGACCTTGACCGTCGGCACCGCGATCTTGTCGTTCGGGCCGAAATCCTTGATCGATTTGATGTGCGGATCGCGGCTGATCAGCGTCATCGGCTGCGCCGAGGTGGCGACGATGCCCTTGACGCCCCCGCGGGTGCGGTCCCAGAGCAGCAGCAGATTGCCGGTTCCGGTATTGAGGATGTCGACGCTGCCGGCGAGCAGCGCATCGGTCTGCGCACCGCCGCCGCTCAGGTTGATCCATTTGGTGGTGACGCCGGGAACGCCGAGAGAGGCCGCATGCTTCTCGATCAGCTTGTGCTTTTCCATGATGTGCGAGGGCATGTAGAAAATGCCCGGCTGCCGCGACAGCGAAATCTCTGACTTCTGCTGCGCCACGGCCTGCGAGCCCGGCAGCATCATGGCGAGGGCCATAGCGGCGCCCGCGCAGGCGCTCCACATCCTGTTTTTCATTGTGCATCTCCTCCGGTCTATCGTTGACGCTGTTGGGGGAGATGCACTAATGTATTAGTGCATCTGTGGCAAGCCCCTTCTGAAACGACCGGCTCGAATGACACCATCGCAAGTCGCTCCCCGCCGCGTTACCCCGCGTTCCGCCGACCGGCTCGACCGCGACCGTCAGGCGGCGCCGCAGGTGTTCGAGCGCCTGCGCGGCATGATCATTTCACTGGAATTGCCGCCGGGATCGCCGCTGTCGCGCGCCGCGCTGGCCGGGCAATTCGGCGTCAGCTCGACGCCGATCCGCGATGCGCTGATGCGGCTCGAGGAGGAAGGGCTGGTCGACGTTTTCCCGCAATACGCCACCGTGGTCAGCCAGGTCGACGTGCGGCTGGCGCAGCAGGCGCATTTCCTGCGCCAGGCGGTCGAGCTCGAAATCGTCCGCATGCTGGCACTGCGCCATGACCCGGCCTTCGTCGCCGAACTCAACGCGACGATCGTCCGCCAGCAGCAATTCGCCAAGGCCGGCGACTTCGAAAAGTTCATGGCGGCCGACAACGAGTTCCACGCCCAGCTCTATGCCGCCACCGACAAGCAGGACATCTGGTCGCTGGTGCGCAGCCGCAGCGGACATATCGACCGCTTGCGCCGGATGCATCTGCCCTCCCCCGGCAAGGCGCAGGATATCGTGCGCCATCACAAGCTGATTGCGAAAGCGATCGAGAGCGGCAAACCCGACGAGGCGCAGAAGCACTTGCGCACCCATTTGTCGGGCACGCTCAGCGAACTCGCCCAGATTCGCGCGCGCTACCCCGAATATCTCAGCAATTGACGGCAAGCGGCCTCGCCGCATGCATTCGCGCCGACGCATCGCGCTCGCTGACAGCTGCGCCTGGCATCTTTCTGCCCGACAACATGCGCATATCGGGAACTTTTTGACGGCGCGGCGGGAACGTCGCTGCCGGGGAACCAGTTGCAGCCATGCGGGGATTCAGCAAAACTCGAATCACCGTGCACATGATTCCAGCAGGGCCCGGAGAACTTTTGCTTTGGCACGAATTTTGGTCGTGGATGACGATGCGGCGGTCCAGATGACCATCCGCCTGTTGCTGGAGCGTGCCGGCCACAGCGTGGTCACGGCGAGCGACGGCCGCAAAGGTCTCGCACTCTGTCAGACCGGAGATTTCGATCTGCTGTTCCTCGACATTTTTATGCCGGGAATGGACGGATTTGAAACCATGCGGATGGTCCGTCAGCATCGGCCGCAAATCCCGATCATCGTCATCTCCGGCCGGCCGCTCGCGTCGGAATCGGACACGGCCCCGGACTTCCTGACCATGGCGACCAAGCTCGGCGCGGTCTCCAGCCTGCAGAAGCCGTTCCGGCCCGCCGACCTCCTGGCAGCGGTCACGGACTGCCTGGAGGCCGCCGGTCGGGACGTGCAGCCACGCCCTGTCGGCGGTGTTGCTTCCTCCCCATAATGCGCCATAGCATCGCTCCAGTCCGGCGATTTGCCGGCCGGAGTGGGAGGACGAACGAGCAGCGACATGACGCTCACAACCAGGCTTGCCATCGCGATGATTGCGTTGGTCGCGATCGCGGTTTCCGCGCTCGGATGGCTGAGCTATCGCAACCTGGAACAGGCGCTCCTGCTGCGCGCCCGCGACCGCATCGAGACGCATTCGCGGCAGCTTGCCACCGACCTCGAATATTACGCGGCCAGTGCGACCGGAGATGTTTCGAGCTTTCGTTCCGCAGCGGCGCTGCACGGATTGATCCGCGCCCGCAAATCGGGAGGCATAGATCCGGTCGATGGCGTCTCCGAAAAGACCTGGCGTGACCGCCTTGCCTCAGATTTCGCGGCCGAACTTGAAGCCAAGCCCGCCTATGCGATGCTTCGGATCATAGGCCTCGATGACGATGGCCGTGAGCTTGTCCGCGTCGATCGCGCGGGACCGAACGACACAGTTCGGATCGTGCCCGAAGAGGGATTGCTGAAGAGAAACACTCGCAGCTACTTCCCGGAAACGATCCGGCTAGGCCCCGGGCAAATCTACGTCTCGCCGCTCGATCTGGGTCGCCGGAACGGACTGATCGAGGCGGTGCACAGGCCGACGCTTCGCATCGCGACGCCGATATTCGCAGACGACGGCAAACTGTTCGGCCTTTTCATGATCAATCTCGACATGCGGCGTGCGTTCGACCGCATCAGGTCGTCGGTATTGCCTGGCGAGACCGTATACGTCGTCAACAAGCAAGGCGACTACCTCATTCATCCCGATCGTTCGCGCGAGTTCGGCGCGTTGCTCGGCAAGCCGAACAACTGGAAAGCCGACTTCCTGCATCTGGCGTCGCAGGCCGGGGCAACGCAAGCGAGCGCTGATATCGTGCCGGATCAAGCCGGGCGGCCGGGCGGAATAGCCTTCGCGCCCGCGCTTCTGGCCGGGGTCGAATGGGCCGGCATCATTGAAACGACGCCTAACTCCGTCATCATGGCGCCGGCCGCGAGCATCAGGAACGCTTCCCTGCTCGTCGGCGGCATTGCGATGTCGGGCGCGGTCGTGCTGGCGCTGCTGGTCGCGAGATCGCTGACCCGCCCGATCGTCCAGTTGACCGAAGCCGTGCAAGGCGTGGCGAGCAACAAGAGGATCGCCATTCCGGTCGAAGCACGCGGCGAGACCGGCGTACTTGCGCGCGCGTTTGCGCAGGCGATCGACGAAGTAAATGCAAAGACCGCCGCTCTCGAACGGGAGGTGCAGGAGCATCGCCGCACCGAGGCAGCGCGCGATCATCACGCTGCGCGCGAGCGCTTGTTCAGCGCGGCGGTCGAATCCTCCAACGACGCCATCATCACGACATCGCTCGACGGCACCATCACCGGCTGGAACTCGGCCGCCGAGCGGCTGTTCGGCTACACCGCTGCGGAAGCCGCGGGCAAGAACCTCACGCTGCTGGTGCCCGTCGACCGGCTGCCCGAGATCCATGACACGTTGCGACGGATCGGCTGGGGCGAGCGCATCGAGCACAATGAGACGGTGCGCCTGCACAAGGACGGAAAACGTATCGAAGTCTCGCTCAGCATTTCCCCGATCAAGTCGCCCTCGGGAGCGATTATCGGCATCTCGAAGGTGGTGCGTGACATCACCGAAACCAACGCGACCAGACAGGCACTGCGGCAACAGACCGAAGAGCTTCGCCGTGTTTTCGAGACCTCGCAGGATCTGATCATGGTGATGGATTCCCGAGGGCGTCTGGTTCAGATCAGCCCGAGCTGCGAGGCGATATTGGGTTACCGGCCGGAGGAAATGATCGGCCGCAGCGGGGAGGACTTCATCCATCCCGACCATCTCGAGAACTCGCGGCGGGAAATGCGCGATGCGCGGCGCGGCAAGCGTCCGAAGCTTTCCGACACCCGCTGCTTTCACAAGAGCGGACGAGAGGTGTGGCTGTCATGGCTCGGGACATGGTCCGAGCCGGTCAAGCGCTTCTTCTTCGTCGGTCGCGACATGACCGAGAGCCGGCTGGCGCAGGAGGCGCTGCGCGAAAGCGAGCAGCTTGCCCGCGGCATCGTCGACACGGCACTCGACGCCTTCGTCCAGGTCGATGAGCAGGGCTTCATCCGCGACTGGAATGCGCAGGCCGAAAATATCTTCGGCTGGCCGCGCGATGAAGCGTTCGGCAAGAATGTGTTCGACCTGATGGGCCAGCGGGACGGGCAAGGCCCGCTCAAGAAAGCCCTGCAAGCCTTCCTGCTTTCCGGCAGTGAGGCGGTCCGTCAGCCGCGGCGCGAACTTCAGATCAGGCGGAGGGATGGTAAGGAGATCACGGTGGAGCTGAGCATCGCCGCGCTGAGGACGCGCGGCGGCTTCGTATTCAACGCATTCATCCGCGACCTCACCGACAAGATCGCCGCCGAAGACAGGATCCGGCAGGCCGAGAAAATGGAGGCGATGGGACAGCTCACCGGCGGCATCGCGCACGACTTCAACAACATCCTGACGGTGATCACGGGAACGATCGAAATTCTCGCGGATGCCGTCAAGGGTGAACCGCAGCTTGCCGCCATCACGCGAATGATCGACGAGGCGGCCTCGCGCGGTGCCGACCTCACCCAGCACCTGCTCGCCTTTGCGCGCAAGCAGCCGCTCGAACCCAAGGTAACCGACGTCAACACGCTGATCATCGACACCGCGAAGCTGCTGCAGCGAACGCTCGGCGAACATGTCGAGATCGAATCCGTGTTCGAAGACGAGACGTGCCCGGCGATCGTCGATCCCAATCAGCTCGCCACCGCGATTCTCAATCTGGCCCTCAACGCCCGCGACGCCATGCCCGATGGCGGCAAGCTGATCATCGAGACCGGCTTCGTCATGCTCGACGAGAATTATGCGAGGATGCACAGCGACGTCCGGCCGGGACGCTACGCCATGATCGCGGTGAGCGATACCGGCACCGGCATCCCGGCCGCGATGCTCGACAAGGTATTCAATCCGTTTTTCACCTCAAAGGGACCCGGCAAGGGCACCGGCCTTGGGCTCAGCATGGTGTACGGCTTCGTCAAGCAATCGGCCGGCCACATCATGATCTACAGCGAAGAGGGCCACGGCACGACGATCAAGATGTACCTGCCGCCGGCCATGGGCACTTTGCCGGCGGCCGAAGCAACGCTGGCGCCGGCCGTCGAGGGCGGCCACGAGACAATCCTGGTGGTGGAAGACGACAAGCTGGTGCGCGACTATGTGCTGACGCAACTGCACTCGCTCGGCTACGTCACGCTGGATGCGGCGAACGCCACGGAAGCTCTCGCGCTCGTCCACACCGGCCACGCCTTCGACCTTCTGTTCACCGACGTGATCATGCCCGGCATAAACGGCCGCCAGCTCGCCAACGAGATATTGAAGGTGAGGCCCGAGCTGAAGGTATTGTTCACGTCGGGCTACACCGAGAACGCCATCATTCACCACGGCCGGCTGGATGAAGGCGTGCTGCTGCTCGCCAAGCCGTATCGGAAATCCGACATGGCGATCATGATCCGGAAAGCGCTCGCCGACTGAACGCAGCCCGCGCAGATCTGCGCCGGGTACAGCGTTTGTCTGCGATCAGGCCACGGCGCCCGCGATCAGACCTGGCCCTGACGCTGCGTGGTCATCACGATGCGGACCAGGTCTGCGGCATTCCGCGCGCCAAGCTTCTTCATGATATTGGCGCGGTGATCCTCGATCGTGCGCGGGCTGATCCCGAGATGCCGCCCGGCTTCCTTGTTGGATGCGCCGGCGGTGAACTGCTCCAGCACCTCGCGCTCGCGCCGCGTGAGCGGCTCGCGTCCCGGAAAATGCAGGGTCGCAATCCGCGACGGGGCGTTTTGTGCCTGCCGGCGAGCGTAGGCCTCGATCGCCTCATCGAGCCTTGCCACGATTTCGCTGCCACGAAACGGCTTCTCGATGAAATCCAGCGCGCCGTTCTTGATGGCGCTCACCGCCATGGCGATATCGCCCTGCCCTGAGATCATGAAGATCGGCGCAGGATAGTCCTCGCCATGCAGCTCTCTCAGAATGTCGAGACCGGACTTACCGGGGATATGCACATCGAGCAGGATGCAGGCTGGCGTTCGCGTTCGTGCAATCGCCAGCAGTGCAGCGCCGTCGGCGAAACAGATGACCTGATAGCCGCCTGCCGTCAGGACCATCGAAAGTGTGTCGCGAACGGCAGGGTCGTCATCGACTACGAAAATCTCCCCACGGGAGGGGGCCTTCTCAGCCATGTTCCATCGTCCATGCGTGGTTGAATGTGACTCACACTCGGATAACGGTATTCAACACCATACCGGACCGTATTTGTACGGGACCACGGCTTAACGCACAAGTAGCAACGCACGCCTAAAAAAGTAACCAAGGAGTGCACTCATGCAAAACGCGGCGGGCGACGGTGTTGCACAGGCGCCCCATGACCCCAGGGATACATCGCCCGGCAGCCCCGAGAGTTCCATCGACCTCATCGTCCTCGACGACATATCTCCCCGCTACATGAAGGCCGCCGCGGTGCAGGCCTGCGACGTCAATCCTGGCATCGCCCTGCGTTCCCTGCTCGCTTCCGGCGCGGACGATCCATCCGCCGCCAGCCTGCCGGCGCTTGCGGTCGTCGGGACGTAAGGCGACACGGCGCCCTCCTGCGATGTTCCCTCGCCGCAAATTTTCTTCCCAACTTTCCCGCGCCGTTAACCACCTGCTGCGATCGCTGCCTGGTGTCCGGCATGCCATCGGCGCACCGTCCGACCCGGATGCCGCCACGACGATGGAGAAGCTCGACGCGGCGCTCAACAATATGAGCCACGGCCTTTGCATGTTCGGGCCGGACAACCCGACTGCTGCCTATCTGATCGGCCGGCGGGAACCGATCGCACCTTAGGCTTCCGCTTCCGCCTTTGACGAAGCGCCCGATTTTTTCTTGCCGTGCTTGCCGCGCAGGAAGCGAATGTCCATTTCCGTGCCGTTGACGCGAACAAGCTCGCAGCGGCGATAGGCAAGACCGGTCGAGGACAACAGCAGGAAGAACTCCTTGAGATTGAGGCCTTGAATGGAGCCTTCCACGGTCAGCGTGGCGTCGGTGTCCGAGATCGCGTTGAGCTGGCAATCCCGGCGCCAGGTGCCGTCGATCGCCATGAGGCAGACGTCATAGCCCCGGCTGAACGTGACCCTCTCCGCGCCCTTGCCGTCTTCCGTCATCGCTCACCGTCCCGCCATCGCGGCGATTTTTGGTATCGACACGCCGGCCTGCGGGGAAGCCGCCCGCGCACCGCTCGGCCGATAGAGGCCACGCTTGTCCGGGAACGGCTTGAAGACATCGGTCAGGCCAACGACCGTTTCCGCAGCGCCCAGCACCAGGAAGCCATCGCCTTCCATCGCCTTGGCGAGACGGCCGAAGATATTGATCTTGGTTTCCTGATCGAAATAGATCAGCACGTTGCGGCAGAAGATGATGTCGAAATTGCCGAGCAGGGAGAAGTCGTGCAGCAGATTGAGCTGGCGATGCTGCACCATGCCGCGCAACTCCGGGCTGATCTGCCACAATTCGCCGTTCTGCTTGAAATATTTGACGAGCAGCTGAATCGGAAGACCGCGCTGGACCTCGAACTGGCTGTAGATGCCCGACTTCGATTTCTCCAGCACTTCCTGCGACAGGTCGGTGGCGATGATCTCGGTCCGCCAGCCGGCAAGCGCCGGGCCCATTTCCTTCAGCGCCATCGCGAGCGAATACGGCTCCTGACCGGTCGAGCCGGCGGCGCACCATATCCTGATGCTCTTGCGGGCGGCGCGCGCCTTCAACATCTCCGGCACGATCGTATCGCGGAAATGCTCGAACGGAATCTTGTCGCGGAAGAAGAAGGTCTCGTTGGTGGTCATGGCTTCGACCACCTGGGCGATGATCGTCGAAGACCCGCCCTTCATTTTCAGCACGAGTTCGCCGATTCCAGCCACGCCGCATTTGCGCGACAGCGGAAGCAGGCGGCTTTCGATCAGATACTGCTTGTCTGCGGAAAGATCGAGACCGGAATGATCCTTCAAGAGCTTACGCAGATACTCATAGTCTGGCGGGTTCACGGGTAGCCTCTCAAGCGCAAGCGGATAAGGATCAGATCGAGTTCTGGTCGGTCAGTTCGACCAAGCCGACTTCCTGGAACTTCGCGGTGACGATGTCCTTGTCGAACGGCTTCATGATGTATTCGTTGGCGCCGGCATGCAGCGCGCGCGAAATATGGTCCATGCCGTTCTCGGTGGTGCAGAATACCACCTTGGGCACGTCGCCGCCGGGCAAGCGGCGCAGATGGCCGAGGAATTCGTAGCCGTCCATGACAGGCATATTCCAGTCGAGCAGAACCGCTTCCGGCATCGCGCGCTTGCAGGCTTCCAGCGCCTGCTCGCCGTCTTCGGCTTCGATGATCTGAAAGTCCATTTCTTCCAGGATGCGGCGCGCGATCTTGCGCACCACGCTGGAATCGTCGACGACAAGACAGGTTTTCATGTTGGCCTCCTTGCTTGATGCGCGGCGTTACGCTGCGAGGGCTGCTTTCGGCACGATTTCGAGAACGCGATCGACGTCGAGGACGACCATGAGCTGGCCGTCGAGGCGGTGCACGCCGCCGGCGAGCTTGGCGAAGCGCGGATCGAGGTTGACGGGGTTTTCCTCGCGGCTGGCGTCAGGCAGCCGGAGCACCTCGCCGATCTGGTCAATTAGAAGCCCGTAGGACTCGCCCCTGAGGTCGACGCCGACCGCCATCGGCGGCTTGCCGTCGTCGTTCTTGGGCAGTCCGAGCCGGGCGCGCATGTCGACCACGGTGACGATGCGGCCGCGCAAATTGAGCACGCCGGCGATCTCCGCGGAGGCCAGCGGCACCCGCGTCAGCCGCTCCGGCATGAACACGTCCTGCACCCGCGAGATCGGCAGGCCGAACAATTGGCCCCCGATCACGGCGGTGACGTATTCGGCCACGGTGCCCTCGATGGTGTCGGTCTTGGTTGTCATGGTCTTGCTTCCTTATGCCCCGGCTAAGCTCTGCTTATGCCGCGCGCCTGTCTTCGGCGGTCTGTTCCTTCAGCGCCGCGATCAGGCCGGGACGGTCGAACTTGGCGACGTAATCGTGGAAGCCGGCCTGCCGCCCGCGCTCGATCGCCGCCGGCGACACCAGCGAGGACAGCGCGATGATCGGCATCGTGCTCAGATTGTGGTCGGCGCGGATCGTCTCGGCGAACTCGAAGCCGTTCATGTCGGGCATTTCGATGTCGGTCAGCACCACGTCGAAGGTCTGGCTCGAGCGCAGCGCGGCGAGGCCCTCCTGGGCGTTGACGGCGACCCGCACCTTGTAGCCGGCGGCTTTCAGCACCGGGGCCAGCATGTTGCGGAAGAACGCGCTGTCGTCGACCAGCAGCACCGACTGCGCGGTCGAGGACGCCCGCATCTCCTTGCGCGAGAACCAGTCGGCAAACGCCATCGGCAGGAAGTGGCCGACATCGATCACCTCGGTGGCCTGGCCCTTGATCACGGCCGAGCCGAGAATGCCATCCTGCTGGCCGGCGACCTCGATGTGCAGCCGCTCCTCGACGATGTCGATGATCTCGTCGACCACGAGCCCCATCGAGCGGCCGTCGTCGGCGAACACCAGGATCGGCTGCGAGCCCGTGGTCTGGACGCTGACCCCGTTCATCTGCACCAGGGGCATCAGTTGCTCGCGGTACTGCACCATGTGGCGGCCGTTACTGAGCTCGATCTTGTCGGTGGCGATCTCCTCCAGCCGGGTGACGAGGCCGAGCGGCACCGCCTTGGGCTGCGAGGAGCCGGCGCGGAACACGAGCAGCGAGGTGAGCTGTTCGCCGCCGATCGCATGCGCGGCGGAGGCGTCATCGGCCATCTCATGGGCCGAGGCGCCGGAGGCACCGAGCGCCTTGGCAATGCCGTTGGGGTCGATGATCATGATCACGGCGCCATCGCCCAGGATGGTGTTGCCGGAGAACATGTCGATGTGCCGCAGTTTTGTGGACATCGGCTTGACCACGATTTCTTCGGTGTGGAACACGCCGTCGACCACGATGCCGAAGGTCTGGCTGCCCACTTGAGTGACCACGATGAAGCCATTCTCGGGGTCGGTGGAAGAGCCGTCGTCGATCTTGAGGAGCTTCTTCAGGTGCATCAGCGGCAACAGCTTGTTGCGCAGCCGAAGCACCGCGGTGTCCTTGATGCGCTCGATGCGGTGCTCGGAGTTGGCCCGCGCCCGGACCAGCTCGACCACGGACAGTTGCGGAATCGCAAAGCGGTCGCCGCCGGCTTCGACGATCAGGGCCGAGACGATCGCCAAGGTCAGCGGGATCTTGATGGTGACGGACGAGCCCTCACCCGCCACGCTCTTGATGTCGATGGTGCCGCCGATCTGGTCGATATTGGTGCGCACCACGTCCATGCCGACGCCGCGGCCCGAGACCGAGGTGACGGTGGCCGCGGTCGAGAAGCCCGGCGCGAAGATGAACTTGTGGATCTGGGCTTCGGTCATCTTCTCCAGTTCGGTCTCGGTGACGAGACCGTTCTGCAGCGCCTTCGCCTTGATCCGCTCGGTGTTGAGACCCCTGCCATTGTCCGCAATGCAGATGATGATGTGGCCGCCCTCGTGATAGGCGGAGAGGCGGATGGTGCCCTGCTCGCCCTTGCCAGAGGCGACGCGCTCGGCCGGGGTCTCCAGACCATGGTCGGCGGAGTTGCGCACCATGTGCGTCAACGGATCCTTGATCAGGTCGAGCACCTGGCGGTCGAGCTCGGTGTCGGCGCCGTGCATCTCCAGCTCGATCTGCTTGCCGAGTTCGCCGGAGAGGTCGCGGACGATGCGCGGCAGCTTCTGCCAGGCATTGCCGATCGGCTGCATCCGCGTCTTCATGACGCCTTCCTGCAGCTCGGCGGTGACGTTGGAGAGCCGCTGCAGCGGCACCTTGAACTCGGTGTCCTCGTTGCGGCGGGAGATTTCCAGGAGCTGGTTGCGGGTCAACACCAGCTCGGAGACCATGGTCATCAAATGTTCGAGGGTGTCGACGTTGACGCGGATCGACTGGTTGGCGATCTTGTCGGCGACCTCGCCATCGGTCTCGACCGGGGCGGCGCGCTTGGCGGGTTTTGCCTTTTCTTTCGCAGCTTCCTTGGCGGTTTCCTTGGCCTCCGGCGCGGGCGCGGCCTTGGCGACGGGCGCTGCTGCCACTTCGGTCTCGGTCTCGCGGAAGGCGCGCTCGAGATCGTCGAGCGAGACTTCGCCCGGACGCAACGGGCGTTCCAGCACCTGCTCGACCAGCGTGCCCCGGGTCATCGCGGGCGGGGCCGGCGGCGCGATGGGAACGGGCGCGGGTGCGGGCGGCGGCGCCGTGGCCTCGGCGTGCCCATGATGGCCGCCTTCGGCCATCGCATGCAGCTTCTCGATCAGGTCTTCGTCGGTGCCTTCGGGCTCGGTCTCGGTGGCTTCCAGGCCGGCGAGGATTTCCTTGATGCGGTCGATCGAGGACAGGATCAGCGTCACGGCTTCGGCCTTGACCGGCATGCCGTCGCGGAATTTGCCCATCAGGGTCTCGCCGGCATGGGCCAGCGCTTCCAGCCGCGGCAACCCCAGGAAGCCGCAGGTGCCCTTGATCGTGTGGACCAGCCGGAAGATGTTATCCAGAATCTTCGCGTCGCTCGGGTCCTGCTCGAACCGCACCAACTGATTGTCGACCGTATCCAGGCTCTCGTTGGTCTCCGTCAGGAACTCCCGCAACAGATCATCCATATGAGCACGCCTTCAGAAAATTCGGATATCGGCCTTATGAAAAATTACCCCTCGGGTTTCACGGCAACGTTAATTTCACTGTCCGTGCTAATACGGATATGGTGAATATGTCGTGATAGGCCGTTCGCGACCACGATCCGACGACGCGATCGACGACATATGAAAGCTCCGCCCGCGGAAGGCCGGCACTCCGGATGACAATTTAGGAAACGGCCCGATGTGCCGGTTTGCGCGCGGCGAAGGTCGAGCGGATCAGGCGGCGAGCAACTCGTCTTCGCGCTTGACCAGCTTTCTGATTTCCTTGAGCGCCTTGTAGAGCGCGCCCGCGGCAACATGATTGTTGGCGGCATCGATCGTGAGGCGGTCGCCCGGCCTGGCATCGCGCAGTTCACGCAAATAGCCTTGATAGGCGATCCGGTAACGCGGGATGTCGTTCTTCAGATACATGGTCTGAATGCAGAGATAGAGCCGCTTGGCCGGCGTGTTAGCGGTCTCGGCGTTGATGGTGTCCCGCTCGCGCAGGATCGGTGCCTCGCCGTCGATCAGGAACGAGGTACGCGTACCGGAATTGACGAGAACGGTTTCCCCGATAACGATCCGTTCAAATGGCTTCAGTTCAACACGTAGCGGCACAATCGTCCCCCGTTCGAAGACGCGTGAGCGCTGGGCTCACGACGTTTGCGAAACATCGTTCGTGCAAATGCGCGGCGGATATGCCGCCAGATAATATTCAGGAAATCTGGATCGATGGTGGCGGCGGGGTTTGCCCCGCCGCCTTGATCGTTGACGTCGCCCCGCTTAGCGCAGGAGCTGCAGCACGCTCTGCTGCGACTGGTTGGCCAGCGCCAGCGCGGACACCGCGATCGACTGGCGGGTCGACAGCGCCTGGCTGTTCGCCGCTTCCTCGTTGGTGTCGGCCAGCGTCAGGTTCGACGATCCGGTCTGCAGCACGTTGATCAGGTTCTTCGAGAAGTCCTGACGGATCTGCACGATCGACAAGTTCGAACCGAAAGCCGAAGCCTGCGAGCGGAGCGTGGACGACGCGCCGTTCAGCGCCGTCACGATGTCGTTGATCGCAGCGTTGTCCTTGAAGGCGCCCGTGCTCAGGACGTCGAGGCCGAGGCCGGCCGGGTTGAAGTTTACGCCCTGGATGCTCAGCGTGGACTTGCCGGTTTCGTTGAACGTCAGCTTCAGAGTGTCACCGCCGAGCAGGTTGATGCCGTTGAAGGACGCATCCTGCGCGGTGGTGGTGATCTGATTGATGATGTTGTTGTACTGGGTGACCAGGTTGTCACGGGCCAGCTTGGCGTCCGCGTCAACGACCGGAGCCGGAGCCGTGGTGCCAGCAGCGAACGCCTGGCCGGCGCCAACCGCGGAACCGGTGATCGCACCGATCGTGGCCGAAGCCGCTTCGTTCGTCGTGGTGATCGTCAGCTTGCCGGACACGAAAGTGGCCTGCAGGTTGTTGGCGGCGAGGGCCTCGTTCAGCTGGTTGAGGTTGGAGATGCGCCCCGCAGCCGCGCCGAACACGATGTCGGTGGCAGTGCCGCCGCCGGTCGCAGCGATCTTCAGGGTCTTGCCTTCCAGCACGCCCGGGACTTCCGTGCGAGCCTGCGTCACGCCGCCTGCCAGACCGAGCGCGGTGAGAGCTGCGGTGTTGCTGCTGGTCAGCGTCAGGTCGCTCAGCGCGCCGGTGTTCAGCGTGATCTGGCCGCCGGTGATCGTCGAGGCCGTCGACGAGCCGGTCAGACCGTCGATCTTCGCCAGCAGGCCGGTGACGTCGCTGTCGACCTTGATTTCGTTCGGATCGGTGCCGGTCGCGGTCGCGGCCACGAAGGTCAGCGTCTTGCCGTTGACGGTGATGGTGTCACCGACCGCGAAGGCGTTCGACAGCGAAGCAGCCGTGCCGTCGCCGACGCTCAGCTTGGTGGTGCCGGCCAAGGCACCGGCCGTCACGGCGCCACCGCCGCGGGTAGCAGTGCTTTGAGCGGCAGTGTTGATTTCGAGCGCGGCGGCCGCGGTACCGGTCACGACGAGGTCGGCGGCCGTACCGGACCTCAGGGTGATGATGCCGCCCGTTGCCGTCGAGGCGTTGGCCGGGGTCGTGTTACCCGACAGCGTGTCGATCGCCGTCATCAAATCGCTCAGCGAGGTATCGACACCCATCGTATAGGCGTTGCCCGAACCGACGAGGCCATTCGCGCCGGCCTGGAAGGTGATCGTCTTGCCGTTGACAATCAGCGTGTCGTTAGCGGCGACCGCAACGGTGAGTTCCGACAGAAGCGACGAATCGGTCGCGTTGACCGGGCCGGCCGTCTGGAGCTGGCCGCCCGGGGTAGCCACCGCAGTGCTGGTATACGCAGCGCGCTGCGGGGCTGAAGTACCGGTGAACGCGGCGTTGGTCGGGGCCTGATCGGCGACAAGATTGTCAGCCGTTGCGCCGTCGATCACGACTGATGTGAACGACGACTTGGTCGAGAAGCCGACCGTCGTCTGCAGCGCCTGATTGGCGACAGACTTGGCGGAGTCGACGAGCTTCTGCAGCGAGGTGATGCCGGTGTTGGCGGCCTGCAGGACCTGCACGCCGTTGCCGATGCCGTCGAGGAGATTGTTGATGTCGCCGGCGCGCGCATCGAGCGACGACGCCGTGAAGTAGTTGGTGGGATTGTCGAGGGCCGTGTTGACCTTCTTGCCGGTGGCAAGGCGATTCTGCGTGGTGGCGAGCAGATCGGCGGTCGACTGCAGCGAGAGGAGGTTCTGGCGAACCGAAGCGGAGAGAACAATACCGGACATAACTCATACCCTTCTGGATGAACACGATTGACGCAACGCCACAAACTTCTTTGGGCGATGCTGCCACACTGGTCCTCCACCGCTACCTGCAGGTTAACGCGCCGATCCGTACGAGTACGAAACGCCAAGAAAAGTTTCGCCAACGTGATTTATGGTAAACAGACACTTAACCGCACACATCCGGGTCTCGTCGCAGCAACAACTTCAATCGCGGGAGCGCGACTATAAGGTGCGCAGGAATTCCGACGCCGGCGAGTCGAGATTGGCAAAGGCGTATCCCGACATCGCAACCAGGGGATCTTCGGCGCGCGCTCGTGTCGGCTGCTACCGCTGCCCTCGCCGTGACAGACGCGATCAGCGAACGCCGCATGGCTTCTCCCTGGCAGTTCAGCCCCTATTCGCCCTCACTCTCGAAATGTTCGGTGGCGCGTTCCCGACGGCCGCAGCGTTGCCGTGCGCGGTCTCGCCATGGAACTTTCGGTTCCAACCGCAATGGCCGTTCGCCTTCCAATCAGCGCGCCACGGCGTTTCCGCCGGAATGGATCACGCGGCCGCCCTTTATGGTGCATAAGACTGGCTCCGCTATTTAAGGTAGAAAAGGAACTCATACCTAGCCCCCGCACCCACGCTTGGGCCATCGTTGATCGAAACGCCCGGCACGTGCACGCTCCGCATCGAGGCGGAGTTCGCATCGCGCCCTCCACCAAACGTCGGTCCGCTCATAGGACGCTCGTCCTGACCGGCGCACGGGGACATGAATCTACGTTCGCCCGGTAGTGCCCGCATCGACGATGCGATCATTCGATAGCGACGACCTTGCCGGCAGGATGCTCCGCGACGGACCGACGCTGACCAATGCGCCCGTCGCAGCATCGGGCACGGCCTGCTGCGGCCTACGTCAGCGACAAACGGAGCAGCGCGCCTCGAAAACCCACGGAAAGGAGCAGGCCCGGCCATGCCGGCGCGGCATTGGCGCCAAGCCCGTGCGTCCTTTTGGCAATTTTTCTTGCCAATGAAGTATGCAAGGATCATCCTGCATTTCGGATAGTAGGCAGCAGAGACCGGCTTGGCCCGTAAGGCAGGAGACTGCTTTGGATTCAGCCCCTCGTTCTCCGAATGGATTTCTGTCCTCGCTGACCGCGGACGATTTTGAGTTGATTCGTCCTCATCTGCGCGCCGCCGATCTCAGTCCGGACATGGTCCTGGTCGAAGTCGACGAAGCGCTCAAGCGCGCATATCTTCCGCACAAGGGCGTTATCTCGCTGGTCGTGAAGCTGGCGCGCGGCGAGCATGTCCAGGTCGCGATGATCGGTCGCGACAGCATTTTCGGTGCATTCTCCGCGCTTGGCGACGCGGTCGCGCTCAACAGCGCCGTGGTGTTGGTGCCCGGCACCGCCTCGACGATCGACCTGGACCAGCTTCGTTTTGCTGCAGATCAGAGCACGACGTTGCGCACTGCGCTGGTACGCCACGGCCTCGCCGTCTATGCGCAGATCCAGCAGACGGCGGGCTGCAACGCCTCGCACACGGTGGAATCGCGGCTGGCGCGATGCCTGTTGCATACGCGCGACCTCTCCGGCAGCGACAAGATCGTCCTGACCCAGGAAGCGATGGCCCAGATGATCGGTGCGCGCCGCAACAGCGTTTCGCTGGTGGCCAACACGCTGCAGCACGCGAACTTCATCCACTACAGCCGCGGGCATATCGAAATCACCAACGTGGACGGCCTGATCAAGACCTCCTGCGAATGCTACGCGACGGTCAAGGCGCAGTACACGCGGCTGCTGCATCCGCGCATCCACTGCGCGGCCGCATGACGGCTTCCCGCGATCGACGACGGCCGCGGCCCGATCTGCGATGTGCATTGCGATACCGTTGCGCGCAATGATTGCGTCATGCCGCGGTACCTCACCGTATTACTACGGCCAAAGACGGCCCTGCGGCGTTTCAGCCGGCCTCGAATTAACGCGCTGTTCAACGAGCCCTGATAGTTGTCACCGTGCTGACGGGTGCGGGTTCGAAAGGCAATCGAGACTCTTTCGCGTGTAACGCACATTCACCTGTGTTCGGCGGCTTGCTGCTTGCGCGGAGTAAAACATGGCTTTTGACCTGTCGATGCCGATCCTGGTGGTCGATGACTACAGCACCATGATCCGCATCATCCGTAACCTTCTCAAGCAGCTCGGATTCGAGAATGTCGACGAGGCCAGCGATGGATCGGCCGCGCTCGCCAAGATGCAGACCAAGCGATACGGCCTCGTGATCTCCGACTGGAACATGGAGCCGATGACCGGTTACGACCTGCTCAAGGAAGTCCGCGCCAGCCCTGAATTTTCCAAGACGCCCTTCATCATGATCACGGCGGAATCGAAGACTGAAAACGTCATTGCCGCGAAGAAGGCCGGCGTCAACAATTACATCGTCAAGCCGTTCAACGCCGCCACGCTGAAGACCAAGATGGAAGCGGTATTCCCGGACGCAGCCGGCTGACGCCGTCCCGAACGCGCCGCCAACCGCAAGGCCGCGCCTGCATCCGCTCATCCTGCTCGACGCCTATGCGACGACATGCACGCGGCGTATCTCACGGGAATCCCTTTCGATAGCCGAACCGGTTCGCTCCGCCCCGCAGTTAGCCGTACTTCTACGGTTGGAGATTTTCACCTCCGGATAACGTTGACTGAGGATAGTTGCGTGGACGAAGGAGTCCCCTCATGTTCACGTTTGAAACGAGCGATCAGAAAGAAGTGCGGCGTTTCCGTATCGCACAGTTCAATGGCAGGACCGCCACCGTGCGTTCGGCTGGATCGGCGGTTACCGGCCACGTTCGATCCATCGTGGAAAACAAGTCGAGTGTTCCGGCGGCGTGGACCATCACGATCATCCCGGAAGAGCCCAGGCCGACGCTCGCGTTGCGGCCTGCGCCCCGCGGTCGCTCCTTCATGGAAGACCTCTGCTGAACGGCGAGCGGCGATCCCGCGAAGATCGCCGGCACGCCCTCCCCCAACATCAATAGCTTGAAGCCGCACGCGCAGCCACGCATCACGGATACTGCTTCGGGAAAGATCAGGCGGGCTGCAGCAGCGCCTTGCGAACCAGATCCGCGGTATTGCGGGCGCCAAGCTTGCGCATGGCCTCGGCACGATGGCTCTCGAACGTCCTCGGGCTGATGTTCATCCGCAAGGCGCCCTGCTTGTTGGAGCAACCCTCGCTGATCAGGCTGAGCACCTCGCGCTCGCGCTTGGTCAGCGGCTTCTGGCCGGACTCCGGCGCGAACGCCAGGCCCGGCTTGCGGGCGCCATCCGCCGGCCGGCCGGCCTGACCCTCGCCTGCCTGCCTGCAAAGGAGATCGGAGGCCCCCGCCGGAAGACTGTCCGACATCTGCTTCACCAGGGCGCAGACACGTTCAGTTTGCTGAAGCGCGTTCTCCACCACCTGTTGCAGATAGAGCCGGTTGCCGGGCGTCTGCGAAAACTGATGGCTGTGCTGCTTGATCTCATTCATGTAGAGCAGCAACGCCGTCAGCGGCCCGTTCAACTGCCGGGCAATTGCAGCGCTCGCCTCCTCCGCGGCCCGCGTGCGCGCAGCGGACAATTGGACGATGTCAGGGGTCTCTTCGAAAGGCGTGACGCTTTCCATCCACTTGGTGAAGTGCGAATCAGTGGCTCGATGGTCTTGTCCTGACATATAACTATTTTATCGGTTCCACCCTTTGATCATGGTTAATTTCGCACTCAGTAAGAATACGGAGAATACCGGCAACGCTGCTCGTCAGCAGCGCAAGATTTGCCAAAATGCCCACGAAATCGACGTTAAATGCGGCCATTTCGAACCAAACGGCGTGAATAGTTCTTAAGAAATGGGCCGCTCCCGCCCCGTATTTCCACGGTACCTACATTTACTTTGTTAATGGATCACAACCGCTCTTGCGAGCTTTCCGAGCCCGCCGGCCCCTCTCCCGGCGCCACCCCACGATGATGTCCGGCTGCGATCTCCCGGTTGAATCTGTTGGGACGGGCTGCCGTCGCGGCGCCCAATCAAAAGCGGCGCAGGTTGAGGAACTTCTCGAGAAATCGTCCCGAGAGCACAAATCTGAACCACCAATAGGCCATCCGCCGCGTTTTCATGGCTCAATCCTTGCTGGCTGGGGCGGGCCGCGCATCATGGCGGATTAGCGCAAACGCTTTCGCCCGGGTGTGAATTGCTTCACAGCCGACCCCGAAGACGCGGCTCATGCCGCCATTTTGATCGATTCCGGTTTACCGCTGCCGCAGCCTCGCAATGATCGAGGCTTAGATTCATCCCGCAACGAATCCAGAAAAGGAGACGGCGATGCCGCATGCAAAGGGATCATGGATGAGGCTGGCCGTGCTGGCTGGTGCCCTGGCGTTCACCGCGGGCGCAGCGGCGCAGACCGCATCGCCACAAACAGCATCGCCACCGGCGGAGAATGCGCCGCCGACGGCGGACAACGCCGTGATGCTCACCGTCTTCCTGAAGCACGACCAGTCGCGCCCCCTGAGCGAACTCAACGCGCAACTGCAGCGCCAGGGCTACTACAAGGCTTTCCCGCCCGACGGCGTCGAAGTCGTGAGCTGGTACGTCATGATGGGCATCGGGCAGGTGGTGACGCTGCGGCTGCCGGCGTCGCGGCTGCGCGAGGTCAACCGCATCCTGGAGAACACAGCCTGGGGCAGCTACCGCACCGAGTTCTATCCGACCTATGATTACAAGGCGATCGGCGTCGCGGCGCACGAAAAGGCGCAGCAGCAATAGGCGTCAGGCCGTCAACAGCGCCTTGCGCTTGCGAACCCGCGCGATGGATTGTTCTATCGCCGATGCGGACAGGATTCCGTCGCGCAGGCTTTCGCCGATGTACTCGGCTATCGCCGCCATCTCCTGCTCCTGATCGAACAGGTTGTTGCCGATACAGAGCATGTCCATGCCCGCCTTGAGCGATTGCAGGCTGGCTTCTTTCGTGCCCAGCGCCTTCTGCAATCCCTGCATCTGCATGTCGTCGGTGATCAGGAGCGTATCCGGAAGGCGCTTGCGCAGGCGGCCGAGCCCTGCTGCCGACAAGGTCATCGGGCACTCTCGATCCCATTGCCTGACGATCGCATGGCTGACCAGCACCGCATCGCCGAACATTTTTGACGCGAGCGAATAGAACAGCTCTTCCTGCTCCGGTCGCAGCGTATCCGAAATATCCATGAACTCCTGATGCGAATCCACCATCGCGCCGCCGATGCCGGGAAAATGCTTGAGGCACAGGCCGACGCGTTGCGCCCGCGCCACCTCGCTCGCCAGCAGCGCATTGGCCTCTACCTCGGTGATGTCAGCGGAATAGGAACGCTTGATCTTGCCAATGTTCGGATTATCGGGATTGTAATCGACGTCGATGACAGGCGCGAAATCATAGTGAATGCCGAGCCGCCGCATCTCGGCAAAGCTCGCGGTGAGGAGCGCGCGCTTGTGATCCGGCGCGAGATGGTTGAACTCCTTCGCGCTCGGCAACGGCGCAAAGCCGCGGCCTTCCTTCAGCCGCCGCACCAGGCCGCCCTCCTGATCGATGAACACCATCGGTCCCGACGGCAGCGCTGAAATCTCCGTGCAGAGGCGCTGCACCTGTTCAGGTGAACAAATGTTGTTGTCGTATTGTTGCGTTCGGCAGGAATAGTCGAACAGGATGACGCCGCCGAGGCCGTAGCGGGCGGCGAATTGGTTCAACCAGTCGGGAACGGTCTTGCCGAAGAAGCCGAGGATGAAGAGTTCGCCGATGCGCATGGCCTTACGTATCGCATTTCGGGTGCGGCCGGTTTGGTAAATCATCGGACCACGCCATCAGGTGCCGCCGTGTGTGACGTTAATCACATCGCGCCGCGAGGAGCGTTCCTAGGGTTGCAGCAAGGCAGAGCGATCCCCGCGCTGCGCACGACGCCCAGGAGACTCTCCATGACTAGCATCAAGAAAATCATTCCGGCCGCTGTCGGCGCTCTGGCGCTGGCCGCGGCATCCCTGACGATCCCGAGCCAGGCTTTCGCCGGTGGTCACGGCCATGGTCATGGCCACGGTCACGGTCATGGTCACGGCCATCACCATCATGGTCATTTCGGACATGGTCATGGCCACTGGCACGGCCATCACCATCATTTCCGCCCCCATTTCCATGTCTATAACAGCTGCTGGAAGTGGACTCCCTACGGCAGGGTCAACGTCTGCTACGTCTATTGATTCGCAACCAAGGAAAAAGCTCGTCCGGGCCTTGCTCGGGCGAGCTTCTCGATACCTCTGATGTCGCGCGGCCCCTGGACCAAATTGCGCTTGGCAACGCCGAGGTCACCTGCTGTGCCTGCGCCCGCAAATTCTCCATAGCGTCGGGAAGCCCGGGCAAACGCGGCACACCCGCCCCTAGCGCCCGCGTGGAGGCGTGCCAGCAACATCCGCACGCGCAATAACGACCTCGCTGAGCGATCCGGCACGGCTGAAAGGAAGCAGGCGTTGCTCGACGTCGCGCAGCATTGCGGTGACCTTGTTACCGAGCACCGCGGGCGAAGAACCTGAGAATGTGAGCATGCGGCTGGCCAAATCTTTTGCGCTCAATTCGTGGCTGCTTTCTGCCGCGATCGCTTCTCCGGTGCGAAATCGTGTACCGGCAAGAACGGCCGCGAGATCGGAACGATAACGCTTGCGGTCGATCGTCGCCCCAGACCAAAAACGCCGCGCCTCATTGTATGCCTCAAGCCAGCCGTTGCGGCCATCGGTAGCTGAACGCGCCGAGCAGACGAGGACCACGCCGCCCGGAGCGACCAGCCGTTCCAGCAGCGGACCGACCAGGTCGCGATCCATCCCGTGCAGCGCGCGACCGATCGTAACGACGTCAAACGAGCCAATGTCGCGCGGCAACGCCTCGGCCGCGCTCTCTATCAGGGCAAGCTCATGTCCTGCACGAGCAGCGGCCCGTCCTGCGACCTCAAGCATGGCCGGCTCCGGATCCACACCCACGATCCGTCCGACATACGGGGCAAAGCCGAGAGCGATGAGTCCCGGACCCGTGCCAAGGTCGATCAGAGCATGCTGCTTTCCAAGCCTCAGACGTTCAGCAACGGCCCGGAAGAATTCGGGCGGATAGGGCGGACGGAACTGCGCGTACAGCGCGGCGGTTGTGGCGAAACGACCCATGTCGCAGATCTGGGGCGTCGCGCCGGACGCGACCAGTTCGAGCGGATCACGTTTGGCGGAGGAAGCCTGTGAAGCCCGGCATGATCAAACAATCGTGCACGGGTCCCCGCTTGAAGTGATTGGGCTGTTGCGCCGCGGTTTTCTAGCTTTGCTATGCGCGGTTTCCGACAGGCAGCCTTCAGGTCGCTGGTTGCCCGCGCGTGGCAATCTCGCATGCAGGTTCGGATGGCGGCGGGTTCAACGAGATCGTGGCTTTGCCGCTCAGGCGCAGCTCTATGCCTCTCGCTGTTATTTCTACTCGGCGGGGCGCGCGCTATTCGTGCGGATCCCGAGATGGACGCGCATGTAAGAGAGATCGTGACGGAGAACCTTGCTCCGCTGGCGACGGCCGACCATCCAGGCGGCGTCGCGGCCGCCGCTTACGTCGCCGGTCGGATACAGTTTTTCAATTTCGGCTTTGCTGATGAAGCCGAGAAGCGGCCCGTCACATCGGACACGCTGTTCAATGTCGCTTCGGTCCGAAAGCTGTTTGAGGCCACGCTGCTCGCACTCGGCGAGCTCCGCGGCGAATTGAGCCTGGACGACCCCGTCAACAAATATATTCCCGAATTGCGCGGCGACTATATCAGTCGGGTCACCCTCGGCCAGCTCGCGACCCACACGTCCGGTCTGTTGCTGCCGACGGATCATCCGCCGTGGCCGAACGCCTCATATTCGCTGGCTGAATTCATCGACATGCTCAACGCCTGGACGCCGCATGCCGGCGAGGCGCCAGGCAAGCAGCGCATCTATACGCACGCGGGCTACGTCCTGCTCCAGCTCGCACTCGAGCGTCGCTATGGTGTCCCGATCCGACAGCTTGTCGAAAGCCGCATTCTGATCCCGCTCGGCATGCATTCCACGGCGATCCCGGAACGCGGGCGGGACAACCGTGCGATCATGCCTCCGGAACTGTTACAGAAAACCGTCCAGGGTTATTCCGACCAGGGCACGCCGATCGGTACTGTCGGAAACCAGCAGGGCTATTTCGATTTTCCCGGCACCGGACAGATGTTCTCCACTGCGCGGGACCTCGCCACCTTCATGACTGCCTGCATCGACGGCAACGTGGCCGATCCGCAGTTGCGCGAGGCCTTGCGAATGACCCAGCGCGAGGCGTTCCATATTGACCAGCAGTTCGGCCAAGCGATGGCCTGGGAGAATATAGCTCTCAGCGGAGTTGACATCGTCGACAAACCGGGCGGCCTCAACAATGCGTCCGCCTATGTAGGACTGGTGCCGAAACGAAGGATCGGCCTGCTTCTCCTGGTGAACCGCGGCGAATTTTCTCACGAGATCGGTCGCTACCACATCCTCCCGGCGTTGGCGCGATAGCAGGCTGAGGGAGTCGATTCCCGCGCGAGATGCAGCATCCTTGATGCGCATTGCCTTCGCCTGGCGGGCGACGCGGGGCGACCGGAACTGACGAATAAAACCGGGTTCCGGCGGCAGCAAGCGCAATATGTGACAGGCCGCACATTTGCCCGCGCGCAAGTGAGCTAGGCTTCAGTTCACGAGAGGCGCTGTGGGGGGACTACCCGCGTTGGCCGCTCGACGACTTTCCGGCGTAACAGAACAAAGCTGAGAGCGTGTACGATGCAGCGCATCTCCAATTTCAGATCCATGAAACGGGCAGCCGTCGTTATCGCCTGCTGCCTCACCGTGCTGACCGGCCTTCCCGCTGCTGCGCTTGCCGACTCCGCGTCCGATCGGGAGATGGCCAATCGCTACGAACAGGCGGCGCAGACGGGCGATGATGAGGCCCAGTTCTATACCGGGGCGCTCTATTCAGCGGGCGTCGGCCGTCCGCGCAGCGACCAGGAGGCATTTCGCTGGTTCTCGCGCGCGACCGATCAGGGACATGCCCACGCCATGCTGATCGTTGCCGGCCTCTACGCCAGCGGGCGCGGCACACCGAAGGATAATGTGAAGGCCTATAGCTGGGCCCATATCGTCGCGTCCGCGAGCAAGCTCGACGAGGACCGCAACGGTGCGCGGCAACTGATGTCGCTGCTGATGAAGAAGATGACGAGCGACGAGATCGGCCGTGCCGTGGTGGCTGCAAGAGCCTGGCGTGCCGTCCGGGTTGCCGGCATGACCAGGGATTCGGTCAAGGTTTCGAACAAGGCTTCGATTATCGAAAGAGCTGGGGACGACGCGTCCGACCAACCCGCGGCGGCTGCGCCTCCACCGGCGCCAGCGCCTGCACAAGCGGCCGTGCAGCCAGCGCCCGCAGCCGCGCCGGCGGCGGCGATCGCACAGCCGGTGCCATCCAACGTCACGACATTGCCGGCATCACCCAAGGTCTCGTCGGCAACTCCGGCGAAGAACGCCAAGAGAGATGATGTTCGTGATCTGATGGACCAGGTTCCCTCGGGCCTGCGCAAGCGGTTCGGCTTCTGATTGACAGGACGCGCCATGAAATTGAAGCATCTCATCGCAACCGGCATTCTCACTGTCGCCGCGGCCGGGGCCGGGTATTACGTCTATTCCCATTTCCTTCATGCGCCGCTGGTGACCACCAGCATTGCGAGCCTCGCGCCGGTTTCCGAAGCCGTTTACGGCACGGGCACCGTCGAGCCCGAGCGCTGGGCCAAGGTGGTGCCGCTGCAGCGCCGCCGACTGGTCGAGCTGTGCCGATGCGAGGGACAGGTGGTCAAGTCCGGCCAGGTCCTCGGCCGCCAGGACGACGCCGAGGAGCGCAGCGCGCTGGACCAGATGGAAATCAATCGGGGCCAGCTCGAACGCGACCTGTCGCGCGCCGAGAAGGATCGCGACAAGAACGACGCCACGCGTACCGAATACGAGCAGCGCTGGACCAAGCTCGAAGATGCAAAATCGCGGATCGCCGCGCAGAAGGTGCGGCTCGACTCGCTGGTGCTGCGAGCGCCGCTCGACGGCATGGTGTTGCGGCGCGACGGCGAGGTCGGCGAGATCGCAGGCCCCACCGACGTCCTGTTCACGGTCGGACCGCCGGCCCCGATGCATGTCGTTGCCGAAATCAACGAGGAGGAGATCAACCGGATCGCGGCCGGCCAGAAGGCCTTTCTGCGCAGCGAGGCGTTTCCAGGCAAGGCGCTGCGCGCCAACGTCTCCCAGATCACGCCGAAGGGCGACCCGACCCGCAAGACCTTCCGCGTTTATCTGCGACTGCCACAGGATACACAGCTGCGCATCGGCATGTCGGTCGAAGTCAACATCATCTTCCGCGAGAAGCAGGCAGCGGTCGTCGTGCCGGCCGAAGCCGTCGCAGGCGATGCGGTTCAGACGGTCGATGACGGCCGGGTCCGGCGCGTGCCTGTGAAGGTCGGCATCCGCGGCAACCGCAATATCGAGGTGATCGGCGATCTGTCCAAGGGCACATCAGTGCTTTCGCCCGCCCGCATCGATCTCGCCGATGGTGCCAGGATTCGCATCGACAGCAACAGCCTGACCAGGGCTTTGGAACCGGCGTCCGCGAGTGAACCGGCCGATCAGCCCGCCGCGACACCCGAGGCCGCCGTCGTCGCCTCGGCCACCACCGTCCGTTCGGATCCGGATGATGCGGTAATTTCGGCAGCGATGACCGCCCACATCGATTCCGTCGTCAACGACGCGCGCCGTAACCTCATCAGCAACAGCCGGTAGTCGCCGTGAAACTCCTGTTCAACATTGCATGGACCCATGTCAGCACCCGCGTGCGGCAGACCCTCGTCGGCATGGCGGGCGTGTCGATGGGCGTCGGCTTCACCATCATGATGGCCGGCCTGATGCAGGGCTCGCAGCTCGACTTCCTGCGGCAGCTTGTCGACACCATGCCGCATATCACGATCGAGGATGAGCGGCGCTCCGTGCCGACGCAGCCTGCCGAGCAGGAATATGGAGCGGTGCAGATGGCCGACATCGCCAATGTCGGCAAACGTCCCGGCATCAAATATCCTGAGACGGTGATGAATTCGCTGCGCTCCTGGATACCAGGAGACGTAGCTCCCTCGGCGAAGACCACCGCGATCATCAATCACGGCGGTGCGCGCATCGGCATCACCTTGACCGGCATTGACACCCGCCGTGAGATTCAAGTCTCGAAACTCGCCTCGCAAATGCGAGAGGGAAAAATCGATGACCTTTCACGTGCGCCGAACGGCATCATCATGGGCGAGGCTTTGGCCGAAAAACTCGGCGTGAAAGCCGGCGACACCGTGCTACTGATCGGCGGCCAAGGCATTCAATTGAATTCGACGGTGGCCGGGCTGTATCGCTCCGGCATGAAGCGCGTCGATGAGAGCCAGATCTACTCGCTGATGGGGCCGGCCCAGGTCATGATGGGGCAAAACGGCGTCGTCAACCAGCTGCGGCTGCGGTTGAACGATCCGATGCTGGCGCAGAAGGTCGCCGCGCGGGTCGAAGCGCAGACCGGCTACAAGTCGGTGTCCTGGCAGGAAGCCAATGCCGATCTGCTGTCATCCTTTACCGTGCGCGATTTCATCGTGCTGACGGTGATGGGCGCGATGTTGCTGACCTCGTCCTTCGCCACCTACAACATCATTTCGACGATCACGCACGAGAAACGGCAGGACATCGCGATCATGAAGTCGCTGGGCATGCGCGAATATGCGGTCCGACGCATCTTCATCATCGAAGCCGCCATCATCGGCATTGTCGGCATTCTGTTCGGTTGGGTCCTGGGTTACCTGCTCTGCTACGGCTGGTCGAAGATCACGATCTTCAGTCCGCTGACGGGCACCACCACGCCGATATCGATCTATTATTCAGCGATGCACTATGTGGTCGTCGGCGGCATATCCCTGCTCTGCTGCGCAGGCGCGGCCTATTTCCCGGCACGCAAGGCAACGCGGGTTCATCCAGTTGAAATCATCCGGGGGGCGTCATGACCGAAGTTGCCTTGCAGGCGGTAGATCTCGTTCGTCGCATCGAAGGCGATGTTTCGCACACCCTCGTCAACGGCATCGATCTGGCGGTGAGCAAGGGTGAATTCGTCGCCATTACCGGACCGTCGGGATCGGGCAAATCGTCACTGCTTTATCTTTTGGGCCTGCTCGATGCTCCCAGCGAGGGCGAGGTCATGATCTGCGGCCAGCCGACCTCGAAACTGTCGGAATCCGAGCGCGCCGACGTCCGCCTCACCAAGTGCGGCTTCGTGTTCCAGTTTCACTTCCTGCTGCCGGAGTTCACCTCGCTCGACAATGTGCTGCTGCCGATGCGCGCCGCTGGCGTGATGGCCGAAGGCGAGATGCGCGCGCGCGGCCTCGCGCTGCTCGGTTCGCTCGGGCTTGCCGAACACGCCAACAAGCGTCCCAACCAGCTCTCCGGCGGCCAGCGCCAGCGCGTCGCGATCGCCCGCGCGCTGGCCAACCGCCCCGAGATCATCGTCGCCGACGAGCCGACCGGCGCGCTCGATACCAAATCGACGGAACAGGTGTTCTCGATCCTCCGCGACATCGCCGACAACGGCCAAACCGTGATCGTGGTGACCCACGACCCCGCGCTCGCCGCCCGCGCCGACCGCCGCATCCACATCGTCGACGGCAAGATCGCCGAGATCACGGAGCGGAGCGGAGCCGAACTGGTCTCGCCTTCCATCGCGCCGTGTGAAATCTCGCACGCTTGAACAGGGAGCCATCGACGGGAAGGTCGAGGCTGGTACTTGCCGCGAGTTTACAAAGCCTCCCACACACCTGCAGCGCCAGTCTGCGCGTTCGTGCGGCTTATGCTCATGCCGACGTGCGCGAGGCACAGCTGTTGTTGCAGCTGTGCCCCATTGCGGCAAACACCCAAGGCCTTGGCGTTACAGCAATCCGACCTTGTGCATGATCTCCCGAATCTGCGGCGGATTGGGGTCCATTATGGTTGGGGCTGATGTCGCGCCCGTCGTTTGCGCCGGACCCCGCGCGACGTGGCTCGCGCCGTTCTGCATCGGATGGACGGACTGCGGCGCCATTGCACCGGCCGGAACCATGCTGGGTGCATCGACTTGCGCCAGTCCCAGCAGACGACGGAGGGTGTCCAGCGAGGGATCGGCTCCAGGCGCGGCGGCGCCCGGGGCGACACCCGTTTCGAGGCCCAGCGCCCGCATCGCGTTCGGCAATCCGGCGCCCGTACGGTTTGGATCGCCGAATTGCAGCGGCGTCGCCGTCTCCTTCAGGATCTGGAACAGCCGTTCCACACGGCGCCCGTCGCGATTCTGGAACGCACCCTTGAAGTCCGGGTGATGCGCCAGCACGAGCGCGGCGAGGCCCGTGACGTGCGGTGTCGCCATTGAGGTCCCGTCCCATGCGCCGAAGCCATCGGCTGGAAGCGACGAGACGATGCCGACGCCGGGCGCGCAGACGTCGATCTCCGGCCCGAAGCAGCTGAACTTTGCCGGAAAATATCCGTCGCGACTCCGGAAGCCATCCAACGCTTGCTGCGCATGGTAGCTGTCCTCGGGGAATTCGCCCCATTTGCCCATCGCGGCGACCGCCAGGCAATGCGGCGTCGAAGCCGGAAACTGCACCGGCCCCGAGGAATTGCCAGCAGCGATGATACAGGCCATGCCCATTTGCTTGGCCCGCACGATACGATCCTCGATGATCTTCGAAGGCTCGCCGCCGCCCAGGCTCATGTTGGCGACGTCGATACCCTGCTCCATGCAGTAATCCAGCGCCTGGACGAGATCGCTGAAGCGACCACCGGGGAAGATTCGGCAGACATGGATCTCCGCCGCGGGAGCGAAGCCGCGGATGCCGCCACCGCCGGGAACCGGCCCGCCGGCGATGACCCCGGCGCAATGCGAGCCGTGGCCGATCGTATCGACGGTCCAGGCCATTTTATCATTGCCGACGATGCTGGTGCCGCGCGTGACCCCGCGCAAATTGCGATGGGTTGGCGCCGTGCCGGAATCGATGACCGCGATTTTCACACCGGCGCCATCATAGCCCGGGGGCACGCGATCAAGACCCATCGCCCGCTCACCCCAGCCCATCAACTGCCGTCCGGGGAAGTCGCGCAGCGACGCCGCGAGGGCTCTCACGACGATCCGGTTGACAGTACTGGGAACGAGCTGCGGGCGATCGAGCCAGAAAGTCCAGTAGTCGACCTTCGCCTTGACGAGGATCGATCGGATGGTATCAGGCCTTTCGCCCTGCATGTTCAGCGTAACGCGGCCGGCGGCATCGGTGACACCTTGGGTCGGCCACATGCTGCCGAACACATAGACCTCGGCATCCGGCAGCGGGCCGGTCTGGCCCAACACCTCGATCGTCGTCGAGAAGCCGTCAGCCAACGGCGTAAGTACGCCGGGATTGGGCATTTGCGGTGTGGTCGGGTCGAGCATGTAGCTCAGCCGCTCATCACGCTCCACCGCAAGGCGCGTTCCTGCCTGGGTCTGCAATAGCTTGGCCTTGTCGGGAGCCATGCGGGCGAGCACCAGCGAACTGAGTGGCGCTTGTCCAAATTCTGCGCTCTGAAATCCGAACAGGCGCGGCGGCTGCACCGTCTTCACCACCTCGATGTCAGGGCTATTGGTGAGCTGCTGGACCACGAAATCGGCACTGAAGGTCGCAACTCCGCTTTGCTGCTGTGGTGCGATCATGAATTGCGCCGGGCGCGGCGCGATCGCTGCGGCCTCCTGCCCCGATGGAGGCGCCGCCGTACCTCCGCCATTTGCCGCCGATGCTGCCGACGCGGGCGCTTGTTCCGAATGCGCGCCGCTGTCGGCCGTTTCATCATGATCACTGTGGTCCGGAGTTCCAGATTTGCTTCTTGCGGCCATATGCGGCCTCCTTGATGTTTTGCGAGTTATGGGCTTGCCCACCAAAATCAGTCGGGATCGAATTGCTTCAGCGTCGAGTTCGGCTCCACCACGATGGTGGTGAACGCCGATTTGAGGCGATTGGCCTGCGTGCTCGTCATGGAAAGGATGACGACGTCGGGCGCTATTTGCGCGACCCGTTTCACGCCGGCTTCGCGCTTCAAGTGATCGGCAAGCTGACCGGATTTGACCGGCTCTCCTTGCACGATGAATTCCTGCGGCGAGTTTGGATCCGCCATCTGGGCTCCATTCACATCTGCTGCGCGAAGGGCGGACTTGCGTCCGCCCTTCGTCGTCAGGTCTAATGCATCGTGCCGCCGGGCTGGCCGGCGTCGAAGACGCCGAGTTTGCGACCGATATCCAAGCCGGTCTGCGCACCCTGGCCAATCTTTTTCAGCACGCTCCAGAAGCTCTGCAGTTCCATGTCCGTCGGCGGTGCTTCCGCCGGCTGGAAGCCGGGCTGACCGGCACTGAAAATGCCCAGTTGCTTACCGATATCAAGGCCGGTCTGCGCACCCTGGCCGATCTTCTTCAGCACGCTCCAGAAGCTCTGCAGCTCCATGTCCGTCGGCGGCGCTTCCGCGGCCGGCTGGAAGCCGGGCTGACCGGCTTCGAAGACGCCCAGTTGCTTGCCGACATTCACGCCGGTCTGCACACCCCGGCCGATCTTCTTCAGCACGCTCCAGAAGCTCTGCAGCTCCATGTCCGTCGGCGGTGCTTCCGCGGCTGGCTGGAAGCCGGGCTGACCGGCGTCGAAGACGCCCAGTTGCTTGCCGACATTCACGCCGGTCTGCACACCCCGGCCGATCTTCTTCAGCACGCTCCAGAAGCTCTGCAGCTCCATGTCCGTCGGCGGTGCTTCCGCCGGCTGGAAGCCGGGCTGACCGGCATCGAAGACGCCCAGTTGCTTGCCGACATTCACGCCGGTCTGCACACCCCGGCCGATCTTCTTCAGCACGCTCCAGAAGCTTTGCAGCTCCATGTCCGTCGGCGGCGCTTCCGCGGCGGGCTGGAAGCCGGGCTGACCGGCCTCGAAGACGCCCAGTTGCTTACCGACATTCACGCCGGTCTGCACACCCCGGCCGATCTTCTTCAGCACGCTCCAGAAGCTTTGCAGCTCCATGTCCGTCGGCGGCGCTTCCGCAGCCGGCTGGAAGCCGGGCTGGCCGGCGCTGAAAATGCCGAGTTGCTTACCGATATCCAGGCCGGTCTGAGCACCCTGACCAATCTTCTTCAGTACGCTCCAGAAGCTCTGCAGCTCCATGTCCGTCGGTTGAGCCGTGTCCGGCCCGGCGGAGAACGGCAGGAACCCGCCGCCAACCTTGCCCACGACACCACCGATATTTCTCCCGGTCTTGCCGCCGATCAGGCCGCCGATAACTCTTCCGGCGGCGCCGCCGAGGATCGAGCCGAATATCCCTTGCGGGTCCAACTGACTGTAGTCTTCAATTCCTTGCTGCGTTCCATTCATGAGTAAAGCCTCCAATATGTGGCCTGGCCCGTAAGCGACGCGCGCCTACAGTGCAGGACCGGGATCACTTCGCGTACGAAGGTGAGGCTGATGTTACGCGTGGGATCGTGATCCAGGTGTCATGCGGAGCGTGAAAGTTGCGTCAAAGTCTATGGCACCGGGCAATTTGGTTGAGGCGGACGCGAATTGTCGGTGCGGAACATGCGCCGGATGTCGCGCTGCAATTGTTCGGTTTCTCCTTCAGGCACAGCGCGAACTTCCTTCCACAGCACGGTGCGGCAAAGATCGTACTGACGCAAAGCGTCCGCGCGACGGCCCTGCTGTGCATAACAGCGCATCAAGATGCGGTGCACGTCCTCCTGCAGCGGGTCGATCGCAAGAATACGCAATGCAAGCGCGATCGCGATATCCATTCGCTCGCGCCCGCCGGCGTCCAAGAGGCCCACAACGGCCCGCATGGCTTGCATCCGGAGGCGTTGGCGCTCGGCAGACAGCCAGGCTTCAAAAGCACATGAGGTTGAGCTGATGCCATCGAGAAGTTCGCCGCGATAAAGCGCCGCCGCGCGCGCCAGCCGTTCGGGATCGCCCTCCTTCAGGAGCTGTTCGAACTCCCCGACATCGGTCTTTACGGCGTCCGGACAGATGCGGATGTCCCCGCGATCCGCCGAGATCACGTCGGCGTATTGCGGCAGCACATGACGCAATGTGAGCAAAGCCTGTCGAAGGCTGGCGCGCGCGCGATCTGCAAAGTGTCCGTCCCACAGCAGCGCTGCGAGCTTGCTGCGCGAAATGCCGCGAGGAGAGCTGAGAGCGACATAGCCTAGAAGCGTCGCGGCCTTCCGACTCGGGATCGACACCGACTCGCCGGAGACCTGCATTACCTCGACGCCACCGAACAGATTGATCTGCAGCAGAGGCATTGTCCCAACCCTCAGTTAAAAATTGACTTGAAGCGTTCAGATACCGCGCAATTACTTATGAGCATGATGTCCACGATTGGGACGCCGCCACCTGCAAAAACGTGCGCGGCCAAGACCGGGATGTCTCTGATGATCCTACAACCTTAGTTAGACAAGACAATGGACCACCTCATATCTTTTTAGTGATTGGAAGTTTGTTTTGATAGTGAACTGCTTCATATGCGTGAGGTTGCGTATGCAAGGCTGTCTAATCGCATCGGCCGTCACGAGCGCATGAATCTCACCTTAAAAAGGAAGCGACACGTTCGCGCAGCTCAATACGAACTCACCACGCTGCAACGACGGATTGTCCGAACCGGCCTATCCGTTCCACGATCGCGACGAGTCGTCACAGCATGCGACCGCCTCCGTCGGCACCCCAAAAAATATCGACCTCTTCACCCGTGCTGACCGGCCAAGGCCTGGCATCACGGAAAGCAACGGCACTGCCCGCCGGCTTCATGCACTTTGATCTTGGTTACTTTGACCTGGAGCACAGATCTGGAGCCAAAAACCTTGCAGCCCCTCGACAAGCCGTCCGGCACGAAGCTGTCCACCCATGTCCGGGGTACAACGCGTTACCGCGGTCTGGGACGCCTGCAAATCCCGTCGCCAGCCAAATAATTGCTGCGGCGAAAGCCCGTGCCGTCAGGCTACGGCAGAGACAGACTCACCGCTCGCTACGATCTCTGCGATGATCCGTTCCTTGTCCTCGTCGCTCTACGTTCGCCGGCGACATGCACCGGTGAACACGTCAAGCCGATGAATCGGCTCAGTGATAGCATCATCCACTGTGTCCATTCTAAGCCTAATGGTTATCAGAACCATCAGACTCGCAGATCAGAGCATCATCAAGAAGATGACCTCGCAATCCGCTTACAATCTTGCTGCCCGGTCACCAAGCCGGCCTGTTCCAAACTGTGAAGGACATCGGCGCCGCAGAGTTGCACTCCAACGTCGTGATGCTTGCGAGCTTGCCGCGCTGATGAAGATCCCTGTGATCACGACAGCGTCCGCGTCCAACGACACGAACGGGGCTCATGCCGGAAATCCACGAATCCGCGCCGCTCGCCGTCTATGTAGCTCGCATTCGCGCGCTTCGGCTCTGGCGCGAAGTACCGATGTTCGCGTCAGAGCAGTGTACTACCTCAAAGGCCCGCCAGGAGGTGCCCGGCAGCTTTCAGATCTGCGGTCTCCAGACCTTCGTCGAAGCGCTCGAAGACAGGCTGCAGCAGCCGGCGGGCGCTATCTGGCCGCCCTTGAGCCGCGAGCAGCGCCGCGAGATCGGTCGCGGTTCGCAGCTCCCAGGCCCGCGCGCCCTGGCGGCGGCTGAATTCGAGCGACTGCGTAAAGCAGATTTCCGCATCATTCACCTGCCGCTGCGGCATCGCGAGAAGCACGCTGCCCTTCACCCGCAGTAATTCAGGCATGTAAAAGAGATTGCCGCTCGACTCGAGCCGCCTGGCTGTCTCCTCGATCAAAGCAAGGGCCTCGTTGAAGCGTCCGAGCGCCGCTAATCCCTGAATATGCGAAATGTTAAAGGTCGCGGTCATAAGTTCGTATCGTGTCGCACGCAGTTCCTTGAGGCACTGCTGCAGGTTCTCAACTCCCGCCCTCGCATCGCCGAGGCGGATGGCGAGCATGGCCTTGTAGGCACGTCCAACAGCGAGATAGGGCCCCATCGCCTGTGATTCAGCATGGGAGATCAGCGCATCCGCATTCGCATCAGCACTTTCAAGATCGCCGGCCCACAAGAATACGGAGACGGCCCAGACCAAAGCTCTAGATACCGCCACCGGATGTGCCATTGATGACGCTTCCTTGACACTCCGGTTAGCCAACTCCATGGCCTGAACCGGATGGCCTTGCAACCAAAGCGTTCGTGCCAAAGCGATGCCGGCGTAGTTGTAGTGCGCATAGTCGATATAAATCGTGCTGGTCGGCCTCTGGCTCGGCCCGCTCTGGAGCGCAGTCTCCAATACGGCGCGAGCGCCACCAAGGTCACCTGTATGATGGAGCGCGCTCCCCACGAGGCAGTGGGCCAGGCCGAGGGCAGCCGGGGTAGCGATGATTTTGGCAACAGACAAACTGCTCCTTGCATAGTGTAGAGCCGCTCTGAAATCACCGGTGCGGTGATGGAAGGTGTGCAACAGGTTCAAGACCTGCATTTGCTCGGGAGCGTCACCAATTCCTTCGGCAATGGCGAGGCTCCTATCCAGGGCCACCCGCGCGGCTTCGTCGTTACCGCGCGTGAACATCATCGCCACTCCAAGCACCGCCTGAAGCCGCATCTCCTCGGCTCCACCGCGCGTGGCATCGTCGAGGGCACCAATTGCGCGTTCGGACCAACGGCAACCTTCCGTGAGCAACGACACAGCCAGGAAGACGGGCGCCGCTGCGGCGGCAAGGCGAACGCCGATATCAATTCTGCCGTTGCCGCCAAAGCACCAATTCAATGCCGCACGGACATTGTTAAGAGCGGCGAAGTACGGCGCACGCTGCGCACCGGTCGAATAAGTTGGCCATTGAGCTCCGGTTTGCTCCAGCCATCGTTGGTAGTACATCGCATGACGCGTCGCCAGCTCAACGGCATCCGAATCATCGACCCTGATGTCGAGGGCATAAGCGCGCGTCGCATCGAGCAACCTGTAGCGCATCATCGCGCCAATGGGACGGGTGGCCAATATCGACTTTGCAACGAGGCCGTCGATCGCGCCAAGCACAGTGGATCGATCAAGGGTCTCGATGGTGACTACGTCGAGGGCCGCATCGAGCGTGAAATGCCCAACGAAGACGGCGAGCCGGCGCAGCACCGAACGCTCAATGTCGGATAGAAGTCCATAGCTCCAGTCGAGCGTGGCCTGCAGCGTCTTCTGGCGCGGCGGCGCGGTACGCGACCCCTGCCACAGTCGCGTCAGTTGTTCGTCGAGAAGGGCGGCGGTCTGCTGCAGACCGTGGGATTCTACCCGCCGGGCCGCAAGCTCGATCGCAAGGGCTACACCGTCAAGCTTCCGGCAGATGTCCGCAACAATCGGCACTTCCGCGTTGCTGAGTTCGAGGCTCGCCCCGCTCGCAATCGCGCGCTCCACGAACAGCTGCATTGCCGGGAACTCTGAGATCGCCTCCGCGGTAAGCCCCTGGGAGTCCGGCGGACAAGCAAGGGCGTCCAGCCGATAAACATGCTCACCTTCGACCCGCAGCGCCTCGCGGCTCGTAGCCAGGATATGCACCTGCGGTGCCGACTCAATAATCCTTGCCACCAGCGGGGCAACCGTTTCCACCAGATGTTCGCAGGTGTCGAGGATCAGAAGAACGCGCCGGCTCTTGAGAAATGCAATGAGACTGGGTGTGGCGTCGTCCGACTGAACCGACCGCCCCAGCGTGGAGGCGACCGCCGTTGAAACCAGCGCAGGATCGCTCAGCATTCCGAAATCGACGAAGAGGACGGACCCGCCGAAGGCATCCTCCAGCTGATGCGCAACTGCGATAGCGACTGTCGTCTTGCCGACGCCGCCGGCGCCGACAATGGTAACCAAGCGCGAATCAATCAGATCACCCGACAGCTTGGCGATGTCGTTAGCCCGGCCGACGATCCGGCTCAGGCGGCTCGGAAGGTTGGCGTGCGGAGAAAGACCGACTGAATCAACGGCAGACACCCTGTTGGACGTACTGCTGACACGCGAGACAGGCGCGACGAAGCAATAACCCCGCCCGGCGAGAGTCGTGATGTACCGCGCGCCATCCCTGCCGTCTCCCAGCGCCTTGCGGAGGCTCGCCACGTGAACGCGCAGGCTGCTCTCTTCGACCGTAACGCCGGACCAGACTCGCGACAGCAAATCATTCTTGCTGACGACTTCGTTAGGCGTTGAGACGAGAGCAAGCAGTATCTCGAAAGCGCGCGCCCCCAATTCAACAGGCACGCCGTCTCTCGTGAGCAGCCGCTCGCTCGCGGCCAGGCGAAAGGGTCCGAACAACAAGACGTCCTGGTTTGGTGCTGCTGTCGAAATCATTGCAATCTTTCCACCATGGCCCGGCCTAGTCGCAGTCTACGACATGAACCTGCGCTATCTATTTGAATGTGCGGACCAAACTGCCTTGCGGCCTTTTGTCCATACTTGGGTGCCTAAACATTTGGCGGGGCGTGGGCATCAACATTTCACAACGGTTTACGGGCCATGCCCGGAGGACAGTCGTATCGTTTGGGGCCGTCGTCAAATGCCATCGGTAGCCGGGTGCAGCCGGTCAAGAGAGTCCATCCACAGTGAATGACGAGGGCCGAGGTGCATTATGGGAGCCAAGGCCAGAACCGGGACAGTTGTCTACACCGCCAGAACCCGCACGACCGGCGGCCGCGACCATGGCGTGTCGCGCAGCTCCGACGGCCAGCTCGACGTGAAGCTGGCGCCCCCCTGTTCGGCCGGCATGGGCACCAATCCCGAGCAATTGTTCGCCGCCGGCTGGTCGGCTTGTTTCGAGGGTGCGATCGCACTCGTCGCGCGGAAAAGGAAAGTCGCCTTAGGCGAAGTCACGATCGACGCCGAGGTCGATCTGCACCTTGCCGATGACACCGACTATTTCCTGAGCGCACGTCTCAGCATCAGCATTCCCGGCGTCGAGCGCGCGGTCGCACAAAGCCTCGTGCAAGAGGCGAAGCTTTTCTGCCCTTATTCCAAGGCAACCCGGGGCAATATCGACGTGACGTTCAATCTGTTTTGACTATCGCTTCCAAATCCCGCGTGTCGAGCTGCGCGGGACAATGTGATCCAGGCTCAGGCCAAGGAACAGGGCAATGACGGACCAAATGACGGGTGACCGTCGTGACATCGAGCTTCCTTTGCGGCGCACCGAAAGTGCGTATCGCTATCTCAGAAGTGCGAAGCGGCCCCTGTGCCATAACCAGAGTGGCACCGCTGGTGCGCACGGCACAACGATTGACGCTAACGAACACAAACAGGCCGACGTGGCGTTGAGCGACCGAGAGCAAGAGCTCTTGCAGCTGCTGGACGTGGTTCCTAGCCTCCTCTGGCGACTGAAACCGGACGGCAAGCTGATCTACTTCAACCAGCGCATGGTCGATTTCCTCGGGTTGGACGTTACGGAGACAGTGAAGTCGGCCAAGAGTGGTATAGAGGCGGTCATTGCGACCGTCCATCCAGACGATTCAGCGGAGTTCGCGCAAACACTCAGACGTTGCCTCGTCACTGGTGAGACGTTTGCCATGCGATACCGTCTCAAGCGCGCCGACGGGGTCTATCGCTGGATGTCAGGCCGCGCGGAGCCGATACGGGATCAGGGCGGATGCATCGCCCAGTGGTACGGCGTCTGCCACGATATCGATGATCAGATGCACGCCGAAGCGGCGCTGCGGCGGAGCGAGCGGCAGCTTCAACAGTTGATCGACACAGTGCCGGCGCTGATCTGGTGTACGACGCCAGAAGGAATACCGTGTTATCTCAACAAGCGAGTCAGCGAAGTTACCGGTGTCACCCTGAGGGACCTGGTTGCGCCTGACGGGTCTCGATCCCTCACGGTCATCCATCCGGACGACCGCGACGCGATGGACCAGGCGCTCGCACACTCAATCGACACCGGCGCGTCGTTCGTGGGACGATATCGTCAACGCCGATCCAACGGCGCCCATCGGTGGGTTGAAAGTCGCGCGGAGCCGTTGCGCGACGAGTCCGGCAAGATAGTTCAGTGGTTCGGCGTGAGCGTCGATATCCATGACCTGGTAATCGCGCAGGAAGCGCTGCGTGACCGCGAACGAGAACTGTCGCAACTCGTTGACATGGTTCCGAGCCTCCTATGGCGATTGAATCGGGACGGCGAGCCAAACTTCTTCAACAAGCGGACGATCGAGTTCCTGGGCTCGGATGTCGCAGATTACGATAAGCCTGGCGTGAGCCGACTGGCGGCCACCCTGGCAGCAATCATCCATCCCGATGATACAGCCGGCGTATTGGAAGGCTTCAATCATTCGCTTGCCACCGGCGCGCCTTTTTCCATGACCTATCGCCTGCGCCGCGCCGACGGCGTCCATCGCTGGATGTCAGGCCGCGCGTATCCGATGCGGGACGAGAGTGGACACATTATCCAATGGTACGGCCTCACTCACGATGTTGACGACCAAATGCGTGCCGAAGAGGCCGTGCGGCTGAGCGAGCGGCGGTTGCAGCAGATGATTGATGCGGTGCCTGTCTACATCTTCAGCTTCACAGCCGCAGGCCAGCCAACCTACGTCAATAAGCGATACCAGGACTACCTTGGATTCTCCGTACCGCACTTCGACTCTCTTCAGGAACAGCTACGCACGACAACTCATCCCGATGATCTCCCCGAAATGCAGCACACGTTGTTGAATTGCCTCCAAACAGGCGAACCTTTCCTGATGCGGTTTCGCCAACGCGGGAAAGACGGGATCTATCGCTGGACCGAAGGCAGGGCGGAGCCTCTGCGCGATCAAGAGAGCACGATCGTACAATGGTATGCAGTTTCTCTCGACATCGAAGATGAGAGGCGCGCACAGGATGCGTTGCAGCAAGCGTCCGCCAATCTCGCTCAGGCCGCACAGGCTGCAAGCCTGGCCGAGCTTTCGGCGTCCATCGCGCATGAGGTGAATCAGCCGTTGGCTGCCATCGTAGCCAACTCGCATGCCTGCAAGCGCTGGCTTGAGGGCGATCCGCCTAACCTGGAGCGGGCGAAGGCAACCGTCGAGCGGGTTATCCGGAACGCGCACTCGGCGGCGGAAGTTGTCAGCCACACCCGCGCGTTATTCCGGCAGGACCTGGGACCGAGGATCTCTGGAACGCTCGCGAGCGTCGTTGCCGAGGCACGCAACCTCGTTGCCGAGGAGGCAGCGCGGCGTAACGTTCGCATGGAGATTGATATCGAACGGAGTCTGCCGCTTCTCGCGTTCGATCGCGTGCAGCTACAGCAGGTGCTCGTCAATCTCATTCGAAACGGCATGGATGCGATGGACTCCCTCACGGGCGACAAAGCCCTCAGGATCAGCGTGCGGCGAATGGAGGATACAGTTCAGATCGCCATCAGCGATCACGGCCGGGGTATCGAGTTTCCCGAAAAAATATTCGAGCCGTTCTTTACGACCAAAGAGCACGGGATGGGCATGGGGCTGGCGATCTGCCGCTCGATTGTCGAGTCCCACGGCGGGCGGCTATGGGCGGAGAGGAACGAACGCAATGGAGCGACGTTCACTTTCTCGTTGCCGATCGACGTGAAGGACGATGCCAATGAATGGTCCGGGAGAAGCGGTTTGCGAGTTGCTGAAGGCACATGGAATACGCGCTGACGAACAGGTTGTTTCATCGAACTCAGGAGGCCTCATATGAATATGCAGAATACTGCTGAGGATCGCGCGCAGGTTCTTATTGTCGACGACGACGATGAAGTCCGGGTGTCCGTCCGGGAGCTTGTAGAATCCGTTGGCCTTGACACCGCCTGCTTCGCTTCTACGCAGGAGTTGATGCAGTCGTCGATCGACGAACGGGCTGGTTGTTTGGTTCTGGACGTGCGTATGCCAGGACTGAGTGGACTCGATTTTCAGCGGCGCCTGAATTCGAATGGAAAAGCGAAGCCCATTGTCTTCCTGACCGGACATGCTGACATTCCCATGACGGTCGAAGCGATGAAAGCCGGCGCGGTTGACGTCCTTACCAAGCCGTTTCGCGAGCAGGACTTGCTTGATGCGATCAAGACCGGGATCGAGCGGGATGTCGCGCAGCGAGCAGCGGCCAGCGTCGTCCAGCAACATCTGAATCGGTTCGAAACTCTGACTGTGCGTGAGCGTCAGGTATTGCGCGAAGTGGCAAAGGGCCGCCTCAACAAGCAGATCGCATTTGACCTCGGCATCAGCATCGTCACCGTAAAGCTGCACCGCTGCAACGTCATGCGGAAAATGCATGCTACTTCCGTTGGGAGCCTGATCCGCGCCTGGGAAGCATTGCCGATCAGTCGTGCGCGAGCAGGGAGCCCCCGTATAGACTACGGTGTGGTTACAAATTGACTGCGCTTTTGGCCAGAAATGCGGTTGCGGCCAAAAGCCGGTTGCAGCCACTAGGATAGCCCTTGCCCAATCCGCCCGTAATTGCAGTTGTCGACGACGATGAAGGCATGCGCCTCGCGCTCTTCGAACTCCTTCAGGTGCTTACCTTGTCGTGTCTCACCTTCGATGGGCCCGAAGCGTTCCTGGCGGCTTATGTGCCCGGGGCTTTTGACTGCCTTATTACCGACATACACATGCCCGGCATGAGCGGACTAGAACTCCAGCAACACCTCAGGTCGCTGGGCTCGACCATTCCCGTCATCGTCGTCACGTCTTCCACTGATCCCGCCAGCCGTTCTTGCGCGTTGAACGATGGCGCTGTCGCCTATCTGAGAAAACCCGTAGACGATGAGACCCTCATCCGTCATCTGAAGGTTGCCCTCGGCCCCGATTTCATTGGCTCCTGAGCGGACGCTGCCGGGCTCGCTACACCGTCAAGCCCGGTCGTGCAAGAAGTCCTTATTTTACGGGGCTTTCTCGAAGCTGCTTTAAAGTGGCGGAGAGGGAGGGATTCGAACCCCCGATAGGCTTGCACCTATGCCGCATTTCGAGTGCGGTGCATTCAACCACTCTGCCACCTCTCCAGGCGCCAAGACGGGCCGGAATCGGCCGCGTGGTCGGGCCGTGTTCTAGGCGAGGATGACGGGACAGACAAGGCGCGGAGCACAAGATTTCCGAGGGCAGAAGCGCAAAAAGGGAGCCGGAAATGGAGCATCTGACGGTTCGGGCCAACGGAGCGGCGTTCCATGTCGCACAAACCGGGAGCGGGCGGCCGCTATTGTTGTTGCATGGCTGGCCGGAATTCTGGCTGAGCTGGGAGCCGGTAATGACGCGGCTCGCCGACCGCTTCACACTATATGCCCCGGATCTCCGCGGCTTTGGCGCCAGCGACAAGCCGGACGGACCGCACGGTCCCGATCAGCACGCCGCCGACATGCTGGCGTTAATCGATGCGCTTGGCCTCGAGCGGGCCGGCATCGTCGGCCATGATGTCGGCGGCGGGTTGATGCAGCCGCTGGCGCGCGCGGCGCCCGGCCGCATCGCCGGATTGTTCTTCTTCGACTTCGTCTATCCCGGCATTGGGCCGCGCATGGCGGAACCGGACCGGCTCAACAACATCTGGTACCAGTCGTTCAACCAGCTGGAGATCGCGCCAAAGCTGGTCGGCGCGACGCGGGAAAACTGCCGTGCCTATATCGGCTACTTCCTGAAACACTGGACGCATCGGAAACAGGCATTCGACGAGGTGATCGAGGCTTTCACCGACAATTTCATGAAGGCCGGCAATCTCGCCGGCGGTTTTGCCTATTATCGCGCGGCCCATTCGGCGCGCATCAAGATGCTGAAAGGCGAAGCGCCTCCGGCGACGCCGATAGAGCTGCCGACTTGCGTTCGCTGGGCGGAGCATGATCCGCTGTTTCCCTATGCCTGGACCGATCGGCTCGGCGAAACGTTCGCCGATCTCGATCTCGCGATGTTTCCCGACGTCGGGCATTTCCCACATCGCGAAGACCCCGATCGCGCAGCATCGGAGATTGCAGCGTTCTTCGAACGCGTCGGCTGGCATTAATCGCAGATGGAAGGTTGATGAAAAATGGGGTGGGACCGCCAGACGCGACAAAAACTGACGGTCCCGTGCCGCTGCTTTGAAATTCTGGCCGGGAAGTGCGGCTTCGCCGGTCAGCGGAGCGACGCGGGCGACGGTAGCAAGGCGCCGCGAAACGGCAACGCGAAGTGGATTTTAACCTAACCAGTCAACCTTACTACCCGCGCAAAACGTTAATCCAGGTGCTTAATCCTTGCTCTTCCTGGCCTTTTTCTCGTCCTTGCCGTTGTCTTTCCGCCTGTTGGTGAAGCGCGCATTGCCAAGCCCGGTGCCGATCGTCAGCACGCCCCAATGCTCGACATCCTGCATGAAGGGAACCTCGGAAAGACCCTGCACGACGCCGTCATTGTGCATCAGCACGGCGGTGTCGTGATCGCCGATCTGCGGGATCGCCTCCACCAGGCTGGCCGGCAGATTGAACTTCGAGCTTTCCCAATTGCCCGGCAGGTTCTGCGCGCCCTTTTCGATCGAGCCGTCCTCGTTGATGACGCCGGGGCACGCGATACCGATGAATGGCGCAAGCTTCAGGCCTTCGGCCTCAGCGGCCGCGATCAGATCCTTCAACATCTTGACCAGCCGCTTGACCGCGCCCTCGCGCGTCGGCTCGTCATCGGCATGTCGCCACAGCTCGGACTTCCACACTTCCGCCTTGGAAAGATCGGGTGCCTTCTTCCAGCGCGTTTCCACCACGCCGCAGCGGATGTTGGTGCCGCCGATATCGACCGCGAGGATGCTGTCATGGCCCTCGAAGATCCAGGACGGCGCCAGATGCAGCGTTCCGATCAGGCCGGCATTATCGGGATGAAAGCGGATCGGCACCAGATCGACGTCGAAATCCTCAGCCTTGAGAATGATGTCGGTGCGGGCGATCGCGAGCTCGCCGACGCGGCTCTGCCGGAAACCGCCGCCAACCACGATGCACTCGGTGTCTGCCCACGCCTTGGTCTTGAGAAATCGCCCCGTCACATAGGCCAGCTCCTGGGCGAATTCCTCGATCGCGCCGTGCACCAGCGCGGCGGCGCCGACATCCTCGCCCGCCAGCGCCGCGTCCAGCTCGCTTTTCGCGATCTCGCCGCTGGACTTCTTCCCCAGCGGATCGTCGCCGTTTTTCTTCAGCGGCTTGCGGAGGTCGTCCAGGATCTTGCGGAAAGCCCCCTTGCTGGCGCGGTCGCCGAGAAAGCCCTCATCGTCCTTCAGTTCGACATTGAAGCTGTCGACCTCGACCGAGGGCAGGCGGGTGGCGCCGTGGCGGGCGATGCCCGTAGTCGTACCCGTGTCTTCTGCCATTGCCCTTACCCCTGCCGTATCTCGCCGGCGACAACGGGCGGGGAACCCATTGGTTTCATGGAGAGGAGGGCGAATGGCGAGTAGCGAATGGCAAACAGAACCCCGACCTCCTATTCGTCCATTTCGGCCCAAATCCTTCATTTTTGGCGGGTTTTTGGGCCGTTCCGCCTTGACTCCCGGCATTCTCCGGCTATAAGTCCCCGCATCCGGCGCGGGATTTCTCGCGCCGCTTGTTTTTGCGCGAAATCTCAAGGGGTTTGCTCCCCGGCCGCGCGAAAATCGTACCCATAACGACTGACCAAAAAGCCGACCCGGACAGCCCTTTCGGGAATATGTCCGAGGCCGGGATCGAACACGAAGGAATAAAACGATGTTCGCAGTCATCAAAACCGGCGGCCGGCAGTACCGCGTCGTTCCGGATGATGTGCTCGAGATAGGCAAGATCGCCGGCGACGTCGGCACGATCGTGCAGCTTGGTGAAGTTCTGGTGGTCGGCGGTGACACGCCGGTGCTGGGCACGCCGACGGTGGCAGGCGCTTCCGTTGCGGCCGAAGTGCTGGACCACAAGCGCGGCCCCAAGGTGATCGCGTTCAAGAAGCGTCGCCGCAAGAATTCGCGCCGCAAGCGCGGCTATCGCGACGAGATCACGGTGCTTCGCATCACCGAGATCCTGACCGATAACGCCAAGCCTTCGATCGGCCCGCGGCCGAAGAAGGAAAAGGTCGTAGCGTCAGCCGCCGAAGGCGATGAGGCGCCGGCCAAGAAGAAGGCGCCCGCGAAAAAGGCTGCGGCGAAGCCTGCGGCAAAGAAGGCCCCGGCCAAGAAGGCCGCCGCGAAGGGCAAGAGCGAAAAGTAAGGCGCCTCTACGAAAAGTTGAGGCGTGAGAAAAAGTGAAATGATTCCGTCAAGGAATTGATCTAGAAATATTCGAGAAGTCGGAGACGAGCCATGGCTCACAAAAAAGCAGGCGGTTCATCGCGAAATGGTCGCGATTCAGCGGGCAAGCGCCTTGGCATCAAGGCGTACGGCGGCGAACACGTGATTCCCGGCAACATCATCGCGCGTCAACGCGGCACCACCTGGCATCCCGGCCTTAATGTCGGCATGGGCACCGACCATACTCTCTTTGCCAAGGTCGAAGGTCATGTCGAGTTTCGCGCAAAAGCCAATGGTCGCACTTTCGTATCGGTAGTTCCGATGACGGAGGCGGCCGAATAGACGGTGGACAAAATTCGAGTCCGCCGGGTCCTGTTGAACCGGCGGAGTCGAAAAGGGCTCCAGGGGAGGCGGGAAACCGGCCTCCCCTTTTTAATTTGCGCATTTTCGCAATCAGGAGCCCGACATGTTGCAGGACATCCCGATCCAGACCTCGCCCTTGCGTGCGGCGAGTAGCTGCGTCCTCGAGACCGAACGGCTGACGTTGCGCCGGCCGACACTCGCGGACGTAAAAGCGATTGCGCATCTCGCCAATGATCGCCGCATAGCGGAAAACACCCGGCGCCTGCCGCATCCCTATCTGCAGGATCATGCGGTCGAATTCGTGCGCGCCAAGGCCGCCGACAACAGCGAGACGGTGTTTCTGATCGAGCAGAACCATTCGCCGGTCGGCATGGTCGGCATCGACCGCAGCGAGCCGGACGCGCCGGAACTCGGCTACTGGCTCGGCGTCGCGCATTGGGGCCAGGGCTTCGGCACCGAAGCCGCCCGCGCGATGATCGATTTCTTCTTCGAGGAATTCGATGCCGAGCACCTGATTTCCGGCGCCCGCGTCGCCAACCCGGCGTCGCGCAACATTCTGGAGAAATGCGGCTTCCAGTGGAGCGGCGTCGAGCTGCACCGCTTCGAGGCGCTGGGATCCTCAACCCCGGTCGACCGCTTTCGCCTGACGCGGGGCGTGTGGGCGTCGCTGAAGAACTGGGGGAGTTCGACGAGAAGGTAGCAGGTCGCTTGCACCCTCCCCTAGAGGGGTCCGAGACGAGCGTAGCTCGCTCGTCTCGAGGGTAGCAAGGACTCACGCCGGCGGATTTACCACCGCTTCCTCGCGGCCCAACTTCTGCTCGCGCATAAAGATATAGAATCCCGCGCCGATGATGATCGCCGCGCCGATCAGCGTCGAGATCGACGGCACGTCACCCCACACCACGAAGCCGAAGATCACGGCCCATACGATCATCGAATATTGATACGGCACCACGACGCTCGCCGGCGCCAGCTTCAGCGAACGGTTGATGCACAACAGCGCAAAGACGGAGATCACGCCCGCCGCAGCAAACAGGCCAAGGCTGCCGAGGGTCGGCGTCACCCAGCCGATCGGCGACATCAGCGCCCCGAGCAGAAAGGTGCCGCCGAACTGCGACGTCGTTAGCACGATATCCGGCGTGTCCCGCAGCGAGCGCGTGATCAGCATCAGGAACGCAAACGACAGGCTGCCGCCGAGCGCGATCATCGCCGGCCAGCTCACCGTCTGCGTCGACGGGCGCAGCGCGATCAGCACGCCGCAGAATCCGATCAGGATCGCGGTCCAGCGCCGCCAGCCGACACGCTCGCCGAGCACGATGCCCGACAACGCCGTGACGAAGATCGGCGAAGCCAGATAGTAGGTAATGACGTCGGCGAGCGGCAAATAGACGGTGGCGAGAAAGAAGGCTGCGACCTCGAGCGTCGAGAGCGTCACGCGCAACAACTGCAGCCATGGCCGTTCGATGCGATTGAACTCGGCGCGCTGCTTCCAGATCACCGGCAACAGCACGAGCAGGGCCGCGCAGGCGCGCAGCCACAACAACTGGCCGACCGAATAGGTCGCGACCATGAATTTTCCGAGCGCGTCGCCGAACGAGAACATGAAGATCGACAGCAGCATCAAGCCGATGCCGGCCAGCCGCGCCGAACGCTCGTCATAGGTGGAAATTTTGGCGAACAGGCTCATTGGCGGGCGCGACGTTTCCGGTGGTTCCCAGTGACGGCCGGACGTGCTTCGGCCCTCCACGTTCTTGCGCCGCTGTTTTAAGCAAGTGGACGCCCGGGACAAGCCCGGGCACGACGAATTGAACCAATTGTCGCAGCGGCCGCGCTCTGTGATACCGGTACACCCTCTGAAAAGCGCCACAGGAAATCGACATGACCGACTTCAACCCCGCCCAGCACCGCATGGTGAGCGAACAGCGCTGGTTCGAGGATTTCGTGCTCGGCGAACGCTTCGTGATTCCGAGCCGGACCCAGACGTCGGCCGTGTTCGCCGCGTTCCAGACCGCCAGCGGCGACACCCATCCGATCCATTACGACGTCGAATATTGCCGTGCTCGCGGCATGCCGGATCTGCTCGCGCACGGCTTCCAGACCCTGGTCCACACCGCGCCGGGCGCCGGCCTGTTTCCCTATATCGTCGAGGAATCGCTCGTCGGCTTCCTCGAACAGTCGAGCAAGTTCTTGAAGCCGGTCTATGCCGGCGACACCGTCTACCCCGCGCTCGAAGTCATCGAGCTCGTCCCCGGCCGCAGCACCGGCGTGGTGACGCTGCGCTCGACCGTGTTCAACCAGCGCAAGGAATTGGTGCTGGAGGGAAGGCAGAAGTTTCTTGTGCGGCGGCGACCGGCGGGAGCATAGCACGGCAGCGGCTGCAAGGCAGGATCGTGGCACGCTGGACGTAACTCATCCGACAGCATTGCCGAACGACCCAGTTTCGCCCCTCTTGGCTCAGCATAGTAGACCATCTAGGATGTGAGGCCGGGATCGCGAAGCTCAGCATGAACAATGACGCGGTAGGCAAGGGCGAAGAACAGGCCGCCGGGACCGGGCGATTTGATGTTCGGGGCGCAGGCGTCGCACTCGTTCGCCAAGAGACCGTCGTGCTGCTGGTTGATCTCGTGGAATCGGTGCGCCTCATGCGGGAGCACGAGGATTCTACGGTTCGTCGCTGGGCAGACTTCATCGACATCGTCACTACTTCGATACTGCCTCGCCATCGCGGCGTCCTGGTGAAAAGCCTGGGCGATGGATTGATGGCGCGTTTCGAGACGGTGCCTGAAGCGGTCGATGCCGCCGCCGAGATGCACCGGACACTTGACGCGCATAACTCCGGCTTCCCGGAAAGTCAGCATTTTCATCTTCGCGCCGGCGTCAATGCCGCGATGGCGTGGAGCGATGGGCTCGACATTTACGGGACCGGCGTAAACTTGGCAGCGCGACTCGCTACGCTGGCCGGTCCGGGCGAGACGATCGCCAGCGCTTCCGCGCATGAACAGCTCGCGGGGGCCTTGGCAAGCCTGGCGCGCCCCGGCGAAACCATCGGCAGCGCCACAGCACGCGACGAGCTTACGCACGGGGTCGATGCATCGTGCGAAGACCTTGGCGAGTGCATTCTCAAGCATTTTGACAAGCCGGTACGTGCCTACCGTGTTGGCCCGGCGGCGCACCCTAGCCTCACCGGGCGACGCCATTATGGAACGGCCATGCAGCCGACTATTGCCGTGATCCCTTTCTCCGCGAGGAATGACGCACCCGCGCTTATCGATGTCGGCAACCTGATTGCGGATAGCGTGATTTGGCGGCTCTCGAAGGCGACGGACCTGAGGGTGATTTCACGCCTGTCGACGGCCGTGTTCCGCGGCCGTGTGAACAATGTCGAAGCGGTGTCGGCGCATCTTGGCGCCACCTATGTCCTCAGCGGCGCGTATGTTGCGGATGCCGGCAAGATCATGGTGACTGCCGAACTTTCGGAGGTACGCAGCAACCAAGTTGTCTGGACCGACCGGCTGAACGGCGAAATCGGCGATCTTCTGAAGCCGGAAAGCGAATTGGCGGATCGTATCGCCCAGGCAGTGAACTTGTCCGTACTCGACGCCGAGGTGGAGCATATTCTGACCCAGCCGCTCCCCACTCTCGAGAGCTACTCGCTGCTGCTCGGCAGCATCAAGTTGATGCATCGCTCCAGCAAGGAGGAGTTTCTCCAGACGCGCAAAATCCTTGACGAACTGATTGACCGGCACAGCCGGATCGCGGCTCCGCGCGCGTGGCTCGGCAACTGGTACATTCTGCAGGTGACGCGCGGCTGGTCTGAGGATCGCAAGCGCGAGGCGGTCGAGGCCTTAAGCACCACCCACGCGGCCCTCGACCGGGACCCCTCGGACGCGCTCGCGCTTGCGACCGAGGGATTTGTCTATTGTCATTTGCTGAAGGACCTGGAGACCGCCCGCAAGCGCTGCAACGAAGCGGTGAACGCCAACCCCAGCCACGCGCTCGGCTGGCTCTATCTCGGCACCGTTGACGCGTTCATGGGGGAAGGGAAAGCGGCTGTCGACGCGACGCGACGCGCGATGGAGCTCTCTCCGCTCGATCCGCAGCGCTACTATTTCGAGTCCCTTGCCGCAACGGCACAGCTTTCCGCGCATCAATACGAGAATGCCGAAAGGCTTGCGCGCTCATCGCTGGTGCTCCACCGCATGCACCCATCCACGTGGAGGGCTCTGACGATCTCGCTCGTGGCCCAGGGTCGAGTGGAAGAGGGACGCGAGACGCTCGCCAAGATGCGACAGCTCGAGCCGCTACTGACGGTGGAACGATATCTTGCACGAATGCCGAGTGCGGAGCTCGAGACCGGACGGCACTGGGCGCGCTGCCTGGCAATGGCAGGTCTCCCCTCGGGAAACGGCAACTCGAACCGGCATTGACGCTGAGAAAAATACCCAAACGTGTGTGAAGGATCACACACTCGAAGCCGGTGCGGCGGCGCAAGTTAGCGCAATGGAAGCTTACCCTCGGAATTGACCAACCCACAGGGAGGCCGAAATGACCCAACTGGGCGGAGCTGGAGGTGCAGGCGGAGCAGGTGGCGCGGGCGGCGCTGGTGGTGCCGGGGGCGCTGGTGGGGCAGGTGGAGCCGGCGGCGTTGGCGGAGCAGGCGGAGCGGTTCTTGGTACGCTGGCCGATGTGTATGCCAATCCAGTCATGGTGGACGCGCTCATCCATTCGCGTGATGGGACCATTGTTACCGACACCAGTCACTACGAACCGTCTTTCCCAGGCATCGATCAGCCGAGGCAAATGGAGCGGTGGGAGCCGTGGGTTCGCGCCACGATAGCGATCGGCGAGATGCTGCAAGGCATCACCTTTCTGACGTCGGGCAACGGTTTCCAGGTCCTGTCGTTCGGCAACCTGATTGCGGAAATCCAACGTCCGGCACGCGCAACATTCCAGAGTCAGATTCCGCTCGTCCTCAACTGGGCCCAACTGCGTAACGAACGGGCCACCGAAATAATGGCGGAGATCGATCCGCAATACGCGTTCTGGTCGTCGATCGTCTACCTGCATCCCGAGCGAACCAGACGCACGTTCGAGCTCATCAACATGGTGCTGCAGTTCTGCGTCTATGTGGAGATGCGGTTCAAACACGCGCTGGCGTGCTATCGCCCGGTCGAATACAACGCGCAAGTGCAACCGATGATCACGACCCCAGGTCACAACAGCTTCCCTATGGGACATGGGACGCAGGCCTATGCGGTGGCTCACGTTCTCAAGATGCTGCTGAGCCTCGATCCGGCGACGTACCCGTCACATGCCTGGGTGATTGACCAGTTGGATCGTTTGTCGGCTCGAATCACGACCAATCGCGTCATTGCGGGAGTCCACTTCCCGGTCGACAGCATGGCAGGACGCATGTTGGGCGTGGCTTTGGGCGAGTACTTCTACGGGCGCTGTACCGGTAACCAGCTATACATGAACCGGAAGTTCCTTGCTGCGGGGATCGACGGCCCCTATTCCACCACGGATTTCAATCCATTCAACACCGCTGCATCGACATCGACGACCCCGAGCCAGGATCTCGCGGTCGGCCCGCTCTACTCTGCATCCGCCGGAGCGGCGTACGTCCCGCAATCCAATTTGATGAGGCACGTCTGGCGTAGGGCGAGGAGGGAGTGGACCGGCAGATTTGGCGTGTAACCTGACGTGGAGAACAATCCATGCCCGACGGTGAGAGCTACCCGAACTGCTTTGGCCCATACCTCCGGTACGCCATTTCGACGAACTTTGAATACTTCGCATTTTTCGACGAGCGAGCGAATTTCAGACTGTTTCTCCTCGCGGAGTTCAAGAAAGCTGGACAACAAGACGAGTTCGTGGATCGTCTAAATGCAGCTCTGTCCGATCTGTATCCAGGCTCGTCCAGCCCCTCGGTCGACCTAGGTCCGGCCGACGACAACATCCCATTTGCCACCGTGCGCGCCCCAACGACGGCGGTGACCCCAGTGGCGCCGGGCGGCCCTTTGTTCGTCCTGTGGGAGCAATACATTTCCAGGGTCGAGCTGTCGCTTCCTCTGAAGCTGTCGGTATTGCCGCCGTTCACCAAGCGCAAGATCGTCCAACGCTGGAATGAGGGAAAGAAGTCGTCGGCCGAACTGCTGATTGGCATGATGGACGATGGCTGCCCGTTTGCTGCTGCACAGTTTCTGCGGGGCGCAGCGGGTTCTGTCAGCACACGGGTGCGGGGAATTTGGGACCAGAACCGCGGCAAGCAACCTGTCCAGGTCAACAGTCGTTTTTTCGGCCAGGCGCTAACTGATTTCGCCTACGGCCTCGAATACCGCCGCGACCCTCCATCGACCAGCCAGATCGGGCTCGACGAATGGATGTCACTGCATTTGACACCTGCCGGAAGCATCGACGAGGACGGCTGTTACGCGCATGGCCGTTTTGCAAGGCTCGCAAGCCAGCAGTCGCACGGCGCGCATGTGATGGACGTACTCGTCGGGCTCACCCCAATCTCGTCGCGGATCGGTCCCTCATCCGGCGGCGGAGACCGCCGCGATCCGCCGAGCTGGAATCCGGGAAATGCCACAACTGATCCTGCCTGCGACGCAGATCTGGTATTCGTGCAGTTTTCCGATGACTGCATCCGTGATGCGACCGGCGTATGGCTCAAGGGTTATGTCTTCGAGGGCATCCGGTACATCATGTCTTTTGCCGACCCGAGTGTCACGAAGCGCGTGATCATTAATCTCAGCTACGGGCCAACCACCGGACCGCATGACGGCACGGCGGACCTTGAGGCCATATTGAGCGCGCTTGTCACGGAGTTCGACGGCAGCGCCGGGAAGCCCAAGCTCGATATCTTCCTGCCGGCGGGCAATACGTATCTCACCGAGGAACACGCTTTCTTCACCCGGAGCAGCGGACAACCTGGTCAAGTCGAATGGACCTGGCGCCTTCCTCCTGACAATACCGTGCTTTGTTTCTCCGAAGTATGGATGGATACCGCCGCCGCCACCGGCGCTGCCGTTACGCTAACGTCGCCCCGCGGAAACAACATTCCGGTGGCCAGCAATGTCGTCATGGGCAGCAGCACGATGTGGCGGCTTGAAGTCGGCCCCACTGTTGCCGCTCCAGGGATCGCGGCACAAGAACATGGAGATTACACGATCAAGGTCGCCGGGATTCCCGTAAACGCTGAAGTCCATGCCTATGCGGCACGAACTAATCCGAACATGGGCGTGACGACCGGTGCCAAGCGATCGCTGTTTGTCGACCAGAATTGGGAGCGAACCCGATCAGCAACCGCCGCCTACACGCGGGTGAACGGTGAGTTTGACAAGACCGGATCGCTCGTCTCCCGTTTCGGCACTCTCAACGGAATCGCCACCGCCAACGACGCCCACGTGCATGTTGCCGGCGGTTACATTCTGTTCGACGGGCGCAAGTCGCTTTATTCGTCGGCCGGCCCCGCGCGCGGCAGTTCGGCAACACGTCGAGTCGGTCCTGATTACGTGCTGCCCTGCGACGAGTCCTACGCACTCACCGGCATGCTCGCCGGAGGCACTAGGAGCGGCAGCATGTTTCGCCTGATCGGCACCAGTACCGCGGCACCGCAGCTGGCTCGACAGTTCATAAAGACGACGTACCCACAGCCCTACAACTTTTCGACATCTCCTCCGGAGCCTGAGAAACGGGGCGCCGGCGATCTCCCGCCGCCGTAGCGCCGGAGGACCTTCGCCGAGGCCGCAAAAAGGCCCGAAAATTAAGGCTTTTTGCCAATGTGGTACCGCTTGAGGGTTGCCGTCCGACGCCCCCTGCCCTACCTAGTGGCGATCATGAAATTCCTCGACGAAGCAAAGGTCTACATCCGCTCCGGCGACGGCGGCAACGGCTGCGTGGCGTTCCGCCGCGAGAAGTTCATCGAGTTCGGCGGCCCCTCCGGCGGCAATGGTGGCCGTGGCGGCGACGTCATCCTCGAGGTGGTCGACGGGCTGAACACGCTGATCGATTACCGCTACCAGCAGCACTTCAAGGCGCAGAAGGGCACCAATGGCATGGGCAAGGACCGCCATGGCGCCAACGGCAAATCGATCGTGCTCAAGGTGCCGGTCGGTACGCAGATTTTTGACGAGGATCGCGAAACGCTGATCCACGACTTCACCGAGCTCGGCGAAAAGTTCGTGCTGGCGCTGGGTGGCAATGGCGGCTTTGGGAACGCGCATTTCAAATCCTCGACCAACCGCGCGCCGCGCAACGCCAATCCCGGCCAGGAAGGCGAGGAGCGCTGGATCTGGCTACGGCTGAAACTGATTGCGGATGCCGGCCTCGTCGGCCTGCCCAACGCCGGCAAATCGACCTTCCTCTCCGTCGTGAGCGCGGCCAAGCCGAAGATCGCCGATTATCCCTTCACCACGCTGCATCCGCAGCTCGGCGTCGTGAACGCGCAGGGCCGCGAATTCGTGCTCGCCGACATTCCCGGCCTGATCGAGGGCGCGCATGAGGGCGCCGGCCTCGGCGACCGCTTTCTCGGCCATGTCGAGCGCTGCCGCGTGCTGCTGCATCTGATCGACGCGACCTGCGAGCATGCCGGCAAGGCCTACAAGACGGTGCGAACCGAGCTCGAGGCCTATGAGGGCCACCTCGCCGACAAGATCGAGATCGTCGCGCTGAACAAGATCGACGCGGTAGCGCCGGACGAACTGAAGAAGCAGAAGGATCGGCTGAAGCGCGCCGCGAAGAAGACACCGCTGTTGCTCTCCGCCGCCACCCAGGAAGGGGTGCAGGAGGCGCTCAACGCGCTGGTCGAGGTGATCGGCGAGGCCCCGGTGTCGCTCAAGGCCAAGGGTGGGCAGGCGCCGTGGGCGCCGGTGACGCCGCCGCAGGGCTAGCTCAAACCTGGCCTTTGCCGCGGCCGCGCCACTTCCAAATCGCGGAGCTGGCGCGTATTGCTTCCCGACAATCCCTTTTATTTCGACTTCATCATGAAACGCCCCGCGCTCAAAAATTTCCGCCGCATCGTCGTCAAGGTCGGCTCCTCGCTGCTGGTCGATTCCGATGCCGGCGAGGTCCGCGCCAAGTGGCTATCGGCGCTGGTCGCCGATATCGCCAAGCTGCACGGTGAAGGCCGCGATGTGCTGGTGGTTTCATCAGGGTCGATCGCGCTTGGGCGCAGCCGGTTGAAGCTGCCGCGCGGTCCCCTGAAGCTCGAGGAAAGCCAGGGCGCCGCCGCTGTGGGGCAGATCGCGCTGGCGCGAATCTGGTCGGAGGTGCTGGGGGCGCACGGCATCGGCGCCGGGCAGATCCTGGTGACGCTGCAGGATACCGAGGAGCGCAGGCGCTATCTCAACGCCCGCTCGACCATCGCCAAACTTCTGGAATGGCGCGCGGTGCCCGTGATCAACGAAAACGACACGGTCGCCACCAACGAGATCCGCTATGGCGACAATGATCGCCTCGCCGCGCGCGTCGCCACCATGGCGAGCGCCGATCTCTTGATACTGCTGTCCGACATCGACGGACTTTATGACGCCCCACCCGGCGCCAATCCGAACGCCAAACTGATTCCGATTGTGGAGTCCGTTACCTCGGAAATCGAGGGCATGGCGGGCGCGGCTGAATCCGAATTGTCGCGCGGCGGCATGTTCACCAAGATCGAGGCGGCGAAGATCGCGACCACCTCGGGCACGCATATGCTGATCGCCTCGGGCAAGATCGAGCATCCGCTGCAGGCCATTGCGGACGGCGGACGCTGCACCTGGTTCCTGACGCCCGCCAATCCCGTCACCGCGCGGAAGCGCTGGATCGCAGGCTCGCTGGAGCCAAAAGGTACGCTGACCATCGATGCCGGCGCGGTCGCGGCACTGCGTGCCGGCAAGAGCCTGCTGCCGGCCGGCGTGATCAGGATCGACGGCCAGTTCGCCCGCGGCGACGCGGTGGTAGTGCGCGGCCCCGATACCCACGAAATCGGCCGCGGCCTCATCGCCTACGACGCCGAGGATGCGGAGAAAATCAAGGGCCGCTCGTCGCCGGACGTGATGGCGATTCTCGGCATCAGCGGCCGGGCGGAGATGATCCATCGCGATGATCTGGTGGTGGGTGGTCCGCGATCGACCGATCCCGCTTAGGCATCACGCCATATCGTCGGCGTCGATGTCCTGGCGACTGTTCATCACGCGAATGACTTCGACGCCGTCAGAGACAGGGCTATAGAAGATAAGGTAGTTTCCGACGGGGAAGCTGCGCAAATTCCTTCGCAGTTCGGGACGTTCGCGCCCAGCTAACGGATTCTCGACAAGCATCTGAAAAACGCCGCCGATGCGATCCATCAGCCGGTCAGCGGCCTGAACGTCGTCAACGGCGATAAAATTCCAGATCGAATCGAGATCGAGGTCAGCCTGCGGAAGTTTGCGAAATCTATTCGGCACGTTTTCGCGCGGCGAGTCTTTGCCGTCCCCGCGTCTTTATGCTCTCGATCCATTCGGAGATATTGACTTCCTCCATCGGCCCGCTGTCGAGGCCCTTCTGAATCTCGGCGCGCAATGCTTCGAGCTTTGCCTTGCGCCGTTCTTCGCGCTCCTCAACCAGCCGCAAGCCGTCGCGCATGACCTCGCTGGCCGTCGAGTAGCGGCCGCTCTCGATCAGGCCCTCGATCATCTGCTCGAAATGTTTGCCGATGCTGTAGCTGGTGGCCATCGCGCTCTCCGTATATCACAAAGTATTATTTAATGATATTCATGGGCCACGCAAGCCGTCTCCTGCGTCAGGTTCGATTTGCGACTGGTTCACTGGCCTAGCCCCGAGCGCCAGCCAGCCATGCCGGTTCCGGACCTCGCAAATGCGGGATTTCCGTGCTAGGACATGGCCTTACTCTAGCTCCCGAGACCTCCGATGACCGCCCCCCTGAAGGCAATCGACGGCAACGCCGATCTGCCCGCTTTGATGACCGACCTCGCTTCGCAAGCGCGCGCTGCCGCGCGGGTGCTGGCCCTGGCGCCGCCAGAGCAGAAGGACCGGGCGCTGGAGGCCATCGCGCGGGTTATCCGCGCCAATGCGGCAAAGATCCTCGCGGCCAATGCCGAGGATGTTGCGGAAGTGCGCGCCGGCGGCGCGACCTCGGCCTTCATCGATCGCCTGACGCTGACGCCGGCCCGGATCGAATCCATGGCTGATGGTGTCGCCACGGTGCGCGCCATTCCCGATCCCGTCGGCACCGTCACCGAGAGCTGGCAGCGGCCGAACGGCATGACGATCGAGCGCGTGCGTGTGCCCCTCGGGGTGATCGGCGTGATCTTCGAGAGCCGTCCCAATGTCGCCGCGGACGCCGGCGTGCTGTGCCTGAAGTCCGGCAACGCCGTGATCCTGCGCGGCGGCTCCGACAGCTTCCGCTCGTGCCGCGCCATACACGAATGCCTCTCGCAGGGCCTGCGCGAGGCGGGTCTGCCGGAAGCTGCGATCACGCTGGTGCCGACACGCGACCGCGCGGCGGTCGGCCTGATGCTGTCGGGATTGAACGGCGGCATCGACGTGATCGTGCCGCGCGGCGGCAAGAGCCTGGTGGCACGCGTCGAAGCAGAAGCACGCGTGCCGGTGTTTGCGCATCTCGAAGGCGTCAACCACGTCTATGTCGATGCCAGCGCCAAGCTCGACATGGCTAAGTCGATCGTGCTGAACGCCAAGATGCGCCGGACCGGCGTCTGCGGCGCGGCCGAGACGCTGCTGGTCGATCGCGCGGGCGCCGCGGCGACGCTCAAGCCGCTGGTCGAGATGCTGCTCGAATCCGGCTGCGAGGTGCGCGGTGACGACGCCGTGCAGAACATCGATGCGCGCGTGAAGCCGGCAACGGACGAGGATTGGGATACCGAGTATCTCGATGCCGTCATCGCTGCGCGCATCGTCGACGGCGTCGACGGGGCGATCACGCATATCCAGAACCACGGCTCGCGCCACACTGACGCGATCGTAACCGAGGATGCCAAAGCGGCCGAAAAATTCCTCAGCGAGGTCGACTCGGCGATCGTGCTGCACAACGCCTCGACGCAGTTCGCCGACGGCGGCGAGTTCGGCTTCGGCGCGGAAATCGGCATCGCCACCGGCAAATTCCACGCCCGCGGCCCGGTCGGCGCCGAACAACTGACGAGCTTCAAATACCGTGTTCACGGCACCGGGCAGACGCGGCCGTGAACCACAGAGCGTTTTCGAGCGAAGTGGAAACCGGTTCGCGTCAAGAAAACGCGTCAAAACAAGATTCTGGAGCTCCGTTTCGATTCCATCGAAACGGAAATAGCTCTAGCCCGTGCCCGCAGTGACCCGGCTGTGATGCGACTGCAATCCGCCGCGCAGGCCATCCCCTTTCACGCCAACGGCATGCGGATCGGCCTGCTCGGCGGCTCGTTCAATCCGCCGCACGCGGCGCATCGCGCGATCAGCCTGTTTGCGCTCAAGCGCCTGAAGCTCGATCGCGTCTGGTGGCTGCTGACGCCGGGCAATCCGCTCAAGGATAACGGCCGGCTGCATGGCCTTGCAGAACGCGCCGATGCCGCACTGAAGATCGCCGACGATCCGCGCATCGACGTCAGCTGTCTCGAAGCTGTCATTGGTGTCAGATATACTGTCGATACGATCATCCACTTGCGCCGCCGCGTTTCCGGCGTGCATTTCGTCTGGATCATGGGCGCCGACAATCTTGCGCAATTCCATCGTTGGCAGAACTGGCGGCGCATTGCCGCAGAGGTGCCGATTGCGGTGATCGACCGTCCGCCAGAAAGTTTCCGCGCGCTAGCTGCGCCGGCCGCGCAGGCCCTGGCGCGCTATCGGTTGCCTGCAAACCAGGCGGCCCAGCTGGCAGATCAACGCGCTCCCGCCTGGGTTTTCCTCACCGGTCTGAAACTGAACATGTCCTCAACCGGCCTGCGGAACCCTGACGGTAGCTGGAAGGCAAAGAAGTGACAGTCTGGTCTGAACCGGCGGGTGGGGACACTGGAATATTGAAACCGTTAACCCCACATGCCTAATATGGTCCGCGACGCCGGGATTCGGCGTTTGCGATACAGTGAAAGGAATGGTCCCTGGCCACATCTGTATTGTCCAAGTCAAAGTCTGTTTTACCAAAGGTTCCCAGCAAGTCTGCCAAGACCCCGCGTAAAACATCGACACAAGCTGCGGCCTTGAAGGCGCAACCTGACGCCGACAAGACGCTGAATATGATCCTCTCCCGCCTCGACGATATGAAGGCGGAAGAAACGGTCACCATCGACCTTCGCGGCAAATCCGCCTTTTCCGACTACATGATCGTTACGTCAGGACGCGCCAACCGGCACGTCGGCGCGATCGCGGAAAACGTCACGAAAGCCCTGAAGGAAACCGGCATCAAGAACATCCATGTCGAGGGCTTGCCCAATTGCGACTGGGTGCTGATCGATTCCGGCGATGTGGTCGTGCATGTGTTCAGACCCGAGGTGCGCGAATTCTACAACATCGAAAGGTTGTGGGCGCAGAACCCGGCGGCGGCAGCGATCTGAACGCTCGGCCGATGCGAATCGGCTGAGGCGCATGTAGTTTGCCTGACGCGCGCGGAAAGCGCGTGCCGGAAAGTGCACGCCGGAAACAGCAATCATGCGCCTCGTCGTGGTCTCGATCGGCCGGCTGAAACAGGGTCCGGAACAGGAGCTGGCCGAACGCTATCGCGAGCGCTTCGAGGACATCGGCCGCAAGCTCGGCTTCCGCGGCCTTGCGATTCATGAAATTCCGGAAAGCCGTGCGCGCGACACCGCGACCCGGATCTCGGAGGAAGCCGCGGCGATTTCGGCAGCGATACCGGAGAAATCAGTGCTGGTGGCGCTGGACGAGCACGGCAAGAGCATCGATAGCGCGACGTTTGCCCGGCAGCTCGGCCAGTGGCGGGATGAAGGGATCGCCAGCACAATTTTCGCCATCGGAGGTGCGGACGGACTTTCGCCCGAATTGCAGCGCAAGGCTAAATTGCGCATTGCGTTCGGCTCGGCGACCTGGCCGCATCAAATGGTCCGCGTCATGCTTCTCGAACAGATTTACCGGGCCGCCACCATTCTGGCCGGCCACCCCTACCATCGCGCGTAAGGCACGGTGACGTGAATACAGACAACGCAGCATAGCCGGATGCATTCAACGCGGGACATTCATTCATACCCTGGCACCGCCGATCGCGGCGTGTCGCGGATGTCAGCCGTGTCGTTTCCCCTGATCTTGCTTTCCGCAAGCTTCGCCATGGCATCGCCCGCGCTGGCGCAGCAACCCACGGCGCCCACGCAGCAAGCGACGGCAGTTTCCCCTGACGCCCTCAAGCAGCGCGAGCAGGAATTGGAGGCGGCGCGCCAGGAGCAGCGCAAGGCAGCCGAGTTGCAACAGAAACTGAAGGCCGACATCGCGGCAATCGGACAGGACCGCTCCAAGCTCAACCAGCAAGTGATCGACATCGCCGCGCAGGTGCGCAGCCTCGAGACCCGCATCGGCGAGACCGAGGGGCGGCTGCGGCCGCTCGACAGCCGCGAGATGCAGATCCGCGCTTCGCTCGATTCACGCCGTTCCGAAATCGTCGAGGTGCTGGCGGCGCTGCAGCGGGCCGGCCGGCGCACGCCGCCGGCCTTGTTGGTAAGGCCCGAGGACGCGCTGCAATCGCTGCGCACGGCCATGCTGCTTGGGTCCGTCGTCCCCGAGTTGCGCGGCCGCGCGGAAAAACTCACGGCCGACCTCACCGAACTGGTGAATCTGCGCAAGGACATCGCCAACCAGCGCGACGTCCTGGCTCGGGACCGGGACAGGCTGAAGGACGATTCCATCAGGCTGGCGGCGCTGGTGGAAGAGCGGCAGCGCAAGCAGAGCGCGATCGAAAGGGACATGGAGGCCGAAGGCGCGCGCGCCATCAACCTGTCCAAGCAGGTCGACAGTTTGCAGGGCCTGATCACGAAAATGGAGCAGGACCTGAAAAGCGCCGCCAAGGCGGCCGCCACTGCCAGCCTGCAGGGCGCCCCGCCCGCCCCCGGCGGCAAGCCCAATCTGAGGGCTCTGAAAGATCCCGCCCGGCTCAGCCCGGCGATCGCATTCGCTTCTGCGAAGGGACTGTTCGCCTTTCCGGTCAATGGCCGCAAGATTCGCGACTTTGGCGGTTCCGACGGCGCAGGTGGCGTGGAAAAAGGCATTTCTTTGACCACCCGAGCCGGAGCTCAGGTCACAACACCGTGTGACGGCTGGGTTGTTTACGCCGGGCCGTTCCGCAGCTACGGACAACTCTTGATCCTCAATGCCGGGGGCGGGTATCATGTCCTGATCGCCGGGATGGAGCGCATTTCGGTAAACATCGGCCAATTTGTACTTACGGGAGAGCCGGTCGCGACCATGGGGACAACGTCCCAGGTCGCATCCATTCTCGCGACGACCGCGAGTCAGCCGGTGCTCTACGTCGAGTTCCGTAAGGACGGCACTCCAATCGACTCAGGCCCATGGTGGGCCGCTAACGAAGGCGAAAAGGTTCGCGGATGATGCGCAAGACTTCTGTAATTCTTCTCAGCGCCGCCACCGGTGCGGCTTTGACGCTTTTCGTCACCCAGCCTCGTTCCGTGCTGATGGGATCGAGTGCGCGTGCCGCAACCTCGGACACCTATCGCCAGCTCAATCTGTTCGGCGACGTGTTCGAGCGCGTGCGCAGCGACTATGTCGAGAAGCCCGACGACGGCAAGCTGGTCGAGTCGGCGATATCAGGCATGCTGGCCGGCTTAGATCCGCATTCCAGCTACATGGACGCGAAGAGTTTTCGCGACATGCAGGTGCAGACCCGCGGTGAATTCGGCGGGCTCGGCATCGAGGTCACGATGGAAGACGGTCTGATCAAGGTCGTTTCGCCGATCGATGACACGCCGGCGTCGAAGGCCGGCATCATGGCCAACGACATCATCACCAATCTCGACGACGAAGCCGTGCAGGGTCTCACCCTCAACCAGGCGGTCGAGAAGATGCGCGGACCGGTCAACACCAAGATCCGTCTCAAGATCATCCGCAAGGGCCAGGACAATCCGATCGAAGTCACGCTGGTGCGCGACAACATCCGCGTCCGCTCGGTCCGTGCACGCGTCGAACAGGACGATATCGCCTATATCCGCGTCACCACCTTCAACGAGCAGACCACCGAAGGTCTGAAGCGCGAGATCGGCAACCTCACCAATCAGATCGGTGGCGACAAGCTGAAGGGCTTCATCATCGACCTCCGCAACAATCCCGGCGGCCTGCTGGAGGAAGCGGTGACGGTTTCCGACACCTTCCTCGAGAAGGGCGAGATCGTTTCGACCCGCGGCCGCAATGCCGAGGAAACCCAGCGCCGCGCCGCCCATGCGGGCGACCTGACGAAGGGCAAGCCGATCATCGTGCTGGTCAATGGCGGCTCGGCCTCAGCCTCCGAAATCGTCGCGGGCGCGCTGCAGGACCACAAGCGTGCGACGCTGGTCGGCACCCGCTCGTTCGGCAAGGGCTCGGTGCAGACCATCATCCCACTCGGCAGTGGCAACGGCGCGCTGCGCCTGACCACCGCGCGCTATTACACGCCGTCCGGCAAGTCGATCCAGGCCAAGGGTATCGTGCCTGATATCGAGGTGTTGCAGGATGTGCCGGATGAGCTGAAGTCGCGGACCGACACCAAGGGCGAAGCTTCGCTGCGCGGCCATCTGAAGAATGACGGCGACGAAAAGACCGGCTCGCAGTCCTACGTGCCGCCGGATGCCAAGGACGACAAGGCGCTGAAGACCGCGGCCGACCTGCTGCACGGCATCAAGTCGACGGCGAGCGCGCCGGCAACCGGCGACAAGGCGGCAGTCGACAAGCCCGCCACCAAGGCGGCGAACTGATCCGGCGGGTTTTCGTCAGAACAAACAAAGGGGCGGCTCTCGGGCCGCCCCTTTTTCATTCCATCCCCTGCGGGCCGACCGGTGCTTTTGCGGGGCCGGCGCAGGCGCTCGAATCCGGCTCATCGTGGTATCGTCGGCGTGGTTGATTCGGGGAGGTCTATGACGGAAACGGCCGACGAACTGAGCACGCCGCTCGGGCAGAAAACGGAGCGCAAGAAGCGCCGGTTTCGACTGCCGTTCACCGCGATGCAGGCGTTGGCGGTGCTGCTCGGCCTGTTCCTGGTCGGCTTCCTGACCGTCGCCCTCTTTGTCGATAATCCGCTGGGTGGGGAGCCCGTCGCCCGTATCGCCTTGCGCACGCCGGCGACGGACGACAAGCAGCCTGTCACCGAGAAGGCTACGAAATCGGCACCCGTGCAAGCCCCGGCCGGCGACAACAAGACCGTCACCATCATCGACGGCTCCAGCGGCAAGCGCCAGGACATCGTGATCGGCGGCGACGCCGGCGACAAGGCAGGCGCGGAATCCGCGCCGGCAAGCCCGATGGCCGGCATCGATCAGCGGCTGCTGGAAAAGTCGAAGTACGGCATGATCCCGGTGGTGGCCGACGGCCTCAAGCCCTTCACGGTCTACGCGGCCGACGCCGACCGCATCAAGGCCGCCAGGATGCCGGTGATCGCCATTGTGGTCGGCGGCCTCGGCGTCGGCGCCGCCAAGACCACCGATGCCATCATGAAACTGCCGCCGGCCGTGACGCTGGCCTTCACGCCTTACGGCGCGGACCCCGCCAAACTGGCCGAGCGGGCCCGGGCGCAGCGCCACGAGATCCTGCTGCAGGTTCCGATGGAGCCGTTCGACTATCCCGATAACGATCCCGGACCGCAGACCCTGCTGACGACGCTGACGCCAGAGCAGAACATCGACCGGCTCTACTGGCACCTCAGCCGCTTTCAAGGTTATGCCGGGATTGCCAACTTCATGGGCGCACGTTTCACGGCAACCGACACCGTGATGCAGCCGATCATCCGCGAGGCGGCCAAGCGCGGCCTCGGCTATCTTGATGACGGCTCCTCGCCGCGCAGCGCCGCCGGATCGCTCACGGCGGCGCAATCGATGCCTTTCGCCAAGGCCGATTTTACCATCGACACCGTACCGACCTCGGCCGAGATCGACCGGACGCTGGTCAAGCTGGAGACGCTCGCCAAGGAACGCGGAATGGCGGTGGGCGTCGCCTCGGCCCTGCCGATTTCGATCGATCGCCTTGCCGCCTGGATCAAGACGCTGGACAGCCGCGGCATCATGCTTGTGCCATTGACAACGGCGATGCTGAAATCAAAATCAGGCTAGAGATCAAGCTGATGGCGGCGAACCGGACTTTCCCGACTGCGCCAGTCAGACCGATTGTGGGTGACTTGATGCAGGCAAGGGAGAGCTGACGGAAATGGCGCGCTACGAGGACCTGCCTTACCGGACCTGCGTCGGCATGATGCTGATCAACGCGGCCGGGCTGGTCTTCATCGGCCGCCGCGCCGGCGGCATTGAACATGTCGATGAAACCCATGTCTGGCAGATGCCGCAGGGCGGGGTCGATCCCGGCGAGGATACCTGGGAGGCCGCCAAGCGCGAGCTTTACGAGGAAACCAGCGTCCGCTCGGTGGAGAAGCTCGGCGAGGTCCCGGACTGGCTGATCTACGACATTCCACGCACGGTGGCCGGCCGCGCCTGGAAGGGGCGTTATCGCGGGCAACGGCAGAAATGGTACGCGGTGCGCTTCACCGGCAAAGACGCGGAGATCAATGTCGCCAGCCCCGGCGGCGGCGGACACAAGGCCGAATTCGTGAGCTGGCGTTGGGAGCCGATGAAGAATCTTCCGACCCTGATCGTTCCGTTCAAGCGGCCGGTCTATGAACGCGTGGTCAAGGAATTTTCCAGCCTCGCGGGCGGTTAGTCCTTTCGCCTCGACGCCTTTTCGCAACGAGAACCGGTGCTTCCATCGAGATGTCCTACAAACCCTATCGGCCCAATGTGGGAATTGCGCTGTTCAACAGCTCAGGACAGGTGCTGATCGGCCGCCGTTTCCGCGACGACGGGCCGGAAATCATTCTTCCCGGGCTGGAATGGCAGATGCCGCAGGGCGGCATCGACGCCGACGAGAACCCGCGCGATGCCGTGATGCGCGAGCTCTGGGAGGAGACCGGGGCGGTCAGCGCCGAATACCTCGGCGAGACCGATTGGATGAATTACGAATTTCCGCCCTATGACGGTCCGCCCGACCATCGCCTGGCGAAATTCGGCGGTCAGCGGCAGAAATGGTTTGCGCTACGGTTCACCGGCCGCGACGAGGAGATCGACCCGCTGACGCCGCGCAACGGCCAGCCGGCCGAATTCGATTCCTGGCGCTGGGAAAGGCTGGAACGCGTCGCTGATCTCGTGGTGCCCTTCCGGCGCGACGTCTACCGGACCGTGACCCGGCTGTTTGCGGAATTCGCCCGCTAGGCCCATCAGGCGCGATACGCTACCTCTGAGCTATGGCCGGTCTTCCCGCTTCATGGAATAGTTGGGGCGGGCGTTCGCGTATACACTTGACAGCAACCATGGCAGCAGACGAGTTGTTATGGAACAAATCGCAACGCGTGGTGTCTCGCCTACATGAACGACGTGACTGTGACCAAGCGCCGCCGGAGTTTCGAATGGCGGGTGCATGACCGGAATGGCACGCTGATGTTCAGCGGGCGGGAACGCACCCGTCCGGCCGCCCGGTACCAAAGCTACCGCCACCTGTTCATGTTGCTGGCCATCGGCCGACGGACGCATGACGTTCGGACTCCCGGGATACTGCCGACGTCGGATGAACTGGGCGCGGGCGCGTCATGGACTAGTTCGGCCCGACCGAAAACGGGCCAATCCCGATGACCTGACAATTGCTGTCGCGCTTGACGCAATCAGCGAGCGCTTCGTCGATCGCCGCCTGTTCACTCGCCGCCCTGAACGCCAGTCCCGGCCGGCCAGCCGCGCCGACCGCGACCGCGTTCCAGCCGCTCTGCGCTTCCGAAATCCGCCGCGCGACATCCTCGCGTGCGTCAGCCGATATCATCGTGCTGCCGGTGGCCCTGAAGAAGCCGGTGACTTTCAGCGTGGTCGGAATCGGCACCACGAAATCATCGTTGATCGCGACGACCATGCACGGCACGCCGGCGATTCCTCCGCACGACTCCAGCGCGCGCCGCACCGCTTCCTCCGTCGTCTCGAGCGCGATGGGAAAGAACACTACGCCGCCGCCGGGTCCGATCGCGAGCGCCTTGTTTCTTCGCGCCGGCACGTAGGCCGCTTCAAGCCGAGCCTTGGCGGGGTCCCGGGCGAGCGGGACATTCCTCGCGGCGAAGGGCTGCTCGATTGTGGGGTCGCGCCGGACCCAGGGCAATGGCGGCAGCGGCGGTTTGCCATGGGCGTACACGATCGCATCGCCGACCGCATATAGTTCGCATTTGCGCGGCGATTGCGCGGCTTCCGCGCGCTTCTGGCATTGCTCGACCGCAGCGCTCTTCGCCGCTTCCTCGCTCGGCTGCGCGGTGACGAATGCATGGAAGCCGCCGACATTGAGCGCGAACGCCTTGAAGTCGGCCGCCGGCGCGTAGTCGGTGGCGAGCGAGGCGCGCGCCTTGTCGCTGATGAAGGGAATGCTAGCCGCCACAAACTTGTCGGCCGACGCGACCACCGATGGCGACGGCGGTTGCGGCGATGGGCTGTCCGGGGCTTTGGCTGCAGGCACAGGCACGGTCGCGATCGCAGACGGCGCCGGCGCGGGGCTCGCCATGCTGCCGCGAGACGCGACCTTGGTCGCCGAGGTCTCCAGCTTGGTGAAATAGAGAAAGCCGCCGACGCCGATCGCGGCGAGGCCGACCACCGTGACCGCAACCGGCCACATCCAGTTCGGCTGCGTGGCGCCTTGTGGCTTGGCCGGCTTCTTGACCTGCGGCGTCGTGTAGGTGCCGTCCTCGCGGCGCATCGCCACCATATAGGCGTGCACCGGCGTCGGGATGTTCTTCACTTCCTGCGCGCCGATATCGGCGAACTGCACCGACAACTTGTTGGCAACCTGCTCATGCACGGCACGCGAGACGCAGATGCCGCCGACCTCGGCGAGGCCCTCCAGCCGCGCGGCGATGTTGACGCCGTCGCCCAGGAGGTCGCCGTCCCGCTCGACCACATCGCCGATGGTGATGCCGATGCGGAATGCCATCTGCCGGCTGGGCGGGTAGGCCATGTTACGGGTGCGCAGGCTCTCCTGGATATCGATCGCACAGCGCATGGCCTCGACCGCGCTTGGAAATTCGGCGAGCACGGCATCACCAGCGGTATTGAAAATGCGGCCGCCGCCCTTGGCGATGAAATCATCGGTGACCTGACGGTAGGACGCCAGGCGACGCAGCGTCTCTTCCTCGTCCTCAGCAACCAGTCTGGAGTAACCGGCAATATCGGCCGCAAAAATCGCCGCGATCTTGCGCTTCATGAACAGCAGCCCCGACCCCACGTTCCGGTGCGGCAGAATGCCGCCAGAAGTTCCCCGGCGCAACTTGCCATCGAAGCCATTCCCGCATGGGGAAGCGAAGCTTTCAGGCCAACACAAAAAGCGCCCGTCACGGCGTGACGAGCGCTGATAGCAACCGGGCCTTCATTCCGCCCCGGAGCGATGCCCCGGGGCTTAGTGCATGGCTGTGGCGTTGAGCTCGATCTGGATGCTCTTGTAGTGGTCGAGCCGCTCGATGGCGTGATCGAGCTCTCCGCCTTCCTTTTCGGCGAGCTTCGCTTCCATCTCGGCGATGGTCTCGGCGAACTGCGCGCGGTCGACGTCCTCGATCGAGGTGGCGACATCGGCGAGCACGGTGAGGCCGCTCTCCGACATTTCCGCAAGGCCGCCGAGCACGATCACCTTTTCACGGGTGCCGCCGGCGATGATGGTCAGGATGCCCGGACGAACCGCGGCCACGACCGGCGCATGTCCGGCGAGCACGCCGAAATCGCCTTCCAGACCGGGAATGTCGACCTGATCGACTTCGCCGGAGAAGGCGAGCTTTTCAGGCGAAACGAGATCGAAGTGGAAGGTAGCCATGGAGAACCTGCGAGTAGCGAGTAGCGAGTAGCGAGTAGCGAGTGGGAAGAATGGGAGCGGCGCTATTGGCTACTCCCTATTCGCCATTCGCGCCTTAGGCCGCTTCAGCAGCCAGCTTCTTGCCCTTCTCGACGGCTTCTTCGATGGTGCCGACCATATAGAACGCCGCTTCCGGCAGATGGTCGTACTTGCCTTCGCAGAGGCCGCGGAAGCCCTTGATGGTGTCGGCGAGGTCGACGAACTTGCCCGGCGAACCCGTGAAGACTTCGGCGACGTGGAACGGCTGCGACAGGAAGCGCTCGACCTTGCGGGCGCGAGCCACGGTGATCTTGTCCTCTTCCGACAGTTCGTCCATGCCGAGAATGGCGATGATGTCCTGCAGCGACTTGTACTTCTGCAGCACCTGCTGAACCATGCGCGCGGTTTGATAGTGCTCTTCGCCGACGACGAGCGGGGAGAGCATGCGCGAGGTGGAGTCGAGCGGGTCGACCGCCGGATAGATGCCCTTTTCCGAGATCGCACGGCTCAGCACCGTGGTGGCGTCCAAGTGCGCGAACGAGGTCGCGGGCGCCGGGTCGGTCAAGTCGTCGGCCGGCACGTAGATCGCCTGCACCGAGGTGATCGAGCCCTTCTGCGTGGTGGTGATGCGCTCCTGCAGCGCGCCCATGTCGGTAGCGAGCGTCGGCTGATAACCCACCGCGGAAGGAATACGACCAAGCAGCGCCGACACTTCGGAGCCGGCCTGCGTGAAGCGGAAGATGTTGTCGACGAAGAACAGCACGTCCTGGCCCTGGTCGCGGAAGTGCTCGGCGACCGTCAGACCGGTGAGGCCGACGCGTGCGCGGGCACCGGGCGGCTCGTTCATCTGACCGAACACCAGCGCGCACTTCGACTTCACGTTCGGATCGGGATTGTGCGGATCGGCGTTCACCTTGGACTCGATGAACTCGTGATAGAGGTCGTTACCTTCGCGGGTACGCTCGCCGACACCGGCGAACACCGAGTAACCACCGTGCGCCTTGGCGACGTTGTTGATCAATTCCTGAATCAGCACGGTCTTGCCGACGCCGGCGCCGCCGAACAGGCCGATCTTACCGCCCTTGGCGTAGGGCGCGAGCAGGTCGACGACCTTGATGCCGGTGACCAGAATTTCAGCCTCAGTCGACTGGTCGGTGTAGGTCGGCGCTTCCTGGTGGATGGCGCGCTTGCCTTCGGACTTGATCGGGCCGGCTTCGTCGATCGGCTCGCCGATGACGTTCATGATGCGCCCGAGCGTGCCGTCACCGACCGGAATGGCGATGGGCTCGCCAGTGTCGGTCACTTCCTGACCGCGCACCAGACCTTCGGTAGCGTCCATCGCGATCGTGCGCACGGTGGACTCACCGAGATGCTGCGCGACTTCCAGCACCAGGCGGTTGCCGCCGTTCTTGGTTTCCAGCGAATTGAGAATGGCCGGCAGATGACCCTCGAACTGCACGTCGACAACGGCGCCCATGACTTGGGTGACGCGACCGATCTGGTTAGCTGCTGTGGCCATGAATTGCTCTCCTTCGAAATTCTGTACTTGAACGACCGTCGGTTGGTTCGTGCGCTAGACCGCCTCGGCGCCGGAGATGATCTCGATCAGCTCCTTGGTGATCTGGGCTTGACGGGTTCGGTTGTAGACCAGGGTTTGCTTGCGGATCATTTCGCCGGCGTTGCGGGTGGCGTTATCCATCGCGCTCATCTGCGCGCCGTAGAAAGAGGCGTTGTTTTCCAGGAGCGCACGGAAGATCTGCACCGCAAGATTGCGCGGCAACAGCCGCGTCAGAATCTCGTCTTCTTCCGGCTCGTATTCGTAAGAGGTCGACGGACCGGCATTGGCGGCCGGCTCGTCGACCACCAGCGGAATGACCTGCTGGGCGGTCGGGATCTGCGCGATGACGGACTTGAAGCGCGAATAGAACAGCGTGCAGACGTCGAACTCGCCGGCTTCGAACAGTGCCAGCACCTTCCTGGCGACATCCTCGGCGTTGACGAAGCCGAGCTGGCGAACTCCGCGCAGATCGACATGATCGATGATCTGCTTGTCGAAGGTGCGGCGCAGCTGATCGTAGCCTTTGCGGCCGACGCAGAAAATCTTGACGTCCTTGCCCTGGTTCATCAGCGACAGCGCCCGCTCGCGAGCCAGACGCACGATTGCCGAATTGAACGCGCCGCACAGGCCGCGTTCGCCGGTGCAGACCAGCAATAGGTGCACCTGATCCCTGCCGGTGCCGCCGAGCAGCGCCGGCGCGCCAGGCGAACCGGCGGCAGCCGCGGCGATGTTGGAAATCACCGCATCCATCTTTTCGGCGTAGGGCCGGGCCGCTTCGGCGGCGCTCTGCGCTCGCCGCAGCTTCGACGCCGCGACCATCTGCATCGCCTTGGTGATCTTCTGCGTCGCCTTCGTCGAGGCGATGCGGACCCGCATGTCTTTAAGTGAAGCCATTCTCAGTTCACCCTGGCGACCTGTCTCTCAACCCGGTCGCGAACCCCTTAATTCGTCATGCCCGGCCTTGTGCCGGGCATCCACGTCTTTGCTTCATCCACGCCGAAGACGTGGATGGTCGGGACGATGACAGTTAAGCAAATGCCTTGGCGTAACCTTCGACCACGCTCTTCAGCTTGCCGGCGAGATCGTCGGAGAGATCGCGGCTGTCACGGATGCCGCTGAGAATGTCGGCGTTCTTGCCGCGCAGCAGCGACAGCAGGCCGTCCTCGAAGGCGCGCACCTTGTTGAGCGGGAGCGCATCGAGATAGCCGTTGGTGCCGGCCCAGATCACGCAGACCTGCTCTTCCATCTTCAGCGGCGAGAACTGCGGCTGCTTCAGGAGTTCGGTCAGGCGCGAACCGCGGTTCAGCAGGCGCTGGGTCGAGGCGTCGAGGTCGGAGCCGAACTGCGCGAACGCCGCCATTTCGCGGTACTGCGCCAGCTCGCCCTTGATCTTGCCGGCGACCTTCTTCATCGCCTTGGTCTGCGCCGAAGAGCCCACGCGCGACACCGACAGACCGACGTTCACCGCGGGACGGATGCCCTGGAAGAACAGGTCGGTTTCCAGGAAGATCTGGCCGTCGGTAATCGAAATCACGTTGGTCGGGATGTAGGCCGACACGTCGTTGGCCTGGGTCTCGATGACCGGCAGCGCCGTCAGCGAGCCCGAACCCTGGTCTTTGTTCAGCTTCGCCGCGCGCTCGAGCAGGCGGGAGTGCAGGTAGAACACGTCGCCCGGATAGGCTTCGCGGCCCGGCGGGCGGCGCAGCAGGAGCGACATCTGGCGATAGGCGACGGCCTGCTTGGACAAGTCATCATAGATGATCACGGCGTGCATGCCGTTGTCGCGGAAGTACTCGCCCATGGTGCAACCGGTGAACGGCGCGATGTACTGCATCGGCGCGGGATCGGATGCGGTGGCGGCGACGATGATCGAGTATTCCAGCGCGCCCTGCTCTTCCAGCACCTTGACGAACTGGGCAACGGTCGAACGCTTCTGGCCGATCGCGACGTAGACGCAATACAGCTTGATGTTCTCGTCCGGCTGCGCGTTGAGCGGCTTCTGGTTCAGGATGGTGTCGAGCGCAATCGCGGTCTTGCCGGTCTGACGGTCGCCGATGATCAGCTCGCGCTGGCCGCGGCCGACCGGGATCAGTGCATCGATCGCCTTGAGGCCGGTCGCCATCGGCTCGCTCACCGATTTGCGCGGAATGATGCCGGGCGCCTTGACGTCGACGCGCTTGCGTTCGGTGGCCTGGATCGGGCCCTTGCCGTCAATCGGGTTACCCAGCGCGTCGACGACGCGGCCGAGCAGACCCTTGCCGACCGGCGTGTCCACGATGGCGCGGGTGCGCTTGACGGTCTGGCCTTCCTTGATTTCACGGTCGGCGCCGAAGATCACGATACCGACGTTGTCGGTTTCGAGGTTCAGCGCCATGCCGCGGGTGCCGTTCTCGAACTCGACCATTTCACCGGCCTGGACGTTGTCCAGACCGTAAACGCGGGCGATACCGTCGCCGACGGACAGCACCTGTCCGACTTCGGTGACCTCAGCCTCCTGGCCGAAATTCTTGATCTGGTCCTTGAGGATCGCGGAAATTTCCGCGGCGCGGATGTCCATCAGCCTGCCTCTTTCATCGCGTGCTTGATCGAATTGAGTTTGGTGCGAAGCGAACTATCCACCATGCGGCTGCCAAGCTTGACCACCAGGCCGCCAATGATGGAGGGATCGACTTTCACGTTGAGCGCGACGTCCTTGCCCGTCACTGATTTCAGTGCGGTCTTCAGCGCGTCGAGATTCTTTTCATTGAGCTGTTCGGCGACGGTGACGTCGGCGGTCGCCTCGCCCTTGAACTTCGCCACCAGCGCACGGTAGGCGCGGATCACATCGGCCACGGCAAACAGCCGGCGGTTGGCGGTCAACACTTTAAGGAATTTGGCGGAAGTGCCGGTAATTCCGGCCTTGTCGAGCAGGGCATTGAGCGCCTTGGCCTGCGCATCTGCCGAGAAGACCGGGCTGCGGACGAGGCGCTTGAGATCGGCGCTTTCGTTCAGCATGGCCTCGAATTTATCGAGATCGGCCTTTACTGCGTCGATGGATTTCTCCTCGCGCGCCAACTCGAACAAGGCCGTAGCATAACGGCCGGACACTCCCGAAACGGACGGATCTTCAGCAGCCACAGACTCGCTCTTTAATTTGCTGTCAAACTCGCAAGGGAAAAACCGTCGCCACGGGTAGCGGCGCCTAGCGATCCAAGCCCTTGGAATTCAAGCGGGACTTCGATTTTCGACCGGCATGGAGGTGCCGGGATCGGTAAAATCGCGGCTTTGCTAACATAGCAATCGCGCAGGTGCAACATGACCGCGCGTTCGGGCGATGCCTTGTCGCATGTCGATTTTCAGGCCCGGTTGAAGGTTGTTTTGAGACAACTCATCGCGCCGGAATTTGGCCGGGCCCCAAACGGGGTCTCGCACGCGTCACCGAGCGACGCATTGGTTCCAATCGTATTTGCATGGCGGCTATGAGCCGGCCCCCTCGGAACGAAGCCGGCCGATCTCCTCCATTTGGCCATTACTTGCCTAAATCTTTCCACTCCTAAGGATGACTGTATTAATAAGTAATAGACAGTATTTAATGAGTTAAAATTCCGTTAAAGTTCAAGATTACGGAATATCGCCTGATTAGTTGCATCCGGTAACAAGATATGTCAGCCGCCAGTAATCAGGAACTACTGCCCAATTCATGCCTTATTGCGTGCCCAAACGGCAACCGCTGAAACTGGGACGGGGGTTCCATTTGTCACGCATGTGGCAATACTGTCTGAGGGACTAGTTTAATGTTGCATACCAATAATGTTGTGCCGGGAACTCTAACCCGGTCGCGCACCGCGGTGGCCCTGATCGCCGCAACTCTCCTGGTCGGCGGCAGCATCACCGAAGCATCCGCCAAATCCAGGCATCACCGTCATCATCACCACCATTCCCATCACGCCAAGGCTCAGCCGGCCGGCGACAACTGGCTGAACGCCAACGCCTCGATCGGCTCCCAGAGCACCGGGCGCGGCTTCTCGGGAAAGGCTTCCTTTTACGGCAATGAATCCGGCAGCAAGACCGCCTCCGGACAGCGCTTCAATCAGAACGCCATGACTGCCGCCCACCGCTCGCTGCCGTTCGGCACCAAGCTCCGCGTGACCCATCGCGGCCAGAGCGTGATCGTCACGATCAACGACCGTGGCCCCTTCATCAAGGGACGCGTGCTCGACCTCTCCAAGGGCGCTGCCCGCGCCATCGGCCTGACCGGCGCCGGCGTCGGCCACGTCACCGCCGAGGTCGTTTCCTAAAGCGCCAATAGCGCGCCATTTTTCAGTAAGCGTTGCGTTGCGTAACCGTCGCGGAACTTGCAGCGGCAACAAAGGCCTGTCGTCGCAAATGACGGCAGGCCTTGGTTGTTGTTGGGGCGTCATTCCGGGGCGCGCGATAGCGCGAACCCGGAATCTCGAGGTTCCGGGTTCGATGCTCCGCATCGCCCCGGAACGACGGCTCGCGACTACAAAAAGCTCTGCGGATCGACGTCGACTTCGAGCTTGAGATTGCCCTTGATCTTCGGCCCCGCAGCGAGCCACTCGCGCAAATAGTCCGACAAATCGACGTTGCGCAGCGACTTCACCAGGATGCGGAACCGGTAGCGGCCCTTGATCACCGCAAGCGGCGCTTCCGCCGGTCCCAGCACCTGGATGCGATCGTCGATCGGCGCGACGGCGGTGAGCCTGCGGGCAAACCCTTCCGCACTCGGCCGGTCGCCCGCGGAAATGATCAGGCTGGCGAGCCGGCCGAACGGCGGATAGCCGGTGCGCTCGCGGGAATCGATCTCGCTGGCGTAGAACGCTTCGCGGTCGCTCGCGACCAAGGCCTTCATCACGGGATGTTCGGGCTGATGGGTCTGCAGAAAGCCTACGCCGCGGCCCTGCTCGCGTCCGGCGCGACCGATCACCTGGTTGAGCAGTTGGAACGTCCGCTCGGCGGCGCGCGGATCGCCATTGCCGAGGCCGAGATCGGCGTCGACCACGCCGACCAGATTGAGCCGTGGAAAATTATGTCCCTTCGCCACCAGTTGCGTGCCGATGATGATGTCGACGCGTCCCTCGGCGATTTCGTTCAGCTCGCTGCGCATGGTCTCGATCGAGGTGATGAGATCGCTTGACAGCACCATGGTGCGCGCTTCCGGAAACAACGCGGCCGCCTCCTCCTGCAGGCGCTCAACGCCGGGGCCGACCGCCACCAGCGATTCCTCGGCCTGGCAGTGCGGGCAGATGTTCGGTCGCGGCATCGAGAAACCGCAATGGTGGCAGACCAGGCGCTGTCGAAACCGATGATCGACCAGCCAGGCGTCGCAGATGGTGCAGGCAAAGCGGTGGCCGCAGGCCCGGCATAGCGTCAGCGGCGCGTAGCCCCGGCGGTTGAGGAACAGCAGCGCCTGCTCGCGCTTCTCGATCGCGAACCTGATCTGCTCGGCGAGCGGCGGCGAGATGAAACGGCCGCGCGGCGGCGGCGCGCGGCGCAGATCGATCGCCTCGATATGCGGCATGTGCTGGCCGCCAAAGCGCGACGGCAGCGCGATGCGCTGATAGCGCCCCTTGCGCGCGTTGACCTCGCTCTCGACCGACGGCGTCGCCGACGCCAGCACGATCGGAATCTTTGCAATGTGCGCGCGCACCACCGCCATGTCGCGGGCGTGGTAATGCGCGCCGTCATCCTGCTTGTACGCCTGGTCGTGCTCTTCATCGACGATGATCAGGCCCAGATCCGCATAGGGCAGAAACAGCGCCGAGCGTGCGCCGACCACGACCGGCGCTTCGCCGGCGGATATCGCTGCCCAATTGCGTTGGCGAGTGCGCGGCGTCAGTTCGGAGTGCCACTCGATCGGGCGCACGCCAAAACGCTGCGCAAAACGGTCGAGGAATTGTCCTGTCAGCGCGATCTCCGGCATCAGGATCAGCGTCTGCTTAGCCCTCCGGACGACCTCCGCGATCGCCTCGAAATAGACTTCCGTCTTGCCCGAGCCGGTGACGCCGTCGAGTAGCGCGACGTGGAACGTGCCATTGGCCGCGAGCGCGCGCATCGCATCCACCGCCGCGCGCTGCTGATAGGAAAATTCCGGCTGCGCAAACGCGGGATCCGGCGCCGGCGGTGCCGGCGGTGGCGGCATCGCCTCGATCGCGAGCGTGCCCTCGTCGACCAGGCCGTCGACCACGCCTGAGCTGACACCGGCTTCCCGCGCCGCATCCGACTTGCCGTGCAGGAGGCCGTCCGACAGCACCTCGATCAGCCGGCGTCGTGCCGGCGTCAGACGCCGTGGCGGCTCGCCCACCAATCGCACGCCAAGGCGCATCCGCTCGGGCCCGAGATTTTCGCCCATCCGCAACGCCATGCGCAGCACCATGCCACGCGCTGAGAGCGTGTAGTTGGCGACCCAGTCGACCAGGCTGCGCAGCTCTTCCTTCAGCGGCGGCACGTCGAGCTTTTCGCCGACGTCCTTCAGGCGGTTATGCAGCCGTGGATCTGGATTGGCGTTCTCCGCCCACACCACCGCGACCACCTCGCGCGGACCGAGCGGCACGCAGACGACATCGCCCGGCTTCAGCTCCATGCCGCGCGGCACGCGGTAGGAATAGTTTTGATTGAGCGCGACCGGCACCAGCACGTCGACGACGCGGGTCGACGAGGCCGAGGAGCTGGTTTGGCGGGTGGCGTGGTCCATCCGGGGAATCAGGCTTGAGGTATCCACAGCGAGGCTAGCGCCGCCCCGGCCAGTTAGCGAACGGTAAACGAAAGAGGTGCGATATAATGCGTTGAAGCGCCGTCTCCAAGGTAAACTACAAGGCAAACTCCAAGGCAGAGATGATGGCAAGCGAAGTTCCGGCACTGCAAGCGGTCGAGCTCGATGGCACCGACGAGGCGTTCGCGCGGGAGGTCGGGCGCTGGCTGACGCATCTGCGCGCCGAGCGGCGGCTGTCGCCAAAGACGCTCGAAGCCTACGCCCGCGACCTACGCCAATGCCTCACCTTTCTCAGTGAGCACTGGGGCGGTCAAGTTACGCTGAAACGGTTTGCCGCGCTGGAGGCCACCGACATCAGGGCCTTCATGGCAATGCGCCGCGCCGACGACATCGGCGGACGCTCGCTGATGCGGGCGCTGGCGGGCTTGCGCTCGTTCGGGCGCTTTCTGGAACGGGAGGGAAAAGGCAGGGTCGGCGCCCTCTCCGCCATCCGCGCGCCGAAAATTGCAAAGAGCCTGCCGAAACCAATCCAGATGGACGCTGCGAAGCGCTTTGCCGATGCCGACGAGCGCGCCGGCGAGGAACGCGAGCCCTGGATTCTGGCGCGCGACGCCGCTGTCATGGCGCTGCTCTACGGATCGGGCCTGCGCATCTCCGAAGCGCTCGGGCTGAAACGCCGCGACGTGCCGAAACCGGGCGAAGGCGACGTCATCATCGTCACCGGCAAGGGCAACAAGACCCGGATGGTGCCGGTGCTGCAGAACGTGCTTGCCCTGATCGCCGACTATGTTGCGATGTGCCCGCATTCATTGCCGCCGGCCGGGCCGATCTTCGTCGGCGCGCGCGGCGGGCCGCTATCTCCGCGAATCATCCAGCTCACCATGGAGCGGCTGCGCGGCGCGCTCGGACTGCCAGACAGCGCCACACCCCACGCGCTGCGGCATTCCTTTGCCACCCATTTGCTCAGCCGCGGCGGCGATTTGCGCGCGATCCAGGAACTGCTCGGCCACGCCTCGCTTTCGACCACCCAGATCTACACCGGGATCGACAGCGAGCGACTGCTGCAAGTGTACAAGAGCGCCCACCCACGCGGATGACGCCCGCAAACACAAAATATCGAAAACAACCCCATGCAAAGTAGAGCGGGCCCCGGCTCGCGACACTCGGGCCACTTGCGTCCGGGGCACGAGATGGCCGGTCGTCACGACCGGCGGCGACCATTGAGCTACGACCGTGAGCTCCCCACAGGATGACGTAAATCGTACCGGCGAGCGCGGCATAGAGGCAAATCGACCGCCATACTACCTGGACACGAACGGTGTTCAGCAACGCGGCGAAGAAACGACAAGCGGCCAGAAGCAGGCCGCAACGAATTCGGCGGTTGTCATATTGAGAGCTCAAAAATACGGATGGAGCAATCCAGTAATGGACGCGCCCAAAATCCGCTTAACTCTTGCGTTGAACGGACCGTTCCGGCAATCGTGGTCACGATTCACCTTGGGGAGATAGACATGGGCGCACATGAAAGCATGGAGCACGCGGAGCATGCCGAGCACGCGTCAGGCTCGAACAAGAAGATCGCGTTGCTGATCGCGGTGATCGCCCTGTTCCTGGCGCTGTCGGAAACGCTGGGCAAGGGCGCGCAGACCGAAGCGATCAGCAGGAATGTCGAGGCCTCGAATCTCTGGGCGTTCTTCCAGGCCAAGAGCATCCGTCGCACCGTGGTGCAGGCCACCGCCGAGCACGCCAAGCTCAGCATGGGTACCGTCGGCGACGAGGCCGCCAAGGCGGCGCTGCAAAAGCAGATCGACGACTGGAACAAGACCGCACAGCGCTATCGTTCGGAGCCGGAGACTGGCGAAGGTTCGGAAGAACTCGCCAAGCGCGCCAAGCACGCCGAGCACCAGCGCGACGAGGCCACGGCGAAGTATCACCACTACGAAATCGCTTCCGCCGCCTTCCAGATCGGGATTGTGCTGGCGTCGGCCACCATCATCACCGGCATGCTGGTTCTGGCCTGGGTGTCAGGCTTATTGGCAATCGTGGGCATCGCCATCACCGGGCTCGGCCTCTACGCGCCGCATCTCTTGCATCTGCATTGATGCTCACTGTCATCACCCGCGAAAGCGAATGCGGGTGATCCAGATCCGTAGGGTGGGCAAAGCGCAGCGTGCCCACCATCTCACGGCGATTTCGGTGATGGATGGTGGGCACGTCGCTTCGCTCCTTTGCCCACCCTACAACACCTGTGGTGACGCCACTACCGCGCCTGATGCACGCTCTTGCGAAAGCGTGCGATGGTTCGCAGCATGCGCGATGACCAGCCGGTGCCGTCGCCACGCAGGATGTCGCGGATGCGCTGCTTGATTGGCTGGACGAGTTCTGCCGCCTTGGCGCGCATCGCCATGATGAATTCATAGGTCTTCTTGAACCACGCCATCTGCAGGAGCTTGGCGCGCGTCACGTCGAAGATGAAGGCGGTCACGCCGAGGCCGAGGAATTTTCCCAGCACGATCACGACGGCGGCGCTGAGCCAGTATTCATTCGCCAGCAGCCAGAGGCCGACCAGCTTCAGCGGGAACAGCGGGATGACCGGCACGGCAAAGACGATCAGCGTCATTGCCGGCGACAGCGCATCGACGCGATCGGACAGCCATTGCTTGAAGGCGCGGAGCGGGATCAGCGCAACGATGCGCTCGACGATCGGCTCGAGATGATCCCACAGCCAGGCTTCGATCAGGAAGATGATCGCGAGCAGGACCCAGAACGGCTGTAACAGGCGGCGCATCATCGATTCTGATCTCTAGAGCGGAACGACATCCATTGATTGGTCGCTCCGCTCCATCCCCTCGTTCAAAAGCGTGGCCTTTTCGAGAACCGGATACCCACTTCTTCAACCATGGTCTGCCGGCAAGTGCCGGGCTCCCCATCACATATGGATGGCACGTTTTCCGACCGCAAGCGCGGCTTCCTTGACGGCTTCCGAACGGGTCGGGTGAGCGTGGCACGTGCGCGCCAGATCTTCGGCGGAGCCGCCAAACTCCATCAGAACGCAGGCTTCGTGGATCATTTCGCCGGCTTCGCGGCCGACGATATGCACGCCGAGCACGCGATCGGTCTTCGCATCTGCGAGAATCTTCACGAAACCGTCAGTGGTCTGATTGACCTTGGAACGGCCGTTGGCGGTGAACGGAAACTTGCCCGAGGTATAAGCCACGCCCGCCTGCTTCAGCTCTTCCTCGGTCTTGCCGACCGACGACACTTCCGGCGTGGTATACACGACGCCTGGAATGACATCGTAGTTCACGTGACCGGCCTGGCCCGCGATGATCTCGGCGCAGGCGACGCCTTCGTCCTCGGCCTTGTGCGCGAGCATCGGCCCCGCGACCACGTCGCCGATCGCATACACGCCCTTCACGCTGGTCGAGAAATGCGAATCGATCTGCACGCGCCCGCGATTGTCGAGCGCAATGCCGGCTTCCTTGAGGCCCAGCCCTTCGGTGTAGGGCACGCGGCCGATGCAGACCAGGACCACATCGGTTTCGAGCGTCTCTGCCGCTCCGCCGGCTGCCGGTTCGACACTGACCTTCAACGTCTTGCCCGCGGTATCAACGCCGGTGACCTTGGAGCCGAGCTTGAACGCAAAACCCTGCTTTTCGAGCATGCGCTGGAATTGCTTCGCCACTTCGCCGTCCATGCCGGGCAGGATGCGGTCGAGGAATTCGACGACCATGACTTCCGCCCCCAGCCGGCGCCACACTGAGCCGAGTTCGAGGCCGATCACGCCGGCGCCGATGATCAGCATTTTCTCCGGCACTTTTGCCAGCGAAAGCGCGCCGGTCGACGACACCACGCGCTTCTCGTCGATCTCGATGCCTTTCAGCCGCGCGATATCGGAGCCGGTAGCAATGACGATATTCTTCGTCTCAACCGTCTCGGTCTTGCCATTGCCGCTGACTTCGACCTTGCCGGTACCGAGGATCTTGCCGGCGCCTTTCAGCACGTCGATCTTGTTCTTCTTCATCAGGAACTCGACGCCCTTGACGTTGCCGTCGATGCCCTGCTGCTTGAAGTTCATCATCGCCGGCAGATCGAGCTTTGGCGTGGAAACGCTGACGCCCATCTTGGCAAAGGAGTGCGCGGCTTCCTCAAACATTTCGGAGGCATGCAGCAACGCCTTCGACGGCATGCAGCCGACATTGAGGCAGGTGCCGCCCAGCGTTGCGTTCTTCTCGACCACCGCCACCTTCATGCCGAGTTGCGCCGCGCGCACCGCGCAGACATATCCGCCCGGCCCGGTGCCGATGACGACGAGATCGTAGGTAGCCATGATGAAGTCCTGTAGCTTTCAGAAAGGTGTCAGGGATTACCGCCCACCCGAGACATCGAGGATGGCGCTGGTGACGTAGGATGCCTCGTCCGAGATCAGCCAGACGATGGCATTGGCGATTTCTTCGGCGCTGCCGACGCGCTTCATCGGCACCAGATGCGCGAGCCGATGGGCGCGATCGGGCTCGCCGCCCGCAGCGTGGATTTCGGTGTCGATCAGTCCGGGCCGGATGCCTGCGACGCGGATGCCTTCACCGGCGACTTCATAGCCAAGTCCGACCGTGAAGGAATCGATCGCTCCCTTGGAAGCGGCGTAGTCGACATAGGTGTTCGGCGCACCGAGTCTCGCTGCAACCGAGGAAAGGTTGACGATGACGCCGCCTTTGCCGCCGTGCTTCGTCGACATGCGCTTCACCGCCTCGCGCGCGCAGAGGATGGAGCCCGTGACGTTGACCGCCATCACGCGCTGGATGCGCTCGGCCGACATCTCGTCGACGCGCACGCCGCTCGTGCCGACAATACCGCCATTATTGACGAGCGCTCCCAACGTGCCGAACTTGTCCGCCGCCTTGAACAGCTCCAGGATATCGCTTTCCTCGGCTACATCGCATTTCACTGATATCGCCTTGCCGTTCTTGCCCTCGATCAGCGCGACGACCTCATCGGCCGCCGCCTTGTTGCTGGCGTAGCCGACAACGATGCGATAGCCGCGCGCGGCGGCCGCGAGCGCGGTAGCGCGGCCGATGCCGCGGCTGCCGCCGGTGATTACAACAACCTTGTCTGTCACATCAGCCTCCGCACATGAGCGCGCATCGATCCATGGCTCGCGGCGCCGGCTCTTGATACCGATGCCTACAAGCTTGACGCCTCAGAGATCCAGCACCAGCCGCGCCGGATCTTCCAGGCTCTCCTTGACGCGCACCAGGAAGGTCACCGCTTCCTTGCCGTCGATCACGCGGTGATCGTAGGACAGCGCCAGATACATCATCGGGCGCACCTCGATCTTGCCGGCGACCACCATCGGTCGCTCCTGGATCTTGTGCATGCCGAGGATGCCGGACTGCGGCGCGTTGAGGATCGGCGTCGACATCAGCGAGCCGTAGATGCCGCCATTGGTGATGGTGAAGGTGCCGCCCTGCATCTCGTCGATCTTGAGCTGGCCATCGCGGGCGCGGCGGCCGAAATCGGCGATTCCCTTCTCGATGTCGGAAATCGACTTGTGGTCGCAGTCGCGCACCACGGGCACGACGAGGCCCTTGTCGGTGCCGACGGCAACGCCGATGTGGTAGTAGTTCTTGTAGATCAGGTCGGAGCCGTCGATTTCGGCGTTGACGGCCGGAATGTCCTTCAGCGCCTGTACCACCGCCTTGGTGAAGAAGCCCATGAAGCCGAGCTTCGAGCCGTGCTTCTTCTCGAACATGTCCTTGTACTGCGACCGCATCGCCATGATGTGGCTCATGTCGACCTCGTTGAAGGTCGTCAGCATCGCAGCGGTGTTCTGCACGTCCTTCAGCCGCCGCGCGATGGTCTGGCGCAGCCGCGTCATCTTCACGCGCTCTTCGCGGGCGGCATCATCGGCCGGCGACGGCGCACGGACCTGCACGGAAGCGGCCGGCTGATTGACCGGGGTCGGCGCGGAAGCCGCCTTCTCGATCGCGGCCAGCATGTCGCCCTTGGTGACACGGCCGTCCTTGCCGGAGCCGGGCACGGTCGCGGCATCGATGCCGCTCTCGGCGGAGAGCTTGCGAACCGACGGCGCCAGCGGCGCATCCGCTGCAACAGCCTTCGGAGCCGCGGCAGGCGCTGCCGCCGGAGCGGCAGCTTTCGCGGGCGCGGCCGCGGCCGGCTTGGCGGCGCCGGCGGCGCCTTCATTGATCTGCCCGAGCAGCGCGCCGACGGCGACGGTCTCGCCGTCCTTGGCCGCGATCTCGCCGAGCACACCGGCAGAGGGCGCCGGCACTTCGATGGTGACCTTGTCGGTCTCGAGCTCGACCAACGGCTCATCCACGGCCACTGCGTCGCCCGCCTTCTTGAACCAGCGGCCGATGGTGGCTTCCGTCACGGACTCACCCAGCGTCGGAACACGAATTTCAGTCATGATATGGTTTCCTTGGTATCCTTAAGCGTCATCAATTCCAAAGCGGTCATCGCCCGCCTGGCGCGCCATCGCGCACCGGGGCGGGGCGCGACAAACGGCGGGAAGGCTAGAGCCGGACGATTTTTGGCTTGATTGATTTGGCCGCAGACGCGCTTCACCTCTCCCGCTTGCGGGGGAGGTCGGCGCGAAGCGCCGGGTGGGGGCTCTCTCCAATCGGGCAGTGTCGCCTGCGGAGACACCCCCACCCCAACCCTCCCCCGCAAGCGGGAGAGGGAGCGCACCTTCTTCGCGGTCGCAATCAACCCTGATTTCATTGTGCTCTAGTTCAGCGCCTCGTCCAGCATCGCCTTGAGCTGTGCCTGGTGCTTCGACATCAGACCGGTGGCGGTTGCCGCCGACGCCGCACGGCCGGCGTAACGCGGACGGCGGTTCGGCGCATGGATCTGGTTCAGCACCCATTCGAGATAGGGCTCGATGAAGTGCCACGCACCCATGTTGCGCGGCTCTTCCTGGCACCACACGACTTCAGCGTTCTTGAAGCGTACGAGTTCCTGTACCAGCGCCTTCAGCGGCACCGGATAGAGCTGCTCGACGCGCAGGATGTAGATGTCGTCGATGCCGCGCTTCTCGCGCTCCTCGTAGAGATCGTAATAGACCTTGCCCGAGCACAGCACGACGCGGCGGATCTTGTCATCAGGCGCCAGCTTGATCTTCTCGTCGGGCAGCATCTGCGCGTCATCGTACAGGATGCGGTGGAACGTCGTGTCCTTGCCGAGCTCGTCGAGCCGCGAAATCGCGCGCTTGTGGCGCAGCAGCGACTTCGGCGTCATCATGATCAAGGGCTTGCGGATCTCGCGATGGAGCTGCCGCCGCAGCACGTGGAAGTAATTCGCCGGCGTGGTCGGGTACACCACCTGCATGTTGTCTTCGGCGCACATCTGCAGGAAGCGCTCGAGCCGCGCCGAGGAGTGTTCCGGCCCCTGCCCTTCGTAGCCATGCGGCAGCAGGCAGACGAGGCCGGACATGCGCAGCCATTTGCGTTCGCCCGACGAAATGAACTGGTCGAACACCACCTGGGCGCCGTTGGCGAAGTCGCCGAACTGCGCTTCCCACATCGCCAGCGCGTTCGGTTCGGCCAGCGAATAGCCATACTCGAAACCGAGCACCGCCTCTTCCGACAATAGCGAGTTGATGACCTCGTAGTGTCCCTGGTCGTGGCCGAGATGGTTGAACGGCGTGTAGCGGCTCTCGTCTTCCTGGTCGATCAGGACCGAATGGCGCTGCGAGAAGGTGCCGCGCTCACTGTCCTGTCCCGACAGGCGGACGTGATGGCCTTCCTGCATCAGCGTGCAGAACGCCAGCGCCTCGCCGGTCGCCCAGTCGATGCCGACGCCATTGTCGATCGCCTTGGCGCGGTTTTCCAGGAAACGCTGGATGGTGCGGTGAACCCGGAAACCATCGGGCACCTTGGTGATCTTGCGGCCGATATCCTTGAGGATGCCGATATCGACGCCGGTGACGCCGCGCCGCGCGTCCTCTTCCTGGTCGGCGACCTTGAAGCCGGCCCATTTGCCGTCGAGCCAGTCCGCCTTGTTGGGCTTGTAGCCGGAGCCTGCCTCGAGCTCGGCGTCGAGCCGCGTGCGCCAGTCGGCCTTGGCCTTTTCGACCTCGCCCTCGGTCAGCACGCCGTCGGCGACCAGGCGCTTGGCATAGATCGAGAGCGTGGACGGATGCGAACCGATCCGCTTGTACATCACTGGCTGGGTAAAGCCCGGCTCGTCGCCCTCGTTGTGGCCAAATCTGCGGTAGCAGAACATGTCGATGACGACGGGCTTGTGGAACTTCTGCCGGAACTCGATCGCAACCTTGGCGGCGAACACCACGGCTTCCGGATCGTCGCCATTCACGTGGAAGATCGGCGCGTCGATCATCTTCGCGACGTCGGACGGATAGGGCGAGGAGCGCGAATAGCGTGGATAGGTGGTGAAGCCGATCTGGTTGTTGACGATGAAATGCAGCGAGCCGCCGGTGCGATAACCCTTCAGATCGGAGAGACCGAAGCATTCCGCCACCACGCCTTGTCCCGCAAACGCCGCGTCGCCGTGCAGCAGCAGCGGCAGCACCGAGATGCGCATGTCGGGCGGATCGCCATGCTGGTCCTGCTTGGCGCGCACCTTGCCGAGCACGACGGGATCGACGATTTCCAGATGCGACGGGTTGGCGGTCAGCGACAGATGGATCTTGTTGCCGTCGAACTCGCGGTCGGACGACGCGCCGAGGTGATACTTGACGTCGCCGGAGCCTTCGACGTCCTCGGGGTTGGCGGAGCCGCCCTTGAACTCGTGGAACAGCGCGCGGTGCGACTTGCCCATCACCTGGGTCAGCACGTTAAGGCGGCCGCGATGCGGCATGCCGAGCACGATCTCCTTCACGCCGAGATTGCCGCCGCGCTTGATGATCTGCTCCAGCGCCGGGATCAGCGACTCGGCGCCGTCAAGGCCGAAGCGCTTGGTGCCGGTGAATTTGACGTCACAGAATTTCTCGAAGCCCTCGGCCTCGATCAGCTTGTTGAGGATGGCGCGGCGGCCTTCCGGGGTGAAGCTGATTTCCTTGTCCGGCCCCTCGATGCGCTCCTGGATCCAGGCCTTCTGCGCCGCGTTGGAGATGTGCATGAACTCGACGCCGAGCGTCTGGCAATAGGTCCGCTCGCAGATCGCGACGATCTCGCGAAGGTTGCCGTATTCGAGGCCGAGCACGTGGTCGAGGAAGATCTTGCGGTCGAAATCGGCCTCGGTGAAGCCGTAGGTGCGCGGATCGAGCTCTTCGCGATCACGCGGCGCCTCGATGCCGAGCGGGTCGAGCTTGGCGTGGAAGTGACCGCGCATGCGGTAGGCGCGGATCAGCATCAGGGCGCGGACGGAATCGCGTGTCGCCTGGTTGACCTCGGCAGGGGACAATTCAGCGCCCTTGGCCTGCGCCTTGGCGGCCAGCTTGGCGCCGACGGCCTTCTCGACGGTGATCCAGTTGCCGTCCAGCGCCGAGGTCAGTTCGTCCTGCGGTGTGAGCGGCCAGTTGTCGCGGCCCCAGGACGGGCCCTCTGCGTTCTTCTGGACGTCGGCCGGGGTGTCTTTCAGGCTCCTGAAGAATTCCTGCCATTCGCTGTCGACAGAGCCGGGGTCCTGCTCGTAGCGGGCATAGAGCTCGTCGATGTAGGTGGCGTTGGTGCCCTGCAAAAAGGAAGAGAGGGCAAATGCTGCGTTCGCGTCCTGGCGAGACATGTTGGCGTCCTGGTAATTGTCGCTTTGCGCGTGGAAAACGGCGCTTTAGCCGGTCCGGAAGCCCGAACCAGCTCGGTAAGAAGCTTTACCCTATTTAGGCAGGATATTCCCGCCTAAAAGAACCAAGGACTGAATTAAGATTTCAATTTTTCGGCAAGGGTATGTCCGAGCCGCGCCGGCGACGGGGACACCGTAATTCCGGCGGCTTCCATCGCCGCCGTCTTCGATCCGGCGTCGCCCTTGCCGCCGGAGATGATGGCGCCGGCATGACCCATGCGGCGGCCGGGAGGCGCGGTGACGCCGGCGATGAAACCGACCATCGGCTTCTTCCGGCCGCGCTTGGCCTCGTCCTTGATGAACTGGGCCGCGTCTTCCTCGGCGGAGCCGCCGATTTCACCTATCATGATGATCGAGGTGGTCTTCTCGTCCTTGAGGAACATCTCCAGCACGTCGATGAATTCGGTGCCCTTGACCGGGTCGCCGCCGATGCCGACCGCGGTGGTCTGGCCGAGGCCCTCCTGGGTGGTCTGGAACACGGCTTCATAGGTCAACGTGCCCGAGCGCGAAACGATCCCGACGCTGCCCGGCTTGAAGATGTTGGCCGGCATGATGCCGATCTTGCACTCGCCCGCGGTCATCACGCCCGGGCAGTTCGGCCCGATCAGGCGCGATTTCGATCCACTCAACGACCTTTTGACGCGCACCATGTCGAGCACCGGAATGCCCTCGGTGATGCAGACGATCAGCGGAATTTCGGCGTCGATCGCTTCGCAGATCGCATCCGCCGCGCCCGGCGGGGGAACGTAGATCACGCTCGCGTCCGCGCCGGTCTTCTCGCGCGCCTCGCGCACGGTGTCGAAGACAGGCAAATTGAGATGCTTGGAGCCGCCTTTACCCGGCGAGGTACCGCCCACCATCCTGGTGCCGTAAGCGATCGCGGCTTCCGAATGGAACGTGCCGTTCTTGCCCGTGAAACCCTGGCAGATGACTTTGGTATTCTTGTCGATCAGAACGGACATGATTGAGCACGCTTTCGTGGGTGACCGGGAACGATGGGTTTAGTGGATGCGCCGGTAGACGCCGGTGAGCACGTCGGCCCATCCCTCGGCATCCGGTGAGAACTGAACTTTCATGGTGTAGCTGTTGTCGTCGACGACTTCGTAGACATGGCGCGCATTGCCGCGCAGCGAGCCACGCACCAGGGTCAGCTTGTTGCCGACCCAGGCGCCGGAGGCCGGCGCCGGCGAATAGTAGCCGAGTGAATCGTGCCAGAACAATTTGTAGGTCCGGTCGTCGCGGTCGTAGGTGAACACGCCGTGGGTGGCGAAGGATTCCTTGCCGTCCCGCATCTGGCGGGTGTCCTGGATCAAATAGAAGCCGTTGAGACCGATGCGCGCGACGACATGGGAGGTCGCCGGACCGCCCGCGGTCCAGCGCGACGGATAGACCATTTCCTCGCCGGCCCATTCGCCCGCGAGTGCCGCGAGCTTCTGATGCTCCGGAAGCGGTGTCGGTGCGGCGAGATGGTCAGCCATCGCTAGCCTCCCTTGACGGCTTTCACGATCTTCTGTGCGGCATCGTCGAGATTGTCGGCCGACACCACGTTGAGGCCGGACTGGCTGATGATCTTCTTGCCGGCTTCGACATTGGTGCCTTCAAGCCGTACCACCAGCGGCACCTGCAGGCCGACCTGCTTCACCGCGGCGACCACGCCCTCGGCGATGATATCGCATTTCATGATGCCGCCGAAGATGTTGACCAGAATGCCCTTCACGTTCGGATCGGCGGTGATGATCTTGAAGGCCGCCGCCACCTTTTCCACGCTGGCGCCGCCGCCGACGTCGAGGAAGTTGGCGGGCTCCATGCCATAGAGCTTGATGATGTCCATGGTCGCCATGGCAAGGCCGGCGCCGTTGACCATGCAGCCGATGGTGCCGTCGAGGGCGACGTAATTGAGATCGTATTTCGACGCCTCGATTTCCTTGGCGTCCTCCTCGGTCTCGTCGCGCAGCGCGGCGACTTCGGGATGGCGGTACATCGCGTTGTCGTCGAACGAGACTTTCGCGTCGAGCACGCGCAGCTGACCCTGCTTGGTGACGACGAGCGGATTGATTTCCAGCATCGCCATGTCCTTGGCGGTGAAGGCGCTGTAGAGCTGCGCCACCAGTTTCTCGGCCTGCTTGGCGAGATCGCCGGAGAGGTTGAGCGCCTTCGCCACCGTGCGGCCGTGATGGCCCATGATGCCGGTGGCCGGATCGACCGAGAAGGTCACGATCTTTTCCGGGTTGTTGTGCGCGACTTCCTCGATGTTGACGCCGCCCTCGGTCGAAACCACGAACGACACTTTGGAAGATTCGCGATCGACCAGGATCGAGAGATAGAACTCCTTGTCGATGTCGGAGCCTTCCTCGATGTAGAGGCGGTTGAGCTGCTTGCCCTGCGCGCCGGTCTGGATCGTGACGAGCGTCGCGCCCAGCATCTGCTTGGCGAATTCGTTGACCTCGGCGACCGACTTGGCGATGCGGACGCCGCCCTTGTCGCCGGCGGAAGCTTCCTTGAACTTGCCCTTGCCGCGGCCGCCGGCATGGATCTGGCTCTTCACCACCCAGATCGGGCCGGGGAGCTGCTTGGCGGCGGCTTCAGAATCCGAGGCCTTCAACACAGCCACGCCGCGCGAAATCGGCACGCCGAATTCATGCAGCAGAGCCTTGGCCTGGTATTCGTGGATATTCATCTTGGACGCTCCCCAAAACCCTTAAGCGGCGAGTTCTACAGTTCACCGGCATTGGTAGTTGGCATACCATATACCAAAAGAACTGCAACCCTGAAAACGCTTTCGCCCCCGTGAGGGAGCGAAAGCTGAGAAAAATCAACGTCCGAGCAGGTCGGGCGCGATCTTCTTGCAGGCGTCGACCAGGCCCTGGACCGCACCGACCGACTTGTCGAAGGCTTCGCGATCCTTGCCGGCCAGCTCGATCTCGACGACGCGCTCGACACCCTTCGAGCCGATCACGACGGGAACGCCGACATACATGTCCTTCACGTTGTATTCGCCGTTGAGATAGGCGGCGCAGGGCAGCACGCGCTTCTTGTCCTTCAGGTAGCTCTCGGCCATCGCGATCGCGGACGCAGCGGGCGCGTAGAAAGCCGAACCGGTCTTCAGGAGGTTGACGATCTCGGCGCCGCCGTTGCGGGTGCGGTCGACGATCTCGTCGATGCGCGCCTGCGAGGTCCAGCCCATCTTGACGAGATCGGGCAGCGGAATGCCGGCAACGGTGGAATAGCGGGTCAGCGGCACCATGGTGTCGCCGTGGCCGCCGAGCACGAAGGCGGTGACGTCCTCGACCGAGACGTTGAACTCATCGGCGAGGAAATAGCGGAAGCGCGCGGAATCGAGCACGCCGGCCATGCCGACAACCTTCTTGTGCGGCAGGCCGGAGGCCTTCTGCAGCGCCCACACCATCGCGTCCAGCGGATTGGTGATGCAGATAACGAAGGCGTCGGGGGCATATTTCTTGATGCCGGCGCCGACCTGTTCCATGACCTTGAGATTGATGCTCAAGAGGTCGTCACGGCTCATGCCGGGCTTGCGCGGCACGCCGGCGGTGACGATGCAGACCTTGGCGCCATCGAGCGCCTCATAGGAATTGGCGCCGGTGAGATTGGAGTCGAAACCGTCGACCGGGGACGACTGCGCGATGTCGAGCGCCTTGCCCTGGGGAACGCCCTCGGCGATGTCGAACAGCACGACGTCGCCGAGCTCCTTCAGGCCGATGAGGTGAGCCAGCGTTCCGCCGATCTGACCGGAGCCAATCAAAGCAATCTTGTCGCGCGCCATGGGAAATTTGTCCTTCTAAGACGAAGAGTGAGGGGGTGGACGAGGAAGTTGGGTGGCTTGCTATCCCTTTCGATTGACCGGTTCAAGACGGGGCACGCCCAATTCTAAGGCCCTGCCTTGAATTCGGTCAGGTATGCCAGCGATCGTCATTCCGGGGCGCGCGACAGCGCGAACCCGGAATCCAGAAGTTGTGGCGCGAGATTCCGGGTTCGATGCTGCGCATCGCCCCGGAATGACGGATCAAGTCTCCACCAACCCCGTGCTCGATCCGCTGGCCGCGGAGTCCTTCCGCCCGTGGGGAAGCGCCAGATAGGACTCAGAACTCATCTCGATCAGCCGCGAGGCGGTTCGTTTGAACTCCATGGCCTCAATGCCTTCGGTCGCCAAGTACAGCGACACCGGATCGGCTTCGGCCGAGGCCATCAGCTTCACGGCATTGTCATAGAGCGTGTCGATCAGCGAGATGAAACGCTTGGCGGCGTTGCGCTCGGCGTAATCCATCACCGGAATGCGGTCGATCAGGATGGTGTGATAATCATGCGCCAGCCGCAGGTAATCCGATGCGGCGAGTGGCTTTTCGCAGATGTCGGCAAAGGAAAACCGCGCGACGCCATGCGCCGAACAGGGCACGCGCAGCACGCGGCCCTTGATCGCGATATCGCGCGGCTTGCAGGGCGCATTACCCGTCATCTTGCGCCAGGCGCGGTCGAGCGCGGCGCCGGCTTCATCATCCGGCGGCACCAGCCACATTTTCACGCCGGCGAGTTTTTCCAGGCGGAAATCGGTGCGCGCATCGAGCCGCAGCACGTCCATGCGATCCGAGATCTGGGTGATGAAGGGCAGGAACAGCGCGCGGTTGAGACCGCCCTTGTAGAGGTCTTCGGGCGCGACGTTCGAGGTCGCTACCACCACCGTGCCGAGCTCGAACAGTTTTGAGAACAGCCGCCCGAGGATCATGGCGTCGGCAATGTCGGTGACGTGAAATTCGTCGAAACACAGCAGCCACGCCTCGTCGAAGATGGCGTTGGCCGTCAGCTCGATCACGTCGCTATCTTCGATTTCACCGCGCGCGATGTTCTGGCGATAGGCGTAGATCTTCTCATGCGCTTCCGCCATGAATTCGTGGAAATGGGCGCGGCGCTTGTGCTGGACCGGCGAGTGCTGAAAGAACAGATCCATCAGCATGGTCTTGCCGCGGCCGACCTCGCCGTGAACGTAAAGCCCGCGCGGCGGCGCTTCGCTCTTGTCGCCGAAGAGACGGCCAAGCAGGCTGAGCTTCTTCGCCGGCTTGTAGCTCGACAACCGCTCTTCAAGCGCGGCGAACGCCTCCGCGGCTTCCGCCTGCGCGGGATCGGCCTCGATCGCGCCGGAGGAAACCAGCGCCTGATACTGTGCGTGGAACGAGGTGGGGTCAGTCGACAGCATGGCCCCTTTCGGCCTCAAGCGAGCGGAAATTGCAAGCCGAGAATTGGTGCTGGGGGTATGCAAACGAAACCATTCCTGGATCGTCATACCCCGCGAAGGCGAAGGCGGGGTACCCAGTACGCCGCGGCTTTTCGGTTCTATCGCAGACGCCTCTGGAATACTGGATCATCCGCGTTCGCGGATGATGACAGCGGAGAAGCGGCGAGAGCCCTGCCCGCTCACGCACTCAGCGCGTAGGAATCCTCGACCACATAGGGCCCGCCGCCGGTGGACGCACGCGACGAGAACAGCACGAAGCGTGAGGCCATGAACGTCCGGCTCGGGAAATAGCCGCGCACCGAGAGATAATCGGCGACGTCCCGGCTCGACGCATCATGCAGCCGCGCCAGCGTCACATGTGGGGTGAACTTGCGCCCTTCGGGATCGAGACCGATCCGCTGCATCAGCCGTTCGAGCTCGGCCTGCAGCTCGATCAGCGGCCGGCTCGGCTCCACGGAGGCAACCACGGCGCGCGGCTTCTTGCCGCCAAAGCTCTGCAGGCCCTGTACCTTGACCTCGAACGGCTTGCGGTTGACCCGAAACAGCATCGAGGCGATTTCATTCGCCGACATGCCGTCGATGTCGCCGATGAAGCGCAACGTAACGTGGTAATTTTCGGGATCGATCCAGCGTGCGCCGGGAAGGCCACCACGCAAATTGGAAAGGCTCTGGCCGATCTCGGCCGGAATTTCCAGTCCAGCAAACAAACGCGGCATCGCATGACTCCCGATGCTTGGGCATGACCTTGAAAAGGACCATGTCCTGTAACAGCGCCCGGTGACGAATCACCGATAGTTATTTTCTACCCGACTTATGTGACTCTGCGAAGCACGTGGGCCGCGCACACCGCAATGCTACGGGAAAACCTTTGGGTAACCTTATCTGTGCTCCTTTTTTCAACTCCGCTGCCCGGAGATCGTGCCGAGAAATGCTTCCACGGTAGGCAGAATATTCTTCACGATGACATCGACGCCCTCGGCGGTCGGGTGGATGCCGTCGGCCTGGTTGAGCTTGGCGTCGGCGGCAACGCCCTCCAGGAAAAATGGGTAGAGCGGTACGCCGAACGATTTCGCAAGCTCCGGATAGATGACGTTGAAGCGCGCCGCATAGTCGCTGCCGTAATTGGGCGGCGCCACCATTCCGCACAAGAGAACGGCGATCTTGCGCGCCTTCAGCCGGGTCAGGATGTCGGTCAGGGCTTCGCGGGTGACGGCGGGATCGATCCCGCGAAGCGCGTCGTTGGCGCCGAGTTCGACGATCACCGCCTCGGTTCCCTCCGGGATCGACCAGTCCAGCCGGTCGCGGCCGCCGGAAGTCGTGTCGCCGGACACCCCGGCATTGGTCATGTCGACCTTTATCCCTTTGTCAGCCAACGTTTTTTGTAGACGGGCCGGGAACGCCGCCGGCGCAGAAAGGCCAAGCCCGGCGCTCAGGGAATCGCCGAGAACGACCATTTTGACGGGTTTGGCGGGTGCCGTGACCGGGGTCTGGGCCCAGACCGGCCCGGCCGTCATCAAAGCCATAATCAACACGCGTATGTGCGCAAACATCCATTTCAAGCCCTCGACCCGAGCGGCGGAAGTGCCATATGACCGAGCCATGGACAGTCTCATCGAACCCTCTTCGCTGACCGGCCTTGAGCCGGACACCATTTCCATTTCCAACGTCAACCTCTCGCTCGGCACCGGCGCCGCCCGCGTTCATATCCTGAAAGATATCAGCCTTCGTGTGGCATCGGGCGAGGCGATCGGCCTGATCGGACCTTCAGGCTCGGGCAAATCGACCTTGCTGATGGTGATGGCGGGGTTGGAACGTCCTGACAGCGGAGAGGTGGTGGTGAACGGTACACCGTTCAATGCCCTCGACGAGGATGCACTGGCCCGCTTCCGCGGCCGCCAGGTCGGCATCGTGTTCCAGTCGTTTCATCTGATCCCGACCATGACCGCGCTGGAAAACGTCGCGGTGCCGCTGGAACTCGCCGGCAATCCCGATGCGGCGGAGCGCGCGGCGAAGGAGCTCGCGTCCGTCGGCCTCGGCGAGCGCCTGCATCATTACCCAACGCAACTGTCCGGCGGCGAGCAGCAGCGCGTGGCGCTCGCCCGCGCGCTGGCGCCCGATCCCGCTATCCTCGTTGCCGACGAGCCGACCGGCAATCTCGATGAAGCCACCGGCAAGCAGATCGTCGACATGCTCTTCACCAAGCATGCCGAGCGCGGCATGACACTGGTGCTGGTGACGCATGACAGCTCTCTGGCGCAGCGTTGCGACCGCGTGGTGCGGCTGCGCTCGGGCCGGATCGACAGCCACTCATGACCACCGTTTCCGAACCCGTCTATCGCAGCCGCGCGTCGTCGTTGGCTTTCCGTTACGCGCTGCGCGAATTGCGCGGGGGCTTGCGCGGCTTCTACGTCTTCATCGCCTGCATCGCGCTCGGCGTCATGGCGATTGCCGGCGTCGGCTCGGTCGCCGCGAGCCTCGGTGAAGGTTTGACGCGCGAGGGCCGCACCTTGCTGGGCGGCGACGTCGCCTTCTCGCTGATCCAGCGCGAGGCCAAGCCGGAGGAAATCGGTTTCCTGCGGGCGCGCGGCCAGGTTTCGGTGGCGGCCGCGCTGCGCGTCATGGCCCGCAGCAATGACGGCAAGCTGGCGCTGGTCGAACTCAAGGCCGTCGACGGCAACTACCCGATGCTCGGGGAGGTGACGCTCGAGCCGAAAATGCCGATGGCGGATTTGCTGGCCGAGCGTGACGGCGCGTTCGGCGCAGCGGTGGATTCCACGCTGCTGGCGCGGCTCGATCTCAAGCTCGGCGACCGCATCACGATCGGCAACGCCACGTTCCAGATTCGCAGCGTCGTCAGCGCCGAGCCGGACAAGCTGGCCGGCAATGTCGGGCTGGGCCCGCGCGTTCTCGTCAGCGAGGCGAGCCTGCGCGCCTCCGGATTGCTGCAGCCCGGCAGCCTGGTGCGCTGGATCTACCGCGTGAAGCTGCCGAACAATGCGGCCGACGATCGCGCCGCGACCCAATTGATCGAGAATGCGCGGAGCGCCCTCCCCGAGGCCGGCTGGTGGATCCGCAGCAGCAGCAACGCCTCCCCGCAACTCGAACGCACCATCAACCGCTTCAGCCAGTTCCTGACGCTGGTCGGCCTCGCCGCGCTCCTGGTCGGCGGCGTCGGCGTCGCCAACGCGGTCAAGAGCCATATCGATCGCCGCCGCGACGTCATTGCCTCGTTCAAGGCGCTCGGCGCCACGGGGCGCGACGTCTTCACGATCTATCTGACGCAGGTGGTCCTGCTCGCCGCGGTCGGTTCGGTGATTGGCTTGGCGGCCGGCGCGGCTTTGCCGTTCCTCATCGTCGGCGTGTTCGGCAAGGTGCTGCCGCTGCCGGTGATCCCTGCTTTGCATCCGGACGAATTGGCGCTGTCGTTCGTCTACGGCCTCCTCACCGCGCTCGCGTTCGGATTATGGCCGCTCGGCCGGGTGCACGACGTGCCGGTGGCGGCGCTGTTTCGCGAGGAAGTCGCGCGCGAATGGCACCGCCCGCGCTGGGGCTATCTCGCGCTGATGGCCGCGGTGATCGTGCTGCTGGTCACTGTGGCCATCGGGCTTTCCTACGACAAACGGGTTGCGGCGGTGTTCGTCGTGTCCTCGGTTGCGGTATTCGCGCTGCTGCGCGGCGTCGCTGCCGGACTGATGGCGCTGGCACGCCGGATGCCGCGAAGCCGCATCACCATGCTGCGGCTGGCGATCGCCAACATCTACCGGCCCGGCGCGCTGACGCCTTCGGTCGTGATGTCGCTCGGCCTCGGGCTCGCGGTGCTCGTCACCATCACCCAGATCGACGGCAATCTGCGCCGGCAGTTCCTGGCCGCGTTGCCGGAGAAAGCTCCCTCGTTCTACTTCATCGACATCCCGACCGCCGATTCCGACCGCTTCGGCGCCTTCCTCAAGCAGGTCGCGCCGCAATCGACGGTTGAGGATGTGCCGATGCTGCGCGGGCGCATCGTCGCGGCCCGCGGCGTCAAGGCCGACGAACTCAACCCGTCGCAGGATTCCGAGTGGGTGCTGCAGAGCGACCGCGGCCTGACCTACACCAACGAAGTTCCCAAGGGCTCGAAGGTGGTCGAAGGCGAATGGTGGAACGCGGACTATAAGGGGCCGCCGCTGGTCTCGCTGGAGAAGAAGATCGCCGACGGGCTGAAGCTCAGAATAGGCGACGAGATCGTCGTCAACGTGCTCGGCCGCGACATTCCGGCCCGGATCAGCAATTTCCGCAATGTCGACTGGCAAGGGCTCGGCATCAATTTCGTGCTGGTGTTCTCGCCCAACGCGTTCAAGGGCGCGCCGCACAGCCATGTCGCGACCTTGTCCGAGGTCCACCCGGACCCGGCGGGCGACGCGCGAATCATCAAGCAGGTGGCGGACGCGTTTCCGATGGTGACCAGCGTGCGGGTCCGCGAAGCGCTGGAAACCATCGGCACCGTCGTCACCAACCTCGTGCTCGCCATCCGCGGCGCCAGCGCGGTGACGCTGATCTCGGCCATCCTGGTGCTCGGCGGCGCGCTCGCCGCAGGCCATCGCCACCGGGTCTACGACGCGGTGATCCTGAAGACGCTGGGCGCAACCCGGGCGCGGCTGCTCGGCGCCTACGCACTGGAATACCTGATGATCGGCCTTGCCACCGCGGTATTCGGCGTCATCGCAGGCTCGATCGCCGCGTGGCTGATCGTGACCCGGCTGATGACGCTGAGTTTCGTCTGGCAGGCCGGCAGCGCGGCCGGCGTGGTTGTCGCGGCCCTGATCGTCACGGTGGGGCTTGGGCTCGCCGGGACGTTGCTGGCGCTGAACCAGAAGCCAGCCAGCGTGTTGCGGAATTTGTGACAATTTGTAGCGGCGGAAAGCCGGGTTAACGCAAGCTTTACGCGCAAATAGCAGGCAGAAGCGACATTCAGCCGCGCGTGGAAGCTTGCGTCGAATGTGTTAGTTTCCCACATACCAGCCAGGATCAGTGGCCGGGTTCATGACGTGAAGTTAACGTCGGCAGATCGGGACATCTGAGCTAAGAAATCTAACCGGTGCCGCAAACCCCTTGCGCTCCGCCGGCCAACCAACGGGAATTCGACCATGTCGGACCTAGACCGTAACTACGTATCTCCTTTCGGCCGGGCCGCCGGACGCGTTGACGCAGCGGCCGTCGATGCCGGTCTGCGCGCCTACATGCTGCGCATCTACAACTACATGAGCATCGGCCTGGCCATCACCGGCCTTGCGGCGCTCGGCGTCTACATGGCTGCAGTGACCACCGACCAGGCCGGCGCCGCCGCCCGGTTCGGCAATGCCTTCCTGACGCCGTTCGGCTACGCGATGTATGTCAGCCCGTTGAAGTGGCTGTTCATCCTCGCGCCGCTGGTCATGGTGTTCGCGATCTCGGCCGGCATCAACCGGCTGCGGCCGGCGACCGCTCAGCTGCTGTTCTGGGTGTTCTCGGCGCTGATGGGCATTTCGCTGTCTTCGATCTTCCTGGTGTATACGCACACCTCGATCGTGCGGGTGTTCTTCATCACCGCGGCGACCTTCGGCGCGCTGAGCCTCTACGGCTACACCACCAAGCGTGACATGAGCGGCATGGGGTCGTTCCTGTTCATGGGCCTGATCGGCGTCGTCATCGCGAGCCTGGTCAACCTGTTCCTGGCGAGTTCGATGCTGCAGTTCATCGTCTCGGTGGTCGGCGTGCTGGTGTTCGCGGGCCTCACCGCTTGGGATACCCAGCGGCTGAAGAACGACTACATCTACGGCTACGCCGCTGAAGGCGGCGAGATTGCGGAGAAGGCGGCGATCTCGGGTGCGCTGTCGCTCTATCTGAACTTCATCAACCTGTTCACGCTGCTGCTGCAGCTCCTCGGCCAGCGCGACTAGCCGCTGCCGACCAGGTTCACAAGTTGAAGCCCCGGCCTCGCGGCCGGGGCTTTTCTTTTGATCAGTGCTCGTCATGCCCGGGCCTCACCCGGGCCATGACGGAAAGAGCGTTGATCCACACTTGCCTGCTGGTATCTTATTGCCATGCCCGCTTCTGAATTGCCCGCTCCTGAAATCCGGCCCGCCACCGAGGCCGACCTCCCTGCCATCACAGAAATCTACGAACAAGCAGTGCGCTACGGCACCGCCACGTTCGAGCTGATTCCACCCGACCTCGCCGAAATGACCCGGCGGTTCAAAGTGCTGATGGATGACGGCTTTCCCTATTTTGCCGCCGCGGTCGAAGGCGAAGTGATCGGCTACGCCTATGCCGGCCCCTATCGGCCGCGGCCGGCCTATCGCTTCACGGTGGAGAACTCGGTCTACCTGAAGCCTTCGACGCACCGGCGCGGCATCGGCCTGCAATTGATGCAGCGGCTGATCCCGGAATGCGAGGCGCGCGGTTTCCGGCAGATGATCGCCGTGATCGGCGATTCCGCCAATGCCGGCTCGATCGGCCTTCACACCAAATGCGGTTTCCAGATGATCGGGACGCACGCCAATGTCGGCCTCAAATTCGGCCGCTGGCTCGACACGGTGATGATGCAGCTCGCGCTCGGTGAAGGCGGCACGACGGTGCCGAAGGATTGAGACGGCTTCGTAGCCGTAGGGTGGGCAAAGCCAACGGGTCGCGCGAATGCGCGCCCGATGACAGGCTCCGCGTGCCCACCATCAGCGCGGCATTTCGGGGAAAGATGGTGGGCACGGCGCAAGTGCGCCTTTGCCCCCCTACGGCAACTCCGTCAAACCACCGCCAGCTTGCGGTCGATCACCAGCAGCACGCGTTCGAGCTCGTGGCCGCGGCGCAGGATCAGCCCGGTCGCCGAGATCACGCTGTACATGCCCTGCTTGCGCGCGAGCCGCGGGTCCTTCTCGATACGGTAAAGCGGGACTTCGGAAGCGCGGCGGAACACCGAAAACACCGCGCGGTCTTTCATGAAGTCGATGGCATAGTCGCGCCATTCGCCGTCGGCGACCATGCGGCCATACAAATTGAGGATACGGTTGAGTTCGAGACGATTGAAAGTGACCCGATTCGGCGGGGGAACTGCAGTGGCGGGACGCGCCACTGCGCGGTTCGCGCTTGGATCGGTGTCCTCCGATATCGGGTTCATGGAGCGCCTCCTGTCATCCAGCCTACATGATCGCGCTAACCGCGGAATGCCGCAAGGGGGCTGGAAATGCGAGGAAAACCGCATGGAACCGCCGAAATGGCGAAATATCGATCCCCGGGGATTCACGGGATCGTTAGCGGAATCTTATTGCTGCCCTACTTCCGCCAACCGCCTGCCCCGCTGGATTGCGAAAAAACAATCCTGCGTTGGCCCGGTCCTTTCGGTTCCGGATTCCTCAGCCCCCAGCCCCCCGGGGCCGTCGGGATCGGGCCTGTTCGCAGAAGGGAGTTGATCCCGATACTGGGCCAACGAAAGTTGGTCCTTTTTCGTTTGTAGTGACCGCTTCGACAAAAGTCAGCCGTCATTGCGCGCGTGCAACGCGAGCCCTGATCTGCATCGACATATCAGAGAATCAAATAGCCGCGATCAGGCGGATGGATTCCGCCCGACATGCGAGCGCACATCGCTAGCCCTGCACCTGACGTAGCGCGTTTCGGACCGACAGTAGAATCAGCTTGTCAGCGTAGCGCGGTGTAGGCGGCGCCGAGCATCGCGCCCGGCTTGTCGCGACTGCCGTCCTGGACATAGACGACCGCACCATCGACGCCGTCGCGGGAAATATTTTCCAGCGGCACAGTCCAGCTTCCCGAACTGCCGTTCCAGTCGCCGACCTTCACCAGATTACGGACCACGTTGTAATAGGTGATCTGCTGACCGCGGTTTTCGCCGCGCCCGATCGAAATCGGCACCGCCTTCGAGACCGAGCAGATCCAGATTTCGCCACGGCCCGGCGTCGACACCTTGCTCGCATCGACCGAGACGTTGAGCAGCTTGCCCGACAACGTCATCGTCACCGGCAGTGACATCACGCCTTCGGTCTTGCTGGTCGTCTTGATGGCGCCATCGATGGCGGCGCGATCGCTGCCGATCACCTGCGCGGAGCCGTTGACGATCATCTGCGGCGTGTAGAGATTCCTATCGCCGCGGACATGCGAATAGGCTTTCTGACGCGCGCTGAAACGCGAGTCCGCCAGCGTGTCCTTCCAGCCGAGATAATCCCAGTAGTCGACCGGCATGCTCAGCGCGATCACCGACGGATCCTTGGCCAGTTCGCCGACGATCTGGTCGGCCGGCGGACACGACGAACAGCCCTGCGAGGTGAACAGTTCAACGACGGCGCGCGGATCGGCGTGAGCCGGGCGGATGACCGCGACGATCGCGCAGACGCCGAGCGCGCCGGACCATCGCGATATGCAGTTGTAGGCCATCATCGCTGACATGCTGCGAACCGGCTGTAGGGTTTTCGATCCGTATTTGTACGGGGCATGGTGTGAGCTCCTGAATGCGTGCCCCAGACGCGCGAAAGCGGCCTTTTCATAGGCCGCCTTCTTTCTTGTCGCCACTCACTTCGAAGTGAGGCACTGATCACAAATCCGCGTTTCAAAGCGTTTTCAAGCGAAGTGGTTACCGGTTCGCGTGAAGAAAACGCGTCAGAAAGAGAACTCTAAGCCGCGAGTTTGCGCAGCACATAATGCAGAATGCCGCCGTTTCGATAGTACTCGAGCTCGTCGAGGGTATCGATGCGGCACAGCAGCGGCACGCGCTGCAGCGAACCGTCGCCGGAAACGATCTCGGCCGTCAAGGTCTGACGCGGCTTCAGGTCACCCTGCAGACCCCGAATCGTCACCGTCTCGTCGCCCTTCAGACCAAGCGATGTCCATGACGTGCCGTCCTCGAAGGTGAGCGGCAACACACCCATGCCAACCAGGTTGGAGCGATGGATGCGCTCGAAGCTCTGGCAGATCACGGCGCGAACGCCGAGCAGGCGGGTGCCCTTCGCGGCCCAGTCGCGCGAGGAGCCGTTGCCGTACTCGGCGCCGGCGAACACCACCAGCGGCACGTTCTCCTGCTGGTACTTCATCGCCGCGTCGTAGATCGACATCTGCTCGCCGTCAGGCCAGTGCTTGGTTAGTCCGCCTTCCGGAATATTGCCGTCGGCGCCCTTCAGCATGAAGTTCTTGATGCGGATGTTGGCGAAGGTGCCGCGCATCATGATCTCGTGATTGCCGCGCCGCGTGCCATACTGGTTGAAGTCGGCCGGACGCACCTGGTGCTCACTGAGGAATTTGCCGGCGGGCGAGGTCAGCTTGATCGAGCCGGCCGGCGAGATGTGGTCGGTGGTGATCTTGTCGCCGAACATCGCCAGAATCCGCGCATCGACCACGTCGGCGACGGGATCGGGCTGCTTCTTCATGCCCTCGAAATAGGGCGGGTTCTGCACATAGGTCGACGACATGTTCCAGCGATAGGTCTCGCTGTCGGTGGTCTTGATCTTGCGCCAGTTGGTGTCGCCCTTGAACACGTCGGCGTAGCGCTTCTTGAAGATCGTCGCCGTGACGAACTTCTTCATGAAGGCGTTGATCTCCTTCGTGGTCGGCCAGATGTCCTTCAGGTACACCGGCTTGCCGTCCTTGCCGGTGCCGATCGGCTCGACCGCCAGGTCCTTGGTCACCGTGCCCGCCAGCGCGTAAGCCACCACCAGCGGCGGCGAGGCCAGATAGTTCGCCTGCACGTCCGGCGAGACGCGGCCCTCGAAGTTGCGGTTGCCCGACAGCACGGCCGCGGCGACGATGCCATTGTCGTTGATGGATTTCGAAATCTCCTCCGGCAGCGGGCCCGAATTGCCGATACAGGTGGTGCAGCCGAAGCCGACCAGGTTGAAGCCGACTTTGTCGAGATCCTTCTGCAGACCCGAATTGGCGAGATATTCCGCGACCACCTGGCTTCCGGGCGCCAGCGACGTCTTCACCCACGGCTTGGCCGTCAGCCCCTTGGCGGCGGCGTTGCGCGCCAAGAGGCCCGCGCCGATCAGCACGCTCGGGTTGGAAGTGTTGGTGCAGGAGGTGATCGCCGCGATCACGACATCGCCATGGCCGAGATCGAAATTGCGGCCCTCGACCGCATAGCGGTTCTCGGCACCTTCGGGCTTCTTGTATTCGCCGGCGAGCGCGGTGGCGAAGCCGGTGGAAACCGCTGGCAGCGCGACGCGGCCTTCGGGGCGCTTCGGGCCGGCCATCGACGGCACGACGTCCTTGAGATCGAGCGTCAGCGTTTCCGTGAAGACCGGGTCGGCGGACTTGGCAGTGCGGAACAGGCCCTGCGCCTTGGCATAGGCGGCAACGAGCGCGACACGGTCAGCCTTGCGGCCCGAGGTCTTGAGATAGTCGATGGTCGCGGCGTCGACCGGGAAGAAGCCGCAGGTCGCGCCGTATTCCGGCGCCATGTTGCCGATGGTCGCCTTGTCCGCGACCGAGAGATAATCGAGGCCGGGGCCGAAGAACTCGACGAACTTGCCGACCACGCCCTGCTTGCGCAGCATCTGCGTGACCGTCAGCACGAGGTCCGTCGCGGTGACGCCTTCCTTGAGCTGGCCCTTGAGCTTGAAGCCGACGACTTCCGGCAGCAGCATCGACAGCGGCTGGCCGAGCATGCAGGCTTCCGCCTCGATGCCGCCGACGCCCCAGCCGAGCACGGCAAGGCCGTTGACCATGGTGGTGTGCGAGTCGGTGCCGACGAGCGAATCCGGATAGGCGACCTCGAAGGTGCCGGTCTTCTTGCCGACCGTCATCTTCTCCTTCCTGGTCCATACCGTCTGCGCGAGATATTCGAGATTGACCTGGTGGCAGATGCCGGTGCCGGGCGGCACCACGGAGAAGTTCGAGAACGCCTTCTGACCCCACTTCAGGAATTCGTAGCGTTCCTGGTTCTGCTTGTATTCCTCGACGACGTTCTTGCCGAACGCCTTGTTGTCACCGAAGAAGTTGACGATCACGGAGTGGTCGATGACGAGATCGACCGGCACCAGCGGGTTGATCTTCTCGGCATCGCCGCCGAGCGCCTGCATCGCGTTGCGCATCGCGGCGAGATCGACCACCGCCGGCACGCCGGTGAAATCCTGCATCAGCACGCGGGCCGGGCGGAACGCCACTTCATGCTCGAGCTTGCGCTTCCTGAGCCACTTCGAAACTGCAACGATGTCTTCCTTCTTGACCGTGCGGTCGTCCTCGTTGCGCAGCAGGTTTTCCAAGAGCACCTTCATCGAATAGGGCAGCTTGGAAATTCCCTTCAGACCGTTCTTCTCGGCGGCGGGCAGGCTGTAATACACGTAGGTCTTGCTGCCGACCTTGAGGGTCTTGCGGCATTTGAAGCTGTCGAGCGAGGTCATGTCAGGAAATCCCAAATTCTAGTTATACCCGGCAAGGGTATTTAAACACCTTCAGCGTGAGGCTGGCCTGATGGCTTGCAGGCGCCGATCGTGTGCTGCATCAAGTTCCGGGCTTATAGAATCTTTCTAGAAGCGCCGCCACACCGACAAGCGTGCTGCAGCAATGCGGTACCCACAAATTCTGACGCGGTACCCATCAATTTCAGAGGGCTGTGACGACGTAAAATGCGGCTCTCGGGACGTCAAATCGACTGTATCAGGGGCGGCCGAGGCGTGTTCTCCGGCCTCGATTTCGAGGCCTCGTCCGGCGAGGCGCTGGCGGTGGTCGGGCCGAACGGCTCCGGCAAGACCTCGCTGTTGCGCCTGATCGCGGGTCTTCTGGTGCCGGCGGGCGGATCGCTCGCGCTGGAAGGCGGCGACGGCGAGCTGACGCTGCCGGAACAATCCCATTATCTCGGCCATCGCGATGCGCTGAAGCCGGCGCTGAGCGTGCACGAAAACCTCTCATTCTGGCGCGATTTTCTCGGCGGGAAGGCCGGCGATGTCGGCCAATGCCTCGCCGCGGTGGGCCTCGGCCACGCCACCCACCTGCCCGCGGCGTTTCTTTCGGCCGGCCAGCGGCGCCGGCTGTCGATCGCGCGCCTCCTGGTGGTGCGGCGGCCGGTCTGGCTGTTGGACGAGCCGACCTCGGCGCTCGATACCGCCGGCCAGGCCCTTTTCGTGGGGGTGATGCGGGAGCATCTCGCCAGCGGCGGGATCGTTATCGCCGCGACCCACACGCCGCTTGGCATCGAGAGCAGGGAACTGCGGATGGGGGGCGCGACATGACCGCCCTCACCGCGCTGATTCGACGGGACATCAGGATCGCGCTCCGGGTCGGCGGCGGGGCGCTGATCGGCGTGCTGTTTTTTCTCACCGTCACCGTGCTGATGCCGTTTGCGATCGGACCCGACCTGCCGCTGCTGACGCGGCTCGGGCCGGCGATCCTCTGGCTCGGCGCGCTGCTGGCGAGCCTGTTGACGCTCGACCGTCTCTTCACGGCCGACCACGAGGACGGCTCGCTCGACCTGATCGTGATGGGCCGCACCCCGTTGGAACTGGCCTGCGCGGCGAAGGCCCTCGCCCACTGGCTAGCGGCCGGACTGCCGCTGATCGTGGCGACGCCCGTGCTCGGGCTGTTGCTCAATCTCGACGCCTCGGCGACATCGGCCGTGGCGCTGACGCTTTTGGTGGGAACGCCGGCGCTGACATTCACGGGCATGATCGGCGCGGCGCTCGCCGTGACATTGCACCGCGGCGGCCTGTTGCTCGCGGTGCTGGTGCTGCCGCTGTCGATCCCGGTACTTATTTTCGGCGTCGCGGCCTCGCAGGCGGCGATTGCGGGTCCGCTGTCGTTTGGAACACCGTTTTCGATCCTGTGCGCGCTGTCGCTGGTGAGCCTCGTGGTAGGACCGTTCGCCGCCGCGGCCAGCCTGCGGCATGGCCTGGACTGACTGCCACTTGACGCCGATCAACTCTCGCGGAGGCGACATGAAACAAAACAAGCCGCATTGCCTGCCCCGCCGCTGACGACTATCAGGATGCCATGACGCTGATCGATCTCGCCAATCCCACCAAATTCCTGTCGTTGACGGCGCGTGTCCTGCCATGGTTGGCGGGCGCGACCGCGATCCTGCTGCTGGTGGGCCTCTATCAGGCAGCGATGGCGCCCGATGACTACCAGCAGGGCGCCACCGTGAAGATCATGTTCATCCACGTCCCCAACGCCTGGCTTGCGATGTTCGTCTGGGGCGTGATGAGCCTGAGCGCGCTCGGCACGCTGGTGTGGCGGCATCCGCTCGCCGACGTCGCGGCCAAGGCCGCCGCACCGATCGGCGCTGCCTTCACCTTTCTCGCGCTCGTCACCGGCTCGCTGTGGGGCCGGCCGATGTGGGGCACCTACTGGGAATGGGACGCGCGGCTGACCTCGGTCCTGATCCTGTTCCTGATGTATCTCGGCCTGATGGCGCTGTGGCGCGCGGTGGACGATCCATCGCGGGCGGCACGCGCCGCCGCCGTCCTGACGCTGGTCGGCGCGCTCAACCTGCCGATCATCAAGTTCTCGGTCGACTGGTGGAACACGCTGCATCAGCCGGCGGCCGTATTGCGGATGGGCGGCACGTCGCTCGACAAGGCGTTCCTGATTCCCCTTCTGGTGATGGCGGTCGGATTTTCGCTTTTGTTCGTGACGCTGCACCTGGCGGCGATGCGCAACGAGATCCTGCGCCGGCGGGTGCGCAGCTTGCAGATGATGCAAGCCAGCCAGCAGGCGGCGTGACGCGATGTCGCTCGGCCCCTACGCATCCTTTATCGTGACGTCCTACACGCTGGTGGCGGCAGTCGTGCTGCTTCTCATCGTCTGGATCACCATCGATTATCGTCATCAGAAGGAGCGCCTGCGCCAACTCGATGCCTCTGGCGTGACCCGGCGCTCCGGCCGCCAGGCGACGGACATTCGATGAGCGCGCCCGCCGCACCGGATCAACCGCGCCGCTGGCGCTGGCTGGTGGCGCTGCCGCTGATCGCCTTCATCGCCATCGCCGCACTGTTCCTGCTGCGGCTCTACGGCGGCGATCCCGCCAAAATCCCTTCCGCCCTGATCGGCCGTCCGGCGCCGCAAGCCACGCTGCCGGCGCTGGAGGGGCTCGTCCATAACGGCGTCGCCGTGCCGGGGCTCGACCCTGCAATGTTCAAGGGCAAGGTTTCCGTCGTCAACGTCTGGGCCTCCTGGTGCGTGCCCTGTCACGACGAGGCGCCGCTGCTGACCGCGCTGGCCAAGGACACGCGGATACAGATCGTCGGTATCAACTACAAGGATTCGCCCGACAACGCCCGCCGCTTCCTCGGCCGTTACGGCAATCCGTTCACCGCCGTCGGCGCCGACAGCAACGGCCGGGCCTCGATCGAATGGGGCGTCTACGGCGTGCCGGAAACCTTCGTGGTCGGTCGCGACGGCACCATCCGCTACAAGCTGGTCGGGCCGGTGACGCGAGCCAATCTCGACAGCGTGCTGAAGGTTGAGATCGAGAAGGCGCTGAAGTGACGACGTAGTCGTCATTCCGGGGCGATGCGAAGCATCGAACCCGGAAGTTCGAGATTCTCAGGGGCGCAAGCGGCGCCCCATAGTTCGTGCTGCGCACGCCCCGGAATGACGAGACAAATAATCTTCCGCTTTTATCTGCCGTTCATTTGCCAGCCATGGCGCCGCCATCTATTCGCAGCTAGTTTTAGGGTGCTACTTTAACCGTCCTTGGAGGGACACCCTATGCGTCATTTCACGCTCGCTTCTCTTCTCGCCACCGCGCTCACGCTCGGCCTGCTGACGGCAACGCCGTCGATGGCCCAGAGCACGCAGCCCGCAACCAAGTCCGAAAGCAAGATGGCTCCCGCGCCGAAAGCGTCCGAGTCGAAGATGGCGCCCGCGCCAAAGGTTGAGCTGCTGGACATCAACTCGGCGACTGCCGACCAGCTCGATGCACTGCCGGGCGTCGGCAAGGCCTACTCGGCAAAAATCATCGCCGGGCGTCCGTACAAGGGCAAGGACGAGCTGGTGCAGAAGAGCATCGTTCCGCAGGCGACCTACGACAAGATCAAGGACAAGATCATCGCCAAGCAGAAGAGCTGAGGCGCTTCTGTCCTACTGCTTGCGGAGAGGTGGCGACCTATCCTCCGTCATTGCGAGCGCAGCGAAGCAATCCATTTCTCCACCTGCTGAAGCATGGATTGCTTCGTCGCTACGCTCCTCGCAATGACATCCGGGACACGCCACCTACCCCTTGCTTACATCCCCCGCTTCCGCCTCGCTGGCTTCGAGCGAAGCCGGCTCCAGGTGATAGCGCTTGATGACCGGCATCTGGAACATCGCAAAGACCATCGTGATCGGGATCGCGCCGAACACCTTGAAATTCACCCAGAAGTCGGTCGACTGCGTGCGCCAGATCAATTCGTTCAGGATCGCCATGGCGAAAAAGAACAACGCCCAGCGCATGGTCAGGATGCGCCAGCCCTTCGGCGTCAGGTTGAACACCTGATCGAACAGGATCGCCATGAACGAGCGGCCGAACAAAAGACCGCCGCCCAGGACCACCGCGAACAAGCCGTAGACCATGGTCGGCTTGACCTTGATGAAGGTCTCGTCGTGCAGCACCAGCGTCAGCGTGCCGAACACCAGCACGATGACAGCGGTGACAACAGCCATGACAGGCACATGCCGCACCACCACATAGGAGGCGATCATCGCCGCCACGATCGCCACCATGAAGGCGCCGGTTGCGACGAACAGATTGAACTTCGCGTTGGCGATAAAGAACACGATCAGCGGACCGAGTTCGGTCGCGAGCTTGAACATCGGATGCGGCTGGGTCTTGTCCATACTAACTTTCAATCCCCGCAATGGCGTTGGCGAAATCCCGCGCGGTGAACGGCGCGAGATCGTCGACGCCTTCGCCGACGCCGATGAAGTGCACCGGCAGTTTGAACTTCTCCGCCAGCGCCACCAGGATGCCGCCCCGCGCGGTGCCGTCGAGCTTCGTCATCACGAGGCCGGTGACGCCAGCGGTACGATGAAACGCCTCGACCTGCGACAGCGCATTTTGTCCCACCGTGGCATCGAGCACGAGCAGCACCGCATGCGGCGCTGACGCATCGACCTTCTTGATGACGCGAACGACCTTTTCCAGCTCGTTCATCAGCTCGGCCTTGTTCTGCAAACGTCCCGCCGTATCGACCAGCAGCACGTCGATTTTTTGTTCCTTTGCCGCGCTCAGCGCGTTGAAGGCAAGGCTTGCGGAATCCGAGCCCTGCGCACCCGCAATGACCGGAGATTTCGTCCGTTCGCCCCAGACCTTGAGCTGTTCGATCGCCGCGGCGCGAAAGGTGTCGCCGGCCGCCATCATCACCTTGCGGCCCTCGGCGCTCAATTTCGCGGCAAGCTTGCCGATGGTGGTGGTCTTGCCGGAGCCGTTGACGCCGACAACGAGAATGACGAACGGTTTTTGCGTCGCATCGATCTCCAGCGGCTTGGCCACCGGCGACAGCACCTTCTCGACTTCGCTCGCGACGACCGTCTTCACTTCGTCCGCCGAAATCGCCTTGTCGTAGCGGCCGGCTCCGACGGCGTCTGCGATGCGGACCGCGACGGCGGTGCCGAGATCGGCGCGCAGCAGCACATCCTCGATGTCGTCGAGCATGGCGCGGTCGAGCTTGCGCTTGGTGACGAGGTCGGCAACGGCCGTCCCGAGCGAACTGGACGTCCGCTTCAGGCCGCTCGAAAGCCGCCGCCACCAGCTCAATTTGGGGGTTCCGGGAGTGGTATCGCTCATGTCGGGGACGTGTTAGCGGTTTCGCGCCATGAGCGGAAGTCACAACAAATCGTTTGATAGTTCAGGGGCGTCCTTTGATGTTCCACGGACATCGCTTGATGTCCGTGGATTAACGGCGGAAGAAATCCAGGCCCGCGTGCTCCATCGCGACGGGCTGATGCTGGTTATCGACAAACCTGCCGGTTTGCCGGTGCACCGCGGCCCCAAGGGCGGCGCCAATCTGGAGGCGTCGTTCGACGGCCTGCGCTTCGGCCTGCCGCGGCCGCCGGTGCTTGCCCACCGGCTCGACAAGGATACATCAGGCTGTCTGGTGCTCGGACGCCATCGCAAGGCCACCGCCTCGCTCGGCCTCTTGTTCAAGCACGGCAAAGTAGGAAAGACCTATTGGGCCGTGGTCGAGGGCGGGCCGGCCGAGGACGAAGGCACCATCGACATGCCGCTGGGCCGGCTCAACGCCGAGCGCGGCTGGTGGCAGAAGCCGGATCCCGAAGGCCAGAAAGCCATAACGACCTGGAAGGTCTGCGGCCGCGGCGAGGGCCTCGCCTGGCTCGCGCTTGAGCCGGTTACCGGCCGCACCCACCAATTGCGCGTGCATACGTCGGCCATGGGCTGGCCGATCGTCGGCGACAACATCTACGGCAACGGCCCGCGCTTCGGCGAGCCGATCCTGCATCTGCATTCCCGCGAGATCGTGATTCCGATTTCGAAGAACAAGGAGCCGGTGCGCGTGACCGCGCCGACGCCGGAGCATATGTGCGAGCGGCTCAGGAAGTGCGGGTGGAACGGGGAGTAGTGGCTACGCACGCTCCCTTCCCTTCTCCCCTTGTGGGAGAAGGTGGATCGACGGCGCGAAGCGGCGGCGAGACGGGAGGGGTCACTCAATACGCGTCGAACGTTAAATGCACTGTCATCGAGATAACTGCACTGCACCGTAACCTCCGATCGACACGGAAAATCTTCAGCAGCGGCATCGTGCCGCCACGACCCTTGATCGCAATGGCCAGTTCGGGGCCGCCGCTCATCCGAGGGTCAGCGGCGTTTCGGATTCGATCCGGGTCAGCTTCTCCGGGTTTCGGACGTAGTAAAGGCCGGTGATGCGCGCGTCCTCGACCCGGACGGCGAGGATGCCGTCGATCTTCCCATCAAGGCGCATGATCAGTGCCGGGTTGCCGTTGACTACCGTGGGTTCGCCAGTGAGGGCACCTTCGATCTTTGGGAGACCGTGGAGGAGCACCCGGATGATCCTCTTTGCCCCAATGATCGGCCGCAGCGCAGCCTGCTTTACACCGCCGCCGTCGCTCACAAAGACGACGTCGGGCGCGAGCACGTTGATGAGGTCCTGCGGATTCCCGGATTCGAGCGCGCGGCGAAACAACTCCAGTGCCCGCCGCGCCTCTCCCGGGGAGACTACTTGGCGAGGGCGTCGCGCGTTGACATGCTGGCGGGCGCGATGCGCTATTTGACGGACGGCCGTGGGGCTCTTGTCGACGATGGCGGCGATCTCGTCATAGCTGACATCAAAGGCCTCACGAAGAACGAAGACGGCACGCTCGATCGGTGACAGCGTCTCGAGAACGATCATGAGCGCCAACGATACACTCTCGGCGAGTTCAAGGTCCTCGGTCATGTCTGGCGCAGTGATCAACGGCTCGGGTAGCCACGGGCCGACATACTCCTCCTTGCGGCGCTTCAGTGTGCGGAGCCGGTTCAGCGCCTGCCGTGTCGTAATTCGGAAAAGATAGGCGCGCTGGTCGCGTACTTGTGCCAAGTCAACCTTGACCCACCTCAGCCAGGTTTCTTGAAGGACGTCTTCAGCGTCGGATGCCGATCCGAGCATTTCATATGCGACGGTGAATAGAAGATCGCGGTAGGCTACGAAAGCCTTCGTCGCAGCGTCAATCGCGTGGTTGTTCAAATCTCGTTCCTTCTTCTTCCGACCGATGCCTTTCGTTGCTGAAGGTCTTACCGCTGCTTCTTCAGCGCCGGCGCTACGATGGCGGGATTGAGTTTGGCAGTAATGATAGGCCTTCCTTCAGTTAGTTCCCATCGTGACGCTCCAGTATATCCCCCACGCGTCTCAGATCTCGAAAAGTCAGGCGGAGGGTGCACCGGTCCCTTGATCGAGCTTGCCGTGAGCCTCGACCGAGAGGTCCTGCCAGTCGGCCCAGGTCTTGAGCCGGTCGGCGTAGACTTGCTGGAGCATCGGGTAGAAGCCCTGGCCAAAGAGCACCCGCAAGGGCGGGTTGTCGGAATCGACAATCTTGAGGAGTGCCTGGGCGGCGGCGGTCGGATCACCAGGGGGCTGCTTGCCGGCGAGTCCGGCGAGACGCTGGCGGAGTCCGTCGTAGACCGGGTTGGCCTTGGCCATGTGACCATTGGCTAGTGGATTTGGGTTCTTGCCGGACCTGGTGGCGAAGCCGGTGGGCTCGACCACGGTCACCTTGATGCCAAAGTCGGCGACTTCCTGGGCAAGGGTGTCGTTCAGGGCTTCGAGGGACCATTTGGAGGCTTGGTATGCGCCGCCGAGCGGCATTGCGATGAGCCCGGCGATCGAGGACATCTGGATGATGTGCCCTGCGCCTTGCTCGCGCAGATAAGGCAGCGCGGCCTGAATGACCCATACCGCGCCGAACACGTTGGTCTCGAACTGGTCGCGCAATTGTTGCTCGGTCAGTTCCTCGATCGCGCCGATCTGCGCGTAGCCGGCATTGTTCACGATGACGTCGAGACGGCCGAAATGCTCCTTGGTCCGCTTCACGCTTTCGAAGACTGCGACCTTGTCGGTCACGTCCAACTCGAGCGGAAGCACCGCGTCGCCATAGGCGGCGGCCAGCTCATCAAGACTCCCGGTGTTTCTGGCGCTCGCGGCCACCCTGTCGCCGCGAGACAGGGCCGCCTCGACGAAGCTGCGGCCCAAACCGCGCGAAGAACCGGTGACGAACCAGATCTTGCTCATGATGTCTTCCTTTTCGTTCGTTGATTGCTATCGAACATTCGATTTGCAGCTTCGAGTAGCGGGACCGGCGCGCGCAGGGCTTCGCGAATACGCGTGACGCGGCCTAAAACCATTGCTCAACGCGGCGGGGACATTGGCCGGCTCGCACGCACGCTTAGGCAAGCCCGGCCTTGTTCAGACCGATTTCCTTATCGTACTTGCCGGGCGGGGTGCGGAAGGCCACGTTGGCGCGGTTCGCCGCGTTGATGCCCATCACGCGGAAGGTCAGCGTCGAGAGTTCCTTTTCGCTGAACTGCTCGCGCAACTCGGCGTAGAGGTCATCGGAGACGCCGGTCGGCGCGATCTGGGTCAGCGCCTCGGTCCAGGCCAGCGCGGCACGTTCCTTGGGCGAAAACAGCGGCGACTCGCGCCAGATCGCGATGTGATACAGACGCAACTCGCGCTCGCCGGCCAGTTTGGCCTGCTTGACGTGCATATCCAGGCAGGCGGCGCAGCCGTTCATCTGCGAGGCACGGATGTCCACCAACTGGCCCAGCCCCGGCTCGATGTGACTGCTGGCAGCGATGGCCATACCAAGGTCCTTGAGCTTCTTGAAAAGGTCGGGCGACTGCTCCATGAAATTCAGGCGGGATTGGGCGGTGGCGTGGCTCACAATCGTTCTCCTTCGCGTGAGGGTGTTGGGTTGATCACGTGCTTAAGACACCGCGGCCTTGCGCCTTGTGACATCGCCGCTGACGAAATTTAGTTCGCTCGTGCCCGAATCTCAGAAAATCGAAGGCTCGGCGCTATTCGGCGCGGCAGTCGCTGTGTCGCCGAAGGTGGGTGGCATGCCTAGAGCGATCTCGGGAATTACGGTGGGTCTGTCTCCGCGGATAGAGACCCCTCATCCCGCGCTTCGCGCCACCTTCTCCCACAAGGGGAGAAGGAAGAATTACACCGTCAAACGCGCGCTATCGTGGCCCTTGATCGCCAACGCCATCACGGCACCCGATCTTTCTCCCGCTATCGCCACCGGCAGGAAATGCTCCGTCCGCCCCTGCGTCGCGCTCTCGATCAAGACCTGACGCGTCGCGCCGACCTCTGCCGCCAGCCGCTTTCGCAACGCCGCCTCACCCGCTGCCCGCAATCGCTTCGCGCGCGCCTTGATCGCCTCGCCCGCCACCTGCGGCATCCGTGCGGCAGGCGTGCCCGGTCGCTTCGAATAGGGAAACACGTGCAGGAAGGTGAGATCGCATTCCTGGACGAGATCCTGCGAACGCGAAAACATCTCCTCGGTCTCCGTCGGAAAGCCCGCGATGATATCGGCGCCGAGCGTGATGTCCGGGCGCAGCCGCCGCACCTGCGCGCAGAACTCGATCGCGTCCTGCCGCGAGTGCCGCCGCTTCATCCGCTTCAGGATCATGTCGTCGCCGGATTGCAGCGACAGATGCAGATGCGGCATCAGCCGTTCGTCACTGGCGATGACATCGAGCAGGTCGCGATCGGCCTCGATGGAGTCGATCGAGGAAATCCGAAGCCGCTTCAGTTCCGGCACATGCCGCAAGATCTGCTTTGTCAGTTGCCCGAGTTTCGGCGTGCCCGGCAGATCGGCGCCGTAGCTTGTCAGGTCGACGCCGGTCAACACGATCTCGGCGTGGCCGCGCTCGACCAATGCACGCACCTGGTCCACCACCGCGCCCATCGGCACCGAGCGCGAATTGCCGCGGCCGTAGGGAATGATGCAGAAGGTGCAGCGGTGGTCGCAGCCGTTCTGCACCTGCACGAACACGCGCGGCAGGCCGGCCTTGAAGCCGTCAAGCAGATGCGGCGCCATCTCCTTGACAGCCATGATGTCGGCAACGGCGATCTTCTCGCTTGCCTCGATATCAAAACCGCCATCGAACGCCGCCCGCGCATCGCGCCAGGCCTCGCCGCGCATCTTCTCGTCATTCCCGACGACGCGATCGACTTCGGCCATTTCGGCGAACATTTCGGCTTGCGTCTGCGCCGCGCAGCCGGTGACGACGATGCGCACATCCGGCCGCTCGCGCTTCAGCCGGCGGATCGACTGCCGCGCCTGCGCCACCGCCTCGTTGGTGACCGCGCAGCTATTGATGACGATGGTATCGGAAAGCCCCGCGCGCTCCGCTTCGCGCGCGATCACCTCGGATTCGAACGCGTTGAGACGGCAGCCAAACGTGAGGACGTCGACGCTCATGATTCCTAAGCGACGTCGGCGAACAGCGCCGGATCGAAGCGGCCTTCATATTCGAAATCGGCCGTACCGGTCATCAGCACATGGTCGTCGCGCTCGCGCCATTCGATGGAAAGCTTGCCGCCGGGCAACGCGATCTCGACGGTGCGATTGGCGCGCTTCAGCCGGGCGGCAGCGACCGCGGTGGCACAAGCCGCCGAGCCACAGGCTTTGGTTAATCCGGCGCCGCGCTCCCAGGTACGGATGGTGATGTGGTCGCGATCGACGATATGGGCCAGCGTGATGTTGGCGCGCTCGGGAAAGATCGGGTGATTTTCGAGGAGCGGCCCGAAGCGTTCGATATCGTAGGCGTTGACGTCGTCGACCCAGAAGATCGCGTGCGGATTGCCCATCGAGACGACCGAGGGCGAATGCAAGACCGGCGCATCGATCGGCCCGACCTGCAATTCGATATAGCGGGTGTCGCGAAATTCTTCCGCCAGCGGAATATCCTGCCAGCCGAATTTTGGTGCGCCCATGTCGACGGTGTAGAGGTCCGGCGCCGGACCCTGCCAGCAATTCAACAGGCCGGCGCGGGTCTCGAAGGTCACGGCGGTCTGGCCGGTCTTCTCGAACAGCCGGCGCACCACGCAGCGCATGCCGTTGCCGCAGGCGCCGGCCTCCGAGCCGTCGCTGTTGTAGATGCGGATAAAGGCTTCGGTGCCCTGCAGCCGCGGCGGCTGCAATACCATCAACTGGTCATAGGGCACGCCCGCGGGCGAAGCCACGGCGCGGGCGTCTTCCGGCGTCACGGCGGCCTTCGAACCCGCCTTGGAATCGCGCAGGTCCACGACGACGATTTCGTTGCCGATACCGTTCATCTTGGCAAATGCGTGGTTGGCCAGCGCGCTCATGGAATTTCCTAATTTATGCCGCCCTTATATGGCGAATGATGGTCAATTGCCTAGTACGCGGGGGCATATGACGCATCTGTCATGGGACGAATGCGGACCTTGCGTGTTAGGGAAATGGCGCCATTCTGGCGGGCGCGGACCGGGGACATGCCGCCGCCAGGTGGCGGGGTGGATGGAGAATACCTGAAATGAAGCTGACAAGCACTTTCCGTGCGGCCGCGGTCGCGCTCTCCATAGTTGGATTTGGCGGGGCCGCCCTGGCGCAATCGCCGGCGCCTTCCGCCTCCCCGGCCGCAAGCCCCTCGCCCGTGCCCAGCCCCGCGCCGTCAGCCGTGCCGGTCCCGCCGCCGGCCGAAACCAAGTCCCCGGCAGATGCGCCCACGGCCGAAAAAGCCCCGACGCCCACGCCGCCCCCGCCTGCCGCCAGCGTCCAGACCGCCGATCCCTTTGGCGAGGAATTCACCCTCGAGCCCAAGAAGGTCGTGGTGATGAAGGGCACGGCCAATTGGGATTCGGCGTTCGACACCCTGATCGATTCGTTCAAGGCGCTGACCGCCCTGCTCGACAAGCAGGGCATCAGGGCTGCCGGCAATTCAATGATCGTCTACACCTCGACCGACGATACCGGCTTTACGTTCCTGGCGCAGATTCCGGTCGATCAGGACGTCAAGAACCTGACCAAGGACATGAGCATGGGCAAATCGCCCGAGGGCAAGGCGCTGAAATTCGTCCATCGCGGCTCCTACGACAACATGGACAACACCTACGAGGCGATCACCAACCATCTCGACGACAAGAAGCTGGAAGCCAAGGACACCTTCATCGAGGAATACATCACCAATCCGCTGAAGACGGCGGAGGATAAGCTGGTGATCAACGTTTATGTGCCGCTGAGATGAGACGCATGAAGCAATCGATCGCCCTTGCCGCCGTAACCGCCGCCTGGCTCGCCGCGCCCGCATTGGCACAGACGGTGCCGCCACCCGCAATTTCCGTGACCGGCGAAGCGAACGTGTCGGTGGCGCCCGATCAAGCCCAGATCGACGCCGGCGTGACGTCGGACGCCAAAACCGCCCGCGAGGCGTCGGATGCCAATAACGCCACGATGGGCAAGGTGCTGCTGGCGCTGAAGGGTGCCGGCATCGAGGAGAAGGACTACCAGACTTCGCGGCTGTCGCTGCAGCCGCAGTTTGCTACGTCGCCCAGAACGGCGGAGCGCACGGCAGGTATCGTGAGCTTCCGCGCCAGCAACCGCGTCACGGTCAGGATCCGCGATGTCACCAAGGTCGCGAACGTGATCGACGTGCTGGTGGGCGCCGGCGCCAATGACATCGGCGGCATCAGCTTCACGGTGACGCAGGCCTCAAAGCACCTGGACGAAGCTCGCGAGAAGGCGATCGCGGATGCGCGTCGCAAGGCCGAAATCTACGCCAGGGCCGCCGGCGTCACGCTCGGCGCACCGATCAGCGTCGAGGAAGGCGGATCGCCCACCCCGGTATTCCGCGGCAAGGTGGCGGCTCCGATGGCCACGGGCGCGCCGGTGGCACAAGGCGAAGAGATGCTGTCGGTGACCGTGAACGTGTCCTGGGCGATCAAGCCGAAGGAGTAGCCGCTGTCGTCCCTGCGAACGCAGGGACCCATAACCACAGGCGGACGTGGTTATGCCAAGCTGTTGCCCCAACCTTTCCCAAACATTTATCTACGGTGAGTATGGGTCCCTGCGTTCGCAGGGACGACGAGAGGTTAAATCTCGTAAACCTGGCCCGGCTTCAGCGCCGCGAACCGCTCCGGCGGGATCTTCGCTTCCTTGAGCGCGTCAGCCAAGGCATTCACCGGCGCGTCGATAGCTTCATCGGTGAGCTGGAACGTGCCGTGGTGATGCGCGAGCGCACTCTCGGCGCCGCAATCGGCCAATGCCTTCACCGCATCCGACGGATTCATGTGCTGATCCTTCATGAACCAGCGCGGCTCATAGGCGCCGATCGGCAGGATCGCCAGCCGCAGCGGCCCATGCTTTTCGGCAGCGCGACGAAAGTGCGTGCCCTCGCCGTAGCCGGAATCGCAGACGATGTAGAGTTTTCCCGCCGGCGTCTCCAGCACAAAGCTCGCCCACAGCGCCTTGTTGCGGTCGAACAGGCCGCGCGCCGACCAGTGCCGCGTCGGCACCAGCGTCACCGCGATGCCGTTGCCGAGTTCGACGCGATCCTGCCAGTCGAACCCTTCGGCTTTGATCGCGGCGTCCGTATCGCGCATGGTGACGTCATTGCCGAGCGGTGTGATGACGCGCGGCGAGAATTTTTCCGTAAGCTTCGACAGTGTCACGATGTCGAGATGGTCGTAATGGCCGTGACTGACCAGCACGACGTCGATCTTGGGCAGTGCGTCGAAGGCGATACCGGGATCGTTGTGCCGCTTCGGCCCGGCGAAAGAGAGCGGCGAGGCGCGCAGCGACCACACGGGATCGACGAGGATGTTGAGGTCCCGCGTCTGGATCAGCCAGGAGACATGGCCGACGAACGACAGCCGCACCTTGTCGCCGCTAACGCGCGGCGGCGGCGTATCGCTGTGCGTGTTCGGGACCCAATCCGGCCAGCTCGCGCGCTTGCGGTCCGTGCCGAACTGCCAGCGCAGCACCTCGGCCAATGATTTCGGCGGCACGCCATCGGGATCGAAGAAGCGCATGCCGTCGAAATGATCGGAAGTGGGACCGTCATAGGTTTTCATATTGCTGATCCAGACAGACGGCACGCCAATAGCCGTGGCGGCCCCGGCGAGCAATGCAAAGACGCGGCGGCGGGTGACGGGCATCACGACAGGCGGGAGAGAACAGGAGACATGGGGCGTTATATGGCGTGCGCCGGGCCAGTTGGAACCTGCGGCGGAATTTCCACGCCCAATTATCGCGCGATTCTTTTCACGCAAATGGGGTCGCCCTGCGGGACGCTCTTGCAGTCCCAATCCGGGCCAAAGCCCGTCGTCTGGGCGGTGCGGCCTGGAAATCGAATGTAGATGAAGATCAGGAGGCAGAGCACCGCCAGAACGAACAAGCCGCCTAGCACGTCCCCGCGCGTCAGATACCAGGGAATAAGTCTCATGGTGCCTTTATACCATATCCTGCCAATCCAGGCCGGGCTAACCGTGCATTGGTTAACTACCTACCAAAGCTCACGAAAATACCGCTTTCGACAAGTTTCCTTGACTTTCGCGCCCGCCGGGCGTTTAAACCGCGCACTTTCTCGGAAAGACTTATCTTTTCGACCCGCCGCCCGGCCCATGAGACCGGAGGCCAACGCCCGACAGCGCGATGCGCCCTCGGGCGCGAAAGTGTTTGGACGATCGTTTTGGCATTCGGCGCCAGGACAAACAGGTCGTCATCACCCGCGAAAGCGGGTGATCCAGTATCCCAGAGGCCGCTCGGCTGAACCGAGAAGCCGCGGCGTACTGGATACCCCGCTTTCGCGGGGTATGACGGTGGTGAACTAGGGCAGCGCCTGCGAAGGCAAAGGACAACGGCATTGTTCGACAATCTGTCGGAAAAGCTTGGCGGGATACTCGATCGTCTGACGGGGCGCGGGGCGCTGTCCGAAAAGGACGTCGATGCCGCGATGCGCGAGGTGCGCCGCGCGCTGCTGGAGGCCGACGTCTCGCTCGACGTCGTCAGAAGTTTTATCGACCGCGTCCGCGAGCAGGCGATCGGCGCCACCGTCGTCAAGTCGGTCACGCCCGGCCAGATGGTGGTCAAGATCGTCCATGACGAACTGGTCGCCACGCTGGGCGCCGACGGCCAGACCATCGATCTCAACGCGGTGCCGCCGGTCGCGATCATGATGGTCGGCCTGCAGGGCTCCGGCAAAACCACCACCACGGCAAAACTCGCCCGCCGCATGACCCAGCGCGACAAGCGCAAGGTGCTGATGGCCTCGCTCGACATCTACCGCCCGGCGGCGATGGAGCAGTTGGCCGTGCTGGGGCGCGATCTCGACATCCCGACGCTGCCGATCGTCGCGGGCCAGAAGCCGGCGCAGATCGCCAAACGTGCGCTCGAAGCCGGCAAGCTCGGCGGCTACGACGTCGTGCTGCTCGACACCGCCGGCCGCACCACGCTCGACGAAGAGATGATGAGCGAGGCGGCCGAGATCAAAGCCACTGCCAGCCCGCATGAAGTGCTGCTGGTCGCGGATTCGCTCACCGGCCAGGACGCCGTGAATCTCGCGCGCTCGTTCGACCAGCGCGTCGGCCTCACCGGCATCGTGCTGACCCGCGTCGACGGCGACGGCCGCGGCGGCGCAGCGCTGTCGATGCGCGCGGTCACGGGAAAACCGATCAAGCTGATCGGCACCGGCGAAAAGACCGACGCGCTGGAGGATTTCCACCCCAGCCGCATCGCCGGCCGCATCCTCGGCATGGGCGACGTGGTCTCGCTGGTCGAGCGGGCCGCGGCGAATATCGACGCCGAAAAGGCCGCGCGCACCGCCGAGCGGATGCGCAAGGGTCAGTTCGATCTCAACGACATGCGCGAGCAGTTGCTGCAGATGTCGAACATGGGTGGCATCAGCGGCCTGATGGGCATGATGCCCGGCATCGCCAAGATGAAGAACCAGATTGCGGCGGCCGGCATCGACGACAAGATCCTCAAACGCCAGGTCGCGATCATCGATTCGATGACGCGGGCCGAGCGCAAGAGCCCGGACATTTTGAAAGCCAGCCGCAAGAAGCGCATCGCCGCCGGCGCCGGCCAGAATGTCGAGCAGGTCAACAAACTGCTGAAGATGCACCGGAACATGGCCGACATGATGAAGGCGATGGGTTCGGGCAAGCGCGGCCCGCTGGCCGGCATCGCGCAGGCGATGGGTTTTGGCGGCGGCATGAAGCCGCCCTCGCCGGAAGAGATGAAGGCGCTGGCCGACAAGATGCAGGGCGGCACCGGCGGCCTGCCGAATTTGCCAAAGGATCTTCCCGTCGGCCTGCGTCAGGGCCTGCCGAATGTGCCGGGGCTTACCGGCCTCAGCGGCAAGCCGACGCTGCCGGGCCTCGGCGGCTTTCCGGGCAAGAAGAAATGAGAACACCCGTCATTGCGAGCGCAGCGAAGCAATCCATCGATCCGCGGAAAGAAAGAATGGATTGCTTCGTCGCTTCGCTCCTCGCAATGACGAACTAACCCAACCAACAGACTTCAATCGAACCACTCAGGAGAACTAGATGTCAGTCGTTATCCGCCTCGCTCGCGCAGGCACCAAGAAGCGTCCGGTCTATCACGTCGTCGTCGCCGACTCGCGCTTTCCCCGCGACGGCCGCTTCATCGAGCGTCTCGGCCATTTCAATCCGCTGCTGCCGAAGGACAATGAGTCGCGCCTGAAGCTCGACATGGACAAGGTGAAGTCCTGGCTCGCCAAGGGCGCGCAGCCGTCCGATCGCGTGACCCGCTTCCTGGATGCCGCCGGCATCGTCAAACGCGCCGCGCGCAACAACCCGGAAAAGGCCGTGCCGCGCAAGGAGCGCAAGGCCGCCGAAGCCGCCGCGAAGGCGTAAGTCTTAGCGACGCATGGTGGCAGCACCGATTTGCGTCGCCCGTATCGGCGCCGCGCATGGCGTGCGCGGCGCGGTGAAGCTGTGGACGTTCACCGAAGATCCGCTGGCCGTAAAGGATTACGGCCCGCTGATGACCAGGGACGGCGCACGCCAGTTCGAGGTGGCGCATGTCCGCGAGGCCAGGGATCATCTGGTGGCGACGTTCAAGGGCATTGCCACCCGCGAGGACGCCGAACGGCTCAACGGCATCGAGCTCTATGTCGCGCGCGACAAATTGCCTGAGACCGACGAGGACGAATATTACCACGCCGACCTGATCGGGCTTGCCGCGGTCAATGCCGCCAACGATCCGCTCGGCCGCGTCGTTGCGATCCATAATTTCGGCGCCGGCGACATCATCGAGATCGCGCCGCCGCGGGGCGCCACCATGCTGTTGCCTTTCACCAATGCCGTCGTCCCGACGGTCGATCTCGCCGGCGGCCGTGTGGTGATCGAGCTGCCGCAGGAAATCGAAGGCGACGAAGCCCCGACGCTCACGTGATGGGTTTGATATGACCTGGCGCGCCACGGTTCTCACCCTCTTCCCCGAGATGTTTCCCGGGCCGCTCGGCGTCAGCCTGGCGGGCCGCGCACTGGCGTCAGGCCTGTGGTCGCTCGAGGCGCGTGACATCAGGGATTCTGCCACCGACCGCCATCACAGCGTCGATGACACCCCCGCCGGCGGCGGCCCGGGCATGGTGCTCCGCGCCGACGTGCTGGCGGCTGCGATCGACGCCGCCGATGCCGGCCAGGACCGGCCACACCTCCTGATGAGCCCGCGGGGTCGGCCATTGACCCAGTCGCGGATCAAGGAACTCGCCATTGGGCCGGGACCGCTGATCGTCTGTGGCCGGTTCGAGGGGGTCGATCAGCGGGTCATCGAGGCGCGGAACCTCGAAGAGGTCTCGATCGGAGATTATGTGCTGTCGGGTGGCGAGATCGCCGCGATGGCGCTGATCGACGCCTGCGTGCGGCTTTTGCCGGGCGTCATGGGCAAACAGGCGTCGGGCGAAGACGAAAGTTTTTCCGAAGGACTACTGGAATACCCCCAATTTACCCGCCCGCAGGAGTTCGAGGGCCGCGGCATCCCGGAAATCCTGATTTCCGGCGACCACGCCAAGGTGGCGGCCTGGCGAAAGGCCGAAGCCGAGGCCCTGACCCGGGCGCGGCGGCCGGATTTGTGGGCGGCCAGGCCCGGCCAAAGAGCCACAAAAAACAAGACAGACGGGTGACAAGCGTTCGCCTTTGCCTTATACGAGCGCCAAATCCGCGCAATGGCAGGATAGATGGACGTCGCGCAGCCCGCTGCCGGGCGCGCCGCCGATGGAGATTTCAATGAACCTCATTCAACAGCTCGAAAAAGAGCAATTCGAAAAACTGTCGGCCACCAAGTCGATTCCGGAATTCGGCCCCGGCGACACCGTGATCGTCAACGTCAAGGTGGTCGAAGGCGAGCGCACCCGCGTGCAGGCCTATGAAGGCGTTTGCATCGGCCGTTCCGGCGGCGGGCTCAACGAGAGCTTCACCGTCCGCAAGATTTCCTACGGCGAGGGCGTCGAGCGCGTGTTCCCTGTCATGTCGCCGATGATCGACTCGATCAAGGTGGTGCGCCGCGGCAAGGTGCGTCGCGCCAAGCTGTATTACCTGCGCAACCTGCGCGGCAAGTCGGCCCGCATCGTCGAGAAGCAGGACCGCGCCGCAGCCGTCGGCGAGTAATTTTTCCCGAAAGGGATGTGGCGAAAAGCGCGGGGTTTTGCCCCGCGCTTTTTTGTTGCGCCTCCCGTCATTGCGAGGAGCGAAGCGACGAAGCAATCCATCTATCCGTTATGCCGCGCGATGGATTGCTTCGCTTCGCTCGCAATGACGGTGGCAACAAACGCATATCGCACTTAGATGAGCCATGTGATATGAGACTGGAATGGTTCTAGATCGTACCAGCGCCGCCTTCGGCACCGCCCAGAGGATCGTCATCGACGATCGCTCGCGGCTGCCCGGCCGGTTCTTCGGACGGTTCGCGACATCAGCGACGTCAGCGCTTACGCGCGCAGCTTGATGCTGCGCTGACGTTTCGTTGCTGGCGCGCGTTCCGCGCCTAACCGCTCACACAGAACTTCCCTTTGGAGCTGACGCTCATGTCCAAACCGACCACGCTGTACGACAAGATCTGGAACGACCATCTGGTGCACGAAGCCGAGGACGGCACCTGCCTGCTCTATATCGATCGCCATCTGGTGCACGAGGTGACCTCGCCGCAGGCGTTCGAGGGCCTGCGCGCTTCGGGCCGCAAGGTTCATGCGCCGGAGAAGACGCTGGCCGTGGTCGATCACAACGTTCCGACCACTGACCGCACCAAGCCCAATCCCGATCCTGAAAGCATCGAGCAAATCAAGGCGCTGGCAGAAAATGCCAAGGAGTTCGGCGTCGAATACTACGACGAGTTCGACAAGCGCCAGGGCATCGTGCACGTGATCGGCCCGGAGCAGGGCTTTACCCTGCCCGGCACCACCATCGTCTGCGGTGACAGCCACACCTCCACCCACGGCGCATTCGGCGCGCTGGCGCACGGCATCGGCACCTCGGAAGTCGAGCACGTGCTGGCGACGCAGACGCTGATCCAGAAAAAGGCAAAGAACATGCGCGCGGTGGTCGACGGCAAATTGCCCGACGGCGTCACCGGCAAGGACATCATCCTCGCGATCATCGGCGAGATCGGCACCGCCGGCGGCACCGGCTACGTGCTGGAATATGCCGGCGACGCCATCCGTTCGCTGACGATGGAAGGCCGCATGACGGTCTGCAACATGTCGATCGAAGGCGGCGCCCGCGCCGGCCTGGTTGCACCCGACGAGAAGGCGTTCGAATTCCTCAAGGGCCGCCCGAAGTCGCCGAAGGGCGCCGATTGGGATGCCGCGATGCGCTACTGGGAAAAGCTGCGCTCCGATGAAGGCGCGCATTTCGACCACGAGATCCGGCTCGACGCGGCAAAGCTGCCGCCGATCGTGACCTGGGGCACCTCGCCCGAGGACGTGGTGTCGATCGCAGGCTTCGTGCCTGATCCCGACAAGATCGAGGACGAGGCCAAGCGGCTGTCGAAGCACCGCGCGCTGAAATATATGGGCCTGATCGCGGGCACGAAGATCACCGACATCAAGCTCGATCGTGTCTTCATCGGCTCCTGCACCAACGGCCGCATCGAGGATCTGCGCGCAGCCGCAAAGATCGCCGAGGGCAAGACGGTCAACGCCCACGTCAACGCGATGGTCGTGCCGGGCTCCGGCATCGTGAAGGAGCAGGCGGAAGCCGAAGGGCTGGACAAGATCTTCATCAAGGCCGGCTTCGAGTGGCGTGAGCCCGGCTGCTCGATGTGCCTTGCGATGAACCCGGACAAGCTGGCGCCGGAAGAGCGCTGCGCCTCGACCTCGAACCGCAATTTCGAGGGCCGCCAGGGCTTCAAGGGCCGCACCCACCTGGTGTCGCCGGCGATGGCCGCGGCGGCCGCGATCGCCGGCCACTTCGTCGACGTCCGGGACTGGCGTTAACCCTCTGTTTGTCTAGATAGCGAAGCGTTTCGGAAACGCCGCGTTAACAGGCAAAAGCGCACACTGTCCCTTGCGAAGCGTTTTCGCGAGGGACTTTGGCCGTGACCGACAAGTTTGAATATGTCGATATGATCAGCGAGGCGACGAAGCAGGTGCGCCGCCGCACGCCGCGTATCGTCGACCTTCAGACCACCGCCACCAAGGAAACCTCGCGCCTTGGCCACTGGCCGCCGGAGCATTGGCAGCAATGGCGGATGGAGAAGCTGACGCCGTGGAAGGTCAAGCCCTGGGAAAGGATTTGAGTAATCTTCCCGCTCGAAAAACAGGCGCCCGTCGGGCGCCTGTTTCGTTTTCCGTTTTCACCAATAGCCGTAGTAGCGGGCGCGCCAGTAGGGCCGATACCAGGGCCTGCAGATCCTGCGCGGTCCGTAATAGGTCCAGATCACGCGGCAACGGCGCGGATAATAGTAGGCCGGGTACGAGTAGTAGGCCGGCGCGTAATAGAAGCGTCGATGGAAGTGACGCCGATGGAAGAAGGGCCGGTGGTACGCGTGACGGTATCCGGAAAAGTGGCGGCGACCATAGAAGGCGGGAGCCACACGATAACCGCCGCCGCGGAACACCGGCGCCGCACGAAAGCCGCCACGGTGGATCGCCATCCCTCCACCCCTGAACCCACCGCCGCGAAACGCCGCGCCGCCACCGCGGAAGCCGCCACCATGAAACGCCGCACCGCCGCCGCGGAAGCCGCCGCCATGGAAACCGCCGCCGCCACCGCCGCCGCGGAAGCCACCGCCGCCTCCACCGCCACGGAAACCACCGCCGCCGCCCATCCCACCGCGGTGTTGAACCTGGGTCGTCAGTCCATCGGTTGCAAATTTCGCTGAGGACGCCGTGCCGGGACTTGCAAGCGAGAGCGCCTCGGCAGGCTGTTGTGATGCTGCCGCGAACGCAAAAAGGGCCGCAGCTGTAACGCCCAGACGGCGGACCAGGCCGCGTCCGGGATCGGATATCGACATGGATGGAACCTCCCTAAACCGGCGACGGCGCGCCTTGTGCCGCTCTGCGGCTGGCTCCGTCGCTTTTTCTTGTGCGGTCGCTCCCAACGTGAAGTTAGAGACAGCCACGTGAACGCGCCATGAATGCGCTGTGCATCAATATGAACACATCGCAGAACTTTCGCGTCCGTGCCTCACCACCAGACCGGCCCAAAACCGATGCCGAAGGTGAACGGCGCGGGTGTGTCATAGGGGTATGGCCGATAGTAGACCGGCCGCGCGTAATAATAAGACCGATGGTAGTGCGGACGATGATAACCGTAGTACCTGTTGTAGCGCCTGACATGGCGGTGCGCGCTGAAGTCCGTGGCGCCGGAAATGCCGGCACGCTGCGCCTTCGTCTGCGGCGCCGCGGCGGCCGCATCGATCGCTGCCGGTGCGGCAATCGCGAGCGCAGCTGCGACAAACGCTGCACCGATCAAGCTCTTCATGACGGACTTCTCCCTGCCAATCCCAATGTTAGAGATATCGGGCAGAAATCTCGCCGGTTTCAAGGCGATGGCTGGAATCGAAACAGGCCCGTACTGAACGGGCCTGCTCGATCGCTGCGTCTGGCTGTCGCACTTACCAGCGATGCCAGTGGCGATGATGGTGATGATGGTGGTGGTGGCGATGATGCCAGCGGTGCCACCGATGATGATGGTGGTGGCGATGGTGCCGCCAATGAACTTCGGTCGTCGCGAGCCTGGCGTCCTCCTGAACCGCCGCGGCGGCGCCGGGATTGCTGAGCGACAGCGCATTGGCGCGTTCGACCGGCGCAGCGAGCGCAAGCAACGCGCCAACGGCAGCAAGTCCCAGAATTTTCGTGAACTGCATAAATCCTCTCCTTGGATCGGGTGTCACGTCTGCGTCGAATCGCTCGCCGCAACGCTGCATCCAATCTGATGGTCGCGACTTGAATGCGCCCTGAATGAATGCGCCACGAAGATGAACGAAGGCCGCCGCTTTCATCGCAATCGGCGCGCGCAATGCGGCGCCGACCGCCGTCATGATTTCACGGCGATCGCGTCGGTCAACGCGCTAACGAAGAGTGGAAGAATTTAGCCCGGCCGCCAGTAGCAATTCATACGCGGGGTGATCACCGTGCCGCTCGGCCGGTACTCTTGGACGTAATGCGCGGTGCAATCCCGCACGGCGTTGGGCCCGGGGTTGTAGCGGGGGTAGACGCTGGGCGCCCACTCCTGGCTATAGATCGGTACGCGGCGCAACGGACGCCGGCGCTGCGCGGAGACATCAGTGACGGCGGCCTTCGGTGCCTGCACGACCCGCAGTTCCGGCGCCGCCGTCTGGGCTCGCGCTACCGCACCCGGCAGCAGGAGCCCGGCAAAAGCAGCCCACGCTGCAACCGTCACAATCCGTTTCATCTTAAGCCCACCCAAGCCTGATAACGCCCGCACGGTCTCCGATTGGAGCGTTAAGGTCAACTGTCGCAAAACCATTATGCGCCGGGACATAACACACGCTAAATACGTCCTGATGTGGACCGAAGCAAAAGCCCCCTCGCTCGCCGAAATGGAAGCCATGGCGCATGAGGTGTTCGAGCGCCTGCCAAAGACGTTTCGAGACCTGTGCCACGGCGTGATCATCCGCGTCGACGACTTTCCGACCGACGAGGTCCTGGACGAGTTGCAGGCGCAAAGCGAATTCGACCTGCTCGGCCTGTTCCAGGGCATCGGCCTGCCGCAGCAAAGCACTCAGGACATCGCCCGCCTGCCCAACATGGTCTGGCTCTACCGCCGTCCGATCCTCGATTACTGGGCCGAGCACGAGGAAACGCTGGGTCATATCGTCCGCCACGTCCTGATCCATGAGATCGGTCACCATTTCGGGCTTTCGGACGCCGATATGGAGGCGATCGAGGCCAGCGCAGGTTAAGGCGTCCTCCCGCGAACCGGCTGCCTGTCCGTCCAAAACGCGCCAGAACAGGCGGCCTATGCGCAAATTGGCCTTTTGCAGCGGCCATATTCGCGATAAATCAGCAGCCCGTCCCACCTTTTCAACCGGGAAGTGCGATCGATGGAAAAGTTCACCACACTGGAAGGCGTAGCTGCCCCCCTGAAGATCATCAATGTCGACACCGACATGATCATTCCGAAGCAGTACCTCAAGACCATCAAGCGCACCGGCCTTGGCAAGGGCCTCTTCTCGGAACAGCGCTACAAGGATGACGGCAGCGAGAACCCGGACTTCGTGCTCAACCAGCCGGCCTATCGCAGCGCCAAGGTGCTGGTCGCCGGCGACAATTTCGGCTGCGGCTCGAGCCGCGAGCACGCGCCGTGGGCGCTGCTGGATTTCGGTATCCGCTGCGTGATTTCGACCTCGTTCGGCGACATCTTCTACAACAACTGCTTCAAGAACGGCATTTTGCCGATCCGCGTCACCCAGGAAGATCTCGACAAGCTGTTCGACGACGCCGAGCGCGGCGCCAACGCCACGCTGACCATCGATCTCGCCAACCAGGAGATCCGCGGTCCCGACGGCGGCAAGGTGAAGTTCGAGATCGATCCGTTCCGCAAGCACTGCCTGATGAACGGCCTCGATGACATCGGGCTGACCATGGAAAAGAAGTCGTCGATCGACGACTACGAGGCGAAGCTGAAGAAAGAGCGCGCCTGGGCCTGATTGTGCTAGGAGAGCCCCGACCAAATCGGGGCTCTTTTTCTATGTGCGGAGGCGACGCGAATGCGGCCTGACGTCGTCACCTTCTGGCACGGCCGGCTCGACGGGCTGCGGCTGACCTGCCTCCGGTCGCAGGTTGCCGCCGGCCACAAGGTCACCGTCTACAGTTTCGATCCAATACCGGGCCTGCCCGACGGCGTCGGCAATGCCGAGGCCGAAGCGATCCTGCCGCGCTCCTTTTCAGAGCGGCTGCGCCCGCCCGAGCCGGATGGTAGCTGGCGCGACTGGACCATCCTGCAGTTCAGCGACTTCTTTCGCATGCGGCTGATGGCCGAGCGCGCGGGGCTGTGGCTCGACGCCGACGTGCTCTTGCTCAAACCGATCGAGATCGATCCGGCCAAGCCCTACTTCGCGTGGGAGCGCCGGCGCCAGCTCGGCAACTCGGTGTTGTACCTGCCGGCGAACGATCCGATCGTGCGGGCGTTCGAGGACCTGATGGAGCAGGAGGACCTGACGCCGGACTGGCTGGCGCTGCGCCATCGCCTCACCTTCATGCTGCGCCAGTTGCGCCACCGGTCGAGCCGCCTCTCCGACATCCGCGTCGCCATCTACGGCCCCGCCGCGCTCACCGCGCTCGCGCGCCGCTCGAATGAATTGCAGCACGCGCTGCCGAAACGGTCGTTCTATGCAGTGCACGCCGAGCCGAAGCTGTTCTTCGAGCCGACGGATTTTGCAGGCCTGCTGGCTGATCCAGAGATCGTCGGACTGCACATCTCGCCAAAAGGGCGCGGCGGCGAGAAGCCGATTCCCGGCAGCTTATATGCGTGGGCAGCGGAGAGATTCGGCTCGCGATGACTCACCCTCCCCTGGAGGGTAAGATCACCGCTCCCAAATTTGATCCAGCGCAATGACGGGCGCATGCTTTGCGCTCACCTTGGGACATCAGAGCGACCCAAGGGAGCCGTGCCATGACCGTTCAGGAAAAGCCCTATCCCAACGTCAGCCGCATGGTCGATATCTTCGGCGAATGGCTGAAGCACCGGCGCGAGCGCAGGGAGATGCGCGAGATGGACGCCGCCAATTTCGGTCAGATCGCGAGCGATCTGCGGATGTCGTCCGCCGATCTCGAGGCGCTGGTCCGCCGGGGGCCGCATGCCGCGGACGAGCTGCCGAAAATGCTCACCGCGCTCGGCATCGACCAGGAGAGTCTATTGCGCACTGAGCCGCTCGTGCTCCGTGACATGGAGCGCGTCTGCTCCATGTGCATCCACAAGCGCCAGTGTGACAAAGATCTCGCCGCCGGCACCGCGGCTGCGCATTACCAGGAATATTGCGGCAATGCGCCGACGATCGATGGTTTTGGTCAGCAGATCATTTCGTAACGCAGGGGCTGGCGCGTCCCCCTCTCCCCTTGTGGGAGAGGGTGGCTTCGCGAAGCGGAGACGGGTGAGGGGTTCTATCCACGAGTCTTGAGCGCGGAGAGAACCTCTCATCCGGCGCTTCGCGCCACCTTCTCCCACAAGGGAGAAGGGAAGAAGACATCTACCGGAAAATTCAGTGCCCCATGGCGGCGATTGCGTCGGCAATCGCGATTGTCCGCCGCGCCATGTCGGCGTGCAGCCGCTCCACCATCCGGCCGTCGAGCTGGATCGCGCCGCGCGAGGCGTTTTCCGGCATTTCGAACGCTGCAATGATCTTGCGCGCCTGCTCGACCTCCTCGGCCGGCGGCGTGAAGATTGCGTTGCAGGCCTCGATGTGGCTCGGATGGATCAGCGTCTTGCCGTCGAAGCCGAGATCGCGGCCCTGGGCGCATTCGGTCGCGAAGCCGTCGATGTTGCTGATGTCGCTGTAGGGGGCGTCGAGAATTTCCAGCCCGTGCGCGCGCGTCGCCAGGATGCAATGCGTGATCATCGGGATCATCGCCGCGCGGCCCGGCTGCATCCGGATACGCGTCTCCCGCGAGATATCATTGGGCCCGAACACGAACCCGGCGAGCCTTGTTTCGGAATCCTTCGATGCCGCCGCCAGCTTGTCCGCATCGAGTACGGCACGCGCGGTTTCGATCATCGCCCAGACCCGGATCGACATGTCGGCGTTGATATCGCTCAGGCGGTTCGCAATGGCGTTGAGATCGGCCACGGTGGAAACCTTGGGAACCAGAATACCATCGGGCCGGGCCTTGCCGGCCATGGTGACGTCCTCGACCCACCAGGGCGTATCGAGGCTGTTGACGCGGATCAAGACCTCGCGCTTGCCGAAGCCGCCGGCGGCGATCGCCTTGGCGATCTGGTCGCGGGCGACAGCCTTGGCTTCCGGCGCCACCGAGTCCTCAAGATCCAGAATGATGCCGTCGGCGGGCAGGCTGCGCGCCTTTTCCAGCGCCCGCGCGTTCGATCCCGGCATGAACAACAGGCTGCGGCGCGGACGGGTCATGGATCGGTTTCCTCTGGGGCGTTTTGAGCCCCACGCCCTAACATTTCAAACCGCGGTCCGAAAGCCTTGTTCCGATCATCGGTCTATGGTTAGGCAGGGCTAACGACAGGCACAGGCAACATGGCAACGTCATTCCCGCAACATCTGCTCGACGGCTACCGGGCCTTTACCTCGCAGCGGCTGCCCACCGAACAGACCCGCTATCGGGAACTTTCCGAGCGCGGCCAGTCGCCCGCCGTGATGGTGATCGGCTGCTGCGATTCCCGTGTCTCGCCGGAAGTGATCTTCGATGCCGGTCCCGGCGAATTGTTCGTGGTGCGCAACGTCGCCAATCTGGTGCCGGTCTATCAGCCGGACGGCGGCGCCCACGGCGTTTCGGCGGCACTGGAATATGCCGTCAACGTGCTCCGCATCAGGCACATCGTCGTGCTCGGCCACGCCCAGTGCGGCGGCATCCGCGCCTTCATCGACAAGATCGACCCGCTGTCGCCGGGCGACTTCATCGGCCGCTGGATGGCGATGTTCATCAAGCCGGGTGAAATCGTCGAGCAGCGCGAGCGCGAGTCGATGCAGGATTTCACCGTCAGGATCGAAAAGGCCGCGATCTTCCGCTCAATCGAAAACCTGATGACGTTCCCGTTCGTGCGTACCCACGTCGAGCGTGGCGAAATGGAATTGCACGGCGCCTATTTCGGCGTCGCCGAGGGCTCGCTGTTCGTGCTCGACAAGGAGGCAAAGGAGTTTCAGAGCGTGCGGGAGCCGGTGTAGCCGTAGGGTGGGCAAAGGTGCGAAGCGCCGTGCCCACCATCCATCCTCGATCGCAATGCTGAATGGTGGGCACGCGGAGCCCGTCATCGGGCGCGGATTTGCGCGACCCGGTGGCTTTGCCACCCGCCGAATTCTCGCCTTACGCCGCCTTTTTCTTCGCGCTGATCAGCTTGCGGTTGATCAGGCATTCGGCGATCTGCACCGCGTTCAGCGCCGCACCCTTGCGCAGATTGTCGGAGACGCACCACAGCACCAGCCCATTCTCCACCGTCGCGTCCTCGCGGATGCGGCTGATATAGGTGGCGTCCTCGCCGGCCGATTCATAGGGCGTGACGTAGCCGCCCGGCTCCTGCTTGTCGATGACGAGGCAGCCCGGCGCATTGCGCAGGATATTGCGCGCTTCATCGGCGGTGATCGGATTCTCGAACTCGATGTTGACGGCCTCGGAATGGCCGACGAAGACAGGCACGCGCACGCAGGTCGCGGAGAGCTTGATCTTGGGATCGAGAATCTTCTTGGTCTCCGCCATCATCTTCCACTCTTCCTTGGTGTAGCCGTCCTCCATGAAGACGTCGATGTGGGGGATGACGTTGAAGGCGATGCGCTTGGGGAATTTCTTGTTGACCAGCTCGTCATTGGTGTAGACGGCCTTGGTCTGCGAGAACAGTTCGTCCATCGCGTCCTTGCCGGCGCCCGACACCGATTGATAGGTCGCGACCACGACGCGCTTGATGGTGGCCTTGTCGTGCAGCGGCTTCAGCGCCACCACGAGCTGCGCGGTCGAACAGTTCGGGTTGGCGATGATATTCTTCTTGCCAAAATCCTTGGCCGCGTCCGCATTCACTTCCGGCACGATCAGCGGCACGTCCGGGTCCATCCGCCAGGCCGACGAATTGTCGATCACCACCGCGCCGGCGGCGCCGATCTTGGGCGACCATTCCTTCGACACCGAGCCGCCGGCCGACATCAGGCAGATATCGACATCGGAAAAGTCATAATGCTCGAGCGCTTTGACCTTCAGGGTGCGGTCGCCATACGACACCTCGACGCCGACGCTGCGGCGCGAGGCCAACACCACGACCTCGTCGGCGGGGAATTTGCGCTCGTCGAGAATGTTGAGCATTTCGCGCCCGACATTGCCGGTCGCACCGACGACAGCGACTTTGTAACCCATCGTTCACTCTCCGAGAAAAAATGCCGCCCCGCCGCCTGAGGCGGAAAGGGAGAAGGCAGCGCTTCTATGCGAGAAACGTCCTTATAGCGATTTCGAGCGAAGTGGATACCGGTTCGCGTGAAGAAAACGCGTCAAAACAAGAATCTAGACAACGTGTGACGGTTGCGTTTGGGCGTTTGATGCATGCGTTTCCGGCCAGAACGGCCAATTTCCAATATAGGGCGAGAATTCACCCGGCGCTGGCGAACTTCGCGGACGAGGTCTGCGGCACGCTGGCACGGCTCTGCGCCTATCTGATGACGCTGGCGCTGATGGCCATTGGCGGTATCGCGCTATGGCAGCATCTACCCGAAGTCACGGCGATGGAGACCTCGCCCAAAACCTGGAGCCAAGCTGCCCGCACGGCGCCGGCATTCGCCGTCAGCCAGTTTATTTTTCCAGGCAAGACAGAGACTTACGAGATTTTCAGACACCCGGAAGGCGGCCGCAAGGACGTGTTCCACTGGAACGGCGCCGGCGGCACGCCGGTCGCTGAACTCGAAATCTATCGCCCGGGTGAAGAAATCGACCAGATCGGCTCGGCCGCCGGCTACCTCGCCGCACGGATGGATCCGGCGGGCGCGCGCGAGCTGGAGGCGGCTGGAATCATCGACAGCAAGTTCGGCGCCGTGACCCTGTTTCGCCGGATCGGCGGCACCGAGGCTGCCCGCTCCTGCCTGCGATTTTTCAGGCATGTCGACGAGCCGAAATTCCGTCTCTCTGGCTGGTCCTGCCTGGGCGAGGATCTGCCCGCCCGCCGCGCCGCGATCGGCTGCATGCTCAACCGGCTGGTCCTGCTGACGGCCGGCAGCGATGCCAAACTGGCGGAATTGTTCGCCCGTGCCGAGGTCAGACGCAGCGATTGCGCTGTAACGGGCGTGCCGGCCTTGTCCGCGGACTGGGTGATGGGCGCGGATAATCCGCGGCTGCGCGGCGCCCTGTAGCCCGGCATCGGGCAGGACTCGGCTCCCGCCCCCTACAATTGTGGCAACAAGCGGCCAAGACACTGGTTTTCATGAAACTTTTTCGCTTCTTGCGGTATTATTCCATCGCGGTGTGGCGCAATTGACCTAGCGACGGTAGTCCCGCCGTGGCTACAATGCGCACAACCAGATTTGGCGATCCGCCAGGCCCCCTCAGGGGTAGCTAATGACGAGGATGCAATGACCCGAAAATTCCCTGCTGCGAGCAAGCTCGCGATGATGCTTGCTGCCGCCGCCCTCGTCGCGGTCAGCGCGACCTCCGCCAGCGCCCAGTCCAGGCAGCAATATGACCGGGACGGCCGTCCTTACTACGGCGCGAACGGTCCCAACCGCTCCTACCAGCAGGGTCGCACCCGCGTTTACGTCACCACGCGCTCCTGGCTCGATGCCGGCACCGAAGTGCTGCCGGGCGACCGCAAGTTCCAGGACTACGCCTTCCCGCCGGAGATCGGCTATCCGACTTTCGCGCGTGAAAACCTCAACCGTCCGATCGACCGCCAGCCGCTCAACCCGCCGGCAGACATGGGTGGCTATCCGACGCGGTTCCCGCTGTATTGATGGCGGCCAAAGCCTGACGAAAAATGCCCGGTCTCGCGACCGGGCATTTTTTTGATGGCGCTGAAAACGTAGGGTGGGCAAAGGCGCACTTCGCGCCGTGCCCACCATCTTCTCGCGCAAGTAGGCTGGTGGGCACGCTTGCGCTTTGCCCACCCTACAAGTCGCTTACGCGTGCAGCTTCTGCAGTTCCTTCAGGATCGCCTCGCCCATCTGCGTGGTCGAAGCCGCCGTCGTGCCCTCCGACTTGATGTCCGCGGTACGAAGTCCGCTCGCGAGCACCGCGGCGATCGCGGCATCGACCTTGTCGGCCAGCGCGCCCATGTCGAAGGAATAGCGCAGCGCCATTCCGAACGAGGAGATCATCGCGATCGGATTCGCAAGACCCTTGCCCGCGATGTCAGGCGCGGAGCCGTGCACCGGCTCGAACAGCGAGCGGCGCTTTTTGGTCTTGGCGTCGATCTCGCCGAGCGAGGCCGAGGGCAGCATGCCGAGCGATCCCGTGAGCATCGCCGCGATATCGGACAGCATGTCGCCGAACAGATTGTCGGTCACGATGACATCGAACTGCTTCGGCGCCTTCACCAGCATCATGCCGCCGGAATCGGCGAGCTGGTGCTCCAGCGTGACGTCCTTGTATTCGCGCGCGTGAACTTGCGTCATCACCTCGTTCCAGAGCACGCCCGACTTCATGACGTTGCGCTTTTCCATCGAGGTCACCTTGTTGCGGCGCTTGCGCGCCAGGTCGAAGGCGACGCGGCCGATGCGCTCGATCTCATAGGTGTCGTAAACCTGGGTATCGATGGCGCGCTTCTGGCCGTTGCCGAGATCGGTGATCGTCTTCGGCTCGCCGAAATAGACGCCGCCAGTGAGCTCGCGCACGATCATGATGTCGAGGCCTTCGACCGCCTCGCGCTTCAGGCTGGAAGCCTCAGCGAGCGCCGGGTAGCACACCGCAGGCCGCAGATTGGCGAACAGGCCGAGATCCTTGCGCAGCCGCAGGAGACCGGCCTCGGGCCGCACCTCGTAGGGGACGCTGTCCCACTTGGGACCGCCGACCGCGCCGAAGATGATGGCATCGGCGGCCTTGGCCTTGTCCATGTCGCCTTCCGAAATCGACACCTTGTGCGCGTCATAGGCGGAGCCGCCGACCAGCCCCTGCTCGGTCTCGAATTTCGCGATGCCTTGCGCGTTGATCCAGTCGATCAGGCGCTGCACCTCCCCCATCACTTCGGGGCCGATACCGTCGCCAGAGAGAAGCAGCAGTTTATGGGTCGCCATGGGTCCATCACCTTGTCCAACTCGTCATGCCCGGCCTTGTGCCGGGCATCCACGTCTTTTTGCCTCAACCCGGGCAAGACGTGGATGGCCGGGACAAGCCCGGCCATGACGACCGATTTCGTTGCGGGCGGAGTGCTAAAACGCCGGAGGCGGATTGGCAAGGCATCGCAGACAGGCCAGAAAGGCAGGGAACGAGCAACCCGCAAGCCCCTCAAGAAGGCACCAAGACGGACCTCATGACATCTGCCATTATCTACGCCTTTGCCTCGGCGGGCTTCCTCGGCGCCGGGGTCGTCCTGGCGCAATTGGGCCTGCGGACCGTCGATCCCCTCTCCGGCGCCGCGATCAGCGTCCCCTCCTTCACGCTCCTGTTCCTGCTGCTGTCGCCGTTGATCCTGCAGGGCGAGCCGGTAGTCTGGCACGGCCTGCCGATTTTCATCGCCATCGGCCTGTTTTTTCCGGCCTCGCTGACGCTTTTGACCTTCGCCTCGAACCGGGCGCTCGGGCCCGTCATTACCTCGACGCTCGGCAACCTCGCGCCGCTATTTGCGGTGGCTGTGGCGGTGATCCTGCTGCACGAGCCGCTGCATCCGCCGCAACTGCTCGGCCTCATCGTTGCCGTCGCTGGCGCCGCGATCATTACCGTGACCCGTCCGCGCGACCTCGGCCACTGGCGGAGCTGGGCGCTGCTGTTGCCGCTGTGCAGCGCGCTGATCCGCGGCATCGTGCCCCCGGTCGTCAAGCTCGGGCTTGCGGTCTGGCCCAGCCCGCTTTGGGCCTGCCTGATCGGCTACGTCATGTCGTCGCTGGTGGTGCTGACGGTGCAGCGTGTCCGCACCGGCAGCTTTGTCGTGCGGGCGCCGCGCGCCGGCCTGTTCTGGTTTGCGATGACCGGCATCAGCAACGGGCTGAGCGCACTCACGCTGTTCGCCGCAGTCCGCAACGGACCGATCACGCTGGTGGCGCCGCTGGCCGCAATCTATCCGCTGGTCACGGTGGGCTTGAGCGCCGTCGTGCTGAAGCACATCACGATCACCGCACGCATCGTAGCGGGCACCGCGCTGACCGTGCTCGGTGTCGTGCTGGTGTTGACCGGGTGATGCCGTTGCAGGATTGGCAAGACACCGTTGCGGACAGCGCACCTGTGCAATCCCCACGCTGCCTGCCAAAATGCAGCACCACCGGAGTAACTTCTTGCACGCCCCCGACCGCCCCGCGACGTACGCGCATCCCGCGCGGCTGATCCTCATCCTGTCGCTGGCGCCGACCGCAGGCCTCGGCATCGGGCGCTTCGCCTATGCCCTGGTGCTGCCTGATATGCGCGACACGCTGCTCTGGTCCTATTCCGCGGCCGGCTTCATGAACACGGTTAATGCGGCCGGCTATCTCGCGGGCGCGCTGCTGGCGTCGCGCATGATCCGGCGCTTTGGCCTTGTCGCTTCGGTGCGGTGGGGCACGCTGGCCTGCGTGTTGTCGCTGGCGCTGTGCGCCATCACGGGCAACTTCTACGTCCTGAGTTTTGCGCGGCTGCTGGCGGGCGTCGGCGCCGCGGCCGGATTCGTCGGCGGCGGCACGCTGGCCGCGACGATTGCGCAGTCACGGCCCGAGCGGGCGAATTTTCTGCTCAGCCTGTTCTATGCCGGCCCCGGGATCGGCATTTTGGCGTCCGGGCTGGTCGCGCCGTTTGTGCTGCAAGGGTTTGGGCCGGGCTCGTGGTGGATCGTCTGGTGGGCGATGACGGCGCTCGCGGTCGTCATGACGATCCCCGTGCTATTGGCGCCGCTTCATGACGGAGTAACGGCTGCCGCAACAGCAACGGCCAAATTCGCGATTGCCCCGGTCGTGATCTATCTCGCCGGCTACTTCCTGTTCGGCGCCGGCTACATCGCCTACATGACCTTCATGATCGCCTATGTGCGCGATGCCGGCGGCGGCGCCGCGGCGCAGAGCGCGTTCTGGAGCCTGATCGGCGTCAGCGCGTTCGTGACGCCGTGGGTGTGGCGCCGCGTGCTCGCGCTCGACCGCGGCGGCCTCGCCACCACGATCATTCTCGGCGTCAACGCCATCGGCGCCGCGCTGCCGATCTTCGGACAATCGGTGTGGCTGCTCGCGATATCGGCGCTGGTGTTCGGCGTCGCCTTCTTCGCGGTGGTCGGCTCCACCACCGCCTTCGTCCGCTTCAACTATCCGCCGCAGGCCTGGCCGACCGCGATTGCAGCGTTGACCATTTCCTTCGGCATCGGCCAGACGCTGGGGCCAATCGTGGTCGGCGCGATCACGGACGCGGTGGGCAGCCTGTCGTTTGCGCTGAACGTTTCCGCGGCGATGCTGGCACTGGGTGCGGTGCTGTCGGCGTTTCAGAAGAAGGTTGCGCGGAATCCGTAGGGTGGGCAAAGGCGCGCGCCTTCGCGCCGTGCCCACCATGATCTTGCGCGGAGCGAGATGGTGGGCACGCTTCGCTTTGCCCAGCGGCTTTCCTCGCCTGCGGCAGTTTGCGGGGGCAGGCGGCGGCGCCTTGTGATAAAGTGACTGAGCAGCACCGCACGTAATCGGCCGACACTCCGAAGCATCCCAGCAACACGAAAACGGAGAAGCGATCATGGAGACGAAGGGGGACGTAACCTATTTCGATCTCGGGCAGTACAGCCGCAACATCACCACGTCATCGACCGACGCCCAGCTTTGGTTTGACCGGGGCCTCAACTGGCTGTTCGGGTTCAATCACGCCGAAGCGATCAAGTGCTTTCAGAAGGCGCTGGGGCACGACGGCGCATGCGCGATGGCGCACTGGGGCATCAGCTATGCCTCGGGCCCCAACTACAATCTGCCCTGGGTTCGCTACGACCCGCTCGGACGGCAGATGGCGCTGTCGGCATCTTACGACGCCATGCAGGCAGCCCTTGCGCATGCCGGCAAGGCGTCGCTGGTCGAGCAGGCGATGATCCAGGCACTTCCCGCGCGCTATCCACAACGCGAGGCGATCGACGACATGGCGCCCTGGGACAAGGTCTACACCAGGGAAATGCGCAAGATCTTCGATGCCTATCCCGACGACCTCGACGTCCGGGCGGTGTTCGCCGAGTCGCTCATGAACGAGACGCCATGGCAGATGTGGGACCTGCCCTCCGGCAAACCGGCGGGCGCGGGCACCGAGGAATGCAGGGCGGTGCTGGAATTCGCGCTCGAGCGGGTCCCGGCTTCATGGGACCACCCAGGCTTGCTCCACCTCTACGTCCACCTGATGGAGATGTCGCCGTTTCCGCAAGCCGCATTGCGGGCCGGCGACCGCTTGCGCGAGATCGTTCCGGATTCCGGCCACCTGATCCACATGCCGACGCACCTCGACGTGCTGTGCGGGCACTACAAGGACGTCCTTGTCTATAACCAGAAGGCGCTGGCGACCGACCGCCGATTCCTCGCCTATTCGGCAGATCCGGGTGTCTACCTCGTCTACGTCATTCACAACTTCCACTTTGCGATCTACGGCGCCATGTTCCTGGGACAGTACACGCCTGCCATCGCGGCGGCCGAGGAACTGATCGCCACGATTCCCGAGGCGGTGCTGCGGATTGAATCGCCGCCGATGGCGGATTTTCTCGAAGGCTATCTGACGATGAAGCAGCACGTGCTCGTGCGCTTCGGCAAATGGCGCGAAATCATCGCGCAGGAGCTGCCGGCGGATCGGGATCTCTACTGCTCGAATGTCGCCATGATCCACTACGCCAAGGCGGTCGCGCATTCGGCGCTTGGCAATGTCGCCGAGGCCGAAGCGGAGAAGGCATCGTTCATGGCGGCGAAGTCCCGCGTGCCTGAGAGCCGCCGTGTCCACAACAACAAGATCGTCGATCTCCTGGATGTCGCTGAAGCGATGCTGAATGGCGAGCTGGAGTACCGGAAGGGCAACCATGACGTAGCCTTCGCGCATCTGCGCAAATCGGTCGAGCTCAGCGACGACCTGCCCTATGACGAGCCGTGGGGATGGATGCAGCCGACCCGCCATGCCCTGGGGGCCCTTCTCCTCGAGCAGGGACGGATCGAGGAAGCCGAGGCGGTCTACCGCTCCGATCTCGGGCTTGACGGTAAGCTGAGCCGGGCCTGCCAGCATCCAGACAATTTGTGGTCGCTGCACGGCCTGCACGAATGCCTGGTCCGCCGCGGAGAAAAGGCCGAGAAGGCTTTGATCAGGCAACGGCTCGAGCTGGCGCAGGCGCGCGCGGAAATTCCGATCAAGGCATCCTGCTTCTGTCGTCGCATGGACATGGCGGCCGCGTAGCCGTTCGCGGCGCCGCAAGGGCAGGCTGCGAAGGCCCGGCGGTTGTTGCCGGCGGCATCCTGTGACAACATCCAGGCGTCGGGTTTTTATGATTTCTGGATGCCTATGCCACGGCGGAAATACACTTGGGAAAAGCTGTCGGATGAGCAGTTGCTCAAGCAACGCCTCAGCAGCCTGAGGGTTACAGTCGAAGACACCTGGCTCGAGGATTGTCTCAGCGCGCTCTATGAAGAGCTCGGAGCACGGGACATCCGGCTGCGGCCGCACGCATGGATATCGAGCGAATGGTTTAGCCCGGCAGATGTGCCCGGCATTGCCATCCCATTCTATCTCACCCATCCCCGCCTGATGAAGATCGAGAAGAAAATGATGCTCGACGTCGAAGGCGGCACCTGGTCCGAGTGCATGGCCATTCTCCGTCATGAGGCAGGCCATGCCATACAGCACGCCTACCAGCTGCAACGTCGCCGGCGCTGGCAGCAGCTGTTCGGCCCGTCCTCGAAGCACTACCCGCGCTATTACCGGCCCAATCCGGCCAGCCGGAGCTATGTCCAGCATCTTCGGCTCTGGTACGCACAGAGCCATCCGGACGAAGATTTTGCCGAAACCTTCGCGGTGTGGCTGCGACCGCGCTCGAACTGGCGGACGCGCTATGCCGGCTGGCCGGCACTGAAGAAGCTCGAATATGTCGACGAATTGATGGGCGAAATCGCCGGGAAGCGACCGCCCGTCACGACGCGGGAGCGTGTCGATCCGCTGCATGAGCTCAGTCAGACGCTTGGCGACCACTACAAGAAAAAGCAGGCGTTCTACGAATTCAAGCCTCCGAAGACTTACGACCGCGATCTCTCCCGGCTGTTCTCCGCCGATCCACGGCATCGCCGGGAGCAACCGGCTTCGCTCTTCATCAGGCGGCACCGCGCTCAAATCAGGCAGCTGGTTGCGCGGTGGACGGGCGAGAACCAGCTTACACTGGATGCGGTGCTTGACGACATGATCTCCCGCTGTCGCGAGCTCAATCTGCGTGCCGCCGGCTCCCAACAGAAGCTGGTGATCAATTTCAGCATATTGCTGACAGCCAAGACCATGCACGCGCTGTTCGGTCCGTCGCGGCGCAAATGGATCGCGCTATGAGACGCCTGCGCATTCTGGTGCTGATGCATCCGGACTTCGTGCCCCCGGACTCCACCGAGGGATACACGGCGCGGCAAATCAATGAATGGAAAACAGAATACGACGTCGTGAGTACCTTGCGTGCGGCTGGCCATGAAGTTCACCCACTCGGCGTGCAGGAGGAAATCAAGCCGGTGCGCGACGAGATCGAAGGCTTCAAGCCGCATGTGGTCTTCAATTTGCTCGAGCAGTTTTACCATGAGCCGGTGTATGACCAGCATATTCCAAGCTATCTCGAGCTGATGCAGATCCCATATACCGGGTGCAATCCGCGTGGCCTGATCCTGGCGCGCGGCAAGGATCTTTCCAAGACGCTGGTGCACCATCGCCGGATCGCGGTGCCGTCCTTCGCCGTGTTTCCGATGCGCCGCAAGGTCAAACGGCCGGCGCGTCTTGCGCTGCCGCTGATCGTCAAGAGCTTGAGCGAGGATGGATCGTACGGCATCTCGCAAGCGTCCATCGTCGATACGGACGAGAAGCTCGCGGAGCGCGTCGCCTTCATTCACGAGCGGGTCGGAACTGCCGCCATCGCCGAGCAATATATCGAGGGGCGAGAGCTCTACGTCGGCGTACTCGGCAATAACAGGTTGCGAGTCCTGCCGGTTTGGGAATTGAAGTTCGGCAGCATGGGCGGCCAGGGTGCCCGGCACATTGCCACCGAGAAGGTCAAACACGATCCCGATTATCAGGAGCGGGTCGGAATTGAAGATGGGCCGGCCAAGGATCTTGCGCCGGAACTACGCACCCGTATTCAGCGAATAGCAAAACGCATCTACCGAACGCTGGGCCTCGATGGATACGCGCGCATCGACTTTCGCCTCGCAGCCGACGGCACGCCGTATTTCATTGAAGCGAACCCCAATCCCGAGATCGCAAAGAGCCAGGAGTTCGCGACGGCCGCCAAGCATGATCGCCTGGATTACCCGGACCTGCTGCATCGCATTCTGGCGCTTGGAATAAGCCGGGCAAAGGCAGGCGTATCCGTCGGCTGAAAGGCAACACGAAACGAGCAGGCACAGCGGTGGCGCGTTTCGAAATTCAGGCAGCATCGCGTAGTGAATGACGCGAGCTAACTCCCGCTGAACGAATTATACCCCTGGTCTTCCCAGAAGCCGCCCTTGTAGTCGTTGGTGACTTCCATCGAGATCACGTATTTCGGGCTCTTGAAGCCGAGTTTGGTCGGCACGCGGATTCTCATCGGGAAGCCGTAGGCGCGCGGCAGGATCTCGTCGGCGAACTTGAAACTCATCTGGGTCTGCGCATGCAGTGCGGACGGCATGTCGAGCGGTGAATTGTAGCCATCCCTGTCGGCGCACTGGAACCAGACATATTTCGCCCGCGTATCCGCGCCGATCATTTTCAGGAAATCGCGCAAGGGGACGCCGGTCCAGCTTCCGATCGCGCTCCAGCCTTCGACGCAGATGTGGCGCGTGACTTGCTTGACCTGCGGCAATTGATAAAGCTCATCCAGCGTCCAGGATTTCTTGTTCTCGACCAGGCCGCGCACTTCGAGCTTCCAGCTCTTGCCGTCAATTTCAGGCGCGTCGTCGACGTCGTAATAGCCATTGAACGGGAACGGTTTTGTAATTGCGCTTTCCGGGTATGTCGGCGCCATCGCATTGGGATTGAATATCAACGCCTGCACGCCGTCATTGAATTTCGAGACCTGCTTCAGCATCTCCTCGGCCGAAAAACTGTCCGTGACGTCGCAGCCGGTCAGCAACGTCAGCGCGCCGAGGCTGGCGCCGCTGGTGATGAAGCGCCGGCGCGTCAGGTCAGGCATGGACTTGACGGCGTCCCGGACCAGAAGCGTCTTGTCGACGCCGGGGATCAGGAGGTTGCGCATGCGGCCCATGGTCTTGCTCCCTTGAACTAGCGGCCAATGATCATGGCGCGCAGGCTCTTCGGCACCAAAAGAGCGAGCACGACATGGATCACCATGAAGGCGACGATGCCTGCCATGCAGAAGAAGTGGACGTAACGGGCAGCCTCATAGCCGCCGAACAGCGCCGTCAGATATTGAAACTGGACCGGCTTCCAGATCGCCAGACCCGACAGCACGATGAGGATGCCGACGATGATGACGCCGGCATAAAGCAGCTTCTGCACCTGATTGTATTTGGTGAGATCCGCATGCGACAGCTCGCCGGTCAGCGCCGCCTTGGTGTCCGAGATCACGCCCTCCGGCGTGATCGGCAGCAGCTTCTTGCGGAAGCGGCCGGTGACAAGGCCCATAACCAGATAGATCAGGCCGTTGACCATCAACAGCCACATCGCGGCGAAATGCCAGAGCAGCGCGCCGCCAAGCCAGCCGCCGAGCGTGATGCTCGAAGAGAAGCTGAAACCGAACAGCGGCGAGGCGTTATAGATCTGCCATCCCGACATGATCATCAGGACCATCGCGAAGGCGTTGGTCCAGTGCAGAGCCCGCACCCAGGCCGGCTGGATGACCTTGGCCTTGGTTGAGGTCGCTTGCTCGTCGCTGACTGTGACGGCCGACATGGCTCTTCCCCGCTTCTGGTTCGGTATCGGTTTATACGCCGGGAACCGGCTTTCCGTTACTGCCATGACGCTATCAGATCGATGCATGGCGCGTATCGAATTCACAAAAAAGCGAGCCGGGTTGCCCCGGCTCGCCCAATCCACGCGCCCCCGTTGGGACCAGTCAGGTGCGCGCGGGGAGTTTTAGGACGCCGGCATCAGCACGGTATCGACCACATGGATCACGCCGTTCGACTGGTTGACGTTCGAGATCGTGACCTGCGAGGTTCCGCCCTTGGCGTCGATGATCCAGACCTTGCCGTCCTGGAGCTTGACCGACAGCTGCTCGCCTTCGGCGGTCTTGAGCTTCATGCCGTCCTTCAGGTCGGCGGCGGCGAGCTTGCCGGGCACGACATGGTAGGTGAGGATCTTGGTCAGGGTCGCCTTGTTCTCAGGCTTCACCAGCGTCTCGACCGTGCCGGCCGGCAGCTTGCCGAAGGCGGTGTTGGTCGGCGCGAACACCGTGAACGGGCCCTTGCCTTCCAGCGTCCCGACCAGGCCGGCGGCCTTCACCGCGGCAACCAGCGTGGTGTGGTCCTTCGAGTTGACGGCGTTCTGGATGATGTTCTTGGAGGGGAACATCGCAGCACCACCGACCATCACGGTCTTTTCTTCCGCGCTGGCGGGCGCGGTGATGGTGGCGGTGAAGGCCAGTGCGCTGAACACGGCGGCCGACAGCAGTGCAATACGTTTGGACATGGAATCTTCTCCCGAGGATTGCGATGGCCGGCGGGTTATCCGCCGGTGATGAAAACAACGACGCTGGTCGATGGACCGGTTGTGTTCGTCGTCGTTGAGCCGAGCTACGGGAGGTTTTAGGGGCGGTTTCGGCGAATAAATTATCGTGATGGCTGAAACTTTTGGGGGCGCGGATCGTGGTGTACCGTCATTGCGAGCGAAGCGACGCAATCCATTTCGCGGCATACCGGATAGATGGATTGCTTCGTCGCTATCGCTCCTCGCAATGACGGCGCGTGCCTAATCCCTGTTGGCCGGTGTCTGGATAAATCCGCGATTATGCGTCGGGCTGATCAGGATCTCGTTGACGCAGACGCGGGGCGGCAGGCTGGCGACGAAGGCGATGGTGCGGCCGCAATCTTCCGGCTGCAGCATTTTCGCTTGCTCCGCTTCCGACGGCACCACCGGACGCAGCTTCAGGATCGGGGTCGCGACCTCGCCCGGCGACAGGCAGCAGGCGCGAAGCCCATTGACGCATTCGTCCATGTTGAAGGAATGGGTCAGCGCCAGCACCGCGTGTTTCGTGGTGGTGTAGGCCGGGCCCGGCATTTTCGAGACATGACGGCCGGCCCAGGACGCGACGTTGATGATGCAGCCGTCCTGTTGTTTGCGCATCGCCGGCAGCACTGCGCGCATGCAGTAGAGCACGCCGTTGAGGTTGATCTCGACGACCTTGTCCCAGCCCTCCAGTTCCATGTCGGCCCAGCTTCGCTTCGGCACATTGAGGCCGGCGCTATTGACCAGAAGGTCGATCCGGCCGTGTTTGGCCAGAATCTGGTCGGCCGCCTTGTTGACGTCTTCCTTGCTGCTGACGTCGAGCGCGATCGCCTCGGCCTTGCCGCCGTTTTTGGTGATATTGGCCACGACCGTGTCCAGTGCGTCTTTCCGGCGTCCGGAAACCACCACGGTCCAGCCATCCGCCGCCAGGAATTCCGCCCCGGACGCGCCAATTCCGCTGCCGCCGCCCGTCACCCAGGCCACCCGTTTCCCGTTATTTGTCATGCAAACTGTCTCCGTTGCTTTTTGAAGGGCGTTCTTGCTATTCCAGCCGGCGAAAATTCCGCCCGGGCCAGCGCCCTCTTTGGGAATGATGCATGAACACGACCGCCAACGCCAATCTGTTTTCCCGCCTGTTCGATACGCTCGACGATCCGAACCGGCTCGCGATCGAAATGCTCGACGGCACGCGCATCAGCTATGGCGAGTTGATCGCCCGCGCCGGCCAAATGGCGAATGTGCTGGTGGCGCGCGGCGTCAAGCCCGGCGACCGTGTCGCGGCGCAAACCGAGAAATCGGTGCCGGCGCTGATCCTCTACCTCGCGACGGTCCGCGCAGGCGCGGTCTACCTGCCGCTCAACACCGCCTATACGCTGAACGAGCTCGATTACTTCATCGGCGATGCCGAGCCGTCGCTGGTCGTCTGCGATCCCTCGAAGGCGGAAGGCATCGGCGCGATCGCGGCGAAGGTGAAGGCCAAGGTCGAGACGCTCGGCGCCGACGGCAAGGGCTCGCTGACGGAGGCCGCCGCCAAGGCGGACGCCGCGTTCGCAACGGTTGCCCGCAGCAATGACGACCTCGCCGCCATTCTCTACACATCAGGCACCACCGGCCGCTCCAAGGGCGCGATGCTGACGCACGACAATCTCGCGTCAAACTCCTACAGCCTGGTCGACTACTGGCGCTTCACCGACAAGGATGTCCTGATCCACGCGCTGCCGATCTATCACACCCACGGCCTGTTCGTGGCCAGCAACGTCACGCTGTTCGCCCGCGCCTCGATGATCTTCCTGCCGAAGCTCGACCCCGAACTGATGATCAAGCTGATGGCGCGCGCGACCGTCATGATGGGCGTGCCGACCTTCTACACGCGACTATTGCAGAGCCTGGCACTGACCAAGGAATCGACCAGGCACATGCGGCTGTTCATTTCGGGCTCCGCGCCGCTGCTCGCCGACACCCACCGCGAATGGTCCGCGCGCACCGGCCACGCCGTGCTGGAACGCTACGGCATGACCGAAACCAACATGAACACGTCCAACCCCTATGACGGCGAGCGCGTGCCCGGCGCGGTCGGTCTTCCCCTGCCCGGCGTCTCCGTCCGCGTCACCGATCACGAGACCGGCAAGGAATTGGCGCGCGACGAGATCGGCATGATCGAGGTGAAAGGCCCGAACGTGTTCAAGGGCTACTGGCGGATGCCGGAAAAAACAAAATCCGAATTCCGCGACGACGGTTTCTTCATCACCGGCGATCTCGGCAAGATCGACGCCAAGGGCTACGTCCACATCCTCGGCCGCGGCAAGGATCTGGTGATCTCGGGCGGCTTCAACGTTTACCCCAAGGAAATCGAGAGCGAGATCGACGCCATGCCGGGCGTGATCGAATCCGCCGTGATCGGCGTGCCGCATGCCGATTTCGGCGAGGGCGTTACGGCCGTGGTGGTCTGCAACAAGGGCGCCGACGTCACCGAAGCGGGCGTGCTGAAAGCGCTCGACGGACGGCTGGCCAAGTTCAAGATGCCCAAGCGCGTCTTCGTCGTCGACGAACTGCCACGCAACGCGATGGGCAAGGTGCAGAAGAATATTTTGCGGGATACCTACGCGAAGATTTACGCGAAGTAGTACAGCGCTGTAGCCCGGGTGGAGCGAAGCGCAACCCGGGAGCTTCCTATCCATCTGCGAGAGTCCCGGATTGCGCTTCGCTCCATCCGGGCTACGCGCTCACAGCAGACTGATCGCGAACCGGCTACCGACAATGAACATATATGCGCCGAACGCCATCTCCAGCGTGCGCTTCGACATCGCATGCGCAGCACGCACCCCGAGCGGCGCCGTGATCAGCGTGGTCGGCATCACCAGTAGCGCGCCGATCAGCGAGACATAGCCGAGCGTGAACGGCAGTTGCAGCGCGGCGACGTCGGGAAAGCGCGCCGCCGCCGGCCAGCCGGCATAGACATAGCCGATCGCGCCGGGGATCGAGATCAGCACCGCAATCGCCGACGAAGTCGCGACCGCCTGATGGATCGGCCGGCCGTAGAACGTCATCAGCAGGTTCGCGAACAATCCGCCGCCCACGCCCATCAGGGTCGATAACAAGCCAACGAAAAAACCGTAGACGCGCATCAGAAAGCCCTTCGGCACGTCGTCGCCGAGCTTCCAGGTCTCCCGTGCCAGCAACAGCCGCGCCGCCGCCGACCACGCCACCATCACGAACACGATCTTGAACAGGCGCTCCGGCGCGTAGCGCGCTATGACGCTGCCGGCGCCTACGCCGAGCACGATCGGCAGCCACCAGCGCCTGAGGATCGCCATGTCGACCGCGCCCCTTTTGTAATGGGCGCGAAACGCGGCGAGCGAAGTCGGGATGATGATGGCGAGCGAGGTGCCGATGCAGAGCGGCATCCGTACCTCCAGCGGGACGCCGGCGAGGCGGAAGCATTCATAAAACACCGGCACCAGGATCGCGCCGCCGCCGATGCCGAACACGCCGGCAAGAAACCCCGACAGGGCCCCGACCGCGATCAGCAGCAATGCGAGTTCGATGAGTTCTCTCGGATCGAGGCCGGCGATCATGTCTTGCGTATCTCGCGTTCTGGACTTTCGGCCGCGGGTGGCGACCGCGGGGAGCCTTAGCTGTTTCTGAAATGCGGGAGTATCCATTATCTCGTGGGGACACCCTTGCCGCCTGATCGCGACCATCATCGCTGCCTGGCGCTCTCAGCTACCCGGCAGCGCCGAGCGGCGGCACCAAAGCGGGGTCGCAAATTCCGCATATCCGGTCGGCTCTGGATGAATAGCCGCGACGCGCTCGCGGCCGCCGCAAACGAGACGGTGGCAGAGCGTACACCGCCGTGACGGGCGGGAGCCCGATCTTGCCGCTGGCCTCTTGGTGCGCGGGCTCGCCGATTGCCGGCCGGTTCCGATGCTGCGGCACCTGATGTTTCAGCCGTTGCTGCTGGCTTCTCCGAAGGCGCGGGCCGTCGTCGATTATCTCGTTGAGCGGTGACGCAGCAGCGATCCCTTGGTCACTCAGCGCATAGACGGATGGATAGAATCAATGTTCAATTCTTCAACTGTGCCAGCCGGCTCTGGTATACCAAGCCGCTGATCAAACGCGTTTCATAGCCGCGCTAGTAATGAACCGCGGTTCGATTTCAAGCCATTTGATCGTTGCGCGGACTGTTTCGACTCCGTAAATAGAATTCATCTACCGCGTTCCCCGATGGGGCTGGCCGCGGTCCCACACAACATAAAGTCGCCTAATGACCGCCAGGATCGAACGACCGATATCGCCCCATTTGCAGACCTACCGCGTGACCCTGACGATGGCGCTGTCCGTCATCCATCGCGCCACCGGTATTGCGCTCTATTTCGGTACCCTGCTGCTGTCCTGGTGGCTGATTGCCGCCGCCTCCGGGCCCGGGGCCTATGCCAACGTCCAGGCCTTCACCGGCAGCATCATCGGCAAGCTGATCGTATTCGGCTACACGTGGGCGCTGCTGCATCACCTGTGCAGCGGTTTCCGCTACTTCTTCTGGGACCTCGGCTACGGCTTCAAGGCCAATGAGCGCGAGGCGCTCACCTGGGGGGCGCTGATCGCGGGCATTTCGCTGACCGTGCTGGTCTGGATCGTCGCGTACACGGTCGGAGGCGGACGATGAGCAGCCGTTCCTCGATGCGCACGCCGCTCGGCCGGGTCCGCAATCTCGGTTCCTCGCATTCCGGCACCAGCGATTTCTGGCGCCAGCGCCTCACCGCAGTGGCGATGGCGCTCCTGATCCTGCCCGTCATCGTCATCGTGCTGATGCTGATCGGCCGCAACCAGGCCGGTGCGGCGCAAATTCTCGGCTCGTTGCCGATCGCGATCATCCTGGTCCTCTTCATCATCGCCAGCGCCTGGCACATGAAGATCGGTATGCAGATCGTGATCGAGGATTATATCCACAACGAGAAGCTCAAGCTCGCCAGCGTGATGGCGAACAATTTCTTCTGTATCGCGGTCGCGCTGGCGTCGATCTACGCGATCCTCAAACTGTCATCGGGAGTCTGACCCATGACTTCTAGGAATTCGGCCGAAGGTAACGGCAAGGCCACCAACGGCAGTGGCGGTGTCAGAAGTGGCCCGGCCACCAACGGAAAAGCCTATCCGATCGAGGACCACACCTACGACGTCGTGGTCGTCGGCGCTGGCGGCGCCGGCTTGCGCGCCGTGGTCGGCTGCAGCGAGGCTGGCCTCCGCACCGCCTGCATCACAAAAGTGTTCCCGACCCGCTCGCATACGGTCGCAGCGCAAGGCGGCATCTCGGCCTCGCTCGGCAACATGCATCCGGACGACTGGCGCTGGCACATGTACGACACCGTCAAGGGGTCGGACTGGCTCGGCGACCAGGACGCGATCGAATACATGGTGCGCAACGCGCCGGAAGCCGTCTACGAGCTCGAGCATTGGGGCGTGCCGTTCTCACGCACCGAGGACGGCAAGATCTACCAGCGCCCGTTCGGCGGCATGACCATGGACTACGGCAAGGGCCAGGCGCAGCGCACCTGCGCCGCCGCCGACCGCACCGGCCATGCCATGCTGCACACGATGTACGGCCAGGCGCTGCGTCATTCGGCCGAATTCTACATCGAGTTCTTCGCCATCGACCTGATCATGGACGACCAGGGCGTCTGCCGCGGCGTCATCGCGCTCAAGCTCGACGACGGCACGCTGCATCGTTTCCGCGCCCAGACCACGATTCTCGCCACCGGCGGCTATGGCCGCGCCTACGCCTCCTGCACCTCAGCGCATACCTGCACCGGCGATGGCGGCGGCATGGTGCTGCGCGCCGGCCTGCCGCTGCAGGACATGGAATTCATTCAATTCCACCCGACCGGCATCTACGGTTCGGGCTGCCTCGTCACCGAGGGCGCCCGCGGCGAAGGCGGCTATCTCGTCAATTCCGAGGGCGAGCGCTTCATGGAGCGTTACGCGCCCTCCGCCAAGGATCTCGCCTCCCGCGATGTCGTCTCGCGCTCGATGACCATCGAGATCCGCGAAGGCCGCGGCGTCGGCAAGAAGAAGGACCACATCTACCTGCACCTCGATCATCTCGATCCCAAGGTGCTGAACGAACGGCTGCCGGGCATTTCCGAATCGGCGAAGATTTTCGCCAATGTCGACGTTACCCGCGAGCCGATCCCGATCGTGCCGACCGTGCACTACAACATGGGCGGCATTCCCACCAATTATCACGCCGAAGTGCTGACCAAGAAGAACGGCGACGACAATGCCGTGGTGCCCGGCCTGATGGCGATCGGCGAAGCCGCCTGCGTGTCCGTGCACGGCGCCAACCGGCTCGGCTCCAACTCGCTGATCGACCTCGTCGTGTTCGGCCGCGCCGCCGCGCTACGGCTTGCGGAAAAGCTGACGCCGAACGGCAAGCAGCCGGACCTGCCGAAGGATTCGTCCGACATGGCGCTCGGCCGGCTCGACCATTATCGCTACGCCTCCGGCGGCACGCCGACCGCAAAGCTGCGCGAAGGCATGCAGCACGTCATGCAGAGCAATTGCGCGGTGTTCCGCACCGGCGAGATCCTGCACGAAGGTCAGAACCTGATCCACAAGGTGCATGGCGGCATCGGCGACGTCGCGACGACGGACCGCTCGCTGGTCTGGAATTCCGACCTTGTCGAAACGCTCGAATTCGACAATCTGATCGCGCAGGCGGTCGTCACCATGGATTCGGCGGCGAACCGCACCGAAAGCCGCGGCGCGCATGCACGCGAGGACTTTTCCGAGCGCGACGACAAGAACTGGATGAAGCATACGCTGGCGTGGATCGACAATGGCGGCAACACCACGATCGACTATCGCCCGGTGCACGACTACACGATGACGAACGACGTTCAGTACATTCCGCCGAAGGCACGCGTGTATTGATGAACCACACCCCGTCATTCCGGGATGGTCCGAAGGACCAGACCCGGAATCTCGAGATTCCGGGTTCGATGCTTCGCATCGCCCCGGAATGACAAGAGGTCAGAATAATGGCTGAATTCACGCTTCCGAAAAATTCAAAGATCACCGGCGGCAAGGCTTGGCCGAAGCCGGCGGGCGCGACCGAGACGCGCGAGTTCAGGGTGTATCGCTGGAATCCGGACGACGGCAAGAACCCGAGCGTCGACACCTACCACGTCGACATCCATGACTGCGGCCCGATGGTGCTGGACGGCCTGATCTGGATCAAGAACAACATCGACCCGACCCTGACCTTCCGCCGCTCCTGCCGTGAAGGCGTCTGCGGTTCCTGCGCCATGAACATCGATGGCCAGAACACGCTGGCCTGCACCAAGTCGATGCACGACGTCGCCGCAGGCGGCGCGGTGAAGGTCAACCCGCTGCCGCACCAGCCGGTCGTGAAGGACCTGGTGCCTGATCTCACCAACTTCTACGCCCAATATGCCTCGATCGAGCCGTGGCTGAAGACGACGACGCCGACGCCGCAGAAGGAATGGAAGCAGAGCCACGAGGACCGCGAAAAGCTCGACGGTCTCTATGAGTGCATCCTCTGCGCCTGCTGCTCGACCTCCTGCCCGAGCTATTGGTGGAACAGCGACCGCTTCCTCGGGCCGGCGGCACTCCTGCAGGCCAACCGCTGGGTCACGGATTCCCGGGATGAGGCCACCGGCGAACGGCTCGACAACCTCGAAGATCCGTTCCGCCTCTACCGCTGCCACACCATCATGAACTGCGCCAAGGCATGCCCGAAGGGCCTCAACCCGTCGGAAGCCATCGCCGAACTCAAGCTGAAGATGGTCGAGCGCCAGATCTAGGCGCTGACCCGCAGCCCGGATGGAGCGCCGCGAAATCCGGGGATTCTCTCGGCGGGGGAACGTTGTCCCCGGATTGCGCTTCGCTCCATCCGGGCTACGGGACCGATCATATTTGAATCGATTATAATCGATCCCGGCCGCCCACCTCCCGCACAAGTTCCCTTTCCGGCTCCGCTTTATTCCTCGCACAACTTTGCGTTAAGCTCGCCGCGGAGCTGGAGCGAGCGTGCAGACCGCGCAACGTAATTCGCTGAGACTGTTGCAATGGATGATGGTCGCCTCGCTGGCCCTTCCGTTGGCGCTCTTTGTATTTGCATCCGCCGTCTCCTGGGTCTCGATCCGCGAAACCGCCGATCGCGAAATCGAGCATTCGCTGGATGTCGCGCACGAGCATGCGCTGAAAGTATTCGAGACCATCGACCGCAGCCTGTCGGAGATGGCCGAGATCATCCGCGACGTTCCCGACGCCGACATCGTGGCGCGCGAGCAGATGCTGCATCTGCGGCTGAAACGACTGGTCGCCTCGCTGCCGCAGGTGAAGTCGGCCTGGATCTTCGACGCCAGGGGCCATGCCCTCGTCAACAGCCTGGTCGTCCCGGCGCCGGGAATCGATTTTTCCGACCGCGACTATTTCAAGACCCATGTCGACGCCGACATCGGCACCTATATCGGTGAAGCGCTGAAGCCGCGGCCGCCCTATCAGGGCGCGCCATTTTTCGGCGTCAGCCGGCGACGCCCGAGCGAGGACGGCAACTTCGCCGGCGTGCTGCAGGCTTCGGTATTCCCTGAGTACTTCGAGAACTACTACGCCCGGATCGGCCGGGAGCCCGGCAGCTATTTCGCGCTCGGCCGCGCCGATGGCACGGTGCTGGCGCGCTTCCCCATCGACCGCGACATCCGCCTCGACCGCAACGGGCCGATCGGGAAACTGGTCGCGGCCAATCCCAAGGCGGGCCTCATCACCGTGACGTCGCCGACCGACGGCATCGAACGCCGCCTCGGCTACCGGCGGCTCGCGGAATACCCGATTTATGTGGGCGCGGGCCTCGAGACTTCGACCATACGCTCGCGCTGGCTCTCCACCATGAGCCAGCATCTGATCTTCGGCGCGCCGGCTACCGCGTTGCTATTTGCCCTGCTGGGGCTGGCCTTGCGCCGCACGCGCCATCTAATTTTCGAGGCCGAAAGGCGCCAGCAGGCCGAGGAAGCGCTGATGCACGGCCAGCGGCTGGAGGCGCTGGGCCGACTGACCGGCGGCGTGGCGCACGACTTCAACAATCTGCTCACCGTGATCCGTGCTTCCGTCGACCTGCTGCGGCGCCCCGACCTGCCGGATGTGCGGCGGTTGCGCTATATCGATGCGATCTCGGACACGGTAACCCGCGCCGCCAAGCTGACCGGGCAGTTGCTGGCCTTCGCGCGGCGGCAGGCGCTGAAGCCGGAGGTGTTCGACGTCAGCCGAAGCGTGCAGATGCTGAGCGAAATGATCGGCACGCTGGTCGGTCCTCGGATCGAGATCGTCATCCTCGGGTCGGAAGAGCCGTGTTTCGTCAACGCCGACGCCAGCCAGTTCGAAACGGCCATCATCAACATCGCCGTGAACGCGCGGGACGCCATGGAGGGCCGTGGGCGGCTGACGATAGCGGTGGGAATGGCGGCCAGCCTGCCCAATGCCGCCCCGCTGCCGCAACATCCCTATGGCTATGTCGCCGTATCCGTCGCCGACACCGGCAGCGGCATTCCGCCGGATCGGCTCGAACGCATCTTCGAACCCTTCTTCACGACCAAGCAGGCCGGCCACGGCACCGGGCTCGGCCTGTCGCAGGTATTCGGCTTCGCCAAGCAATCCGGCGGCGAAGTAGCCGTCGCCAGCGAAATCGGCAAAGGCAGTATTTTCACGCTGTATCTGCCGCGCACCGCCGGCAGCGGGAAGTCGCGACAACCGGCGGCAGATGCCGCCGCGATCGATGGAAGCGGAACGTCGGTGCTGGTGGTCGAGGACAATGCCGAGGTCGGACGATTCACGACCGATGCGCTGGCCGAGCTCGGCTATGCCACCAAACTCGTCGGCAACGCTACGCATGCGCTCGAAGAACTCGCAAGCAGCGCCGAGCGATTCGACGCCGTATTCACCGACGTCGTGATGCCCGGAATGTCCGGCATCGAACTCGCCCAGGAAATCCGCCGCCACTACCCCGAGCTGCCGGTGGTGTTGACCAGCGGCTACAGCCATGTGCTGTCGGAGCACGGCAGCCACGGTTTCGAGCTGCTGCAAAAACCCTATTCGATCGAGCAGCTCTCCCGCGTGCTGCACCGGGTTGCCCGGCGAGGCGTTACACAAGCGGCGGCCTCCGCATCATCCTGAAAGCAACCGCATCGCTGGCAGACAGGTCCGTGCGCGGCCTTCTGGTGCCGCCGGCATAGGCGATCCGGAACCCGGGGGAACCTTTTGATTTGGCTGCCGTTGGGCCGCCATGGGCAAAGCAACCGGCAAATCGTCAGCGAAGAAATCCGCCGCGAACAAACCCGTCAAAGCAAGCAAGAAGCCGGACCCCGGCGAAAGCACGCCGGATTCCGAAGAAAAAGCCGAACTCGCCGAGGTTGTCGCTGAAACCGGCGATCACGTCGAACCGCCGCCGCCGGAGGTCGTCGAGCCGGATCCGGAATTGTCCCCCGAAGAGGCTGAACAGGCCCGCAAGGACTATCTGCTGACGCGGTTCTGGATCAGCGCGCGCGGCTATTGGGGCCGGAGCGGCGACCGGCTGGCGTGGCTGTTCTCGATCGGGCTGTTGCTCCTGATCATCACCAATGTCGGCTTTCAGTACGGCATCAACGTCTGGAATCGCGCGATCTTCGACGCCATCGAGAAGCGCGATTCCGCTACCGTGTACTATCTCGCGGCGGTATTCTTTCCGCTCGCGATCGGCAGCGTGCTGCTCGGCGTGGCGCAGGTGTTCGCCCGCATGGGCATCCAGCGCCGCTGGCGCGCGTGGCTGACCCATTCGGTGATCTCGCGCTGGCTGGCCAATGGCCGCTACTACCAGCTCGATCTCGTCGGCGGCGATCACAAGAATCCGGAATATCGCATCGCCGAGGATTTGCGGATCGCGACCGACTCGCCGGTGGATTTCGTCGCCGGCGTCACGTCGGCATTTTTGTCGGCCGCCACCTTCATCGTCGTGCTCTGGACCATCGGCGGCGCGCTGACACTGACGATGGGCGGCTCCACCATCACCATTCCCGGCTTCCTTGTAATCGCCGCGATCGTCTATGCCGCGATCGCCTCCGGCTCGATCATGGCGATCGGACGAAGCTTCGTGCAGGTATCCGAAGACAAGAACCAGGCCGAGGCCGAATACCGCTACGTCCTGACCCGCGTGCGCGAGAACGGCGAAAGCATCGCGCTGCTCGGCGGCGAAGAGGAAGAGCGAGACGGCATCGACAGGACATTTTCCAACGTGCTGCGGCAATGGGCGCGCGTCGCCGGCCAACATATGCGCACCACGCTGGTATCGCAGGGATCCAGCCTCATCGCACCGGTCGTGCCGCTATTGTTGTGCGCGCCGAAATTTCTCGACGGCAGCATGACGCTCGGTCAGGTGATGCAGGCGGCGTCCGCCTTCACCATCGTGCAGACCGCGTTCGGCTGGCTGGTCGACAATTATCCGCGGCTCGCCGACTGGAACGCCGGGGCACGCCGCATCGCCTCATTGATGATGTCGCTCGACGGCCTCGAGCGCGCCGAGCAGGGCGACGGCATCGGCCGCATCCAGCGCGGCGAGACCCAGGGCGGCGCCATGCTCAGCCTCAACGATCTCTCGGTGACGCTCGACGACGGCACGGCGGTCGTCGGCGAGACCGAGGTAGCGATCGATCCCGGCGAGCGGCTATTGGTGGCGGGCGAGTCCGGCACCGGCAAGAGCACGCTGGTGCGCGCGCTCGCCGGGCTGTGGCCCTGGGGCGGCGGCAGCGTCAACTTCCATCCCGATCGCCGGCTCTTCATGCTGCCGCAAAAGCCGTACATCCCCTCCGGCACGCTGCGGCGCGCGATCGCCTATCCCGGCGCGGCCGACGACTGGCTCACGGAGCAGATTCACGACGCCCTGCACAAGGTCGGCCTCGACCATCTCAAGGAGAAGATCGAGGAAGAGGGACCGTGGGACCAGACGCTGTCCGGCGGCGAGAAGCAGCGGCTGGCGTTCGCACGCCTGTTGCTGCACAACCCCGACATCGTGGTGCTGGACGAGGCGACGTCGGCGCTCGATGAAAAGAGCCAGGACAAGATGATGGAGATCGTCATCAAGGAGCTGCCGAAGGCCACCATCGTCAGCGTTGCCCACCGCGCCGAACTGGAGGCGTTTCACAGCCGCAAGATCGTGCTGGAGCGGCGCAAGGGCGGCGCCAAGCTGGTCAGCGACGTCGACCTGATCCCGCGCAAGGACAAACGCCGCCTGCTCGGCCGCTTCCTGCGCCATCGGAAGGCCGCGAAGAAAGCGGCGTAGTCTTTTTCTCGCGGAGTGGCGTGAACGATCTATCAGGCCGTCATTGCGAGCGCAGCGAAGCAATCCACCTCTCCACTTGCCGCGCGATGGATTGCTTCGCTGCGCTCGCAATGACGCGGATGGGCCGCGGCGTACCGGACGACTACCTTTCCGATGACCAAGCCGATCGCGGCCATAATTGAACCTGTTTCGCCGCTGCAAAACCGGCTATGCATGCGCCGCTTCTATCCGAGGACCACCGTTTGACGCCCGACAACGATCCTTCGCCCGCGCCGTTCGGCGCATTCGCCCCGAGTGCCGCACAGGCTGCGATCATTTCGCTTGCGCACCGCACGCGGCTGAAGCGCGGCGCGTTTCGCCCCTGGCTGTCGCGGCTGGTGAATCTGTTGCGCGCCGGTCCGGTCGACGTGCCCTATCAAGGCGCCTCGTTCCGCTTCTATCACCAGGCCAGCGCCACCGAGCGCGGCGCGCTGTTCAATCCCGCCTACAACATCGAGGAGCTGGATTTTCTGCGCGCGCATGTGCCCGCCGGCGGCGTATTCGTCGATGTCGGCGCCAATGTCGGCACCTATGCGCTTGCCTTGGCGCGCCATGTCGGCGCCGGCGGCAAGGTGATCGCGATCGAGCCGCATCCGGTCACCCATGCGCGGCTCGCCTTCAATAACGCCGCGTCCGGCTACAGCCAGGTGCGACTGGTGGCGGCCGCCGCCGGTCCCGCCGACGGCGAATTGATGATCGAAACCGACGGCGACAATCTCGGCGCCAGCCACATCGTGTCGGGCGAGGCCTCCGGCAAGGCGATCACGGTGCCGTCGCTGCGACTGCAGCGCATCCTCGAAGAAGCCGGCGCCGCGCGTGTCGACGCGCTCAAGATCGATGTCGAAGGGTTTGAGGATCGCGTGTTGATCGGCTTCTTCGCCGACGCGCCGCAGGCGTTGTGGCCGCGTGCGGTCGTGATCGAGCATCTGTCAAGGGACGAATGGCAGCAGGACTGCCTCGCCGACATGCGGGCGCGGGGTTATGTCGAGACCGGGAGAACCCGCAGCAACACGCTGCTGGCACGAGGCTGAATTACCGCTGCGCAAATCATTCCTCCAACCACGGGAGAGCTTGATGATCGACCACGTCGGATTTCCGGTTTCGGATTACGCGCGTTCCAAGGCGTTTTACCTGAAAGCCCTTGCGCCGCTCGACTACGTCCTCGTGATGGAGGTCGAGCAGGATCGACCCGGCGAGGAGCTCGCCGCAGGTTTCGGCGCCAATGGAAAACCCGATTTCTGGATCGGCGGCGAAGGCGGGCTGGACAAGCCGTTGCATGTCGCGATCGTGGCAAAGGACCGCGCGACGGTGGACGCCTTTTACAAGGCGGCGCTTGCCGCCGGCGGACGCGACAACGGCGCACCGGGAATTCGCGCGCACTATCATCCGAATTACTACGGCGCGTTCGTGCTCGATCCCGACGGCCACAATATCGAGGCGGTCTGCCACGCGCCCGCTTGAGCCGGTTCCACCGGTTCCATTTTGAATCGCATGGGAACCTGAGGCTGTCGCAGTCGTTGTCGCACCCGGAGCTTAAGTGTTCAGGAGATGTGATGCCGATCGAACCGCCGGAGATACCGCCGGCGACGCCAGGACAACCAACCGAGCCGCCACGGGAGGCCCCACCCGGGAGCCCCCGTCCGGAGGTCCCACCACCCTTCCGTGAACCGGGTCAACCCCCACAACCGCAGGAGTTGCCGGGCAAGCTGCCGGACGAGTTGCCAGTACGCGGGCCGAACGGGCCCCGCACACCCAACCCCGCCACCGATCCGGGGGCCGGATGAACACCTCGCCTGAACGCGCAATGAACAGGGATGCATGCAACCCATTGCGCCAATGAAATAAAAAGCATCCGAGCATTTGTAGGCCGCCACATTCCGGCCTAATGATTAGCCGCTCATCGACCAACTGACATGTCAATGAGGGCCCTTCCGTTGCTGTCAGGCCTATCTTCGGGGACCAAGGATATCATGACAAACTTCCGCATTCTGCTACTCGCCACGACTGCTTTGACGGCGACGCAGTTCGTGACCTCCGCATCGCATGCGCAGGCCGCGCCGATCGTCGTGGCGCAAGCCAAGGAAGAGGATGGCCGAGCCAGGGGAGGCCAGCAGCCACAGAGAGGCCAACAGCCACAGAAGGGCGCGCCGCCGCCGGCTGCTGCCCCCAAGGCGCCCGCGGCTCCGCCGCCACCCCCGGCGGCAGCACCTCAGCGTCAGGCCCCGCCTCCGCCGCCCCCCGCAGCCGCGCCGCCGCCGCGTCCCACGCCTCCGCCGCCACCGCCCGCTGCGGCGCCACCACCACGTCCGACGCCTGCACCGCCGCCGGCGGCTGCACCTGCGCGCCCGACACCTCCTCCCGACGCCGCCCCCAGGGCACCGGCAGCACCTCCCGCGGCGGCACCTGCACGTCCGACAGCACCGCCGCCTCCGCCGCCGGCCGCAGCGCCTGCAGCGCCGAAGCAACCTGCCGCGCCGACACCGCCACCGCCGCCCGCTTCTCCCCAGAAGGGAACGCCTTCGCCTGTGCCGCCACCGGCCGCCGGCACCAGGCAGCCGCCGGCGCCTGCCGCCACCCCGGCTGCACCAGCGGCATCGCCGACGACCGCGCCTCTGCCCGGCGGAAGCACCGCTGCGCCGCCGCCGCGTCCCGGTGCAACACCGCCTGGCGCACCGACCGCAACGCCGCCGGCCGCGGGCGCACCCACGGCCGCGCCAACCGCCCCGACCGGCCGCCCCGGCGCGCCGCCGGCTGCGGGCCAAGCCACTCCGACGCCTCCGGCCGCCGGCGCGCCACCGGTGCGACCCGGTGCGCCGACAACGCCGCCGGCTGCGAGGGCTCCAGCCGCGCCGCCCGCCGCGGGAACTCCGCGCGCGGCTCCCGCCGGCGCCGCGGCGCCAAGTGTCGTCCCCGGCACGCCAGCCGCAGCGCCCCCGCCCGGCAGGGCGCAATTCGCTCCGCCGACGGTTGCACCCGCGTTCCGGGCCGCACCCACGGTCACAACGCCACTACCGCCACCGCCACAGCCACGGCGTGAAAACCTGACGCCGCTCGCGATCGGCGCGGGCGTCGTCGCAGGCGCCGTGGTCGGCGCGACCATCGCCAACATGCACAGCCAGCGACGGGAGGTCACCGAGGGCGGCCGCACGGTCTACTATGAGCCGGACCGCGTCATCATCCGTGACCCGAGCGGACAACAATACGTCCGCGGCAACGATCTCTATCGCTTCCGCTATGGTGCGCGCGACATCCAGACCCAGACCGTCGGCGGCGAAACCCGCACCGTCGTAGTCCGGCCGGATGGCAGCCAGATCATCACCGTGGTCGGCAGTGACGGGCGGCTGCTGCGCCGCATCCGCCGCGACGACCGTGGCCGTGAGATCATCATCATCGACAACAGCTACCGCGATCCGCAAGCCGTCGGCGGCTTCTATGTCGATCTGCCGCCGCCAGTGGTCAACATGCCATACGACCGCTACATCGTCGCCGCGGACGAAGCACCCCCGGAAGTGATCTACGAAACCCTGAGGGCGCCGCCGGTGCAACGGATCAACCGGCGCTACTCGCTCGACGAAATCCGCTACAGCCCAAATGTGCGGATGCAGATGCCGAGCATCGACGTCAACTCCATCAACTTCGCGACCGGTTCGTGGGAGATCCCGCCGGACCAGGCGGCGAAGCTGCAGGTGATCGCCGACGGCCTGAACCAGGCGGTCCAGGCCAATCCGCGCGCAGTGTTCCTGATCGAAGGTCACACCGACAAGGTGGGCTCCGATGTCGACAATCTGTCGCTGTCGGACCGCCGCGCGGAATCCGCCGCAACGCTGCTGACGCAGCAGTTCAACGTGCCGGCGGAGAACCTGACCTCGCAGGGTTATGGCGAGCAGTATCCGAAGGAGCAGGTCGACGGGCCGAGCGAGATCAACCGGCGCGTCACCATCCGCAACATCACGCCGCTGCTCAATGGCGGGCAGGCCTCGCTGCCGCCGCCCCCGCCCGGCACCGCGCCGCCGCGCTGAGGCGCTGGTTACGGAACGAAAATGGCCGGGAGCGATCCCGGCCATTTTTTTGAGTTTCTATTTTGACGCGTTTTCTTTACGCGAACCGGTATCCACTTCGCTCGAAAACGCTATCACGCGCTGAGCGCCCGCGGCGTCACGCAGGCCGCGCAAATAGCGGCGGCGTGCCGGTGATCGGTGCCGCAGCAGCCGCCGAGAATCCGCATCTTCGGAAACGCGCTTCTGAGGGCAACGTAACGCCGCCCGAGATCGGCTGGGTCACCGGCATCGAGCGTTTCGGATTCGTCGAGTTCAGCATGGCTCTTGGTCGAGGCGTTGGCCCTGATGCCATGGATGCGTTCCGTCCAGGCTTCGCCCGCCTGCAACGCATCTTCGAAATGCGTCGGGTGCGCGCAGTTGATCAGGAAGTATTCGGGCGCGCTATCGGTTTCGCGATCCACGGCCTCGATCGCCTCACGCAGCGTCTCGCCCTTCACCAGGCGGCCATTGGTTTCGACGGTGAACGAGATCGCCGCCGGTATCGCGAGCGCCTTCGCGGCGCGCGCGATGCCGATCGCTTCATTGATGCTGGTGAGCGTGTAGGCGGTAATCATGTCGGCGCCGCCCTCGACGAAGGCCGCGATCTGCGCCCGATGATAGTCCTCGGCTTCCGCAGCATCCATGTTGCCCGCCTTGTAGCCATCGCCGCGCGGACCGATGGCGCCGCTGATGATGCAGGACGCGCCCGGCCGCTCCCAACCGGCGCGCAGCTCTTCCAGGAATGCAATCGAGCGGACATTGATCGCCTTGAGCGCGACCGCATCGTAGCCGAGCTTGGTGCCCCAGTCCGGATTGGCGCGCCATGTCGGGCTGTCGAGCACGAAGCCTGTGCCATGCTCTCGAGCGACCGCAAGGTAGGCGGCGTAATATTGCTTGAGCTGCTCCCGGCCTTCGGCGCTGTCGAGCAGCACAAAGGCGGCAAAGTGCGGCAGCTCCACGCCGTGGTGGAAGATCAGCGTCGTTTCCATGCCGCCATCGGTAAGGAAAATGCCGCCGCGGCGCTGCGGCAGGGCGTTTCGGTATCTGGCCATTTCAACATCTCCGCCATTGAGGGACCTCGATACGTCTCTCCCGCATCTGATAAGTCCGGCGATGTTGGTGCCTCATAGTGTCGCGGTGGCCTAGACGGCTTGCGGTGCGGCTGAACCGGAAGCCGCAAAGTGGTACGAAATCAGATGGTTGTAGATTGAGCGGCAGCGCGGTCGCACTGGCCGCCGCGGAGAAACCGTACCATGAGTACAGTTCTGGAACCCCGGATGAGCAAGGGCGAAGCGACGCGCGAGCGAATTCTCGAAATCGCGGAGGCGGCCGTTCTCGCCAAGGGATTCGGCGCCACCTCGATCGAGGAGGTGATCGCGGAAGCCGGCCTCACCAAGAGCGGCTTCTTCTATCACTTCAAGGACAAGAATGCGCTCGCGCGCGAGATGCTCCGCCGCTATGTCGCGACCAACGACCAGCTCTTCGACGACATCTTCGGGCGCGGCCGTGAGCTTTCTGACGACCCGCTGCAGGCGTTCCTGATTTCGCTGAAGCTGCTGGCGGAAACGATGGCCGATCTGCCGGGCGGCCATCCGGGCTGCCTCATCGCCAGCATCTGCTATCAGGAGCGGCTGTTCGATCGCGAGATACGCGACCTCACCGCGCAGTCCGTGCGCGCCTGGAACGCGCGCTTCCGCGCCATTCTCGATGGCATCGCCGTGGTCTATCCGCCGAGGGAGCCGGTCGATCTCGACGATGTCGCCGACATGCTGTCCTGCATCGTCGACGGCGCCATCATCATGTCCAAGACGCTGAACGATCCGAGCCGCCTCGAACGACAGATTCTGACCTTTCGAAGCTGCATCAAGCTGATGTTTGCGCCGCCCTCGCCTTCCTGAAACTACGGCCCCACCGCGGCGAGGCCGAGTGCGTCCGCCATGATGCGGAATACATCGGTGTTATCCATCGAGCCCTGCACCCGCTCGCTCCCCGGCCCGGTTGCCGTCAGGATGACGTCCTCGCCCGAATGCACGCTGGCACCGATCATCGCCGGCAGATTGCCGAAGCGCAGTGCGACGCCCGGGACATCCCTGTATTTGTCATTTGCCTTGAACGTGCCGGCATCATCACCCTTCACCGTCGGCTCGTTGGGATTGTCGAGCTTCGGGCGGAAAGTTTCGTAATGATCCGGCAGGCTGGCGGAAAAGATCGCGAGCCGCCGGCTGACATCCACGCGCGACGGATAACCATCCGCATCGGGAGCCGGATAGTTGGGAAATCCGGCCTTCTCATAGACGCCGACGCGCTCGCGCAGGGAGACGTTGGGCGTCGTGCTCATGTCGTCATTGATGGTTCCGACCAGGCTGTTCGGATGATTGTGGTCGGCCAGCACCAGGATCAGCGTGTCATCGCCGCGAGCGCGCGCCCAGTCGCGTGTCAGGCGAACGGCGTTGTCGAGCATGATCGTGTCGTAGACGGCGCGCTCCATGTCCAGCAGATGCGCGTATTTGTCGATCATCCCGGACTCCACCATCAGGAAGAAGCCGGCCTCGTTCCTTGAGAGCACGTTCAGCGCCGCCTGCACCTGTTCGGTCAAATCGGGCTGCTCGGGAAATTTCTTGACGCCGCCGCCCTTGAGAAACTTGCGATCCAGCGCACCATCCATATTGCCGGTGGCGAACAGCCCGAGCAGTTGACGCGTGTCGGATTTCGCCGCCGACGCATCCAGCTCAGGCTTGGTCATCGCCACCTGATAACCGGCGTCGCGAAAGCGCGCGATGTAATCGACATCGTCCTTGCGCCTGGAACCGGTCGAAGCCTTGGGCAGAAAGTTCGCGCTGCCGCCGCCCATCAGGACGTCCGGCTTCGCCGCGAAAAATTGCTCGACGATCTCGTCATAGGAGGCGCGGCGGCGGGTGTGCGCCACCATCGCGGCCGGCGTCGCGTCCTCGATTTCGGTGTTGGTGACAATGCCGATGCTCATGCCATGCCGCCGCTTCGCCAGGCTGGTGATGGTTTCGACCCTGGGATCGTCGAACGGACTCGCGGTGCGATCGGCATAGACGCCCATCGCATTGACCGCGGTCTTGTGGCCGGTGGCGTAGGCGCTGGCCGCATTCGCCGAATCGGTGATGATGGAGTCGGAGCCGGCGGTGGCGACGAGCGCCATTCGCGGCATGTCGTCGATGGCGAGCTTGCCGCGGCTCTTGCCCTCCGTAATTCCCTTGGAGAGGATGCGCGCGGCGACCCGGTGGGCGGGCGACAAACCGTCGCCGATGAACAGGATCACGTTCTTGGCCTTGCGCGATCCGGTATCGTAGACCGTCCACACGACGCTGCGGTTGCTTGTACCGTCACTGGCCTCGACCGTCACGCTGCCGGGCTTGGACAATACGACATCGCGCAGGATCAACGACGACTGATCCTTGCCGTCTTCGCGATCGACAAAGGTTCCGCTCTGGCCGAGCACGGCGGAATAGTCCGTCCCGTTCACCGTGACTTTCAGTTTCGCCGGGTCGACGCGATCGGGAAATTCGACCTTGAAATCGAAACGGGCACCGGCGAGGATTTCAGCGCGATCGATCGGATAGATCGTTTGAGCTGATGCCGGCGATGCCGACAACAGGACGGTAATGGCGGTGGCGGCGATTGGCTTGATCATGATGGATGCCCCGCGATCGTTGGTGATGCCGCGGCCGGCCGAATTCAACGCCGTGCGCGCTGCGCGGCGAGCCTAGCCGCACAAAATGACGTCTCCGTAACACGAGGAGCCGAAACTCCGCGTGGCTCAACCCTTGTCGCTCTCGAGCTTGAAGATCTCGGAGCCTTCCGCAGGCGACAGCAAACCCGTATCGCCATAGACCTTCAGCTTGGCCCTGGTGTCGGCGATGTCGAGATTGCGCATGGTGAGCTGGCCGATACGGTCGGCCGGCGTGAACGCGGCGTCCTCGACCTTCTCCATGCTCAGCCGTTCCGGCTGATAAGTCAGATTGGGACTCTCGGTGTTCAGGATCGAGTAGTCGTTGCCGCGGCGCAGCTCGAGCGTCACCTCGCCGGTCACGGCACGCGCCACCCAGCGCTGGGCGGTTTCGCGCAGCATCAGCGCCTGCGAATCGAACCATCGGCCCTGATAGAGCAAGCGGCCAAGCCGCATGCCGCTGATCCGGTATTGCTCGATCGTGTCTTCGTTGTGGATGCCAGTGACCAAGCGTTCGTAGGCGATGTGCAAGAGCGCCATGCCGGGGGCTTCATAGATGCCGCGGCTCTTCGCCTCGATGATCCGGTTCTCGATCTGGTCGCTCATGCCAAGGCCATGCCGGCCGCCGATCGCGTTGGCTTCGAGGAACAGCGCGACGGGATCGGTGAATGTCTGGCCGTTCAGCGCGACGGGCTGGCCCTCCTCGAAACGCACGACAATCTTCTCGGCCTTGACGGCGCAGTCGTCGCGCCAGAACGGCACGCCCATGATCGGATTGACGATCTTGATGCCGCTGTCGAGGTTCTCGAGATCCTTTGCCTCATGGGTGGCGCCCAGCAGATTGCTGTCGGTCGAGTACGCCTTTTCGGCGCTCATCTTGTAGGCGAACCCATTGGCGGTCATGAACGCCGACATCTCCGCGCGGCCGCCCAGTTCGTCGATGAACTGCTGGTCGAGCCAGGGCTTGTAGATCCGCAAATTCGGGTTGGTCAAAAGGCCGTAGCGATAGAACCGCTCGATGTCGTTGCCTTTGAAGGTGGAGCCGTCGCCCCAGATGTTGACGCCGTCTTCCTTCATGGCCGAGACCAGCATCGTGCCGGTGACGGCGCGGCCGAGCGGCGTGGTGTTGAAATAGGTGATGCCGCCAGTCGAGACATGGAAGGCGCCGGACTGGATGGCGGCAATCCCTTCATGAACCAGTTGGGTGCGGCAATCGACAAGCCGGGCCTTCTCGCCGCCGAACTCCAGCGCCTTGCGCGGAATCTCGTCATAGTCGGCCTCGTCGGGCTGGCCGAGGTTCGCGGTATAGGCAAAGACGCGCGCGCCCTTTTGCTTCATCCAGAGCAGCGCCGCGCTGGTATCGAGACCGCCGGAGAAAGCGATGCCGACTTTTTCCCCCTTGGGCAGGCTTTTCAGAATCGTACTCATGGAGCTTCCAATCGGTCGAAATGGCGGAGGTCGTTATAGCGTTTTCAAGCGAAGTGGATACCGGTTCGCGTGAAGAAAACGCGTCAAAACAAGAATCTGGAGCTTCGGTTCTGATCCAATCAGAACCGCTGAGCTCTAGTGGCTTGGCCCCGCGCGAATATCAAATTTCGCGCTGACGGGCACGCGTTTAGTGGCCTTTCGCGCCTAAGGTCGGATTACCCCGCCTCGCGCCCGCGCCAGCGCTGCCACAGGCGGTATCCAGGCGAGCCCCAGCGCGCCAGGGCGGCCTCGATCTGCGCATTCGTCAGCCGGGTCGACGGCCAGCGGTAAATAAAGGCATAGGCCAGCCAGATCACGAAAAAGCTGACGAGGCCCGCGGCGGCGACGTCCGTAAAGAAATGCCCGCCGAACGCCATCCGCAGCAGGGAGGTCGCGACCCCGAACAGGGTCGCCGCCACATAGGCCATGGGCCGCCATTGCGGCGGGGTCAGCGCGGCCGGCGCGTAAGCCCAGAACGCCGTGGCGCCCTCGCCGGAGAAGAACGAGCAGTTGCGGCCGCACTCGCCGCGCGGATCCCACCACGGCACGAATTGCCAGGGGCCGTTGAACTCCGTCACCATCACAGGCCGCGGCCGGCCCCAATAGCTCTTGAAGGTGAGATTGGTCAGCACGACCGCAGAGAGCAGGATCGTGACCAGCAGGAACACTGCCGCGCGTCCCGGAACCAGGATCGGCCTATCCGGCCGCATTATTTTGGCGACGATGGCAATCAGTGCGGGCAACGCCAGCGCCCAGGCGATCCACATCGCGCCATCGCGCGCGAACGCGGCCAGCCCGTTCTGCTTCAGCGGAAACGAGGCGCTCGCAGCATCGTAAAACAATGCCGCCAGTTGCAGATCGAGTTCGGGAAAGATTCCAAACAGCAGTCCGATGACGAGCGACAAGCCCAGCGCGATAATAAGTCCGGTACGGTTCATGGCGCGGGGTTTAGCCGAGGCGATTGGGGATGAAAAGGCACAAGCGCGCTTCCCGCCCCCTGGGGGAGACGGGGAGAAAACATCAGGAGAATGGCCGTGACTGCGATGGCAGCGGCGGCGGCGGCCGCAAGGTAGGCGGCGGTTCGCGCCAGGCGCCAGCGGATCGCCCGGCGATCATCCAGTAAACGAGGCCGGCAACGATGCCCGCCCCGGTCATGATTTCGAGGTGGCGGTGCACGATGCCGTCGAAGCGCAGCGATTCCGGATCGAATGGCGTAAGGCCGAGATAGCAGGCCGCGCCGACGATGGCGCCGCCGACGGCGTAAGCGAGCACGCTGCGGATATAGAAAGCCTCGGTAATCAGGACGATGACCAGTGCCGGCAGCAGCGCAAAGCCAGACAGAAAAATGAAGCCGAAGCCGAGCACGACGTTGATCGCGCTCTGGTCGATCGGTACGCCGCCGAGATCGCTGAATTCCGGATACAACACCGCGCCGACCACGATCATCCCGGCCACGAAGCAGGCGGCGAGGAAAGCGAACAGGACGACGAAGATGCGGCCGATTAGTGCCACGGCTTACACCCCGTCATTGCGTACGGCCAACGCGAAACGTTTGCGCGACGGAGCGCAAGCGACGAAGCAATGACGGGATTGCTCATCCTCAATCCGTCATCGCCATGGCGCGCAGTGCCTGGCGCTCGCGTGCGGACAGTTTTTCGGTCTCCGACTTCAGCTGGCCGCAGGCGGCGAGGATGTCGCGGCCGCGCGGGGTGCGCACCGGCGAGGAATAGCCGGCATTGAAGATGTATTCGGAGAACTTTTCGATCTGCTCCCAGTCCGAGCACTCGTAACGCGTGCCCGGCCACGGATTGAACGGGATCAGGTTGATCTTGGCCGGAATGCCCTTGAGCAGCTTCACCAGCAGCTTGGCGTCGTCGAGGGAATCATTGACGCCCTTGAGCATCACATATTCGAAGGTGATGCGGCGCGCGTTCGACGAGCCAGGATAGTCGCGGCAAGCCTGCAGCAGGTCGGCAATCGGATATTTGCGGTTCAGCGGCACCAGCTCGTTGCGCAACTCGTCGCGCACCGCATGCAGCGAGATCGCCAGCATGACGCCGATCTCCTCGCCGGTGCGGATGATGTTGGGCACCACGCCCGAGGTCGACAGCGTGATGCGCCGGCGGGAAATGCCGATGCCTTCATTGTCGGCCACAATCAGCAGCGCGTCGCGCACCGCGTCGAAATTATAGAGCGGCTCGCCCATGCCCATCATGACGATGTTGGTGACGAGGCGGCTGCCGGTCGGCGTCTCGCGATCGGCCCAGTCGTTGAGGCGATCGCGCGCCACCATGATCTGGCCGACGATTTCGCCCGCGGTGAGATTGCGCACCAGCCGCTGCGTGCCGGTGTGACAGAACGAGCAATTCAGCGTGCAGCCGACCTGCGAGGAGACGCAGAGGGTGCCGCGATCGGTCTCGGGAATGTAGACGCACTCGACTTCGTGCGCCTTCTGCAAGGCATCGCCGCTCGGCAGGCGCAACAGCCATTTGCGGGTGCCGTCGTTGGAAATCTGCTCGGCTACCACTTCGGGGCGGTCGACGGTGAAATGCTGTTCGAGCTCTGCGCGCATATCCTTGGAGACACTGGTCATCTCGGCAAAGGATCTGGCGCCGCGAAAATACATCCAGTGCCAGAGCTGCTGCGTGCGCATCTTGCGCTGGGCGGGCGCAATACCGATCTCGCCGAGCCGGTCGGCGATCTCGGCGCGCGACAGGCCGATCAGCGAGGGTTTTGCCGGCGGCACATAGGTTTCGAGCGGAACCTTCTCGAGCGGCGCCACGGAAGATGAAAGCGTCATTTACTCACACGGGATCGTTGAGGCGTAGGGTGGGCCAAAGCGCAGCGTACCCACCAGAAACGTTAATGGTGGGCACGGCGCTGCGCGACTTTGCCCACCCGACAAGTACACTCAAATAGGACTTCCAGAGCCCTTAAACAACGCCATTTTGGGGCTTAAAAGCCGCCTAGCGCTTGCAATCCTGCGCCAGCCGGTCGAGTGCCTGGGACAGCCCCTTCAGCGAGAAGATGTCGGTGGTCTCGGTGCCCTTGGCCGAAATGCCCTTGACGGTGACTTCGGCGGATTTGCGCATGGCGCTGACCATCTGCTCTTCCTCCGCGGCGTTCTTGATCCAGAGCCCGTCGCCCTGGGTGTACATCGCGTAGGCAGCGCCGCCGACCTCGAGTGACGATTCCGATCCCGGCTTCAGCGCATAGCCCATCATGATCGAAACTTCGTTGACGACCCTTTCGGCGGGCCGCGTCGAGACGAATGCGTAGGCGGGATCGCGCGGACGATTCGGCGGATTGGTTTTGGACGACGACGGCTTCGCCAACGCGAAGCAAACCTTCCTGCCGTTCGGTGTCGCCGTGTAGGCACCCCAGGTGCCGTACTGGCCGATCAGGGTCGGCTCCGCGCCACCTGCGGCAGCGGCTGCGGCCGACTCCGGCTTGGCAGGTTGCTTGGCCGCCGGTGCAGGCGCAGACTTCGCCGCATCCTTGGCGTTCTCCTTGGCACCCTTCGAAGCAGTGCCCTGTGCCTGTGCGAGGGATGTCGCCCCGCACAACGCCGCAATCGCAACCAGAAATGTCAGTATTCGCAACACGGACAACTGGTTCCCTTATCATTGTGACTGGATGATGGCCCGGGGGCGCATCGCGCCGCCGGGGATGGATAGCCGGGAAATGCTTTTTTGGGAAGGCGGTTACATCGCTGTCACCGCTGTGGCGACCCTTCGTCTCAGGTCGCTTTCAGCGAATCAGAGCACGGGCTTCGGTTTCTGCCCCTTATCATCCTTTGGGACGACGCTCGCGCTGCTTCTGCCACTGCGCATCGGTCCATTGCAGCAGATCCTCGGCGCCGGAACTGCGCAAATGCGAGCCGCCATCCTGCACTACCATCTCACCATTGATATAGCCGGCCTGATCCGAAATCAGGAAGCTCGCGAGGTTCGCAAGTTCGTCATGCTCGCCGGCGCGGCCGAGCGGATTGCGCTGCGCCCAGCTTTCATCGCGGCCCTCGGGACGAAGCTGACCCGAGGCGCCCGGCGTCGGAAACGCGCCGGGCGCGATCGCGACCGTGCGCACCCCCTTTGGTCCCCACTCCACTGCAAGGCTTTTGGTCATCGCGAGCACGGCGGATTTCGCCATCGCCGAGGGCACTGTGAAGGCGCGGCCGGTGATGGTCGAGGTCGAGAGAATGCTTAAGACCACGCCCTTATGCTTGCCGTCGATCCACCGCCTGCCCGCGGCGAGCGTGCAATACATCGCACCGTGCAGTGTCGGCGCCAGGATCGCGTCGGCGGCGCGGAACGACAAATGTTCGGTCTGGGCGATGAAGGTCGCGGCAGCATTGTTGACCAGAACGTCGATCGGCGCCGCGCGCCAGATCTGGTCCATCATCGCATCGACCGCGGCACCGTCGCGGATATCGCATTGCGCGACCGTGACCTTGCCGCCGAGTTCATCGCGCATCTGCGCTGCCGTCGTCTCCAGCAATTCGAGCCGGCGCCCGCAAATGATCAGTTCCGCGCCGAGCTCGACGAAGCGGCGCCCCATCGCAGCCCCGAGGCCCGAGCCGCCGCCGGTGACCAATATCCGCTTCCCCGCCAGCAAGCCCTTTTCAAACATCGTTTGAATCCCCTTGAACCACCATGAGGCCATGCATCCGAATCGGATTGTAGCCCGGCTTCAAATCCGGCATGAAGTTGCAAGCCTTCCGGTCCGACAATCAGGTGCGTCCATGAAAGCCATTCTCTGCTCGCAATATTGCCAACCCGACGATCTCGTGCTGGCCGACGTGCCCGATCCGGTCGCCGAACCGGGACAGGCCGTGATCGCGATCAAGGCGGCCGCGCTGAATTTCTTCGACATCCTGATGATCCAGGGCAAGTACCAGATCAAGCCGCCGTTCCCGTTCTCGCCGGCCGCCGAGGTCGCCGGCGTGATCGAAAGTGTCGGCGCCGGCGTTACCGACCTGAAGGTCGGCGACCGCGTGGTGGCCTCGTGCGGCCATAACGGCGCACGCGAGAAGATCGCGCTTCCGGCGAATTCGATCGTGAAGATCCCCGACAATCTGGATTTCGATCGCGCCGCCGGGATCATCATCATCTACGGCACCGCGCTGCATGCGCTGGAAGATCGCGCCAGCCCGAAGCCCGGCGAGACGCTCGCCGTGCTGGGCGCCGCCGGCGGCACCGGTCTTGCGGCCTGCGAGCTCGGCAAGCTGATGGGCCTGAAGGTGATCGCCTGCGCCTCGTCGGACGAGAAGCTCGAGTTTGCCAAGGCGCATGGCGCCGAACTGACGCTGAATTACAGCAAGGAAGACCTGAAAGAGGGCTTGCGCCGGCTCACCGGAGGCAAGGGCGCCGACATTATATTCGATCCGGTCGGCGGTACTTACGCCGAGGCCGCCTTGCGCGCGATCGCCTGGGAAGGCCGCTTCCTGGTGATCGGCTTTGCCGCGGGCGACATTCCGAAGATGCCGCTCAACCTCGCGCTACTCAAAGGTTGCGACATCCGCGGCGTGTTCTGGGGCGCCTGGACCAGGGTCAATCCGGAAAAGAACCGCGCCAACCTGGAAAAGCTCGTGAAGTGGACTGCGGAAGGCAAGATCTCCTCCCACGTCGACCGCACCTTCCCGCTGGCACAGACCGCCGATGCCCTCAAGGTGCTGGCCGGCCGCAAGGCGATGGGCAAGGTGATCCTGCATCCCTGAGAGGGAACCGGGCCCTCTATTGAATTGCCGTCAGCTGGAAAAAGCGAAAACGGCCCGTGGCTTGCTCGGGCCGTTTTTGTTCCACCTTTTCATATCACTGATATGGCTTCTCGGTAACAATGCGTGTTTCTGAACGGCGTCATGCCGCTTGCCCGCCTTAATCATACCAAAAAATTTCCTAATTCCCCCCGGCGATTGTCGTTTTTTGAACCCATTCCGTGTGCGATTTTAGCCGCCGGATGAGGGGGCTCCTGTACGTCAACAAGAGCAAGAAGCAAGTACAGGGGACGCCCGTTAGTTGCGTTCGGTAGTGGGGAGCATCACCATGGCGGAAAATACCAGGCCTGTTCAGGCGAGAGATCCGTTCGACAGGTTTGACGAAGCCATCAGCGATCCCAGGCTGTATGAGGCCGATCAACCTCGATACGAACAGCTCCGCTACGAACCCCGATACGACGAGCCTCAATACCAACAATCTCAATACGAGCAGTCCCAATACGACCAGCCGCAATATGCGCAGCCTTTTGCGCCGGCTTTCGATCGGACAGATGTACTGCCGGAAGATCTGCCGCCGCACGAAGCGGTGCCGCTCTTCCTCTCCAACTACGAGGAAGAGTCGCATCAGCAGCTTTCCGAATATTCGTTCGGCAGCGGGAGGTTCGGCAGCGGCGGGCTGAAGAAGGCCCGCGCCGGGCGCATCGTGACCGGCGTCGCCGTGGTTTCGGCGATTGCGGCGGTTCTCGCGCTGTTCTCCATCGACTCGACGCGTGCCGTCATCTTCAACGCCTCGCTCGGCGGCGGCGGAGGCGGCAGTGCGCCGCCTCCTGCCCAGCTCGCTGCGGCGGTACCCGAGCCGGCACCGCAACCGGCGCGCGTTGCTGCGCCGCCGCTAGCCGCAGAACCGGCCGGCGCGGAGATGGCAGCCGCTCGCCGCTCGCCTGCCAACGCAATGGCATCCGCGTCGCCGTCCCGTGACGAAATCGCCGCCGCCTATCAGACCGCGCTAAAGGGCAACAAGGTCGCGGTGCCCGAGCCAGTGGCGCGCGAAGCCTCCCGCGAAGTGGTTGCTGCGATCAATCCGGTGACCCCGGCTGTTGCTGCGGTCGCGCCGACGGTTCGTGAGCCGGCGCCCGTCACGCAAGCGGCCCCTCCTCCGGCACGACGCATCGATCCGGACGAACTCGCGGCGCTGCTGAAGCGGGCGAAGGGCCTGCTTGCGATCGGCGATATTACTTCCGCCCGACTATTGCTTGAGCGCGCGGCAGACGCGCAGGAGCCGGAGGCAGCATTGATGCTGGCCGGCACGTATGATCCGCAAGTGCTGGGCAGCCAGGATTTGCGGAGCGTCACACCCGATCCCGCGGCGGCGAAGGTCTGGTACCAGAAGGCCGCCCAGCTCGGTTCGGCCGACGCGAGGCGGCGTCTCGGCCAGTTGCAATAGAGCATGATCCGGAAAAGGGTGTAGCGGTTTTCCGAAAAAGTCCTGCTCAGAACAAAAGATAAAGCGAGATGACGATTCGAAGAAAAGTCATCACGCTTTGGGCAATTACTCAAGAAAATTACTCACGACCAGCGCATAGAGGAACCCATGCGACACTTATTGGGAATGGCATTGCTTGCCATGACGGTGGCATGCAGCAATACGGCGGCCAAGGCCGCTGATACGGAGTACGACCCGGCCAAAGTAAGCGAAAGTCTGAAGGCCATTTTCCAGTTCGGCTCAGTCGCCACCAAGCAGGCGCTGAACGCCAACACAGTCACACTGATTTCCGGAACGATCGGCGGCACCTATGTGCAATTCGGCGCCGACCTCGCTTCCGTGCTCGACGATGGGAACAAGTTGCGCGTACTCCCCATCGTCGGGCGCGGTTCAGTGCAGAGCGTGGCCGACATCCTGTTCCTGCAGGGTGTCGACCTCGGCATCGTGCGCGCCGACACGCTCGACTATCTCGAGAAGAAGGGCTTTGCGAAGGACATCAAGAAGCAGTTCACCTATGTGACCAAGCTCTACAATGAAGAGATGTACGTCCTTGCGTCGAAGTCGATAACGAACATCAACCAGCTCAACGGCAAGAAGGTCAGCGTCGACCTTCCCAATGGCGGCACCTTCGTCACTGCGGCAATCGTTTTCGAGCGGCTCGGCATCAAGCCGAACTTCCTCTATATCGAGCAGCGCATCGCGATGGAGAAGATGCGGGCGGGCGAGATCGACGCGGTGATTGCCGTCGGCGGCAAGCCGTACAAGTCCGTCGCAGCATTCAAGGACGACCGCTTCCATATGGTTCCGGTCGACTATTCAAAGCCACTGCAGGGCGACTATCTGCCCGCGGTACTGACCTCGAAGGATTATCCCAACCTGATCGCGGAAGGGGCGAAGGTCGATACCATTGCCGTGCCTGCGGTGCTCGCGGCCTACAATTGGGCGCCCAACACCGACCGCTACCGCAAGCTGGCCCAGTTCGTGGACGCCTTCTTCACCAAGTTCCCGACGTTCCAGAACCCGCCATTCCATCCGAAGTGGAAGGAAGTCTCGCTGGCGGCGCCGTTGCCGGACTGGCAGCGCCTTCCGGTTGCCGAACAGTGGCTCAAGACCCGCAATATCGAGGCGGTGTCGCGCGCCAGGTTCGATGAATTCCTGAAACAGAGCCCGACCACCGCAGCAGGCGTAAAGTCGGACGCGGACAAGGAAGCCCTGTTCAAGCAGTTCCAGGCCTGGGAAGCCGAGCGAAGCGCGAGAGCGCAAGGTCCCGCGCCGACGCAGCGCTAGCCGTAGCTGATGAGGCGACGGCTATTCCGTCGCCTCGGCGGTGTCGATCCCGCGCTTGAGTGCAGCGCGGGCGGCATCACGATGCTCCTGCGTGATGTGGCTCGCGACCATGCGGATGGCGGTGGCCAGAACGGCGGCATCGTCGGTGAAGCCGAGCAATGGCAGCACGTCCGGCATGAAATCGAACGGCACGATGAAATAGGCGACGGCGCCAAGCAGCGCCGCCTGCACATGCCGCGGCGTCTCCTTGTCGAACGCACAGTAATAGGCCGCGAGCAGGTCTTCGGCGAAGGGAAGCTGCGCCACCACCTGCTTGAGCTTGATCCAGAAGCGCCGGCGCACGCTCTCCTGATCCCGCGCCAGCCGGTCGGCCGGTTCGAAACCCATGCTGTGGTCGGACGATGCCATTGCGGCGCTCCCCTCAAGAGTCGGGCGCGGCAGATCGCCGCCTCCACCCAACATAACGATGAATTGGGGATGTCGACCCCGCCACGCAAGATCGCAGGCCACCCAACTCAGGCGACGCCCAATTGCCGCGCGATCGCGTTCATGGCCTTCGCCAGATCGATGTCGCGCCGGGTCACGCCGCCGGCGTCATGGGTCGCGAGCACGACTTCCACCGTCTTGTAGACGTTCTTCCATTCCGGATGATGATCGTTCTTCTCGGCCACCAGGGCGGCGCGGGACATGAATCCGAAAGCCTCGTTGAAGTCCCTGAAGGTGAAGGTGCGCTGGATCGCCTCGCGTCCTGATACCTCGGACCAGCCGGAAAGTTCCGCCAGGGCTGATTTGCGCGCCTCCGACGACAGCCGTTCCACCATGATCGTCTCCCGTTTCAGACAGCCTCTCCACCCTAACACCGAAGGCCACATCGGCCCGCCCCAAAATGGGCCGCAAGGCATCCAATGCCCGCTTGGGGACGCCGGTAACCATGACGCAGATGTAATAATCGTTAGGCGGGGGAATTTGCTAGGATGCCGGCGTAACCGTGCCGACGGCATAAAATTGTACCTCGAACGATTACCCAGGGATTGATGACCGACGGCCCCCATTCTGAGGCAATGCCGGCCCCGCCCTCGCCCCGCTCCGCGAAACGACGGCTGACGTTCGTCACCCTGGCTGGCGTGCTCGCCATCGTCGGCGCGCTGGCGGCCGGCTATTATTTTGCCATGCGGCCCGTGACCTTGCGGATCGCCGTCGGCCCTGCCGCCAGCGACGACCTCAAGGTGGTTCAGAACCTGGCGCAGGCCTTCAATAACCAGCGCAACAGCCTGGTCCGGCTGCGTCCGGTGCAGACCGACGGCGCGATTGCCAGCGCCAACCTGCTCGGAGAAGGCAAGGCCGACCTCGCCATCATCCGGGGCGACCTCGACGTACCGAAGAATGCGCAGGCGGTGGCGACGCTGCGCAAGAACGTCGTAGTGCTATGGGTCGTGTCGGCCGGCAAGAGCAAGGGCAAGAAGGCCGCCCCCGGCGTCACGAAAATCGGCCAGCTCGCCGGACGCCGCATTGCCGTCGTTGGCCGCACCCAGGCCAACGTCAATCTGCTGAAGGTGATCCTGCGGCAATACGGCGTGGATCCGGCCAAGGTCGAGATCGTCCAGTTCCCCGCCAACGAGGCCGCGGAGGCCATCCGCCATCAGAAGGCAGATGCCTATCTCGCCGCCGGCCCGGTCAACAGCAAGATCACGGCAGACGCGATCGCCGCATCGGTGCGCGACGGCGGCACGCCGAAATTCCTCGCGATCGATTCTGCCGAGGCGATTGCACAGAACTTTCCTGCCTACGAGGCCGCCGAAATCCCGGCGGGCGCTTTTGGCAGCGCGCCAGGCCGGCCCGAGGAAGAGGTCAAAACCATCAGTTTTGCGCATCACATCGTGGCGCGCCGAGGCATTTCGGAATCGACCGTCGCGATCTTTACGCGGCAGTTGTTTGCGATCCGCCAGAACTTGAAGAACGATTTTCCGCTCGCCGCCAAGATCGAGACGCCCGATACCGACAAGGACGCCACGATCCCCGTGCATCCCGGCGCCGCCGCCTTTGTCGACGGTGAGGAAAAAACCTTCCTCGACCGCTACAGCGACTACATCTGGTGGAGCCTGATGGCGCTATCGGCGATGGGCTCTGCCGGCGCCTGGTTCGCCGGATATCTCAAGAAGGACGAGCGCAACGTCAACGTCTCACAGCGCGACCGGCTGCTCGACATGCTCACCGCCGCCCGCCAATGCGATTCGATGGAAGAGCTCGACCAGATGCAGGCGGAAGCGGATGACATCCTGCGCCACACGCTGGAATGCTACGAGCATGGCACGATCGAGGAAGGCACATTGACCGCGTTCAACATCGCGATCGAGCAGTTCCACAACGCGGTGGCCGACCGCAAGACGTTGTTGATGAGCATGCCGCAGAACCTGCAGCGGGCGAGCGCGCAATTCCGCGCGGCCAGCAATGCCTGAGCTGCCAATCCGGTAATCGAACCGTCATCAATTCCGTCTAAAGCGGGGTGACGAATCGTCATCCCGCTTTATCTTTTTGTTTGAGCATGATCTCCGCGCAAACGCGTTCGCGTTTGTCGCGAGGGAAAACCGCTGCACACTTTTCCGGATCATGCTCTGGCCCTCTCGGCACTTTCCGCGCATTCTGGCCGCGGAATAGCGGGGGCTCGTATGACGTTCAGGATTTCAGGCAGGATTTCCCGCCGGCGCTTTCTCGCCACGACGGGCGCGGGCGCTGTCGCACTTGCAACGCCCTATCTCAGCCGCGCCGCCGACCGGCCACTCATCACCTCCGGCGTGCAATCCGGCGATGTCGGCACCGACGGCGGCGTGGTATGGGCGCGCGCCGATCGTCCCTCGCAAATGCTGGTCGAGGTCGCCACCTCGGATTCCTTTGCCAATGCGCGGTCGCTGCCACCGATTGCAGCCCTTCCCGAAAGCGACTTCACCGCAAAGATGCTGTTGGAGAACCTGCCTGCCGGGCAGGATATTTTCTACCGCGTCAGGTTTCGCGACCTCGCGCATATCGGCGTTGAAAGCGAGCCGGTGGTCGGGCGCTTCCGCACCGCGCCAGCCGATCGCCGCGACGTCAGTTTCGTCTGGGGCGGCGACGTTGCCGGACAGGGCTGGGGTATCAACCCGGATGACGGTGGCATGTTGACCTTCGCCACCATGCGCAAGCATCGGCCGGATTTCCTGCTGCACTCCGGCGACACCATCTATGCCGACGGACCACTCAAGAGCGAGGTAACGCTTGCCGACGGCAAGGTCTGGAAGAACGTGACGACGCCTGAGAAGGAAAAGGTTGCCGAAACGCTCGACGAATTCCGCGGCGCGCACCGGTACAATTTCATGGACGAGCATTTGCGCGCGTTTAATGCCGAGGTGCCCGTGTTCGTGCAGTGGGACGACCATGAGGTCGTCAACAACTGGTCATCCTCCAAGGAATTGCCTGCCGCCTACAAGGAGCGCAACATCGCCCTGCTCGCCGCCCGCGCGGCGCGCGCCTTCCACGAAATGTATCCGATCCGCGAGAGCATCACGGAGCCGGGGCGGGTCTACCGCACGCTCTATTACGGACCGCATCTCGACGTATTCATGCTGGACGAGCGCAGCTATCGCGGACCGAATGGTCCGAACCAGCAGACCGCTTACGGACCCGAAAGCTATTTCCTCGGGCCCGAACAGCTCGCCTGGTTGAAACGCGGACTGATGAATTCGCGCGCCACCTGGAAGGTGATCGCATCCGACATGCCGCTCAGCATCATCGTCTATGACGATGCCCGCAACAAGAAGGGCTCGGAGGCCGTTGCGCAGGGCGACGGCCCGCCGCGCGGTCGCGAACTGGAGATCGCCGATCTCCTGCGCTTCATCAAGACATCAGGCGTGGTCAACACCGTGTGGCTGACCGCGGATGTGCACTACGCGGCCGCGCACTACTACAATCCCGACAAGGCGCAGTTCGGGGAATTCGACCCGTTCTGGGAGTTTGTCGCCGGTCCGTTCCACGCCGGCACATTCGGTCCGAACGACCTCGACAATACCTTCGGTCCCGAAGTGAAGTTCATCAAGGCGGCGGGGCCCGGCAATCAAAACCTGCCGCCGTCCGCCGGCATGCAGTTCTTCGGTCACGTCAGGATCGACGGAAGCAGCGGGCAGATGACGGTGACCTTGCGCGACCGCGCCGATGTTGCACTGTGGTCGACGACGCTCGATCCCAAGCTGGTCTAGCGGCCGCTCAAGACCTCGCGCCGCGGCGCATTAGCATCGTCTCGAGCGCATCCGCCGAACAGGGCTTGGGCAGCCGCGGCTTGGTCGCGAATGCCTCCGGCAGCGCGGCGTCGGCGCCATAGCCGGTGACGAAGGCAAACGGAATTTTCAGCGCTTCCAGCCGTTCGGCCACCGCAAAGCTCTTCTCGCTGACAAGGCTGACATCGAGCAGCGCAAATTCCGGCGGCCGGTCCGCGATCAGTTCGAGCGCCTTGGTCACGTTCGCCGCGATCCGCACCGTCTTCACGCCAAAAGCCAAAATCGTGTCTTCGAAGTCGAGCGCGATGATCGGATCATCTTCGACGACCAGCACGTCGCCGGGCATGCCGTCATGGGAGGCGCGGTCCATGTTCTCGCCAGTTCAAGGTTCAGACGTGATCGGGAATCCGGGCCGAAGCCCCGGGGGCTGGCGACTGACGCCTGCAAAGCGCATCTGCCGGTTCCGGAACTGAAACCACCACATGTCCGTTCTACCGTCTGTCCACTTGTGCACACATCGGTGCGCCAAACCGATTATTGTCCGTTGGAGGGAACGAGGAACCTTCATGCCTACGCGACAAAAAGGGATTGCCGGCGAGCGGCCGTTCAACAATCTGCTGCGCCGTTTGAACGATGCCGATTTCGCGTTGATCCAACCGCATCTCGTCGCGGCCGACAACCATCCGAACGACCTGCTCTACAGTCCCGGCGACAATGTCGAGACGGTGCATTTCCCCTGCGGCCCCAGCCTCGTCTCCTACATGGTCGCCAGCGAGGACGGCCGTGACGTCGAAACCATCCTGATCGGCCGCGAAGGCGCGGTCGGCGGCATCGTCAGCCAGGGCCACCTGCCCGCCTATACCCGCATCACCGTCAAGTTCGCCGGACCGTTCGTGCGCCTCCCGGTAGGAAAGCTCGATGCGGCAAAATCGAAATCGCGCACGCTGAGCAACATCTTCGCGCGCTATGCGGATTGCATGCTGGCGCAGATCTTCCAGTCCACCGCCTGCAACGCGATCCATTCGATCGAGCAGCGTACCGCGAAATGGATCATATCGGCGATGGAGCGCACCGATGGCGAGGACACCGTGCCGCTGACGCACGAGCAACTGGCGACCCTGCTCGGCGTCGGCCGCTCCTACACCAGCCGGGTGATCCAGACTTTCAAGGCGGAAGGCACGCTGGAAACCCGGCGCGGTTCGATCGTGATCCGCAACCCGGATGTGCTGCGGAACCGGTCCTGCCGCTGCAATGAGGCCGTGAAAGGCCATTTTGACGAGGTTTTGCGGGGGGTCTACCCCGACCCCGGGCAGGACAATTAGGGTCGGTGCCAGATCCAAATCAGGTCCAAAATCGGCTAACCAAATGCCAAACAAACCATTGTTTTTTGGCGTTTTCTGAATATATTGCGCCGCAACGCGTAAGGTGTGCCCGGTCCTTTTGGCCGGGCTTCCTTTTTGGGGCCGGGTTTGAGGCCAGGGCCCCGTTCGCATCCCAGGTTTCGAGCGCGATCCGGAAAAGTGGGTCCCGGTTTTCCGGTGAGATCGCGCTTCCACCATTTGCACGACCAGAAGAAGAGCCATGAACCTTCGTAACGTCGCCATCATCGCCCACGTCGACCACGGCAAGACCACCCTCGTCGACCGCCTGCTGCAGCAATCCGGCACCTATCGCGAGAACCAGAAGGTGACCGAGCGCGCGATGGACTCCAACGACCTGGAGCGCGAGCGCGGCATCACCATTCTGGCCAAGGCCGCTTCGGTGCAGTGGAAGGACACACGCATCAACATCGTCGATACTCCCGGCCACGCCGATTTCGGCGGCGAGGTCGAGCGCATCCTGAACATGGTCGATGGCGCGCTGGTGCTGGTCGACGCCGCCGAAGGTCCGCTGCCGCAGACCAAGTTCGTGGTCTCCAAGGCGCTCAAGGTCGGGCTGAAGCCGATCGTCGTCATCAACAAGGTCGACCGTCCCGACGCGCGCCCGACCGAAGTCATCAACGAGGTGTTCGACCTGTTCGCCGCGCTGGACGCCAGCGAGGAGCAGCTCGATTTCCCGATCCTCTACGGATCGGCCAAGCAGGGCTGGATGGCCGACAGCCCGGACGGCTCCCACGATGCCGGCATGCAGCCGCTGTTCGACCTGATCGTGCGCCACGTCGCGCCGCCGAGCGTCGAGGAAGGTCCGTTCCGGATGATCGGCACCATCCTCGAAGCCAACCCCTATCTCGGCCGCATCATCACCGGTCGCATCACCTCGGGCGCGATCAAGCCAAACCAGCAGGTGAAGGTGCTGGGCGCCGACGGCAAGACCATCGAGCAGGGCCGCATCACGAAAATCCTCGCCTTCCGCGGTATCGAGCGCACCCCGCTGGACGAAGCCGAAGCCGGCGACATCGTCGCGATTGCGGGCCTGACCAAGGGCACCGTCGCCGACACCTTCTGCGATCCGAGCGTAGAGACACCGCTGCAGGCGCAGCCGATCGATCCGCCGACGGTGTCGATGTCGTTCATCGTCAACAACTCCCCGCTCGCCGGCACCGAAGGTGACAAGGTGACGAGCCGCATGATCCGCGACCGCCTGCTGCGCGAGGCCGAAGGCAATGTCGCGCTGCGCGTGGTGGAAGCCGCCGACAAGGATTCCATGGAGGTGTCGGGCCGCGGCGAATTGCAGCTCGCGATCCTGATCGAGACCATGCGCCGCGAAGGCTTTGAGCTGTCCGTGTCGCGTCCGCGCGTCGTGCTGCAGAAGGACGAAGCCACCGGCCAGTGGCAGGAGCCGATCGAGGAAGTCGTGATCGACGTCGACGAGGAGCATTCCGGCGTCGTCGTGCAGAAGATGAGCGAGCGCAAGGCCGAGATGATCGAGATGCGCCCCTCCGGCGGCAACCGCCTGCGGCTGGTGTTCTACGCGCCGACCCGCGGCCTGATTGGCTATCAGGGCGAACTGCTGACCGACACCCGCGGCACCGCGATCATGAACCGCCTGTTCCACGGCTACGCCAACTACAAGGGCGACATCCAGGGCCGCCGCAACGGCGTGCTGATCTCCAACGATCAGGGTGAGGCGGTGGCTTACGCCATGTTCAAGCTGGAAGACCGCGGCCCGATGATGATCGAGCCCGGGTGGAAGGTCTACAAGGGCATGATCGTCGGCGAGCACACCCGCGACAACGATCTTGAGATCAACGTGCTCAAGGGCAAGCAGCTCACCAACATCCGCACCACCTCCAAGGACGAAGCGGTGCGCCTGACGCCGCCGATCCGGATGACGCTGGAAAAGGCGCTGGCCTATATCGAGGACGACGAACTGGTCGAAGTGACCCCGAAGTCGATCCGCCTGCGCAAGAAGTTTTTGGACGCCAACGACCGCAAGCGCGCGGAAAAGGCCAAGGAAGCGGTGGCGTAAGCGCCCCGCCCTACCCGTCGTCCCCCGCGAAGGCGGGGGACCCAGTACGCCGAGACCTCTCGATTCAATCACAAATGCCTCTTGAATACTGGATCACCCGCCTTCGCGGGTAACGACGGTTGTGTGCGGGATGGCTTCAGGCGCGCCGGCGAACATGCTAGAGCCAAGGGCATGACGTCCCTCCCCTCCTCAGTCGATGTCGCCATCATCGGCGCCGGCGCTGCCGGCCTCGGCGCCGCGAATGCGCTGAAGGATTCCGGCCTCTCCGTCCTCGTGCTGGAAGCGCGCGACCGCGTCGGCGGCCGTGCCCACACGATCATGGCCTCGCCCGACGTCACCTTCGACGTTGGCTGCGGCTGGCTGCATTCGGCGGACGAGAATTCCTTCGTCAAAATCGCCGAACAGCTCGGCTTCGAAATCAACCGATCACTGCCGCCCTGGCGCGAGCGCGCCCATGGCAAGGCGTTCCCGCAGGAAGACCGCGACGACTTCATCCGCGCGCTGAACGCATTCTATGACCGCGCCGAGCAGGCCGCGGCGGAAGCGGAGAAGAGCGGTCGCGACGCCGTCGCCAGCCTTTATCTGGAAGCCGGCAATCGCTGGAATCCGATGATCGACGCGATCTCGACTTACGTGAACGGCTGCGAGCTCGATCAGGTCTCCATTCTCGACATGGACGCCTATGAGGACACCGACATCAACTGGCGCGTCCGCCGCGGCTACGGCGCCCTCGTTGCAGCCTACGGCGCGACATGCCAAGTCGCGCTCAATTGCGCGGTGACGCTGATCGATCACGCAGGCAAGCGCGTCCGCATCGAGACCTCGCGAGGTTCGCTGACCGCGGACAAGGTAATCGTCACCGTGCCGACCAATCTGATCGCCGACGAATCGATCCGCTTTCACCCCGCGCTATCAGCCAAGGTCGACGCCGCGCGCGGCCTGCCGCTCGGCCTCGCCGACAAGGTGACGCTGGCGCTGGACGAGCCGGAGGCGCTGCCGATCGAGGGCAATCTGCGCGGCGCCACCATGCGCACCGCGATGGGCACCTATCACATCCGCCCATTCGGCCAGCCCTGCATCGAAGGCTTCTTCGGCGGCCGTTACGCGCAATCGCTGGAAGATGCCGGCGATGGCGCGATTGCCGCAGCCAGCATCGACGAGATCGTCTCATTCCTCGGCAACGATTTCCGCCGCAAGCTGAAGCCGCTCGCCGAGTCGCGCTGGGCCCACGACCCGTTTGCGCGCGGCTCCTACTCGCACGCGCTGCCGGGACATGCGGGGGATCGGGCGGTACTGGCAGCGCCGGTCGACGGCCGGCTGTTCTTTGCGGGAGAAGCGACCTCGCCGGAGTTCTTCACGACCGCGCACGGGGCGCGGGATAGCGGTGAGAGGGCGGCGGAGGAAGTGAAGGCTTCGCAGATCAAGTCTTGAGGCCTCGCACCGTCATTGCGAGGAGCGAAGCGACGAAGCAATCCATTTCTGAGCTTGCCGTGACATGGATTGCTTCGCTTCGCTCGCAATGACGATTGAGGCGATCTACTCCATCACCCTCGCCCGCATCTCCGCATCCGGCACGAAGCATTCTTCATACTTCCCGAAAATCCGATAGCGATTTTTCGCGACCAGACTGTAGACCGCATCCCGCAACGGTTTCGGCACGGCAAACAGCATGCGCGTCCATCGCCATCCCGGCAGCGCGCTCAGCACCGTCAGCGCCGCATCCGATTTGAAATATGCGACGCCGCCATGGACCACCGCGTTGGTGTCGGGATCATCGGGATCGATGCCGAACGCCTGCGCCAGCCTTGTGCCATACGCTGACTGGATCGCGGTGAAGCGAAACCTGCGCGCGACGTCCCGTGTCGCGACGAAGCGGACCCAGCGTGAACAGAACACGCAGACGCCGTCGTAGAGGATCACGTCATCGTCTGGCCAGTCGATCATAGGCTTGGGCTCATCGATTATCCAATGTTACCAGCGCCACCAGCATCAGTACGATCGCAGGACCCGTCTTCACCAGCGCGCCGAGCGGCTCGATCCAGAGGTCGGGCGTCAGGATTGCGGCGCCGATCATATAGCCGAGTGATGCGATTATACCCGCGATCAGGCCGAACGCCGCGGTGCGGCGGAATGCGATCAGAACGCCGATGCTCATGTCCATCAGGCTGGTGCCGACGGTGATGGGGTCGACAAGCCATGGCGGAAAGCCGTGGCTGCGCAGGATTCCGGCCGCCGCGTCATAGGAGATCACGAGCGCAATGAAGCCCGATACGACCCAGAACAGCACGAGGCTTGCGATGACAAGCGCCTTGATCGGGAACAGCCGGGCAAACCATTTGTCCTGAATGGTCGCCATGCGTCTTCCCGCCATCTGCCCGATCGTCTTCGGTATGATGCCGGTGGCGCTCATCCAGTCCGCGGGACTGCCGCTGACACCGCGGCGCAGCTCCGCGATTGCCGTGGTGCGCATCGGCGGCACCCAGCCAAGCAGGCTCGAGAGATCGCCGAGCCTGGCGCCGAGGTCGAGCAGGAACGTCGGCATCGCAAAGCGCCGCCATCTGATGGTGCCGAACACCTCGCGGAATTGATCGATTACGTCGCCGAGCGTGACCGGCTGCTCCTGCATCAGGTCCCATGTCACGGCGTTCACCTCGCCGGGATCGCGCTCGGCCAGCCAGGCAATCGTCGCGGCGATGTCCTCCATGGCGACCGGCTGGAACGGCGTGTGCCGTTCGGCGGGCGGAAGATCGATCGGAAGTGCGGCGAGCGAACGCAGCATGGCACTTCCGCCATAGGCGGCCAAAGCCACCACGAAGCCCGGCCGCAGGATCGCGTACGGGATGCCGGATTCGGCGATCAGCCGTTCGCCCTCGCGCTTGGTGGTGCTGAAGGAAGTGGCGTCGGTGCCGGCGGTGCCGGGAATCGAGATATGCACCAGTCGGATCATGTGGCGGCATTCGCGGATCGCCTGCAACAGGCGCGCCACGAATTCGCGATGCACGGCGGCTGTGTCGCTGCCGGGACCGTCCTGCAGCACGCCGACGCAATTGACGACGACGCCGATGCCGTGATCGCGCAGCAGCCGCGCCAGCGCCGGCGTGTCCATCGACATGATCGGCAGTTCGAGATCGAGCGCGCCGTCCTTCTGCGAAGCGGCCAGTTTGCGGGCGACGCCGACCACGCGAAATCCCCGCGCGCGCAGATCGTCGGTGACGAAGCGGCCGATCAGGCCGGAAGCGCCGAGCACCAGGATTTTTCGGATGTCGGCGTTCATGCGTGTCTAAAGCGGTTTGGCGATCATCAACCAGAGAATAGCCATGACTGAGCCAAATCCGGGAATCCCGAACCAAAACCAGCGGTGGAAAAGTGCGAAATAGCGCGGCGGCAACTCCCGGTTTTGCTCCGCCGCCTTGCGCGCGAGGTCGCGCATTTCGATCTGCATGAAGATAACAGGCACCCAGAACAGCCCCACGACCGCATAGAGCCCGAGCGAGGTCAGCAGCCATCGCTCGCTCCATGCGGTGGAGGACAGCCACATCAGCACGCCGCCGCTCACCGGCTGCAGCAGCACCGCCGTGAGCGTGAACAGCATGTCGGCGATCACGACAGTCCCGGCCGTGTGCGCGATGAATGCCGCGTCGCGGCTGCGATGCGCCATCAGCATGAAGAACGCGATGCCGGCGCCGGTGCCGAGGATGACGATGGCGCCGATCACATGCAGATATTTGACCAGGAAATACAGCGTCATGGCTTCTTCGCCTGATTTGGAGACCGCGCCTTCAAGGCGCGATCGAGTTCGCCTGCGGCGAGCTTGACGCCATCATCGGTTTCCACAAGCCAGTGGCCCTCGCTGCCATGAGCCGGCAGCACCCGAAAATCGGCCTTGCCGCCGGCGCCACGAAACGCATCGGCCAGTTGGCGCGACAGCGCCGGCGAAAAATAGCTGTCATTGGCGGCCACCAGCCAGATTACTTTCACGCGCGCCGCCCTGCCGAACTCGCCCGCCGCCGCGGTCAGCGTATGCGGCGCGCAGACCCGGTTGGGGAGATCATTGGCATGCCCGCCGCGCCCCGGCGCGAACGCGACGATCGCTGCAATGCTCTTCGGATCTTCGCCCGCCAGCGCCAGCGCGCCCCAGGCGCCGGCCGAATGGCCGATCACGACCATGCCCTCGGGACGAATGAAGGGTTGCCTGCGCATGAACCCCGCCGCGGCGGCGATTGTATCAGCCGTGGCGCGGCCAGCCTTCGCATAATCGGCCTCGTCGCAGCCGCCCTGATCCTCGACGTATTTTCCGCCCGTCGCGCCATGGCCGGGACGTTCGGGGACCAGCACCGCAAAACCGCGGCCCACCAGCCAGGCGGCGAGCGCGCGGTATTCGGGTTGCAGCATTTGCGCCCGCCGCAACACGTTCTGGGTGGAGGCGTGCGCGATCACGGCCAGCGGAAACGGTCCCTCGCCTGATGGCCTGAACAGCACCGCATGCGCAACCGTTACAGGATCGGGCGCAGGCACCAGCCAGTGCTGCCGGCGATATGGCTCGCCTTCCGTGCCTTGCGCACCGGGGCCGGGCTGCGCGGATGCGGCCCTGACACCAAGCGCGGCAACGAGAACCAGCGCAAAAAGCAGGTTTAGCGGGTGCATGAACTGGCCTGATGCAGCCGAAGGAGGGGCGTATTGCGACGTCACCAACAGAATACCGCCGCCGAATCAAATCCAGCGCATTTTTCCGTGAACGAAAGTCGCGGAGGCGTTGGGCTGGATGCTTCCGACAACCGTTTCGCCTCCGTCGCATCAGGGAATACCAGTTGGGACAGCACCCTTGTCCTCTTTCGATACATACGACGCTAAAACTGATGCACAAAATCCACAGGTTAACCCATAATTAACGATGGACCTTGAAGCCGGCCCGCCGACTTGCTTTGATTAGCTCATGAGCACAACCCTGATCGAGGTTCGACCCGCCAAGGCTGCAGACGCAGCCGCGGTGGCGGCTACCCATGATGAAGCCTGGCGGTCCGCCTATCAGGGCATCATTCCGGGCGCCGAGCTCGAAAAGCTCATCAACCGCCGCGGCCCGCAATGGTGGGACAGCGCGATCCGCAAGGGCAGCCGCGTCAGCGTGCTGGTGTTCGGCGACAAGGTCGCGGGCTACGCCAATTACGGCCGCAACCGCGCCCGCAGCCTGCATTTCGAAGGCGAGATTTACGAGCTCTATCTGCGGCCGGAATTCCAGGGCCTCGGCTTCGGTCGCCGCCTGTTCACCGCCGCCCGCCGCGACCTGATGCAGAGCGGGCTGAAGAGCATGGTGATTTGGGCGCTGTCGGACAATGATCCGGCGACGGAGTTTTACCGCGCGCTCGGCGGCCGCATGGTGGCCCGCTCCTCGGAGAAGTTCGGGCCCAAATCGCTCGATAAAGTCGCCTTCGCCTGGACCAACTGAAGCTCTTTGTTTTGAGCATGATCTCCGCGCAAACGCTTGCGTTTGTCGCGCGGAAAACCGGTACCCACTTTTCCGGATCATGCTCGAATTCAGCCTTTTCCCTGCTCCGCTGCGGGTCTAAAGGGACCCTGACGCGCGCCTGATTCCAGGCGCCATTTCAACGCCAAGCGGAGTTCCTAATGCGCATTGACGCCATCCCGATCGGAGTAAATCCGCCCCACGACGTCAACGTCATCATCGAGGTGCCGGTAGGCGGCGAGCCGATCAAATATGAAATGGACAAGGAAGCCGGCACGCTGGTGGTCGATCGCTTCCTCTACACGGCGATGCGCTATCCCGGCAATTACGGCTTCATCCCGCACACGCTGTCAGGCGACGGCGACCCCTGCGACGTGCTGGTCGCCAATACCCGCGCGATCGCGCCGGGCGCGGTGATGAGCGTGCGGCCGGTCGGCGTGCTGCTGATGGAGGACGAAGCCGGCGGCGACGAGAAGATCATCGCCGTGCCGTCATCAAAATTGACCCAGCGCTACGACAAGGTTCGCAACTACAGCGACCTCCCCGACATCACGCTGCAGCAGATCCAGCACTTCTTCGAGCACTACAAGGATCTCGAAAAAGGCAAGTGGGTGAAGGTGCTGCGCTGGTGCGACGCCAACGACGCCCACCGGCTGATCCTGGAAGGCATCGAGCGCGCGAAGAAGAAGTAGGCGGGGCTTCGCAGAACGAAGGACGTTCTTTCACCGTCATGGCCGGGCTCGTCCCGGCCATCCACGTCTTCGGCGCTGCTGGACTGTTAAGACGTGGATGCCCGGCACAGGGCCGGGCATGACGAGATGGTGGGGCTATCATGCGCCGGCTGATCCGCAACATCCTGCTGCTCGTGGTCGCAGCGGTCCTGATCCTCGCCGGCGTTCTCGCATTCAACACCTTCACCCACGGCTCGCGCCAGCTTCAGGTCGCTTCCGTGCCGCGCGCGCCCGTCGATGCACAGGCCGTAGCGGCGCGTCTTGCTGAAGCCATCCGCTTCCGCACCATTTCCAGCTACGAACAACCCGACCAGCACGCCGACGCGCTGCGCGACATGCACGCGCATATCGAAAAGAGCTTTCCGGCCTTTCATGCCGCGGCCAGGCGCGAACTCGTCGGCAATTTCAGCCTGCTCTACACGTGGGAAGGCTCGGATCCGAAGGCGCGGCCGATCGCCTTCCTCGCCCATCAGGACGTCGTCCCGATTGCGCCGGGCACCGAGAAGGACTGGCAGCAGCCGCCCTTTGACGGCGTGATCGCTGACGGCTTCATCTGGGGCCGCGGCTCCTGGGACGACAAGGGCAACCTCTATTCCATGCTGGAAGCCGCCGAAGCCATGGCCAAGGCCGGCTTCCGACCCAAGCGAACGATCTATTTTGCTTTCGGCCATGACGAGGAGACGGCGGGCACGGCGGGCGCCAAACCGATCGCGGCATTGCTTGCCTCGCGCGGCGTCCGCCTCGATTTCGTGATCGACGAGGGCCTCCTGATCACCGAAGGCATCATGAAGGGGCTCGACAAGCCGGCCGCACTGATCGGTGTTGCGGAAAAAGGCTATGTCACGCTGGTGCTGAACGCGCAGGCGACACCCGGTCATTCGTCGATGCCGCCACGCGATACCGCAATCGGCATGATGAGCGCGGCGCTGGCGCGGCTCGAAGACCACCGCCTGCCGATGCAGATCCGCGGCACGGTCGCGGAAATGTTCGACACGCTGGCGCCCGAGATGTCCGGTTTCAACCGCGTGGTGCTGTCGAACCTCTGGCTGTTCAAGCCGCTGCTGTTGCGCGAATTCGAAAAGAGCGGGCCGACCGAGGCGACCGTGCGCACCACCACCGCGCTGACGATCTTCAACGCCGGCGACAAGGACAACGTGCTGCCCGGCAACGCCGAGGCCACCGTCAATTTCCGCCTGATCCCCGGCGACACGCAAGGGAGCGTGACCGAGCATGTCCGCCGCACGATCGCCAACGATCGGATTTCCATCAAACCGTTTCCCGGCAACACCGACCCGCCGCCGGTGACACCGACGGCAAGCCCGTCGTTCCAGATGCTCAACCGCACCATCCGGGAAGTCTATCCAGACGTGATCGTCGCGCCCGGCCTGATGGTCGCTGCCACCGACTCGCGCCACTACGCAGGAATTACCGACAAGATCTTCCGCTTCTCGCCGGTGCGCGCAAACTCGGATGATCTGAAGCGCTTCCACGGCACCAACGAACGCCTCTCGATCGAGGGTTATGCCGATATGATCCGGTTCTACCGGCGACTGATCGAGAACGCGGCGGGCTGAGGACTTAGTCGTCATTCCGGGATGGTCCGAAGGACCAGACCCGGAATCTCGAGATTCTCAGGGGCGCGAGGGGCGCCCCATAGTTCGATGCTTCGCATAGCCCCGGAATGACCGCAACCTACACCGCCGGCTTCGGTAACCCGCTAATCGCACACGCTGCGCGCAGCGTGTTGACCAGGAGGCAGGCCACCGTCATCTGTCCGACGCCGCCCGGCACTGGCGTGATCGCGCCTGCCACCTCGGCGACTTCCTTGAACGCGACGTCGCCGACGAGGCGGGTCTTGCCGTCGGGCAGCGGCGTGCGGTTGATGCCGACATCGATCACGGTGGCGCCGGGCTTGATCCAGTTCGCTTTCACCATCTCCGGCTTGCCGACGGCGGCATAGACCAGATCGGCGCGGGCGCAGAGTTGCGGCAAATCCTTGGAGCGCGAATGCGCGATCGTCACCGTCGCATTTTCATTCAGCAGCAATTGCACCAGCGGGCGGCCGACCAGGTTGGAGCGGCCGATGACGATCGCGTTCATGCCTTCCAGCGAGGCATGCACGCTCTTGGTCAAAATGATGCAGCCCAGCGGCGTGCAGGGCGACAGCGCGGCAAAGCCGCCGGCCAGCCGTCCCGCATTGTTCGGATGTAGGCCATCGACATCCTTGGCCGGATCGATCGCGTTGATGACGGTTTCGGTATGGATCGATTTCGGCAGCGGCAATTGCACGAGAATGCCGTGCACGGCGGGATCGCGGTTGAGCTTTGCGATCAGCGCGAGCAGATCGGCCTGCGCGACATCGGCGGGCAGCTTGTGCTCGAACGAGGCCATGCCGGCGGCCTGGGTCTGCGTATGCTTGCTGCGGACATAGACTTCGCTGGCGGGATCATTGCCGACCAGCACCACCGCAAGGCCCGGCGTCAGCCGATGCTCGCGCTTGACCCGCGCGACCTCTTCCGCGACGCGGGCGCGAAGCTCCGCAGCAATGACCTTTCCGTCGATAATGCGTGCCGTCATCTCAATCCTTCGTCTTCGATTTTTCGCCTGCCGCTTTTCGGAGCGTTTCGCCGAGCATTTTGGGATCGCCGTCGACGGCGACCTGCTTGAGGCGCGAGGTGACGCCTGACAGAATCTTCACTCTCGCCTTCGGCACCCCCAGCGCCTTGGCCAGCAATTCGGTTACCGCCCGGTTGGCCTCGCCACCCTCGGCAATGGCGCGGACGCGCACCTTGACCACGCTGCGTCCGTTGGCAAGCGTCTCGATGCCGTCGATATCGTCACGGCCGCCGCGCGGCGTCACCCGCAGCGCGATGCTGATGCCCTCACTGGAATAGCGCCAGGGATCCATCAGCGCGCTAAACGACCAAGGGCATCACGTTGTAGGCGAGCAGCTTCTGAACGAGGATGATGAGCAGGATCAGGATGATCGGCGAGATGTCGAGTCCACCCAGATTGGGCATGAACCTGCGGATCGGCGCCAGCGCCGGCTCGGTGATCCGGTACAGGAACTCGGCCACCGCCGCCACGAACTGGTTGCGGGTGTTGACGACATTGAAAGCGATCAACCACGACAGGATAGCCGAGGCGATCAGCAGCCAGATGTAGAGATCCAAGACAATAAGGATGACTTCCAGGATAGCGCGCATGTGGAGGGGGCTCGCGAGGAGGGATATTCAGCTAGATATCGGTTCATACCCCCGCAAACAAGGGAAGTTCCCGGCAAAAAGACGCCAAAATCGGCCATTTCAAGTTTCTTGCACCGTTCTTGACTTGGCCTTGGGCCGGACTGTAAATGACGCCGATTGTCGGCTGCTTCGGGTCACCTTGAGGCAGTCGCGACGGGGCCATAGCTCAGCTGGGAGAGCGCGTCGTTCGCAATGACGAGGTCGGCGGTTCGATCCCGCCTGGCTCCACCAGCCTTCGCGGGCTGCGCCTGCTTCGGCTCGGCAAGCCCTCTCGTAGCGAAGGCTGCCTCGGCGTAGCCCGAAGGGCGAAGACGGGCCTAGGCAAGCCCCCACAGCCCCTCACTTCCCCGTAAACCTTGGCGGCCGCTTCTCCACGAAGCTCGCCACCCCCTCCCGAAAATCACTCCCCTTCAGCGCGATCTGCATTTCGCGGTTGGCGTCGATGGTGGCTTCCGCCAGCGTCTGGAACGGCACGTCGTAGAGCTGGCGCTTGATCACCGAAATGGCGCTGGGCGAGACGAAATCGGCGAGATCGCGCGCATATGCATAAGTCTGCTCGCGCAACTGCTCCGGCGGATAGAGCCGGTTGACCAGCCCGATCCGCAGCGCTTCCTCGCTTCCCACCCGCCGCGCGGACATCAACAGATCGAGCGCATTGGCGTGGCCGACGATGCGCGGAAGCATCCAGCTGATGCCATGCTCGGCGATCAGCCCGCGGCGCGCGAACGAGGTGGTGAAGACGGTGTTGTCGGCGGCAAAGCGCAGGTCGCAATAGAGCGCATGGACGAGGCCGATGCCGGCGGTGGCGCCGTTGAGCATGCCGATCACGGGTTTGGGGATCGCCGGATAATAGGCGTAGCGCGTCTGCCAGTCCGCCCGGCGATTCATGTCGAAGGACGGCGTATTCTCGCCGCGCCTGATTTCGCTGGGATCGATGGCCTTCAAGGCCTCCATGTCTGCGCCTGCGCAGAAGGCGCGGCCGGCGCCGGTGAGGATGATGACGCGGACATTGTCGTCGCCGGCCGCCGCCTCCATCGCGTGGCGGACGTCGCGCTCCATGGTCGCGGTCCATGCATTCATCCGGTCGGGCCGGTTGAGCGTGATGGTCGCGATCTTGTCGCTCACCTCGTAGAGAATGTGCTGATAGGTCACGGCGATCTCCCTGTTGATTTCTTATTGGCGTTTGACGCGCGAGCTCTTTGGCCGCGGCAACATTATCACATCAGGGGTTTTTGAAAGACGTCCGAAACGCGCGGGGAAAATTCCGCGTGGCGGCTATTCGGCAGCTTCCAGCATGACAGCTTGCGGCACGCGCGCGATCCATCCCGCGATGAAATTCTTCAACCACGCGCGTTCGGCCACGTCGTGCACCGCGCGGCTCTCGAAGTGAAGGTGACGCGGTTGCGCGCCCGGCGAATCCATGCGCACGCAGCCGCGCGTGGTCCAGCGATGCATCATCGCGTAGGTGACGTCGGGATGAAACTGCAGGCCGAATGCATGACCGTGCTGAAAGGCCTGCACCGGAAAGTCGTCGCCTTCGGCAAGCAGCTCAGTGCCATCAGGCAACTGAAATCCTTCGCCGTGCCAATGATAGACGAGCGCCGGCCAGTCGGGGCAGAGCGCATGTCCGGCCTCGGTGGGGCGGATCGGATAGTAGCCGACCTCGACCCGCCCCTCGTGATGTGGCGCGACGGGCGCGCCCAATTGTTTGGCAAGCATCTGCGCGCCCAGGCAGATGCCGAGAAACGGCCGCTGTTCGCGCAGGGGAATTTCGATCCAGTCGATTTCGCGGCGGACATAGTCGTCGGAATCGTTGGCGCTCATCGGACCGCCGAAGATGACGGCGCCGGCATGCAGCGCCAGCGTTTCCGGCAAGGGATCGCCGAACCGCGGGCGCCGGATGTCGAGGGGGTAGCCGAGGGCGCGCAGGGCGTTGCCGACACGGCCCGGCGTCGAGGTCTCCTGGTGCAGGACGATCAGGATCGGCTTGAGCGGCGCGGCGTCAGGCGCACCCAACGCGCGTCGGCCCGGAAAGGGCAGCACGTTTTGGTGACTACTGTACGACCGGAACGACATCGCCGTTGCTCAGGTGCCTCGAATCGAAACCATACCTAAGTGAGTCTTAATTTCGCGTGAGTTCACGCACACAGCAAAAATGTAAGCAAACCGCGGGCCAGACGCGCTCAGGCGCCCGATCGCGGAGCGAACAGGCCGGGACACCGGAAAAACCCGGGATTTCCTTAGCGCTGGCGAAGCTGGAAACGGCCGACTGCCCCAAGGATAAAGGCGCGCGGGAAAAGTCTGAGCAGAAATGGCACGATCTTGATGCCGAGACCGGGCATCACTGCACGTTTGTTAGCCATAAATCCGCGATAGGCCTGCTGCGCCACATCGGCAGGCAAGACCTTGAGCAGCGCCGTATCGAATCCAGGCCGGAATCCGGCGCGCGCCTGGAATTCCGACGGCACGGGACCGGGACACAGCACCGTCACACGCACGCCATGCGGCGCCAACTCAGCGCGCATCGCCTCCGTAAATGACAGCACATAGGCCTTGGTGGCGTAGTAGATCGCCATCCCAGGCCCCGGCAGAAAGCCGGCGATCGAGCCGACATTGAGCAGGCCGCCGCGATTGCGGATCAACTGGTCCGAAAACCGCAGCGACAGATCGGTCAGCGCGCGGATGTTGACGGCGATCATGTCGAGCTGCTCGGCGCGGTCGCGCTGCACCGCCTTGCCGAACAGTCCGAAACCCGCATTGTTGACAACGTATTCGACCTCCACACCGGAAGCCGCCAGCGCCTCGGCAATCTTGTCGCCGCAGTCAGACTGCACGAGATCACAGGGAATGACGATCGGAGCCTTGCCGCCCGCCGCCGTGATCTCAGCAGCCAGCGCCGTCAGGCGATCGGCGCGCCGTGCCACCAGCGCCAGACGATGGCCATGGGATGCAAAGACGCGCGCCAGTTCGGTGCCTATTCCGGCCGATGCACCGGTAATCAGCGTCACACGCTCGGTCACGATCGAATGCTCTTGAAATCAATTGCAGGTGGTAGTGATAGCGATGGAACGAGAGCATAGGCGCGAGGTGTGACGCAAGCCACGTGCATGGCATATACCCATGCGCGGCTACGTGCTCCGGCAATTGAACCTGAATAGTTTCAGACGCATCGCAGATCTTCGCGGCTGACCGCAGGGCACATTAAAGTTTCGTCATCTGAGGGGAGCGCGCGATGGCGCCCGTCGCCGTCACGTCGCGGCGTCAGCCGTTTTCGAAACGCTGTCGGACAAGCCTGCCTGCCGCTGCTCTGCCACCTTGTGCTTCAGATCGATCCGGTCGCGTGATGAAATACCGAGCAGATCGGCCGCGCGCCAGACGACGTTGTCCTCGAATTCGCTGACCTGGCCGTCGGCGTATACCAGTTCCCACATCATCTCGATGATGCGAAGCCGGCCCTCTTCGTTGACCGAGCGCATGATGACGCTGGTGAAACGATAGAGATCCACTGCCTCGCCTTCGGCCCGCGTTGCCGATGCGATCAGATGATCCGCCTTGCCTGGATCGAGCTTGAAGCGACTCTCGATCAGAGAGTGCAATTTGCGCTTCTCGGCCGCGCTCGGATCGCCGTCGAGTGAGACGACGTGAACCAGCAGCGCGGTCGCAGCGAGCAGATAGCCGGTGTCGTCGAACGCGAGATCCGAATCCGCGCTGGGGGCAACGATATCGGCAATGAACTGGCGCAGTCCGTCGAGCATCACACTACCTTGCAAAATTCGAAGAAGCCGTTGAACGAATATGGGTTGAAGCTTTGGCCTTCGCAATCCGCGCGATGCGTGACGGATAACGTAAGCAGATTAAATCGGCGTCACGTTGAAGGTAGCGGAAAACTTCTGCGCGAAACCTGGGCAGCACCCATGGCCCGCTCAGCGAACCGCGCATCCTGTTGAGTCGAGGCGGGCAAGCGCCGGTTCAACGCGCGCAACCTTGCCGCATTCGGAAAGAAGGCGGCCGGTTGCGCGATTCGCCGCAGGAAGCAGGGCAATATCTAATTGCAAGTCATTCGCATTTGCATTAAGAATGAACTCGTTGTTTCAACAAGAGATTTCGGGGGAACGTGCATGACCATCTTCCGCTTCGCGCTTGGCGCGGCCGTTGTGCTTGGAATTGCTTCCGGAGCCGCGCTTGCGGCAGGTGACCTGTCGCGGCAGACGCCGATCGAGGTGACGGTCGATCTCGGCTCGCCCGGCAAACACGAATTCGCGCCGAAGCAGCTCAAGCTGGAAACGGGCAAGCTCTACAAGCTGATCCTGCGCAACGCGAGCAACGACCCGCATTACTTCACCTCGCACGCGTTCTCGCAGATGGTATTCACCCGCAAGGTCCAGGTGACGCAGCAGCAGAACGGCAAGACGGTCACCCTTGCCGAGTTCAAGGGCCCGATCCGCGAGGTCGAGGTCTATCCGGGACAATCTGCCGAATGGTGGCTGGTGCCAGTCGCGGCCGGCCGCGTCAACGATCTGCGCTGCGACATCAAGAGCAGCGACGGCAAGACCCACGCCGAGCTCGGCATGGTCGGCGAGATCGTGATCGAGTAGTGCGCACAAAGCATTTTAGGCAGCAGTCCATCCTCCGTCATGGCCGGGCTCGTCCCGGCCGTCCACGTCTTCCTTGCTTTCGATGCCGCAAAGACGTGATGCCCGGCACAAGGCCGGGCATGACGAGTTCGGTTTGCTGGCTCGCTCTCTAACCTTGTCACGGAATCTCGTACACCACCATCTTGTCGGCGATGCCGCGCAGCGCGGCTTCTTTCTGGATCGGCCTGATCGCCTCTTTCTGAAGGATGGTGGCGACCGCCGGCGATTCGATCACCGGACCCGTAATGTGGATCTCCTGCGAGGTCGACAGGCTCTGCACGCGCGACGCGATGTTGACGGTCTGGCCGAAATAATCCTGCCGCTCGTTCAGCATCACCGCCAAGCACGGCCCCTCGTGGATGCCGATCTTGACGATCAAATCCTCGCGGCCGCGCTCGGCATTCAGCGCCGCCATCGCCGCGCGCATGCGCAGACCCGCGACGATCGCATGTTCCGGCCTGATGAAGGTCGCCATCACGGCATCGCCGATCGTCTTCACGACCGCACCCTTCTCGGAAGCGATGATTTCGAGCAGTGCATGGAAATGCGCCCGCACAAGGTCGAAGGCGGCGAGATCGCCGACCCGCTCATAGAGCGCGGTGGAGCCCTTGAGGTCCGTGAACAGGAATGTCAGCGAGGTGATCTTCAAGCGCTGATCGACGTTGAGATTGTCCGCCTTGAACACGTCGCGAAAGGTCTGGTTCGACAGCATCCGCTTGGCGGTCAGGATCGGCTTGCGCTTGCCGAGCAGCTCATGAAGCGTATCGTTGGCGATCCAGACCGCGGGCAGCACCCGTGTATCAGTCTGGTTTTCGAGCGACAGGCGCAGCGGTCCCGGGCGCATCACCGTGGAGCCCGTCGGGGCATGCAGCTTGTTGAAGACGATCGAAAACAGCTGCCGCTCGCGGGTCGGCTCGCCCTGGACATCGAAGAAGTGCGCCGAATGCGTCACCGGCTCGAACACGATCACGAACTGATTGGGCAGTTGCAGCGACAGCACGGCCTTTTCGCCCGCCGGCAGTTCGATGGCTTCGAGCGAGACCTCGTCGATCAGCCGATTGATCGATTCTTCGCTCAGGTCCATGCCTGAGCTCCAGAACATCTGGCGGTTATATTCCCAGATCGGCAACGTGTTGGGATCGTGCGCGGCGATCCGCCGGACGCGCGGGCTGACCGTGAACGCGACCTCGACGCGGTCGTCGACGGAAGCCTCATAGCCTTGCGCGCACAGCGCGCAATTATAGTCGTCGTGGCGCAGCGATTTCAGCGTGTTGTGCGCACCGAGCACGCCGCCGCAGCCGGGACACAACACATTCCAGGTGAGATCGAACAGCCCGAGCCGCGCCGAATGCAGGAAGGCCGAAATGACCTTTTCCTCGTCGAGCCCGTAGCGCGCGGAAAAATCCAGCAGGTTGATCCGGTTGAGATCGCGATCCTCGCCCTTGGCGATCAGTTGCGAGATGGCGTCGACGACCGCGGGATCCGCGGTCTGCTTCAGGACTGAGAACTGGGCCTGGGTATCGCTCATGCTGACAACCTAGTCCTACTCTGTCACAAGCCCTTCATGGTGAGGAGCGCGAAGCGCGTCTCGCGCGCTCCTCAGGATGAGGAGGTTGAGCGGTTATGATGCTGTAGAACTAGATGACGCTACGGGACCAACTCCGCAAGGTGCTCCGTTCTTTCAGACGCGTTTTCCCGGCGCGAACCGGCAATCCGCCCGATCAAAAAAATACTACCGGGGCGTGATGGCAAACATCGGCGAACGGCTGGGCTGTGTCGTCACCACGCCGATCGGCATCACCGGCTCCTTGTCGACGAGCATGACGCGAAACGCACCTATCATCTTCGCCAGTGCCAGCGTGGCTTCGACCAGCGCGAAATGCGCGCCGATGCAGACGCGGGCGCCGACGCCGAACGGCAGATAGGCGAAGCGGTCGGGCGGCGTCCCGGTCATGAAACGCTGTGGGATGAAGGCGTTCGGATCGCGCCACAATTTTTCATGCCGGTGCAGCAGCCACGGCGCGATCAGGATCACGTCGTTCTTCTTGACCGGCAGACCAGCGATCGTGTCCGGCCCGCTCGCCGCGCGGGCGATCAGGAACGCCGGCGGATAGAGCCGCATGGTCTCGTCCATCACCACGCGGGTGAATTTCAGTCTGTCGATATCGAGCGCGCCGTTGACGGTTGCGTCCTGCACTTCCGCCGTCACCTGCTCCTGCGTGGCGGGATCGAGCGCCAGCAGATAGAGCGCCCAGAACAATGCCGTCGCCGTCGTCTCGTGGCCGGCGAGAATCATGGTCGCGACCTGGTCGCCGAGCTGTTCGTCGGTGAAGGCCTCGCCCGTCTCCGGATCGCGGGCGTCGCCCATCAGGTCGAACAGGTCGCGCGCCGGCGCGCCCGCGGTCTTGCCGGCGGCGCGGCGCTCGGCCATCAGCATGCCGACGAAGGCGGTCCAGCGCTTGCGGAAGCGGGCGCGCGAAATGTCCTGCGGGCTCGGCCAGCTCAGCGGCAACAGCATATCGAGGAAATGCGGGTGCGCCAGCCGCTCGCCATACTCCATCACGAAATCGCGCAAGGCGGAGCCGTGGCGGTCCATGGTGAACGAGAACATGGTGCGCCCGGCAATCTCGAGCGCCATCCGCTGCATTGCCTCGCGCAGATCGACGGGGGCGTTGCTGGCGGCTCGGAGCTTGGCGACCGTCTCGTCGGTCGCCGCCAGCATGTGCGGAACGAGCGGCGTCACCGCGCGCGGCGTGAACGCCGGCGCCAGCGTGCGGCGCTGATGTTTCCACGCCCGTCCTTCCGCGATCAGAAGGCCGTTGCCGAGAATCGGCCGCAGCACCCGGATGCCGACCGGCGTGCGCGTATAGTTTTCGTAATTGTCGACCAGCACATGCTTGATCGCATCCGGTATGTTGAGAATGAAGGTGCTGCGCCCGAAGAAGCGGCCCTGGACGATATCGTCCTCATAGGCCCGCCGGCCCCAACTGCCGATCGGACTTTCGCGGATCGCCTTCATCCGCCCGAACACCGTCATGTCGTCGGGCGCCCGTGGCGGGCTCGGTGGCACCAGCGGTGATCGCGCCACCGGCATGTCGTAGACTCCGGCAATGCTCATGGGTGCGACTCCCGTAACCCGGATGAGCGACGCGATATCCGGGATTCTGCCAAAGCCCCGCATATCGCTGCGCTCATGCGGGCTACGATCGTATTTAAGTCTTTGATCCGGGTGCCGCAAAGGCGCACCGATCCAACAACAGCTAATAAGTCAGTTCGGCAATCGCAATCCGGTTTTCCGAGGCCGGCCAGGCTCGCGCCACGATTCGTTCTGTATTGAACATCGCTACCACGGAGCGGCCAACCTCCTCGGCCGGAAGCCGCAACGTCGTCATCGAATCGGTCGGCACGCCGGATTTCACATCTTTCGGCTCCTTGCCGTCGATCAGCACCACGTCGCGCGGCAGGCCGAAATAGCCGCGCGGGCGCGACATCAGCACCACGGCGCCCGCGCCGGCATCGGCCGGACCAAGCGGGCGCGCGGCACGCAGATTCACGACGTCGGAAGAGCGCGGAAACGGCGAGCGGTAGATATGCGTCGTCGGCGAACCGGCCGATGTCAGCACGATTTCGAGATACCATGTCGGCTCGACCTGCGCCGGGCCCCAGCGGCCATCGGCGCCGGTTTGCGACGAATGGATCGGACCGCCGCTCCGTTCGCCGCGGTCCGGAGAGACGCGATAGATTTCGACCGTCGCGCCGGAGACGGGACGGTTGGTGACGACGCCGCCCGGCGTACCCGTCACCAATCCGCTCAGCCTCACTTCCGCTTCCGGCACGATCTCGATATGCGACGGCTCCCTGCCCGCGATGAATTTATAGATCTCGCGAAACGCGCGCGGATGAAACGCGACCTCGCGATGATCGAGCGCGCCGAGCACGAGGTTGGTCGCACCTTTCAACGCGGGGCCGTCCGACGAGACGCCGGTCGGCGTGCCCGGCTTGCCGACAAAGCGACCGTCGGCTTGCGCAAATTTATCGTTGCCGTCGCTGCGCAAGGTGAGGAACGCGGTGCCCGGCGTGACCTCGCTCTCGCCTTCGTTCAGGCCGCGCAGGAACGGACCGCGGCCGTTGAACTCGCCGCCTAATCCCTCATCCCAATGGTAGATGCCGTGATTGGGAACGCCGCACAGCACGGCGTGACTGATGTCGGCCTCACCGCCATTCCTGATGTAATTGCGGATCGAATAGCCGCCGCGCGAATTGCCGACCAGCGCAATGCGCGACGCGCCGGTGCGCTGCTTGAATTCCTTGACAGCGTCGCCGAGCTCGCGGCGCTGGTCTTCAGTCGAGGAACGGTTCGGTTGCTCCACCTGGTCATCGGTGCGCGCCAGCGGATCGGTGAAACTGATCGCCATCATCCGCTCGTGCGGCACGCCATTCGATTCCATCCGCCACAGCGTCGTGATCCAGAGTGCGGCATGATCGCCATTGCCGTGCACGAACAGAACAGGCGGAACCGCACCCGCAACTGGTGGCGTCGAGGTGGTCTGCGCCAGCGCGGAAAAGCTGAGATTGCCGGCAAGATTGCCCGCCAGCAAAGGTAGCGCGCCGGCGCCCCTGAGCATCGCTCGCCGCGTCAGGCTCATTTGGGCTCCTCTCGTCATTTTTCGGTACCTTAGCTGTGCTCTAGCCATCCTCATAGCGACCTAACTACTGGACACGACAAGGCTTTCGCAGGCATCTGTGAGGACTGCAGGAATCGTCGCCCCTCCTTTAGCAGCCCAACCGGAACCGGATATGACCGAACCGCCAAAGCGCTCCGACAGCATCACCGCACCGCTGCGGCATTCGGTGTTCCGGCGCATCTGGCTGGCGAGCCTGTTGTCGAACCTCGGCATCCTGATCCAGGGCGTGGGTGCCGCCTGGGCGATGACGCAGATGACGTCGTCCGCCGACAAGGTGGCGCTGGTGCAGACCGCGCTGATGCTGCCGATCATGCTGATCTCGATGCCGGCAGGCGCCATCGCCGACATGCACGACCGCCGCGTGGTGGCGATGGTGTCGCTATTGATCGCGCTGACCGGCGCGACCGCGCTGACCTTGCTGGCGTGGTTCAATATGGTCACGCCGAATATACTGTTGCTGTTCTGCTTCGTCGTCGGCACCGGCATGGCGTTGATGGGACCGGCCTGGCAGTCGTCGGTCAGCGAGCAGGTGCCGCCCGAGACCTTGCCGGCGGCGGTGGCGCTCAACGGTATCAGCTACAACATCGCGCGCAGCTTCGGCCCTGCGGTCGGCGGCATCATCGTCGCAACCGCGGGCGCGGTTGCCGCATTCGCCATCAATGCGGCGCTGTATCTGCCGCTATTGATCGTGCTGTTTCTCTGGAAACGGGTCAACGAACCGTCACGGCTACCGCGTGAGCGGCTCAATCGCGCGATGGTCTCCGGCGTGCGCTACATCACCAACTCGCCGGCGATCAGGATCGTGCTGACCCGCACGCTCGTCACCGGCCTGATCGGCGGCTCCGTCTCGGCGCTGATGCCGCTGATCGCGCGCGACCTCTTGCATGGCGGCGCACAGACCTATGGCGTCATGCTCGGCGCCTTCGGAATGGGCGCCGTGTTCGGTGCACTGAACATCGGCACGGTCCGGAGGCAATTGAGCGGCGAAGCTGCAGTGCGCGCCTGCACAATCTCGCTGGCCGGCGCGATCGCAGCCGTCGCGCTCAGCAGCAGCGCCATCCTGACGGCGATCGCTCTGGTGCTGGCGGGCGCGGTGTGGATGCTGGCGGTTGCGCTGTTCAATATCGGCGTGCAGCTCTCGGCGCCGCGCTGGGTGGCGGGGCGCTCGCTGGCGGCTTTCCAGGCCGCGATTGCCGGTGGCATCGCGATCGGAAGCTGGGGCTGGGGTCATCTCACCGATATTTACGGTGTCGAGATCGCGTTGCTGGTCTCCGCCGGATTGATGCTGCTTTCTCCGCTGCTCGGCATCTGGCTGCGCATGCCGCCGGTCGGCGCCCGCCATGAGCCGCCCGCCGAGGCGCTGGCCGATCCCGAGGTGCGGCTGTTGCTGACGGGGCGCAGCGGGCCCTTGGTCGTCGAGATCGAATATCGTGTCGCGCAGGACAACGCCCGCGCCTTCCACAATGTGATGCAGGAGGTGCAGCTCAGCCGGCAGCGCAACGGCGCCTATGGCTGGTCGATCGCGCGCGACATCGCCGATCCCGAATTATGGACCGAGCGCTACCACTGCCCGACCTGGCTCGATTACCTGCGCCAGCGTAACCGGCCGACGCAATCCGAGCGCGCCTTGCACCAGCGCGCGATCGACTTCCATCTCGGGCCCGAACCGATCCGCGTCCGCCGCATGCTGGAGCGGCCGTTCGGCTCGGTGCGCTGGAAGGAGGACACCCCCGACCGGGCCGCCAACGAGGTCTTGCCGGTGGTCGCGACGGCCGCAGGCAGCAGCACCTGACACCTCGATAGCGGACGCGGCTTTTGGGCGCAGAGTGGCGCGGGAATAAATCAACCAGCCGCGTTGAAACGCCCGCCACACCCCTCCGGTGACTTCTTTACGACTTACTCCTTTCGACTAAAGTGTAAGAATTCTATGCGCTTTCGCTCAGCGTAGCGCGAAGCGACGGTCGTTTCGCGTCTGCGAAACGACGCCGCTGCTTACCACGCTGCGCGATTACAGGGATCGCAGGACACTTCCCACTTGCCAAAGTGCTGCGCAAGCCTTTGACTTGTCGTCAAGACAAACAAGCCTGCGCCAAACAGCGGGCAATATTTCAACCGGGAGGAACTCATGAGCAAGCGTAGCGATACAAAAACGACGCGCCGCCGCTTCCTGACGGCTGCGGCCGCCGGCGGTGCGGTGATTGCGATGCCGCAAGTCAGCCGGGCCCAGACGGTAACCCTGAAGATGCAGGGTTCGTGGGGCAAGGCCGACGTCTTCAACGAAATGGCCGAAGACTATGTGAAGCGCGTCAACGACATGGCCGGCGGCCGGCTGCGCATCGACTTTCTGGTCGGGGGCGCTGTCGTGCATCCATTCCAGGTGTTTGACGGCGTGCATGGCGGCCAGATCGACGCGGCCCACACGGTCACGGTCTACTGGTACGGCAAGCACAAGGCGGCCTCGCTGTTCGGCACCGGACCGGTGTTCGGCTTCAACGCCAATGAGGGTCTCGGCTGGATTCACAACGGCGGCGGCAAGGAGCTGTTCGAGGAGCTCCAGACCCAGATCATGAAGGTCAACATCAAGAGCTTCTTTGCGATGCCGATGCCGACCCAGCCGCTTGGCTGGTTCAAGAAGCCGATCAACAGCGATGCCGACCTGAAGGGGCTCAAGTACCGCACGGTGGGTCTGGCCGCCGACCTGTTCCAGGCGATGGGCGCCTCTGTCGCACAGCTTCCGGGCGGCGAAATCGTACCGGCCATGGAGCGCGGCGTGATCGACGGATTCGAGTTCAACAACCCGACCTCGGACCGGCGCTTTGGCGCGCAGGACGTCGCCAAGAACTACATGATGGGCAGCCACCATCAGGCGACGGAATACTTCGAAATCATGTTCAACCGTACGAAATATAATGCGTTGCCGGCCGAGCAGAAGGCGATCCTGCAGTACGCCGCAGAGGCCGTTTCCTCCGCCAACGAGTGGAAGGCGATGGACTATTACTCCAAGGATCTGCAGGAGCTGATCAACAAGGACAAGGTCAACGTTCAGCGAACGCCGAAGTCCGTGTTCGATGCGCAGATCAAGGCGTGGGACGGTCTGATCGCCCAGCTCGGGTCTGATCCGTTCATGAAGAAGGTGATGGACTCGCAGAAGGCATGGGTGCGCCGCGTGGTTTATTACAACATGAACAATGCGACGGACTATCGTGGTGCCTTCGAGCATCACTTCCCGGGTGTGCTCAAGGTCTGACGACCGCGGCGCCTTATCGGCACGATATGAGTAAATGGCGGCGCGGTTGACGCGCCGCCTGGCCAGGAACTGGTGGGGGACATCCGGATGTGCGACTTGCTGCGAGTTAAGCTCGCATGAGGAAATTTCTGTTTTTCATCGATGAACTCAGCACCTGGGTCGGCAAGGCGTTCGCCTGGCTGATCCTCGTACTCACCCTTGGCGTCAGCTACGAGGTGTTCGTACGCTACGTGCTGCGTGCGCCGACTACCTGGGCCTTCGACATCAGCTACATCACCTATGGCGCGATGTTCCTGATGGCGGGTGCCTATACGCTGTCGCGCAACGGCCATGTGCGTGCCGACGTGGTCTACCGCCTCTGGTCGCCACGTACCCAGGCGACGATGGATCTCATCCTCTACATCTTGTTCTTCCTGCCGGCGATCGCGGCACTGATGTACTCGGGCTGGAACTATGCCGATATGTCGGTACGCTTCCGCGAGGTCAGCATCTTCAGTCCGGCCGGCGTGCCGGTGTTTCCGCTGAAGGCGCTGATTCCGATCACAGGCTTTCTTCTGTTTCTGCAGGGGCTCGCTGAAGTGATTCGCTGCGTGCTGTGCATCCGAACCGGGCGATGGCCGCAACGTCTGCACGACGTGGAGGAAACCGAGAGCCTTATCATTCGTGAACACCAACAGCAGCAGGCTGCGGTGGAATCGACCGAGAAGGGAGCAGGCGCATGACCGACCCTCAACTCGGCATGCTGATGCTGGGCCTGTTCATCTTCATCATCATGCTCGGCTTCCCGATCGCCTTTACACTTATGGCGATGGGCGTGTCGTTTGGCTTCTATGCCTACTACACTCCCGGTCAGGAGTTCTTCCAGAACCGTATCTTCACGCTGCTGGTGCAGAAGACATTCGAGGTCACGTCCAGCGACGTGCTGGTCGCGGTGCCGCTGTTCCTGTTCATGGGCTATCTGGTCGAGCGCGCAAACATTCTCGACCGCCTGTTTTACTCGCTGCAACTGTCGATGAAGAACGTGCCGGGCGCGCTGGCGGTGGCCACGCTGATCACCTGCGCGATGTTCGCGACCGCCACCGGCATCGTCGGCGCGGTTGTCACGTTGATGGGCCTGCTGGCCTTGCCGGCGATGCTGCGGGCCGGTTACGACACCAAGCTGTCGGCGGGCGTGGTTTGCGCCGGCGGCTGCCTCGGCATCCTCATTCCGCCGAGCATTCTGCTGATCGTCTATGCGGCCACCGCCGGCGTTTCGGCGGTCAAGCTTTATGCGGCCGCCTTTTTTCCGGGATTCCTGCTGGCTCTGTTCTACGTCCTCTATGCCATGGCGCGCGCGATCATCAATCCGTCGCTCGCGCCAAAGCTGCCGCCCGAGCAGACCAATGTTCCGCTCTCCACGGTCATCTGGGCCCTCGCCACGTCATTCCTGCCGTTGGCGCTGCTGATCGTTTCGGTGCTCGGCGCGATCCTGTTCGGGCTGGCTACGCCGTCCGAGGCGGCCGCGGTAGGGGCGCTCATGAGCATCGTTCTGGCGGCCGCCTATCGTTCGCTCAACTTCACGATGATGCGCGAATCGGTGTATCTGACCGTGCGCGCCACCGCGATGGTCTGCTACCTCTTCATTGGATCGTGGACGTTCTCCGCGGTGTTTGCCGTCCTTGGCGGACAGTCGGTGGTCGAGCAGTTCTTCACCTCGATGAACCTCTCGCCGATCCAGTTCCTGCTGTTGACCCAGGTGATCATCTTCCTGCTCGGCTGGCCGCTGGAATGGACCGAGATCATCATCATCTTCGTGCCGATCTTCCTGCCGCTGCTTCCGCAGTACGGCATCGATCCAATCTTCTTCGGCATCCTGGTCGCATTGAACACGCAAACCGCGTTCAATACGCCGCCCGTCGCGATGGCCGCCTTCTATCTGAAGGGCGTGGCGCCGCCGCAGGTGAAGCTCACCGACATCTTCTCCGGTGCGCTTCCTTTCGTCGGCCTGGTCTTCTTCACCATGGCACTGGTCTACATCTTCCCGGAACTTGCGTTGTGGTTGCCCAGCTATCTCTACGGATCGCGGTGAGCCGGCCCGGCAAAGCGCTGAAAGGATGCGCATGAGTCTCAATGCGCTCAGCCTCACGGAAGCTGCGGCCGGCATTCGCGACGGCCGGCTCAGTTCGGTCGAGCTGGTCAGTGATTGCCTGAAGCGCATCGACGACGTCGACCGCGACATCGAGGCATGGGCCTTCCTCGATCGCGACCATGCGATGCGGCAGGCCGAGGCCGCCGACGACCGGCGCAAGCAGGGTGAGCCGACAGGTCCCCTGCATGGCGTGCCGGTAGGCATCAAGGACATCTTCGACACCGGCGATATGCCGACCGAGTTCGGATCAAGCCTGTGGGCCGGACGCACGCCGCGCCGCGATGCGGCGGCTGTGGCGCGGCTGCGGGCGGCGGGAGCCGTGATCCTCGGCAAGACGGTGACCACCGAGTACGCCTACTTCAACCCGGGCAAGACTCGAAATCCGCACAACCCGGATCACACACCGGGCGGATCATCCTCGGGCTCTGCGGCCGCCGTTGCGGCCTCGATGGTGCCGGGCGCCATCGGCTCGCAGACCAACGGCTCGGTGATCCGCCCCGCCGCCTTCTGCGGTGTGGTCGGCTTCAAGCCGACACATGGCCTCATTCCGCGAAGCGGCGCGCTGCTGCTATCGCGGGCGCTCGATCATGTCGGCGTGTTTGCGCGCTCGGTCGACGATGCGGCGCTGCTCGCACAGACGCTTGTGGGCTTCGACGAAGAGGATCCGGATACGCGCGCCCTCGCCCGTCCTCCTTTTGTCGATGTAGCGGCAAGCGAACCGCCACTGCCGCCGCGCTTCGCATTCGTCCGCTCGCCTGCCTGGAAGCATGCCGAGGAAGTGACCAGAGAGGCGTTCGCCGAGCTGGTCGAAACTCTGGGTGAGCACGTTTCCGAGGTCGAGATCGGTCAGAGCTTCGACCGCGCCGTCGATATGCACCGAACCGTCATGGAAGTGGAGATGGCGCACAACCTGCATCGCGATTTCGAGCAGGGCGGCGCGTCCTTGAGCGAGATGCTGCGCGCATTGATCGAGCGTGGCCGCAAGATTTTGGCCGTCGACTACGCGCGTGCGCTGGCCGGCAGCGCGACACTCAATGCGGCGCTCGACGGCGTGTTCGACGAATACGACGCTATTCTGACCCCGGCCGCGCCGGGCCCGGCGCCGCGCGGCCTCGGCAGTACCGGCAACCCCGTGTTCTGCTCGACGTGGACCTATCTCGGCACGCCAGCGGTGACATTGCCGCTGCTGCAATCGGAAGACGGCCTGCCGATCGGTGTGCAACTGGTCGGGCGCCGCGGCAACGATGCGCGGCTCTTGCGAACGGCGAATTGGCTGGTCAAAACTTTCGGAATACGCGGTCGCGGCAGCGCCGCGCCTGCGAAGACCCATGCGCGTCGCGCGAAAACACGGAGCGGCAGATGACGAATTTGATCACCGGCCTGATCGGCGTTGCCGGCGTCTGCGCCTTTCTCGGCATCCTGCTCTGGTGGATCAAGGCCGTACCCTTGATCATCATCTGCGTCGTGGTGATGGCGCTGCTGATCTACGATTTCTATCAATCGCTGTACGCCAATGGAAACGGAGCGGGATAGGTCGCCCCTGCCCGCCGCCGCGGCCTACTGCCCGTGGCTCGCCAGCATCTGCTGGCAGCCCTTGCTGATCTTGGCGCGGTTCTGCTTCAGGCAGGCCAGCACGATCTGGTCGCCAGACTGCATGTGCGCCCGGCAGTAGCGCGAGACGTCGCGCGAGCAGGCGTCATGCCCCTTCTGCCGGTCCTGCTGGGACTGGGCCGCAGCGGCTGACGTGATCAGAACCAGGGGAATGACGAAAAGAATCTTGATCATTTGCTATGCCTTTGCACCGGTAAAACGCAATCAGCGCGTTCTATCTTGTTTTCGAGCGGAGGGAACACCGTTTAGCGTCAGGAAAACGCCTCAAAACGGGAATCGAGCGCCGAAATCCGGGCAGCAACGCATTTGTGATGAACGAAATCGCGCAAACCCTGCGCGTTTCTGAAAGGGAAAAACGCCTGCGTCGCATCGCCGCAAGCGTTTCCGGGGCCGGACAGAGAGCCGATTACTTCGCGGCGAGCTTACCCTTCTGGGCGGCGAGATCGCGATCCATCACGGTGCGGCAGCCTGCGCTCAGCTCGGAGCGGTGCTTGATCATGCACGCGGTGATCTTCGGAATGTTCGGGATTTCCGAGCTGCAGAGGCGGAACGCGTCGCCGGTGCACATCTGCCGCGCTTCGGAGCTGAAGGCGAAGCTCGCGGTCGACGAGGCGGTGGCGAAAGAGGCGGTCAAAGCCAGCGCTAGACTGACCTTGCGAACGGTATTGAAGAACACTGCGGTCATTGTCGGCTCCTGTTGGCCCGGCAAGGCGGACCCCGTTGTTGATGGCAGCACCATGCGCCCGGAACCGTGCTTACGACTGTGACTGACGTCACTCGCGTATAAACCCCTCATTTGCTTCGCCTAACCGGCGTCTGTTCGCGAGACGTTAAGACATTGTTGGCATTAATGGCCCGTTGCGTGTGTATCCCGAGTATCTGGAAAGAGTAGCGATGCGTAATGCGTTGGGCCTGATGCTGGCCAGTTTAGTGACGGCGGTATTGATCACCGGCGTTTGGTTCTGGACCTCCTCGCCGCGCGCCGACGCGGCTCCCCCTCAAACCGTCGCCGCCCGCATGGCCGAGCCGCTGCTGGCGCCGGCCGCAGCGAGACCCGCACCGAGGGACGACGTCGAGATTACCGCCGGGCTCTCGAAGCCGATGCCGCCCCCTGCTCCCGCGCCCTTTCCTGCACCGCAGCCGATGCGCTCGAGCTGCGCCAACCCCGACGCGCTCGGCGTCAGCCGCACCGTCGTGATCGACACCACAGGCGGTCCCGGTTTCGGCTTCCTGCAATACAAGCAGTTCGACTTCCTGACCGACAAGGAAGTGGTGCTGACCTTCGACGACGGCCCGTGGCCGACCACGCCGGCGGTGCTGAAGGCGCTCGCGGATGAATGCACCAAGGCCGTGTTCTTCCCCGTAGGCAAGCACACGACTTATCATCCGGAGATTCTCAAGCAGGTCGCGGTCGCCGGCCACACCATCGGCTCACACACCTGGTCGCACGCCCATCTCGACAGCAAGAAGCTGACCGAGGCGCAGATGCGGGAAGAGATCGAGAAAGGCTTTAGCGCCGTGAAGATGGCGCTGGGAACCGCGCCCGCGCCGTTCTTCCGCTTCCCTGGGCTCGCGCACACGCAAGTAGCCCTCGGCTATCTCGCCTCCCGCAACATCTCGATGTTTTCAGTCGATGTCGATTCCAACGACTTCAAATCGTCGGGTCCCGACCAGGTCATCCAGAACGTCATGACCAAGCTCGACAAGCAGGGCAAGGGCGTGATCCTGATGCACGATCTGCAGAAGAGCACGGCGCAGGCTTTGCCGGCGCTGCTGCGCCGCCTCAAGGCCGGCGGCTACAAGGTTGTGCAGATGCGCGCCAAGGAGCAGCTCGAAACTCTGCCCGAATATGACGCGATGCTGGTGAAGGATCAGAAGACGCCGGCGGTTGCCAGCCGCCCGATCAGCAGCGTGGTTCAGACGGTTTCGCAGTAAGGATTGGTGACGCCTGCAAGTGCGCCACACACACCGTCATGGCCGGGCTTGTCCCGGCCATCCACGTCTTCCTTCGTTCAAGACGTGGATGCCCGGCACAAGGCCGGGCATGACGAACAGATGTACAGATAAGCCTACCAGTAGATGCCGTGCTGATGCAGCGCGCGAACGATGCGCGCCTGGATCGAGTAGCGTATGCGATGCGGCCTCACGCTTCTGTGCATGGACGCCGTTCTCCGGAATGCGGGCCTGCCGAGCGCGGCATGCGCGGAGGCAGCGGCGGGCCGATACGCTCTGGCCGCCCTGGGCCTGGCCGTCTCGGTCCTGCTCGTCTCAACCCTGCTCGCGTCAGCCTTCGGTGTCTCAGCCTTGGGTGTCTCAGCCCTGGGTGTCTCGATCGCCGGCCGCTCGACATATTTCGGCGGCTCCGGCGGGGCTTCAGCGGTCTTCGGTGCATCGACGACGGCCTTCGCAGGCGCCGGAGCGCGCGGCGACTCGATGCCGCCCAATGACAAGCTCCGATCGCCAGCCAGCGCGGCGGCGGATGTCAAAACGAATCCTGCAATGAGAATGAATTTACGCATATTTGTATCTCCCCTTGAGGTTGACCGGGAGACTACGGGTGGCAACCGGATTGTTATGTGAGGCAGGTCACGCCAACGCCCTCAAACGCGGATAGCGCGGCTCTGCTGGCGGCCTGAATTAGGACAGATCGGCGCGCCGCAGAATCTCTATTCCGTTGATATTCTTTACGGAGACATAGGCTTTCAGCAGCGCGGAGAGCTCCGGATCGGCAGCCGCCCAGTTGCCCCAGTCGCTATCCTGATTGTCGATCACAACCACGTCCGGCGGCTGCTTCCTGAAATCCTCAATCAGGCCGGCACGCTCCCGCGCCACATAGGGCGCGAGACGGTCCGCCGTCGCCTGGTCGATGGACCCGTCCTTGAGCGCCCGGCGAACGATTTCCCGCGTCCAAAGCGCCTCCTGACGCGAGACCCATGTCCCCTGGAGCTCGCGCACCATCGGATGACCGATCACAGCTGCCGCACTCAGCATCAGGATCTTCGGCCGCGGCCCAATCAGTCTGACCTCCTCCTGGACGCGCCGCATATCGACGCTCGCGTTGAACCAGAGGCATGCATTCGCGAAGCTGAGCGCGACGATAAGGATCGCGCCGGCGCGAAGCCGCCGCAACCCCGCCTGTTCATCGCCGCCGGCCGCGACTGCCCAACCTGCGGCCAGCAATCCGAGCGCGACCATGGGATAGGCGTGATAGCCCCATCCCTTACCCTGCACGAAAAACGAGACCGCAAACCCGAGCGATCCGGCCATCACCACGAGAGCTGCCGCGTCCACCTTTCGCCGCCGGCTTTGCATCGCCAGCACGACCATGATTGCCACGAGCCACAACACGGTCGCAGACGTCAGCAAGATGGCAAGGAGCGGTGCTTTCAGCAGCAGATAGACGTCACGCACCAGCGGATAGATGAGCGTAAAATACTCCGGGTAGAACGCGACGATACAGAGCGCGTGGATCACGACCAAAGCTGCGGCGATCCAGTTCTCCGGCGCGAACAGCACCCGCCAGTCTCGCGCTTGTGCGGCTGCCGTCAGAATGCAAAAGCCGACCCCGAAGACAAAATACGGCTTGAAGTTCATGGTTGTCGCGGCACACAGGCCGGCGATCAGGATCGCCGACGGCGCAACCGGTTCGCGATTGGCGCGCAGGATATACACGGCAAGCGCCGGCAGCATCACCACCAGCGCCAGGTGTTCGCGCTGTCCGAAATCATACATCGGCAGGATGGTCAGCAGTGCAGCCGCCCACACGGCAGCCGCGCCGCCTGCCCGTTCGCGCAACGAGGAGAAACGCAGGGCGCGCCATGTCAGCGCCAGCGATGCCGCGATCAACAGAAAGATCAGGCCGTTGGTCACCACCTCCGGCCGCATGTGAATCGCACGCGCCAGGACGACGCCGAGCATGTAGACCGATCCCGCCATGGGCGGATTGGTCTCGAGGATGTCGACATACAGACGCTGGCCGTCGAGCATGCGCTCGCAGACGATCAGCCACCAGCTGACATCGACGTTGAAGGGCAGCACCCCTCGCAGCATGATCGCCATGAGGAAGACGGCGACCACGGCGTGTAGGGGAGTCACGGTCCAGCTTCCCTGGCGGGCGGCCCTGCCCCCGGCAAGGCTCAGGCCGACATCGAGCGACATGCTAAATCCTGTGGTAGAGGTTCCAGGCAAGCTAGAAGGGGCGAGTTAATAAGAGATTGCAGGCGCGAGCGCGCTCGCGTTGCCCGGGCAGGCCCGGAAAGCGCTGACAGGCGGCATCTGAGTGATGCGCAAATGCGATGTTAGAAAAAGTGTGGTGCCGCAAACAGGACTCGAACCTGTGACCCCGTCATTACGAATGACGTGCTCTACCAACTGAGCTATTGCGGCGAACCGAAGCGGCGCTCCCGCGTGAGCGGCGAACGCCCGCACCTGATATCGGGCACGGCCCCGGTTGGCAAGAAAAAGGCTGGGCCAAAGCGTTTTCAAGCGAGGAGGCTACCGGCTCGCGTCAAGAAAACGCGTCAAAACAAGAAACTAAGAGCCTAGTTGCCGCCCCAGCGTGACAAAAATCCCCGCCAGCCGCCGGCCTGGGCCTTGGGCGTTCCGATTTGTTCCGCGAATTCGTCCGGCGGGCCTTCCTCGTCTACCCCGGGGTCGTCAGGCGCCCGGACCAGCGGGATTACGGCCGGAATCGGCGCCGGGACGGTCTTTGGGATGTCCTTGCGCGAGCGGAACAGGGGGGCCGGCTGCGGCGGGGTTGATTCGGCCGGCTTTTGCGGGGCCAGGGCCGGGGTTGGTTCTGCGGCCGGTTCCGGGCGGCTTGCCTCGGCTGGGGCGGGCTCGACGGCGGCAGGCGCAGGCGGCGTATTGTCCTGCGCGGCCGATGGTTCCGGTGCGACCGGGGCGGCTGCCGGCTCCGGCTTGTTGGGAACGATGGGCTCAGCCACCGGCTCGTTCATGGGCTCCGGCGGCGCAATCACCACCGCGCGGCGCGGGGTCGCCAGCATGGCTTCCTCGAACGGCGAGGACTCGATCGCAGGCCCCTTGTCGGACGGCAGCGCCGCGACCGGTGTATGCCACTGGAAGGCATCGAGCCGTCCGGTGACCGGCGAGACCGGCCGCCAGCGATCGCTGACATAGCCGTCCGCCGTCCAGGCCGGATCGTGCAGCGCGCGCACCGCGCGCAAGGTCCACGCCCGCGAACGGCCACTATCGCCGTGCTCGGTGCGCTCGAGTTCCGCCATGAGCAGTGCGACACGCTGCGTCGGCTGATCGACGAAGGGCGCCAGCGCCTCGCGCGCCTTGGCAAATTCCGAGGCGTCGATCGCGGCGCGCGCGATCGCCAACGCGCCCTCGATGTGGCCCGGCGCCTTCGCCGCGAGCGTCTCGACGCGCACCAGCCGTTGCCGTGCGGAATCACCTAACTTCACATGGGCATAGGCGTCGGCGAGATCGGGATGCGGCTGCGCCAGCCACGCCGCCTCGACGAGGCGCATCGAGCGCCGCACCTGGTGCGCTTCGCTCTCGAACTTGCTCGCCAGCACTGCGGCCGGCACCAGCGTCGGCGCCAGCTTGACCGCTTCCATCACGCTCTCGCGCGCCAGATCGCGATCGACCTTTTCGAGCTCGAGCGCGCGCGCCGTCAGCAGCACGCCGCGCTGCCTTCGATAGGTCGCCTTGTCGATCAGCCCGGCCGATTGATTGTTGTCGAGGATCTTCAGCGCACCAGCCCAGTCGCCCTTGGCGCAACAGAAGCCGAGCACGGCGTGCGAGGCCCATGACGACGACGGCGACAGTTTCAGCGCCTCCTCGGCGAGCATGACGGCGGCGACGGGATCGTCGGCACGCTGCGCCTCGATAAAGAGACCGCGCAGGCCCAATAGCCGCGTGTCTTCACGCTCGGCCATGGCGCGGAAGGCACGCTGCGCGCCCTCGCGGTCGCCGTCCAGCTGCGCCGATTGCGCATGCAGCAGCAGCGCCAGCGGATCGTGCGCCGCATGCTTCCGCGCGGCATCCGCATGGATGCGGGCGGCGGAGGAGTCACCATGGCCGATCGCCAGCAGGCCTTGCGTGATCGCATGCCGGCCGCGGGCCTGACGGCGTTCGCGCCGGTTGCGGCGGAGACGTTGCGGCGTACGCCACAGGCCGCGCAGGATCGCCCAAATCATCATCGCCGCGACGATGACGACGCCAAGCGCCAGCACGAACACCGGCAGCGTCATCTGGGCGCGATAGCCGCCCCAGGACAGCGCGACATCGCCGGTCTGCTCGGCAATCCAGGCTGCGCCCGCCGCACCGAGCGCGATCAACAACAGAAACAGAATGATCCGGATCATTGAAATCCTTATTCCGACGGTTTGGCCAGCACAGCCATGGCCTCGGCCGCAAATTGACGGGATGCGGCCAGCGCGGCGTCGCGCGCGTCGGCCCGCTCGATCCAGGATTGCGCCGCGGCGCGATCAGCCGGCTCCAGCGTCTTCAACTCGCGCCGAGCCTCGTTGAAATCATTGCGCAGCGCCGCTGCCGTGATCCGCGCCACCACGGCGCCGCGATCCGTGCCTGCGGTATCGGTGCGTTCGATCTTGACCAGCTTGGCGGCGCCCGCCTGCAGGCGATCGACGATGCCGGTGCCGGTCGTGGCGGTGTTCTGCTGCGAGGCGGGCGTCAGCTTCGGCACCAGCTCCAGCAATTCCTTGCTCAGCTTGCCGGCGTTCGGCACGCCTTTCTCCGCAAACTGGTCGAGCGGCTTCAGCGCATTGGGATCAGGCGTCAGGGATTTCGCCGTCGAGAGCGCCACGGGATAGGGATCGCCGACCCGGACGAGAACATCGAGCAGCGCGGCGGCCAGCACCCGGCGCCAGGGCATATCGTTGGCCGCCTTGGCGTCGGCCGATCTGGTATCGGCGATCTTGCTGCCTTGCTGCGCGATCTCGGCGCCCTGCGCCCGCATCTGGTTCTCGACCCTGGCGATGCGTTCAGCAAAAGCAGTGAGATCGGGCGACACCGCGCCGTCGGCGCGTGGCGCCGACTTCACGTCGTTGATGGCGGATGCCAGCTTTTCGCCTTGCGCGCGCGCAGTGGCGAGTTCGCCGCGCAACGTCGCGACTGATTTTTCCAACGCGTCGGTGCGGGCCGCGGCAGCGGGATCGGCCACCGGCTTGCCCGCCTTGGCTTCGAGACCGGCAACGCGCGAGGTCAGACCGTCGATGGCGGAGGCGTTGAGTTGCGCGGTCTGCGATACCGAAGCGGGCTGTATCGCGGGCCAGCCCAGCATCCAGCCGACGCCGATTACCAGCGCGGCCGCGACCGCGCCGGAAACCGGCGCGACGACCCAAGGAGAGACGGACGGCGAGACAGGCCGCGATGGCGGCTCGGCGGCAACCGGAGATTCCTGCACCGCCGCCTGGGCGATCTCTGGCGCGGGCTCAGTCACCGGCTCGGGCGGCGCCTCGGCGGCGCTCCTGGTTTCGCTCGATGTGGCCTCGAGATCGATGGTCGGCGGCTCTCGCTTCGGCCGACCCGAATCGGGCAGCGATCCAGTGTCTTCGGGCCTGTTGTCGACCATCGCGGCGGTTCCCTTTGAATGGTAGGTGACCGGAACTTAGCAGAATCGGGACGTCTTAGAGCATGATCCGGCGGTGGCGGCACCGGTTTTCCGATAAGAGCATGATCAGACTTAAAGATTAGGCCTCAAAATCAGGATTTCGCCCGCGATTGCAACGCGCGGGCAAGCGCCTCGAACAGGGCATTTTCGTCCGGCGAAGCCGCCGCCGTCACCTGGCTTGCGCCGGCGTCCCGCAACACCGCGGCTACCGCCGCCGAAATGCAGCACTGCGGCAGCGCCAACGCCGAGATTTCGACGCCGCCTGAGCGTGCCGCCTCCAGGAAGGCACGCGCACTGCGCCGCGAGTAATGCAGCACGGCCTCGACCTCATCCGCCACGAAAGCGTCACATATTTCGCGAGCCAGGCTGGGCACGGGCACCATCCGGTAGGTGGTATGCGTCACCACCGTAAACCCCTTCTCGCCGAGTTCGCCGGCAAGATCGCGGGCGAGATCGGCGCCGGCAAGGTAGAGGATCGGGCTACTCTTCTTCAGCTGCTTCGATTTCGCGCTTGCCAGCACCAGGTCACGCAACGCGCCGGCGTCGCCTTTCGAGGCGATCACCTCGGCAAAGCCGGCCTCGCGCGCTGTGGCCGCGGTATTTTCTCCGACCGCAAACAGCGGCAGCCTGAGCAGCCGGCTGCCGGCCAGATGCGACGCGATGGCGCGCAGGGCGTTGGCGCTGGTGACGATGACGGCGCCGTAGGTCGCGTCCGCATCGTCCTGGAACGGCACCGGCTCGAACCGCAGCATCGGCGCGCGCAGCACGTCGAACCCCCGCGCGCGAAGCGCCTCCGCCGTTGTCTCATCGTCAGGACTTGGACGCGTGACGAGAACGGCCATATTTCAGATCTCCGCCAACACGATTTCGGCATCCCCGGGCGATTGCACCTTGCGACCTCGTAATGCTACGCGGTTACCGAAGCGTTGTTTTTGGCGATAGCGCAAGGATTCAAATTGGACAACGACAAGCCGATGCTGGTGCTGGGTATCGAGACCACCTGCGATGAAACCGCAGCCGCCGTGGTCGAGCGCCAGCGCGACGGCAGCGCCAGGATTCTGTCCAATGTCGTACGCTCGCAGACATCGGAACACGCCCGTTTCGGCGGCGTGGTGCCGGAGATCGCGGCGCGCGCCCATGTCGACCTGCTCGACGGCATCGTCGGCCAGGCCATGAAGGAAGCCGATGTCGGCTTTCCGCAATTGTCGGCGGTGGCGGCTGCGGCCGGTCCCGGCCTGATCGGCGGGGTAATCGTCGGCCTGACCACCGCCAAGGCGATCGCGATGGTTCACGATACGCCGCTGATTGCAGTCAATCATCTCGAGGCCCATGCGCTGACGCCGCGGCTCACCTGCGCGCTCGCCTTTCCCTATTGCCTGTTCCTCGCCTCCGGCGGCCACACCCAGATCGTGGCTGTCGTCGGCGTCGGCCAATACGTGCGGCTCGGCACCACCGTCGACGACGCGATGGGCGAAGCCTTCGACAAGGTCGCCAAGATGATGTCGCTGCCCTATCCGGGCGGACCGGAGGTCGAGCGCGCAGCGGCGCGCGGCGATGCCAAACGTTTCGCCTTTCCGCGGCCGATGCTCGGACGTCCCGATGCGAATTTCTCGCTGTCGGGACTGAAGACCGCGGTTCGCAACGAGGCCAACCGCATGATGCCGCTGGAGCCAGAGGACGTCGACGATCTCTGCGCCGGTTTCCAGGCCGCGGTGCTGGAATCGACCGCGGACCGGCTGAGCGTGGGCTTACGATTGTTTCACGAACGGTTCGGCCCGCCGCGCGCGCTGGTCGCTGCCGGCGGCGTCGCCGCCAATCATGCGATTCGCGGCGCGTTGCAAAACGTTGCCGCACGGGCGCAGACCACGCTGATCATTCCGCCGCCCGAACTCTGCACCGATAACGGCGCGATGATCGCCTGGGCCGGCGCGGAACGGATGGCGCTCGGATTGACCGATACGATGGATGCACCGCCCCGCGCGCGCTGGCTGCTCGATGCCAACGCCAGAGCGCCCGCCGGCTTCACCAACACCCGCGCAGGATTTTGACATGTCGTCCCTTAACTCCGTCGCGGTGATTGGTGCCGGCGCCTATGGCACGGCGCTCGCCAGCGCTGCCAGACGCGCCGGCCGCGACGTCACGCTCTATGTGCGGAGCGCCGACGGCGCCGCGCAGATGAAGGCGACACGGCAAAATCCAAGGCTGCCCGGCATCAGCCTCGACGGCAGCATCGACATCACCGCCGACATGGCCGCGGTAGCGCGCGCCGATATCGTTCTGATCGCAACACCGGCGCAAAGCTTGCGCCAGGCCGCGATGGCGCTTGCGCCGCTCCTCAAACCTTCGACTCCCGTTGTCGCCTGCGCCAAGGGCATCGAACGGGGCACGCATCGGTTCATGACCGAGGTCATCGCCGAAGCGATTCCCGTTGCAATCCCTGCCATCCTGTCGGGACCGAACTTCGCCGACGATGTCGCGCGAGGCCTTCCGACCGCCGTGACGCTTGCCGCAGCGGATGAAGGTTTGGCGAGCCGTCTTGTGCGGGCGCTGGGCTCGTCCACCTTCCGGCCCTATCACACCACGGATGTTCGTGGCGTCGAGATCGGCGGCGCGGCCAAGAACGTGCTGGCGATCGCCGCCGGTATCGTCGTCGGCAGGCAGCTCGGCGCCTCGGCGCTGGCTGCTCTCACCACGCGCGGGTTCAGCGAACTCGCGCGCCTCGGCCGCGCCTGCGGCGCGCGCAGCGAAACGCTGGCGGGCCTGTCGGGTCTCGGCGACCTGATCCTGAGCTGCGCCAGTCCGCAGTCGCGCAATTTCGCCTTCGGCATCGCGCTCGGACGCGGCGAGCAGCCGGACCGCGCCAAGCTTGCCGAGGGTGAGTTCACCGCGCCGGTTATGATCGAACTGGCGGCTTCGCAGAACGTCGATATGCCGGTATCAAAGGCGGTGGCGGCGATCCTCGGCGGCAAGGTGACGATCGACGCAGCGATCGAAGGCCTGCTGACGCGGCCGTTCAAGGCGGAGGAATGACGATGGCGTACTGGCTGGTGAAATCCGAACCTTCGGTCTGGTCGTGGGACCAGCAGGTTGCGAAAGGCGCAAAGGGCGAAGCCTGGACCGGCGTACGCAATTTCACCGCCCGCCAGAACCTCGTGAACATGAAGAAGGGCGACAAGGCCTTCTTCTATCATTCCAACGAGGGCAAGGAGATCGTCGGCATCGCGGAGATCATCAAGGAAGCCTATCCCGATCCGTCCGACAAGACCGGCAAATTCGTCTGCGTCGACATCAAGGCGGACAAGCCCTTGAAGACGCCGGTGACGATGGCCGCGATCAAGGCCGACAAGAAACTCGCCGACATGGCGCTGGTGAAATATTCGCGCCTGTCAGTGCAGCCGGTGACGGCGGACGAGTGGAAGATGGTCTGCAAGATGGGCGGGATGTAGCGACGGGACTGCGGTGGCCGTAGGGTGGGCAAAGGCGCGCTGGCGCCGTGCCCACCATCTATCCACTTGCGATGTCCTGAATGGTGGGCACGCTGCGCTTTGCCCACCCTACGGCAGCTACTAAATCTTACGCCGCAGCCGCCGTCACCACCTGTGCCAGCAGCGCCTCGCGCTTGGCTTGCGTGCGGTAGCCCTTCATCGTCGCGGCGAAGCGCTCCAAAATGCCGTCCTCGAACGCGGTGACGATGGTGTCGTGGACGTAGCTCTTGCGGCAGATCGCGGGTGTGTTCGATAGTTCATCCGCCGCGGCGCGCACCGCTTCCAGCACCTGCTTCTTGCGACCGCGCTCACTCGCTGCGGGCGTAATCCGCGACAGCGACTCCAGCACCACGGCCGAGGCCATCAGCGTGCGGAAATCCTTCAGCGAAATCTTGATGCCGGCGATCTCGCGCAGGAACGCGTTCACCGTCGTGGTCGACACCGTGCGGACGGTGCCGGAATTGTCGCGGTACTGGAACATGCGCTTGCCCGGCACCGTGCGCAAAATGCCGATGGCGCGCACGAGTTTCGCGGCGTCGCATTCCTTGCGCACAGCCTTGCCGCCCTTAGCCTTGAAGGTCAGGACGAAGCAGTCGTCTTCCAGCGTGACGTTGGATTTCAGCATCGTGGTGGCGCCACGGGTGCCGTTGAGACGGGCGTAGGATTCATTGCCCGGCCGGATCGCGGTGCGCGCGATCAGCTCGATCACCGCCGAGAGGGCGAATTCGCGCGTCGGCTCGTCACCGGACAGATACGCCGAAACCTTGCGACGGATCTTCGGCAACGCCGCCACCAGCCGCGCCAGGCGATGGGCCTTGCGCTGCTCGCGGACCTTTTCCCAATCGGCGTGATAGCGATACTGCAGCCGTCCTGCCGCATCGATGCCGACGGCCTGCAAATGCGACGACGGATCGGCCGAATAACGGACATCGCGATAGGCCGGCGGCACCGCCATCGAATGCAGACGGCGGATGGTGCCGGGGTGACGGATCTGCGTGCCGTTGGCGCGATGAAATGAATAGCCCTTGCCGCGCTTGACGCGGCGGATGGTCAGCCCGTTCTGGTCGCCGAGCTTGAGGCCGAGCTCCTGGGCAAGCTCTTCGACGGAAGTCTTGGCGACGATCGCGGACTTGGCAGTTTCCCTGACCGGTTCCTTCGGCAGTTGCCCAAGCGCTTGCGCCAGTGCGACGGCGGGATCGGCGGAAACGGGCCGCGTAGCCTCGAAACTCTGCTGATCCATCATGTCCGTTGTCGCCTTGCTCCGCCTGTTTCGCCCGGTAATGCCTTTTGTTGTGGCTTGGTTCCGGGGAGTCGTCCGGCCCCGGGGTGGCCATTTAGGGGGTAACGAACCACTTTGCGAGTCCCGATTCCGTTATTTGAGGTTATTAGATACCTTTCATGGGAGCCATTCCGGCGATAACGTTGATTTCGCCCTGCGCAGAGAAGTGAAAAATTTAGCGACTTTGATGCCGGGCAAGGCGGGGAACCGGCAGACCGACCAAGGTCGCAGACGTTCCGCCTTGTCCGGGTATCGCCCCGCGACGCATAATCGCTGCAACAATTCAGGACGATTTGCGGCTGCCTCGGCATGGGGCCGCAATGAGTGGGAGGGAAGCATGTCCGAGAAGATTTACGACGTATCCGCCGATTGGGCCAAACGCGCCTATGTCAACGACGCCAAGTACCGCGAAATGTATGCCCGCTCGGTCTCGGACCCCAATGGCTTCTGGGCCGAACAGGCCAAGCGCATCGACTGGATGAAGGCCCCTCACAAGATCGAGAACGTCTCCTTCGCCCCCGGCAACATCTCGATCAAATGGTTCGAGGACGGCGTCCTGAACGCGGCCTGGAACTGCATCGACCGCCATCTCGACAAGCGCGGCAACCAGACCGCGATCATCTGGGAAGGCGATGATCCCTCGCAGTCCAAGCACATCACCTACCGCCAGCTGCACGACGAAGTCTGCAAGATGGCCAACATCCTGCGCAACCGGAATGTCAAGAAGGGTGACCGCGTCACCATCTATCTGCCGATGATTCCGGAAGCGGCCTACGCGATGCTGGCCTGCGCGCGGATCGGCGCCATTCATTCGGTGGTGTTCGCGGGCTTCTCGCCCGACAGCCTCGCCCAGCGCATCACCGATTGCCAGTCCAAGATCATCATCACCGCCGACGAGGGATTGCGCGGCGGCAAGAAGGTGCCGCTGAAGGCCAATGTCGATGCCGCGATCGAGAAGGCCGGCGGCGTCGATTGGGTCGTCGTGGTCAAGCGCACCGGTGCCGCCGTCGACATGAATCCGACGCGCGATTTCTGGTACCACGAAGTCGCGAAAATGGTCACCACGGAATGTCCGGCCGAGCACATGCACGCGGAAGACCCGCTGTTCATTCTCTACACATCGGGCTCCACCGGCCAGCCCAAGGGCGTGCTGCACACCACCGGCGGCTATCTGGTCTATGCCGCGATGACGCATCAATACGTCTTCGACTATCACGACGGCGACGTCTACTGGTGCACCGCCGACGTCGGCTGGGTCACCGGCCACAGCTATATTCTCTATGGACCGCTGGCCAACGGCGCCACCACGCTGATGTTCGAGGGCGTGCCGAATTATCCGGATCATTCGCGCTTCTGGAACGTCATCGACAAGCACAACGTCAATATCTTCTACACCGCGCCGACCGCGATCCGCGCGCTGATGCAGGCTGGCGACGAGCCGGTGAAGAAAACCTCGCGCAAGAGCCTCAAGCTGCTAGGTACGGTCGGCGAGCCGATCAATCCGGAAGCCTGGGAATGGTACTATCGCGTCGTCGGCGAGAATCGTTGTCCGATCGTCGATACCTGGTGGCAGACCGAGACCGGCGGCATCCTGATCACGCCGCTGCCGGGCGCGACCAAGCTCAAGCCGGGTTCGGCGACGCGGCCCTTCTTCGGCGTGGTGCCCGAGATCGTCGACGCCGACGGCAAGACGCTGGAAGGCGAAACAAGCGGCAATCTCTGCCTCACCAAGTCCTGGCCGGGGATGATGCGCACGGTCTATGGCGATCACGCCCGGTTCGAGCAGACCTATTTCTCGACCTACAAGGGCAAGTATTTCACCGGCGACGGCTGCCGCCGTGATGCCGACGGCTATTACTGGATCACCGGCCGCGTCGATGACGTCATCAACGTCTCCGGCCACCGCATGGGAACGGCCGAGGTCGAAAGCTCGTTGGTCGCGCATGCCAAGGTGTCGGAAGCCGCCGTGGTCGGCTATCCGCACGACATCAAGGGCCAGGGCATCTACGCCTATGTGACCCTGATGGCCGGCACCGAGCCGACCGAGGAGTTGCGGAAAGAGCTGGTCGCCTGGGTGCGCAAGGACATCGGCCCGATCGCCTCCCCCGACCAGATCCAGTTCGCGCCCGGCCTGCCGAAAACCCGCTCCGGCAAGATCATGCGCCGCATCCTGCGCAAGATCGCCGAGGACGAGCCCTCCAGCCTCGGCGACACCTCGACGCTGGCCGATCCGGCCGTGGTCGACGATCTCGTCAAGAACCGGCAGAACAAGAAGGGCGCGCCGGCATAGGGTCGCGGCCAGCGGGCGCTTCGGGGGGCCCCTCTACGCGCCCGAGCACCCACTATCCGCATCGTCATGGCCGGGCTCGTCCCGGCCATCCACGTCTTGGCCCTGCACACGTCTTGGCTCTGCAAAGGAAGACGTGGATGCCCGGGACAAGCCCGGGCATGACAGGTTTGTGGGACTGATCCCGCTACGCCGAAGCAGCACAAACTGTCGGAAATTCCCATCGCTCACGCGCGTGTCAGTGGCCAGCCCGCTTCGGTGGGCTTTTCGCTACCTGTGTTGTTTTCCGGTCATTTACTTTATTTCCAACATTTCCTTTGTTCCCCCCGCCGAAAACAGTCTCGAGGGCCGGCGTTGAAACCAGCCGGTCAATTCGTGCGACTAACCTAAACGCCGCGGACGCGAGACAGCGGGCCGTTACGGCTTGAAAGGATAGTTGAGGGATACCCGAGAGGGCGGGCAGAGCGGAGCTGGGAAATGTTTAAGAAAATTGCGGTGGCGTTGGCCGCCACCATGGCTGCGGGCATTGCGATGTCGCCGGCGGCACAAGCGCGGCCGGAACTGGTTGGCATCAGCGGCGATTACGCGCCGGGCACGATCATCGTGAAGACCCATGAGCGGCGTCTCTACCTCGTTCTCGAATCCGGCCGCGCGATGCGCTATCCCGTCGGTGTCGGCAAGGCCGGCAAGCAGTGGGCGGGGACCACGAAGATCGACGGCAAGTATCTCAACCCGGCCTGGTCGCCGCCGAACGAAGTCAGGCGCGACAAGCCGAACATGCCCGACGTCATTCCCGGCGGCTCGCCGCGCAACCCGATGGGCGTTGCAGCGATGACGCTGGCCGGCGGCGAGTACGCCATCCACGGCACCAACGTACCGAATTCGATCGGCGGCTTCGTGTCCTATGGCTGCATCCGCATGCTCAACGACGACATCTCCGACCTCTATCAGCGCGTCTCGGTCGGAACGACCGTGACTGTTACGCGCTGATCGGCTGAACGATTCCAGTACAAGGAGCCGCGCGATTGCGCGGCTCCTTCATTTCATTTGGACAATGGCTGGCTTGCGCTCGCGCACCAGCCGTTGCGGTGGCCGCCGCCATAGCTGCGCACGTGCCCCGCAGCGATCATCGCCGTCGAAACATTCCCGGTGCGCCTCGTCGCGGCGTCGGCCACGACGCGGCCACTATATTTGTCCGGCCCGATATTGAAGATCGTGACATCGCCCTCGCGCAGCAGCGCGCGCAGGGCATCGGTCGCAGCTTCCGCCATCTGCAGTTCCTGCGGACACGACGCCTTCAACTCGGGCGCATCGATGCCGCGCAGCCGTACGCGCGTGGTGGGTTCGACGCCGGGCGACAAATGCACCCGCGCCTCAAACGTGTCGCCATCGATGGTGCGGATGACATCGACGGGGTGACGAACGTCGGGACTTCCAGCCCGCTTCCAGACCATCTCGGCATCGCGCGCCGCCTGGCTGTCGGTGAAGCCAGGCAGCGACCGCCGCACCCAGTCCCGCACCGGCAGCGTCGACACCGCCGCTACGCAAAGCACGAACACCCATGGCAGCCAGCGCCGCGAGGGACCCCGGCGCAGGGCCCGGTATGCATTTATTCTCTCGTAGGGGGACATGTTCCGACTAAGGGCTGAGTCGCCGCGTCCGGCAAGACCCTCAGGCGATCAAAAATCCGACGCGATCCCCTTGCGCTCCCAATCGCCGTAGCGGGTCGGTTCCAGTCCCTTCGGGCCCTGGAATTCCTTCTGCAGCGTCGTTGCATGGGCCTCGGCGGCCTTGCGGCGCGCTTCGGCCTCGGCGAGCGCGCGCTCGGCCGCGGGCGTCAGCTTCTTGCGCTCCGCGACAAGCGCGGGGGATGAAGAATTGTCGGTCATCGCAACTCTCCCATAGCATGGGATGGGCGCACAGGTGACATCACATTCGCAAAATTGTCTGTGGCGATTCTTACATTTGGCATATTCGCATGCCAAAGGAACCGCTCATTCATTGGCATGAGCCGAAACCTTTCCGCCTTCCGGGACATTGCTGCTTCATGCCCCCGTCAAGATTCGCAGTACCTTCAGAAGTGCCCGGCCTCGCAGCGCGGCGCATCGCGGCTGATATTCTCGACGGCGTGCTGCACAAGCATCGCACCCTCGACGACCAGCTCGACGGCGCCGGCGCGCATCCCGGCCTGAAGGCACTTGCCGATCGCGACCGCGCGCTGATGCGGCGGCTGGTGGCGACGATCCTGCGCCGGCTCGGCACGCTCGGCCATTTGCTGTCGCGCCTGCTCGATCGCGGCATCCCGACCGACGCACCGCGTGCGCAGAGTGCGCTCCTGATCGGTGCCGCGCAGATCCTCTGGATGGACGTGCCTGATCATGCCGCCGTCGATCTTTCGGTGCGGCTGGTGCAATCGGACCGGCGCGCCGCGAAATATGCCGGCCTCGTCAACGCCGTGCTGCGGCGTTGCGCCCGCGAAGGACAACCACTGATCGAGGAAGTCAAATCGCAGACGCTCGACATTCCGCCGTGGCTGCTCGCGCGCTGGATCGGCGCCTATGGCGAGAACACCGCGCGCGAGATGGCACGCGCCATCGGCCACGAGCCCTCGCTCGACATCACCGTGAAGGCCGACGCGCCGCAATGGGCGAACCGCCTGCATGGCGAAACCCTGCCGACCGGAACCGTGCGCACGCTGCTGCAGGGTGCGGTGACCATGCTGCCCGGTTTCTCCGAGGGACAGTGGTGGGTGCAGGATGCCGCCGCTGCGCTGCCGGCGCGGTTGTTCGGCGACGTCGGCGGCAAGACCATCGTCGACCTCTGTGCCGCGCCCGGCGGCAAGACCGCGCAATTGGCGCAGGCCGGCGCCCGTGTCACCGCGGTCGATCGTTCGCCGGCGCGCATGGCGCGGCTGCGCGACAATCTGGCGCGACTTTCGCTGCAGGCCGATGACGTCGTGACCGATGCCGCCGAGTGGCAGGGCCACGGCAATGGCGGCTTCGACGGCGTGCTGGTCGATGCGCCCTGCACCTCCACCGGCACCATCCGCCGTCACCCTGACGTCGCCTGGCTGCGTCAGGAAACTGATATTGCGACGCTGTCGGCACTGCAGAAGCGGCTGCTGCAACGGGCGGTCACGCTGCTCAAGCCGGGCGGAACGTTGGTCTACTGCACCTGTTCGCTGGAGCCCGAGGAAGGCGAGCAGGCGGTCGCGTCCCTGCTGGCGGCCGAACCGGGCGTGCGCCGGGTCCCGATCGAGACGGGCGAGGTCGCGGGCCTGAGCGAAATCGTCACCGCAAACGGCGATTTGCGCACCCTGCCCTGCCATTTGCCCCATGCCGACCCCCGGCTCGGCGGGTTGGATGGATTTTACGCGGCGCGTCTGGTCAAGTACTGATTTTAAACGCGAATCTCCCGGCCTTCGGGTGATTCGCGCCTGTTCAAGATGGTGTAACAACGGCGTTTCCGGATTAAAAGGATTCGCCAGAATACCCCTCCCTCCCCAAGCCCAAGGCACGGCGTGTCGGTCGCTCAACGCAGACGCATCTCGACGCTTATCATGAGCCGCTCGGCGCGGACCGTGATCGCGCGCGCGACCGGCGCCACGGTGGCAGTATCGCGGCTGTGGCCCGGCCGTGCCGACCGGCTGATCATCGCCCCGCACGATCTGCGCACTGCCGACGCCACCCGCGCCGCCGAAATCTATGCCGGCCGTTTCGTGTTCGCCGGCAAGATCGTGACCTGCCACGGCCGCTCGATCTTCGATCTCGAGCCGCCGTCGGAAGATTGGGAAGTCGCCCTGCTCGGCTTCGGCTGGCTGCGCCACCTGCGCGCCGCCGACACCGCGTTGACCCGCGCCAACGCCCGCTCGCTGGTCGATGACTGGATCTCGAATCCGGGGCGCCGGCGGCCGCTCGAACGCCGCCCCGACGTGCTGGCGCGACGCGTGATCTCGCTGTTGTCGCAGGCGCCGCTGGTGCTCGGCGACACCGACGGAAAATTCTATCGCAAATATCTGCGCGGGCTGACCCGCGAGATCCGCTATCTGCGCTACACGACGCTCGACATCGCCGACGGCGTGCCGCGGCTGCAGGTCTTGATCGCGCTATGCTACGCCTCGCTGTGTCTGGCCAACCAGGCACGGAACATCCGCGCCGCGACGCGCCGGTTGTCCGACGAATTGCAACGGCAGATCCTGCCCGACGGCGGACATATCTCGCGCAACCCCGGCGCGCTGGTCGAACTGCTCAGCGATCTCTTGCCGCTGCGGCAGACCTTTGCCGCCCGCAACATCGCGCCGCCGCCGGCGCTCTTGAATGCGATCGACCGCATGATGCCGATGCTGCGTTTCTTCCGCCACGGCGACGGCAGCTTCGCGCTGTTCAACGGCATGAGCAATGCGCCGTCCGATCTGGTGGCGACGCTGCTCGCCTATGACGATACCCATGGCGTGCCGATGTCGAAAATGCCGTATACCGGCTTCCAGCGCCTCGACGCCGGCACCACGACCGTCATCATCGACACCGGTCCGCCGCCGCCGCCGAACGTCAGCCAGGAAGCGCATGCCGGCTGTCTCTCGTTCGAATTGTCGTCCGGACCGAGCCGGATCGTCGTCAATTGCGGGATGCCATCGACCGGTCGGGACAATTGGCGCACCTTTGCGCGCAGCACCGCGGCGCATTCGACCCTGACCTATCACGATACGTCCTCGTGCCAGTTCGTCGAGCTGTCGGCGATGAAGAAGCTGCTGCAGGGCGCGCCCGTCGTCAGCGGCCCGGCCAATGTGGAAAGCTACCGCGAGGCGGTGGCCGACGGCGATCTCCTGACCACTTCGCATGACGGCTATCTCGGCCGATTCGGCGCCCTGCATCGCCGGGTGCTGATGATTTCCCATGACGGCGCAAGGCTCGACGGCGAGGACACCGTAACACCAGCGCCGGGGGGACGCATCAAGGGCGCCGAGAACGATTTTGCCCTGCGGTTTCACCTGCATCCGGCTGTGAAGGCCAGCCGCCTCAGCGATGCGCGCGGCGTGATGCTGGTATTGCCCAACCGCGACGTCTGGACCTTCGAGGCGCTCGACGACAAGGTCGATCTCGAGGACAGCGTATTCCTGGCCGGCAATGACGGCCCCCGCCGCACCGCCCAGATCGTGATCCGCCAGGATTCCCGCCACGCCTCCTCGATCCGCTGGAGTTTTTCCCGCTCGTCGACGTCGGCGGCCACCACCAACGCCCGCCGCAATGCGCGGCGCGAGCCGGAACTGCCGCTCTAAAGTGCCGTGCAGAGACGGCAATCTGCGCCCATTGTGAACCCCGGCAAAAGCTGCTAACCAGCCCGCTCTCGCGCGACTGGCGACTTTGGATGGAGCACCATCGGGAAGCGCGAGACTGATCGCCGCGCGCCTGGGCATAAGCATCCCCTAACAAAGGACCTTGCCCATGACCGATACGACCCGCCGCGTAACCCGCGCTCTGTTATCCGTTTCCGACAAGACCGGCCTGATCGAATTCGCCAAGGCGCTCGCAGGCCATGGCGTCGAGCTCGTCTCTACCGGCGGCACCGCCAAGGCGATTGCCGCGGCGGGGTTGAAGGTCAAGGACGTCTCGGAGCTCACCGGCTTCCCTGAAATGATGGACGGCCGGGTCAAGACGCTTCATCCGAAGGTGCATGGCGGCCTGCTCGCGATCCGCGACAACAAGGAACATGCCGAGGCGATGACGTCGCACGGCATCGCGCCGATCGATCTGCTCGTCGTCAACCTTTACCCGTTCGAGGCCACCGTCGACAAAGGCGCAGGATACGAGGACTGCATCGAGAACATCGACATTGGCGGCCCCGCGATGATCCGCGCGGCGGCCAAGAACCACGACGATGTCGCCGTAATCGTCGAGGCGCAGGATTATCAGGCCGTGCTCGACGAGCTTGCCGCCAACAAGGGCGCAACGACGCTATCGCTGCGCCGCCGCCTCGCCGCCAAGGCCTATGCCCGTACCGCCGCCTATGACGCCGCGATCTCCAACTGGTTCGCTGCCCAGCTCAAGGACAACGCGCCCGATTTCCGCGCCGTCGGCGGCAGGCTGATCCAGTCGCTGCGCTACGGCGAGAATCCGCACCAGACCGCGGCCTTCTATGCAACGCCCGACAAGCGGCCCGGCGTTTCCACCGCGCGGCAATTGCAGGGCAAGGAACTGTCCTACAACAACATCAACGACACCGATGCGGCCTATGAATGCATCGGCGAGTTCGATCCGAAGCGCACGGCGGCCTGCGTGATCGTCAAACACGCCAATCCGTGCGGCGTTGCGGAGGGACCCGATCTCGTCACGGCCTATCGCCGCGCGCTCGCCTGCGACTCGACTTCGGCCTTTGGCGGCATCATCGCGGTCAACCGTACGCTCGATGCGGAAGCCGCGCGCGCCATCATCGGCATCTTCACCGAAGTGATCATCGCGCCCGACGCCACCGAGGAGGCGATCGCGATCATCGGCGGCAAGAAGAATTTGCGGTTGCTGCTCGCGGGCGGCCTGCCCGACCCGCGCACGATAGGCCTGACCGCCAAGACGGTCGCCGGCGGCCTTCTGGTGCAGAGCCGCGACAATGCCGTGGTCGAAGACATGGACATCAAGGTCGCGACCAAGCGCGCGCCGACCGACGCCGAGATGCGCGATCTCAAATTCGCCTTCCGCGTCGCCAAGCACGTCAAGTCGAACACGATCATCTATGCCAAGGATCTCGCCACCGTCGGCATCGGCGCCGGCCAGATGAGCCGGGTCGACTCCGCGCGTATCGCCGCCCGCAAGGCGCTGGATGCCGCAACCGAACTCAACCTCGCCGAGCCGCTGACCAAGGGCTCCGTCGTCGCATCCGACGCCTTCTTCCCCTTCGCCGACGGCATGCTGGCCTGCATCGAGGCCGGCGCAACGGCGGTGATCCAGCCCGGCGGCTCGATGCGCGACGAGGAAGTGATCAAGGCCGCCGACGACCACGGCATCGCCATGGTGTTCACGGGCACCAGGCATTTCAGGCATTGACCCCCGTCGAATCGTAGGGTGGGCAAAGGAGCGCTAGCGACGTGCCCACCATCCATCGCCGATTACGCTGCCTGATGGTGGGCACGCTGCGCTTTGCCCACCCTCATATGAGGCGTTTTGAGTCAAGCATCCCGACAGGGCTTGGATGTGATTTTTACGTTCGGTGGAGCGGCGGCGCGCGGAGCCATGCGTAGCGCAGCGTGCCGCCGCGGTCGGTGCGCTCAGGGACTGGCTTCCGGCGATTTATGCAGTTGCTCACTGCATCACCTCATATCCGGTCGGACCGCTGTGATCCGCACCCACATTCCGCATGCATGCGGCGAGGAAGCCACGAGGATGAGACCCATCTACGAAACAGCCTGTTTGCTGGCCCAAGGGTGGCACGGTCACCATCCATCCCGCGCTGACCGCGGCAGATGCCGCGACGCTGACGCGTTCGTTGAAAGTGGTTAGATCTTTACGGCCTTGAGCACCGCGCCTTCCGGCACGAGACCGGTCGTGAGGTAGCGCCACAGCGCCACCATCAGCTTGCGCGCCAGGGCGACGATGGCGACGCGCTTGATGCGCTTGCCGGCATCGAGCGTGCGCTTGCGGTACTCCAAGGTCAGCTTGCTGTCCGGCTGATGCCGCAGCCACAGCCAGGCCAGTTCGATCGCGGCACAGCGGGCGCGCGGGTTGCCCGCCTTGCTGATGCCCTGGTCGCGGTCGATGCCGCCGCTCCGCCATGGACTGGGCGTCAGCCCGAAATAACTCCCGACCTCGCGGCGATTGCGGAAGTCCTTGTAGAACACCTCGCTGGTCAGCGTCGTCGCGAACGCCGGGCCGAGACATTTGAGCCGGCGCAGCAGTTCGCTGCGCCGGGTCATCTCGGCTTCCGCAGGCATTGGCTCCGCTGCGGCCGCCTCCTGCGCGAGCACGTCGAGCCGATCGCGCACCAGCATCAGCCGCGCGTGCTCGTGTCGGATCTCGCTCAGCATCCGCGGCGGCACCGCCTGGCCTTGCCAATCCCGCTGCGTTGCCAGCCAGCTCAGCCAGTCGCGCCGCCGCGGGTTCCCGACCGCCATGCCCCGCAGCCGCAGCAGTGCCTTGATCCGGTTGGTGTGAGCGGTTTGCTCCTTGATCAGCCGGTCGCGTTCGCGGCTGCCGCGGCGGGCGTCCTCCTGTTCGGCTGCAGGCACCCGGACGATCCGCACCACCCGCGGCTCGCCGCGCAGATACGCCATCAGCGTGCGCAGCATCCGCTCGCCATCGATCCGGTCGGTCTTCACCCGCCGCGCCCGCTGGTCCACCGCAATGCTGGCGGGATCAAACACGTAGTTCGTGATGCCGGCCGCCAGCAGCAGCCGGTGCAGCCAGAACCCGTCGTAGCCCGCCTCGTAGCAGCTCGCCACCGCCGGAACGCCTCCCAGCGTTCGAGCCGCCCGCTCCCGAACCCGACCCACCAACGCCAACAGCTCGGCATGATCGCCACCCTCCAGCTTGTGGTGCGATATCTTGTCCTTGTCCGGGCTGTGCAGCGCGACCCGCCAGCTCCGCTGGCTCAGTTCGATTGCAACGAAAATTGTGCCAATATGGCCGGCGGTGGGCGTGGCTACGGTGGATGCTTGCATCTGACTCTCCGAGGGGTTCGAGTGTGGAAACCCAAACCTTATCGGAAAGGCCACGCTCACCGCCTCATGGAATCTACGGATTCTCGTCTGATATACGCCGTCACTCCCTCACGCGCATCAAGAGCGCCAGCCCCGCGACGAAGAACACCACCAGCAGCGCCATGCCGGCCTTCTGGCTGACGGTGACTGCGGTGACCATGCCGATCAGGAGCGGACCGATGAACGAGGTCACCTTGCCGGTCAGCGCGAACAGTCCAAAGTACTGCGCGATGCGGTCCTTTGGTGCAAGCCGGATCAGCAGCGTGCGCGACGCCGCCTGCAGCGGGCCGCCGGCCGCGCCAATGAGACATCCGAGCACGAGATAGGCGCGCTCGGCGGCGCCGGAGAACAGCGGTCCGCCCGGAACCGGCGGCGCGACTTTCACGAACAGAATCGAATCCTTGTCGACCAGCAGGATCGCGGTCAGCGCGAACAGCAGGATCAGCAGGCTGCCGGCAATGACGCGCTTGGGTCCCAGTCTGTCGTCGAGCTTGCCGCCGAGCCACGCGCCGAAGGTGCCGGCAATGGCGAGCAGAATTCCAAACGTGCCGATCTGGATCGTGTGCCAGCCGAAGGTACCGGCTGCATAAATGCCGCCGAAGGCGAACAGCGACACCAGCCCGTCGCTGTAGATCATGTTGGCGAGCAGGAATATCGCCAACGATCGCTGCTTCGGCAATTCGGCGAGCGTCCGCTTCAGCCCGCTCAATCCTTCGCGCGCCGCTTCGCGAATTGGACGCCTGGCCGGATAATCCGGCGTGAGCAGAAACATCGGGGTCACGAAGACGATGAACCAGATGCCGGTCAGCGGGCCCGTGATGCGATCACCCTGATGGGATATGTGATCGAGACCGAACAGCGGCGTCAGTCCGAACAGGGTGCGCCCGGTTTCGGGGCTAGCGGCGAGGAAGCCGAGCACCAGGATGAGGCTGAGAATGCCGCCGATATAACCGGTCGCCCAGCCGGTGCCGGACAGCCGTCCGATCCTGTCAGGTGGCACCAGCGTCGGCATCATCGCGTTGTCGAAGACAGTGGCGAATTCAACGCCCACGGTTGCGATCGCATAGGCCAGCAAGAGCTGTGGGATGACGCTCGCATCGCCCGGCTTTCCGAACCACATCAGGAACGAGCCGATCACCAGCAGCGCGCCGAATCCGGCGATCCATGGCTTGCGGCGACCGCTGGCATCGGCAATCGCCCCCAGTACTGGCGACAGCAGCGCAATCATCAGGCCGGCAGCCGCGGTGGCAAATCCCCACAGGGCCTGCCCGTTCGCCGGATCCGGCGCCACGAAGTTCGCGAAATAGGGCGCAAATACAAAGGTCGTGATCAGCGTGAAGTACGGCTGGGCTGCCCAATCGAAGAAAATCCAGCTCACGACGGCGGCGCGACCCGGATATTCCTTTTGAATCTTGCCGCCCGTTGCCTCGGAAGCGATCACCGTCATGCCGGATATTTTCCTTCAAAGTCGCGTGATGCGTTCTGCCCGTCGAATCCGAACCCATATAGCATGCGTCACCGACGCTTTGGGTGTTGCCGGGCGTCACACGGGGCTTTCCAACTGCGGCGGATTTTCGATGACGGTCTTTTCAATCCGGTGGCGCCGAATAGCTGCCACATTCATTTTCGCGTTTGCCTGCGCCGCGACGGCGTTTGCGCAGGAACGCCGCGCGTACGCGCCGCCCGATCTCACGTCCGTTCGCGCCGTTACCGCCGAGCACGGCATGGTGGTGGCGCAGGAGCGGCTTGCCGCGCAAGTCGGCGCCGACGTCCTGAAGCAGGGCGGCAACGCGATCGACGCCGCGGTCGCCACCGGCTTTGTGCTTGCCGTCACCTATCCGCGCGCCGGAAACATCGGCGGCGGCGGCTTCATGGTGATTCATTCGGCGGCACGGAATGAAGACGCAGCCATCGATTACCGCGAGACCGCACCGGGTGCGGCCACACGCGATATGTTCCTCGGACCGGACGGCAAGCCGGATACCGATAAATCACGCAATTCGGCGCTCGGCATCGGCGTGCCCGGCACGGTCGCCGGATTGGCGCTCGCGCTGGAGAAATACGGCTCGGGCCGTTTCACGCTCGCGCAGATCCTCAAACCCGCCATCGAACTGGCGCGAGACGGTTTCGTGGTCACCGACGACACGGCCGACACGCTGCCGGACATGTATCGCCGGATGGCGCGCTGGCAGGATTCGGCCAGGACATTCTCCCGCAACGACGGCACGGCGCTGCGGGAGGGCGACCGGCTGATCCAGGCCGAGTTGGCAACAACGCTGTCGGCAATCGCAGAACGCGGACCGCGCGGCTTCTATCAGGGGCCGGTCGCCGAAAAACTGGCGAAAGCCATCCGCGATGCCGGCGGCATCATGACGGTGGATGATCTCAAATCCTACGAGGCGGTGGTCCGCAAGCCCGTACGTGGCAGCTATCGCGGCTACGACATTGTGTCGATGCCGCTCCCCTCCTCGGGCGGCACCGTGCTCCTGGAGACCCTGAACATCCTCGAAGGGTTTCCGATGCCCGATTTGAAGCAGGGCTCCGCGCCTTCGCTGCATGTCATGATCGAGGCCATGAAGCGCGCCTATGCCGACCGCGCGCGCTATCTCGGCGATCCCGCCTTCGTCAACGCGCCGGCGGATCTTCTGATCAGCAAGGACTATGCCGCGAAACTGCGCGGCGGCATCGACCTTGCGCGCGCAACGCCGGCCGAAGCGCTGTCGGCGAAGCCGCCGCGCGAGGGCAGCAACACCACGCATTATTCGGTGGTCGATTCCAGCGGCAACGCGGTCAGCAACACCTATACGCTGAACTTTTCCTATGGCGTGGGCCTCGTCGCCGACGGCACCGGCGTGCTGCTCAACAACGAGCTCGATGATTTCACCGCGACGCCCGGCGCATCGAATGCGTTCGGGCTCGTGGGATTCGAAGCCAACCTGCCCGGCCCCGGAAAACGGCCGCTGTCGTCGATGTCGCCGACCATCGTGCTGAAGGACGGCAAGCCGGTGCTGGTGACGGGCTCGCCGGGCGGCAGCCGCATCATTTCGGCGGTGCTGCAGGTCGTGGTCGACGTGCTCGACTACAAGATGGACGTCGCCGCCGCTGTGGCGGCTCCCCGCCTGCACCATCAATGGATGCCGGACGTGGTGCGCGTGGAGCAGGGCTTTCCGCAGGAAACGCTGGATGCCCTGAGGGAGAAGGGTCACCATGTGATCGAGCCGCTCGGCCAGACCTCGGCCAATTCGATTGCGGTTACGCCCAGCGGCCTGCTCGGCGCACCCGACCCGCGCACGCGAGGCGCGGCGGCCGTGGGACAGTAACGTAGCATCGCATCCCTCAGAGGAGAGTTTCAGATGACATCTCTCAAAGGCAAGACGCTGTTCATCTCGGGCGCCAGCCGCGGCATCGGTCTGGCGATTGCGCTCCGCGCCGCGCGTGACGGCGCCAATGTCGCGATTGCGGCGAAGACCGCCGAGCCGCATCCAAAACTCAAGGGCACCATCTACACCGCGGCGGAAGAAATTCGCGCCGCCGGCGGCAAAGCGTTGCCGGTGCTGTGCGACATCCGCGACGAGGCGCAGGTGATGGCGGCGATCGAGCAGACCGTCGCCGAATTTGGCGGCATCGATATCTGCGTCAACAACGCCAGCGCCATCAGCCTCACCAACTCGCAGGGAACCGACATGAAGCGGTTCGACCTGATGATGGGCATCAATACCCGCGGCACCTTCATGGTGTCGAAATATTGCATCCCGCATCTGAAGAGGGCGGCCAACCCGCACATCCTGATGCTGTCGCCGCCGCTCGACATGAAGACCAAATGGTTCGAGCACTCCACCGCCTACACGATGGCGAAGTTCGGCATGAGCATGTGCGTGCTGGGATTGTCGGGCGAACTGAAATCCGCCGGCGTTGCGGTCAATGCGCTGTGGCCGCGCACCACCATCGCCACCGCCGCCGTCGGCAACCTGCTCGGCGGCGAGGCCATGATGCGCGCGAGCCGGACGCCGGAGATCATGGGCGACGCCGCGCACGCTATCCTGACCAAACCGTCGCGCGAGTTCACCGGGCAGTTCTGTATCGACGACAAGGTGCTCTATGCCGCCGGCGTCAGGGATTTCGAGCCCTACCGCGTCGACCGCTCCGTGCCGCTGATGTCGGACTTCTTCGTCCCCGACGACGACGTGCCGCCGCCCGGTGTCACCGTGCAGGCGCTGCCCTCGGTAGGCGCGGCGCAGACGTCGCGCTAGCGGCTGCGGGGCATGTGAAATTGCGAAAGTGGATTGCCATCGCCCTCGCCATCTTGATCGCCGCGCTGGCAGGCGCGGGCGTCCACTTCCGACCCGACCGCTCGATCCGCGTCGCGACCGGCTATGTCGCGCATAACATCTGTTCGAAGACCTTCGTCTCGGGCTTCGATCCGCAAACGGTGTTCGCCGAGGTTTCGGACCGCGCCGGGATTCGGCGACTGCGCCATGTGCTCCGCTTCACCCTCGATCAAAGCGCGCACACCGTCGATGCCTCGACGCTCGGGCTGTTCCGCAGCCGCGCGGCCTTTCACGACGGGTTCGGCTGTGTCGATCAGCATGGAGCACAACAGCCTTATCTACTGAAGAGCGACGTCGAAGCGCTGAAGGGGAAGACGCTGCCGGCGCTTCCCGAGATTGCCGGCCCCGCCGTCGTCGAACCGTCGGACCCGTCGCTGAAGGCGGCGCTCGATCATGCTTTCGAAGAGCCGACGGTGCCGCCGTTCCGCAGGACCAAGGCGGTGGTCGTGGTGCACGACGGCAAGGTGATCGCCGAACGCTACGCCTCCGGCATCGGCGTCGACACGCCGCTGCTCGGCTTCTCCATGACCAAGTCGGTGGTCAACGCGCTGATCGGCATCCTGACCCAACAGGGCCTCGTCACGCCCTCGATGCCCGCACCGATCCCGGAATGGCGCGGCGCCGGCGATCCACGGCGCGAAATCGAGGTCGAGCATCTCATGCGCATGACCAGCGGTCTCGATCTCGACGAAACCAATTCCGGCTTCGATCCGTCCAGCCGGATGTTCCTGCAGGACGATACGGCCGCCTATGCGGTGAACACGAAGATGATCGCGCCGATCGGCACGCGATGGGCTTACTCGAGCCCGACCACGCAAATCCTGGCGCGCATCATCCGCGACGCCGTCGGCGGACCGGAACAGACGCTGGCGTTTGCGTGGCGCGAACTGTTCAACCCGCTCGGCATGCGCAGCGTCACGCTGGAGTTCGACGGATCAGGCACGCTGCAGGGCTCGACCTACATGCTGGCCAGCGCGCGGGACTGGGCTAAGTTCGGCCTGCTCTATCTCAATGACGGCGTGGTCGGCGGCAAACGCATCCTGCATCCGGACTGGGTCGACTTTTGCGCAGCCGCGACGCTTCATACCGATTACGCCGCCGGCTTCTGGACCAATCGCAGCGAGCACCCCAACGCCAAGGGCCGGGTGCGGCTCGGCATACCCCGCGACGCCTTCTTTGCATCCGGCGACCTCGGCCAGCGCATCTTCATCATCCCGTCTCAGCGCCTCGTCGTGGTGCGTCTCGGCGACAGCGTCGATCCGACCGGCGATATCAGAGGCGCTGCGAGGCTGGTGAAGGAAGTGATCGCGGCGATGCAGCCGTGACAGACCGTCATTGCGAGGAGCGCAGCGACGAAGCAATCCATGTCTCAGCACAGAAAGATGGATTGCTTCGCTGCGCTCGCAATGACGGAGCAGCTATCACCGCCCGATCACATACGGCCCGCCCTTTTCCAGCGCGCGCGCATAGGCCCGGCGGGCATGGATGCGTTCGAGGAACGCCATCGCCTTGGGATGGCCCTGCTCCAGCCCGCCGCGCGCGGCGGCGGCTTCGAGCGGAAAGCTCATCTGGATGTCGGCGCCGGAGAATTCATTGCCGGCGAACCATTCGCTTTTTCCCAGTTCGCTCTCCCAGTAGTCCATGTGCTGCTTGAGCTGCGGATTGACCAGCGTGGTCAGCGCCGTGTTGGAGACCTTGCGCACCAGCGGCCGCAGCAACGCCGGCGCGCGCTTGGGCATCAGCGTGAACAGCAGTTTCAGGAGCAGCGGCGACATCGCGGATCCCTCCGCATAGTGCAGCCAATAGGTGTAGCGCAGCCACTCCGGCGTGTTCGGCGGCGGGATCAGGCGACCGTTGCCATAGCTGCCGATGATGTATTCGCAGATCGCACCGGACTCGGCGATGGTATTGCCGTTGTCGGTGATAACAGGCGATTTGCCGAGCGGGTGAATGGCGCGCAGCTCCTTTGGGGCGCGCATGTCCGGCTGGCGCTGGTAGCGCACGATCTCGTACCCGACGCCAAGCTCTTCGAGCAGCCAGAGCACCCGCTGGGAGCGTGAATTGTTGAGATGATGAACCGTCAGCATTGGCGCTCCCCTGAAGTTGGCGTCGCGTTGGTGCCAGCCGGGGAACGGAAAGTCGAGACGGCCTTAGGTGGAGCAATATATTTACCCGGGTGATATTTACATCATAATTTATCCGGGTAAATATAGGCCAGCGAAAATCCGAAAGTCCTTCCAATGGCTGACATTGCTCGTCCCCAATTCACCGCCTTCATCGGGCCGCAGCGCCTGGCCGCGGGCCCGCTGGCCGAGGTCGCGCTGGCGGTGATGCAGGCCGCCCGAAAGCCCGCCGCGCCGCCGATCATCATATTCAGCGACGCCACCGGCCAGCCGATCGATCTCGACCTGCGCGGCACCGAACGCGACGTCATTGCGCGTCTGCCGCAACCGGCCCCCGATCCGGAAGCCGTAACTGACGAGTCGGCGGAGACGCCGCGCGGGCGCGGGCGGCCCAAGCTCGGCGTCGTCGCGCGCGAGGTGACGCTGCTGCCGCGCCATTGGGAGTGGCTGGGCGCGCAGCCCGGCGGGGCGTCGGTCGCGCTGCGCAAGCTCGTGGAAGAAGCTCGCCGCGCCAATGGCGATCTCGATCGCGCACGCGTAGCGCGCGATGCCGCCTATCGCTTCATGTCCGTGATGGCCGGCAATCTCGCGGGCTTCGAGGAAGCCTCGCGGGCATTGTTCGCCGATGACCGGCGGCGATTCGTCGGTCTCGTCGCCGGCTGGCCCGACGATATCCGCGACCACGTCGTCAAGCTCGCCTTCAGCGATCGCGCCGAGCCATAAGCGCGATCGCTCTCTAGCCGTCCGCTTCAACGGCTGGCTTAGCTCGGAACAGCTCGCGCGTTCTCACTATATTACGCTCGTCATAATACTGTGGACGCGTCGACCGCCATGCGCCAGAATGCGCCAAAACATCCAGGGAGACTGCCGTGAGCTCAAATCCGCAATTCCTGTTCGACTTCGGCAGCCCCAACGCCTTCCTCAGCCACGAGGCGATCCCGGCGATCGAACAGCGCACCGGCACCAAGTTCGAATATGTGCCGATCCTGCTCGGCGGCATCTTCAAGGCCACCAACAACAGATCGCCCGCCGAAGCCTTCGCCGGCATCAAGAACAAGCGCGAATTCCACGCGCTGGAGACCGAACGCTTCCTGAAGCGGTTTGGGGTCAAGCCCTATGTCTGGAACCCGTTCTTCCCGGTCAACACGCTGCATTTGATGCGCGCAGCGATCGCAGCCCAATTCGAGGGCATATTCGAGAAGTATGTCGAGGCTGCCTTCCATCACATGTGGGTCGAGCCGAAGAAAATGGATGATCCCGAAGTTGCCGCCAAAGCCTTGGCCTCGTCCGGCCTCGATGCCGCCAGGCTATTGGCGCGCTCGCAGGATGCCGACGTCAAAGCGAGGCTGATCGAGAATACGCAGAACGCGGTCGAGCGCGGCGCGTTCGGCTCGCCGACCTTCTTCGTCGGCAAGGAAATGTTTTTCGGCAAGGAACAGCTTCGCGAAGTCGAGGAAATGATCTCGGGGAAATAGCCGCGCCGATTCGACTGTTCGGCGGGAAGTGGTAAAGAAAGCGAATGGTGAGTGGCGAATAGCGAATAGTTGGGGGTAGAAGAAGCCGATACTTTCTACTCGCCATTCGCTACTGGCTATTCGCCTGCCTCCAAGACCAATAACAAAAGGAAGCTATCGCATGCGTATTCTCGTGGTCGGCGCCGGCGCCATCGGCGGCTATTTCGGCGGAAGGCTGCTGCAGGCCGGGAACGATGTGACCTTCCTGGTCCGGCCGAAGCGCGCTTCCGAACTCGCGAGCGCGGGCCTCGTCATCAAGAGTCCAGCCGGCGATGTAACGCTCAAGAACCCGCCGACGGTGCAGGCCGACAAGCTCGCCGAGACATTCGACGTCGTGCTGTTGAGCTGCAAGGCGTTCGACCTCGAAGACGCGATCAAGTCGTTTGCTCCGGCGGTTGGCCCGAACACCGCGATCATCCCGTTACTCAACGGCCTGCTGCACCTCAACGCGCTTGACAAGAAATTCGGAGCCGACCGCGTGCTGGGCGGCCTCTGCGCGATCGCGGTGACGCTCAACGAAGCCCGTGAGGTGGTGCAGCTCGCGCCGATGCAGTCGCTCAATTTCGGCGAACGCGATGGCGCGATGTCGGAGCGGGTGCGCGCGATCGCGAAAGTCTTCGACAGCGGCAAGGTCGGCGCAGTCGCCAGCGAACACATCATGCAGGACATGTGGGAGAAATGGGTTTTCCTGGCTTCGCTAGCGGCCTCGACCTGCCTGATGCGCACCTCGGTCGGCAACATCCTGGCTGTTGCCGGCGGCAAGGATTTTCTGCTCGGCATGCTCGATGAATGCGGCGCGATTGCAAAGGCGTCGGGCTTTGACCCGGCCGGCCCATTCTTCCAGCGCACCGCAGGCCTGTTGACAACCGAGGGCTCACCGATGACCGCCTCGATGTTCCGCGACATCAAGGCGGGCCTGCCTGTTGAGGCCGATCACGTGATCGGCGATCTCGTCGCCCGCGCCGACGCGGCGAAGATTCCGGTGCCGAAGCTGCGCATCGCCTACACCCATCTCAAGGCGTATGAGAAGCAGCGGGGGTGATCGTTCACCCGCCCCTTGAGGGGGGGGCGGGTAAGGACGTCCGCATCTACAGATGCGCGAGATAATGTGCTAGCGCCTCGATCTCTTCTTCGCTCAGCGGAAAAGCGACATCGGCCATCGCCGCCATCGCGCCGCCGGCGCGCACGCCGGTTTTGTAATCGCGCAGCGCCTTGACGAGGTATTCCTCGCGCTGGCCGGCGACGCGGGCGACGGCCTTGGTGCCGGCATAGGTATCCAGATGGCAGGAGGCGCAACGCCGTCCAGCGGACGCCTGCGCACCCTTCTTCGAAAGATCCGGGTTATCGTCCTCCTTGGGCTTCGGCGGCGGCAGCGAAGCAAAGTAGGCGCCGAGGTTGCGGATATCCTCATTGTTGAGCTGTTCGACGATCGGCTGCATCTGCTCGTTCTTGCGGGTGCCGGCGCGGAAGAACACGAGCTGCCACTGAATGAACAGGTCCGGCTGGGCCGCCAGCGAGGGCATGTTTTCCATCTGCGAAATCCCGTTCTCGCCGTGACAGCCGACGCAGAGTTCGGCCTTTTCCTTGCCGGCAGCAATATCGGCGGCGCGGGCAAACGAGCCGCAAGACATCAAAACCGCCAGCGCTCCAACGAAAGCCCTTCGCATCAACTGCTCTCCGCCATACGCCTTAAACAACAGAGGCTGCGGCCACCCGTTCCCGAGTAACCGCAGCCTCCGATAATTCACGTCCTACTTCTTGTAGCTGATGCGATAGATGGCGCCGGCCCAGTCGTCGGACACCAGTATCGAACCATCCTTGGCGAGGATGATGTCGTTGGGTCGACCGAGATAACCCGTATCACCCTCGAGCCAGCCGGAGGCAAAGATCTCCGACTTGGGATTCTTGCCTTCGGCATCGACGATCACGCGCTTGATCCGGGCGCCCTGGTACTTGTAGCGGTTCCAGGAGCCGTGCTCGGCGATCAGGATGTTGTTCTTGTACTCAGGCGGAAATTGGTCGCCGGTATAGAACTTCATCCCGAGCGGCGCGACATGCGCCCCGAGCTTGACGACGGGCGGGGTGAACTCTTCGCACTTGTGCCCCATCGCGAATTTCGGATCCGGGAAATCGCCCTGGTGGCAATAGGGATAGCCAAAGTGCTCGCCGATCTTCGAGATCATGTTGAGCTTGTCGCTCGGCATGTCGTCGCTGATCCAGTCGCGCGCGTTCTCGGTGAACCAGTAGCGTCCGGAACGCGGATCGACGTCGCCGCCGACGCTGTTGCGGACACCGAGCGCCCAGATCTCGGCATTGCCGGTCTTGGGATCGACGCGGCGGATCTGCGAGAGGCTGGTCGGCGGAAGACCGATGTTGAAGGGCGGGCCGAACGGCAGGTAGAACCAGCCATCCTTGTCGACGGCGATATATTTCCAGCCATGCGCGACGTAGGTCGGCATGTCGTCATACACCACCTTGCCCTCGCCGAGTTTGTCGAGATTGGCTTCGGCGTTTTCGTATTTGATCAGCTTGTTGATCGCGACGACGTAGAGCGCGCCGTCAAGGAACGCCAGACCAGTGGGCATGTTGAGACCCTTGAGGACGGTCTTTACCTCCCTCTTTCCGCCATTGTCCTTGATCGCATAGACATTGCCGAGGCTGAAGGAGCCGACAAACAGCGTGCCCTTGTCGCCCCAGGCCATCTGCCGCGCTTCCAACACGTTGGAGGCATAGACTTCGATATTGAAACCAGCCGGCAGCTTGATCTTCTTCATCATCGCCGCGAGTTCGGCCTCCGAGGCGCCGGTCGGCGGACCGGAAGGCGGCGCCTGCCCCTTCTGGGCTTCGGTCTCGTCGCCGAGGAACCAGTCCGGCGGCGGATTGGTCCAGAACTCCTTGGTGCCCGACTCGTATTTTTTCAGAGGCTTCTGCTGCGCGCTGGCCTGGCTGGCCCCCGCGACAACGAGAATGGCTGCGAGCGCAAGAATAGATCGATTGAAAGCCGATTTCATCGCGTCACTCCCTATGCAGCCTGGCGGCTGCGCGTGTTATTTATTTGGGAACGTTCGAGAGACGAACTTGGTCTGATGAAGTGAGAACAGACCACGAAATGGTAGCACATCCGATCGGGGAGAGAAGCGCGGGCGCCGCGCCTCTGTCCGACGAAAGCAAATTGTGAGACGGATTGATAACTCATGGCGGCCGCGAACAACGTTCGCAGTTGTGCCCGCTGCACCGCAATATTCGTATCGAGCGAAACGCGGCCGTCTCTCCGCAAGGTGCACGAGTGGGCGGCATTCCATATCAAGCGGATCGCACGCGTTGTCGTTTCCTGTGGGCAAACGAACAACGCAATTGTGGCCCATTTCATACGGCAGAGAATGAATCCCTGAGAAACTTTCGCATACCACTGACAAATGTCGGTCTCCGTCGACCGAGTTGAGCGAGCGTCCGTATGGCCAACAAGCGGATCATCCTGCTCTCGGACGGCACCGGCAATTCCGCCGGCAAGGTCTGGCGGACGAATGTCTGGCGGGTCTTTGAATCGCTGGATCTGACCAGCTCGCAACAGATCGCGTTTTACGACGACGGGGTCGGCACCTCCTCCTTCAAGCCGTTTGCAATCCTGGGCGGCGCGTTCGGCTTCGGGCTGAAGCGAAACGCGCTCGATATCTACAAATTCGTCTGCCGCAACTATTGCTCGCATCTCGACTACCTGGCGCTCGAAGCCGTGGCGGCGAAGACCGAAAATCGGGCGGAACGATACGGCCCCTGGCAAAGCGACGACATCTTTGCGTTCGGCTTCAGCCGGGGCGCCTTCACCATCCGCGTCGTGAACGGACTGATCTGCGCACAGGGACTGGTGAGTTACCGGACCGAGGAGGAGCTCGATCGAAAGGTCGCCGCGGCCTACCGGGCGCACCGGGCCGAAACGTTCAAGTCACAGTTTCAGGTCGAATGGGTGTTTCGAAAGCTGCGCAACCTGTTCGTTTCCGCCAAGCACGACAAGAACGAACGCCCGGTCGACCATGTCGCCTTCCTGGGCCTTTGGGATACGGTAGCCGCTTACGGCCTGCCCATCGACGAGATGACGCGTGGGGTCAGCCGTTATCTATGGCCGCTCGAACTCCCTGACCGGCAGCTTCACCCGCTGGTCCGCAAGGCGTGCCACGCCCTGTCGCTGGACGATGAGCGCACCACATTCCATCCGCTGCTGTGGGACGAGAGTCCGGAAACCGATCCGAACCGGATCACCCAGGTCTGGTTCGCCGGCGTGCACTCCAATGTGGGTGGCGGATATCCGGACGACTCGCTCGCCCACGTCTCGCTCACCTGGATATTGTCGCAAGCGCGCCGCCGCGGGCTGGCCTTGAAGGCGGCACCAAACGCCGATCCTGACGCTTTCATCCGGCTACGGTCGATCCAGGACAAGGACGGCCGCATCTATGATTCACGAAATGGGCTGGGCGGCTATTACCGGTACGGCCCGCGAAGCGTAGCCGCGCTTTCGGATACGAGATTTTCCGATGACAAGCGCGACTGCGTGAAGATCGCAGTACCGAAAATCCACGAGAGCGTGTTCGACCGGATCGCCGTCGATGCGCATCTCTATGCACCGGTGGGATTGCCACCGGCCTATGAAATTCTGACCTATGACGAGAAGATCGTCGCCCCGGACAGGCTGACCGTCCCGCCGGGCAGACCGAAATATGAGAGCCTGGCCAACGCCCACCAGCGTGAATTCGTCCAGGAGCACGTTGTCGGAAGTTCGATCTGGCGCCGCCGCATCATCTACTTCCTGACCGTCATAGCGTCGATCTATCTGCTGACCTATCCGTTGACATCGACGGTGCCGGCTCAAGCCGAGTTCGCCTCGCCGCTGCGTCCGCTTTCCGACGTCATTCGCATGGTAGGTCTCGCCCTTCCCGGGGCGGCCTCACGCTGGATCAATGCCTATGCAAGAGAGCCGCTCTGGTTTGTGCTTTGTGCAGGCCTTGTCGCGCTGCTGTTATGGTTGAGCGCCCGCCTTCGAGGCCGGATCACCGATCAGATGCGCCGTGCATGGCGGGTGAGCCTTGCAAAGGTCGACTTGCATCACGGCAAATCCAAAACCCCAGGCGGCGCGATCGCGCTGCCGATTGCGGTCCTCTCCGTTTTGCTGCTGATCGCGCTCTATCCGGTGCCAGGGTGGTTCGGCTACGAATTGCCACAGGCGTCCACCTCGCTGCAGACCTTCATCAACCGCATCACGCATCCCTATTTCCAGTTTTTCGCCGTCGTCATCCTGATCACGATGTTGCTCAGCGATAGTTTCATAGCGGGCTTCAGGCTAAAGGACGTCTACCGGCAATTCATCACCGACATCAAGCTGAAGGTTGCCCCTGCATTTTTTGCAGTCACCTTCCTGGTCGGCGGCTTTTCTCTTGCCAGCCACTATCTCTTCAATATCCGCGACAGCCTCGGCAACTTCTGCAAACCGGCGCAGAAGCCGGTCGCGCTCGAAGTCTGCGATCCGGATGACATGAAGCTGTGCAAGCGGGGCCCCGACGGCAGCTTCCCCAGCACCTGCGCTTCGACAGCGTGCCGCGGCGTCGATCTTGCCGAATTCGACACCGCCAACCTTTGCACGCCGGTCGGCGTCACGCTTGAGAGACGCGGACAATATCAGTTCGTCCTGGAGAAGGACGGCGACTGGCAATTCCTCGGCACGCCGTCGGGGCCGGGCGGCATGCCGCTTCGCGCCTTCCTGCCCGATTGGAAGAATGACAGCGCGCTCGATTCAGCCGTTGCGCTCGGACGGTTCGGTTTGCTGGCAGCAGCCTATCCGCTCAAACGGACGCTCGACCGGCCCATTGGACGCGTTATCCTTCGCTACGGCGAGACCGGCAATGAAGAGAACTTCATTGACGGCGAGCCGACGAACGGGCGGCTCGACGAGAAATTCAGGGCCACCCGCGACGGGCAATTATTCATCTATCTGAACAAGCCGGTCACCGGTGTCTTCCCCGGCCTGGTTCGCAACGTGAACTCAGGGAAGGCCCGGATCTGGGTCTATCGCATTCCGAGGTAGGCGCCGCAGCGGCCGCAAACGAAAGGCCGCCAAAGGGCGGCCTGTCGTTGGATCATGGCGTTGCCGATCTAAAGAAATCTGGAGCGGGCGAAGGGGCTCGAACCCTCGACCCCGACCTTGGCAAGAGCGGAGGCATCTTTCCGAACTAGTAACTACGAGTAAGCCCCTGAGATTCCAACTGTTGTCGACGCTATCGCATTGGCGAAGAGCTAGTTCGGTGGAGTTCGGGCGGTAACAGACAGTTTTCGCTCCCCCGGCGCTCCCCGAGGGTTCGAAAATGGCTGATAGTAAACGAAAAAAGTTCACCGATCAGGGGCTCGAGCGGCTCCAGTATGACCCCGCGCAGGCGCCTAGCAGCGGCCGAATGGAGATTAAGGATGCGCTGTGTCCCGGGCTGATCCTGCGGGTCACTCCGCGAGGAGTGAAGACCTTCAGCGTGATTTACAAAGTCCCCGGCGAAGGCGGCGTGAGTCCAGCGGGGCGTCTGCTCGCCGGAAAACAACATCGCATCACTCTCGGGGCAACACCGCCTCTGGACCTAAAATCGGCGAGGGAACGGGCAAGAGAGATTTTGCTCGCCGCAAGTCAGGGACGCGATATCAGGCGCGAAAGGATAGCGGCTCATCAACAGCGGCATCAAAATACCTTTCAAAGAGCATTTACCCGTTTCATCGAGCAGGAAATCAAGCCGAACGTCAGTTCCTGGAGGAACGTCGAGCGCGCCTTAAGCCTCCACGTCCTACCCCACTGGGCTGAAAGAGGTATGCATGAAATCCGGCGATCCGACATTCACGAGATTCTAGATGCTCTGGTTGCGCGGAATCTTCCAGGAGCCGGCTCTGAGGTTCGAAAGCATCTATCCAGGTTCTTCAATTGGGCCGTCGATCGCGAACTTATGGCTGAGAATCCCGTAGTCGGTCTCAAGCGAAACGATCTTCGAAACCCTGAGGACGCGGGACGCGCGCTGACCGACTTAGAGCTTAAGGTAGTATGGAATTCAGCCTGCAGCTTAGGATATCCGTTTGGAGCCCTCTTCCGGTTGTTAATGCTCACGGGGCAACGGCGCAACGATTGGGCGCATGCGCGTCACTCTGAATTGGACTTGCGGAAAGGTTGGCTCGAAATTCCTAAGAGTCGGTACAAGAGTCGACGAGATCACATCGTGCCCCTCTCGCCTCAGGCTCTCAAGCTCGTGGCTGAGCTCCCCACTAACATTTCTCCCAGTGGTTTCGTCTTTTCTTCCCGGGAAGGCCAAGTCCCGGTTTCTGGATTCTCGCGAGCCAAAACAGCTCTGGACAACAAGGCCGGCGCTCTTATGAAACTCGAGGATTCAACGCAATTCATTAAGAATTACCGTATCCACGATTTCCGGGTCACTTGCGAAACAAGACTAGCCACCCTTGGCTTCAATCAGGACGTTCGGGACGCCGTACTGGGACACGCAAAGCAGGGACTTCAGCGGACTTACAATAAGTATGACTATCATGACGAGAAACGGTTGGCTCTCGCGGCATACGCATCCCACCTCGCGGAGATCACTAAATGAAGGCACGTGAGCCAATCCCTTTAGAGGAGCAGCTGCGAGAGCGGATGAACTTGACTTCCGAAGCAATTGCTGCGGCTGCTCGTGACGGCGAGGTCGAGGAATATGCAGCCCTGCTTACGAGCCTCCTGCAAGGATTCGAACATAATTACATACAGAGCAGGCTATATGAAGAGGCGCGCGCTCTGCGAGAGACCTATGAGCACGTAAGCCCGAGCGAAGAATGGCGTCCCTATTACGAAAATGGTGATGGAGGCTGGCGTGAGGGTATCTGGGATGAACTATTTCCCCGACGTCGTGGTCAACAAGGCCATGACACACTCCTTATGATTTACGATCTTCTTCGTAAGTTTTGGGAACAACTTCCGGCAGATTCTCGGGGCGGTTTGCGAGAGAAGAGAATCGAGCGAGGCACCGCGAGGAAAGCTGCTGAACGCGGAAAGAGGAGTGCACGATGGGCGCCCCGGTTCGAATGGGATTGGGTCGAGAAGAAATCGGCGCCTAAATCAGCTAATCGGTCAACGGAAATACCGCTCAGCAAAGAGCTCATTGCTCATAATCCTTCGGCAAAATTATTGCTCGCAGTCGCAAAGATATTCGACCGCAACTATTCTCCTAAAAACTGCAGGTCGGTGGATGATCGGGCCAAAAACCTGCGACGTTCGCCGGAGGGCAGAGCCAATCTCGCAGAGCGCAGACGACGCGCAGCAGCGAAGTCCCGGGCAAAGGGGCAGCAATAACACACCTCGAAGTCTGGATAAATTTTGGCAATGAGGCGCTTGCTTAGACTGTATTGATCTCTAGCTGGCTGCCCGCCCTCAACCCTGCGCAGGTTGGGCTTGTAAGTTTCCGGCCGACTGAACTGGCAAGCGCCGGTGTCGCACCACCGCCACGTCGGGCGTAGGCGACGGACCTGGGCCGTCCGATACGTGCTGCAATTGACACCGACCATTCACCGATTACGCGCGCCGATGGCAATGCTTCCGCAACCAGGCCCAAAGAGCAACGGACGGCGTTTCATTGCTGCGAGCGGATCAGTAGCGCCCATCAATCAATACGGGAAATTGTTTGACTATTCTACCACAATCGTCCTTGCTATTGATAGCCGACTGTTTGGGGGAAGCGATGCAACACCTGGAGCCGAAACTAAACTTACTCTCACAAGAGTACGTTCTTGTTCAAGCGTGGAAGAAGACTTCAGCCTACATTCGTTATCACAACTGGTTCGCTGATACGCTGGAGCTGGATCGGACGGCTGCAGATCTGCCAAGGTTTATTAGACGTCTCGCGCGGCGATTGCGCACAGGACGTTATGAGCTTGGCGAGCTTTCTATTGTGCCAGCACCAAAAAGCCATCCGTGGTCCATAAGCAAAGATGGCAAATGGAGGCCACTAAACCGCCGCCAAGTGAAGATTCGTCCATTAGCCCAAGTCCCTCTGGCCGACCAAGTTGTTGCAACCGCAATACTTCTTTGTCTCAGCGAGCGTGTGGAGACCACGCAGGGTAATCCGGTGGTGGACGTAAGGGAGCCTTCCCAGCGTACTGTAGTGAGCTCATACGGCAACCGCTTGTTTTGCGATTTTGATCCTAATCGAAAATCGCTTGTGCATCGTTGGGGGTCAACCAAACTATATCGCGCCTACTTCCAAGACTACCGGACCTTCCTTACCAGATCTGAGATCGTTGCTGCCGAAAGTGCCGGAAGTATGAGGGCGTTTGTCTTTCAGACGGATCTCAAGCAATTCTACGATAGAGTGCGACCCGCTCTTCTCCAAAACAAGTTCGATGATATTTTGCTTGCAGACGATGACCCTGGCTTTCGTAAGCTGGTCAGCGACTTCTTTAAATGGCAGTGGAGATCCGGGTCAGATCAGAGAGCGGAGGAGTACGCTTCCGCAGTGGGTTTGTCCGACTACACCGAAGTTGCGCTCCCGCAGGGCTTGGTGTCCGCCGGTTTCTTCTCCAATATTGTTCTCGTCGATTTCGACGCCAAATTAAGGGACAATTTTGGCAGCGAAGTCATCTCTGGTATTTGGCTAAACGATGCCTGCCGCTATGTAGATGATCTTCGACTCACCATTACTCTATCTCCGGGGGTTGATCCAGCCGACGTGCAGCTCAGTTTATTTAACTGGGTAGGCAGGTTGCTGAACGAAGAAGCTCCCGGCCTGTTGCTCGAGCCGGATAAGACGAAGATCGCCGAGTTTGGTGGAGAAGACAATCGACTCGTCCGCCAATCGCGAAAAATGGAGCGGATACAAGCCGCGATATCTGGCGGCTTCGATGCAGCGGGAGGTGAAGAGGTTATCCAGGCGATCGAAGCACTTGTGCGATCGCAGGTTGCCCTAAATCATTCTAGCGACGCAGGAAGACCAAACGCACTGAAGGCCCTGTCTGATGTTAGAGACGAGACAATTGGGCGCTTCGCGGCTGTGCGTTTCCGCACAACTTATCGCTCCCTGCGTCCCTTGCTTGATGACCGATCACTTGCTGAGAGTAGTGACCTCGGCGAGGAAACGTTCCGCCTCCAGCGCCTCACTCAAGGGGAGCTTGACGACGAGGCGAAAATGTTCTCGCTAACGTTGATTGATAGATGGGTCGCGGACCCATCTAATGTAAGACTTCTCCGGGTCGCGCTAGATTTATGGCCATCACCGAATATTCTAAAGGAGATACTTGGTCTGCTCGTGCCATATCTGCAGCGGAGACAAGGGCAGGGCTCATCTCGTGAAATAGCCCTCTACTGCCTAGCAGAGGTCCTCCGAGCGGGAGCAACTGAGACGGGCTTCGTTGAAGACGACGAATCCTTTCCAAACGGGGTCGATCTTGCAGAGTACCGCTCTTTGCTCCTCGAGGTCGCAGCCAGAATTGATATCGCTCCTTTAGGCACGATCCCATGGTTCCTGAGGCAGCAGGCGCTACTATATCTTGCTGCTCATAATCCCAGGCGCGCTCGATTGCCTCGACGGCGTACGGCAGAAAATAGATACCGCAGGATGTTGCGCTTTCTAGCCGGGCAACATGATCAATTTAAAAATGCGGATTACGCAATCCTTGCAATTGTAAGTCGCAGATCATTTCTATCGCTTGGCAAGGCTTTAGAACTTATCTTGCCGTCCATCAATGACCGACGTTTCGCTGAAATCGCGGCTCGCGATATTGAGCTAGCCAGAGATATCTATCGAGCTAGAAACATATTTGTTTCGCCTGATAGCGGCATTGCGGAAGATTTGGGGGTAGCACAGTTTTCATCCGCCCAAGGCATGACGCCTCTTAGAGAGATAGTAGCGGGCGATCCACTCAATCTGTTGCGAAACGAGATAGGTGTCTTAAGTTTTGCCTTGGCGTTCATTCGCGAAGTACGACGGGGACAAGTTCCAGCGATTGCAACGCCGTCTACAGTTCAAGTGAGCCTTGAGGAAGACGGCAAGTATGCTTTCGTGAGCAGATTAGCTTTTCGACCAATCGAAGTCTCCAGCACTTACCGATCAATTTACACACCTCCAGAATGGGCTACCGAAGGCCAAGAATGGCGCTTCCAGCTTGGCTATCTGCTTCGCTACATTCTTACCGCGCGTATTGATTTCACGCTTCCAGCGAATTCGGCTTCATGGAAGGAGGAAGCATCAATCTATCGACCAACCCAGGGGCACTGGTACCAGCGACAGTATGGTTTCTTCAATGGTCATGAAGCCTTTGGTGATGACTGGCTTCCGATCTCTCAGTTTACTCAGGATTTTTTATTCTCGTTGTTGCGGTGGCCAGGTTGCCGCGCTGGCGGAGTAGATGGCGACACTCTCCCGATAGATGCCGTCGAATCAAAAGTCGCTGGAGAGCTTGACAGAGCGAGGGAGCAAATTGGCAAAGCGACCGGAATTTTGATGCTTCCTGTTGCGGCTCCCATTCCTGGTGTGCGTGCAGGCGGACGGCCCCTGCGGGGCTGCGTCGTTCAATCTGTGACACCAGACGATGCTGACTTTTCAAAATTTGGACCGGAGATGTCGGATCCAGCAATTCGTAAAGAGCATCGCAATCACCTGTCGTCAGCATTGGCAGCTGTTGAAAAAATGCTGGACCTGCGAGACACGCACAAAAATCAAAATAAGCGGTTGGACTGGCTAATCTTACCGGAGCTTTCTGTTCATCCGCGTGACGTTCGGACGCACCTGGTTCCGTTTGCGCGCGCGTTCAAAACTACAATCTTGGCCGGCCTCACCTATGAGCAGGTCTTTTCGGGAGGGCTCCTCGTAAACTCGGCTGTCTGGATCATTCCTCGGATGGTCCCTGGGCAGGGTTTGCAAACGATCGTGCGACGCCAGGGAAAGCAGAATCTTTCGCCAATGGAGGCCCCATTCAACAATCCGGTGTCCACTATTATGGGTTTTCGTCCGTGTCAGTGGCTCGTCGGTTACGAATGGTCATCCAACTCCGACGCATCCCCACTCTGGCTAACAGGGGCAATTTGTTATGATGCGACGGACTTAGAACTTGCTTCTGATCTCCGTAGTCGATCCGATGTTTTCGCAATTCCTGCTCTAAATCGAGATGTGGGAACCTTCGACCAGATGGCGCAAGCATTGCATTATCACATGTACCAACTCGTAATTGTAGCAAACAACGGAACGTTCGGCGGCAGTAATGCGCATCTTCCGAAGGGTGGACCTTACCAGCGGCAAGTGTTTCACACTCACGGACAACCTCAGGCAAGCATCTCATTCTTCGAGATAGATGACATCGCCGAGATGAAAGAGCGACGGCAGCATGGCTTAGATGGGAAAGGGCAATGGAAATATCCGCCAGCCGGTTACTAATCTCACGTCTGAACGCGAGCGAGAAGAAATCAGGCGGGCCTTCTGGGCGTTACATCCGATTTGAGAATCGGTTCATGGCGCTCATGAGCTGCATACGCGGCTCGACACTTCTAAGATAAACGGCTGTCTGCAGAAATTTGATCTCTTCAGCCTGGCTCGCTTCGTCTACGTCTATATACCAGGACCGCGGTCGCCCATCGGAACCATCGCTCCAGCGATAGCCCCGTTTCTTCAAGGTTTCCTTCAGTTCAAATGGGGAGTTCTCCGCCCAGATGCGAACAGATTTGCGACGCGCCCGTTCCAGCAGCAGGGCGAAGGCTGACCGATTCAGTTTTGGGATGTCGAACGCCAAGATCTCCATCAACGCCCTACAATCGTCGATGGCGCGGTGTGCGTGGTGGAATAGACCAGCTCCGGCCAAAAGATAACCGAGACGAGAACCATCGAAGCCGTGTTTGCGCCACTCAATTTCCGTAGCTGAGCATGCCCAAGGCTTGCTCTCGAATTCCGGCCAGTAGCGTTCCGCAAATTTCCGATCGAAGTTTGCATTGTGGGCAACGATCAGCACCGCGTCGGAGGCGAATGAAGCAACGGCATCGGCATCGATACGACGACCGGATACCATGTCATCAGTGATACCGGTGAGTTCCGAAATTTCCTCGGGGATAGGAATTGACGGTTCGTTAAGAGATGAAAAGACGCCAGTAATAGCCGCAATTTTATCGTCGGGCAGATAGGTGAACTTGACCATTGCAAGTTCGAGGACCTCGTCCAGTACGGTGTTCAACCCGGTTGTTTCGACGTCTATGAGTATGCCTGTTCTAACAATCTGGCCGTTGCAAGGGGCAAATTCGCTTCGTGGGACAAGCTTGCGCAACACTCGATAATCAGACGATCGAGCTAATATCTCAGCCATTTCTGCGAGATTGATGTTTTCCGACGACATGGTAGTGACCATCAATTGGAAGCGTTAGCTAGAGAGGAACAACCAATGCGTTTCTAAACCAGCTCGATCACAAAAATCGTTCTGATCGCTACAAAGGTCCTAGGTAACTCCTTGCAGTAAACGCACGGCGGCGCAATGCGAGGCTCAGATCAAGCCCATCCAAGATCAATCCGGAATTTAGGTGGGCTACCTTAATGCTCGTTGTCTGATTATATCCTCATTCTCCCTTGGATGGGAGGAGCCTGGGCGGAGCGATCAAACTCCAAATCCTGGACTTCACTCCCCTAGGGCTCCCCAACCCACTCGGAAGTACATTTCATCTAAGCCGTTCAAGGTGTTTGGCGTGTGGGACCCCAACCTTCACAGGGTTAGGGTCCGGCGCGCCAAACACGGTTAAACCGAACTCAGATTCTTGCGCCCGGGCTTAAAAGATAAGCCAGCGTTTATTTTGACGGCAGGTTATGGGCGGCTCAAGACGGCGCAGATCGCCCGCATCCGACTGCTGACTGTAATTCGGCGCGCTGTTTGCCCCCCGATCGGCGTCGAAGGTTGACCCCAGCCGGTACCAACTCTTGAATCGTCCGCGGAAAATTCAAGCCGATACGGGTCAAAGTTCGGCGCTTAATCTTTTCTTATTCGTGCGGACGCCGCGAGGCTGGTACGCATACGACGAAGACCGCCTGATTGACGCATGCGCGCGGGCGCGGCGGGCTCTATGATGGCGTTGCGTGAAGGTCAGGCGGCCTGCTGACCGGCGGCTTGGCGCAGGAGTTTCCATTCCCAGGGCAGCAGTTCGTGCAGACGCGAAGCGGGAAGATCGGCGATACGGGCGAGGACGTCGGCGAGCCAAGCCTTGGGATCGACGTCGTTGAGGCGACAGGTCGTGATCATCGTCAGCATGATGGCGGCACGGTTGGCGCCACGCTGGCTGCCGGCGAAGGTCCAGTTGCGCCTTCCCAATGCGATGCCTCTCAATGCGCGCTCAGCACAATTGTTGGTCAAGCAGATCCTGCCATCGTCGAGGAAGCTGGCGAAGTCGTCCCAGCGCCTGAGCATGTAGTTGATCGGCTTCAGGACATCGGAGGAGCGCGAGAGGGTTTCGCGCTCACGCAGCAACCAGGCGCGCATGTCATCGAGAAGCGGCTTGCTGTTTTCCTGGCGCACGGCGCGCCGCTCGTCGGCGCCACGGCCGTTGATGGCGCGCTCGATCTCGAACAACGCATCGAGGCGCTTGACCGCCTCCAGCGCGATCGGAGAGACCGGCTTGCCCTTCTTACCTTCCCGAGCATTTTTCTCGATGTCAGCCAGCTCGAAGAAGCCCCGCCGCGCATGGGCAAAGCAAAACGCCGGCGTCATCGGCAGCACTTTCCGCTGCGGGTCGAACAGCGGCTCGAAGCCGCTGTAACAGTCGCACTGCAGGATACCCGTGAAGGCGGCCAGATGCTTCTGGGGGTGCTCGCCTCGTCGGTCGCTCGAGGCGTAATAGACCGCCGCCGGCGGCGCAGGCCCGGCGAAGGGCCGGTCATCCCGCACATAAGTCCAGATCCGCCCGGTCGTGCACTTGCCCTTCGCCAGGATACGGATGGTGGTGTCATCGCCATGCAGGCGCTCGGCCGCGAGCACATGGCGTTCGATCAAGTGGAAGAGCGGCATGACGGCGAAGGTCCCGTGGCCGACCTGATCGGCCAGCGTCGACAACGGCAGGTCGATCCCTTCGGCCTTGAAGCGCGCACTCTGGCGGTTGAGCGGGATATGCATGCCGAACTTGTCGAACAGCATCGTCGCCAGCAATTGTGGGCCGATGAAGCCACGCGGCGTGGCATGAAACGGCGCCGGCGGCTGGCTGATCTTCTCGCAATCGCGGCAGGTAAATTTCTCCCGTACCGTCTCGATCAGCTTGAAGCGCCGCGGGATCTCCTCCAGCGTCCCGGTCACATCCTCACCGATCTTCGCCAGCCGCGATCCACCGCAGCAGGCACAGGTCGTTGGAGCTTCAATGACGACGCGCTCGCGTTCGATGTCATCCGGCCATGGCTTGCGCACCGGCCGCTTGCGCATGAAGGGGCGGACGTTCTGCGTCTTCGCCGCGGCGGCCTGCGCGGCAAGCTCATCCTCGCTCGCCGTGGTGACGAGCTCTTCCAGCTCCAGCTCCAGCTGCTCGAGCAGCCGTGCCGTGCGTTCGGAGCGTTGCCCGTACAGTTCGCGTTTCAGCTTCTCGATCCGCAGCTCGAGATGCGCGATCAGCGCCTCGGTATCCGACAGTTGCGCCTGCGCATTCGCGGCTTGCGCCTGCCAGTTGGCAGCCACCGCCTCAGCTCGCAGCCGTGCCTCACGCTCGGCCTGCAGCGCCGCCAGGGCACTGACGAGGTCCGATGGAAGATCGTCCGGCTTCGATATCATGAAGCCATTGAATCAGATCAAGCAGCAGATTCAAACCGTAAAAGCGGCTATCCGACCCGCGTCGGCCGATGGGTTTCTTGAGGGTTACGCCAATCGATCCCGGACAGCAGATAGCTCAACTGCGCCGGCGAGATCGTTACCGATTCTCCGGCAACCGATGGCCAGATGAACTTTCCTCTCTCGAGTCTTTTTGTGAACAAGCAGGCTCCCTGGCCATCGTGCCAGATCGCCTTCACAAGATCGCTGCGGCGACCGCGGAAGACGAACAGATGACCGCTGAGCGGGTCTTTGTGCAGCACCTCCTGCACTTGGAGTGCCAGCGACGGAAAGCCTCTGCGCATATCCGTGTAGCCTGTCGCGAGCCACACTCGCACATTCCCCGGTATCGCAATCATCGGCGTCCAAGCACATCGAGGACCCGCGCCAACGCCTCCGAATCGACGTGCGCATCCACCCGGATGCACCGTCGGTTGCCGAGATCGATCTCTATCAATCCAGTACGCGCGGCTGCCACGGAGCGAACTCGGCCATCAACCGTAGGCAAAAGCCTCGGAGTTTCCTCAGCCGATGCCGCTACGGCAGCGATCTGCACCGGCGTAAAAGATGGTACAACTTGTTCCGATGTCCGTGCTTGTCGACGCCAGGTAAACACCAAGCTGGCCGCTACTCCGTTGCGACGCGCAACCTCAGTCACCTTCGCGCCCGGCGCCAATGTCTCCTCGACAATCCGTGCCTTGTCGTCCTGCGACCAGCGCCGCCGCCGCTCCAGCCCACCCAAAACCTCGACCCGCATCGCCTGATGACCTTAAAGCTAGACTTAAGGCCACACGCTTCGCGAATTGCCACCCGTCACGCAAGACGGCCCCCGTCGGATGCGTACCGAGGCTGCCGCGCCCCTTCTGCCCGGCGTCGGCGGTCGGCAAGGCGAGACTGGTGCCTTCAGGGGCCCAATGGCGCTTGGAATGATGCGAACGGCCGATCAGCGATTTCGAATCCTAGTACTCTGCCACGCTAAGCTACGTGGGCCCGCCGGAAGCCGTTACGCTGTCATGCCTCCACTCCGAGCTAGTCCAGCGGAATGGAAAAAGCGCTGGTACTTACTCCCGGATCTCTTGGAACGCTGGATTGGCTTTGAGCCGCGGCCGCAGCATTGTCAGCGGGTGGGACCGGACAAATTTCGCCGGACTGCGTGCTTTCGCAGAGGCAGAGGCCACGAAACGCCAGGTTCGCAACCGGCTTTACCGACAGATAGATACGACGACCGCTTTCCATGCAACCGCGTTGGCTTGCAAAGTCGATTGCCGAGGAAGATTGAAGGGTCCAAAGATGCTTCGCCTCATCCTTCGGCGTGCCCTTTGGTAGCGTGTAAGGAGGGGTGACGAACAGCATAATGAATAATGTCCATTTCATCGTATGACCGCTTACTGGGATGGGACTACTCTGAGAGATCTTATGGCCTGCTCGATCTGTATTGTGTCCAGCCTGCTCCTAGCGGCGTCGACCGGGGCGCTCGAACTGACCTGGCGCGATGTTTTGGTGTCATCCACAAAATTTGTTCCGCTCGGAAGTGTGACTGCGGAAATTGGCGCCTTCTCCTCGATTGGAGCCATCGAGATATTGAGCTGTTCATCTACCGAATAGCTGCCGCCGAACGTCGCCAAATCGGCGCCGGGTGGAAACGTATAGGTATAGCTTCCGTTGCCAGACATCCTGATTGTGATGTCCGTGTTGTAGATCGGCCGATCAATCTCGGCCGACGGGGCCGCAAGAATGGCCACCGCTGAGCGCTCAAGCCATGCGCCGATACCGAGATGCTGCGCCAAAGCATGCATTGAAGCAGTTTGAACGTCGCATCGAAGCTGCTTGTCAGCCATCAACTTTGCCGAAACAAAGGTGAAGTTTATCCCACCGCTTCTTGCGCCTTTTGCGTCAAACTGAACGCCCGGTCCGCTTACAGCCCACGTGACAAACCTTGTCGGATTATTGAGGAACGGATTCTTCCTCGTCAAACCGCCGCTGACGTTGACGTTGGTATCAACCTTTGGCGCCAAAGTTACCGTGACGAACCACCGCTTGGCGTGGAAACGTCTATACTCCGGCCTGTCAAGCAATCGAAATGCGCCTTGCAGTTCGCAGGCCGTGTGCGTCAGGATTTCTTGGACAGGAAGTGCGAAATCAGGAGGCACTTCTGGAATAATGGCGCTGCATCCGCTAACAACCAGGACCGCCGACAAAGAACAGCTTTTCAACGCTCGTCGCATCTCCCGCCCCCTGCCACCTGAGATAGCGTTGTTCGCAAGAATTCACCATGCAGGCATTCAGCCTGTAGGGCTTAATCGTTGAGCTTCAATTGATACTGCAGTCAGCCGGATCTTTACGCGTCAATTGGAACTGGTTAATGCGACGTTGGTATCGATACCCAGCTGGCGCGCCTGTCTGTTTAACAAATGCTCGCTTCAAGTCCATTGGGCCGATAGTTGCGGCTGGCCCCATACGGGCATCGCCCCACTTCCGGTTCAGAGACGCCTCCGTCATCATATCGGGTAAGAACAACTCATTTGCCCTAAAACGAAGTTCGGTCCGCACCTACAATGTCGGGCCATCACTCAATGCTCTCATTCAAACAAGTGTCTCTAGCCGAGGAGAGTTGTTTTGCGGTGGTCGCTTTCTTCCGTATAAGCCCAGTCAGGGTCACATACTGCCACCCACCCGCGCCGAAAAGCTTGTCATCTCCCCAGGCTTTAACTTTGACACAAGCGCCGACCGCCCGACCGTCCGCGTCCTTGCGATAATCAACTGGACCAATCGAGCCTCGGCCACCATTGTTTCCATCGTCCTTGACAGCAACCTGTCCTTCGATCTCATAATCCGGCGGAGTCGAATAGCAGACGTCTGTCTCCTCTGACACAGCCTTGAGATTCGGCCCCGACCCTCCCGCGCGAACGCCGCCTGCCTGGCTGAATTTCTCCGAGTTCGCCAAAGCCACGCGGGCATTTATACATGGCGTTATGTCGACACACGGTGGGATGCCGGGGATACTGCGCAGCAGCGGTTCGGCCCATGTGATAGGCACTATGACCGCCTTGTTGCTTGCCGACTCAATGTTGCCTTTTGCAATCGCAACCACCAACCCGTTGGGCAGATAAACCGGCGATCCGCTGTTTCCGTAGCTGAAGTTCAGGTTCACATCGTACGTATCTGCCAGGGCGCTGTCATCGACAGTCGCAACTTCGCCCGTAGTTTGAGAGTATTTCAGGCGGCCTTGCAGGCACGTTTTCGCGACGGGATCATAGGCGCTGCAGAAATAGTAAAATCCGGAGCTGTCGACGCGCGAAAAGTTCACGCCAAAGTTCACATTGCACATCAGTCTTGCCGCGGGATAGCCGCCTACTTTCTTGGCGAGCTTCAAGACCGCGATGTCGTGCTTGTTGCGATCGACCAGTTCCGCTCCGATTGCCGCGGAAGTAAAATCGGCCACATGCGCCGTCGTCTTCAGCGTCGCTTCTATCGCGCCGTTCTTGATCAGATCCTCATAGAGATGCGCCGCGGTGAGGACGTAACCCCCTTCGTGAACTAGGAAGCCGGTTCCAAAGGATGAAACGTCTCGTCCATTGTTGTCACGTCCCACGATCTCGATCGCGACGAGCTTGTCGCGGAGCTTTTCATAGGACGAGGCTGCGTATAGTGGAAGCGGTGACGCCGATATGGCGACAACAGCGCCGCCAAGCGCATATCCCATGATATTCATAACCCGTCCCTTACTGTCTGGGAGCTCCATAAACCTTCTGCAGGGCGAGCAAATCCAGAGAGCTGAGTTGACCGTTATTGTTCCAAACCGGATTGCAGTAGTTCATTACACTATCCGGATCCCACGGTGTTCCCGCTGTGGTATATCCCGGGTTGTTGGCTGAGATTCTAGGCTCGCCTGCCTGAGCGGCAATGCATTCGTCGGGCGTATCGGATCTCGTTTGCTCATGCATGAAGCCGAGCGCGTGGCCGAATTCATGCACCGCCAGCTTGGTGATGCATGCGTCAGCCGTTGCCTTGCAGTTCGTCCACTCAGGAGGTCCGTTGAAATCAAAATTGAGCTTCATTCCTGCAGCAGTGCCCTTGGTCTGTATGCCAAGACCGCTCTGGGGCCAGTAGTCACCGACGGCAATATGAATCGCACCCTTGTCGTCGGCAGTGCATGAGCCCCAGTTCAGGAAGCGCAGCGAGGAATATAACTGCCAAGTGTTCAAGACGGCCTTCTTGACTGCTTCTCTCTGGCTCGCGTGTTCGGGCTTAGGATTTTCCCAGCATACGGGCACCCTCGTGAAGAGATCGCCGTCCGTTGGCCATTTTACCCTCAGGTTGAAAAACGATTTGTTTGAAATGCCGTGCACAAGAAAATCGCCATTTGCTCCTCCGATCGTGAGCGGAGGCGACGGCGAGTCGAGCATTGGATGCTTGAGGCTTTGCTGAGCGTGCGCGACACTTGAGAGGCACAGGACAGCCGAAAGAACCAAAGCACATGAAAGGACCGAATATCTACGCATGCTCTTTACTCCTATCTCAACGCTCGAACAGACAAAATTTATTCATAGGGGGTGTATTGTGCAGAAGCGGAGGCAATACTGATGCAAACGTGGCTCCCCACTAGCCGCCTGTCCTCGGTCAAACATTATTAAGGACTAACGACGACGAACCAGAAGCCTGCGTTACGCGGTCCACCGTCGCTGCCACGGATGACGACGCTAAACGCCAGTTCGCTCGAGCTTGTGATCGCGACGCTCATCAGCTCTTCGGACCTGGGTCCCACCAAAACAATCGGTATCTTCGGCTGTGCGGCAAAGTAGGTCACATCATATGCGCCGTTCCCTGTTTTCTTGACCGTCGCTTTGATTGAGCCTGATAGCAGCGAAATCGCGGCGGCAGGACCGGTAGCGTCGACGTATCCAACGGCCGAAATGCCTGCGCCTTTATTTTTCAGCTCAGCAATACTGTTCTGAATGCTCGTGATACAGGCTAACAATTCCTTAGCCGTAGCCCCCTCAAAAGTGGCTGGACATCCCGTCTGGCCGAATGCTGACCCAACCCAATTGGTCGCAAGGGCGGTACCGAGTACCGCAGCCAATCCCCAATGCTTCATCGCCCCTGTCTCCTTGACTGTTCTACAAGGCTCGCTACCGGTGGCTGCTTGCCGACCTCCCGTTGTATGTTATAGTCTACTACCTCCAGTGTAAATGAGAAGGAGTTCTCGCATCGGTTAGTCGCGACGAGATTCCGGAGGCCCGAGATGACGCCCTGGTCTCCCGTGCTGTTCGTCTTGTTGTTGTTACCGCTCTGGCACGCGCCGGTATCGACGCAGGGAGTAACAGCGCATCCGAAAGCGTCCTTTGTCGTCTCCGGAAGCGCGCAAGACCCTCGGCAACAAATCCTGACTACGAGTTTGCTCGACGATACACGTCGAACGTTACGGACGTGCGCGATTATCGCCGAAAAAATCGACGAGCTCCAAATTGGACTGCGGACGACGCCACTACTAAGGTACGGAGAGAATTCGGCCGTGATGTCGTAGCTACCGTGAAGGAGGAATACGAGAGCGGTTTGGGTCTGGCCGTTGCACTGACATTCGAGATAGGCCGGCTGGGCCCGACCGATGTGGGGCGCAAGCCTTCGCCGATCTATCTCAAGACGGACTGGATATAATCATTGCACCGCCCCCTTTGGATGAGCACAAAACTGCTGGGTGCATGAAGTACAGTAGCGACGATTGGCAATTTCGGCCAAATTCCCAAGTCGCATCGGAGGTCGTTCTCGGGATTCAGGGGTCCTCCTGAACTGCGGCACCGGAACTAACCTGACCAGACCAGTCCGATTGTGTGATATGCTACCTTCGGGTGTCGAAGAAAAGCGCTGTTAGTTGGCCTCGGCATGGAGGCAAATATTTCAACCGGAGACTCGGGGGAGGACCGAGATGACAAGCTGGTCACCTGTATTGCTGTTCCTATTTTTGTTTCCACTTTGGCCTGTATCAGCATCGGCGCAGAATTTGTTAACGCTTCCCAAAGTGTACTTCGCCGTCGCCGGAAACGCGCCAGACCCTCGGCAACAAACCCTGATCAAGAGTTTGCTCGACGATGTACGTCGAACGGTCCGGGAAACCTCGGTTGCCGCCGAAAAAATCGACGAACTCCCAAGCTGGACCGCGGATGAAGCTATAAGTAGGGTGCCAAAGGAATTTAGCCGTTACGTCGTTGCGATCGTGAAAGAGAAATACGAGAGCGGTTTGGGTACGACCGCCATGGTGATCTTTGAGGTGGGCCGGCTGGAAACCACCGAAACGGGACGCAAGCTTACCTTCGCCGGCATACCCAAAGAAGGGCTGGACATAATCGCTGCTCCACCCTCTTCGGATGAGCGCAAGCCTGCTGAACTCCGGAAATTAATCAGCGGTAATTGGCAATTTCGGCCAAATTCCCAGGTCGCATCTGAGATCGTTCTGTGGATAAAAGCGGCGCTCCCTGAACTGCAGCCTCCGCATATTTTTTACTTACTGTGCTCCGATGCCAACAGAACCTGGACCGTTGCAGATATACTCTCCTCTGAGTCTGACCTGAATGGCACAGTTTCCATCTTCTTGCGCAAACTTGCCCAGAATTTGGAGGGCGTTTGGCAACCGCCTTGGCGGTCGGTTCTTGCAGACGTACCAAGCCCAGCTGCCACACCGGTGACCTGTGGCTCCCAAGACCCGACGTTAAGAGGGCGTGCACATTATGTTCTTCGCGGATCATTGAAAGACGCGCAAGACATTGCTGATTCGGAAATAAGGCGTACCCAAAGCGTTTCCATTAAGTTGTTCATCGAAGATCAGATGTCGGCCAGCAGTTTCATCACAGCGAACGCGCCGGAGAACGCGCCTAACTCGTCCAAGGATTTTTATGCCCGCAAATTTTCTCCGAGGCAGTCCGCGGAACAGGACGTTGGCGACATGTGCGCGAACGACATTGGTGTTCTCACAAGAAACACCCAGTTCGCCCAGAGCATCGCTCGATACATTCGCGTAAAAGTGTATCCTCCGTCTGAGAGCTTGCTTGATACGAGCTGGCGATGCCGTAAACCGGAGAAGTAGTGTGATTCGATCTGCCACCTTCGGGCGAGCGGCCCGCTGCGTTCTCCTTGCAGCCATTCTTTTTATTTCACACGCTCAGGCAAGCAGCGCCCAAGGCGCGGATGTCACGTGCAGAAATGGGACGTTCGACGGCACTCGGATTTTGGTGGGACGCTTTCTGATTGCCGGGAGGAATAGCGAGACATTCTCTAGCATCGAGCCGGTGTTGCAGGCTGAATTAAGGGCCAATTTGAGGGGGGCTCGTGTAAGCGTATTTACCTGGAGCCAAGCCAGTTCTCCAGACAAGACGCTGGGACCGCTGATTGACGACGTTTTTTCCCAAGGTCCCCGGGGCGACGCGGCAGCGCAGAGGGTTAGATCCTTATTAAGTCCAGAGTTGATGGCGCGGGGATGCGACTATGTTGTCGGAGGTGAGGTCACCGCCACCGGAAAGCTCTACATAATCACTCCATATCTTTTCGATGTCCGCGCTGGCACTTTGGAGGTTCCGTTTGAGCCCGTCGCGGGAACGGACATTTTGTTCAACGCGAAAGTGTTGGCGGAGCGCCTCACCAAAACCTTAGAAAAAAGGGACTCCGCGAAAGGAGGAATCAGGACCGACTTTCTTGTGGGCTGTTTCCGTTTACCCAACGCCGCCGATCAACAGCAGTTCGACACGATCTCGCGTGCGATCACCAGGTTCGCGTCCAGTGAGATATCCGGTGACCCTCATTTTCCCGGGGTCGCAGTCCGTCCGCTTGACTCTGTATGCAAAGACGCTGCGGTATCACCTGATGCGCAGAGCAGAGTCATCCTCTTTACCGGAGAAATTGAACTCGCCGGCAAGCTGGTGTCCTTGCGGCCCCGGTTCGAAATGACGGAGCCGCAAGGTTCGCGAATAGCGGTGACTATGGACCGGATTGTTCAGCAAGGAACGCTCGACGAGTTCATTCGCCAATATACAAATGAGGTCCGGACATTTGCGGTGATATTTGGCGGGCCGGTACTCGAAGATGCTGCTGTACAGTCGCTATCGCGACCTCGGCCTGTGAACGACTTGGTTGCGCTCTCAGCCGAATTCGATGCGCTGCTAGGCGGATCGCGGTACACTGAGGCTTTCGGCCTTTCATACCGGGTCATCTCAGACAACCCCGATTTCTCAAAGGCGATTTCCATCTCCCGCTTTACCATCGGCCGTGCTTTGCTGAAACGGTCGGAAACAGTCCTTGCGCTCTCACAACTGACAAAAGCGCTTGCACTCCAAGAAGGCCTTCCACCCCTCACCAAGGCGCAGCTTAACGAGACGGTCGGGAATACCTATGCGGCGCTCGGTGCGCACCCCGCTGCAATTACCCGCCTAGAAGATGCGTCCGCCGCTTATGATGGCCTAGGTCTCACGCCACAGGTTGCCGCCGTAAGAAAAGCGATCGCCGGCGTTCGGCTAAAAACCGGCGACTTGAAGCGAGCTAAGGCCGATCTTCAGAGCGTACCTAATTTGTCGGCCGACTTCGATGCCTTGCTACTGCTCGGTCAGGTCTCGCTTAGGGCTGGAGAACTGGACGGCCGTGGCGGGGCGCTCCAGTGGGTGAACGATGCCCTGAAGGTGCGTGATGCTCCGGAAGCGCGCGCGTTAGCTGCGGATATCCACGGTACGATAGGACGGCGTGCAAGCCATGAAAAAAAGCCAAAGCTTGCCGAATCTTCTTTTCGCAACTCTCTAGAATACAGAGAAAATGCTGAGTTTAGATATCTAGCCGGATATGCCGCTTACGAGGATGGCAGGCTGGACAAAGCGGCCGACGACTTTCGTAAAATCGTAAATTCCACGGAGCCAACCCCCTTCCGCTGGACCGAGGCAGCGTGGCTCGCTCTTCTTGAGTGCAATATATTAGCGGGCAACTACGCCGAGGCCGATCAACAAGGCGAGCAGGCGACGAACAGCGTCTTTCTTAAAGTTTCAGAATCGCAGATTCTTGCTCTTTACTTGAGGACCGTCGCCCGGGCCCTTCTGGAGCCACGGCAGGAAGCTTCGACCTTCGAAAAGGACCCTATCTACCAACAAACGTTGGCGGGCGTTCCAGCCCAAAAATTGCGTATGGACTGGGACAATAAACGCCTGTCTAACTACTACGAAAAATTGTTGGCAGGTAACCCTGAAAAGTTGCGCAAGCTAAAGGAACTCGCTCAGAGGCTTTTCTCAACGCCGGCGAAATAGTGAGCCCGCTACGGCTTTCGGACGCACACTCATCGAAACGCCTATGTTTAGCTAGAGCAGGTTTCGACCAGATTGAATCGTTGGGATTCCCAAATCAGGCTGGGTCTGATTCAAGCTGTCTGCCGGCGAAGGAGGCCGGTGGGCATGGCGACATCCATTTCGACCGATCTTCGTAAGCGCGTCGTTGCCCCTGTCGAAGGCGGTATGTCGCGTCGAGCGGCTGCAGCGCACTTTCGCGCGGGCGCGTCAAGCGCAATCCGCTGGGTAGCGCAGGCGTAAAAGACGGGCGAGGTAGCGGCGAAGCCGCAGGGTGGGGATCGACGTTCGCGGGCAATCGAAGCGCAGGCCGACCGCATTCTCGCGCTGATTGCCGCCAAGCCTGACAGCACACTGGAGGAGTTGAAGACGGCGCTGGCTGCCGATGGACATGCCTTCAGCATCTCCGCCTTGTCGCGCTTCTTCCAGCGCCGGAAGATCACGCTCAAAAAAAAAGACCGCGCACGCTGCTGAGCCGGAGCGGCCGGACGTTGTGAAAAGGCGGGAGGAATGGGTCGGCGGTCAACTCACCTGTAACCTGTAACGCCGACAAGCTCATCTTCATCGACGAGACATGGGCGTCGACCAGCGCGTACCCGCGGGCGCGCGCCTCGTGGCGAACGACTACGCGCTTCTATCCCGCACGGCCATTGGAAGACGACAACCTTTGTCGCCGGGCTGCGCCTTTCGGGCATGGTCGCGCCGATGGTTCTCCGATCAGCGGAACTGCGTTCCAGGCCTATGTCGATCACGTTCTCGTCCCGGAATTGCGACCAGGCGACGTTGTCGTCATTGACAATCTAGGCAGCCACAAAGGCGCCGGCATCCGCGCGGCGATCGAGGCTGCCGGTGCAAAGCTCCTCTATCTTCCGCCCTACGGTCCCGACTTCAATCCGATCGAGAACGCCTTTTCAAAGCTGAAAGCGCTGCTGCGTACGGCCGCCGAACGTACCGTCGAAGGCCTGTGGGCTGCCATCGGACGTTGCCTCGACCGTTTCACCCCTCACGAATGCGCTAACCACTTCGCAGCCGCAGGATACGGGCCAACCTGATCGGAAACCGCTCTAGCTGTCTGTACCGGAAACGACAGCATTCCCTATGCGCGGCAGGCAATGGAACGTGATGAGAATCACCTTGCTTATTGTACAGCGAGTGGTACGATAATTTCTATTTTGAGGAGTACTTGAGATGAAGCGACTAGTTGCGTTGCTCCTTTTCGTCGCCGCACTTGGATCGGTTGCGCCAGTTCTAGTGTACACAACGACTCCCGCAGTGGCGGGGTGCCCAAGGGGTTGTTGAACGTCACCACAGGCGATTTTTGAGATGACGCCACGACTACGCAGCGGAGCCTAAAATAGGCTTTTCCGACTGTTTGGTGCTAATCCGATACAAAGACAAATATTGGGCAGATCAAGCGCTCGCCGCTTATCGGTGGCACAGAGAAACGTACGTCGTAACCTGCTGAAGCCAATCTCTGTTCTACTGATTGGGCAGCTTACTACTGGGCCCTTCATACCTCACACTATCACCGTGGGTAAGGAAGAAGTCCGAGGGATTGCGACGCTTTGCGAGCTGCTCAACCTCTTCTGGGGCTTTGAGCGACCCAGCCTCAATGATTTTTTGCGCCGCCTGAATATCCTGTATCACTACGGGATCATCAAACCGGGGTGGACGATATGCTTGAAGTTCGCCGATTTGGTTTGGCCGAATGGATGCGTCCGGAATGACAGCTTGACCGGGCGGCCTGCTGCGTACGCAGTTGCTCATATTGGGACAGGACTGTCCTTCCATCAAGCTGATCCACATGTGAGATCCAACAGTCACGGCATAGTACATGACGAGAGCCTTTGCTTGCGACACTCCGCTCTCGATCAGGGCATCATAGAACATACGATGCGTAGTCGTTCGCGGCCTTACCGTTCTTTCGCAGTAATGATCATGAATGACAGCTGCCCGTATGAATTCGTTGTCCCATGCCCCTCCGATGATTAATTGCGCCCACGGCGGGATTGACGCGCCGTCCGTCTTGAGACCTGCCTTCGCCTGCCAGCCAACGCCCTTAGGATCGATGTAACCGAAATCATTTACCAACACGCACTGTCCTGCGCTTTTGCAGCCGCTGGGCTGAAACTCGAGCTTTCCGACAAACTCCGCTCGCGCTGACACTGCAGAGAAAAGAACCAACAAAATGGCAGCAACTAATGTTCGTCTCATTTGTCCGCCCCATAGCAGATTTACAATCTTGGCGAGTATAAGTGTATTTTCAGCTTATGAGAAAGGCTAAGTTGCACCAATCGGTCCGTCGTCAGCACAACTGGCACAATTCGGGAGATCACCGAAAACGTGTCGTACGGTATCCTACCGGTGCGTAGGTAGCGGCTCTGCTACGGTGCTTCTGATGGACGCGGCGCCGTTCGCAAATCGCATGCGATCTTGCTGACTTGCTAGGCGCCAGCCAGAGGTTCGCTGACCTGCCCTCCCCTCTTGCTCACTTATTTGCTCGTCAGCTCATTTCGCGTGCTGGCACTTGCTCGGGCTCGTGTGGCTCAGGTACCGGCGCTACCGCGAAGATGACCCGCGACTGGCGAACCATTGCATCAGGCCGGCAACGCCCGCGGCCTCCGCCAACCAGCATCACGAGCCATGACATGCCCGACGCCGAAGCAAGGAAGTTCGCACCCTCAGCCGGGAAGAACTCTATGCGCTCGTCTGGGCCACGCCGATGGCCCGTCTAGCGGCTCAGTACGGCCTGTCCGACAATTGCCTGGCCAAGATCTGCCGGCGCCTTGATGTCCCCTATCCGCCGCGGGGCTACTGGGCGCGCAAGGCGGCCGGCAAGTCGCCCAGACGGTGCTGCCGGCAATTCGCCCAGGGGTACGACCGCAACAAACGATCGCCCCGAGCCCGCCGTTTTCCCCGCTGCCCCATGCCGCCCGAGCTTGAGCAGGCCCTTGCCGACGCTCGTCGGCTAACCGCCGGGCTCAAGGTCCCAGGCAGGCTTGCTCACCCGCACCGGATCGTCTCCGGCTGGATAGAGGAACGCCGGCGCTCCCGCGAGCAGGCAAAACGCTGGTGCCGCCGGGACGAATACTTGCCGCCAGATTCTACGGCGAGAAACCAGGGTTTAGCAGCAAAATGTAGATGTCAGCCCTTATCGAGATTCCCGCCATACGGACTTGGAAGCAGCGACAAATGAAACGTGTGGTTCCAAACCTTCCAAAGCGATCGCCACGGAGGAAAGACTTGAAAGATACGATCTTAGTGTCGAAGAGCTCGGGATGTCGTGCCACAACCTCCATGTCAGCGGGATGGACATAGAGCGGAGGTTCAAGCTGACAAGCACTCCAGAACTTTGTTAGGCTATTTATCACTGCGAACTACCACCGAGGCAATGAAGATGCGGCTCGTCGTCGAGCGTCACCGCAACACTGGCGCCCAGAGGAGGGCTGTGGGCCTTCTAGCCAAGATGTTTTCAAGAACTCCTCCGCTCGGACGAGAACAGAACCGGGGCATAATCGGAGACGCTAGCTTACGAGCTAAAGGAAACGCGGCGTAAATAGTTTACTACAAATTTCGGGTGAGGTGCCGCCGCCGCCGGTACGACGTCTTCTAAGGGTTACTGCGGAACGCTAGCCCAACATTCAAAGTAGGCGGATTTACTCCCGATCGCGGACATTCCGATGAGCCTCGCGTTCGTGTGCGGGGAAGTAGGAGTCGATAAGCGAACGGAATGCATTCCGCTTCAGCCCAACAATTGACCTTGTGCCGGGCTGCCATCAGAACTCAACCTATGCAGGGTTGAGATCACTCCAGCTCTACTCAAGCATTTCTGAACGATTCTCCCTTCCGTGTAGGCTGGGGGAGCCCGGGGGTATCGCGGCGGTGAATCTAGAGGCGGCGTCAGCATTGCTGTTCCCTACCTTCACAGGGTTGAGCTCTTGATGACTGCCAAGTTGACACAGTACATTTGACTTCCGGTTCTCTAGCGGACCTTGGTGATAGTTCGTTAAGGGCCTGAGCCGACGTCATCCCCAACCCCGAAACGAGACTCGATGGCGAGAGGCCGCGTCGGCCGTTGTCGGCGATGCCCTCCAGATTTTTAGTCCGGTAAGATTCGAGCCGCGTCACGTCGGTGCCCTCGTTCCGTTCAACATCTCCGCGGTTAGTTGGCAAGGGCAAGACGTTTTGCGTTAGGAAGTGCGTTTCGACCCGGCGACGGATGGGCATTCCGGCCAATTATTTGTAGTGGCGCAGAGGCCGAACTGTAAGCTATCTCATAGACAGCCTCGCACGGTTGGCTTTATCCTAAGTTGCGCCTAACCCAGTCACCTAGGGCAGATCGTTCCTGAGGTGCGCGCCCATGGCCAATAAGACCAATAACAGCACCCAAACTATCACGTTGCCACAAGGCGGCGGAGCGCTGCACGGTATCGGCGAGACCTTCGCGCCTGACCTCCACACCGGGACTGGAAACTTCACAGTTCCGATTGCGCTGCCCCCAGGGCGGAACAGTTTCCAGCCACAACTAAATCTCATCTACAGCACCGGCAACGGGAACGGCCCCTTCGGCTTGGGCTGGAGCTTGAGCGTGCCCGGGGTCACCCGCAAGACCTCCAGAGGGATCCCCCGTTATGTCGATGAGCGCGATACCTTCTTGCTGTCCGGCGCCGAGGATCTGGTGCCGGTCGCGAACGCGCCGGGAGCCACCAGCTACCGGCCGCGCACCGAAGGGCTCTTCGCTCGCATCGAACATCGCCGCGATACTGCCACTGACCACTGGGAGGTTCGCAGCAAGGATGGCCTTGTCAGCGTGTACGGGACACAACGCAGCATCCCGAACGATCCGGCCGTCGTCGCCAATCCGGAGTATCGAAGTCAAATCTTCAATTGGAAGCTCACCGAAACCCAAGACCCCTTCGGGAATGTCATCCGCTATGACTATGAGCGCGGCTTGGGTGACGCGCCCGACCATTTATGGGATCAGCTCTACCTCAGGCGGATTCGGTATGCAGATTACACTGATCCTCAATCTGGCGACGAAAAATTTCTGATCTCGGTGACATTCAATTATGAAGAGCGGCCCGACCCATTCTCGGAATACCGGCCGGGATTTGAAATTCGCACCACCCGACGCTGCACCCGCATCGAGGTCCGCACCCATGCCGACCGCGAGCGTCTGGTTCGCGTCTATCACCTGATCTATCTCGACCAAAGGAACGCGCCCATCGAGCGACTCCCCCTGAACGGCGCATCGCTCCTCAGTCAGGTGGTGGTCGAAGGACACGACGAGGAGGCTCAAGCACCTCGACCGAATTCAGAACCGCTTCCTCCTCTCGAATTCGGCTATACGACATTCGAGCCGACAAAGAGACGTTACCAACCGCTTTCGGGTCCGAGCGGAGCACGGCCAACCCGCTCACTCGGCTACCCGGAATACGAACTGGTCGATCTTTTCGGCAACGGCTTGCCCAACATTTTGGAGTTCAACGAGCAGGTGCGCTACTGGCGCAATCGGGGCGATGGCCGATTCGATCTCATGCGCACCATGGAGATGGCGCCGGCTGGGGTTCGCTTGAGTGAGCCGGGCGTCCAATTGCTCGACGCCAATGGCAACGGCCGAGCGGACTTGATGGTGAGCGACGGTCTGCGCAAAGGCTTTTTTCCGCTGACCTTCGACGGCCAATGGAACAAACAGGGGTTTGTGCGCTACCGCAGCGCGCCTTCGGTCGATCTCGACGCCCCGGACGTGCGCCTCATGGACCTCGACGGCGACGGCGTGACGGACGCGCTCCGAACCGGACCCCGATTCGAGTTCTGCTACAATGATCCGGAGGAAGGCTGGTCAAATATCGAAACGCGTGAGCGGATTGCGAGCGACGCCTTCCCCAACGTCACCTTCGAAGACCCCCGCGTAAAGCTCGGGGACATGACCGGCGATGGCCTTCAGGACATCGTCCTCATTCATAACGGGCGCCTCGAGTATTGGCCCTATCGGGGATACGGCCGCTGGGGCCACCGTGTCGTTATGCGCAACAGCCCCCGATTCGAAGATGCCGCCTTCTTCCCCGGCACAGGATTCGATCCGAAACGGCTGTTGATCGGCGACCTCGATGGCGACGGAGTGGCGGATCTCGTCTATATCTCGTCCGGCCACGTCATGGTCTGGATCAACCAGGACGGTAACGTCTGGAGCGATCCTATCGTCATTCACGGAACCCCACCGATCACCGACGCGACGAACGTGCGCCTCGCCGACATGCTCGGCACCGGCACCGACGGTATTCTGTGGACCTATGATTTCGGGGCATTTCCGGACAGCACCTACAAGTTCCTCGATCTGACGGGTGGGGTAAAACCCTACGTGCTCAATCATATGGACAATCACATGGGCGCAGTCACGAAAGTGTCTTATGCGCCATCGACCCGATACCACTTGCAGGATGACGCGCGACCAGAGACGCGCTGGCGGACGCCACTGCCGTTCCCGGTGGAGGTCGTCGCTCGCGTCGAGGTGATTGACAAGATCTCCCAAGGCAAGCTCACGACCGAGTACCGTTATCATCACGGTTACTGGGATGGGAAGGAACGGGAGTTTCGCGGTTTCGGCATCGTCGAGCAACTGGATACCGAGACCTTCGCCGATTATCATGCCTCAGGCGAGCATAGCTCGGAGACACACTTCGAGGCAGTGCCCGACAAGCATTTCTCTCCGCCCCTCCTCACCAAGACCTGGTTCCACCAAGGGCCAGTCGATCTGGAAACCGGCGATTGGGAGGAGATGGATTGGTCCGCGGACTATTGGTCCGGCGATCGACAAGCTCTCGCTCATACGAAAGTCGTCAATGCTTTTCTGCAAACCCTCCTCGATCCAAGCTATAAGCGCGACGCCTTGCGGACGTTGCGCGGGAGCGCGCTCCGAACCGAGCTCTACGCGCTCGATGGAGCGGACCGTGAAGATCGACCTTATACGGTGACCGAGTACGCCTATGGGCTGCGCGAAGAAGCGAAGCCCGAGGGTGAAGAAAAGCAACGCCAACGGATTTTCTTCCCGCACCCCTTGGCCCAGCGCACAACGCAATGGGAGCGCGGCGACCAGCCGATGACCCAGTTCGCCTTCAGCGACAACTATGACGAGTACGGTCTAGCCCAGCGGCAGGTAAGCCTGGCCGTGCCGCGCCATCGAAACTATCGGATCGCCACACCGGCCGGGACTCCCTATCTCGGCACAGTCGTCGAAACCAAATATGCCCAGCGCGACGATGCCGGGCGATATATCGTCGATCGCGTCTCAAGCAGCACAAGCTTCGAAATCTCGAACGACGGCAGCCAAAGTGTGTACGCCCTATACCGCGAGATTCAGATGGGCACTGCGCAACTCGAGCTGTTCGCACAGAGCTTCAACTATTATGACGGTGACCGGTTTGTAGGGCTACCGTTGGGCGAGCTCGGGGATTTCGGCGCGCTGGTGCGAACCGAATCGCTGGTCCTCACCGAGGAGATCCTGGAGGAGGCCCTTCGCGAGCCGGGCGATCCCGGCGCACCAGAGCTGCCCCCCTATCTGCGACCTCAAAGCGTGACGAGCTGGCCGGAGGAATATCCGCAGGAATTCCGTGGCCAGATGCCCCCGCTGGCTGGATACGTCTTCGCCGACGGCTCCGACCACCGGACGCGCGGCTACTTCGTGCAGGCCTCGCGGGTCGCCTTCGATTTTCATCGTCGCGACTTGCCGCACCTTCCGGACTTGCCACAACGCGGTCTCCCGATAACGGTACGTGACCCGCTCGGCCACGATACTACGATAGCCTATGACGATACTTACCATCTGCTTCCCGTGCAGGTGACGGATGCCGTGGGGCTCACGGTCAGCGCAGGCTACGATTTTCGTGTCCTGCAACCTCGCATCGTCACGGATGCCAACGGCAATCGCAGCGTCGTCACTTTCAGTGCCGTGGGATTCGTCACCTCTACCGCCATAATGGGGAAGGAAGGTGAGCCAGTTGGCGACACGCTCGAGGCGCCCGGCAGCTGCATGGATTACGACTTCTTCGCCTACGAGCATACGCGCGACGACCCACAACCGCAGCCCGTCTTCGTCAAAAGCGTTGTCCGCGAACATCATGTCACCGAGACTGACGTGCCGCCAGCGGAGCGCGACAACACAATCACAACGATCCAATTTTCCGACGGGTTCGGGCGATTGTTGCAGACCCGAACTCAAGCCGAAGACGTATTGTTCGGCGATCCAATTTTCGGCAGCGGTGTCCTATCACCCGATCAGTCCATCGCTGCCGTCGGCCGTGCGCGAGGAGAAAAGCCGAACGTGATCGTCAGTGGTTGGCAGGTCTACGACAACAAGGGCCGCGTGGTCGAAAAGTACGAGCCTTTCTTCTGGGAGGGATTCAACTACTCGCCGCCCGGCGATGGCCAGATGGGCCAAAAGGCCACGATGTTCTACGACTCACGCGGTCGCGTGATCCGCACGCTCAATCCGGACGGCTCAGAGCAACGGGTGATCTACGGGGTCCCGCGAAACCTCGCCAACCCGGACCAGTTCGCGTCCACGCCTTGGGAAATCTTCACCTATGATGCGAACGATCTCGCACCACTCAGCACGGGCCCTGATGGCACATCGCTCATTAATGCCTCGCCCGCCAGCCATCATTTCACGCCCTCGAGCATCGTGATCGATGCCCTGGGGCGCAAGGTGCTGGCAGTCGCGCGCAACCGCGATGCGCCGGAAAATCCGGGCGACCCCTTGCCGCCGATCCACGAGCTTCCCACGCGAAGCACCTACGACATCCGCGGCAATGTGCTCTTGGTCACGGACGCGCTGGGTCGCGATGCGTTTCGCTATGCTTATGATCTCGCCGACCGGCCTTGGCGGAACGACAGCATCGATGCCGGGCTGCGCCGGATGGTGCTGAACGCGCTGGGCAACGAAACCGAAAGGCGCGACAGCAAGGGCTCGCTCGTCCTCCAGACCTACGACCGCCTCCAGCGGCCCGCCCGCCTTTGGGCGCGCGACGATGCCAATGGCCCGGTCACTCTGCGGCAGCGGTTGGAATACGGCGACGAGGGAGTTCCGGACCAGGCGGGGCCGGATCGTGACGCCATGCGCGTCAGGAATCTCCTGGGCCAACTTCTTCGGCATCACGATGAGGCAGGGCTCACCGAGGTGGCGGAGGTCGATTTCAAAAGCAATGTGCTCGACAAATCTCGCCGCGTGATCGCCGACGCGCCTATTCTCGCGGTCTTCGCCCAAGCACCAGCCAATGCCTGGAATGTCACGCCCTTCCGCGTCGATTGGGAGCCTCGCCCCGGCCAGGCGCTTGCCGACCGGGAAGGCGACCTTCTGGAGGCCGGCGCCTATCGAACCACCGTGAGCGTCGATGCCCTGAACCGCATCAAGCAGCTCCAATTCCCGCAGGACGTTGAGGGCAAGCGGCGGGAATTGCGTCCGATTTACAATAATGCGGGCGGGCTCGAAAAAGTCTTCCTAGACGAAACACTCTATGTCGAGCGCATCGCCTATGACGCCAAGGGGCAGCGTGCTCTCGTCGCCTATGGCAATGGCGTGATGACCCGCCATGCCTATGATCCGCGCACGCTCCGGCTGAAGCGCCTACGCAGCGAGCGCTATACGAAGCCGGACGAGCTCACATACGATCCGGCCGGCGAGCTCCTGCAGGACTATGGCTATGATTATGATTTAGCCGGCAATATCATTGGCATTCGCGACCGGACGCCGGGAAGCGGCTTTTTGAATAATCCGCAAGCCGCAGCGGAAAGCGACCCGGAGCTCGCGCAATTGCTGGCAAGCGGCGATGCGCTCGAACGTCGCTTCACCTACGATGCGATCTATCAGCTGCTCTCCGCGACGGGGCGTGAATGCGACCGCCCGCCGGAGGGCGAGCCGTGGCAGGATCATCCGCGCTGCAGCGACCTCACCAAGGCCCGCGCCTATTCGGAGACCTATCGCTACGACGACGTTGGCAACATCCTGCACATCGCGCACGGCAAAGGCACGGAACGATTTACCCGCAATTTTACGGTGGAGAGCCACAACAACCGATTGCGCCATGTGGAGATCGGCGCCGATCGCTATGAGTATTCCTTTGATGCTAACGGCAATATGCGGTCCGAGACGACATCACGCCATTTCGAACGGGACTATTCCGACCAGATGAAGGCGTTCCGCATCCAGACGGCAGGCGCGGAGCCCTCGGTCCATGCGCATTATCTGTACGATGCCGCGGGGCACCGGGTGAAGAAGCTGGTGCGCAGGCAGGGTGGCCAGCTCGAGGTCACGCATTTCATCGACGGTGCCTTCGAGCATCATCGCTGGGCCAGCGTGGCGCAGCTCGACGCCAACAATCATGTGCATGTGACGGACGACGCGCAGCGGGTGGCCCTCGTGCGACTCGGGAGCGCACATCCGGATGATCGGGGTCCTGCGGTGCAGTTTCACTTGGGCGATCACCTCGGTAGCACCAATGTGGTGGTCGATGCGAATGGCCAAATAACCAATCGCGAGGAATTCACGCCACTCGGGGAGACAAGCTTCGGCAGTTTTGCAAGGAAACGGTTCCGCTTCACGGGGATGGAGCGGGACGAGGAAAGTCGGCTGAGCTATCATGGTGCAAGATATTATGCCCCATGGCTGGGAAGATGGATGAGCGTCGATCCTTTAGGGCGCGTTGATGGGATCAATCTATATAACTATGCAAGAAACAACCCGCTAAACTACTATGATCTTGAAGGAACGCAGTCAGAAGAACCCCGTTACTATGCTCACGCTAGCAGTGGCTCGCAAGATGCTTATGCTTGGTCCTACTCTTCAGGAGGGACCGCAACACAGATTGTCGATAGCTTTGATGCGTCGATGGTGACCTATTATTACAAGGGGGGTAGTACACCCGCGTTTATAGAGGATCCTGAGACCGGCGAGTGGCTATCAAACCAAACAATCCAAGTGCAAGGTAAGGCACCGACAAAACCTTGGTATGAGCAATATGCGCAGGGAGTCTATAATACAGGGACTGGGATTATCAACACGGGAATTGATACTGGGGCAAAAGTGGTCGATCTATTCACTTGGCACATGGCGGTCAAAAGCCACGACCTGTTGGGCACCGAATGGGAGGGGACGTGTTTTAGCTCGACGTGCAAGGCGTACAGAGCTGGGGTGCCTCAGTCCGAATTGGTCTACGACGCCACAATAGGCCTTGTCGAAAAACCTGTCCGCACGGGGATTAGAGCGATTGAAGGTGATTGGGTAGCTATTGGGGAAGTTACCTCTGGGGCCCTCGTCGGCGAATATGTATTGCGGAAAAAACCAGCCGCAAACCCGGGCTTTTCTGCAATCGACACCCTTGCAGGCGAAGCGGAAATGTCTGCAGCATGGGGAAAAGGCCCACCAAAGCGAACCAAGCAGTACGGCGCGTTCACTGAGCCCGACCTAGCTCCTGGAATAATTGTAGAATCAGGGGGCGTCCAAATTCGGCATTATTATAGAGAGGGAGACCATGGGCCTGCGCATCTTCATGTTTATGGAGAAGGCCCGTCGACGGTAATCGGCCAAAAGGGAAAAGCCATTAGACACCATCCAGATCCCTCAGCAGCTCAGCGATCCGTGATTGAAGCAAACAAGGCGGCTATCAGAAAAGCTGTCGATCAAATTCAGCGGTGGTTTAGATTCGAGAACAGGTACTGAAGTAATGCAAAACTACCAACCATTTGTATGGGTGTTTGTCGGCGCTGGGGGTAAATTTCCGAGTGGCGTGTTTCAACTTCGCGCGACCGCCGAAGATTGGATTAGGAAACACAGACTGAGTGGGAGCTTGACGCTTTATCCCGTGGACACTGGTACTTTTGATTGGGCTGTTGAACATGGCTACTTCAAACCAAAAAATCAGACGCAGCAGAATGCCGAATTCATTGCGCGGTTCTCTATCGCAAGCCAGGAGCACTACCACTACGAGGATGGGGTGTGCGACTCGCGGTAGCGCCGAAATCGAATGGCAATCCCTTGGGGGCAGGAGCTATTTGAATGCTGAGGAAGGACACTGCTGTACCCCCGACGCTGCGAAACAGTAAGTTACAAGCTGCGCAGTCATCTCTAAGCCCATGGGTGGTGATCTGGTGGACGCCGGGGACGCCATCGCCAGGCGAAGGCGGTATGGTCTGCGGTTGGCGAAGCCGCAGCCACAATGGACGCTGGAGGCCAGCCTGTGGAACTTCGCGTGTTGCGAGCCATCTTCGAAACCCCGCTCGGTGCAGGCGACCACATCGGATAGGGAGCATACCAATGCCAAAGCTCCACAACGAGAATTTCTACTTTTATCAGAACGACCTCCTGAAGGACGATGACTTCGGCCTGCAGCCGAAGCGTATCGAGCGGGAGCCGAACCAGCCAGGAGGCCCCTCGGTCTGGTCGGGCGGAGGGGCAACGCGCAGGGGCGGCTTTCGAGCCAGAGACATTGTGGAAATAGAAGATGTGCCCCTGCGTCCCGATATCGTCATCTGGGATCCGCCACCCACCAACTTTCCCCCGAACACTCCTTTGCCCGAGGGCGCACAGCGCTGGCTGGACGCCGTGCGCCGCTGGCAAGAAGGCATCTACGAGCTGCAGCGCCGCCGGCAGAAGAGCGCGGCCTTCGCATTCGACCAATGTCAGCAGCACGCCATTGCCTATTTCGGCATCGTGCGAAACATTCCGGCCGTGGGTGCGGACATTCGTTCGCGAGTGTCCAACGTTCTGTCGAAAATTGCCTCGGACCTAGATCCTAACCCTCAACCGCCTGAGACCGCGTCTGGACAGGGTCCTCGCACCCTACGCAGGATGCTCGAGAGTCGACGTCGGGCGTCTACCCGGGACTTACTCCATTTTTTTGATTGGTCTGCGCCGGTCACGGCCGCAGCGAATGTCAAGGAGCGGCCGATTGGCACACCTCCAAGCCGACTCAATGCGAACGCGATCGAGGTTCTCCAACACCTCGCCGCCGCCGGGATCGACGCCAAGCTTCAAGAGCACTTCTACCTCGTTCATCAGAAGCTCGACTACTTCATGATAGTCCTGATGTCCGTTTTCGTTCCGCTCGCGCGAGCCGAGCTGGAACGGGACCGTCAGCGCTACGAGGCTGCCATCGATGAACTCGATTGGGTGCTCGCCAATGCCGCTTCGAACGCCGCCCCTCACCAGTTCATCGTGAACGAGCCCATCGAGCTGCGGTTTATCCGTCTGCTGCTGGCGGAGTGCCTGATCGGGCAAGGCGATTCCGAGTACAAGGCGGAAACGCCAATCTCCCCCCTGCCTCCTGCACCCCCACCACCGGCGAGGCTCGTGCGCCACGATTGGATGAAGGCCAGGACGAGCTACGACCGCGCCACCGCCACGCTGGGAGCACTCGGCACCTATGGCGCGCAAGTCACGCAAGCCGTCGCGAAGCTCGACGCCGCCGTTGCTGCTCCCGACCCAGATTTGGCCAAGCTCGGACGGGAGATTTTGATCGACTCCATCAAGCCGGTGCTGAAGCCGGGCGAGGAGCGGCCCGCGGGCCAGGAGCGGATGGTGGCGGTGAGGAACACCGCGGCAACGGCCCCACTCCTGGAGATCGGCGAGGCGACATCGACGGACACGAACCCGAGGGTCTTCGCCTTGCTGCTGCAGGCCAATGCTCGTCTCGTGCAGCTCCAGGCCGACTTCAACTGGCTCGGCTATACCGACGACTATGTGCCGCCGTGGCGCTTCCACTTCCTGCTCGAGCGCGGCCGGTATTTCGCCGAGCACGCCAAGCAGGCCCAGCGCGACTATCTCAATTTCCTCTCGACTGCCGAGCGCGAGGAGCTGCAGGAAAAACAGGCCGAGCAGGCAGTGGCGCTGGAAAGCGCCAACTTCGCCATCGAGGACGCGCGGGTCGGTCAAGCGGACGCTGAGGTTGAAGCTGCGAAGGCGAGCAAAGCTCTTCAAGAAAAGGTCAAGGAGCATGCCGACCTGCGGCTCACAGATTACAAAACGTTCGATGAGAATGCAGACTTCAGAATGGAGAAATGGTCGGGAGGCCCGAATACGGAAAGTCAGCTTTCTGGCACTCTGGGGGGCGCGGCTACCGGAGCCGGGATTGGTGCTGCAGTCGGCAGCATTATCCCGGGCCCGGGCACAGCCGCTGGCGGAGCAGTCGGGGCATTTGTTGGTGCCGCGGTGGGATTCTTGTCATCCCGCTCGGAAGACCAGTTCCGGCGAGCACAAGTTTTTATCGAATCGCAGCAGCGAGAACTGGAAAAAAGCAATTTGGATCGTGCCAACATTGAGGCCCAAAAAGCGCTGGACGTCGTTAACGCGCAATTGAATGTTGCCAACGCCGCCTTCACCGTCGCCACCCTCCAGCGCCAGACCGCCCTCCTCCGCCACGAGTTCGCGGTCGAGACCGCCGCCTACCTCGCCAACCGCGTGCTCAACGCCGAGCAATGGTTCCGGCTCGCCAATTCCATCCGCTCCATCGCCGACACCTATCTGCGCTATGCCGTCGAGATCGCGTTTTTGGCCGAGCAGGCCTATGAATTCGAGGCCGACAAGCAGCTGAACGTGATCCGCTTCGATTACGACCTCTCCGAACTCGGCGATTTTCTTGCGGGCGACTTCCTCTTGCGTGACCTCGATACGCTCGAGCACGACCTCGTCGTCACCCAACGCGAGCGCGAGCAGCACGTGCGCTATGTGCTGTCGATGGCACGCGAGTTTCCCGAAGCGCTGCAGGAGCTCCGCGACACCGGCCGCGTGACCTTCAGCATGGTGCTCGAGCAAATCGAGCAGCGGTTCCACGGCCTCATTCTCGCCCGTCTCGGCGCGGTGGACGTGGTTCCTCTCGCGCTTTTGGACCAGACGAGGTTCAGCCTGCGCCTCACGCACCAGGGCTTCAGCCGCATGCGCCGCCGGCCCGCGCCCGGCGCCGATCCGGTGGAGCCCTGGCCGGCCGAGCCACGGCTCCACGGCCCCGAGACGGCGATCTACTCGGGCCTCTCCCGACAGGACGCGGCCAGCATCTTTCCCGTGACGACGAGCAACCAGCGCAACGGGTTCGAAGGTCGCGGCGCCGCCGGAGCCTGGGAGATCGACATGTCGATGGAGGAGAACCAAGTCGTTCCCGGCTCGCTCGCCGACATGTTGATCACCTTCAACCTCGCCGGCTTCTTCGATGCCGAGGTGCGCACCGAGCCGGTGACGCCGGGCCCCGACGTGGCCACGAGCTACATCTCCGCCCGCGAGGTGTTCCCCGACAATTTCTTCGACTTCAACCGCACCGGAAAGATGGTTTGGCCGCTGACCGCCGACCTTTTGACCCTGAGCAGGACGCCCGGCAAGGTCCGCAATGTCGGTATCCTCGTCGTGCCCGCGCGAAGCCGCAAGGAATACAGGCGCTATACGTCAACCGGCCTCGTGGAATTCACGGTGAGTGACAACGGCACGCCGATCATCGATCCGGACACCTTGCCGCCGTCGTTCCGGTTTCAGTATCCGGATCCCGCAAACCCCCTGCGGATCGGCGCCGCGCTGATCGCCCAAGCCGGTGCGACCGCGACCTGGGATCCCGGCGACGGCACACCGATCCTGGAAGGAAGCTCTTTCGAGCATGAATATGCGAGGCCCGGCGTCTATGAGGTGACGCTGCGCATCGTGCGCGGTGAGCGGCTGCACGAATACCTGTGCGAAATCGCGGTGACGCGTGGCGTCCTGCTCGAGCTCCCGCTGGTCGCGCTGCCCACGCTAGCTAGCGAGCCACAATCACCGACAGGCAAGCGCACGATTCGTGCCCGGGCAACGTTCCCAAGCGAGGTAGGCCGACATGGCCAGACCGCGACGACATGGCATGTCGTCGAGGCACCCTCGGCGCGCCGCGTGCCGGACGAGGGCAGCGCTTCGGACCCAAACGAGGCCATTTTCGATCTGCCGCTCAAGGTCGTGCAGAGCAATCGGCCGCTGCATCTCGCCTTTCGGGCCGTGCGAAGCCAGGACGTCCTGTTCTATTCACGACAGCGCTACCGGCGGGGCCCAGACCAGGCGCTGCATATGGCAGCACTCAACATCGCCACCAACCGTCGTTACGACGGTGCGGGCACGCCACCCCCTCCCAATTCGGCCGCCAAGCATTTCTTCGGCGATCCGCCCACCGCGGTGTTCGGTCCTGTCGACACTTGGGCTTTCGAGTTCCCGCGGCCGGAGAACGGCCAACAGGCGCCGGGTCCTTTCACGGCGCCCGAGAGCAAGCCGGAAAGCTTGGTTTTCGATGGCGCAGAGATTGAGGATCTCGTCCTCACTCTGGAGTACGAGACCACGCCGGCCTGATCCTCCCACGAAGCTTCGCGCGGACATGGAGCAACTTGGAACGCGCCAGGCCACCACCAGTTCAACGTCGAGGACGCGCAGGCCCAGGCTGCCTCGCCCGGACCTAAGTTTTGGAAGGTCAGGGCCTAGCGCGTTGTCGAAATAGTTTGTGGCGCTCTGTGTACCACTCACGTGTTGGCCGGGGCGGCGGAGAGTATGCATCGCTCAACGCCCTGCAAGTACTCACCTTTCATAGCTCTCAAGAAAGCTGCCTAATGGATCGGGCAGGTTCGGCCTCCGGAAAGTCATTTTACCCGGAGGCCTATGGCTGCTATTATTGCACGTGTCAGGCGTTCCACCCGAATGTTGGCCGAGTTATATAGCCGCATTTTTTCAGAGCGACCTGCTGCGCACTCAAAATTCTGACCCCAATGTGGGTGTAGGACCCAGTGCCCCGATTTCTACTGCCCGCGGGAGAAGCGGCTGTGAGGAATCTTTCAAGTGCATTGTTTCTCGGCGCTACCATTTGCTTAATACTGCTTGGAGGTAGCCGAGCAGCGCCAGCGGCGCAGCTATGGGTGTCCTGTAAGCCGGTGGAGGCCGCTGCCTTTCCGGAACGCATACATGTAAAGTGCGAAACTCCGATCGACGACAGGTTCTGGTACTTCGCCGCGTCAACAAAAGATCCGCGAGTTGCCGCGCGGGCGCTTAGCGTTATCGAAGCTGCGCAGGTCGGCGAGAAGCTGGTGCATATACTTTTCGATCCGACCGACCAGTCGGGCACGACGTTTGGCTGTTTGGCGGCGGACTGCAGACAGTTGCTCGCGGTGGTGATGGCGGAAACGCCGCTAGAGCCTCCAAGCCGCTGCACGTTTGATAACGACCGACGCGGCTGCCCTGGCTATTGCAGCAGACACGACGATCAGAGTTGTCCGGGGTATTGCGCGCGGCATCCCGACGATCGGGGTTGTCCAGATTATTGTGCGCGGAACGCTGAGGACCGGACTTGTCCGGACTTCTGTAGGCGGCATCCGCGCGATCCGGACTGCCCCCGAGAGGATCCATGTGACCGCAATCCGCATCTGCCGCAATGCCGGCGTTGAAACGTGGAGCGCTAGGAACGGCATGCACCGCAATGGCGACAAACGATGAGCAGCCGGCACGGGACTCGACCGATCAACCGCAAGGTGAGCGTCAGGCGGAGGTTCGTATGGTCCGTCGCCAGCACATTAGTGATGCTGTCCGCTGCGCTTTGCTTTCTATCTGCTGCCGACGTGCCGCGAGCATGCGCGCAGCCCAGTCGAATCGTTGGCTATGCCGATCTCCACACCCATCAGTTCGCGAACGAAGGTTTCGGTCGACGCCATTTTGTCGGACGCGCTTTTGGGCCGCTTAATACCGCGCTGTCTTGGTGCTCTGCCGATCATGGTCCTGGCGGCGTGTTCGATCTCGCTACGCTCGCTCTCCGGCCGCTCTATGGTGGCGCGGCCGGCCCCGGGCATAAAGTCGGAGGCTATCCCGAGTTCGATGGCTGGCCCCGCTGGGACAGCGTGACCCATCAGGCGATGCATGAGGAATGGCTCCGGCGCGCGATGGATGGTGGGCTCCGCCTCATCGTGGTTCTGGCAGTAAACAACGAGTGGATGTGCTCAACGCTTGAGGCAATCACACCACTAGATCAGGCCGAGCTCATCGCCAACCCGAAAGCTGGATTTTATCTTCTGGCGGCCAAGGTAGCGCAGGGCGCACTGTTCACGCCGGATGTCTGCCGCGATATGCCTGCGGTCGATCGTCAGCTCAACGAGGCGCGGCAGATGGAGGCATATATCGATCAACGGGCCGGCGGGCCCGGAAAAGGATGGTACCGAATCGTCGGTAGTCCAGCAGAGGCTAGGCAAGTCATTGCCGACGGTAAACTTGCAGTGGTCCTAGGGGTCGAAGTCGACAGCCTTTTCGGCTGCGAGAAGAACCGCCGCCAATGCACTGAAAGCTTTGTCGCCGCACAACTCGCTCAGTACTATGATCGCGGCGTACGCCATGTCTTCCCGATCCATTTCTACGACAACGCCTTCGGTGGGTCCGCCAGCTCGAATCTCCTGATCACGAAACGGTGGAGCAATCCGATCCAGACAAGAGACTGCCGGTCTCTTGGCTATAGCTACGATAATGGGCGCTGCAATGCGACAGGACTCACGGATTTGGGAAAGTTCTTTATTCGCGAGTTGGCCCGCCGGGGCATGATCATTGACGTTGATCACATGTCGGAACTGTCATTCAACGATACAATGGATATCTTAGAGCCGATGCGTTACCCGGTCGTATCCGGGCACACCGGCTTTACTGCAATATCTCTGGGGGACAAGAACAGCGAGGGGAACAAGACACCTCGGGATCTTGAACGAATCCGGAAGGTCGGCGGCATGGTAGCGATCATCCCTCACCAGGGTGATTTGAACGAGATAAGCACATTCGGCCGGCCAAATGGGGCGCAGATTCCGCATTCCTGCGGCAATAGCTCGGAGACAGTCGTTCAAGCCTACCTTTATGCCGTGCACAGTTTGCCCGGCACTCCCGTAGGAATTGGGAGCGACTTCAATGGTTTTGCCGGCCTACCCGGGCCTCGCCTGGGAGACGAAGCCTGTCCCGGAGGCATTGCGGCCGCACTACGTAACCGCACAGGGCTCAGATATCCTTTCACAATTCGAGCAAAAGGCGTCGAGATCACCATGAATCGTTCGGTGGTTGGCAACATGACCCTCGATTTCAATACTGCCGGACTCGCTCACATTGGCATGCTGCCGGACATGATTGCTGACTTTCAGGTATTGGGTGTCACCCCGCGCGAGTTGGATCCGCTTTTCAAATCCGCCGAAGGCTATATCCGTCTTTGGGAGCAGGCGCTGGATCCTGAGAAGTGGCGCAGGCGGAAGAGAACTCCTGTCGGTACGACGATCCTGTTGATGGAGGACGAGTAGTCTAAATTCGTTCCGATGCTATTATGGGTTAAACAGAGGCTAAACGCGATATTGAGATCGTCAAACGCTACGCGATTGACGAGGATAACTTCATCGAGCTTACGAGGGAATCGCTAGAGAACATCACGCTCGGATCGACACGCACCGGTTCGTTAAGCGGAGGAAATCGATCTTCGCTCGTCCCCTAGCGCTCCCCCGCCGGAATGCTTTCGACCTTATTGCCTCAAAGTTCAATTATTTTGGCGTCGAGCCCAACCTTGAGAGGAGTGAGCTCTCGGGGCTGAAGGAGTACGAATAAATCTCGTCCTCATTCGGAGCGAGGTGGGCGAGATATCAACATGGCCATTTCCAGATGGTAGTTGATTTCGCAGACGAGCTTCGTGAGTACCTCTTTGTCCTTAATCAGGATCGGATCGCCTAGACACTTTAAGAGGCTCTTCGTCCGCAAGATCCCGGCGTACTTATGTTCCATCTTCTCGATATTCTGTTGATTTTCATACATCATCTTCGCATCTCCAGCGCGCGTCCCGCTACATACCTTGAAGCGCATCAACCTCCTTGGGGGCTTATTCCTGAGGCAGCCCGTGCACCCGTTTGCCTATCGCGAATTACGAGCGAAGGGACTTCGGCTAGGTCTGCTGCACCACGCGCGCACGTAGCACTCAAAATGATAAGCGCTACAGGGCAAAGCCAGCCCCCGAGTAGAGTAATTACGCTCAGTTCTTTGGGTATATGGCCGAAGGAAAAGCTAACGGGCATGGTTGTACGAACGGTCTACTTTTTTCTAAGCCCTGCAACTCACACTCGAATTGGTCAGGTTGACTGAGTAAGAAAGCGCCAAAAGCGGGGCGTTCCCCGTTCCTCCCTGAACTATCAAACTACCTCAACATCAATCGTTCTCGCACCTCAAACGGATAACGTAGAGCAACGCATGGGAGGAACGGGGGGCACTCTGCCACGCCTGGTGATCACCCCCCTGCGATTAAAACGGCGCTTCGGCTTCCCCTGGGTATCTAAAAGACCGAAAGTCGCCGCCTTGAGTCAGAACAAGCTTTTTCCGGGGAGCGCCGCCCTTAACGTAACACCATTCGACACCCGTTCCATATCGCGCCTTCTCTCGCTTCCAGCCGAGCTGCTTCATCACCGCGCCAAGCCGTTTTGCATGCGTTCCGTTTCGCTGGCCTGCCGGAACGTCAATCAGGTCCCAGAGGTCGTACGATCGAACCTCTCCCCGCCTGTCGCCGAGCGCTCTGCTGATAATTTCTCGGTAGGGGTCTTCGATCCGGCGTGAATCCTGTTCGACTTGCGCCGCTTCGTATAGCGCTGGGTCCAGTCGGATACGCGCTCCTTCAGCTTCTCGAGCCGCGGCTTCCGCCCAAAGTTGATCTCGATCACGTCGCAGTAAATCTAAGTCAAAGCGATCAATCTTAACTGGCCAGAACCTGCGATTGGAGACGTCGGTAAGATAGCTGTCCTCGTTAGTTGTTCCGACGATTACGCACTGCCTGGGTGCTCGTGTGGCGCGTTTTGCATACGCCAGCCGAGCTGTATCGTTTTGTCTGGACAAGAAGGCTTTGAGGTGCTGCAAATCGCCTTTACCCATGCCATGCAACTCACCCGCTTCGACGATCCACCGGCCTGCAAGCTGCTCAATCGCAACCTTGCTGTTTGCGTCCAAGGGAAGGTCATCCGTGAACCAATCGCTGTTCACGGCAAGTAGTTCCAAGGCAGAGGACTTGTCGGCGCCCTGGCCGCTTTCGAGCACCAGCATCTCGTCGAACTTGCACCCGGGGTTTCGTACTCGCCGAACCGCAGCAATAAGAACGATAGAGCCGACTGCGCGCGTAAAGTCGTCGCTTTTCGCTCCAGCGTAAGTCGTGAGCCATCCGTCGAGCCGCTCTTTCCTATCCCATACAAGGGAGTCCAGGTAATCTCTAACGGGATGAAAGGTTGATTGAACCGCGAGATCGTCAAGGACCGTGTCGAAGTACGTCTTTGCAGGCCGGAAGTTAAATTTTTCTTCTAGCGTAAGCCAAAGCCTGTTTAGTGCCTGCTCATCGAGCAGCGGTCCGTGTCCGGGCAACCCCTCAATCAAACACTCACCTCGAAATACGTCGTAGCGAACACTTACACCGAGCTTATCCAGAGCGATGCGTATATTCGCTAGATTTTTGACAGGTTGACCTTCGTGCAACTCGAACTCCGCTTCAGCCGCTGCTACGGCTTTGTGAGCACTTTTGATTTGTCGTAAGGCGTATTTTTTTGGGTCGGGTTGTTCCAGAACACTTTCGGCGATGCCGAACCTTTCGTTAAGCAATATCCATGCGATCACCCCCGTGGGTACGCGGTGTCTGACAAGCTGACGGACACAGTAGAACAACCATCCAGAGCGGCTGTTATCGCCCTTTTTTGGCTGGTCAGAGTCCTTCCCTTCACGAATGACGCGTATGAGCCGCGCCGGAACGGCCCATTTTGTCAGATCTTCGATATTCGCTAGCGATTCAAGCTGCACTTCCAAAGAAAGCGACACAGCCGACAAAGCACTCTTGAGAGGTGCCTGTTGAAAACTAGCTAGAGGATATACGTTTTTCGGCTCGAAGCGAAACAGCTGCGCGAGCTCAGGCTTGCGACCTTTTTTCGTCTTCCGCGCGTCCGGCACGTTGATGGTGCCGGCCACCCGCATAATGCGGTCGATGTTGTGGCAGTTGTCCGCGCCAAACGCGTATTCAAGCCGTTGGTTATATCGTTTGGCTTCTTCTGCGAGCTCCAGATCGCCGCCTATGGGAATCGGCATGTCTAATTTCCAGAAGGCCTGATAGCCTCCGCCGGAAAACACTATGGCGGTAGGAGCCGGCACCCCGGGAGGGAGGTTGGTTGTCAGTAAAGCTTCAATGCGCTCTCGCTCAACTTCCAGGGTCTCATTTGCACGAGGATCAATATCAACGTGGAGGTAGACAACCTCCCTAATGTCCGTCCGCTCAGCCTTCTTAGAGAGCTCGCGTAGCGGCGGATTGACACTGAAGTAGATATTTCGCTCTCCGTTGCGGGATTTCAGCCAGTCGAGGCATGCTCCCTCGTTCTTGGGCGAGAACGTCCGAGTCTGAATTCCTGGAGGATCTACTCTTATGGCCGTCAGTAACCATGGTCCATCAGGATACAATTTCCTGAGAAAATCGAGCGCAGCAAGGTTGTCCGGTGAAGGTAGCTCGGTCATGGTGCCACCTTGATGTCACTGCGTGCAGCAACGGCATTCCGCGCACGCCACTTGCGCCACTCAGCACCGCGAGAACCCGCCTCGATTTGCGATTTCATCCAGGCTTCGACTTGAGACTCGATGAAGACCACCTTTTGAGGTCCGAGTGCAACGGTACGTGGAAACTCACCCTGCTTTATTCGCTCGTAAAGTTCTGTGCGGGACAAACAGACCCGGTCTAGAACGGACTTTACGCTGATAAATCGCTCAGTCATTCGCGCTACTCCACTAGTGATTTTACTAGGGAGGTCATTGCCACCGACGCCGCTTAGGTTCTCGGGGGCTTATTTGCTGGAAGTCGGGTTGAGCAAGCGCATAGATTTTTTAATCGCAACTCGGTTTTGAATTGCAAGACCCGGACGACCTGCGAGCAAAGACGCGCACCCTAGCGTTGCTAGGGTGCCGGATCGTTCGATTTGTGGGAAGGATAGGGAGACCACCGGTTCGGGCGATTTCCCTGTAAAAGCACCTGCTCTTAGTCTCGGCGCCGCCGCATAGGGATCAGGCGCAGTCGGCGAGCACACCTAAGACGAACGAAAGAGCCTGGCTTAATCTGGACCATCCTGCGCCGGTCAAACGAGCGGATGTATGAAGTGATCTCGACGTGCTTCTGGTCTACCATGTGCAATTCTCCGATTAGCCTGGACGGGTTGTCCTAGGCGTCGGAGCGTTGCTATCAAACGCAAAAACTGCTTGCTCGGGGGCTTATTCATTTTGAATAGCTTGAGTGATCCTTTCTATTTGGGATCAAGCATTGTGGCTGTTTTGAAGCGAAGGGAGCTTAACCTGCGCAGGGTGACGCTCTGAGACGAAATGTCTTGCAGAACGGCACCGTTGCTTCGGATTCGCTACAATGGGGGAGCTGCGGGGTAAGCAGAATTGTTTGACTTCGCGAGCGCGAACACCGGTGTTAAGGTTAAAGTCGAAGCGACAAGCGCCTTTAAGCAGCTAGCATTAACTGATCATGCACGCGGACGGGGAGCCGGCAAGGCCGGGGTGGCGCGGATAACGGCAACCTCCTATCCGAGAAGTCGCAGCATGCAGCCGCGGTCGATTCCACTTCGAACAGCGTACATTATGGCCAGCTCCGCGTTCGTCTGCTTTGGAGCCTAAGGGGAAGTCGCCCCAGCCACGCGGCTCGACCGCAGATGGACTATAACGCGCGATACGCGAGCACATCAGGATGAGCTAACTTAGCGCAGAGGCCGTAGCTAACGTCGTGAAGGGGGTGCCGTAGGATCTCAATTTTCCTGCGATCAACCCCGGCGCCGAATCTCCGAACCGTCGCTCTCCAGCCTATCCTCTCGGATCAGCCCATTGATCAGTGACTTGGCTGCGTCCTCGATATAGGGCCCAGTTCGGCGAAAGCCCAGCCACCGAGCGAACATGCGGATGCTTTCAGATCTTTCCGTCCAGCTTCTTCCCTGCATTGAGGCCAGAAACTGGTCCTTCAAGAACTCCCGGTCGTAGTCGGCGATAGTGCGTGCACCGATCGCGATCTGTTCGCCATTGCTCTCCAGGATCCCACGCCGAACACCGGTACGAATGACGTTGGTCATCTCCTCCCTGACTCGGGAGCCAGTACGCTCGTATCCGGACAGCCTAGCGAGGTCTAATATCAAATTGTCCCGATCTCTCGCGCCTCCCTCCATGAGCTGGCGAAGACTCAGAATCAGATCATCACGGTCGCCATTAGCCGCGGAGATTCGCGAGGCGCGCGTCTCGATGGCCGGGGTCGTCTCAGCACCTGACGATCCTCCAGCACGTCTGACTTCTGGACCAAGCTGCTGGGGAACGATGAAGTGCGCGCTCTGAACGGCGTTCCAGCACGCCTCCTGCTTGCAATATTCGCCTATGTTCTTAACGTTGGGGGGCGTGTCCTTGATCGTTCTTGCCACCTGTCGAGCAACCTCAAGCAGACCCTGACTGAGCTCTTCCGATATGGCCTGGGTGCTCCAGATCATTTCAAGCGAAATCTCCGACTTGCGAGTGCGCGCGAGGTAGGAAACGAGCCAAGCTATCGAGTATGTAACGATCTGTGCCTTGAAACCCCGGTCTGACCTGTACCAGTCCGAGGTCGCCACCGTCCGATCTGTCCAACGAAAAATGAGCGCCCGTGCCGCGGCTCTCTTGAACCACTCGTCATCGAATGACGCCTCATTCTCCTGCCATTTCTTTCCGATATGTTCGGCGAACTCGATGAAGCACTTCTGCTCGCCGAGGCTGACCACATTCGGTTGACACTGGAAGGTCAACTCGAACTTGCCAAGTTCGGTTTTTTCGATCCTCTGATCTTTTGGATACTCGTGCTCGAACTTGGTTCGTGCACCAAGCGTTCCGTAAGCGAGCTGGTCATTGTACTGCCCGCGCGCACGTTCATAGAACCACTTCGAACCAGAAAGGAACCCTGGCTTCGGCGGTGCCATGAGCCGTCGTGATATCTGCTCGAGTTTTAGATGGAATGGATGACTTGAGAAGAAATCAGCCTCGTTGATCTTGTTCTGCGTGTTCGCATACCGCGAAATCTTTGGCACCATTTCCTCCAGGTATTCGGCCGCCACGACCGAAAGCTTCATCGGCACCCAGATATGCTGGAGGTCCGCGCCCGACCTGTCCTTCGCGTAGAGTATCGACGCTGTTGTCTGCCCGCCGTTGACGATCTGCAGGTTTTTTATTGATTGAATTGCGAGCGATCCATCGTCCAGCCTGCCTGTTTCAAGACTGGACGCGGTAGCCGTAATTCCGTTGTTGTACGCAAAGAATCTCTTGGGGTTGGAGGCAATGGTATCAATGATTCCGCGATTTACCTTTGTCTTTGCCTGGAGAAACGTTCGCACATTCTGCTCAAGCAGACGCGGACCGTAAAGGCTGTATATCTTCGCCAGCAGTGGCCCGGGCATGGCAACCAAGAACGCAGAATAGTCACCGGCGTCGGTATGCGCCTTGAGGCACGGAAGCGCTGAACCGTTGAGTTCGGTTAGATCTATTTCGATTGGCTCGATCTGCCCCTTGGACTTTTTGATGCCGTCGTAACGAGCGAGATCAAGTACACTGAACACGGCCGGATGTCCGATGATCTCCCCCGTCGCCTCGGGAGGTCGCCGGGTCGCCAGCCGCGCATTGGAGAAGATCACGATACGAATGCGCCTGATCGCGAGGTAGTTCGAGTAGACAGGATAGGCAGCCTCGAATGCGGGGCTGGTCTCCTCAAGTTCCTGAATGAACTCCGCCTTGATTGCTCGCTCGAGAAAGGACCTCGCCCGCTGTATTAATGCCTCGATTTGGCCGGCATTTAGCGACTCGACTTCCGCGCTGCTTCTGAGATCGCAGACTGCAAGATAGAGTTCACCGGTCTCGGTCTCGAGCGAATAACCATCTACTTGATAGCCGCCCCGACCCTCCTTCTTTGCCGGCGAGTAGGTCAGGTCGGTGCATTCACCTGTAAGGGTTGCAACGCGCGCATATAGATTGAAGAACGCCTCCGGCTGCGGACACGCTGACGAGTCTGCCTCCAGAAAGAGGTCTTCCCAGAATTCCTTGTGTGCGACCGCAATATCAGATTCGTTTACCAACTATCTGCTCCATGGCCTTGTCGAGATCTGTCTCGAAGGGCAGGCATGCCTCCACCCTTATCTGGTAGGCAACCCGTTCAATTCCCTGCGCGAGAGTTGCTGGCGTGATCTTTGGAAATCCATCTTCCACCGAGAAGAGCCTGCGAGATGCGAGCACCCAGTGTGTCTCATCATACTCCGAGCGTCTCGTGTAATCTGCTTTCAGCAGTCCAAGCTGAAACTCCAACCCGGGCGGGGACTCGACAGGGCCCAGCAGTGCAGCTATTTCATCCACGATATGATTCAGGCTCCGGGAGCTTGAATTGCCCGCTGTCGATGCCCCGAGCGTCTGATGGCAAAGCAGTATATTTCCCGACGAGGTGTCGAGCTGCGCCTCGGAACTGATGAAGATCCGCTGATCGGAAGTGCTAAGTTGCGTCTTTACCTCGATGATCCAGCTGCCGACCACAAAATCCTGCTCATCCCTGAATGAACCCCTCCAAGAACTCGGCGCATCGAGACCTAATACGGGCACAAGGCAGTCCCTCAGAAACAGCAGCTCGCCGAACAAGCCGACCATTTCCGGAGTCGACAAAATCTTCTCATACCTGCGCTTCAGAAGCCCCTGCCATTCGTAAAGCCGTGCGAGGACAACGAGCAAGCCGGTCCCATTGTCCCCGCGCGGCAGCTTCGCGGTCGCAGAAAGAAGATCATGACAAAGGGCACGAAATATCTCGAGAGACTTCGGATCGAGGAGGGTCAGCGTCAGCCGGCAGTTTCCTGCCTCGTCGAATAACGCAGCTACGTCGATCCCAGCAAGCTTCGGCGGAGCTGGTAGCTGCGCCGTGTCGCAGGCTCCCTCGAGAACAAAGATATAGCGCCCGTGGAAATCCTTGCCTCGTCGGAAATCGAGTGGATAGCGGACTTCCACACGGCGAACATTGTTGAGGCCTGGATGCGAACTCGCGGGTATTTCACTCCACTGATCAGGCATCTCCCGCCGCCTCCAAAATTGGCTCGTCATCGTCCTCTTGGTCAGCGAAGAGATCTAGCATCTGCTTCTGATAGACTTTATTGACCTGATAGATTCTGCTCTTGGCTGCAACCGCGGTAGGCGGAAAGCACAAGCTGAGCGAAACAATGGGATCCTTGATCTTGAGCTTCTGCTGTCCGTTGTTCTTGAATATGTGTACCAAAAGCATGGGCTGCGTCCGCTGTGCGCAGAATGCGCGATCACCCCTTAGGCCGTCCTCCTTCTTCTTTTCGGCCAGTCCAGCCTCCACTTGCTGCTCCGACAGGCCTAGCTGTGCATCGTTCGGATCGGCAACTCGATGCTTCGAACCCGTTATTCGATAGGCTCCGCCATTGACGTCGCCCGATTCTCTTTCCCGGAGTTGAAAGGAGTGGCCATCAATCACTGGCTGCACACCATCACCCGCTGGATGCGGAATGCAGACATCCCATGTCTTCAGGTCGGCCGTCAGTCGATCAGAGATGTAGTCCTGCACCAAGCTTGCATCCTGCGATATGCGACCGAGGTCGGGGTGCGCTTCCGAAAAGCGAAACGCCTTCAGTAAGGCAACGATCTCATTACCATCAACCCCGGACCAGAAAAGCGCTCTGTCACGGTGATTCGATTTGCAGCCCGCCGACTCGACCTTGGCAACCAACGCCTTAACGGCGCCAAGATTCTTCAGATTCACATCGTCGTCATTCACTAACGAATGACCTTCGATATGCCTGCTCGAATAATCCTGCGCGAGGGTCAGCGCGGAAGCGCTGCGCATCTTGTTCGCAGCAGTTATGCGAATGGCGGTCGGACTTTCGCGAACGCGCAGACCAAACTCCCTTGGCGTCATACCGGCAATCTGCATCCGGCGAACTTCCGAGCGCAACTCTTCGATTGCCTCATGTATCTCGACATAGTGATCAAGCGATTCCTTGGGAAGAAAGACTCGGCACAGGTCCTCGTAGTTGGGTCGATAGCCAAACCATCGCGCCATCTGCATGAGGGTATCCGATGCGGCCGTGTTACGTAGTATGTAGGAAACAACCAGCCCCTCAAGAGTCAGGCCGCGTGACAGGGCCAGCCCACCGATGGCAATGACATGCAGGCCACTTGCCTTGTTCTGTTGATAGTCGAGCTTTCCACCCTTCATGTTGACGGTGATTGGCTTGATCGTTGAAACAGCCTCGGTCGCAACGCGAATGACCTCTCCAAAGCCGAACCCGCACGCTGCATACTCCCTGAGAAAGTCGACTTCCATGTCCTTGATGTTCTGATCGGCGATCTGACTTGGCTTCAGACCGCCATTCACCGCGATCGAGTTTTTGAGTTTCTGCAGGTAATCGTAGACAAGCCCCAGAACCTTTTCCTGCACGTCGTTGAAGCGGCTGATGTTGATCATCATGGAGCAGTGTTTCTTGCCATCACCCCTCAGAATCCTGATTGCCCTCGCCAGGACGAAGAGTCGAATGGCAACATACAGGGTAGGCGGAAGCACAGTGATTGGTATGTCGCGGTCATGCTTGAGCGGCACGATCTCCCGGAAGTCCTTCTCCTCAACGACAACCACATGGCGGCTCCTCAAGTCACCCGACTCGGAAAATACCCTTGCCGCGCCTACATATGCTGAGGGAGGATCCAGCTCCTTGATGAAATTTCTTGGAAACAAATCGTCTGATAGCATTTCCTGATTGCTGTCCGGATCAATGAAGATGTTCGCAAACGGCGTCGCCGTATAGCCGACATACGACGAGCGCGAGAAAAGATTGAGAATTTCCCGGATGGCACCATTGATGGATGTCGTCGCCTTCGGGTTCTTCTGTGTGTTGATGGAGGCATTGTCTGCTTCGTCATCGATGAGAAGCAGGGGAAAATCGATCTTTTGACTGTGGCTCTGCTCTTTGAGCCAGTTCTGCAGGCTTTCAAGCGGCGCCTTGTTTTTCTTCGTTATGAATATGATCGGTTCATTGTGGGCAGCGAGATTGAAAAAGACCCCGGCCGCATCCCTTGTAAAATCGCGGTCACGCGAGGTTCCATATGCCGGGAATCTCCTCGTGCTTGCGTAATTGATGATGGGAAGCGCTTCCTGCGCAGTCGCATGAAAGATGGACTTTCTGCCGATGAACGTTTCGTCAAGCCGCTCCTGCGTCTGCGACCTCAGGGAGTTTGTGATGCCGGCAAGAAGGATGATGACCTTGTACCCGGCATCGGCGCCCTTGCAGATCAAGGCTGAATAGTTCGTCGTCTTTCCCGACTGAACGTGTCCGATTACCATGCCTCGGCGCGACCAGCTTCCCGCATCAGAGGGGTCGCCGAGATAATCCAAGATTTCGTCGGTGACGGTATCGAGCGTCGCGACGACTTGCGGAGGGAGAGAGCCCCCTTCAAGGTAGAAGCGTCGCAGACGGTTCCAGTAATAGAAATCGATTGCCGACCGACGGTTCTCGAGCCAAGGCTTGAAGTCGCTGGTGACTGCCGAACCCTTCTTCTGCGTATGCGTAAAGAGGCTTTCCAGTTCTCGGATGGCTTCCTCGCGTTCTTCGGGAGAAAGCTTGAATGGGCTATCCTCGACTACAGATCGGATTGCGCCATCTGGTATGGGCAGCGATTCATTCACTTCCTGGGAAAACGAACGCCCGATCTGGATGCGAAAGTACGCCAGCTCGCTGTCAAGATTCCGCATCGGTCCAACCCTTCTGCTTCAGTATTTCCGCCACTGCTTTCCAATTTCTCGAGAACGGCTCGGCCGTCTTCATCACCTTGGCCAAGCGAGAGAAATCGCCGTCTGCCTCATGCAGCATCAGGGGAATGGCCGCCTCGACCTGTCTCCGGAACTCGTGAGGATCAGTGACTGTCTGATGAATTTCCTGCATGCGTTTGGAGGCGTCGTCGCCGAATGAGATCACGGGGAAGCTCTGCTCGATCACGTCAAGCACCGCGACTGCTGCACTTCTCGTATTCTCGTGGTCAATCGCTAGAAGCGCGGCAATGAGAGGGTGTTCGCGGTTAATGGAGTAGTGAATCTCACCGCTCTTTGCGTGACGAGACCAGACCGTAGCCTCGGCGTTAGGACCGTCTATGTTTCCGCCCTTCGAGCGGTAAACGCGCGCTGACCGCTTCTTCAAGCCATCGACAATCTGCTTCAGGCGATACCTCAGTATCGCTGGCAGCTGGGCATCGGTCTTGTCGATCGTGATCTTCCAGACTTCGTCAAGCGAGTTCGGGATATCCACCTTGATACGAATCAGTTGGGATAGCTCTCCGAATTTTGCCAGCCGAAACCATTCCCCGCTGATGATCAGCCTGTAGTTCCTGTAGACGTAGAAGCCTTGGTTTCGCAGGAACCCTTCTATGCCCGCGAGTCGTTCGTATGCGGAAAGCGTGATCTTGGAGTAGTGGGGGAGCACATAGGGCTGAATTACGATCGTGCCCCTGCCGACCTTAAGCACCTCGCGCTCAAGCTCCTGCGTCGCATCGTGCTTCGCGTGGAATGGATCGAAGCCCTCGATTTCTTGGCCATTGAAGAAGATTTTTAAAGTTTTGCGCTTGGGCACATCGCCAGCTAGATATCGATGATAGATGAGCGCAATCTTGTCCCTCGCATGCACAATTCGATCGTTGAAATCCTCTTCCTTGATTGCCCCGTCATCCGAAAGCCTGTCGCAATCTGACCAGCGTATTTCGGTCCCCGCGTGCTGACGAAGTTCAGGGGTAGCGATCTCAGCTAACTCTTGGGCTGAAAAGACCCCCATCGACCAGTCGCGAACGTTGTCGAGGTCCCACTCGGCTCCAGACAGCACCCCATCCTTGTTGGTGATGACAGTCAGCCGCTTGCATTGCGAGAACGATGCGGATTTCAGTCCCCAGCCAAATCGGCCCAGGTCATCCGGTGATCGCTCGGCGAGAGGATTGGTACTTGCCGGCTTCATTGCGGCATGGAGTTCCTTCCGGGTCATGCCGTAGCCGTCATCAAGAACAGTTACTTTGGGATCTCCAACGTTGAACAGGCAGGTAATCCATATATTCCGCGCCTGAGCCTTGATGCTGTTATCGATGAGATCGGCTAGAGCCCCCGGCAGATCATAGTTGCCGAAGCTACGCGCGGACGTCATCAGCGATACCGCGTCCGGCTCGTTTCGAGTAAACTCCATGGCCCCTTCGCGAACTCTAATAGGTGCTCGTCAAAGTTGCAGTTGAGCGCAAATCGGACGGGGAGTCTATGCCTTTGGCCCCGGCGTGGACCAAGCGGGTTGTGGTGCCTGTAATCGCGTCTCGGACGGCCCGCGGCAAGGGTGTTGCTCTGGACCTGCGAAGCGAGCACGCCGACTTGATATCCGAGTCTGTTCGCATGATCCCAGTCACGAGACCCGTGTATAGTGCCTGAGGAAGCAGTCGCCCGCAGCGCGGGCGTCGAGTCGGGGAATGCACAGCACGCCGAGGCCAATTATCCGGCCGGAAATATCGCTGTTGGCGCACGCGGCGCACAGCCGAGATGAATTTCACAATGACCCCTGACCTTGATGTTGATGCTCGAGAGGTCTTTCGCCTCACTTGGGTCCAAGCATGCCGCGCAACGATCGCTCAACCAAAACCAGTTCGGCTTCTGTTACCGCTCGCCACCGGGCCGCTGAGCGCAAGGCATTAGGACCAATCTTGCATTGCTGTCTTGTTGGTTCACGCCAAAGATTTGCGTTTTGAAGCCAAGGGGATGACAGTCATGCGCTGACAAGCCCAGCGGGGGCTTGCGCTTCGGGTCGATACGAAAAAACGCTGCCAGCCAACACGCCGGCGCAAGGGAATGTGCGCGTGGTGAAGCGGTCACCCGAAGCTGACTTTCGTCTCGTTCCGTACTACGATCGTCTCCGTCGTCTCAACGGGACGGTTGCGAAATTTTCTTTGCTTGGCTCGTTTCTCGGAAGTCGCACACAATATTCTATGAAGGTGCAACGCTATCTTGTGAGCTAGGAATGGTGGCACGGCATTTCCGACTTGTACGAACTGCTGTGTCCGGTTGCCCTTAAAGAAGTAGTTGTCTGGGAATGTCTGCAGACGCGCGGCCTCTCTGACGGTGAGACTGCGGCACTGCGCGGCATCGGGATGTATGAAATAGTGCCCGTCTTTTGAGATGTGACTCGTAATTGTCGTGGCAGGAGCATTCCAGATCTGAACCCTGAAGCGGTCCGCGAACTTGCCAGATCTCCAGTTGCGGTGATTTGGTGCGAGCTCGCGCGGGAAGCTGTCGGCTTTTGGTGATACGCCCGCGATTCGGCTGTAAAGCGCGGCGAACAAGTAGCGACGCAGGTCCGCTGCCATGTGTCCGCGTGTTTCATTGTTGGGAAAGAGCCTGAGTCGCGCGTCCACCAGCCAACATCTCAGATCGTTCGGACATGATGAAGGTACCTCGACGTAGGATCCGCTGGAGCGCCGACTGATCCGTGAGGTCTTTGCAACAAGGCTGCCAGCAAGCGTGCGGAAGCTCCTTTGATCCTGTTCGGGCAGGCCTGTCTGCATTCTCGAAAAATTTCGGACTATCCGTGAGATTTCGGTCTGCCAAGCTTCGTCGCTGTCGTCCCTGTCGCTTAGTCCACTCCTGAGCTTCGGCATCCCTCTCAGCAAGTCCCGAACCTTGACTAGTGATTTGGACTTCGGGAGCAACCCAGCGACGATTTGGCTATCATCAAGCTCACCGGCGATATCGGCACGAATGCCAACAATGATGACGCGATGGCGGGACTGCGGAATCCCGTGATCTTCCGCACGAACCACGAAATCGTTTGCAGGTGGGTGTCCTAGATTGGTGAGGTTATTTTGCCTAGTCCGAGGCGCGAGCGGAACAAGTCTATATGAGCCGTCGCCAACTCTGGAAAGATCATCAAGTACTTGGTCAAAGACGCGCTCGCCATTAACTGACGACGAGAGCAGGCCCTTCACATTTTCCATGACGAAGGCAGCTGGCATTAGCTTTCGCAAGATCCTGATGTATTCCTTGTACAAGAAGTGCCGGTGATCCTTGCTCGGGTCATAGCCCTTCGTGCCTTTGTTCCGGGCTCTTCCAACGAGAGAATAGGCTTGGCAAGGTGGTCCACCGATCAGGATCACGTTGCCTCTGTGAGCCCGAACAATATGAGCAAGACGCTCGTCAATTTGTTCAATCCCACGGCTCGAGCCCAGCTCAAGCCTCATGGTCTCCTCGCACGCAGCTCTCCATGCGTCGGGAAACAACAGGTTCCAGTTCGGCTCGGGAATCTCCGCGCTGAGAAAACTGTAGTATTCAGCAGGTGGGTTACCATTAAACTGGCGGACAAAGCTTCGAAGCCGAAGCGTCTCGAACGCGGATTCATCCTTCTCTACCGAAAGCACTATCCGAAAGGGCCTTGAGCCGCCCTCGTTGCGAATGCTGGCGAATCCTTCTGCCAGCCCGCCCGGGCCTGCAAATAGGTCAACAATGCCGTATTCAGTCATCTGCTTGTCTCAGGGAGCCCGACTCGAACATTAGTTGAATACCTGGACACAGACTCTGGAAAAAGCCCGAATGGGAGACATCGTCGACAAAATAACGCGCTCTCGGATGATGGCTGGAATCCGAGGAAAGGACACAAAGCCTGAATTAAGCTTGAGACGTGCCCTTCATCGCCTAGGCCTACGGTACCGGCTCCATGTGCCGGGACTTCCTGGACGCCCCGATATCGTGCTCCCGCGGCATCGCGCCGCCATCCAAGTTCACGGTTGTTTTTGGCATCGGCACGAGGGTTGCACTTTCACTACGACTCCCTCGTCGAATGCCGACTTCTGGAAGACGAAATTTAGCCAGACCGTTGAGCGCGACCGGCGGAAAGTTGCGGCGCTCCAGCGCTTAGGTTGGAGGCTGGCAATAGTTTGGGAGTGTGCGCTCAAGGAGGAAGGAGCAGACGCTGTCGCCAGACAGATTGTTGATTGGCTTGTGTCTGACAGCTCATTCAATGAAATCGGCTCACGGACGCGCCAACCTTAGCTTCGCGAACGGGATCGCGCTTCGGCACAGGGATGGATACGGGCAGCCAATAATCAGGCGAGCCGCGAGGCTTCAACGCTAACCGCTCCCCCTGACACTCCCCCATCGGGAAAACAACAAGGCCGCCGATAGGCGGCCCCCGTGAAGTCGTTCTAATGCCAAGAAAATCTGGAGCGGGCGAAGGGGCTCGAACCCTCGACCCCGACCTTGGCAAGGTCGTGCTCTACCACTGAGCTACACCCGCATCCGAGATGGCGGCGATCGCTCGCCGTCAGCGGCAGACCTATGCCAAATGCGGACTGGGAATGCAACAGTCCGAACGCAATCTGATGACACTTGATTGGCCGATTTCATTAACAAACAGGCTCGAATCAACTCGAAACCACCCCGGTCGGCTCAACCGGGGTCAGGGGGTGCGATTCGGAGCCCGGACCGGTCGCTTTCCGCCCGCATGCGATGCTGGACCCAAGCGCCAACACGAGGGTTCCGATAGGTGCGGCCCGCGTCCCAAACGGGCAATCGACGCCGGCGCAAGCCTCAAGTCCCCATGACCAGACCACATAACGGGGCGCGAAGGTCTTTTGTCCCCAATCTCCGCTCGGACCGGGTGGCGGAGTACCCCTGCGACCAATTGAATTTTGTGGCCAAGCCGCCATCTAGCGGATGAGAACTTGGTTCCGGGACGTGCTAGAACCCACCCTGTTTCCGACCAGCATTTCGCAAAGCACATCAGGCGAGGATACCGTGACGATAGTTGAGCAGGGCGGCGGCCCGGCACCGCAGGCAGTACCCGATCTGATCAAGGAGACGACCACCCAGGCCTTCGTGAAGGACGTCATCGAGGAATCGAAGCGCCAGCCGGTACTGATCGACTTCTGGGCGGAATGGTGCGGCCCCTGCCGTCAGCTCACGCCCGTGCTCGAAAAGGCGGTCCGCGCCGCCAAGGGCAAGGTCAAGCTGGTCAAGATGAATATCGACCATCATCCGGCCATTCCAGGCCAGATGGGCATTCAGTCGATCCCGGCCGTGATCGCTTTCGTCAACGGCCAGCCCGCGGACGGATTCATGGGCGCGGTGCCGGAGAGCCAGGTCAACGCCTTCATCGACAAGCTGACCAAGGGCATGACCGCGCCGGGTGAGCCGAACATTGCGGAAATCCTGCAGGAGGCTGAGGCCGTGCTGGCGGAGGGCGACGCGGCCGCGGCAGCCCAGATCTATGCCGAGGTGCTGGGCTTTGACGCCACCAATATCGCGGCGCTGGCGGGACTGGCGAAGTGTTACGTGACGACGGGCGCGATCGAACAGGCCAAGCAGACCCTGGCGATGGTGCCGGAAGCGAAGCGCAATGACGCCGCGGTGAAGGCGGTGCAGGCCTCGATCGACCTCGCCGAACAGGCGCAGTCGGTCGGCCCGGTGACTGAGCTGGAACAGAAGGTCGCCGCAAACCCGCTCGACCATCAGGCGCGATTTGATCTCGCGACCGCGCTCAACGCGCTCGGCAACCGCAGCGAGGCGACCAACCAGTTGCTGGAGATCGTCAAGCGGGATCGAAAATGGAACGATGACGGCGCGCGCAAGCAGCTCGTGCAGTTCTTCGAGGCGTGGGGCGGCGCCGACGAGGCGACCGTCGAGGGACGAAAGCGGCTGTCGACGATTCTTTTTTCGTAGGTCGATCCAAATCCGTGGAAACTGGTTTGTGAAGAGTATACGCACCAAACCAAGAAACTGACCGGAACTGCCGATGCCGATCAATGCCGAATACCGCGGACCCGGCGAGCTTCCCGAAATCGTTCCGGTGTTTCCATTGCCGGGCGCGCTGTTGCTGCCGCGCGGCCAGATGCCGCTCAATATTTTCGAGCCGCGCTATCTGGCGATGGTGGACGACGCGCTGCGTGACGGTCACCGGCTGATCGGGATGATCCAGCCGGATATTTCCCACAGCAGAGACGAGGCAAGGCCGGAGCTGTTCCGGGTCGGCTGCGTCGGACGCATCACCCAGCTCGCCGAATCCGGCGACGGGCGCTACATCCTCGAATTGACCGGCGTCGCCCGCTTCAAGGTCGTGGAGGAAGTCAGGGTCCTCACCACCTACCGGCAATGCAAGGTGGATTTCTTCCCCTACATCGACGATTTCGTCGCGCGCAAGGGTGAGGAAGCGGTGGACCGTACGGCCTTGCTCGACGTGCTGACCGATTTTCTCAACGCCAACAACCTGAAGGTGGATTGGGAAGGTATCGAGAGCGCGCCGAACGAGGCGCTGGTCAACGCGCTCGCAATGATGTCGCCCTACGGCCCGGCGGAGAAGCAGGCGATGCTGGAAGCACCTGACCTGAAAACCCGCGCCGAGATCCTGATCGCAGTAACCGAAATGGACCTCGCCAAGAAGCGCACCAGCGGCGACACCGGGTTGCAGTAGCGCCAACGGCGCGCCGCGGCTGACGAACAAACATCAACGTCTCGCAACGCAAGCCCGTATGTCAGCCGGGAGAGCTTGACGGCTACCTTCAGTGCGCCGCTGCCATGACTCGACTGCGCCGCCTCTCCGGCTGGACCAGCCGGCGCACCATTTCGAGAACTTTGGCTGCACATATTGGCCGACTGAAGTAATAGCCTTGCATTTCAGCGCATGCCTCTGCGCGGAGGATCGCCAGCTGCTCCTCGGTTTCGACTCCTTCGGCCGTCGTCGTCTTGCCGAGACTGACTGCAAATCGAACCACCGCGCGTGCGATCAGGCATGACTCCTCGTTCGTACCCGACAGCGCGTTGACGAAGCTCCGATCGATCTTGATCTTGTCGAGCGGGAACTTCTGAAGCAGGCTCAGCGATGAATAGCCGGTGCCGAAATCATCGAGGGCAATTCGCACGCCCAGTCTGTGCAGTTGGTCCAACGCAGCGAACACCGCCTCGCTGTCATGCATGGTGATCGTCTCGGTGACCTCGAGCTCCAGCCTCTGGGCAGCTATGCCCGAATTCGCGAGCGCGGCGACGATGGTCGAAACCAGCTCCTTGCTCCGGAATTGGGCAGGTGACAAATTTACCGCGATCTTGAGGTCATCGGGCCATTTGGCCGCCTCGCTACAGGCGGCCCTTAATACCCAATCTCCGATGGGCAGGATCAAGCCTGTCTCTTCCGCTAGCGGGATGAATTCGGCCGGCATGATCAAACCGCGTTGCGGGTGATGCCAGCGCAAGAGTGCCTCAAAGCCCGAGGGTTCACCGCTTCCGGCATTGATGATCGCCTGATAATGAAGCTCGAATTCACCCCTGGCAAGCGCATCACGCATGTCGCGCTCCATATTGCGCCGGGCATGCATGAGCTGGTCCAGCTCGGGCTCGAAGAAGCGGAATGAACCGCGTCCGCCGCTCTTGGCCGAATAGAGCGCGAGATCCGCACTCTTCAGGATCTCGTCAGGGTTGGTGCCGTCGCGTGGCGCGATGGCAATGCCGATGCTGGTGCCGATGGTCACCTGATGGTCGCCAAGATCGAACGGTTTGCAAAGCGCGCGGCTGATTTTCTCGGCGAGGCCCGTGGCTTCGACGACGGGATTGGTCACGTAGTCGATAACGGCGAACTCGTCGCCGCCCAGCCGTGCAATCAGGGCCGTATCGCGGATGCATTCGAGCAACCGCGCGGCGACGGCTTGCAGCAGCCGGTCGCCTGCCGGATGGCCGAGCGTATCGTTGACTTCTTTGAAACGATCGAGATCGAGCATGAACACGGCAAGGCCGGATCCTCCCTCTCGGGTGATTGCGAGGGCGTGCTCCATGCGCACCCGCAGCCGTACGCGATTGGGCAGGTCCGTCAGCGCGTCATGCTGGGCCATATGGATGATTTTGGCTTCGGACTGTCGCTGCTCGGTGACGTCGAGGTGAGTTGCCACCCATCCTCCGTCTGCCATTGGCTGCCGGGTAACGCAAATCAATCGACCATCCGCTAGTTCGTCGACCCTGCTCGTGACGGCGTCGGCCGGCAACGCATTCAGCGCGGAGAGCAGCCGGTTCGCGGCGCTATCGCTGGTCTCGCCTTTGAGGATGCCGTTTGCAATCCGATGCGCGATGACCTCGTGGTGCGGCGTTCCCGGCTCCAGCAGTTCCGGCGGCAGCCGATACATTTTGGCATAGCGATCATTGCATACGACAAGCCGCTTCTCCGCATCGAACATGCAAAGGCCCTCGCCCATGTGATTGATGGCCGTGTCCAACCTGCGTTTCTGTTCCTGCAATTCTCTTTGCGATGCCTCGACCTCTTGCCGGGCGAGCGACAACTGGCTGATGATTTCCTCGAATTTGCGGGTGCGGCTGGCAAGACGGCGATCCGCCAGCACCCCGATTAGGCTCATCCCGAGCACCGACAAGGCGACGCCGGCAATCAGCAGCGCGAGGAAGGTCGAAGAAAGCGACAAGGTGTCGGTCGCCCGCGTCGGATCAGGAACGATCTGCGCCGCGCCCATCGCGGTGAAATGATGTGAGACGATGGCCAGCGTCAGCAGGAGCGCGGCAGCAAACGTTCCCCGCCTGTCGTTATGGCGCGTAGCGATGGCCAGAGCGGCACAGCCGAAGAACATGCCGAGAGCAATCGATACCAACACGAGATCCGGCGCCCAGCTCACGTGGCCGGGCACCTCGAGCGCCCACATGCCAAGATAGTGCATGCTCGCAATGCCTGCGCCGATTACCGCGCCACCGACGGGAGCGTGCCAGCGGCCTGGATCGCTAGCGGCAAAACCAAGTCCGCAGGAAGTCAGTATCATCGCCGCTGCGAGCGACAATGCCGTCAAGGCGATGCCGTACCCAGTTGAAACGCCCGGCTCATAGGCGAGCATGGCGATGAAATGGGTCGCCCAGATCCCGTATCCGATCGCGGCGCCGGCAATCGCAATCCAGATCAGCCGCGTCCTGGCTTGCGACGCGATGGCGCGATGAAAGATCGTGACGGCAACGATACTGGCAACGAAGCAAACCAGGCCGGCAAGCAGAACAAGTCGCCAATCGTGCTCGGCAGTAAGGCAGCTAAAAACGCGAAACATGTTGTTGATCCCATCGGCAATGCCGCCGATGAGATATTTGACCGGGCTTCCTTCACGTTAATTTGCGGCAATGACCGGTTGCATGCTTATTGCAACGTAAAACTTATTTGCGGAATGCCGCGCACGCACCGTGAAATTACGGCAAAATTTGCGACCGGAATCCCGCCGCGCTCTCCGGGTACTGGCTCACGATGGTCGGGTGACCTCGTGAGCTAGTACCCCGCGGCCGCCAGCACGACGACGACGCCGAGCGCTTTCCAGCCGAAGCCACGGCCGCGCGACCACCAGGCATTGGCGGCGGCCGCAAAGGCGTAGACCGCGACGATCGTCATCACGATCCAGTGCCGTGCACTCTCCGATCCCATCGACGGCGCCGCAAGCAGTAGCACTCCGCCGCCGATCCACGCCACCGTGCCCGCCTGCCAGACCAGTCGGATAAGGGTCCGCAAGCTCTCCGGCTGGATGGTCGCTTTGGCGAACACCTTGGTTTCTCCCAACAGCCCGTGGATCATCGCCACTATCATGCCGGCGACGCCGGCACACTGCAGAATGAGATCGCGCATCGGAACGCCTCCATACAGTACTGTATGGTTATGCGCCGCATTCTGGCGCCTGTCAATACAGTGGTGTATGGTGGCGGGGATATGAGCGATCAACTCTCGGCAAAGGACTGGGTCGATCAGGGCCTGAAAGCGCTGGCGAGCCGCGGCTTCACCGCGCTGAAGGCGGATCCGCTGGCAAAAGCGCTGCGCGTCTCGCGCGGCAGCTTCTACTGGCACTTTGCCGATATCGCCGCATTCCACGCCGCGGTCCTCACACGCTGGCACGAGGTCGCCGCCGAGCAGATCATCGCCAATGTCGAAGCGGCCTCCAGGGACGAGAACCCGCTGGCGCGGCTGCTGCGCCGCGTGTTCGGCGAGCGACTGATGCTGGAGAGAGCCGTACGCAGCTGGGCCAGCGTCGACCCCGCCGCCCGCGCTGCCGTGCAGGCAATCGATCGCCGCCGGCTGAACTATGTGGAGGGCCTTCTGACGCAGTCGGGCCTGTCGGCGGAAACCGCCCGCACCCGCGCACAAATCCTCTATTGGGCGTTTCTCGGCTTTGCGCTATCGGATCAGCCGTTGCCGAAGGCGCGGCAGCAGGCCGTGATCGATGAACTGGTGCGGATGTCGGCGTCATGACATCAAGCGGTCTTGTATGCTAAGGACACGCCAATCCGGAGACGATACATGAACGCCCCGCCTGAACGCCTCGACAGCACCGTCGATCCGAAATTGCTGGAGATCCTGGTCTGTCCGGTGACCAAGGGACCGCTCGAATTCGATTCAGCCCGGCAGGAGCTGATCTCGCGTTCGGCGAAACTCGCCTATCCCATTCGCGACGGCATTCCGATCATGTTGCCGGAAGAGGCACGGAAGATCGATTAATGCATGCCGCCGTAGCCCGGATGGAGCGAAGCGCAATCCGGGAACGATCGTGCAGAGGATAGACCTGCCCCGGATTACGCTGCGCTCCATCCGGGCTACGCGAAAACCTACAACGCCTCACCCTTCAGCAGCCGCGGCACCTCACCGGATAATCCTGCCGCCTGCTTGATGAAAATGCTTTTCAGCGGCGGCGCGCGATCGACGAGGCCAAGCCCGATATCGCGCACGGTACGCAGCAGCGTCGATTCGTTCGAGAACAGGAAGTTCAGCGAATTGGTGGCGAGCCCCATCGCCATGGTGTCGAAGCGACGCCAGCGCTGGTAGCGGTCGAGCACGTCGGCCTGCCCGGGATCGATGCCGAGCCGGGCGGCATCGACCACGACCTCGGCCAGCGCCGCGACATCCTTCAGGCCCATGTTGAGGCCCTGCCCCGCAATCGGATGAATCACATGCGCGGCGTCGCCGACCAGCGCCAGCCGCTCGGCGACGAACGAGCGCGCGACGAAGTAGCCGAGCGGAAACGCGCGCGGCTTGTCGAGCGCCTTGATCTCGCCGAGATGCAGCCCGAAGCGCTTCTCGAGTTCGTCATGGAATTCGGCTTCGCCAAGCGCGGTGATGCGCGCGGCCTCGGTGCGGGTCTCGGTCCACACCAGCGACGAGCGTTTTCCAGTTAGCGGCAGGATCGCAAACGGCCCTGCGGGAAGAAAATGCTCCTCGGCACGGCCGTGATGATCGCGCTCGTGGCCGACGGTGACGACGATGCCGGACTGATCGTAGTCCCAGCCATGGGTGGCGATGCCGGCGCGCTCACGCAGCTTTGAGCGCGCGCCATCGGCGGCGACCAGCAGGCTTGCTTCGATGACATTGCCGTCGGCGAGCGTCACGGTAACGCCATCGGCGCGCGCGTCGTAGGTCGAAACCGCGGTGGCGCGGAGATCGATGCCTTCGGCCTCGGCGCGCTCGACCAGCGCGTCGATCAGGCGCCGGTTTTCGACCATGTGCGCAAAGGGCTCGCCGGGCTCGACTTCCCCCGCAAAGGTCAGGAATACCGGACGGGTGGCGTCTTCCAGACTGGAATCAGTGACGACCATGTCGAGGATGGCTTGCGAATCCGAGACCCGGTCCCAGACACCGAGCGCCTCGAACAGCCGTCGGCAGGCCGCCACGATGGCAGTGGCGCGCGGATCCCGGCTCGGCCGCGCGGCAAGGGCCGGATCGGCAACGACAACGGGAATGTCGGCGCCAAGGCCTTGGCGAAACGCCAGCGCCAGCGCCAGTCCGGCAAAGGCGCCGCCACAGATGACAATGCTTCGCTGTGCCGCCATGCGATCCTTACCCGGTTCCTGCGTCAGACTACGCTTGCTACCTGATAATAGCTGGGCGAAACAGGCTCATAAACAAGGCTGAGCCGTCATTCCGGGACGATACGCAGTATCGGACCCGGAATGACGCAAGAATCCAACCGAAAGCACGACCATGTCCAAAGGCCTGATTGACCTGATTTCCATTCTCGATCTGGAGCCGTTGGAGGTGAATCTATTCCGCGGCAACAGCCCGAAGACGAGCTGGCAGCGGGTGTTCGGGGGACAGGTGATCGGGCAGGCCATGGTGGCGGCGTGCCGCACCGTCGAGGGCCGCCTGCCGCATTCGATCCATTGCTATTTCATCCTGCCGGGCGATCCCCAGATTCCGATCATCTATCAGGTCGAACGCTTGCGCGACGGCAAGAGCTATTCGACGAGGCGCGTCACCGCGATCCAGCACGGCAACGCCATCTTCTCCATCATGGTGTCGTTTCACGCCGAGGAAGAGGGCGCCTTCGACCATCAGGACAAGATGCCCGACGTGCCGCCGCCGGAAAAGCTCACCGCGGAGGAAGTGGCAAAGCAGCCGATGTTTCGCGAGATGCCGGAATTCATCCGTCGCTATTACGAATCCGACCGGCCGATCGAGCTGCGTCCGGTCGAGCTCGGCCGCTATTTCGGCCAGAAGATCGACGACGGCCGTATCCATGTCTGGATTCGCACCGCGGCCAAATTGCCCGACGATCCGGCGCTACATTTGTGCGCGCTGGCCTATGCCTCGGATTTTTCGCTGCTCGATGCGGTGATGGCTCGCTATGGCCGCACGCTGTTCGACAAGCGGATGATGCCGGCGAGCCTCGATCACGCGATGTGGTTTCACCGGCCGTTCCGCGCCGACGAATGGCTGCTCTACGCGCAGGACTCGCCGAGCGCGCAAGACGGCCGCGGGCTGACCCGCGGCCTGATCTTCAAGCCCGACGGCACGCTGGTGGCGTCCGTGGCCCAGGAAGGCTCGGTACGCCAGCGCAGGTGAACCTTAAGCGTTCACGGTCGTGCCGCGCTCCGCCAAAACAGTCTGCGATGCCAGCCATTGTGACATCCATCGATACACCCACGGTATCGGGATGATGAAGAAGAAGCCGATCACAGCCACGAGCGCGCGCCATAGAAACTCCAGCCCGCTGCCGATGAAAAGGACTTCACGCCGCGTGCCCTCGATGTTCCGGCAAAACCATCGCAGCCAGGCGACGTAGACCCACGCCCAGCCGACGATGGTGATGACGGAGATCACAGCCAGAATGGACCATCCAATGTAGGCCCACACCGAACCAACGAAGCTGAGCCCGAGCGGCTGCCCGTTGGACGAAAGGTTCGCGATAAACCACTTCAGGAAAAGCCAGTAGAGAACCAGCTGGGCGATGTTCACCAGATTGCCGAGCCACTCGATGCCAGTCAGGCCAACCCCAATGAGGATGACGGCAGCTCCGAAATACCAGGGCACGATCGTCATCGGCTGGCCTTCGAAGCCGAGGTTCGGCCGTCCCGGCACCTTGACGCACGGAACGATCCACTTGGCGTACCACACCAGGACCCACGGTCCCGGAATGATGAAGATGAGACCGATCGCCAGCACGAGGCTGCGCCAGACAAACTCCAGGATTCCGAAATCGATCGACAGCGGCCCGCCGCTGTAGCTTCCGGCCATTTGTGGCGCGCCACCGGGTTGCGCGAAAGCGGGCGGGCTGGAGCCGCCGCCGGGTATCAGGCCAGGGATTTCCCCCGCCCGCTGCCAGCCCGACATCCCCTCGGTCCAGACCAGCGTATCCGCTCCAACCGCCCCCCGGGTAATGAGATCACGAAGCTGGGCTTCCGGATAAGGGCCCTGTTGCTGGCCATTGGCGGCATAAAACCACGATCGGTTCGACATTTTATTTCCTTGAGCCGTGGAAAATGAAAAATTAGCCGGCGGGCGGCTGAGGGAGAGTGCATTTTGGCGGACGTTACGGCCGCCTGTACAGTGATTGACGTCACCAGCTCGAAATGTTTTCCCCTTCTACCTGCAACTTTTTTATGCCATTTGCCCAGAAAGATGCCAGATTTGCGTCGGCAGCGAGCCGCCGGACGGTCGGCCTGCCACGTGCTTAAAAAGTATCCATGGAAATGAAGGCCTGACCATGAAACTTGTCGTCGCGATCATCAAACCCTTCAAGCTTGACGAGGTGCGCCAGGCCCTGACGGCCATCGGCGTCCACGGCATGACGGTGACCGAGGTCAAGGGTTATGGCCGCCAGAAGGGCCACACCGAGATCTATCGCGGCGCCGAATATGTCGTGAACTTCCTGCCCAAGCTTCGAATCGAAATCGCGGTCGCCTCCGACGTTGCCGACAAGGCGGTCGAGGTCATCACCGCCAACGCGCGCACCGGGCAGATCGGCGACGGCAAGATCTTCGTCACGCCGATCGACCATGCGCTCAGAATCCGCACCGGCGAGACCGACAGCGACGCGCTCTGAAGCATCACCGAATTCAAGGCGCGGCGGCAGCAACGCCGGGCGCGCGAAGCCAAGAAACGACAACACGCCGGGGGATTCCATGGGGGCACCATCGTATCGTGCAGCAGGCCGTGCTGCGCTCATCACGCTTGCAGCGAGTTTTGCGCTCACCACGCCGGCCTTCGCCGAGACCTCCACCATCAATGCCGCCGACACGGCGTGGATGATCGTCGCTACCGCGCTTGTATTGATGATGACGATCCCGGGCCTGGCGCTGTTCTATTCCGGCATGGTGCGCAAGAAGAACGTGCTGGCGACCATGGCGCAGAGCCTCGCTGCCGTGGCGCTGATCTCGATACTCTGGGTGGCGTTCGGCTATTCGTTGGCCTTTGTCGGTGACGGCGCCTTGATCGGCACGCTCGATCGCTGGTTCCTCATCGGCATGACGATGGAGAGCGTCAACCCGGCGGCCAAGACGATTCCGGAAGCGCTTTTCATGCTGTACCAGATGACGTTTGCGATCATCACGGTGGCGCTGGTGGCGGGCGCGGTGGCGGACCGGATGCGGTTTTCGGCCTATCTCCTGTTTTCCGTCGGTTGGTTCATGTTCGTCTATGTGCCGCTCGCACACTGGGTATGGGGCGGCGGATTCCTTGCCACCTGGGGCGTGATGGATTTCGCCGGCGGTCTCGTCGTGCATCTTTCCGCCGGCGTCGGCGGGCTGGTAGCCGCGACCGTGCTAGGCCGGCGTCACGGCTATGGCAGCGAGAACCTCGCGCCGTTCGACCTCTCGCTCGCGGTGATCGGCACGGGGCTCCTGTGGGTCGGCTGGTTCGGCTTCAATGGCGGATCGGCGCTGGCGGCGAATTCGCGCGCGGTCATGGCGATCACCGCAACGCATCTGGCCGCCTGCGCCGGCGCGCTCACCTGGGCCGCGATCGAATGGGCGACGCGGCGCAAGCCGTCGGTGCTCGGCATGATTTCGGGCGCCATCGCGGGCCTCGGCACCATCACGCCGGCCTCCGGCTTCGTTGCGCCGTGGCACGGCGTCCTGATCGGTGTCGTTGCGGGAACGCTCTGCTTCTGGGCCTGCACCTGGCTCAAGCAGCGCTTCAAATATGACGACTCGCTCGACGTGTTCGGCGTCCACGGCATCGGCGGATTGACCGGCACGCTGCTCGCCGGCGTCTTTGCGGTGAATGCGATCGGCGGCACCGCCGGCCTGATCGAGGGCAATCCGCAACAGGTCCTGACCCAGTTCTACGGGGTCCTCGCCACCCTGGTGTGGTCCGGCGGCATCACCTTCTTGCTGCTGAAACTGGTGGGCGTGTTTGCACCGCTGCGGGTATCGCTGCAGCAGGAGCTGGAAGGCCTCGACATCTCGCAGCACGGCGAAGCGCTGCAATAGGCCTGCCCATCCCGTTACCGTTTTCTTGCCCTGCCGCTAAGCAGGATTGTGTCACCAGTCAGCGCATGCCCACGTTTTGGGCATGCGTGATTACGCTTTGGGCGCGACGGAATGGCGCAGGAAGGTGCAATCCCCCCAGAATGCGAAAAGAGCCGGATTCATAATCCGTTAGGGAGCGGTCCCGATCTGGCACGGCATTTGATTCTAAGGGTCCCGGCTGTGCCCGCGTAGTGAACATCTCCGCGTGGTGAACCTCAGTCGAGAACGCCCGGACCGCTGCACCGGGCCCAAGCGGGGACCAAGACCCATGAAAATTGTTATGGCGATCATCAAGCCATTCAAGCTCGAAGAAGTCCGCGACGCCCTGACCGCCATCGGCGTTCACGGCCTCACGGTGACGGAAGTCAAAGGCTACGGCCGGCAGAAGGGCCACACTGAAATCTATCGCGGCGCCGAATATGCCGTGAGCTTCCTGCCCAAGATCAAAATCGAGGTCGCCGTCGCCTCGGACCAGGTCGACAAGACCATCGACGCCATCACGTCAGCCGCCAAAACCGGACAGATCGGCGACGGCAAGATCTTCGTCATCAACCTCGACCATGCGGTTCGCATCCGCACCGGCGAGGCGGATGCCGCGGCCCTCTGATTTCGCGCTCAAACCTTACCATTCAGGAGTAAAATCAATGACGTTTAAACGTCCCTATAGCGCGGGACTGGCGGCCCTCGCAGTCGGCATGTTCGCCACGACCGCGGCCTATGCCGAACCAACCGTCAACAAGGGCGACAATGCCTGGATGCTGACGTCGACAGTGCTGGTGCTGTTGATGACCATCCCGGGCCTCGCCCTGTTCTATGGTGGCCTCGTCCGCTCGAAGAACATGCTCTCGGTCCTGATGCAGGTGTTCTATTGCGTCTGTATCGTCGTGATTCTTTATGCGATTTACGGCTACAGCCTCGCATTCACCGGCGGCTCCGACTTCATCGGCGGCTTCTCCAAGGCCTTCCTGATGGGCGTGACGACCGATTCGAAAGCGGCGACCTTCAGCGTCGATGCCAACATCTCGGAACTCATCTACATCTGCTTCCAGATGACCTTCGCGGCGATCACCCCCGCCCTCATCGTCGGCGCTTTCGCCGAACGCATGAAGTTCGCGGCGGTCGCCCTGTTCATCCCGCTCTGGGTCACGCTGATCTACCTCCCGATCGCGCATATGGTCTGGTACTGGCCGGGCCCGGACCTGATCACGGATGCCGCCAAGGCGCTTGCTGCGGCGACGGACGGTGCGGCGAAGACTGCGGCGCAGGCCAAGCTGGATGAAATCAACGCTGACGCCGGCTTCATCTTCAAGAAGGGCGCGCTCGACTTCGCCGGTGGCACCGTGGTGCACATCAATGCCGGCATCGCCGGTCTGGTCGGTGCGCTGCTGATCGGCAAGCGCGTCGGCTACGGCAAGGAGCTGATGGCTCCGCACTCGCTGACCATGTCCATGATCGGCGCTTCGCTGCTCTGGGTCGGCTGGTTCGGCTTCAACGCCGGATCGAACCTCGAGGCTTCCGGCGGCGCTGCGCTCGCCATGACCAACTCCTTCGTTGCAACCGCAGCGGCGGCGATGGCCTGGATGTTCGCGGAATGGATCGTCAAGGGCCACCCCTCGGTGCTCGGCGCATTGTCGGGCGCGGTGGCCGGTCTCGTGGCGGTCACGCCCGCGGCCGGATTCGCCGGTCCGATGGGGGCGATCGTGCTCGGTCTCGTGGTCGGCATCGTCTGTCTGTTCTTCTGCACCGTGGTGAAGAACTCGCTCGGCTATGACGACTCGCTCGACGTGTTCGGCGTGCACTGCATCGGCGGCATCGTCGGCGCGCTCGGCACCGGCATCCTGGTCAATCCCGCCCTCGGCGGCACCGGCGTGATGGACTACGTCGCCGGCAAGGTCGGCGAGTACGACTTCGTCGCCCAGATGACCTCGCAGCTCTGGGGCGTCTGCACCACGCTGGTGTGGTCGGGCATCGGTTCGGCGATCATCTACAAGGTGGTCGACGTGATCGTCGGTCTGCGCGTCAACGTCGAGACCGAGCGTGAAGGCCTCGACGTCACCGAGCACACCGAGCGCGCCTACAACATGTAAGTTCTCCCGGGTGCGATCCCCCAGGGACAACGTAGTCGTTGTCCCGAGGATCGCATCCACAACTCCGGTTCGGGCACATACCCGGCAATGCCCTGACCGTTGAGGGGCTCCAGCGCAAGCTGGGGCCCCTTTCTTTTTGTTCCCGCCCGAGAAAGCGATTGCCAAATCCGATGCGAGCCGTCGAAAATGGTCGCAACAATTAAAGGGAGCGCGTCATGAAACTCGAGGGCGGATGCTATTGCGGCAAGGTGCGTTACCAGGCCGAGGGTGAGCCGATGATGGCGGCGCAGTGCCACTGCCGCGAATGTCAGTACATTTCCGGCGGCGGGCCGAACATGTTCGTGGCAATGCCGGTCAACGGCTTCAAATACACCGCAAGCCAGCCCAAGCAGTTCACCCGCAGCGACCTCGAGCGCGCCGTGACGCGCGAATTCTGCGCCGAATGCGGAACCCATATGGTGACCAAAGTGCCCGGCCTGCCCGCCGTGGTGCTCAAGGTCGGAACCTTCGACGACCCCAAGCTCTTCAATCCGCAGGTGGCGATCTACACCTGCGACAAGCAGGCCTTCCACCATGTGCCTGACGGCATGCCCGCGTTCGAGAAGCTGCCGGCGCGTTAAGGCACCCTCGCTATTGCTCGCGTTCCGGCGAGATCAGTTCGACTGTCGGGAAATAGGTTCGATAGCGCCTAGCGTCGCGCGTCAACAGCGGTAACTGTTCGACAGCGGCGTGGGCACCAATGAAGAAATCCGCCAGGACACCGGAGCGAAGGCCGCCGGCGCCGCGGTACCTCAGGTAAGCCTTGCCCGCGAGAAAGACCGCGCTGCGCGGGATCGTGGCCAGGTCGATGGCCAAATCGCGGAGCATCGCGTCCACGCCCTCGACCGTGGCGTAGCGTGTCGATATCTCGGCATAGATGACGTCGTTGATAATAAGCGGCCCGGACGAAGCGGCCTGTTCGAGCTGTGCTTGCGACCAGTCCGCCCATACCTCGCCGTCGGTGACAATATCCAGAAGGACGTTCGAATCGACCAGTGTCATTCCGGTTCGCCGCGCAGGAGGGCCATCAGTTCATCCGTCGTCATGCCCGGCCCAGCCGACCCTCGCGCTTTGGCAAACCTGCTCGGCGGCCGAGGCCCATCGGCTTTCTCGATCACCACGCCGCCGTCGGCGCTACGGCGGAAATCCACCTGGCTGCCGGGCTGGATCCCCAAATAGTCGCGGACGCGCTTTGGTATTGTTACCTGGCCCTTGCTCGTAACTGTCGTCGCCATCGCGGATGCTCCAACAAGTAATACCAGTATAAAATATGGTAATACCGCGCAAATTGTCCAGTACGACCGATGGTTAATCGCGTCTTAACCTCGCCGTATCTATGGTGGTTTGATGGGTTTCCGGGGCTCGCTTCAGCCCTTTGACCGCTTTTGAGAGTACTGGCGTTTCAGACATGGCAATGACCGCCTCTTCCGGCGTGGCGCAGGGCGCCGGCAGTGCAACCCCTGCCGGTCAGGCCGAGCGCTCACCGTTCTTGCGCACGACCGAGCTGCTGGCGCCCTATCAGCCGGCCAAGCCATTGATCACGCTGTCCTTAGGCGAGCCGCAGCACCCGGTGCCCGATTTCGTCGGGCCGGTGCTGGCCAAACACATCGCCGAATTCGGCCGCTATCCGCTTGCCAAGGGCATCGAGCCGTTCCGGCACGCCGCCGCCAACTGGCTTTCGACCCGGTTCCAGCTCCCCCGCCCGATCGATCCCGAGAGCGAAATCCTGGTGCTGAGCGGCAGCCGCGAGGGGCTGTTCTTCGCAGCCATCACCGCCGCCCGCTATGTCGGCCCGCGCAAGGGCAGGCCGGCGATCCTGATGCCCAACCCGTTTTATCCGGCCTATGGCGCGGGTGCCCGCGCTGCCGGTTGCGAACTGATCTACCTGCCGACCACGCTCGCCAACGGCTTTTTGCCGGATCTCGATTCGCTCGATGACGCGACGCTGGCCCGGACCGTTGCGATGTTCATCGCCTCGCCCGCCAATCCGCAAGGCGCGGTCGCCTCGCGCAACTACTTCACGCGGCTGAAAAACCTCGCCGACCGATACGGCTTCATGATCCTGAGCGACGAGTGCTATTCGGAAATCTACACCAGGCAGGCGCCGGGCAGCGCGCTGGAATGCGCCGGGCCCGATTTCACCAACGTCGTTGCGTTCCAGTCGCTGTCGAAACGCTCGAACCTGCCGGGCATGCGCGTCGGCTTTGCCGCCGGCGACCGGAAATTTCTTGCGGCCTTTCACGAATTGCGCAATGTCGCCGCCCCCCAGGTACCGGTGCCGCTGCAGCACGTCGCAGTCGCCGCCTATAGCGATGAAACCCATGTCGAAGAGAACCGCAGGCTCTACCGCATCAAGTTCGATCTCGCCGACCAGATTCTCGGCAGCCGCTACGGCTATGCGCGGCCCGCCGGCGGCTTTTGCGTCTGGCTCGACGTCTCCGATCGCGGCGGCGATGAGGCGACGGCGGTGAAGCTTTACCGAGATGCAGGGGTTCGCGTGATACCCGGAAGTTATCTGTCGCGGCTGCAAAACGACGGCTTCAATCCCGGCGCGGGCTACATCCGCCTCGCACTGGTCTCCGATAGTGAATCAACCGCCGAGGCACTGCACCGGCTGGTCGAAATTCTGGATTAATCGCAGGGCCCCATGAGCATGCCAGCGATCGAACGTGTTATTCCCCTGGTCGGCCATCTGCCGGTCTCGATCCGCGAGGCGCTGGCGCGGCGCCTGCGCGAGCTCGCAGGCCTGTGCCTGATCGCGCTGTCCGGCGTCGCCGCGGCCGCGTTGATGACGTGGTCGGTGCAGGACCCGAGCCTGAGCCACGCGACGTCGCGCCCGATCCGCAATGTCCTCGGCTATCCCGGCGCGATCGGCGCCGATCTCCTGATGCAGATTCTCGGTCTCGGCGCGATCATGCTGATTCTCACGGTCGCGGTTTGGGGTTGGCGCATGCTGACCCATCGCACCTTCGACCGCGAAGCGCTGCGACTTGGGTGCTGGATCCTCTGCACGGTGATCGCGGCCGGCTTTGCAAGCTGCTGGCCGCACGGCGGAGGCTGGGCGCTGCCGACCGGTCTTGGCGGCGTCGTCGGCGACGCGCTGGTGCGCGCGCCCGCGGTGGTATTCGGTCCGGTCGGCTTCACCTATCGTCTCGTGCTCGGCATCATCCTGTTTGCGGCGATGTGCACAGCCTTTCTGTTTGCCAGCGGCTGGGGCTCGCGACCGCGCGATGAAGAGCTGACGCCGATCGAGGACGATGACACCCCCTTCGAGGAAGAAGGGGATCGCAGTTCGGTCTCGCTCGGATGGGTGTATCATGCGCTGATGAGCCTGAAGGCTCGGCTCGGTTGGCTGATGAGCGCGGCCTACCGATCACTGGTGTCGAGTTCGCCGCCGCCTCGCAGGGCCTCGTTCGAACGTCAGGAACCAAGCCTCAGCGGCCGCGCCGCGCCGACACTTGCCCCGCGGGAAGAGGAATTCGACGACGAGGAAGAAGAGGAAGACGACGAGGAGGAGGAAGAAGCTCCCGCCGCCCGTGCCCCGCGCAAGAAACCCGCGCCGCGTGCCTCGGCGCGCAAATCCGACAAGTTCGAACTGCCATCGGTCTCGATGCTGACGGCGCCCAAGGCGTCGGACCGGCAACCGCTCAGCAAGGCCGAGCTGGAAGCCAATTCGCGCGCGCTGGAAGGCGTGCTCGGCGATTTCGGCGTTCGCGGCGAAATCGTCAAGGCCAACCCCGGCCCGGTCGTGACGCTCTACGAACTCGAACCGGCGCCCGGCATCAAGTCCTCGCGCGTCATCGGCCTCGCCGACGATATCGCCCGCTCGATGAGCGCGCTCTCGGCCCGCGTCGCCGTGGTCGCCGGCCGCAACGCCATCGGCATCGAACTGCCGAACGTGCATCGCGAAAAGGTCTATCTTCGCGAATTGCTGACCACGAAGGACGAGTCGCACGCAAAACTTCCGCTCTGCCTTGGCAAGAACATCGGCGGCGAATCCATCATCATCGATCTCGCGCGCACGCCGCATATGCTGATCGCCGGTACCACCGGCTCCGGCAAATCGGTCGCCATCAACACCATGATCCTCAGCCTGGTCTACCGCCTGCGGCCGGATCAGTGCCGCCTGATCATGGTCGATCCCAAGATGCTCGAACTCTCGGTCTATGACGGCATCCCGCATCTGCTGACGCCGGTCGTGACCGATCCGAAGAAGGCCGTGGTCGCGCTGAAATGGGCCGTGCGCGAGATGGAAGAGCGCTACAAGAAAATGGCCAAGCTCGGTGTGCGCAACATCGACGGTTACAACCAGCGCCTCGTCGAAGCCAAGGGCAAGGGTGAGGAGCTGACGCGCACGGTGCATACCGGCTTCGACAAGGAAACCGGCAAGGCGATCTACGAGGAAGAAAAGCTCGAGCTCGAGCCGCTGCCCTATATCGTCATCATCGTCGACGAAATGGCCGACCTGATGATGGTGGCCGGCAAGGACATCGAAGGCGCGGTGCAGCGCCTGGCGCAGATGGCGCGCGCCGCGGGTCTCCACGTCATCCTCGCCACGCAGCGTCCGTCGGTCGACGTCATCACCGGCACCATCAAGGCGAATTTCCCGACCCGCATCGCCTTCCAGGTCACTTCGAAGATCGACAGCCGCACCATTCTCGGCGAGATGGGCGCCGAGCAACTGCTCGGCCAGGGCGACATGCTCTATATGGCTGGCGGCGGCCGCATCAGCCGTGTGCACGGTCCCTTTGCCTCCGACGAGGAGGTCGAGAAGGTCGTGCGTCACCTGAAGACGCAAGGCGCGCCGGAATATCTCGAAGCGGTCACCGCAGAAGAACCGACCGAGGAAGACGGCGCGGTGTTCGATTCCACCGGCATGGGCGCCGATGGCGGCGGCGACCTGTTCGCGCAGGCGGTTGCGATCGTCAAGCGCGACCGCAAGGCCTCCACTTCCTACATTCAACGCCGGCTGCAAATCGGCTACAACCGGGCCGCCTCGCTGATGGAACGAATGGAACAGGAAGGCATCGTCGGACAGGCGAATCACGCCGGCAAACGCGAAATTCTGGTCGAGGAGGAAGAGGGCGGATTCTAAAAAATCGGCGCGGAACGGGGCTTCGGCGCGACGATTTTCACAGAAAAACGATATCTCCTTTGGTCGAAAGCACGATAAACTGGCCCCCAGCGGGACGCCTCGTCGAATAGAGATCCGAATACCTGATGACAGAACAATCCACCCATCGCGGACTGCGCTCCGGACTGGCCCTCTTGATCGCCACTTCCATCGCCGGCTTCGCGACGCCGGCGCTCTCGCAGAATGTGCCGGTTCCGAAGCCCGCGCCCAAGGCCCGCGACGGCAGCGTGCAGATGAGCGCGCAGGATAGGGTTCCGATGACCACCGGTGCCACCCAGCAGGCGCCGCCGAACCCGGTGATTCCGAACCCGAACCGCAATGTCCCGGCCAATGTGTTCGCCACCTTCGATGCCAACCAGAAGGCGCAGGCTGCCCGGGTGAGTTCCTATCTGTCCTCGCTGCAAACGCTGGTCGGAAATTTCGTCCAGGTCGGGCCCGATGGCAGCAAGACCAAGGGCGATTTCTACATTCAGAAGCCGGGCAAGGTGCGCTTCGAATATGACGACCCGAGCCCGATCGCGATCGTCGCCGACGGCTCGTCGCTGGCGGTGCGTGACCGCAAGCTCGCGACCCAGGACATCTATCCGCTGTCGCAAACGCCGCTGCGTTTCCTGCTGTCTGATAGGATCGACCTGTTGAAGGACACCAATGTCGTCAGCGTCACGGCTGATGACGTCTTCATCAGCGTCACCATCGAGGAGAAGCAGGCCCTGATCGGTACCAGCCGGCTGATGCTGATGGTCGGCACCAAGGACGGCCAGCTCAAGCAATGGACGGTGACCGACCCGCAGGGTTATGACACCACCGTTGCGGTCTACAATCTCGACTCGTCCAAGAAGGTCGATCCTGGCCTGTTCAAGATCGACTTCACCAATTACATCACACCGGCGAACTGAGCGGCGCGCTTTCTATTCTTCTTGTAGGGTGGGCAAAGCGCAGCGTGCCCACCATTCTCACCGAGAATAGGATGATGGTGGGCACGCTTCGCTTTGCCCACCCTACGAAACTGCATTCTTTCTGTGGAGAGCAGGAAACCCGCGCCGGGAACCGTGGTAATACACGGCCCTCATGCGTTTCTCCCTGACAACGTGGAATATCAATTCGGTGCGCCTGCGCATCGACATCGTCGCCAAATTCCTCAAGACGGCGCGGCCGGACGTGCTGTGCCTGCAGGAGACCAAGTGCATCGACGATGCGTTTCCGCTGAAGCGATTCAAGCGTCTCGGCTATGAGCACGTCGCACTGAACGGGCAGAAGGGCTACCACGGCGTCGCCATCGTCTCGAAACTGCCGTTCGATGCCACCGACATCAGGACCTTCTGCGACAAGATCGATTCACGTCACATTTCGGTATCGTTCGGCGAGAAGGCGCAGCTTGCAAAGCCGGTGGTACTGCACAATTTCTATGTCCCGGCCGGCGGCGATATTCCCGATCCCGCGCTCAATCCGAAGTTCGATCACAAGCTGAAATTTCTCGACGAGATGAAGGCGTGCGAGCCGCTGCATCCGCGCGGCGACGACCGGCATATCCTGGTCGGCGACCTCAACGTGGCGCCGCATGAAAACGACGTGTGGTCGCACAAGCAGCTTCTGAAGGTGGTCTCGCACACGCCGATCGAGTGCGAGAAGCTGCTGGCGGCGCAGACCCATGGCGAATGGTTCGACGTCGCGCGCGAGCGGATCCCGCTATCGGAAAAGGTCTATACGTGGTGGAGCTACCGCGCCGCCGACTGGACGGTCGGCGATCGCGGCCGTCGGCTCGACCACATCTGGGTCTCGCGTGCGCTGAAAGACGGTGTCAGCGATTTCAAGATCACCCGCGACGCCCGCGGCTGGGAGCGCCCGTCCGACCACGTTCCGGTAACGGTGACGCTGGAGGTGTAGCAATCAAATACTCAGCTTGGCGCCGGCCATCAAAATATCGCTGGCGAGCTGGCTGGTGCGGGTGGCGAGTTCGTCGCGCAGGCGGCGCGCGGCGGCAGGGTCACTTTCGAGCACGCGCTGAAACAGGCTGCGCGCCACGCGGATGACCGAGGAATGATCGAGCGCGACCGCGCTCGACGGCCGCTTCATCGCGACGATCAGCGCCAGTTCGCCGATCAGCGAGCCGGGTCCTGCTACGACTTCAGCGCCGCCATCCTCGACGCGGAACGAACCGCGCTGAACGATATAGCCGGCATCCGCATCGTCGCCGGCGTTGAACAGATAATCGCCGGGCGAGAAATCGCGCTGCTCCGAGCCGATCGCCAGCATGCGCAGCGCCGCTGTCCCCAACAGGCGCAATGTCGGGACCCGCTCGAGCAGGACTACATCATCTTCGATCGACATGGACCGGTGACCGGGATCCGCGGAAAATTACGTATCGTGGCGGCCAAATCGTATCACGGCACCAGCTTGTAGCCACCGGCTTCCGTCACCAGGATTTCCGGGTTGGCCGCATCCTTCTCGATCTTCTGCCGCAGGCGGTAGATATGGGTTTCCAGCGTGTGCGTGGTGACACCCGAATTGTAGCCCCAGACTTCCTGCAGCAACGTCTCGCGCGACACCGGCAACTGGCCGGCGCGATACAGGAAACGCAGGATCGCGGTTTCCTTTTCCGTCAGGCGCACTTTCCGGGCATTGGCGGCGGTCAGCATCTTGGAGCCCGGGCGGAAGCTGTAGGGGCCGACGGAGAACACCGCGTCCTCGCTGGCCTCGTGCTGGCGGAGCTGCGCCCTGATCCGGGCGAGCAGGACGGCGAACCGGAACGGCTTTGCCACGTAGTCATTGGCGCCGGATTCGAGGCCCAGAATGGTGTCGGAATCGGTATCGTGGCCGGTGAGCATGATGATCGGCGCCTTGAAGCCGCCCTTGCGGAGGCTGCGCACGACTTCACGTCCGTCGGTATCCGGCAAGCCGACATCCATCAGCACCAGATCGGGGGAGTTGGCTTTGGCGGCGCTGGCACCCTTGGCGCCGGTATCGACGGCGGAGGCTTCGAACTCCTCGTGCAACGATAGTTGCTCGACCAGCGTGTCGCGCAGATCGGTGTCGTCATCCACGATCAGGATCTTGCGGGCATTGGGCATAGGATACGATCCTCTTGAGGCAGGCGGCGGACACAAGCGGGAGCGTCTCAAGCCGGGTCTTGGTCGATGACAAACCTGATTCGCGGGCAAATTTCGCTAGCAAGCGGGTCATCAGGGTACTGATTTGTAGTGAGGTAAGAGATTGTTACAGATTCACAAGCCGATCACAGTCTATCCCAAATTTGAGGCGCGTCTGGATGAATGTCCTGTAATGGCGTCAATTAGAATAGTAACGGCGGGACAGGCAATCCCCGGTGTTGGGCATTGGCATGGAAACCACTCCGATTTCAATCACTTATAAGACAGCTGCGCGTGATCGGCCACTTGTCGCAATCCGGGTCCGGCAGGCCGCCGGCGACCCCCGCCGGGGCTGGCTGACCGCAGACGGCTGGACCGTGCCGGTGGCACTTGGCCGCGGCGGCATCCTCGCCAACAAGCGGGAGGGCGATGGCGGCACCCCGCGGGGCACCTATCGTCCGCTGCAATTGTGGTGGCGGGCCGACCGCCATATTCGGCCCCGGACCTATCTGCCGGCCCGACCCATCCGGCCCGAAGACGCCTGGTGCGAGGACCCGCATGACCGCCACTACAATCAACCGATTCGCCTGGTCCGGGATCAGCCCGGCGACCGGCTGACGCGCGAGGACCACCTCTACGACTTCATCGTCGAGATCGATCACAACAGCGCGCCGCGCATTGCCGGTCGCGGCAGCGCCGTGTTCCTGCATCTGGCTCGGACCAATTTCTCGCCGACAGCGGGATGCGTCTCGATGACGAAATCCGCCATGCTGCGGCTGCTGCGGCGCATGGGCCCGCAGACGAAAATCATGATCGGCTGATGAGGGATCAACCGCGATGCTCGACAAGAATGCGATAGAAGCCGCATCAAAGACGCTGCACGACCACTGGCGCGCCGGCACCAAACTTTCTGGCCTCGACGAAAAACTGCGGCCGAGCGACCGGATTGAGGGCTACGCGATCCAGGCGGCAATCGAAAGATACTCGTCCGAGAGCCTGTTCGGCTGGAAGATCGCGGCCACCAGCGCGGCCGGACAAAAGCACATCAACGTCGACGGGCCGATGGCCGGGCGCATCCTGGCCGAGACCGTCATTCCCGATGGCGGAACGGCTTCGATGGCAGGCAACGAAATGCGCGTCGCCGAGCCCGAATTCGCGTTTCGCATGCGTGTCGATCTGCCGGCGCGACCGACACCCTATACGGTCCAGCAGGTGCTCGATGCCGTCGACACGCTGCACCCGGCCATCGAGATACCGGATTCACGCTTTGCCGATTTCGTCAGCGCCGGCGAAGCGCAGCTCATCGCCGATAACGCCTGCGCGCATCTGTTCGTGCTGGGCCCTGCCGCAACGGCCGACTGGCGGTCGATGGACCTCGTCGAGGAGCGGCCGATCATGACGATGCGCGGCGAAAAATTCGTCGGCCACGGCAAGAACGTGCTGGGCGATCCCCTGTTAGCACTGACGTGGCTCGCCAACGAACTGCGCCAGCTTGGCGTGACGCTGAAGGCCGGCCGTGTTGTCACGACGGGCACCTGCCATCCACCGCTGCCGATTCAATCGGGCGATTTTTTCGCGGTTGATTTTGGTGCGCTTGGGAAGGTGTCGGTGGGATTCAAGTAGGCTCTCTCGCCATCATTGCGGGCTTCGTAGATTCCATGAGGCGGTGAGCGTGGCCTTTCCGATAAGGTTTGGGTTTCCACACTCGAACCCCTCGGAGAGTCAGATGCAAGCATCCACCGTAGCCACGCCCACCGCCGGCCATATTGGCACAATTTTCGTTGCAATCGAACTGAGCCAGCGGAGCTGGCGGGTCGCGCTGCACAGCCCGGACAAGGACAAGATATCGCACCACAAGCTGGAGGGTGGCGATCATGCCGAGCTGTTGGCGTTGGTGGGTCGGGTTCGGGAGCGGGCGGCTCGAACGCTGGGAGGCGTTCCGGCGGTGGCGAGCTGCTACGAGGCGGGCTACGACGGGTTCTGGCTGCACCGGCTGCTGCTGGCGGCCGGCATCACGAACTACGTGTTTGATCCCGCCAGCATTGCGGTGGACCAGCGGGCGCGGCGGGTGAAGACCGACCGGATCGATGGCGAGCGGATGCTGCGCACGCTGATGGCGTATCTGCGCGGCGAGCCGCGGGTGGTGCGGATCGTCCGGGTGCCTGCAGCCGAACAGGAGGACGCCCGCCGCGGCAGCCGCGAACGCGACCGGCTGATCAAGGAGCAAACCGCTCACACCAACCGGATCAAGGCACTGCTGCGGCTGCGGGGCATGGCGGTCGGGAACCCGCGGCGGCGCGACTGGCTGAGCTGGCTGGCAACGCAGCGGGATTGGCAAGGCCAGGCGGTCCCGCCGCGGATGCTGAGCGAGATCCGACACGAGCACGCGCGGCTGATGCTGGTGCGCGATCGGCTCGATGCGCTCGCGCAGGAGGCGGCCGCAGCGGAGCCAATGCCTGCGGAAGCCGAGATGAGCCGGCGCAGCGAACTGCTGCGCCGGCTCAAATGTCTCGGCCCGGCGTTCGCGACGACGCTGACCAGCGAGGTGTTCTACAAGGACTTCCGCAATCGCCGCGAGGTCGGGAGCTATTTCGGGCTGACGCCCAGTCCGTGGCGGAGCGGCGGCATCGACCGCGACCAGGGCATCAGCAAGGCGGGCAATCCGCGCGCCCGCTGTGCCGCGATCGAACTGGCCTGGCTGTGGCTGCGGCATCAGCCGGACAGCAAGCTGACCCTGGAGTACCGCAAGCGCACGCTCGATGCCGGCAAGCGCATCAAGCGCGTCGCCATCGTCGCCCTGGCGCGCAAGCTGATGGTGGCGCTGTGGCGCTACCTCACGACCGGTCTCGTGCCGGAAGGCGCGGTGCTCAAGGCCGTAAAGATCTAACCACTTCAACGAACGCGTCAGCGTCGCGGCATCTGCCGCGGTCAGCGCGGGATGGATGGTGACCGTGCCACCCTTGGGCCAGCAAACAGGCTGTTTCGTAGATGGGTCTCATCCTCGTGGCTTCCTCGCCGCATGCATGCGGAATGTGGGTACGGACAACGGTCCGACCGGATATGAGGTGATGCAGTGAGCAACTGCATAAATCGCCGGAAGCCAGTCCCAGAGCGCACCGACCGCGGCGGCACGCTGCGCTACGCATGGCTCCGCGCGCCGCCGCTCCACCGAACGTAAAAATCACATCCAAGCCCTGTCGGGATGCTTGACTCAAAAGGCCTCATATGAGGGTGGGCAAAGGGCGCGTAAGCGCCGTGCCCACCATCTTCGTTCGGACAAGCTCGCAGAATGGTGGGCACGCTTCGCTTTGCCCACCCTACGCTTCTCTACCGCGCCCCGAAGATCGCCGAACCCACCCGCACATGCGTCGCACCCATCTGGATCGCGACTGCAAAATCGGCACTCATGCCCATCGACAGATTCTTCAGCCCGTTGCGCGCGGCGATCTTGGCCGTCAGCGCAAAATGCGGCGCCGGCGCGTCGTTGACCGGCGGGATGCACATCAGGCCGGAAATGACCAGACCATACTTGTCGCGACAGCTCGCGATGAAGGCATCGGCATCGCCGGGCGCGATGCCGGCCTTTTGCGGCTCCTCGCCAGTGTTGATCTGAACGAACAATTCCGGCCGTTTGTTCTGTAAATTGATTTCCTTGGCCAGCGCTTCGCAAATGCTGGGACGGTCGACCGAATGGATGGCGTCGAACAGCGCCACGGCCTCTTTCGCCTTGTTGGATTGCAATGGCCCGATCAGATGCAACGCAATCCCGGGATGGGATGACACCAGCGCCGGCCATTTTGCCTTGGCCTCCTGCACGCGGTTTTCGCCGAACACGCGCTGCCCGGCATCGATGACCGGCGAAATCGCTGCGGCGTCAAAGGTCTTCGACACCGCGATCAGCGTCACCGATGCACGCTCGCGGCGCGCTTCCTTGCACGCGCGCGCGATGTCCTGCTCCACCTGGGCCAGACCGATTGGTAAAGACTTGGTTAGCGGCGTCGTCATCTCTCTCGCATCGTGTCGTGTTTCGGCGAGAAGATTTTACGGCATTTCCTCAAATTTTACCAAGTTCGGGAAAGGCTTTTTGAACCCTTCGCTCTACCCTGTGGTGCGGGGGGCAGGATGTCTGGCGTTACTTTCAACCGCAAGCGGGTCAAGCTCAAGAAGCTGCTCGGAATCCGGGCGCGGCTTGCGATGCTGGCCGTGCTGCTGGTGGCGCCCTTGATGCTGGAGCGCGTCCGCTCGCTCGAAGACACCCGCGCCAGGCAGATCGCGACGGCTTCGGAAGAATACGCCAATATCACCCATCACAGCGCCGAGACCCAGCGCGAGGTGATCTCCTCCGTCGAAACCATGCTGAAATCGGCGGCCTATATCCGCGCCTCCAGCGGCATCGGGCGCAGCTGCGAAATATTGCGCGCCAGCCTGCCCGCCAACCTGCCCTGGATCCGCAGCATCATGCTGGTGAGCAAGGAAGGCACGGTGCAGTGCTCGACCCTGAATATTCAGGTCGGCCTCAACATCGCTGATCGCGACTATTTCAGGAAGGCGCAGGAGACGCGCGATTTCGTCTTCAGCGATTATCTGTTCGGCAAGACCAACAATCGGCCGATCATGATGGCGGCCTATCCGGTTTCCGCGATCAATCCGGAGGAAGATTCGGTTGCGGTCGCCGGCATCAATATAGACTGGCTGTCGAAGATCATGGCCAACCTCGGCGGAAAGCCGGGCATCTCGGCGCTGCTGATCGATAGTACCGGCGTCGTGCTGGCGGCACCGCCGGATCAGGCCAGCGCGATCGGCCAACCACTCGACAACGTGCCGCTGTTGTCAGCCATCACTTACAAGGCGCTCAGCTCCAACTCCGATACGGGGTCGCTTTCCTTCACCACGATGGACGGCTCCAAGCGCGCCATCAGTTTCGCGCGCATTCCCGGAACGCAGGCGCGCCTGACCGTCAGCGTCGACGAGGCCAAAGTGACGGCGGAGATCAATCGCGAGATCCGCACCGCCTATCTGCAACTCGGATTCGTCTGCCTGTTCGTACTGCTCGGCGCGCTGATCGGCGCCGAGAAACTCATCATCAATCCGATCGAAGTCATGACCGGCATGGCCAAGCGATTCGGCGAAGGCGACTCGACGGCCCGCGTCTCGCGCAGCCGCCTGCCGTCGGAATTCATGCCGCTGGCCCGCGCCTTCAACGCGATGGCGGCCCAGCTCAGCCAGCGCGAGCGCGAACTCGTCGCCACCAACGACCGGCTCACCGTGATGGCCTCGATGGACATGCTGTCGGGCCTTGCCAACCGCCGCGGCTTCCAGAGCCGGCTCGATTTCGAATGGATGAAGGCGCAGCAGTACCATAGCGAGCTGTCGCTCCTGATGATCGATGTCGATCACTTCAAGCTCTACAACGACACCTATGGCCACCCGGAAGGCGACGCCTGCCTGACCCGGATCGGCGAAACGCTGGCGGGCATCGCTGCCGACACCATGGGCTTTGCCGGCCGCTATGGCGGCGAGGAATTCTGCCTGTTGTTGCCGAACACCAGCCCGCAGAAGGCGCTCGAGGTCGGCGAAACCGTGCGCGCAACCGTTCAGGGCCTCGCCCTGCCCCACATCACCTCCAACCATATGATCGTCACCGTCAGCGTCGGCGTCGCCGCCACGCTGCCGAGCGACACCCAAACCCCCGGCGACCTGATCGAAGCCGCGGATGCCGCCCTCTACGCCGCCAAGCACCGCGGGCGAAATACCGTGGTCGAGCACGGATTCGCCAAGCTGGTCGACGAGGCCGGGATGGCGATGGCAGGGTGAGCGGACACGCCAGGCCCGCTGGTCAAATGACCGTTCTGCCCCCTCCCCAACCCGTTGACCCCACAGCCGCTTTTGTGGCCTAGTCCGCCGTCCTCTGGACGGGACCCGAATCCACAAAAAGCGCTAGCGATTCCATGACCTCCGAACGTTACAACGCCCGTGATTCCGAGCCTCGCTGGCAGCGCCAGTGGGACGAAAAGGCGATCTTCGCCTCCAAAAACGACGATTCGCGGCCGAAATACTACGTGCTCGAGATGTTCCCCTACCCGTCCGGGCGCATCCATATCGGGCATGTTCGGAACTATACGCTCGGCGACGTGCTGGCCCGCTTCATGCGCGCCAAGGGCTTTAACGTGCTGCATCCGATGGGCTGGGACGCGTTCGGCCTGCCGGCGGAGAATGCCGCGATCGAGCGCAAGGTCGCGCCGAAGGCGTGGACCTACGACAACATCGCCGCGATGAAGAAGCAGTTGCGGTCGATCGGGTTGTCGCTCGACTGGTCACGCGAGTTCGCGACCTGCGACCCCTCCTACTACAAGCATCAGCAGAAGATGTTCCTGGACATGCTGCGCGCCGGCCTCGCCGAACGCGAGAAGCGCAAGCTGAACTGGGATCCGGTCGACATGACCGTGCTCGCCAACGAGCAGGTGATCGACGGCCGCGGCTGGCGCTCGGGCGCTGTTGTCGAGCAGCGCGAGATGAGCCAGTGGGTCTTCAAGATCACAAAATACTCGCAGGAACTGCTGGACGCACTCGACGGGCTGGACCGCTGGCCCGACAAGGTGCGGCTGATGCAGCGCAACTGGATCGGCCGCTCCGAAGGCCTGCTGATCCGCTTCGCGCTCGACCCTGCCACAACGCCGGCGGGCGAAACCGAGCTGAAGATTTTCACGACGCGGCCGGACACGCTGTTCGGCGCAAAATTCATGGCGATCTCGGCCGATCATCCGCTGGCGATTGCCGCGGCGGCGAAGAATCCAAAGCTTGCCGAGTTCATCGCCGACATCAAGAAGATCGGCACGGCGCAGGAAATCATCGACACCGCCGAGAAGCAGGGCTTTGACACCGGCATCAAGGCCGTGCACCCGTTCGACCCGAACTGGAAGCTGCCGGTCTATGTCGCGAATTTCGTGCTGATGGAATACGGCACCGGCGCCATCTTCGGCTGCCCGGCGCATGACCAGCGCGACCTCGACTTCGTCAACAAATACAATCTCGGCAATATTCCGGTGGTCTGCCCGGAAGGTCAGGACCCGAAGACGTTCGTCATCACGGACACCGCCTATGACGGCGACGGCCGCATGATCAATTCCCGCTTCCTCGATGGCATGACCATCGACGCGGCCAAGGAAGAGATCGCAAAGCGGCTGGAATCGGAGATGCGCGGCAACGCGCCCGTCGGCGAGCGGCAGGTGAATTTCCGCCTGCGCGACTGGGGCATTTCGCGCCAGCGCTATTGGGGCTGCCCGATCCCGGTCATCCATTGCCCGACATGCGATGTGGTGCCGGTGCCGGACGACCAGTTGCCGGTGACGCTGCCGGAGGACGCGACCTTCGACAAGCCGGGCAACGCGCTCGACCATCATCCGACCTGGAAGCACGTCACCTGTCCGAAATGCGGCGGCAAGGCTACCCGCGAAACCGACACCATGGACACCTTCGTGGATTCGTCCTGGTATTTTGCGCGCTTCACCGATCCCTGGAACGAGAAGGCGCCAACCACGCCTGCGGTCGCCGACCGGATGATGCCGGTCGACCAGTATATCGGCGGCGTCGAGCACGCGATCCTGCACCTGCTCTACAGCCGCTTCTTCACCCGCGCGATGAAGGCCACCGGCCATATCAACATGGATGAGCCGTTCGCCGGCATGTTCACCCAAGGCATGGTGGTGCACGAGACCTATCAGAAGGCCGACGGCACCTTTGTCACGCCGGCCGAGGTGAAGGTCGAAATCGTCGGCGGCGAACGGCGCGCCACCATGATCTATGGCGACGAGCCGGTGACGATCGGTCCGATCGAGAAGATGTCGAAGTCGAAGAAGAACACCGTCGACCCCGACGACATCATCGCGACCTATGGCGCCGACGTCGCGCGCTGGTTCATGCTGTCGGACTCGCCGCCGGACCGTGACGTGATCTGGAGCGACGAGCGCGTGCAGGGCGCCTCGCGCTTCGTGCAGCGGCTGTGGCGGCTGGTGAACGAATCGGCCGAAATCGCCAAATCGGCCTCTGTCGGCCGGCCGGCTGCGTTCGGCCCCGAAGCGCTGGCGCTGCGCAAGGCGGCCCATGGCGCGCTGGACAAGGTGTCGTCGGGCATTGAGCGGCTGCACTTCAACGTCTGCCTGGCCCATATCCGGGAATTCGCCAATGCACTGGCCGAGGTCCTGGGCAAGGGCGGCAAGCCGGCGGCCGACACCGCCTGGGCAGTCCGCGAAGCCGCGACCATCCTGGTTCAGCTCATTGCGCCTATGATGCCCCATCTGGCTGAGGAGTGCTGGGTAGTTCTGGGCCAGCAGGGGCTGATTTCGGAGGCCAACTGGCCCCAAATCGAACGCGATTTGCTGGTTGAAGACACCGTGACGCTGGTGGTCCAGGTCAACGGCAAGAAGCGGGGTGATGTTACCGTGCCACGGGTCGCCCAAAATCCGGAAATTGAGGCTGCCGTTTTGGCGCTCGATGCGGTAAAACTCGCTCTCGGCGGCAAGGCCGTCCGCAAGATAATCGTAGTTCCCATGAGGATCGTGAATGTCGTTGGCTAAGACCCGGATCGCCGTTCGGCTCATCGCCGTCGCCGCTCTGGCGGCGCTCACGGCCGGCTGCTTCCAGCCGATGTATGCCGAACGTACCGACGGCAAGCCCGGCTTGCGCGAAAAGCTGATGGGCGTGGAAGTTCCACCGGTGGATAAGCCGAACGCGTCGCGTGAAGCCCGAATCCAGGTGGAGATCCGCAACGCGCTGGCGTTCAAGCTCTACGGCAACGCCACCGGCATGCCGCCGACCCACCGGCTGGTGCTGCGCTTCAACAGCACCCGCAACTCGCTGATGATCGACCCGAACACCGCGTTGCCGACAAGCGAAAACTACGGCATCGACGCGCAGTACAATTTGATTGATCTTGCCACCAACAAGTCGGTCATGACCGGGACGACTTTCTCCCGAGTGTCCTATGATATTCCGGGCAATCTGCAGCGCTTTGCTCGCGCCCGCGCTTTCCGCGACGCCGAGGATCGCGCCGCCAACGAAATCGCGGAAAACATCCAGACCCGGCTGGCGTCCTACTTCTACGCTGGCACCTGACCGCCATTGGTCGCGCTCCGCGGAAAAGACATCGACGCTTTTCTCGCCCGGCCTGATGCCGGCCGTCCCATCATCCTGCTTTACGGTCCCGACGCCGGTCTGGTGCGCGAGCGCGCCGACGCGCTGATCGCGTCGGCGGTCGACGATCCCAACGATCCCTTTTCGCTGGTGCGGCTCGATGGCGACGAACTGGCGGCCGAGCCGTCGCGGCTGGTCGATGAAGCCATGACGATCCCGATGTTCGGCGGCCGACGGGCGATCCGTGTGCGCGCCGGCTCCCGCAATTTTGCCAGCGGCATCGACACGCTGGCTGATTCGGCGGTGAAGGATTGCCGCATCGTGATCGAGGCCGGCGAGCTGCGGCCGGAATCGCCGCTGCGCAAGGCCTGCGAGCGCGCCAAGACCGCGGTCGCCATCGCCTGCTATCCCGACACCGAGCGCGACCTCGCGAGGTTGATCGACGAGGAATTGCGGGCTTCCAGTTTACGCATCGCTTCGGACGCGCGCGCGGTGCTGATGTCGCTACTCGGCGGCGACCGCCAGGCCTCGCGCAACGAACTGCGCAAGCTCGCGCTCTATTCCCACGGCAAGGGCGAGATCGCGCTCGACGATGTCATGACCGTCGTCTCCGACGCCTCCGAGCTGAAACTCGACCCGATCGTGGATGGCGCCTTTGCCGGCAAGCCGGATCTGGTCGAGAGCGAATTTGCCAAGGCCATGGTCGCCGGCACCTATCCCGGCGTGATCATTTCCGCCGCGCAGCGCCAGGCGGCCTGGCTGCACAAATCGGCGCTCGCGGTCGCGGAGGGCACGCCGGTCTCGACGCTGCTGGAAAGCGGCTATCCGCGCCTGCACTTTTCGCGCAAGGGCGCCGTCGAAATTGCGCTGCGCAATTTCAGCGCGCCGCGGTTGGCCGCCATCATCGATCAGCTCGGGACGGCCGCCCTCGACATGCGCAAGCAGGCCTCGCTGGCGTCAGCCATTGGGCTGCGAACGCTGCTGTCGATTGCGGCGAACGCGAAGCGGCGGGGCTAAGCGAACTTCAGCAACCGCCATTGCGAGTGGCACCGGCCTATGGCCGACCCGGCTTGATGTAACGGGAATCTATTTCCTGGCGTGCGGAGCCGCCGGATGCAAAATCGCGAAAACAACCCCATGCAAAGTAAGATGGGCCCCGCTTAGCCCTTCTCCAATCGTCGCATCACCTCGTCGAGCTGTTCGAGGTTGCGGTAGCTGATCTGGACGGAGCCGCCGGGATCGCGGTGGTTGACGGTCACGGTGAGGCCGAGCGCATCGCTGACACGCTTCTCCAGCGCGATCGTGTCGGGATCCTTTGTCTTGCCGCCGCCGCGCCTCGCCTTCTGCGGCTTGCGTTCCGGCACGCCCTCTTCATGCGCCAGCGCCTCGGTCTGCCGGACGTTGAGTCCTTCGGCGACGATGCGCTTTGCCGCGGCCAGCGGATCGGGCACGCCGATCAGCGCACGGGCGTGGCCGGCGGATAATTCGCCGCTTGAGATAAGGGCCTGCACCTCCGTCGGCAATTTCGTCAGCCGCATCATGTTGGCGACGTGGCTGCGGCTCTTGCCGACTTCCTTGGCGATGTCTTCCTGGCTGCGTTTGAATTCGTCGGCCAGTGCGTGATAGCCCTGCGCCTCTTCCATCGCATTGAGGTCTTCGCGCTGGACGTTCTCGATGATCATGATCTCGAGTGCGTCAGAGTCGCTGACTTCGATCGGGACGATCGGCACCTCGTGCAGGCTCGCGAGTTGCGCGGCGCGCCAGCGGCGCTCGCCGGCGATGATCTCGTAGCGGTCCTGCGCGCCCTTCACGGGACGGACCACGATCGGCTGGATCACGCCGTGTTGCTTGACCGAGCTGGCCAGCTCGCCAAGTTCGGTATCGGAAAAGGTCCGGCGTGGGTTGCGCGGATTGGGCTTGAGAAACTCGATCGGCACCTTGCGCTGATTACGCGGCCGTTCGGCGTGCGCGGCCTCGCCGCCGACATCCCCGATCAGACTTGCGAGGCCACGGCCCAGTCGCGAACCTGTTTTGTCGGCCATTGCCGCCAACTCCCTAGGATTCACTTAAGCTACTCCGGAACTGAATTCGGTTGATCTTGCTGTCATTCCGGGGCGCGTCGTCAGACGCGAACCCGGAATCTCGACGTCAGAGTTGCTTCATCACTTCGAGATTCCGGATCAATCCGCTCACGCGGATTGTCCGGAATGACGTCGTACCTGCTAATGCCTCAGCTCGCGCTCGCGCTGGATCACTTCCGTTGCCAGCTTCAGATACGCTTCGCTGCCGACGCATTTGAGATCGTAGACCAGCACCGGCTTGCCGTAGGACGGCGCCTCGGAGATGCGCACGTTGCGGGGGATCATGGTGTCATAGACCTTGCCGCCCATGAACTGCCTGACGTCGGCGACCACCTGGTTCGACAGATTGTTGCGCGAGTCGAACATAGTCAGCACGATGCCGTGGATCGACAGGTTCGGATTGAGCGTCGAGCGCACCTGCTCCACCGTCTGCAGCAATTGCGACAGACCTTCGAGCGCGAAGAACTCACACTGCAGCGGCACCAGGATCGCATCCGACGCCGCCATCGCGTTGACCGTGAGAAGATTCAGCGACGGCGGGCAATCGATCAGCACATAGGTGTAGTCGGTGTCCGGCGCCACGTTCTTGTTCAGCGACGCAATCGCATCACGCAAGCGGAAGGCGCGGCCCGGCGTGGTACCGAGTTCGAGCTCAAGGCCCGACAGATCCATGGTCGAGGAGGCGATGTGCAATCGCGGCACCGCGGTGGCAACGACCGCGTCGCGCAGCGGCGCTTCGCCGATCAGCACGTCATAGGTCGAGCAGCTGCGGTTGCGGCGATCGATGCCGAGACCGGTGGAGGCGTTGCCCTGCGGATCGAGGTCGACGATCAGGACGCGCTCGCCGATTGCCGCGAGCGCAGTGCCCAGATTGATCGCCGTGGTCGTTTTGCCCACGCCGCCCTTCTGATTCGCGAGCGACAGGATGCGTGGATGGGGCGGTGGAGTCTGATCCCTATCTTCTTGATATAACTGGTCTAATTCGCTCATGCCCGATCGCCATGTGTGATCGCGGAGGGGTTGCGCCGCTCGATCCGATCGAGTTCGACGATCCAGCCGTGCCCGCCCGTGCGGCTGGAATGGAGTCGCGGTTGAATATTCCAATATTTAGTGGCTTCGGTCAATTCAGCCTCTACATCTTGGCCCTTGAGAAACAACGCTTTCGCACCGCTGCTCACGAACGGCTCCGCGAAGCCGACAAGCTGATGTAATGGAGCCAGCGCCCGCGCAGTGACGCAATCAACGCGGCTTCCAATTCTATCCACAATATCCCCGATTCCCGCCAAATGCACGATGGCAGACGCGGAAGTTACGCGAACGGCCTCGCGCAGGAAGGCCGCTTTTTTGGCGTTTCGCTCGACCAGATGGACGTTGGCACCCGGTGTTTCCGCCAGCGCGCAGGCCAGCACCACGCCCGGGAAACCGCCGCCGCTGCCGAGATCGACCCAGGTCTTAGCCGACGGAGCCAGACTCAAAAGCTGGAGTGAATCGGAGATGTGCCGCGTCCACAGATTCGGAAGCGTCGATGGCGCCACCAGATTCGTTTTGATCTGCCACTCCAGAAGCAAGGCGACGTAGCGATCAAGCCGCGCCTCCGTCTCGGGTGAAACGGGGGTAAGGGCTAGGCCATTGGCCTTGTCGGAGGGCAGGGGCGTGGAGAGGGTGTGAATGGCGGCTTTCGCCATGGCGGTCCCGTTGGACGACTCAATCGTAGGCTGATCGGTGGAGCGAAGCGATACCCATCAATTGCTCGCGTGCAGAAGATGGCCATCGCTCCACCCATCCCACATCGACGTTTCACGTGAAACAGATTCTTAAGCTGTCGCCTTCGCGTTCTTCCGTCGCGCCTCGCGCCGCAGATAGGCCGCCAGAATTCCAAGCGCCGCCGGCGTCAAACCGTCAAGTCTACCCGCCTGCCCCACGGTCCGTGGCTGCGCCGCCTGAAGCTTTGACCGCGCCTCGTTCGAAAGCCCTGATACATCGGCATAGTCGATACCGGCCAGGACCAAACCTTCGTCGCGCCGGAAGGCATCGACGTCGGCGGTCTGGCGCTTGAGATAGACATCGTATTTGGCGTCGATCTCGAGATGCACGGCGATCGAGGGATCGATGGCGGAGAGCTCCGGCCAGATGCTGCACAGGGTCGTCCACTCGACTTCGGGATAGGCGAGCAGCTCAAATGCCGATCGGCGATGACCGTCGCGGTTGAGCGCAAGGCCATGCTTGGCCGCTTCGTTGGGCGTGATGGCCAGCGACCTGGCCAACGTCTTGGCAGCTTCCAACGCAGCCATCTTCTCGCGATGGCGTTCAGAACGCGCCTGCCCCACGCAGCCCAGAGCGATACCCTTATCCGTCAGACGCTGGTCGGCATTGTCTGCCCGAAGTGTCAGCCGGTACTCGGCCCGCGAGGTGAACATCCGGTACGGCTCAGTGATCCCGCGGGTCACGAGGTCGTCGATCATTACCCCGAGATAGCCGTCGGCGCGATCAAACACGATCGGATCAGCGCCTCCCGCCATCAAAGCAGCGTTCAGACCGGCAACGATCCCCTGGGCCGCAGCCTCTTCGTATCCCGTCGTGCCATTGATCTGCCCGGCCAGAAAGAGACCCGGCAGCCGTTTTGTTTGCAGTGTCGACTCCAACTCCCGCGGATCGACATGGTCGTATTCGATGGCATAGCCTGGCCGCACCATCTTGACCCGCTCAAGTCCGGGAATGGTCGCGAGGATGGCGAGCTGGACCTTTTCCGGCAGTGAGGTCGAGATGCCGTTAGGATAAACGGTGGAGTCGTCGAGCCCTTCCGGCTCCAGGAAGATCTGGTGCCCGTCGCGATCGCCAAAGCGGACGATCTTGTCCTCGATCGAGGGACAATAGCGCGGACCGCTGCTCTTGATCTGGCCGGAATACATCGGGGAGCGATGGACGTTGGCCCGGATCACCTCATGGGTCGCCGGGGTCGTCCGCGTGATCCCGCATTGGATCTGCGGCGTCGTGATCCGGTCCGTCATGACCGAGAACGGCTCCGGCGGTTCGTCTCCGGGCTGCATCTCCACGGCGGACCAGTCGATGGTCGTGCCATCGAGCCGCGGCGGCGTCCCGGTCTTCAACCGCCCCAGCGTAAACCCGGCACGCTCAAAGGAGGCCGAAAGCCCCGTCGCCGGCGCCTCGCCGACACGGCCGGCGGGCCAGTTCTTTTCGCCGAGATGGATGAGACCCCGCAGGAACGTGCCGGTCGTGATGACCACCGCGCCGGCCGCAAGCTCGCGCCCATCCCCCAGTCGAACGCCCCTCACCCGACCGTTCGAAACGATCAGCTCATCCGCCTCGCCTTCGATCACGCTGAGATTGGCCGTCTCCAGGATCGCAGTCTGCATGGCCGCGGCATAGAGCTTGCGGTCCGCCTGGGCACGCGGTCCCCGAACTGCCGGACCCTTTCGACGGTTCAGCATTCGAAACTGGATGCCGCCGGCATCGGCCATCCGACCCATCAGACCGTCCAGGGCGTCGACCTCGCGAACCAGATGACCCTTGCCCAGACCCCCGATGGCGGGATTGCAAGACATCGCCCCGACGGTCGCAAAACGATGGGTCACCAAGGCCGTCTTCGCACCCATCCGCGCAGCCGCGCTCGCGGCCTCGCAGCCGGCATGGCCGCCACCGATAACGATAACGTCGAAGGACTCTGCTTGGGAGATCATGTCGGGACTTCTATCGCGGAGTTGCCAGACCCGAAAGAAGAAGTTTGAGGAAAGTGTTTCACGTGAAACACCGCCCGGATGGCCCGTCCTGTTTCGTGAAACATGGCTAGCGAAAGGTAAGCAAACGTCACTTACCTACGCAGAACTCACGGAAGATCACGTCGAGAATGTCCTCGACATCCACCCGCCCGAGCAACCTTCCCAGCGACTGTCCCGCCGCCCGAAGTTCCTCCGCCGCCAGCTCCTCACCCTCCCCGACCACCGCGACACAGCGCTGCAGCGCAGCCACTGTCTCCTCGAGCAGTTTCCGTTGCCGGGTCCGGCTAATCAGTCCACCCTCGGTGCCGCCAAAGTAGCGTTGGGCGAAACCGACCAACGCCACGATCAGCTCCGGCACGCCGTCGCCACGGCTCGCCGAAATCTGGAAGCTCCCCTCCCCCTGCTCCTCGGCCAATGGCCGACCCGCCTCTCCGAGATCGATCTTGTTTCGCACCTTCCAGATTGGTGCGCCCTCGTTGTGTTCGATCGCTGCCTGCGGCGAGTCGGAAAGCCACAGCACGAGGTCCGCGTCCGCCGCGCGGGCACGGGCGCGGCGGACGCCCTCCTGCTCCACCGGGTCGTCGGTCTCGCGAATGCCCGCGGTGTCGATCACCGTCACCGGATAGCCGTCGAGATCCAGCTGCACCTCAATGATGTCGCGCGTGGTGCCGGCATGCGGCGACACGATCGCGACCTCGCGACGCGCGAGTTGATTCATCAGCGTCGACTTGCCGACATTCGGCGGGCCGGCGATCGCGACGACGAGGCCATCGCGAAGCCGCTCACTCCGGCCCTGCCCCGCCAGGACTACCTCGATCTCCGCCAGCAACGCTTTGACCTTCGCCAGCGCCGGCGCGATCAACTCCGCCGGCACGTCGCCCTCGTCAGAGAAATCGATCCCGGCCTCGATCAAGGCAGACGCCTCGATGATCCGCGCGCGCCAGTCGCGCGCCCTGTCGCCAAGCAATCCCTTCAATTGACGCAACGCCTGGTGCCGCTGCCGATCCGTGTCGGCGTGGATGAGATCGTCGAGGCCTTCGGCTTCGGTGAGATCGAGCTTGCCGTTCTCGAAAGCGCGGCGCGTAAATTCGCCGGGCTCGGCGGTGCGAACATCGTCGAAGGCCGACAGCGTCGCGAACAAAGCTGATAGCACCGCGCGTCCGCCGTGGACGTGAAACTCGGCGATGTCTTCGCCGGTCGCACTGGCCGGACCGGGAAACCACAACACCACGGCATCGTCGATCGGCCGCTGGCCGACATCCCGAAGCAGGGCGCGGGTCGCCATTCGCGGTGGCGGCAATTTGCCGGCCAGGGTCGTCACGACCTTTCCGGCCTGCGGACCCGAGACGCGCACTAAAGCGATCGCGCTCGGTGGCCGGCCCGACGACAACGCAAAGATGGTCTGATCCCGCGGATGCATGGCCTATTTGTGCGGGAGGTTTTGAAAAGGCAACGCGATTCAATGCGAGGCCGGAACGTGCAGGCCGTATCGCCGGCCAGTCGTGAAAAGACGCGGTAGAAAACGCTGCAAAATCCGGAGAGACGCCCCTACCCCGACCGCCAAGGCCAATAAGTTATAAAAATTCAATGCCTTATATAGTTAACCAATCGCTAAGACCGATTTCCCGCGCTGCAGCGACGATCGCAGCATGAAAAAAGGGCGCCCTGCGGTGCAAGGCGCCCTCCCCTAAGCCCGGTTTGTCAGCTCAGGTATTCATGGAGTCGAAGAACTCCGAGTTGTTCTTGGTGTTGCGGAGCTTGTCGAGCAGGAAGTCGATCGCGTCCATGGTGCCCATCGGATTGAGGATCCGGCGCAGCACGTACATCTTCTTCAGGAGCTGCGGATCGGTGATCAGCTCTTCCTTGCGCGTGCCGGAGCGCGAGATGTCGATCGCCGGGAAGGTCCGCTTGTCCGAGACCTTGCGGTCGAGGATCAGTTCGGAGTTACCGGTGCCCTTGAATTCTTCGAAGATGACTTCGTCCATTCGGCTGCCGGTATCGACCAGCGCGGTCGCGATGATCGTCAGCGAACCGCCCTCCTCGATGTTTCGCGCGGCGCCGAAGAATCGTTTCGGCCGCTGCAGCGCATTGGCGTCGACACCGCCGGTCAGCACCTTGCCGGATGACGGCACCACGGTGTTGTAGGCGCGGCCGAGGCGCGTGATCGAGTCGAGCAAAATCACGACGTCGCGGCCGTGTTCGACCAGGCGCTTGGCTTTCTCGATCACCATCTCGGCGACCTGGACGTGACGCACGGCGGGTTCGTCGAAGGTCGACGACACCACCTCGCCCTTCACGGAGCGCTGCATGTCCGTGACTTCTTCCGGACGCTCGTCGATCAGGAGCACGATCAGATAGCACTCGGGATGATTGGCAGTGATGGAGTGCGCAATGTTCTGCATCAGCACGGTCTTGCCGGTGCGCGGCGGCGCCACGATCAGCGCGCGCTGGCCTTTGCCGATCGGCGCGACGATGTCGATCACCCTTGCAGAAAGGTCTTTTCGCGTGGGGTCTTCCAGTTCGAGACGGAAGCGCTGGTCGGGAAACAGCGGCGTCAGATTGTCGAAATTGACCTTGTGCTTGGACTTTTCCGGATCTTCGAAATTGAGCGTGTTGACCTTGAGCAGCGCAAAATAGCGTTCGCCTTCCTTCGGGCTGCGAATGTGGCCTTCGATAGTGTCGCCGGTGCGAAGACCGAAGCGGCGGATCTGCGACGGCGAGACGTAGATGTCGTCGGGGCCGGGCAGGTAGTTGGCATCGGGCGAGCGTAGAAAGCCGAAGCCGTCGGAGAGAACCTCGACGACGCCTTCGCCGATGATGTCGATTTCCTGAATCGCGAGCTGCTTGAGAATGGCGAACATCAGCTCCTGCTTGCGCATGGTGCTGGCATTTTCGACCCCGCTCTCTTCGGCGAACGTGACGAGCTCGGCCGGCGTTTTCGATTTGAGGTCTTGGAGTTTCATTTCCCGCATTGGGGTGGTCCTGTGGAGTATCTTTTGAGAAGGGGTGCGAGGTGGCTTCAGGAAAAAGCGGACACGAAAAAAGGAAGGTCCGCAGGTCTAAGCAAGGAAAGCGCCGGTGAGGCTTCAAACCTGATGCGGCGGCCGGTCCAATGAAGGAGCCGGAACGCAGCCACATCCGCCTGCGTGGGGTGGGATTTCGATAATATAGAAAATCGGCCGCTGCTTCGCAAGCAGGTGTGAAACGGCCGAACCTTCGAAATAGCGTCCTAGAACGGCTTCACGACGACCAGGATGACTATAAAGATCATCAGGACGGTCGGCACCTCATTGATAATACGATAGAATTTCTGACTTCTGGTGTTCCGGTCGGCGGCGAAATCCTTGACCCAGCGGGCAAAAAACCCGTGGACGCCGGACAGGATGAGCACCAGCGTCAGCTTGGCGTGAAACCAGCCGTACCTGTACCAATCCCCGCTCCAGACCAGGTAAAGGCCGGCCAGCCAGGTGACGATCATCGCAGGATTGATGATTGCCTTCAGCAATCTCCTTTCCATCACCTTGAAGGTCTCGGACTGCTTCGATCCGATCTCGGCCTCGCAATGATAGACGAACAGCCGCGGCAGATAGAGCATGCCGGCCATCCACGAGATGACGGCAATTATGTGCAGTGCCTTGATCCAGGGATACGCCGTAAGGATGGTGAACTCGTACATTGCAGTCGCCCCGACCTTGCTCGCCCTGGAACGTTCGGATCATCCCGGCGTTGCGAAGAAGCTCTGCCAGCCGGGACGCAAGACATATCCGCAAAGCTCCGCTTCTCTAAACCAATAATTTTAGAATCTTAGGTTTGAGTCTAAGTGACGGTGATTTGGACTCACACAAAACCGTCCCGCATTTTTGCGCGGCTTGTTCACATCCAACACCAATTTTGACCGAGCACCGGATCATCCGGATAACGCCACTGGCATCAATCGCTTGCGATGTTTTGTGGCCAGCTTATGAAGAGACAAATCCACATCTTCTCACTATCATTGCCGCGAGGCGGCGGACTTGTCCTCGCGTGAGGCCCTGTGAAGAAACCAAGGGTTATCCCTGAGGCGATCGCGCAGGGTCCCACATCTCGGTTAAGCTCCACAGGATTCACAGGAATACACAGGGGTTCTG